>NZ_LMRP01000001.1:241-2025241 GCF_001426185.1 Rhodococcus sp. Leaf247 | reverse complement strand
TGGAACACTGACAACCAGAGCCGGCAACAACGGTCACGCTCAGTCGTGACCAGTCGGCACTATATCGATGCACTGTTGGGTCCTGAAAGAACACGCAAGTGTTTTTTCTAGGCAAGAATGTATCTCCTTCGGATGTCTGGCATACCGCGCCTTCGGGTGGGCATGGTGCAGATGGGAGTTCGAAGGGGGTGTGTTGTTTGAGAACTGCACAGTGGACGCGAGCATCTTTGTTGTAAGTAATGAAGAGCGTACGGTGGATGCCTTGGCACCAGGAGCCGATGAAGGATAAGCCTCGGGGAGCTGTCAACCGAGCTGAGATCCGAGGGTGTCCGAATGGGGAAACCCAGCACGAGTGATGTCGTGTTACCTGCACCTGAATATATAGGGTGTGTGGAGGGAACGTGGGGAAGTGAAACATCTCAGTACCCACAGGAAGAGAAAACAACAGTGATTCCGTCAGTAGTGGCGAGCGAACGCGGAAGAGGCCAAACCATGTGCATGTGATACCCGGCAGGGGTTGTGCGTGTGGGGTTGTGGGGTTTGTTTTTGTCGATTCTGCCGGATCGGCCGACAGTAAGAAATCATGTGGTTAGTCGAAGTGGTCTGGGATGGCCTGTCGTAGAGGGTGAGAATCCCGTAGACGAAAACTGTGTGACTGTCGAAGTGAATGCCCAAGTAGCAGCGGGCCCGTGAAATCTGCTGTGAATCTGTCGGGACCACCCGATAAGCCTGAATACTCCCTGGTGACCGATAGCGGACTAGTACCGTGAGGGAAAGGTGAAAAGTACCCCGGGAGGGGAGTGAAATAGTACCTGAAACCGTGCGCTTACAATCCGTCAGAGCCTTCGAGTGACTTGTCACTGGGGGTGATGGCGTGCCTTTTGAAGAATGAGCCTGCGAGTTAGTGGTATGTGGCGAGGTTAACCCGTGTGGGGTAGCCGTAGCGAAAGCGAGTCCGAATAGGGCKWTMCAGTCGCATGCTCTAGACCCGAAGCGGAGTGATCTACCCATGGCCAGGGTGAAGCGACGGTAAGACGTCGTGGAGGCCCGAACCCACTTAGGTTGAAAACTGAGGGGATGAGTTGTGGGTAGGGGTGAAAGGCCAATCAAACTCCGTGATAGCTGGTTCTCCCCGAAATGCATTTAGGTGCAGCGTCGCGTGTTTCATCCTGGAGGTAGAGCTACTGGATGGTCTAGAGGGCCCACAAGCTTATCGAAATCAGCCAAACTCCGAATGCCAGGATGTGAGAGCGCGGCAGTGAGACTGCGGGCGATAAGGTTCGTAGTCGAGAGGGAAACAGCCCAGATCGCCGGCTAAGGCCCCTAAGCGTGTACTAAGTGGAAAAGGATGTGAAGTCGCGAAGACAACCAGGAGGTTGGCTTAGAAGCAGCCACCCTTGAAAGAGTGCGTAATAGCTCACTGGTCAAGTGATTTTGCGCCGACAATGTAGCGGGGCTCAAGTACACCGCCGAAGCCGCGGCATTCGCACAATAGCCCGCGCACATCCTACGGGGTGTGTGCCAGGTGTGTGGATGGGTAGGGGAGCGTCGTGTGGCCAGGGAAGCGCCGGAGTGATCCAGGTGTGGAGGCCACGCGAGTGAGAATGCAGGCATGAGTAGCGAAAGACGAGTGAGAAACTCGTCCGCCGAATGATCAAGGGTTCCTGGGCCAGGTTAATCCGCCCAGGGTGAGTCGGGACCTAAGGCGAGGCCGACAGGCGTAGTCGATGGACAACGGGTTGATATTCCCGTACCCGTGTATCCGCGCCCATGATGAATCAGGAGTACTAACCGTCCAGAGCCACCAGGAGCACCTTCGGGTGCCGGGTGTGGTGATGCACGGGACCTTTCCTGGTAGTAGTCAAGCGATGGGGTGACGCAGGAAGGTAGCTGAGCCAGTCAGTGGTAACACTGGTGTAAGCCTGTAGGGCGAGACCTAGGCAAATCCGGGTCTCACACAGCCTGAGAGGTGATGCATAGCCGAATGAGGCGAATTCAGTGATCCTATGCTGCCGAGAAAAGCCTCTAGCGAGCTGGTACACGGCCCGTACCCCAAACCGACACAGGTGATCAGGTAGAGAATACCAAGGCGATCGAGATAACTATGGTTAAGGAACTCGGCAAAATGCCCCCGTAACTTCGGGAGAAGGGGGACCCCTGCTGGTGATCACTCTTGCAGTGTGAGCTGGTGTGGGTCGCAGAGACCAGTGAGAAGCGACTGTTTACTAAAAACACAGGTCCGTGCGAAGTCGTAAGACGATGTATACGGACTGACGCCTGCCCGGTGCTGGAAGGTTAAGAGGACCGGTTAGTTCTTCGGAGCGAAGCTGAGAATTTAAGCCCCAGTAAACGGCGGTGGTAACTATAACCATCCTAAGGTAGCGAAATTCCTTGTCGGGTAAGTTCCGACCTGCACGAATGGCGTAACGACTTCTCAGCTGTCTCAACCATAGACTCGGCGAAATTGCATTACGAGTAAAGATGCTCGTTACGCGCGGCAGGACGAAAAGACCCCGGGACCTTCACTACAGCTTGGTATTGGTGTTCGGTTCGGTTTGTGTAGGATAGGTGGGAGACTGTGAAGCATGCACGCCAGTGTGTGTGGAGTCGTTGTTGAAATACCACTCTGATCGTATTGGATACCTCAACCTCGGACCATGATCTGGTTCAGGGACAGTGCCTGGTGGGTAGTTTAACTGGGGCGGTTGCCTCCCAAAATGTAACGGAGGCGCCCAAAGGTTCCCTCAGCCTGGTTGGCAATCAGGTGTCGAGTGCAAGTGCACAAGGGAGCTTGACTGTGAGACTGACAAGTCGAGCAGGGACGAAAGTCGGGACTAGTGATCCGGCACCGGCAAGTGGAAGCGGTGTCGCTCAACGGATAAAAGGTACCCCGGGGATAACAGGCTGATCTTCCCCAAGAGTCCATATCGACGGGATGGTTTGGCACCTCGATGTCGGCTCGTCGCATCCTGGGGCTGGAGTAGGTCCCAAGGGTTGGGCTGTTCGCCCATTAAAGCGGCACGCGAGCTGGGTTTAGAACGTCGTGAGACAGTTCGGTCTCTATCCGCCGCGCGCGTCAGAAACTTGAGGAAGGCTGTCCCTAGTACGAGAGGACCGGGACGGACGAACCTCTGGTGTGCCAGTTGTTCCACCAGGAGCACCGCTGGTTAGCTACGTTCGGAAGGGATAACCGCTGAAAGCATCTAAGCGGGAAGCCTGTTCCAAGATGAGGTTTCTCACCCCCTCGAGGGGGTAAGGCCCCCGGCAGACCACCGGGTTGATAGGCCAGAACTGGAAGCCCAGCAATGGGTGCAGGTGACTGGTACTAATAGGCCGAGGACTTACCACAAAGAAGCTACGCGTCCACTGTGCAGTATCTGAGACAACACACGAGTTGKTCAGCAGATAACTGAAACCCGCACCACAACCACCACACCACCCCAACGGGGTGACGGTGGGAGTGTGTGCCTCGTGCTCTGTTGTTTCACAGAGTTTCGGTGGCCATAGCGGAGGGGAAACGCCCGGACCCATTCCGAACCCGGAAGCTAAGCCCTCCAGCGCCGATGGTACTGCACCCGACAGGGTGTGGGAGAGTAGGACACCGCCGAACAACCCTTCACAGAAAGCCCCCCGACCACAGGTCGGGGGGCCCATCGCCAGCACGACCATCGTCGCGTANGGAAGCTAAGCCCTCCAGCGCCGATGGTACTGCACCCGACAGGGTGTGGGAGAGTAGGACACCGCCGAACAACCCTTCACAGAAAGCCCCCCGACCACAGGTCGGGGGGCTTTCTGCATTCACGGGTCCTCCCGCGCACCAACGAGATTCAGCGCTGCGTGAGTTCCTACGTCCGTGTGAACCCGACGGCGTCCAGAGCCGACGCAACGACCTTCTCGACGCCGTTCACATCGGGAACGCCGGCGCCGTTCTCGTCCGATTGCAGATTCTCCAACGTGTCGAACTGGGACTGGAGGAGGGACGGCGGCATGAAGTGCCGGCGCTTGGACATCCGGTCGAGCAGAGTGTCGTAGTCGGCCTGCAGATGAACGAAGAACAGCTCCGTATATCCCTCTCGGAGCCAATTCCTGTAGAGCCTCGTCAAGGCCGAGCACGCAGTGACCGAGGTTTCCCCGCGTGCCGCCACCCGACCGATCTCCTGTGCCACGGCAGCGAGCCACGGCTTCCGGTCGTCGTCGTCCAGCGGGTGCCCTGCCGACATCTTCTCGATGTTCGACGCAGGGTGGAGTTTGTCCCCCTCGATGAACGTGCTGCCGAGCTTCGTGGCGAGGGCGCTCCCCACCGTCGTCTTCCCGGTACCGGACACCCCCATGACGATGATGTGGCGCGGAAGTTCCTGTGCAGGTTCCTGCACTCAGAACACCACCCAGAGCAGTGATGCCAGCGCGAAGACCGCAAGTCCCAGTGTCGTTTCCATGACCGTCCATGTCTTGAGTGTCGTTTTCTCGTCCATGCCGAAGAATCGGCTGACGAGCCAGAAGCCGGAATCGTTGACGTGGGAGAGCACGGTTGCTCCCGCCGCGATCGCGAACACCAGCAGTGCGATATCGAAGTTACCCAACCCCACTTCCGCGACCTGTGCCGACACCAGGCCCGCGGTCGTCGTGAGTGCTACTGTGGCGCTCCCCTGGGCCACGCGTAGGGCTGCCGCGATCAGGAACGCCTGCAGGATCAGCGAGAATCCTAGGTCGGAGAGAGACTCCGTCAGGGAGGCGCCGATACCACTGGCGCGGAGGACGCCACCGAACATCCCGCCGGCGCCGGTGATGAGGATGATCGCGCAGACCGGTCCGAGAGCGTCGTCCATGAGCGCCGTGGCCTTGGAGACGCTGAACCGCCCGGGTGCGAGGACTACGAGAGACAGAAGCACGGTCAGGAGCAACGCGACGGGCGTCTGGCCCAGCAGGATGAGGGCATCTGCCCAGGGCGCGTCCTCCGAGATCGCGCCGGCTGTCTGCAGCGTCGACACCCCGGTGTTGAGGCAGATCAGGATCAGCGGGAAGAGGAGTACCCCGAGAACGGCGATGAAGCGCGGGGGTGCGTAGGTGGGAGCATCAGCATCCTCGGCATCCCCGAACAGTGCAGCAGGCGTCGTCACGAACCGACGGCCGAGGCGGGTACCGACGAGGTACGAGCCGACGAACCACGCCACGACTGCCACCGGCACACCCAGGATCAAGGTGAGACCGATGTCGCCACCCGTGAGGTCGGCCGCGGCGACGGGACCCGGATGCGGTGGAACGATCGCGTGCATCGCGGCGAAGGCACCGGCTGTCGGCAACGCGTAGAGCAGGATCGAGCCACCGAAGCGTCGCGCCACCGAGAAGATGATCGGCAGGAAGATGACCAGGCCGGCGTCGAAAAAGATCGGGAAACCGAAGATCAGTGCCGCCACGCCGAGGGCGAACGGTGCACGCTTCTCCCCGAACCTGGCGATCAGCGTGTCCGCGAGAACCTGTGCCCCGCCGGTCCGTTCGAGCAGTCGACCCAGCATGACGCCGAGAGCGACGAGCAGCGCGACGCTGCCGAGTGTCCCGCCGAAGCCGGTGAGCAGCGTGTCCGGCACGTCCCCGAGAGGGATGCCGGCGGCAACCGCGGTCAGCAGACTCACCAGTACCAGCGACAGGAAGGCGTGGAGCTTGACCTTCATGATGAGGACAAGCAGAAGTGCGACCGCGATGGCCGCCACGCTCAGCAGATAGGCGGTGCCGTGCACCGGTTCCATGATGTCCACGCCGCATCACCTTTCACAGGAAACGACCTCGACACTAACGTCGCGATACGGCTCTACACGTGCGCCTGCGCCTCACCGTGTCCGAATCGTCACGTACACCGGGTGCGTGCGACTCTGGCTTCGTCCCACACCGGCTCCGACGACTCGTAGACCTTCCCGTCGGATCCGAAGACGAGGAACCGATCGAAGCTCTTGGCGAACCAACGGTCGTGAGTCACGGTGATCACTGTGCCGTCGAACGCGACGATGGCGTCCTGCAACGAGTCCGCCGACTCGAGATCGAGGTTGTCGGTCGGCTCGTCGAGAAGCAGCATCGTGGCTCCGGACAGCTCGAGCAACAGGATCTGCAGGCGGGCCTGCTGACCTCCGGACAGGTCGTCGTACTTCTGTTCCGCCTGTCGGGACAACCCGTATCTGTCGAGCGCGCGGGATGCAGCCTCGCGGCCCATGCCGTCGCGGTGCGAGGTACCCGTGTGCATGATGTCCAGCAGCGTATTGCCCTCGAGATCGGGCCGCGTGTGAGTCTGCGCGAAAAGGCCCGGTCGGACTCTGGCGCCCAGAGTTGCTGTGCCACTGTGCGGTACGGGTGCGATGTCCAACTCGCTGACGGGGAGGTGCTCGGTCGCGGGGTCGGTTCCACCGGCAGCGAGCAACCGCAGGAAGTGTGACTTGCCCGAGCCGTTGGAGCCCAGCACGGCCACACGGTCGCCGTACCAGATCTCCGTGTCGAACGGCTGCATCAGACCGGTCAGCTCGAGTCCGGTGCAGACGAGCGCGCGTTTCGCGGTGCGGCCACCCGTCAGGCGAACCGCCACGTTCTGACGCAGCGGAACTGCTTCCGGGGGTCCGGCCTCCTCGAACTTCGCCAGTCGCGTCTGCGCTGCGTGGTAGCGGGAGGCGACACCGTCGTTGAACTTCGACTTCTCCCGCAGGCGCAAGACCAATGCCCGCAACTTGATCCGCTCCTCGTCCCACCGAGCGCGGAGTTCGTCCAGCCGAGCGTTGCGCTTCTCGCGCGCCTCGGTATAGGTGGAGAAGTCGCCGCCGTGGACCCAGGCGGATGCACCGTTCACCCCCGGCTCCAGTGTGACGATGCGAGTCGCGGCCGTGGCCAACAACTCTCGGTCGTGACTGATGAACAGGACCGACTTGTCCGACGCCGCGATCGTGCGCTCGAGCCAACGCTTTCCCGGAACGTCGAGGTAGTTGTCGGGCTCGTCGAGAAGCAGCAGTTGGTCGTTTCCCGCGAACAGGGCTTCGAGCACGAGGCGCTTCTGCTCACCTCCACTGAGCGTCGATGCGGCGCGCCACTTCGCACGATCGAACGGCATCCCCATCGCCGACATGGTGACCTCGTCCCAGAACGGCTCGAGGTCGTATCCGCCGACATCGCCCCAATCGGAGAGCGCCTGCGCGTACGCCATCTGGGTCGCCTCGTCGTCGCGATCGATCATCGCGTTCTCGGTGTCGTCGAGAAGCCGAGCCGACCGGCGTACCTGCTCCGTACATACCGACAGCAGCAGATCCCGCACCGTGGTGTCGTCGCGGACCTGCCCGACGAACTGACGCATCACCCCGAGCGTGCCCGATCTTCCGACGGTGCCCTCGTCCGGAGCGATGTCGCCGGCCACGATCCGGGTGATGGTCGTCTTGCCCGTTCCGTTCGGACCGATCAAGGCCGTCTTCGCGCCGTCGCCCACACGGAACGACACTCCGTCGAGCAACTGGCGCCCGTCGGGCAGGAAGTAGTCGACGTCGGACAGTTCGAGATGGGACACGGGACATCAGACTACGGACGTTCGTGCAGACTTGACCGATGCAGCACACAGAGCGACCGCGACCGAGGCTCGTCGCATCGGACGTCGACGGCACCCTCATCGATCATCACGAGCGCGTGACCGCCCGTACGAAGGCGGCCGTTCATGCCGTTGCCGCCGCCGGGGACACCTTCGTCCTCTCGACCGGTCGCCCGCCGCGGTGGATCAGCCCCATCGTCGACCAGCTGGGCTACGCACCGATGTCGGTGTGCGCGAACGGCGCGGTGATCTACGACAGCGAGAACGATCGCATCGTGTCCGCTCGGACCCTGAGCGTGTCCGATCTCGCCGAACTGGCGGCGCTGGCGGAATCACTGATCGAGGGCTGTGGCCTCGCTGTCGAGCGCGTCGGTCGCAGCGCTCACGACGCCGCGACTCCGCAGTTCGTCAGCTCGCCCGGATACGAGCACGCATGGCTCAATCCCGACAACACCGAGACCTCGCCCGAGGACGTGCTGTCGGCACCTGCCGTGAAACTGCTGATCCGGCAGTCGTCGATGACCAGTGGCGACATGGCGGCGGCGTTGTCGTCCCACGTCGAGCACCTGGCCGACGTGACGTTCTCGACCGACAACGGACTCATCGAACTGAGTGCGCCGGGGGTGTCCAAGGCGTCCGGACTGCTCGAGATCGCCCGAACCCTGGGTATCGACGCATCCGAGATGGTCGCGTTCGGCGACATGCCGAACGACATCCCGATGCTGTCGATGGTGGGCCACGGCGTCGCGATGGCGAATGCTCACCCCGCCGCGATCGCCGTGGCCGACGAAGTCACCACGAGCAACGCGGACGACGGTGTCGCCCGCGTGCTCGAACGGTGGTGGACCTGACCCGGCGGTGTCAGCCGACGGGTGCGGGCTCCGGTGCGGGTGCTGCCTCGGGGACCGGTGCGACCAGGCCGTCGGCAGGAGCGCCGGCGTTCATTTCCGCTGTGTAGGTGTCGGTGAACGTCTTCACCACCGTCGTGACGATTCCGGTGACCTCGTCGAAGGACAGCGAACCGTTCTCGAAGTCGGACTGCCACCCGTTCGGGATGCGGTACTCGTCCGAGGTCGGGAGCCCGAGCGAGCCGGATTCCGATCCCATGGCGACGAACTGCTTGAAGATCTGTCCCAGCACCGAGACCACCTGGCCGCTGGGCGTGGTGTAGATCGACCCGTTGGTGAAGTCGGCGCGTGTCTGGCCCTCCGGTGCTGCGAGCAGACCGGTCAGAGCGGCACCGAGTCGACCGGACTCGCCACCCTCGGCCACCCACTTCTGGACGATCGGGTTCTGCACACCCATCGCCAACAGCTCGGAGACCAGGCCGGTCAGCGTCGTTCCCGGGGCCGGTGACGCAGCATCGACGCTGGGCGGTGCGACGAGACCGTCGGTGCCGGGTGTCGCACCGTCAGGTGTCGTCGTGTCGGGTGTGGCGGGAGTCGTCGGAGCCGACGTCCCGTTGAGGTTCGCCGCGGCGATCGAGCGGATCTCGTCCATGCGGCCGTACGCGGCGTCGCCCGGGCATTCGGTGTTGCCGACATCGCGGTGCGCGAAGATCACCGGCAGATCGATCGACTTGCCCTGCTGGACGAAGGTGTACTGCGTGCCTTCCGAGGTCATCGTGGTCTGTCCCTGCGGATCCAGACCGGCCTTGCCGAGACGCCAGCCGAGGAACTTGCCGGCCGCGTCGAGCGACTCCTGAGTCGGCTGCTCGGTGCTGTAGTCACCCATCAGCGCGAGACCGACAGTGTTCTCGTTGAAGCCGCCGGCGTGCGCGCCCTCGACGTTGCGGTCCAGGCCGCCTGCGCGACCCTCGAAGACCTGGCCGTACTTGTCCACCAGCACGTTGTAGCCGATGTCGCACCAGCCCAGCGTCTGCGCGTGGTACGCGTAGATCGCTCGGACGATGCCCGCGGACTCGTCCTTGGTGTAGTTGTTGCTGCCCGCGGTGTGGTGCACGGTGGCACCGCCCAGGGAGTCGTCGTACGTGGGGGATCCGCAGCGCTTGGACTCGTCGGCGCCCCACTGCGCGCGGGTGATCACCGAGGGGCCGGAACCCTCGACGGGACTCGCGATGTCACTCAGCGTGCTGTCGGCGGCCGAGGTTCCGGGCGTGATCAGCACGGCGGTGGCCGCGGCGAGCGTGTCCGCGATCGGTTCCGCACGCAGGGGGCGTGACGACGATGCGGGCACGTAGCCCAGGTCCTGAGCGACAGGAGCGGCCGGCGCGACAGGATCGGCTGCATCGGGAAGCGGTGCGGGCGCAGGGTCCACCGGGAACGCCGGATCGGCCGGGTTCAGCGCAGCGCCGGCAGGAACGGTGGGTGTCAGCAGGAACTGCACGCGCTTGGTCATGCCCACGAAGATGGGTTCGGTGCCCGCGGACACCGTGGGAACGTCGCTGTCGGTGCGTCCCGTGTCGATCGGCTGCGTCTCGTTCCACGGCCCCCAGGAACCGTCGTCGAGCTGGGCGCGAACGCGGGCGACAGCGGAGCCGAGCTGATCGGCGGTGAGCGCCACCATGCTGAACGGGGTCTCCTGCGAGACCTCCTTGACGACTGCGCCGGCATCGGCGGGGTCGACCGGAGCGGGCGGCGGAGTGGGAGCGGCGGCCGGGACCTCGGGGACGGTGAGCCCCGGGATGGCCGGAATCTCGAAGGAGTCCGGCAGCGACAGGTCGCGCAGCGAGCCCAGGTCGATGTCGGGCAGGTCGAGACCCGTCAGCTCCTTCAGCGGGATGACGATGTCGGGGGCGTTCGCGAGCGCCAACTTGGCGATCTGCGTGGGCACGACGGCTGTCTCGTCGTTGGCCGCGCGTACACCGGACGTGCTGTCCCCGACTGCGTAGACCACGACAGGGCTCGTGACCGCGAGTGCGGCGACGACGCCCAAGATCAGTGATGGCTTCGGTCGACGGTGCAAGACGATTTCTCCCCTGGTAGGCGGTGCTACGCGGTCAGCGTCACATGTGACAGATGTGACTCATGTGATAGGTGATGCGCAACAGACGTCACAGTAACCACAGAATGGTCAACCATCAACCTCAAGTAGAGGGTTCGGCCAGGTGTTCGAACGAATGCGTCCCACGCGAGGGTTGCGGGACCACTACACGGCGTCGGATACCCTGGTCACCCGTGACTGATACTTCGCGAGGCCAGTACGATCTCATCGTCGTGGGGTCCGGCTTCTACGGCCTCACCATCGCCGAACGAAGCGCCACGGAGCTGGGAAAACGAGTGCTCGTCCTGGACCGACGTTCGCACATCGGCGGCAACGCCTACTCGGAGCCCGAGCCGCAGACCGGCATCGAGATCCACAAGTACGGCGCCCACCTGTTCCACACGTCCAACGAGAAGGTGTGGGACTACGTCACCCGCTTCACCGAGTTCACGGGCTACCAGCACCGCGTCTTCGCGCTGCACAAGGGCCAGGCGTACCAGTTCCCGATGGGCCTCGGCCTGGTGTCGCAGTTCTTCGGCCGGTACTTCACCCCTGCCGAGGCGCGCGCACTCATCGAGGAACAGTCCAGCGAGATCTCCGTCGAGGACGCGTCGAACCTCGAGGAGAAGGGGATCGCGCTGATCGGGCGCCCCCTCTACGAGGCGTTCGTCCGCGACTACACGGCCAAGCAGTGGCAGACCGACCCCAAGGATCTGCCCGCCGGCAACATCGCCCGGCTCCCCGTCCGGTACACGTTCGACAATCGCTACTTCAACGACACGCACGAAGGTCTGCCGGTGGACGGGTACACCGCGTGGCTCGAGAACATGGCGAAGAGCGATCTGATCGAGGTGCGCCTGGACACCGACTGGTTCGACGTCCGTGACGCCCTCCGCGCCGAGAGCCCGGACGCGCCCGTCGTCTACACCGGGCCCCTGGACCGCTACTTCGACTTCGCCGATGGCGAGTTGGGTTGGCGCACACTCGATTTCGAGACCGAGGTGCTCGACACCGGAGACTTCCAGGGCACGCCCGTCATGAACTACAACGACGCGGACGTTCCCTTCACGAGAATTCACGAGTTCCGGCACTTCCACCCCGAGCGCGACTACCCGGCCGACAAGACCGTCATCATGCGCGAGTACTCGCGCTTCGCGGAGTCCGGCGACGAGCCGTACTACCCCATCAACACACCCGACGACCGCGCGAAGGTGACCGCCTACCGCGAGCGGGCGAAGCGCGAAACCGCCGAGAACTCGGTGCTGTTCGGCGGGCGCCTGGGCACTTATCAGTACCTCGACATGCACATGGCCATCGCCAGCGCGTTGACCACGTTCGAGAACACTCTGCGTCCGCACCTCGAATCCGGTGCGCCGCTGGGAGATTCGGCGTGAGCGCCGACACCCTGCTCGGTGTGTCACTGCTCCAGCGCATTCTGCTCCCGCGAGCCGGGGAGCCGCTGGACGTCCGGACCCTCTACACCGACGAGGCGCGTACCAACCCTCGTCGCGCGCACTCGCTCTCCCGCACGTCTGTCTCCATCGGCTCCGAGTCGGAGGTGTCGTTCGGGACGTACTTCAACGCGTTCCCGGCCAGCTACTGGCGCCGCTACAGCACGTTGACCTCCGTGGTGCTGCAGGTGGAGGTCGTCGGGCACTGCCGCGTCGATGTCTACCGCTCCAAGGCCGACGGTTCCCGTATCCACGTGCAGGGCAAGGACACCGACGGCGCGCAGATCACCGCGGCCGCCGGGACGACACTCGAGTTCGAGGTGGACCTCGGTCCCTTCGAGGACGGTGGATGGATCTGGTTCGACGTCACCACCGACACCGACGTCGAGTTGACGGCAGCCGGCTGGTTCGCACCCGTCGAGGCGCCGGGTCGCGGAACCGTCGCGATCGGAATCCCCACCTTCAACCGGCCGACCGACTGTGTGAAGGCGCTGACCGCCATCGCGTCGGATCCGCTCGTCATGGCCGTCGTCGATGCCGTGATCGTGCCCGACCAGGGCACCCGGAAGGTGCGCGACGAGCCCGGCTTCGACGACGCCGCCGCCGCGTTCGGTGATCTGCTGAGCATCCACGACCAGGCCAACCTCGGTGGATCCGGCGGTTACAGCCGCATCATGTACGAGGCGCTCGAGAACACCGACGCCGAGCACATCCTCTTCATGGACGACGACATCGAGATCGAGCCCGACTCGATCCTGCGCGCTCTGGCCATGGCTCGTTTCGCCAAGGTTCCGACGCTCGTCGGCGGCCAGATGCTGAACCTGCAGGCCCGTAGCCATCTGCACGTGATGGGCGAGAAGATCGACACCGGCATCTTCATGTGGGGCGGGGCGCAGAACGTCGAGTACGACCACGACTTCTCGGAGAAGCCGCTGCGTGAATCCAAGCTTCTCCATCGCCGGATCGACGTGGACTACAACGGCTGGTGGATGTGCCTGATCCCACGCGTCGTGGCCGAGACCGTCGGCCAACCGCTGCCGCTGTTCATCAAGTGGGACGACGCCGAGTACGGGCTTCGGGCCCGTGATGCCGGCTTCCCGACGGTGACGCTTCCCGGTGCCGCGATCTGGCACATGGCGTGGAGCGACAAGGACGATGCGATCGACTGGCAGGCCTACTTCCACCTGCGCAACCGCCTGGTCGTGGCGTCGCTGCACATGCCGGGATCGGCGCGCGGGCTGGTGCTGAACACCGTCAAGGCCACGATGAAGCATCTGCTCTGCCTCGAGTACTCGACCGTCGCGATCCAGAACATGGCCATCCGCGACTTCCTGGCAGGGCCCGAGCACATCATGGAGATCCTCCCGACCGCGTTGGCCGAGGTCCATCGGGTGCGCAAGCAGTATCCCGATGCCGTCGTCGTACCGTCGTCGACTCTCCTTCCGGCTCCCAGCGGTGCCGACGTGCCCGCGGTGGGATCACCGGTCGGTCCTGCGGCGAAGGTGTCGCGGCTGGCCAAGGGCGTCCTGAACAACCTGAAGGCGGCCAAGGGGGAGCATCACGACCGGCCGCAGCTCAATGTGCCGACCCTCGACGCACGGTGGTACCTGCTCTCGCAGGTCGACGGCGTCACCGTCACCACCGCCGACGGCCGCGGAGTCGTCTACCGCAAGCGTGACCCGAAGATCGCGTCGGCGCTGCTCACCGAGTCGATCGCGTTGCGACGCGAACTGCTCGCCCGCTTCCCCGAACTGTCCGACCGGTACCGTCGCGCCGTGCCCGAACTCACCAGCAAGGAGCGTTGGGAACGTGTCTTCAGCTACCCGAACTGAGGGAACCGCCAACCTGGACGTCCGGGCGCTGCTCGCGGTCCAGGACAGTGTCGGGTCGTTGCCGGGCGCCGTGCGCGCTGCCCGTGGCATGTCTCACTTCGGTGAGCATGCCCTCGGCTGGATCGCCATCGGCGGTATCGGTGCGCTCGTCGACGCCGACCGTCGCGAGAAGTGGGCTTCCGTCGCGGTCGGTGCGGTCGGCGCGCACGCCGCATCGATCGTCGTCAAGCGCATCTCGCGCCGCCGACGCCCGACGCATCCGTCGGTGCGCATCGGTGTGAGTACACCCAGCAAATTCAGTTTTCCGTCCTCCCACGCCACGTCCACGACGGCCGCCGCCCTGCTGATCGGGCGGGCCACCGGCCTCCCCGTGGCAGCGGCGATCGTGCCCTCCATGCTCGTGTCCCGTCTGGTGCTCGGAGTTCACTATCCTTCGGACGTGGTGGTGGGGTCCGCGCTCGGCGCGTTGGCCGCAGCAGCAACGGTGCGTGTGGAGAAGAACGTGGCGGTTCGATTCGGTCCGACTGTCGGAGACGCAGCGGCCACGACAGCAGGAGAAGCATGAGCGAGGAACCCGTCGTCGTCGGCGCGCCGTCGAAAAATCTGGCGTCAGGCATCGTCAAAGCAGTCCGGCCCCGCCAGTGGGTCAAGAACGTGCTGGTTCTCGCGGCGCCGCTCGCCGCCGGATCGGTGACCGAGAGTTCGGTCCTTCTTCCGGTCGCGCTCGCGTTCCTGGTCTTCTGCATGGCCGCGTCCGGCATCTACCTGGTCAACGACGCGATGGATGTCGAGGCCGACCGAGCTCATCCCACCAAGCGGTTCCGGCCCATCGCGGCGGGCGTTCTCCCGGTCAATCTCGCGTTCGCGATGGCGGTGGTGCTGCTCGGCGGCGCGATCGGCCTGTCGTTCCTGGCCAACTGGAACCTCGCGGTCGTCATGGGCGTGTACATCGGCGTCCAGCTGGCCTACTGCTTCGGCCTCAAGCACCAGGCCGTGCTCGACATCTGCATCGTGTCGTCGGGCTTCCTGCTGCGGGCGATCGCCGGCGGAGTCGCCGCCGACATCCCGCTGTCGCAGTGGTTCCTGCTGATCATGGCGTTCGGTTCGCTGTTCATGGCGGCCGGCAAGCGCTACGCGGAACTGCAGTTGGCGGAGCGCACCGGCGCGAAGATCCGCAAGTCGCTCGAGAACTACACCACCACCTACCTGCGCTTCGTGTGGACGCTGAGTGCGACCGCGGTGGTCATCTGTTACGGCCTGTGGGCGTTCGACCAGGACGCCAAGAACGGCACCAGCATGTTCGCCATCTCGATGGTTCCGTTCACGGTCGCTATCCTGCGATACGCAGTCGACGTCGACGGCGGCGAAGCGGGTGAGCCGGAGGAGATCGCGCTCGGAGATCGGGTGCTCCAACTGCTCGCCATCGTGTGGATCGGAGTGGTGGGTGTCGCTGTCTACCTCGCATGAGGATGTGACAGATCTTCCTGGCGACGACGAGTCGCGGGTGACCGACGCGGTGGAGACACCGCGGTGGGCCCGAGTGACCGGCGCCGTCGGCATCGTCGTGGTCGGAATCCTCGCGTTCGTGGGGGCGTGGGACCGTCGATGGATCGCCGACGACGGCTTGATCGTGCTGCGCACGGTGCGGAATCTGCTCGCCGGCAACGGTCCCGTCTTCAATGCGGGCGAGCGTGTCGAGACCAACACCAGCGCTGCCTGGACCTACGTGGTCTATGCGTTCTCCTGGCTCAGTGGTGTGCGCCTCGAGTACGTCGTCCTGACCATCGCCTTGGTTCTGACGACGGCGGCCGTGGTGGTCGCCATGATCGGCACCGCACGTCTGTACTCGGGCCGCGCGGTGCTGGTGCTCCCCGCGGGAGCGATCGTCTACATCGCGGTTCCCCCGGCGCGAGACTTCGCGACGTCGGGACTCGAGTCGTGCCTGGTGATCTTCTGGATCGCCGTCCTGTGGTGGCTGATGGTCCGGTGGGCGGATCGGCGACAGCCGACTCCGTCGCCGGCTCTGGTGCTGGTGATCGCATTATGGGGCGGCCTCTCGCCGCTGGTCCGGCCGGAACTGGTCATCGTCGGCGGTCTCGCGCTGCTCATGCTGGTGATTGCCTCGCCGGGGTGGGTGCTGCGCGGAGCGATCGTGGTCGTGGCGGGACTCCTGCCGGTCGGCTACCAGATCTGGCGCATGGGCTACTACGCCCTGCCGTACCCCAACACGGCCGTCTCCAAGGACGCGGGCGGAGCCAAGTGGGCACAGGGCTCGACGTACCTGTGGAACCTGGTCGGCCCGTACGCCCTATGGGTGCCGGCGCTGCTGGTCCTGGGCGGGGCACTGATCGCTCTGACCCGACAGCAGCGCTCCCGGCCCTCACGCGGTGACGTGAGCCTTCTGTCGCGGGTTCGCACACCCGGGGCAATGGTGACCTTCGCGTTGGTCGCCGGCCTGATCTCGGCGGTCTACGCGGTCCGTGTCGGCGGCGACTTCATGCACGGCCGCACACTTCTTCCGGCGCTGTTCCTTCTCCTGCTTCCGGTGGCGGTCGTCCCGATCCCGCTGCGCCGCGGCACGGTCGCGCTGGTCTCCTGCGTCGCGCTGTGGCTGGGAATCGTCGTGTGGGCGGTCTTCGCCGCCACCACGACCGGAATGCCGCAGGGCACCACCGTCGGGCGTAGCGGCATCGTCGACGAACGCGCGTTCTACTCGCAGAACACCGGCCACCGGCATCCGATCCTGGCGAGCGACTATCTGGACTACCCGCGCATGCGGGCAATGGTGCAGACCATCGAGAACACTCCGGACGGCGGACTGCTGCTGCCGTCCGCACAGTTCACCTACTGGGATGTCGTGCCGCCACCGCTGCCCATTCCCGAGGGCGGCGCCGAGCACGTCGTCTACTTCCTCAATCTCGGCATGACGAGCATGAACGTCGGGCTGGACGTCCGCGTGCTCGATCAGATGGGTCTCGCGTATCCGTTGGCCGCTCACACCGAACGTCTGGACAACGGCCGCATCGGACACGACAAGAACCTGTACACGGATTGGGTCGTGGCGGACACCGGAATGGTGGACGTCCATCCCTTCCTGCCGTTCTACCTGGACGAGGAATGGGTCGACCAGGCTCAGGTGGCGTTGACCTGTCCGCAGACGCAGGCGCTGCTGACGTCGTACCGGTCGGACCTGACGAGAGCTCGGTTCATCCAGAACTTCAAGAGTGCGTTGGACTTCGCGGCGTACAGATTCGACCGGGTGCCGGAGTACGAAATACAACGGTGTAATTTGGAACCGCCCCCAGAACGCCCCGCGCCTTGACGCCGTTCGCATCTCGCCCCGAAGTGAGATCCGCGTCACAGTCCGATCACCGGGTCGTGGCGTTTCTGTCTCGGAGTCGTACCGATCCGACAGGTGTGGCTGGATTCTGGCATCTCGTTTGTGTAACGCTGTCCACGTCGGCGGAGATATGTGTAGATGATGTGCGTCGACGCGCACGGTTGCCCGAGGGGCGACTACGCGCGGAAGACGAGACCGACGGTGGATGTTCCGGGTTCCTATTCGGACCATCGCCCGAGATCGATCGACGAAGCGGTGCGGCCGACCGGCTGCACGGAACTGTGAGAGGCCGAATGTATGCGTGACGGGTCCGTTACCGATGTCGCTGGTGACGACAGCGCTCAGCCGCGGAAGGCTTCACGCCTTCGCGCACCCCGAGTAGGCCGACGTATGCGTCAGGCTCTCGTGTCCACCGTGATGGCCGCCGCCATCCCCCTCGGCCTCGCGGTCGTGGGAACCGGGCCCGCCGCTAACGCTGCATTCGACCCGGGTGCCCAGGATTTCTGGGTCGGGTCGTCCATGGGTGACATCAAGAGCCGTGTCTGGCGTGCAGCGGACGGCAACACGAACCGTGTCGTCTACCTGCTCGACGGACTGCGCGCCACGAACGACATCAGCGGCTGGGAGACCGAGACCAACGCAGGCGCATTCCTGGCCAGCTTCAACATCAACGTCGTCGAGCCCGTCGGTGGAGAGTCGAGCTTCTACTCCGACTGGTACGCACCGTCGAACTTCAACGGACAGCGCACCACGTACAAGTGGGAGACCTTCCTGACCCAGGATCTGCGCAACGCTCTGCGCGATCGCCTGGGCTTCCGGTCCAGCCGCAACGGCGTCGTCGGCCTGTCGATGGGTGGCAGCGCCGCCCTGACGCTCGCCGCGTACCACCCGGACCAGTTCAGCTACGCCGGTTCGCTCTCCGGTTACCTGAACATCTCGGCTCCCGGTATGCGTGAGGCCATCCGTCTCGCGATGCTCGACGCCGGTCGCTACAACGTCGACAGCATGTGGGGACCCCCGTGGAACCCGGCGTGGCTGCGCAACGACCCGTTCGTGTTCGCGCCTCGCCTGCGTGACAACGGCACCCGCGTGTGGGTCTCGGCCGCCAGCGGCCTGCCCGGTGCCTACGACCGCCCGGTCGCACCGATCGACTTCTACAACACTGCCAACGGCATGGGCCTCGAAGCTCTCGCCCTGGCGAACAGCCGCGCCTTCCAGGTGCGGATGGCCTCGATCGGCGCGAACAACGTGACTTACAGCTTCCCGGCACAGGGAACGCACCGGTGGGGCTACTGGCAGGACCAGATCTACCAGCTCGCCCCCGACCTCAGCGCCAACATCGGCTGACGTCACCCCTTCTCGACCGACAGCCCCGACCCTCGCACCACGCGAGCCGTCGGGGCTGTCGTGCGTCGCGGGTCGATCCGTCCCGGCGTCGCGACTCCAGTAACATTTGCACCACCAGTAACAGCGAGCCTCCGTCGTACGGTCACCTCCACCGTGTAGAACAAGACGGAACGGCACCCGGTTCGCGGCCAGACGAGCGCGCCGGTGCCTGCGAATCACGGTCATATCAGGAAGCGAGTCCCACACATGCGAGTTCCGAACGCGGCGTCGCGGAGAGCGCGGATGCTGTCCGCCCTGGCGGTATCGCTGGTTCTTCCGCTCGCGGGCGGGTTGACGGCCACGGCGATCGCCGCTCCGGCCCAGGCAGCCCCCGTCCAGACTGCGCCGGTGCGCACCCAGATCGCGGACGCCGGCGCCACGGTGTCGGCCGTCGACTGGATCACCGACCGTCGCGTGGCGGTGTGGGTGAACTCGCCCTCGATGGGGATTCCTATCCAGGTGCAGATCCTTCTCGCGCGTGACTGGAACAAGACGCCGCAGGCCACGTTCCCGTCCGTGTGGATGCTCGACGGAATGCGCGCGACCGACACCGAGAACGGCTGGACCGCCGAGACCGACGCCGAGTCCTGGTTCGCCGACAAGAATGTCAACGTCATCCTCCCCGTGGGTGGACAGTCCAGCTTCTACTCGGACTGGGCCGAACAGAACAACGGCGTGAACTACAAGTGGGAAACGTTCCTGATGAAGGAACTCCCGCCCATTCTGGAACGTGACTGGCGGTCGAACGACACGCGTGCAGTGGCGGGTCTGTCGATGGGCGGCACCGCGGCGATGACGCTGTCGGCGCGCAACCCCGGCTTCTTCAAGTTCGCGGGATCCTTCTCCGGAATCCTGAGCACGACGACTCTCGGCATGCCGCAGGCCATCGGCTACGCGATGCAGGACGCCGGCGGCTTCGACGCCGGTGCCATGTGGGGCGTCCCGTCCAGCGAACTGTGGGCCCAGCACGATCCGTACGTGCTCGCCGAGAAGCTGAAAGGTATGAGCCTCTACGTCTCCAGTGGCAGCGGCACCGCCGGTGAGTTCGACCAGCAGTCCGACATCCCCGGCATCAGCACCAACTACGCCGGCATGGGCCTCGAGATCCTGTCGCGGCTGACCTCGCAGACCTTCGCCACCAAGCTCAACAAGCTCGGCATCCCGGCATCGATCAACTACCGCCCGTCCGGAACGCACTCGTGGGCGTACTGGCAGTTCGAGCTCAAGCAGGCGTGGCCCCAGATCGCGACCGCACTGGGTGTCGACGTGGACAAGCCCGCGTGCAGCGTCGGTGGGAACATCGGCGGCACGGCGAGCGCCAACGGCTGGCTGGGAGACTGCCTTACCTCCGAGTACGACGTGGCCGGCGGGCGTGCACAGGACTTCCGATTCGGTCGTGTCTTCACCTCCGACAGCGGCACGTTCCCGGTGGCCGGAGCCGTCGGCGGTGCCTACTCCGGGAACGGCGGCCCCGCCGGTGCGTTGGGCATGCCGCTGTCGGGCGAGCTCGGTACCCCGGACGGTCGCGGACGCTACAACTCGTTCCGCAACGGGATGATCTACTGGACGCCGCAGACCGGTGCACACGCCGTGCGCGGAGCAATTCTCGACCAGTGGGCGCGCCAGGGCTACGAGGGTGGACCGCTGGGATACCCGCTTCGCGACGAGGTGCAGACCCCGTCCAAGCCGGGCGCAGTGCAGGGCTTCGAGATCGGCGCCATGTACTTCTCACCCGACACGGGGACACACGCCGTCATGGGCAAGATCATGGAGAAGTACGGCCAGACCGGCTGGGAGAACGGCGCTCTGGGATTCGCCAAGACCAACGAGGTGACGGTCCGCGACGGCGGCCGCTTCACCGAGTTCCAGGGCGGCAACATCTACTGGTCACCGGCGACCGGTGCCTGGTCGATCCTGAACGGTCAGATCTTCGATGCCTGGAAGAGCGTCGGGTACGAGAACGGCCGGCTCGGATACGTCACCAGCGACCAGTTCGACATTCCCGGTGGCGTTCAACAGAATTTCCAGAACGGTTTCGTGACCGTGAAGAACGGGGCCGTGCAGATCGTTCCCTGACAGCGGTGACGGTACCGGCGCGGTCGGACTCGCACAGAGTCCTCTCAGACCGCGCCGGTACCGTGCGCTGGTCGGGGAGTGCACTCGTTCCTCCCCTCGTTCCGCCGGACACGCTCGACCCCCAGAGACGAAGGATGACCACGTGACAACGAGGTTCGCGACCACTCTCGCCCCGGTGATGCTCGCCGTGGCTGTCGGCGGACTGCTCACCGCCTGCGGCGGTGACGACTCGTCTGCCAGCAGCACCCCGTCGTTGACGTCCAGTGCGACGGCGGCGGCGACCACCACCACGGCCACCTCCACGTCGGCGGCACCATCCGGATCGACGACCACGTCGGCGTCCGCGTCGACCAGTCCCGGTGCCGCTGCGACGGCGCCCGACGAGTCCGACCCCGTCCCCAGTGGCTTCCCCGGCCCGACGTCTGTGCCGATCAGCCCGCGCGGAACCGCGTTCCTCGACGCGTTGAAGGGTCGCGGCGTGACCGTGGCCGGCACCGGAGACATCGCCGTCGGCACCGCGGAGTACATCTGCGCCGCCCAGTCCGAGGGCGTCGCGGACGACCAGGTGCTCACCTTCGTCACCGCGAACGTCGGCGCCGAGGCGTCGGCGTCCGGCACGCAGATCACCGCCGAGGACGCGGCGAAGACCGCCCAGGTCTACGTCGACGTCGCACGGTCGACGTACTGCGGATAGATCGGAGACCTCGTGGCTCGATCCACTCGCCGGCGGTCACCGCTCCGGCTTCTTCTCGTCGCCGTCGCGGTGATCGTCGTCGTCCTGCTCGTCATCCTTCTTCTCTGGTACCTGCTGGCAGGACGACTGACGACGCCGGGTAGCGGCGGACCGCAGACACCGGGCGCCGAGGCTCCGACCTCCCAACCGGCGTCCTGCCCCGACGTGTTCGTGCTGTCCGTCCCCGGCACCTGGGAGTCGAACGCGGCCGACGACCCGTACGCGCCGACGGCCAACCCCATCTCGCTCATGCTGGGCGTCACGCAACCTCTGCAGCAACAGTTCGGTCCGGAGCGCGCGGAGGTCTACACCGTTCCGTACGTCGCCCAGTTCTCGAACCCCATCGCCTTCCCGCCGGACGGCCAGGCGTCGTACAACGTCAGTCGCTCCGAAGGTGCGGCGAAGGCGAACGACATTCTTGCGCAGCGCTATTCGGAGTGCCCACTGACGTCCTACGTCCTGGCGGGCTTCTCCCAGGGGGCTGTGATCGTGGGCGATCTCGCGTCCGCCATCGGAGCCGGAACCGGCCCGGTGCCGGCCGATCGCGTGCTCGGCGTGACCGTCATCGCCGACGGTCGCCGCGACGGTACGTCCGCTCAGCAGATCGGACCCCCGGTCGACGGAGTCGGTGCCGAGGTGGCGCTGGGCGGTCTGGACGTCCCCGGGATCACGATGACCGGCGCACGTCAGGGCGGCTTCGGAACTCTCGCGGACCGCACGTTCTCGATCTGTGCCCCGGGCGACCTGATCTGCGCCGCACCGCCGGAAGCGATGTCGCTGCGCAACATCCCCTCCTCGATCACCGCGCTCGCCGGTGCAGCCGGCAACCCGGTGCACGGCAACTACGCGCGCTACGTCGTCGACGAGGCCGGAACCACCGCGACGCAGTGGACGGCGAACTGGGCGGCGGGGCTTGTCGCGTCCGCGCCCACCCCCGCGCACAGCTGATTTCTGCGCGGTTCGTACGTCGTCACAGGCGACTTTTGGTCTCGGGCCGGTAACGGCTAGAGTGGCGAGTCGGCTCGATCCGGGTACCGACCACCGGCGCCGTGCCGACACACTTGATGCTGCAGGAGAGAGAGTCCATGAGTTCTGCCGACGCCGCGGGTACGTCTGCGCCATTGCGGAAGTTCCGATTCGCGGCCGGCGGTGAGGGCAACCCGGACGAGGGCGGTGCTCGTCGCTTCGTCAAGCTCGCGCAGAAGGCCGAGGAACTCGGTTTCGACAGCTTCATGATCCCCGACCACCTGGGCAATCAGGTCGGACCCATCGCTGCGCTCGGAGCGCTGGCAGTGGCAACGGACAAGATCCGCATCGGGACTGCCGTTCTCGCGAACAACTTCCGTCATCCCGCGGTCCTGGCGAAGGATGCGACGACGATCGATCAGATCTCCGGCGGTCGGCTCGAACTCGGTATCGGCGCGGGCTGGCTGAAAGAGGAGTACGACAAGTCCGGGATCGCCTACGAGAGTCCCGCCGTCCGCATCGAGAAGCTGGACGAGTCGCTGACCATTCTCGATACGTTGTTGCGTGGCCAGGAATGCAATTTCCAGGGCAAGCACTACTCGGTGAACGGACTGCAGGGCAGCCCGCGTCCCCGTCAGGGCCCGCGTCCTCCGATCGCTGTCGGCGGCGGCGGCCCGAAATTGCTCACCATGGCGGCGAAGCACGCGGACATCATCTCGCTCGTTCCCAGCACGACTGCGGAGGGCAAGCTCAAGCTGTCGGAGATCACTCTCGAGAAGAGCATCGAGCGGGTCGAGACCATTCGCGCGGCGGCGGGTGACCGGTTCGACTCGATCGAACTGAACTGGACCATCACGACGATCCTGATCTCGGACGACCGCGAACAGACGGCCGAGATGGTGATCGGTGCGCTCGACAACGGATTCCCGCCGAACATGGAAGCCGACACGCGTTTGTCGGTGGAGCAGATCCTGCAGTCTCCCTACATCGCGATCGGCTCGTTCGAGGAGATCGCAGAGCAGATACGCCAGGTCAGGGCTGCCACCACCATGTCGTACGTCGGGGTGTTCCCCACCCAGATGGATGCATTCGCTCCCGTTGTCCAACTGTTGGCGGGCGAATGACGCTGAATGGGTCGGTACCATACTTTCGACCGAGTTCACCACTCAGTGGTGACAGGTCCGCTGAGACTTACCGGTGAGTAGGATGACCTCGCTCGCGTTCGAGCTGTTCGCGTCCGAAGGCGCTGCCTACGTCAGGATCGGGGGGTGTCGCACTGGCGACACCGCGGCGGTTCGGAGGAGATGATGATGAGTAACTCGTTCGACGATTTCGTCGACGACAGTGGCAATATCGTGATCCGCGAGGATCTCACGCTCGTTCGCCACGTCGAGCAGAACGTCGCCGACAACGGTGACGACCTGGCGTACCGGTACGTCGACTACTCGCGTGAGCGGGACGGCGAAGTACACGAGCTGACCTGGTCGCAGTTCGGCGCCCGCCTTCGCGCCGTGGCTGCACGGTTGCAGCAGGTGACCACGCCCGGTGACCGCGTCGCGATCCTCGCGCCCCAGGGCCTCGACTACGTCGTCGCGTTCTTCGGTGCGGTCTACGCCGGCACGATCGCCGTGCCGTTGTTCGACCCCGACGAGCCCGGTCACAGTGACCGGCTGCACGCCGTTCTCAGCGACTGCGAGCCGTCCGCGATCCTGACGGCCACCAACTCCGCTGCCGGCGTCCGCCAGTTCTTCCGGTCGCTTCCGGCCGCGAAGCGACCCCGCATCATCGCCGTCGACGCCATCCCGGACAGTGTCGGTTCGACCTGGGTGGAGCCGCCCGCCGACATCGACGAGATCGCGTACCTGCAGTACACGTCCGGTTCGACGCGTGTCCCGGCCGGCGTCGAGATCACGCACCGCGCCGTGGGCGTCAATGCACTCCAGATGGTCGACGCCATCGAGCTCAACCACGATTCGCGTGGAGTGACGTGGTTGCCCCTGTTCCACGACATGGGCCTGCTGACGGTGATCCTCCCCGCGCTCGGCGGCAAATACATCACGATCATGAGTCCGCGTGCCTTCGTGCAGCGCCCGTGGCGCTGGATCAAGGAACTCGCGGCCGTCTCGGACGGCGCCGGTACGTTCGCCGCCGCTCCGAACTTCGCCTTCGAGCACGCCGCGCAGCGCGGTCTGCCCAAGAACGGCGAGACGCTCGACCTGTCGAACGTCATCGGTCTGATCAACGGTAGCGAGCCCGTCACCACCACGTCGATGAAGAAGTTCAACGACGCCTTCATGCCGTACGGATTGCCGAAGACCGCGATCAAGCCGTCCTACGGCATGGCCGAGGCCACGTTGTTCGTCTCCTCGACCAAGCATTCCGACGAGGCCCGCGTCATCCACGTCGATCGCACGGAGCTCAACGCCGGACGCATCGTCAAGGTCGAGGAAGGAACGCCGAACTCGATCCCGCAGGTCTCGTGCGGGTACGTCGCGCGCAGCCAGTGGGCGGCGATCGTCGACGCAGATGCCGCGGCGGAGGTCCCCGACAACCACGTCGGCGAGATCTGGCTGCACGGTCAGAACATCGGCAAGGGCTACTGGGGCCGCGAGAAGGAGACGTCGGAGACGTTCCACAACACGCTGGTCTCGCACCTGAGCGAGAACAGTCACGCGGACGGTGCCCCCGAGGGTGCGAACTGGATGCGCACCGGCGACTACGGCGTCTACGTGGACGGCGAGCTCTACATCACCGGTCGCGTGAAGGACCTGGTGATCGTCGACGGCCGCAACCACTACCCGCAGGATCTCGAGGCGTCGGCACAGGATGCGAGCAGCGCTCTGCGTCCCGGTTTCGTGGCGGCCTTCGCCGTTCCGGCGAACCAGCTTCCCGACTTCGTGTTCGAGCACGGCGGAGCCGGTCTGACCCGCGACGCAGGCGATTCGTCCGAGCAGCTGGTCCTGGTCGCCGAGCGCGCACCGGGCGCCGGCAAGGCCGATCCGCAGCCGATCGCCGACACGGTCCGAGCGGCCATCTCGCAGCGCCACGGCGTCACCGCACGCGACATCCTGCTGGTCCCGGCCGGGTCTATTCCGCGTACGTCCAGCGGGAAGATCGCACGTCGCGCGTGCAAGGCCGCGTACATCGAGGGAACGCTGCGTGGTGGATACCAGCAGACCGCGTTCCCCGACAATCCCGAAGACTGATCACCCGACGCGGGTAGTTTGGCGAGTTTGATGGCTGAAGAAGAGACAACGACGTCCGTACCGGAGCCGACCACCCTCCCCGAGAGCGGCGGTTCCGCAGCGAATCAGCCCGCGGGAGAGATGACGGTCGCGCAGCTCAGGGATTGGCTGCGGCAGTGGGTGGCCGACGCCACCGGTCAGCCCGTCGCGCAGATCTCCGACGATCGTCCGATGGAGGAATTCGGTCTGTCCTCGCGCGACGCCGTCGCGTTGAGCGGAGAGATCGAGGAACTGGTCGGCGTCACGCTGACGGCGACGGTCGCGTATCAGCATCCGACGATCGCGTCGCTCGCCACGCGCATCATCGAGGGTGAGCCCGAGTCCGAGAGCGGCACCACCGACGACTCGTTCTACCTGTCGGCACCGGCGGGCGATTCCCACGACATCGCGATCGTCGGCGTCTCGACGCGGTTCCCCGGAGCGGGACACACGCCGGACGAGATGTGGGACATGCTCTCGGCCGGTCGAGACGGCATCACCGATCTCCCCGAGGGCCGGTGGTCGGAGTTTCTCGGCGACCGCCGCATCGCGGAGGCCGTCGAGGAGACCGTGACCAAGGGCGGGTACCTCGACGACGTCAAATCCTTCGATGCCGAGTTCTTCGCGATGTCGCCGCGCGAAGCTGCCAACGTCGACCCGCAGCAGCGCCTGGCGCTCGAACTGACGTGGGAAGCGCTCGAGGACGCTCGTATCCCCGCGAACGAGCTCAAGGGCACGCAGGTCGGTGTCTTCATCGGAACGTCGACCAACGACTACCAGATGATCGCCGTCAGCGATCCCGACCCGCATCCGTACGCACTCACCGGAACGTCGACTGCCGTCGTCGCCGGCCGCGTGTCGTACTACTACGACTTCCGTGGTCCGTCCGTCGCCCTCGACACCGCGTGCTCGTCGTCGCTCGTCGCCGTGCACCAGGCTGTGCGAAGCCTCCGCAGTGGAGAGTCCACGCTCGCGCTGGCGGGCGGCGTCAACATGATCCTCTCGCCCGCAGCGACACTAGGCTTCGGTCAGACCGGTGTGCTCGCCCCGAACGGCAAGATCAAGGCCTTCTCGTCCGACGCCGACGGCATGATCCGATCCGAGGGCGGTGGACTGGTCGTCCTCAAGCGCCTCGAGGACGCGGAGCGTGACGGGGACACCGTGCTCGCCGTCATCGCCGGCAGCGCGGTCAACCAGGACGGCCGATCCAACGGTCTCGCAGCCCCCAACCCCGACGCCCAGGCGGACGTCCTGCGGACCGCGTATCGCGACGCGGGAATCGTTCCCTCGACGGTCGACTACATCGAGGCGCACGGCACCGGAACCATCCTCGGCGACCCCATCGAGGCGGACGCCCTCGGTCGCGTGGTCGGGCGTGGACGCGACGCGGACAAGCCGGCACTTCTCGGTTCCGCGAAGACCAACTTCGGCCACCTCGAGAGCGCTGCGGGCGCGGCCGGTCTGATCAAGGTGGTTCTCGCGCTGCGCGAGAACCAGGTGCCGCCCTCACTGAACTACGTGGGCCCCAACCCGTACATCCCGTTCGACGCCGCGCGTCTACGCGTCGTCGACACCGCGACGGAGTGGCCCCGCTACTCGGGTGCCGCCATCGCCGGTATCTCGGGCTTCGGCTTCGGCGGTACCAACGCCCACGTCGTCGTGCGCGAGTACGTACCGGGTGCGGTCGCGGATGCGGGTACCGAGCCCGAATTCGACGCCTCGTCCGTCGACCCCGAGGCACTGGTCGGCGAGCCCGTCGGTGTGCCGGAGGAGACAGAGGCCGAGATCGAGCAGGTACTGGCGAGCATCCCGGACCACGACGTCGATCCCGAACCCGCCGCTCCGGTGCTGCTGGCCGTCTCCGCGAGCATGCCGTCACGGCGTCGTCGCGCGGCAGCCGATCTGGCCGATTGGCTCGAATCCGAAGTCGGCAGCACGACGCCCCTCGACGCCGTCGGTCGCTCGTTGTCTCGCCGCAATCACGGTCGCTCCCGCGCGGTCGTGATCGCCACGACGCGTGCGGAGGCCGTCACCGGACTGCGCGCCGTTGCCAACGGCAAGCCGGGACCCGGCGTGTTCAGCTCGGATTCCCCCGCATCCAACGGACCTGTGTGGGTGTTTTCCGGGTTCGGTGCGCAGCATCGCAAGATGGCGAAGGAGTTCTACGCGGCCGAGCCGATCTTCGCCGAGGCGTTGGACCGCGTCGACACGCTGATCGAGGACGAGTCCGGATACTCCATCCGCGCGATCGTCGAGGACGACGCGCTGACGTACGACTTCGAGAACTCGCAGGTCGGGATCTTCGCCATCCAGGTGGCGCTGGTGGAGACCCTGCGCGCCTACGGTGCGACACCGACGGCAGTGGTGGGACATTCGATGGGAGAGGTCGCCGCCGCGTACGCCGCGAGCGGTCTCGGCCTCGAGGATGCCGTGCGCATCATCGTCGCCCGCTCTCGTCTGCTGGGCGAAGGTCAGGAAGGTCTCGGTGACGCGGCAGCCGGCGCGATGGCGCTGGTCGAGTTCTCCGCCGCCGAGGTCGCAGAGCTGGCCGACAGATTCCCCGGCGTCGAGCCCAGTGTGTACGCCGCCCCGACACACACGACCGTCGGCGGACCGGCGGAACCGGTGCAGAAGTTGGTCGAGTACGCGGAGTCCCTCGGCAAGATGGGCCGCGTCCTGGACGTCAAGGGTGCAGGCCACACCTCCGCGGTCGATCCTCTCCTCGGAGAGCTCGCCGCGGAACTGATGGGCATCGAACCGCATCCGCTCGCGGTGTCGGTGTTCTCGTCGGTGGACAAGGACGCGTTCTACCGCGCCGGCCACGAGGCCGTGCACGGCGTCGACTACTGGACGAAGGGGATGCGCCACCCGGTGTGGTTCACCCAGGCCGTCAAGCAGGCGGTCGACGCCGGCTACACCACGTTCGTCGAGCTGTCGCCGAATCCCGTGGCCCTCATGTCGATCGCAGCGACCGCCTGGGCGACAGGAGTTCCCGACGCCACGCTGGTCGCCACACTCAAGCGCAAGGAGAGCGAGGCGGCAACGTTCCTCGCTGCACTCGCGGAGCTGTACGTCCACGGCCACGCCGTGTCGTTGGCCTCTCTGTTCGACGACGGTGAGTACGCCGAGATCCCGCGGACGTCCTTCGTACGCAAGCATCACTGGATCGACACGGCCGTGCATCTCGGTGGATCCGGCTCGGCCGGTACCCGGGTCGCCCTTCCCGACGGCCGGTTCGTCTGGGAGACACCGGTGTCCGGTATCTCCAGCATCGGCGACCTGGTGTCCGTGCTCGCGGGAGACGTCCTCGGTGACGTCACCGTCGGTGCCGTCGTGGCGCAGCGCGCCGTGCCGGCCACGGGAACACTCACCACCACGCTCACCCCGCACCCCGGTGGTGCATCTCTGCAGGTGCACTGGAACGACGGCAGCACGTTCCACGCTGTCGCCGACGCTGTCGTCACGGGGTCGGGTGTCACGGGATCCGCTGCGGCCGAGAGCTTGTCGGCGGATCGAGTCGAGGAACCGTTCGTCGAGGAGGAGCCGGAGGTCGTCGACGACTTCGGTGACCGCTGGGATCCGAACGGTACGCAGACGATGGAGGACCGCCTGGCGATCGTCGTCGCGGAATCCATGGGCTACTCGCCGGAGGATCTCCCCGCGGAGATCCCGCTCATCGAGCTCGGTCTCGATTCGTTGATGGCTGTCCGCATCAAGAATCGCGTCGAATTCGAGTTCGACATTCCGCAGGTGCAGTTGCAGGCCGTGCGGGACGCGAGCTTGCGTGAGGTGGAGAAGTACCTGCGCTACGCGCTCGAGAACCGTGAGGAGGTCGCCGCCCTCGCCGAGGCGCAGGAACGCGATCGACTCGCCGAGCAGACCGCCACGGTGGACGCGGAAGAGCCTGTCGCACAGCCCGACCCGGTCGTGGCAGAGCCCGAGCCGGAGGCAGTCGAGCAGCCTGCTCCGACGGCCGCGGCAGCGTTCGAGGCACCGACCGATGTGAGCGACGCCCAGTCGTTCGCCGAGGCCACCGGAACCGACGTCGCCCCGCGTGACGCCGCCGAGCGCCTGACGTTCGCCACCTGGGCCGTCGTGACCGGACAGTCGGCGAAGGGCATCTTCAACACCCTTCCGGTGCTCGACGATCCGACGGCCGAGAAGCTCGCGGCGCGGCTCAGCGAACGGTCGAAGGGTGAGATAACGTTCGACGACATCCTCGACTCGGAGACCATCGAGCAGCTCGCCGACGTGGTCCGTCCCTTCCTCGAGTCCGGTGACGTGACCGGACTGGTGCGCACGCTGCGGGCCCGCCCGGAAGGGTCGACGGCCGTGCCGGTCTTCGTGTTCCACCCGGCCGGCAGCTCCTGCGTCGTCTACGAACCGCTGCTCAAGAGGCTGTCCGCGGACACCCCGATGTACGGCCTCGAGCGCACCGAGGGTCCGATCGAGGACCGGGCGCGCGCGTATCTTCCGCTCCTGCGGGAGATCCAGGGCGACGGTCCCTACGTCCTCATCGGCTGGTCGCTGGGCGGCGTGCTGTCTTACGCGGTGGCGTCGCTGCTGCGCGAGGAAGGTGCGGACGTCCGGTACGTCGGCCTCATCGACACGGTCATGCCGTTCGAGCCGATCCCGGACACACCCGAGGAGATCCAGCTGCGCTGGAAGCGGTACGCGCAGGTCGGAAAGAAGCTGTACAACGTCGACTACCCGCTGCCCTACGAGAAGTTGGCGGCGGCGGACGACGACGGTCAGATCAAGATCATCATGGACATGGTCAAGATGAGCAGCGCGAAGATCCCGAGCGGCATCATCGAGCACCAGCGCACGTCGTGGTTGGACAACCGGGCCATCCAGACCGCGCAGCCTCAGCACTACGAGGGCGACGTCACGCTCTACATGGCCGACAAGTACCACGACGACGCCATCGCACTCGAGCCCCGACTGGGCAAGCGTGAGCCGCACGGTGGGTGGGGCCCGTACGCTCCGAACCTGGACATCGTCCACATCGGCGGTGACCACCTCGCAGTGATCGACGAGCCGTACATCTCGGCGATCGGTGCGGATCTCCAGAGCAAGATGGAGAAGATTTCGGCGTCGATCACGCCGAAGGGAAGCGAGTCGCACACGTGACATCCACGACTGCCGCCAAACTGGCCGAGCTCCGCGAGAAGCTCGAGGTCGCCCGCGAACCCGCGGGTGACGTCGCCGTCGCCAAGCGTGCCAAGAAGGGGATCCCCAGCGCTCGCGAGCGCATCGACATGCTGCTCGATCCGGGTTCCTTCGTGGAGATCGGCGCGCTCGTCCGTGCGCCCGGTAACCAGGACTCGCTGTACGGCGACGGAGTCGTGACCGGTCACGGGACCGTCGACGGACGTCCGATCGCGGTGTTCTCGCACGATCAGACCGTGTTCGGCGGCACCGTCGGAGAGATGTTCGGCCGCAAGGTCGCCCACATCATGGAGTTCGCAGCCGACATCGGCTGCCCGTGTGTGGGCATCAACGACTCGGGCGGCGCCCGCGTGCAGGACGCGGTGACCTCGCTCGCCTGGTACGCGGAGCTCGGTCGCCGCCAGGAACCGCTGTCGGGAATGTGCCCGCAGATCTCGGTGATCCTGGGCAAGTGCGCCGGCGGCGCCGTCTACGCACCCATCAACACCGACATCATCGTGGCCACCGAAGAGGCCTACATGTTCGTCACCGGACCGGACGTCATCAAATCCGTCACCGGCGAGGAAGTCAGCCTGCACGACCTGGGCAGTGCACGGAAGCAGGCCGAGTACGGAAATGTCCACCACGTGGCCGCCGACGAGAAGGCCGCTTTCGAGTGGGTGCGGAAGTACCTGTCCTACCTCCCGTCGAACTGCCACGAGCAGCCGCCGGTGATCAACCCCGGCCTCGAGCCGACGATCACCGACGACGATCGTTCGCTCGACGTGTTCATGCCGGACTCGGACAACGCCGGCTACGACATGCACGAGATCCTGCTGCGCATCTTCGACGACGGCGACTTCCACGAGCTCACCGCGCAGACGGCGTCCAACATCATTGTCGGCTTCTCGCGTGTCGACGGTCGTCCGGTGGGTGTCGTGGCGAATCAGCCCATGCACCTCAGTGGCGCCTTGGATGCGGCGAGCAGCGACAAGGCGTCGCACTTCATCAACATCTGCAACGCGTTCGAGATCCCGCTCGTCCTGGTCACGGACACACCGGGTTTCATGCCCGGCCTCGAGCAGGAGAAGATCGGCGTCATCAAGCGCGGCGGCCGGTTCATCTTCTCGTACGTGTGCGCGACGGTCCCGAAGGTCACCGTCGTGATCCGCAAGTCCTACGGCGGTGGATACGCGGTGATGGGATCCAAGCAACTCGGTGCCGACATCAACTTCGCGTGGCCCACGGCCCGCATCGCGGTGATGGGCGCCGAGGGCGCGGTCAGCATCATGGCCCGCAAGCAGCTCGCCGAGGCGGGGGACAACGCGCCGGCCATCCGTCAGGGCTTCATCGACTTCTACAACGAACACGTCGCCACGCCGTGGATCGCCGCCGAGCGTGGGTACATCGACGCCGTCATCGAGCCGTCGAGCACCCGCCTCGAGATCCGCAAGGCGCTGCACATCCTGCGGGACAAGACGAAGGAACGTCGCCCCCGTAAGCAGCACCTCTTCCCGATCTAGCCGACCCCGTCCGATCCGGTCACGGTGACCGTCCGGTCCGTTATGGTGCACCCATGACACGGACGGTCACCGTTCTCGCCGTCATCGGCGGCGTCGTCCTGGTGGGCGTCGCGGCGACTGCCGTGGTCCTGGGGGTGCGGTCCACCACCGAATCGCGGGACGACGAGTCGTTCCAGAACTCCCTCTCCTCGTTCTACGAGACACCCGACGACGCTCCGGCGCCGGGTGAGCTGGTCCGGGTGGAGCCGATCTCGGACCTCGACGTTCCCGGTGGCACGGCGTACCGGATGCTGTACGGCACGAACGCCCCCGATGGCGCGGCCGCGGTGTCCTCGGGGATGCTCATCGTTCCCGACGCCCCCGCTCCTCCCGGTGGCCGGCCCGTACTCGCCTGGGCGCACGGCACTCTGGGGTTCGGCGACGAGTGCACACCGTCCCGTCGCTATCGACCGACGCTCGACGACCTCGACTTCGGTAGTTGGCTGCCGTCCGTCATGGACCGAGGCTGGGTGGTGGCTGCGACGGATTACACCGGCATCGGCACCGCAGGAGATCCGTACTACCTGATCGCGAAGAGCGAAGCGCAGGACGTCATCGACTCGGTTCGGGCCGCGCGGAACTACCCGGATGCGGAGGCGAGCTCGACGTACGTGACGTTCGGCCACTCGCAGGGTGGCCATGCGTCGATGTCCGCGGCCATGTACGCCGACCTGGCGCCCGAACTCCGGCTGGTCGGCGCCGCGGCTGCTGCTCCCGCCGCCCTGTTGGGTCCGTTGTTCACCGAGCAGTACGACCAGTTCGTCGCCTGGGGTATCGGGCCGAGTGTCGCGGTCTCGTGGCCCGTCGTCTACCCCGATCTGCCCCTGGACGGCGTGCTGAGCTCGTCGGCGATGTCCCGGTACGCCGACCTCGGCCAGGGCTGCATCACGCAGGAGTTGGGGAAGCTGCTGCTCGAACGCGCGGAGGGTCAGCAGTTCTTCGCGTCCGACCCGATGACGAATCCGCAGTGGGTGGCGGCGGTGGCCGACCAGACGATCGACGTGAACCGGATCGGTGTGCCCACCTTCGTCGTCCAGAGCCTGTCGGACGTCATCGTGCTGCCGAACACCACAGCCCTGCTGTCGGACGAGTTCTGCGCGGCAGCGTCACCGACGTACGACATGTCCTGGCTGGGACAGACGACGCACCAGGACACCGCCAAGGTCGGCGGTCTGCTGGCGGTCGACTGGATCCAGGACCGGTTCGACGCTGTGCCGGCGCCGAACTCGTGCGCGCACCCGCTCCCGATCGCACCGGCCGATCCGGGTCAGTAGACCCGCAGAGTCCCCGGCGACCACAGCCCGCTGCGCGTCTGCTTCCTGACGTCCACCGACGCCGCGCTCGCACTGCGGTCGAACTTGTCGTAACGCTCGAGCGAGCCCCAGTCCCGGCCCCAGTCGTGGTTCAGGTAGGTCGGGACGGTGGTGGGTGACGCCAGCATCTCGGTGAAGCCCAGCGGCCCACCGTTCTCGGCGGCCTGCCACGTGTCCGTGGACGACACGGCCAGCCCGCGGTCCGGGAGGATGCGGAAGTTCGGGACCTCGGCGACACCGTCCAGATGGTCGAACGGGCGCTGGCACGGGAACTGCAGGCCCACGGCCCAGTCGAGCAGAACCGGTTGCGTCGTCCCGATCTCGTCCTGCAGGGACTTGACGACGGGAACACGCGGTGGGGTGAACGCCAGCCACTGGTCACCGGTCAGGTTGGGATCGTTGGCGACGACTCGCACGGCATCGGCGTCGGGCGAGAGCTCGTCCAGTGGGATGCGCAGGTTCCGCCACGACGGTGCGGGGCCGATGTCCTTGGGGAGGTAGTCACCCTGAACCTGCACGGTGCCGTCCGGCTGGCGCTTGCCGTACTCGACGCGCAAGGACTGCCCGTACGTGGTCTCGCCGGTCTCGATGTTCTCGGACCAGATGCGGCCCGCGGCGGTGACGACGACCAGTGGTGCGTCGTCACTGCGTGCGGGAAGTCCGTACCAGCTCGAGGTGGCGTAGGCCGGTGTCTGCACGCCGGCCTGGTAGGAGCCGAGGACGGGTGTCGTCGCGGGGTCGAGACCGAACGGCAATTTGGCGGTGGAGCCGTTGACACCCGCGGCGCCGACGCCTCCGGCGGTGCCGGAGGACTGACCTTCCTCGAACGCTGCACCGACGGACTGTTGATCCGTATTGCCCTGTCCCGGTTTGACTTCCACCGCATCGGCACTGAGGTCGGTGGGGATGCCGTTGGGAGTGAAGCCGACCGGCTCCGCTCCGCCCAGGGGACCGGTCGCGGTGTCGACGGGACCCGGCAGCGCCGTGAGGACACCGGCGTTGGGGTCCGATTCGACCAGGACGTCCCGGGCGAGCCCGCAGCTGTTGCCGGCCAGTGCCTGAACGTTGGAGCGCCCCAACGAGTACGCGGGGTACTGGGAGACGGCGCCCTTGAGGAGCGAGAGGATCTCGAACAGCACCAGCAGTCCGGCGACGACGGTCAGCGGTGCGGCCGCGAACTTGCGGATGCGACGTCCGCGTTCACTTCCCGCCCGTGGCTGCGGTGCTGCGAAACCTTCGCGGAGGTAGTGCCACGCCGCGAGAGCGACGGCGCAGAAGAACAGGACGAGGAGCACGGTGTTCGACTGGATGCCCTTGATCGACACCACCTTGTCGAACCACGGCACGCCGTAGCTCGAGACGTACCAGTATCCGTTGATGCCCGAGAAGGACAGAGCGAGAACGAAGGCGAGGCCGACGACGAAGACGGTCCGGTTGCGCCGGGACCGCAGGGCGCTGGCCGAGACGGCGACCGCCGTCAGCGCCGCGAGGGATCCGGCGATGCCCGCGTAGACCCCGAAGTGGTGAGTCCACTTGGTGGGGTTGAACATCATGAAGAAGATGGTGCCGAACACGACGCCGATGAGTCGCCACGCAGGTCCGGACGGAACGCCGGGAATGCGCTTGCGGCGCAGCAGGACGAACACGGTGGTGAAGAGGCACAGGAGCATCGTCAGGAATGCGAAGCGTCGTGCGACCGATCCGTCCACGGTCTGGACGAACAGGTAGTAGTACCGCAGGAAGTCGTTGTACCAGGGCAGGTTCGGACCGATCAGCGTGCGCACGCGGGTCGATTCCTGCACGGCCGCGAACGTCTGGTCTCCGTAGACCACGATGAGCACCAGGACTCCGGCGCTGGCCAACGGTGCGAGCAGCGGAAGCGTTCCCACCATGCGGTGGCGCTTGACGACGATGCGCACCAGCGGCCGGATGCCGGTCAGGATGGCCGCGACACACATCAGGCCCGTCGGGGCCGCAGCGAGTGTGAACGCGCCGATCAACGCGGCCATGGCAGCGGGGAGCAGTCGTCCGGTCGCGATGGCCCGCTCGACGGAGCACCAGGTGAGCAGGGCGCCGAGGGCGACGACGGGTTCGGGGCGGAGTCCGTTGTTGTACGGGAGCCAGAACGCGAGGAAGACCAGGCCGCCGGTCCAGACGGCGACCGAGTTGATGCGTACCGCGCGACCGAGGCGGGGAACGACCTCGCGGCTGATGACCAACCAGCACAGGATGCCGGCGATCAGCGCGGGTAGGCGCATCCACGGACTCGCCGTGGAGATCTTCGCGAAGGCGGCGAGCACGTCGTAGTACCAGCCGAAGGGAGCCTCGGGGACGCCGAACCACCGGAAGTAGTTGGCCATGTACCCGGCGTTCTCCGACACCCTGGCCATGGTCAGCAGGTAGCCGTCGTCCGCGGTGTTCGCGCCGAAGAAGTGCCAGCCCGCGAGTGCGCCGACGACGACGGCGTCGATGCCGGTGACCTTCCACCAGTGCGCGGGGAAGAAGCGACGGTGCGTGCGTCCGTCGGTGCCGTCGAGTCGGGCGAGTGCGCCGAGCGCGAGTGCCGTGCACGCGATCGCACCGATCATGGCGAGGAGCTTGAGAATCGTCGGGGACGACGAGAAGCGTGAGTCGACGGCGATCGACACCTCGAGGCCCGGGTACTGCGACGCCGAGCCCGACAGGTCCGAGAAGACACCGACGACCTGCGGCCGCAGATCTCCGGGGAGCTCGCCGGCGCGCGGATTGCCCTGCGGATCCACCAGGCCGTCGAACGACGCGGACGTCGCGTCGATGGTGGAGGAGAACGTGATGGCCTGGCACGCGCTGGACCGGAACTCCGACCGAGGTGCCGACGCGATGACGACGTTGCGGTCCAGCACGTCCACCGAGTCGGCGCCGACCCGTACGAACATGGCGTTCAGCGCGGCTCCGTCGCCCTGTGGGGGCGCGGTGGACAGCAGGATGCCGCCGGCCTCGGGAACGGCCGCGACGGCCTCGCACGGGATCGAGACGGTGATGGACACCGGCACCTGGGACATCAGGGGCGCATCGACGCTGTCGACGGTTCCGTTCTGTGGCCACGAGATGACGGCGTCGTCCTGGGTCACCGGCAGGAACGGCGTGATGATCGCGAACAGAACACCGAGAACTCCCGTCACCACGGCGACGAGGCGCGTGGTGCGGTACTGCTGTCGGACGTCCACCGAGCGCTCCGAGCCGGCAGGCGTCGGAGCGGTCGGCTGTGAGGTGAGGGCGTCGGGCACGGCTCCCGATGTTATGCGACCGTGATCCCGGCGCTGCACTCGCTGGTTACTTACTGGTACTTGATGTGCCCGGGCGACCAGATGCCCGAACGGGACGACGTGGTCACGTCGGGCTGGACCTCGACCGCGCCGGGATCGAGCGGGGTGTACCGCTCGAGTGATCCCCAGTCCCGGCGCAGATCTCCCGAGAGATACGTCGGCAGGGTTTCGGCGCCGAGAACGAGACCGGTCCATCCCAACGGCCCGCCGCCGACGTCGTCCTGCCACGCGTTGGTGGATTCCGCACCGTTGCGGTCGGGGAGGATCCGCCATTCGGGCAGCTCGGCCACGCCGTACCGGTGGTCGAACGGACGTTGACACGGGAAGGCGAGGCCGACGGACCAGTCCAACAGCACCGGAGCGGTGGACCCGACGACGTCGTTCAGCACCGTCGTCCGTGGCGCACGAGGCGGAGTGACGGCGAGCCACTGGTCTCCGGCGAGATCGTCGTCGGAGGCCACGAGCCGCACGGCGTTCGCCTCGGCGGGAACGCCGTCCAGCGGGACTCGCAGGTTGCGCCACGACGGCTGCGGTCCGATGTCGATGGGGGAGACCCGGCCCAGAACCTGCTCGGTTCCGTCCGCGGCGACGGTGGCGTACTCGACGTCGAGGGTCTGTCCGGGCGTCACGATGCCGTCGGCGTCCACGGAGCGGATGCGGCCGGCGGCGGTGACAGCCAGGAAGTCTCGCTGGTCGGCCTCGGGCAGCGAGTACCAGCCCGACGTGAGACGGGCCGGCGCAGCATCGCCCGAACCGAAGGAGCCGAGCACCGGGGTGGTGGCGGGGTCCAGGCCGAAGGGCAACGCTATGCGGGATCCGTTGACGCCGGCTCCGGCCGTGGTGCCGCCTCCGGTTCCGGCGGAACTGGTGGTCGCGCTCTGACTGGTGTCCGACGGGTCGACCGAGTTGGCGCCGCCCGTGGTCGCGGAGTCCTCGCGGTCGGCGCTGAGGTCGCGCGCGACACCGTCGGGGGTGAACCCGACGCTGTCGGTACCGGCGAGCGGGTCGTCACCCTGGTTCGGCAGCGGCTGCAGCATCGACGCGTTCGGATCGGTCTCGACCAGGACGTCGCGCGCGAGTCCGCACGACTCACCGAGAACGGAATTCACGTTGGACCGCGCGACGGAGTACGCGGGGTACTGGGCCACCGCACCCTTGAGCAGGGACAGCACCTCGAAGAGCACGACCAGGCCGGCGACGACCGTCAGGGACGATCCGCTGAACTTTCTGGTCCGTCGGGTCTCGGCGGCGACGAAGGGCGCTCGGAAGTGCTGCCAGGCGGCGTAGGCGAGCGTCAGGACCGTCAGGCCCAGCAGCAGCGTCGCGAACCCCTTGCCGGCGATGGACGGCGGCTTGTCGAACCACGGCACGCCGTAGCTCGAGACGTACCACCACCCGTTCGACCCGGTGAAGGCGAGCGAGGTGAGGAACAGGACCGCCGCCGTGAACAGCGTGCGGTTGCGTGGGGACCGTTCGGTCGCAGAGATCACCGCGACTGCGGCAAGGGCAGCCAGCGAACCGGCCAGGCCCGCGTACACACCGAAGTGGTGGGTCCACTTGGTCGGGGTGAACATCATGAGGGCGAGAGCGCCGGCGACGATGCCGAGGATGCGCCGGGACGGACCCAGTGACGTTCCCGGGATGCGGCCCCCGCGGCGCAGCATGACGACCAGGCAGGTCACCAGGCAGAGGAGCATCGCGAACACCGCGAAGCGCCTGGCCAGTGATCCGTCCGGCGAGATGTTCAGCAGCGCGTCCCAGCGGTAGCGCTCGTCGAACCACTTGACGTTGGGTCCCACGGCAGACCGCACGCGGGTCGCCTCGAGCACCGAGGCGACGGTCTGATCGGCGAAGACGGCGAACAGCACCACCGTTCCGGCGGCCAGGATCGGTGCGAGCAGCGCGGGCAGGCCCACGGCCTTGCGGCGACGCACGATGATCTGCAGGACGGGCCTCGACCCCGCCAGCAAAGCGGCGATAGCGATCAGTCCGGTCGGCCCGGCGGCCAACGAGAACGCCGCGATGACGACCGCGACCGCGGCCGGAAGCAGTCGACCTGTCGAGATGGCGCGCTCGATCGAGCACCACGTCAGCAGCGCGCCGAGCGCGATGACCGGCTCGGGACGCAGGCCGTTGTCGTAGGGCAACCAGAACGCCAGGAACACCAGACCCGCCGTCCACACGGCGACCGGGCGCGTCCGCACCGCACGGCCCAGGCGCGGAATGACCTCCCGGCTGATGATCAGCCAGCACAGAATCGCGGCGATCAGCGCGGGCAGCCTCATCCACGGGCTGGCGGTGGACACCTTGGCCAGCGCTGCGAGCGCGTCGTAGTACGGCATGCCGAACGGCGCCTCGGGGACACCGAACCAGCGGTAGTAGTTGGCCATGTACCCGGAGTGCTCGGACACCCTCGCCATGTTGAGCAGATAGCCGTCGTCCGAGGTGTTCGCACCGATGAAGTGCCAGAGAAGCAGCGTTCCCAGCACCACGACATCGATACCGGTGAGACGCAGCCAGTGCCGGGGGAAGAACCGGCGGGCGCGTCGTCCGTCCGCATCGTCGAGACGGTGCAGGGCGACCAGTGAGACGACGGCCAGAAGCCCGCCGAGGACGATCGCCAGCAGTTTGAGCGTGGAGGGTGACGACGAGAATCGGGAGTCGACGTCGACACGTACCGACAGGTCGGCGGGGGCCGCGCCGGTGAGCCCGCTGAAGATTCCGACGGTCTGCGGCCGCTGGTCGCCCGGGACGGTGCCGGTCAGCTCACCGGCGGTGGCCGTGGTGCCCTCCGGTGTCGAGGACACGGTCAACTCGTCGCACGATCGCACCGTCTCGGCAGGGACGGACAGCAGCAACTGATCCCGCAGGACGACGGAAACGGCGCCCGCGTCGTCGGTGCCGATCACGAGGCCGACGCGGCGGGCGTCCGGTGCCTGCGGTGCGACGGTGGACAGGACGACCGTGTCGGCGGGTGCATCGGCCAGGACCCGGCACGGCACCGCGGCGGAGAGGGCGAGGGGGTTGTACGACACCAGGGGCGCTTCCACGCTGGTGAAGGACCCGTCCTGCGGCCACGTGAGCGACGCGGCGTCCTGCTCGACGGGGAGGAACGGGGCGAGGACTGCTAGAAGTGCGCCGAGCAGTCCGGTGACGACGGCGACGATTGTGATCCGGGCGAAGGCGGAGCGTCCGGGTACCGAGGCGGCCGGTGGTTCGATGGTCGAGTCGGCGAGGGTCTTCGGCACGCTCCGATGCTAGGCGACGAGGCGGACGAGACCAGAATCCGCTGACGGAGCGCGGATGTAACGCGCCGTCATCGGACGTCCCACACGTAGGTCCCGTCGATGTCCGTGGCGCCCTGGCCCAGAAGGTCGTCGACGGTGTCGCGCAGCTCGTCCTGGTGGTCCGTCGGCGGAACCATGACGACGTCCGCATCCCAGAAGCTCAGGTCCTCGCGTGCCGTGGCGCGCTGCTGGTCCGAGAGGGTGGGGACGATGCCCGTGCGCCCGACGGTGCCCAACAGCTTGGCCGTGGGACGGTCGATCGCGCCGTACTTCGCCTCCCCGTCGGCCATGCCGCTGGGTCCGACGAAGTAGCCGCCGGCGATGCGGTACTCGAGCCCGGTGGCCACTTGCCACCGCAGCGCCGCGGCAGTTCCGGGGTTCGGGACCGGGACGGTGAGGATGGAGCCCTGATCGACGTACTCGCGCCACGTTCCGTCGGCGAGGAAGGCGGGGGTCTCACCGCGATCGGCCGTCGGCAGAGGGGTCGGTGCCAGCGGGACGAGCGCGAGGGAGAGCGCTCCGGTCCACACCACCGCGTGACGACGCGATCCGGGCCGCGTCAGGAGTTCGTCGGTGACCATCGCGAGCAACAGCGCCATCGCCGGTACCGCGGCGAGTACGAACCGCGTCTCGAGGACCGACTGCAGCAGCGGAAGACGGTCGAGGTACTCCCCGGGCAGCGTGATACCGGTCTCCGTCTCGTCGACGACCAGTTGCACACCCAGCGACATGACCATCAGGACGAGCACGGAGACGAACGCGGCGACGGCCACGGGGCGACGGCGCAGAACGACGGCCGCGGCGACGACGACGAGAAGCAGAGGGATGCCGAAGTAGGCGTTCTGTTCGGTCGGGTTCAGCGCGACGTCCTCCATGGGGAACGCCGCTCCCCACAGTGACTGCGGAGGGAACTGGATCAGCGAGACGAGGTCGTTGCCCGGAAGGTTGTGGTCCAGGTGCGTGTAGCTCTGGGCGCCCAGGAACTGCCACCAGAGAGGCACCGCGACGAGCACGGCCGTGAGGACTGCTGCTCCGAGGACGGGGAGCGCCGAGCGCGCGACCATGGCCCCCACTTCACGAGGTCGCTGCACCCCGTACAGAACCAGCAGCAGGAGTACGGCCACGGCGAAGATGAGCAGTGGTTCCTCGCCGAGGAGGACCTGCCAGGCGACCAGCAATCCCAACACCACCGCGTTCCGACGCGGCCGCTCTCCGTCGGCGATGCGGAGCACCACGTAGAGGATGAAGGGGAGCACCCCCAGCACGACGAAGTTGGGGTGCGCGTTGGCGTGGGAGATCATGCCGGGCGCGAACCCGCAGATCAGGCCGCCGAGCCCGGCCGCTGCCCTGGATCGGACGACGGTGCGGGAGAACAGGAAGTACCACCCGAAAGCGGTAGTGGCGAGGCCGAGCGTGAGGGCCAGGGCGAACGTCGTGGACGCTCCGAATGCCAGCGTGATCGGGGTCAGCGGGACGGACAACCCGAGCATCGCGGTATTGGCCATCATGTTCACCCCGTCGGGGGCGTTCTGCAGATCCGTGAAGAACGGGTTCTCGAGGTGGGTGACCGACCGCGCGGTGACGGCGAAGAACCATTCCCACATGGTCTGGTCCTGGCCGCTGAACCGCAGGTACTCCGACCGCAGGTGCTGCCACTGGTTGTGGAGGATCAGGACGGACAGCGCCGTGTAGACCGCCGCGGCGACGACATCGGGGCGCCGGGAAGTCTTCGGACTGGGCGAGCTCTCCGGCTCGGTGTCGACGGTCGTACCGCTCGTCATGTGCGCACCACGAGAACGAAGGGCCCGATCTCGCGGATCTGGAAGCGTGGATCGTCGAACAGGGACTCGGGGTAGGACACGGTGTAGCGGCGCACGTTGGGGTCGTTCGGGTAGACGTCCTCCGCGAGGCGCAAGGTGTACCCGTCGGCTCCGCGGCGGAACAGGAAGGCGTCCGGTGCGCGCCACGGCAGATCGTCCAGTGCGCCGATCAGGTCGTCGCTGCTGCCCAGGTCGGCCCACGACTCGACGGCTGCGGCGCGTGCCTGGAACTCGGCCAACGGGTTGGCGTAGTGCGAGGTGAGACCCTGGAAACCGAAGTACGGGTAGTAGGCCAGGAACGTGGTGTCCGAGGTCAGCAGGACGGTGCCCGACCGCGGCTCGGGGCGTATCGACGTCAGGGCCGCATCGATCTCGGCGTAGTACGACACGGCGCTGGGGGGACGCTGATCCGCGCGGACGCCGTCACCGTCCGTATCCGTGTAGGCGACGGTGATCTCGTTCTGCAGGACGTGGGGAATGTCCTGCGCGAATGCGACGGCTCCCACCACACCGACGGCGACGGACACGGTGCGCACCCTCGGTGACTCGCTCGCGATCAGATACAGCGCGCGCGATCCGTCGACGACGCCGAACACACCCGCAGCCCCGAGAAGAAGGATGAGGACTGATTCCAACCGGAAGCCGAGAAGTGTCGTGCCCGCAACGGTGGCGAGCATCGACAGGAGCGACCATCCGTAGACCGAGACGACACCCAGTCCCAGGGCCTGAGCACGACGGGAGTCCTTGGCTCGCACCACGATCCAGATCGTGCCCACCAGGCACAGCGCGCCGAGGAGGGTGAAGCGCGCCATGGGGAACGGCAGTTCGGCGCCGGAGTCGGGCAGGTAGTGCAGCGCCGTACCGCTCTCGGCCGTGGTCCCGGTCAGCGAAGCCCGTAGGTACGGCGCCCACACCACCAGGGCGAGAAGCCCGGCGATACCGGCGATGACGGCCAGCCGCAGAGCGGGATCGACGAGCGCGGTGAACGACCGCCGTTCGCGGTACCGCATCCCGGCGGAGACCACGGCCATCACCACGACGGTGAACGCGGCGATGCCGAGATAGAGCGTGTACACGGTGGCGGCGACACCCAGGAAGAGGCCGGTGCCGACGACCGCGCCCCACCCTGCCCAGCGCGTCGACCCGGGACGATGCAGCGCACCCCACGCCAGGATCAGCACGGGCGGGATCATGATGGCGATGACGGCGCCGTACGCCTCGGGTGAGGCGTAGGCGACGGCCAGAGCGGTCACACCCAGAGCGACCAGCACGGCAATATCAGCGCGAACGAGGCTGCGCCACAGCACGAGTGAGACCACTGCGGCCACGGCGAGCGACGCGATCGCGTACGGCTTGTACGCCTCCCATCCGGCCATGCCCAGGGCGTCGGCAACACGGCCGCCGACCCAGAACCACCCGGCCGGGTAGTACGGCGGCAGATCCGCGTAGGTCATGTCCGCCAACGCGGGGGAGTCGGTCAACCGCGTCAGGTACTCGGTGCGGAACTCCTGATCGACCGAGATGCCGAAGAGGTAGAGCTTGGTCGCCGCGAGAGGCATGCCCAGGGTGACGGTGACGAATCCCGACAACCCGACCCACGAGAGAAGCGTCGCCACCCGAGGTGCGCGCTGCGCGCGGATCATCAGCACCGACGCAGCGAGCACGGCGAGAGTAGCGACCTGCCCCACGGTTGCCACGGCGCGTGTGACGTTGGAGGAGTTGAACGCCGGCCACTGCACCAGCGAGAACGCGACGAGACCTACAGCCGACACCAGGACTGCGACCACGGCGCCGAGAACCGCCTCGGCGAGAGTCGTCAGTGACGTTCGCGCCGGTGCTGTGGTCTGCACCGCCGACTCAGATGGGGAGTTTGCGGAAGATCGGACGCGGCACGTGGCGCAGCGCCATCATGACGAAGCGGAACGGTCCCGGTGCCCACACCAGATCCTTGCCCTTGCGGGACGCGGAGACGGCCAGCTTGGCGATGTCTTCCTTGTCGACAGTCAGCGGCGCTTCCTTCACATGGGCGCTGAACTTGGTGCGCACCATGCCCGGACGGATGACGGTCACACGAGGCCCGAACTCGCGCAACGCTTCTCCGAGACCGAGGTAGAAGCCGTCGAGTCCGGCCTTGGTGGAGCCGTAGACGAAGTTGGAGCGTCGCACACGCTCGCCGGCCACCGACGACATGACGATGATCCGACCGAAGGCCTGCGCCTTCATCTTCTCGCCGAGGAGGACGCCCACCGACACGGACGCCGTGTAGTTGATGTTCGCCGTCAGGACGGCCTTGCGCTGGTCCTGCCACAGCAGCTCGGGATCGAAGTCCACCGCGAACGCGACGATCGCGACGTCGACGTCGCCCTTCGACCATGCTGCGTCGACGACTTTCGGGTGCGATGCGGTGTCCAGTGCGTCGAAGTCGATGACCTCCACGGACTTTGCACCCTTGGCGGTGAGCTGCGCGACGGCGTCGTCACGCAGGGGATCGTTCGGCAGTGCCGCGAGGATGACGCGCGCCGGGGACGAGGACAGGTACTCCTCGGTGATGGCGAGACCGATCTCGCTCGTTCCGCCCAGTACGAGAATTGTCTGCGGGTTACCCACAGCGTCGATCGTCACAGCAGTTCCAACCTTCTGGCCATATCGGAGGCGAAAACGCCCGTGGGGTCGACGGATCGGCGGATCGCGATCCACTCGTCGATGCGCGGGTACATCGCGTGGAACGTCTCGGCGGACGTCCGCGAATCCTTGGCCGTGTAGAGACGACCACCGAATTCGAGGACGCGCTTGTCCAGCTCGGCGACGAATTCGCCGAGGCCCGCCTTGATGGGGAAGTCGACGCAGACGTTCCATCCCTCGATGGGGAAGCTCAGCGGCGCGTCGTTGCCGGCGCCGAACAGCTTGAACACGTTGAGGAACGAGTAGTGACCCGAGCGCTGGATGTCGCGGATGATCTTCGTGAACTCCTCGACGGCGGTCGGCGGCACCACGAACTGGTACTGCAGGAAACCGGCAGATCCGTACGCACGGTTCCACTCTCCGAACATGTCGAGCGGGTGGTAGAACTGCGTCAGATTCTGGACCTTGCCGCGGTAGGTACCCGACTTGCGGTACCAGAGCTCGCCGATCGGCCCGAACGTGTACTTGTTCGCCAGACCGTTGGGGAAGACGTCCGGGAACGTGAACAGCGGCTTTGCGCTGAAGCGCAGCGGATCCTTCTGCAGCTTGGCCGGGAGCTGATCGAGCGTGGCCAGCGAACCGCGGGACAGGGCGGCGCGACCGAGCTTCGGCGGCCCGGAGATGGCGTCGAACCAGGCGCTCGAGTAGTCGTACTTGCTCTCGCTGCCGTCGCTGTGGATCGCGATGGTCTCGTCGAGGCTCGCCGTGACGTCACCGTCGGCGATGAAGTACGCGGTCTCCGTCGGCGTCATCTCGATGGTGGCGCGCAGGATGATGCCGGTGAGGCCGTTACCGCCGACGGTGGCCCAGAACAGGGGAGCGTCGGGACCGGTGGGCGTGATGTGCCGGACGGTGCCGTCGGCAAGCAGCAGTTCCATCGAGCGCACGTGGTTGCCGAAGCTGCCGGCGCTGTGATGGTTCTTGCCGTGGATGTCGCAACCGATGGCTCCACCGATGGTGACCTGGCGCGTGCCCGGCAGCACCGGCACCCACAGGCCCAGGGGCAACGCGGCGCGCATCAGCTGGTCGAGGTTGACGCCACCGTCGACGTCGACGATGTGGGTCTCGGCGTTCATCGAGTGGATGCGGTTCAGCTGGCTCATGTCGACGACCAGACCGCCGCCGTTCTGAGCGTTGTCGCCGTAGGAACGACCGAGGCCGCGGGCGATGACGCCGCGCCGCAGATGCGACGGCTTGCTCTCGTTCTGCTCCGCGACCCGGGTGATCGCAGCGACCACGACTTTGGGATCGGACGTGGTCAGCACCTGCGCCGTGGTGGGCGCGGTACGTGCCCACCCGGTGAGGGTGCGCGCACTGGTGGGTGGCATTTCGGTGATGGACATCGTTCGTCAGGTTACAGGCAGTGGCAGGCCCAGTACGCTGACGCTCTGTGTCATCAGACGATCACCAGCACGTTCCTCTCCCCGTCGAGATCCCCGTCACGGAGAACACTGCCGACGACGCACTCGACCTGAAGACGCAGATCCTGCGATTCCTGGCGACGGGCGTGCTGTCGGCCATCGTCGATTTCAGCATCACGATCGCGCTCCAGTACGGGCTCGACGTCCAGCTCTCCCTGGCCAAGGCGGCCGGTTTCGTCGTCGGCACGACCGTGGCCTACCTGATCAACAGGCGGTGGACGTTCGCCGCAGCGCCGTCGCGAGCACGCTTCATCGCCGTCGTGGTGCTCTACCTGGCGACCTTCGGAGTCCAGAACCTTCTCTACACATTGTTCGGCCACCTGTGGCCCGAGACGATCGTCTACAGCGCTGCCGCGTTCGTCATCGCGCAGGGGACTGCGACGGTGATCAACTTCGTGGTCCAGCGTGCGGTGATCTTCAAGCTCCGCTGACGCGCCAGTCCGCGAAGGCGGGTGCTGCGGCGTCCTTGTCGGAGAGTTGGTAGGCCAGCGGTGAGCCGTCGCGGCCGTGGGTGGGCCAGTCGATGGCGAGGTCCGGGTCGAGTGGGTTGATGTCGCGGTCCAGCTCGGGTGCGTATTCGAGCGAGCACAGGTACATCACCGTGGACTGGTCCTCGAGCGAGAGGATCGCGTGCCCGAGTCCCTCGCTGAGGTACACCGCGCGGCGGTCGACGTCGTCGATCAGGACGCTGTCCCAGGTGCCGTAGGTCGGTGAGTCCACCCGCAGATCGACGATCACGTCCAGGAACGCTCCGCGTACGCAGGTGACGTACTTCGCCTGCCCGGGTGGGTTCAGCGTCACGTGGATTCCACGGAGCACCCCGGCCGCGGACACCGAGCAGTTCGCTTGCAGCAGCTCGAGCGGGCGGCCGGTCGCCGCGGTGAACTCGGAGGACTTGAACCACTCGAAGAACACACCACGGTCGTCCCCGAACTGACGCGGGGTGAATTCGTACGCCCCGGCGATGGACAGCTCCCGGATGTTCACGTGTGTCGTCCTCGCTCCAGAAGGTTGAGCAGATAGGTCCCGTATCCGGATTTCACCAAGGCTTTCGCCTGCTCGGCCAACTGGTCGTCGGTGATGAACCCGCGGCGCCACGCCACTTCCTCCGGGGCGCCGATCTTGAGGCCCTGGCGTTGTTCGATGGTGCGCACGTAGTTCGACGCGTCGAGAAGCGAGTCGAACGTGCCGGTGTCGAGCCAGGCGGTTCCGCGCGGCAACACCTCCACCTGGAGAGTGCCCGCGTCGAGGTAGTGCCGGTTGATGTCCGTGATCTCGTACTCACCGCGGGGCGAGGGTTGCAGATCGCGGGCGATGGAGACGACGTCGTTGTCGTAGAAGTACAGCCCCGGTACCGCGAAGTTGGACCGCGGCTCGGTGGGTTTCTCCTCCATCGAGATTGCCCGTCCGGCGCGGTCGAACTCGATCACGCCGTACGCCGACGGATCGGACACCTCGTAGGCGAATACTGCACCGCCGGTGAGGTTGTCGAACCGGGACAGCTGTGAGCCCAGACCGGGGCCGTAGAAGATGTTGTCGCCCAACACCAGCGCGGTGTCGTCGGTTCCGATGTGCTCGGCACCGAGGACGAAGGCCTGCGCCAAGCCGTTCGGCTCGTGTTGCACGGTGTAGGTCAACGAGATCCCGAAGTGCGACCCGTCGCCGAGCAACCGTCGGAACTGGTCGGCGTCCTGAGCGGTGGTGATGATCAGGATGTCGCTGATCCCGGCCAGCATCAGCGTCGAGAGCGGGTAGTAGATCATCGGCTTGTCGTAGACGGGAACCAGTTGTTTGCTGATACCTCGTGTGATCGGGTGCAGCCGTGAGCCGGTTCCCCCGGCCAGAATGATTCCCCGCATGATCGTGAAGTCTTTCAGACCGCGCTGGTCGGCGTCGCTCGACGTAAAGTGCCGCCCATGAGAATGCTCGTGACCGGCGGCGCCGGGTTCATCGGCGCGAACTTCGTGCACCTGACCGCCCGCACCCGCCCCGACATCGAGATCACCGTCCTCGACGCCCTCACCTACGCCGGCAACAAGGCCTCCCTCGACCCCGTCGCCGACCGCATCACCTTCGTCCACGGCGACATCACCGACACCGCACTCGTGAACCGCCTCGTCGCCGACACCGACCTCGTCGTCCACTTCGCCGCCGAATCACACAACGACAACTCCCTCGGCGACCCCTGGCCGTTCGTCCACACCAACATCATCGGCACCACCACCCTCCTCCAGGCAGTCCGCACCCACGACGTGCGCTACCACCACATCAGCACCGACGAGGTCTACGGCGATCTCGAACTCGACGACCCAGCCCGGTTCACCGAGACCACCCCCTACAACCCGTCGTCGCCGTACTCCTCCACCAAAGCCTCCAGCGACCTGCTGGTGCGCGCGTGGACCCGCTCCTTCGGCGTCCGCGCGACGATCTCGAACTGCTCCAACAACTACGGGCCCTACCAGCACGTCGAGAAGTTCATCCCCCGCCAGATCACCAACGTCCTCACCGGCGCCCGCCCCAAGCTCTACGGCGCCGGCCTCAACGTCCGCGACTGGATCCACGTCGACGACCACAACACCGCCGTCTGGACCATCATCGACAACGGCACCCTCGGGCAGACCTACCTCATCGGCGCCGACGGCGAAACCGACAACCGCACCGTCGTCGAAACCATCCTCGAACTCTGCGGCCACGACACCAACGACTACGACCACGTCACCGACCGCCCCGGCCACGACCTGCGCTACGCCATCGACAGCACCCGCCTGCGCACCGAACTCGGCTGGACACCCACCTACACCGACTTCCGCGCCGGCCTCACCGCCACCATCGACTGGTACCGGAGCAATCCCGCCTGGTGGCAGGCTCGGAAACAGACCACCGAGGCCGCTTACGCGGCAGGAGGGGAGCGCATCACCTGACCGGGGGCGGTTTCGGGACCGAGTGTCCATTGTTACGTCGCTGTGACCCTGTGCCACACTGACCGGGTTCGGGCCGCCCATCGGCGGCTTTCCGCGCCCGTGTTGGAGTTGTCGTGTTGCTGTCGGTGGTCGTCCCGTGTCACAACGAGGAAGACGTTCTACTCGACCTCGCAGAGCGCCTGCTCGAGCAGCTCGCACCGACGGATCCGGACGTCGAGGTCATCCTCGTGGACGACGGTAGTAAGGACGACACCGTCGCCATCATGCGTCGTCTCAATCTCGAGGACTCGCGCATCCGCTACATCTCGCTGAGCCGCAATTTCGGCAAGGAATCGGCCATGTTGGCCGGTCTCGTCTACGCCAAGGGCGATGCCGTCGTCATCATGGATGCAGACCTGCAGCATCCGCCCGAGCTGATCATCGACATGCTGCGGCTTCACGCAGAGGGCTACGACCAGGTGGTCGCTCGTCGCACCAGAGACGGTGATTCCTTCGGGCGTACCGCCTTCGCCCGGTTGTACTACCGCGCCGTCAATCGACTCGTGGACGTGGACATGCAGGACGGAGCCGGCGACTTCCGACTGCTCAGCAGGCGCGCCGTGGATGCGCTGCTGCAAATGGGTGAATACAACAGGTTTTCCAAGGGCCTGTTCTCCTGGATCGGTTTCCCTACGGCCACAGTCGATTACAAGAACGTCGCTCGTCAGGGCGGCGGTGTCAGCAAATGGTCCTTCCGGCGGTTGGTCAACTACGGCATCGACGGCATCATGTCGTTCAACAACGCGCCCGTCCGACTGGCGATCTACATCGGCGCGTCGGTGATGGCGCTGGGGCTGGCATACGTTCTCTTTCTCGTCATCGCGGCGATCGTCGCGGGTGTATCGGTTCCGGGGTACGTCACGCTGGTGGCCGCAATCATCGGGCTGGGAGGGCTTCAGCTGATGTTCCTCGGCGTGATCGGCGAATACGTCGGTCGGATCTATTACGAGACGAAGCAACGGCCGCACTTTCTCGTGGCGGAAACCGAGAGCGGCGACGCTCCGAGCAGGGCGGTCCGCCGCCGCCGGGTCGCTCGGGACAGTGCGGACGATACGGAGTGACGGCCGACGTGCCCCACCCCTCCGGTCGCCGCGAGTCGATCGCAGCGGCGGTTCCCGGCGCGGTGCGATTCGCCGTCGTGGGCGTCGTCAACACCACGGTCTACTACGGCAGTTACCTGCTTCTGCGACTCGTCGTCCCGTACATCGCCGCACACCTGATGGCCATCGTCGTGGCGATGGTGGGATCCTTCTTCCTGAACTGCTACTGGACTTTTCGCACGCCGCCGACCTGGCGTAAGTTCGCCCTCTTTCCGCTCGGCAACGTGGTCAACTACGTCGTGACGACGGTGGGCGTGATCGCCCTGGTCGACGGCGTGGGGATGGACGAGCGCATCGCCCCGCTCGTCGCGGCGATCGTCGCCATCCCGTTCACCTTCGTGCTGTCCAAGAGGATCCTGACGCGCAGCCACGAGCCGTCATCTGCGCAGGCCGGGTTGCGATGACGGCAGGGGTCGAAACCGTCGACGAACCCCGGGCGGATCCACGCCACGGGCGGCGCGCGCCGGATGTCCTCGGCGTCGTCCTGGTGGCCGTGACGGTAGGCCTTCTCGCGTCTCTGGCGCAGTGGCGCGGCACGTTGTTCTTCTACGTCGGCGACATGTACGAGCAATTCGCGCCGTTGTGGCACGTATTCGGATCCCAGTTGCGCAGTGGCACGTGGATCACGATGGACCCGTCCGGATGGATGGGTGGCAATTACGCGGCCGAGGCGCTGACCGGCATCTGGAACCCGGTGAACCTGGTCAACTTCGTGATCGTGTCCTATTTCGACGATCTCGCGCTGGCCGCGTTCGTCGTCGCGGCCGAGATGACAGCAATTCTGGGTGTCGGCGTCTACCTGCTGGCGCGGTCCTACGGCGCACGGTGCTCACCGGCGTACCTCGTCGCGATCGCACTGCCGGTCTCGGGCCTCACGCTCTGGTACGAAGCTGCCGGATGGCCTGCCGGACTCGCGGCCTTCACCTGGGTCGTCCACTTCTGGTGGTCCTGCCGGATGTTCTCGCTCGGCCGAGTGCCCGCACTCGTGCCCTTCGTGTTCGGATTCCTGGCGATGACGGCAGGCAACCCGTACGCGCCCCTCGGGCTCGTCGTGGTGCTCGTGGCGGTCGGTGTGGAGCTGCTGGTCCGAGGCGACCGTGCACGCCTCGCCATGCTCACGATCACGGGGGCATGTGTGGGGGCCGTCGCCTTGATGGTCTTCCTGCCGCTGCTCGGGTCCAGCGCCGTGACCAGTAGGCAGTCTCTGGCCACGATCGCCAACGACACGTTCCTCGTCCCCGACATCGGTGATCTGGTGGCCGGCAGCTCGCCGACCTACCTACCGTCCATCTCGAACTGGGGAGGGGAACGACTCGAGGGAGTCCCGTCGACCTACTTCGCCTGGTTCTTCCTGCCGCTCCTCCCATGGCTCCGCTGGCCTTCGCTTCGGAAACGCTTCTCCGGATCGGCAGGTCTTGCCGTCGTCGGCGGCTTCTATTTCCTTGCCAGTCTGGCCCCGTCCAACGTCTGGCTCTTCCGGTGGCCCTTCCGGCTGGTCGAATACCTTTATCTGGTGGTGGCGATCGTCGTTGCCGTCGCGCTGTCCGCCGGCCTCGCGCGCGACCACGTCCGGCGGCGTGCGGGCCTCACCGGTGCGGCGATCCTCCTCGGCGGCTATCTGTCCTGGGCTGTCCGACCGGACCTGTCACCGACGCACCTCGTCGGGCTCGTGGTGGTTGCCGTGTTCGTGTCGGCCATGGTCGTCGCCGGTCGACGTGGGGCGACGGTGCTGATGGTGGTGATAGCGACCGTGGGAACGACGGCCGTGCTGGCTGTGCAGACCTCGTCGTTCCCGTCCGCCGCACAACCGCTTCCGTCGTCGGAGCCGGAACCCGAGGAGCCTCCCGAGGGAGGTTCCGCGGCGATCTCGCTGGACCGGATGCGTGCCGGCTCGCAGTTCTACCGGGGCACCGTGCTCCAATTGGCAGACCGATCGACCGTGACCACCGAGGACAGCGACGCCGGCAGGCTGCTGTTCGGAAACCTCGGCCGCGCTACCGGTGCGCAGACAGTGGCGAGTTACACCGGTATGGGCTTCGACACGTTCGCGGAGACGCTCTGCATGGACTACCGCGGAGCTGTCTGTGCCGACGCGTTCGATCGCGTGTTCGCGCCGGCGTCGCAGACGGTCGACGCACCCCTCGTCGACGTCATGGGGGTGTCCACACTCGTCCTGCAACGAACGCTGCTCCCGGAGGCGACGTCCGGCCCCCCGCCGCCGGGGTGGCGTGTCGCGGCGTCCGACGGCGCACGGGTGGTCTGGACGCGCGATGACGTGGATGTCACCGGAGCCGGACCGGCGACCTGGTCGTCGTCGCAGGTCACGTACCGCACGGTGTCGAGTGCTCCGTCCGAGGAGACTCTTCGGATCGATGCTCGGGCGGCCGGGACCGTCGTCTTCTCCCGGCTCGCCTGGCCCGGGTACGACGCCACACTCGACGGATCGCCTGTCGCCGTGAGGGAGGGTCCGGCGGGACTTCTCGCCGTCGACGTGCCCGCCGGAAGCGGACTGTTGCAGGTGACGTATTCGTCACCGGGGCTCGCGGTGGGACGAGTGGCGGCAGCGCTGGCCACCGCAGTGGTCGTGATCATGTCGATCGGAGTGGGCCTGGTCGGGCGGCGGCGCGCCCGTTCACGCCGGGGCGAAGACAGCCCGATCGGTTGATATCGTCGGATTCGTCGTTCGACGTGGTTCGGCACAGTGGTGGCTCACACCGCAGATCCATAGGAGAGTGTGATGAGCAATTCCGTGAATGTCGATGCGCGATCCAACAACCTCGCCGCGGTGCGACGGACCATGGTCGAGCACGAGGCTCCGACTCGTCTTCTCGTGCAGCGCGGAACGTTCGCGGGCCCGTCCAGCCGGGTCTCCGACGACCTGTACGCGTCGATCACGGTCGGTGACGTCCACCGCCGCAGGTTCGACGTCACGGTCGAGCAGGGCGCGTCCGTCGACACCGACACCTACTTCGGACGCTTCGCCGCGAGCTACTTCCAGCGGTGGACGACGGTCACCGAGGTCACCGTGTCTTTCGATCACGAGGGCGCCGGCGAGATCCGATTGAGAGCATCGGATTCCGGGGGAAACGATCGCACGGTGACCACGGTGCGTGTCAGCGGCACCGGACGGCAGTCACTGACCTCGCCGGTCGACAGCTTCCTCGACGGTGGATATCTGTGGATCGAGATCGCGGCGGTCGAGGACCGACTCCGACTGTCCGCCGTCGAATGGACGGTGGCTGCTCCCACGGTCGTTCGGCCGGCCGCTATTGCCATCTGCACGTTCAATCGCGCCGCCGACTGCGCCGAAACCCTTGCCGCGCTCGCTGCGGACGAGCAACTGGTCGCGGGATTGGATGCGGTGTTCGTGGTCGACCAGGGCACCGACGTCGTGGCCGACCGTCCGCTCTTCGCGGAGGTCCGGGAGATCCTCGGCGACAAGCTCGTCTACATCCAGCAACCCAATCTCGGTGGGGCGGGCGGGTTCACGCGAGGAATGTTCGAGATCACCGCGATCAACGAGCACGCCAACGTCATCCTGATGGACGACGACATCCTGTGCGAGCCGGAAAGCATCCTGCGGATGAATGCCTTCGCGAACGTGACGGTGACGCCGACCCTCGTCGGCGCCCAGATGCTCTACCTCATGAACCCGCTCAACCTTCACGTCAGTGGCGAGGAGGCGGATCTGCCGAAGCTGAAAGCCGGTCGCTGGTCGGCTAATTCGCTGCACGATGCGGATCTGACCGAGAAGCGTCAGAACAAGCGTGTCGATGCCGGGTACAACGCGTGGTGGTCGTGTCTGATCCCCGCCGAGGTGGTGTCGGAGATCGGCCTGCCGCTGCCCATGTTCTTCCAATGGGACGACATCGAGTTCGGAATCCGCGCCAGGGCACATGGTTTCGCAACGGCGACACTTCCCAACGCAGGTGTCTGGCATGCCGATTTCCATTGGAAGGACCGCGACGACTGGGCGAAGTACTTCAGTGCGCGGAACTCACTGATCGCCGCGGCCCTGCACAGCGATTTCGACGTGAAGTCGCTGAGCAAGCTGCTCACACGGGAGATCTCGCAGTTCGCGGTCTCGATGCAGTACGGCCTCGCTCACACGTCGTTGCAGGCGATCGAGGACTTCCTCGCGGGTCCGTCGATACTCGACGACGGTGGACAGTCGGTGCTGAAATCGGTACGGGCGATGCGCAACGAACATGCGGAGACGGTGAAGCATCCCGCCAGTGCGATCCCCGGCGTCGTGTCGTCCGATCTGGTCACCAGTCCTGCGGGGTACACCCCCAACAACAAGATGCTCGATCTTGTTCTCCTGAAACGCGTCCGGGATCAGTTCCGAGGCGGCGTTCGCGGCGAGTTCGCGTACATCCCTGCTGCGGACGCGCATTGGTGGCACGTGTCGCTGTTCGATCGGGCCGTGGTGGCGGACGCCTCGCAGTCCGGCGTGCGGGTGCGCCGTCGTGACGTGGCCGAGGCCAAGGTGGTGGCCAAGCGTCTCAAGGACGTCATGACACGCTTCCGTGCCGAAGGCCCGGAAGCGCAGCGCCAGTTCCGTGCTGCCCTTCCCGCTCTGACGAGCCGCGAGAACTGGGCGCGCCTCTACGGGCTCGACGGCCCCACTACGTGAGTTTGACCGCGACCTGCTCGCCGTTGGACGTGTAGGCGAGGTACTCGAACGTCACCCCGGTGCGTGCGACGAATTCCGTCCACGCCTGATATTCGTGTGCTGCCCAGCCGGGGAAGTTGAAGAACTCGTCGAACACGATGACGGTGCCGGGAGCCAGCCGTGACTCGAGTCGGCGCAGTACGAAGTCCGTCGACGAGTACAGGTCCGCGTCGAGATGAAGGAACGCGACAGGGCCGCGATTCTTCGACAGGAACGGCCCGAGGGTCTGCTGGAACGTGCCCTTGACCAGATGGGCGCCGGGAACATCGGGAAGCGCGTCCTGCGCGAACGTGCCGGCCTCGAATCCGGTACGCCAGGTCTCCGGCAGGCCGGTGAAAGTGTCGAATCCGACGACGACTCCGACGTTCGAGGCCCGCGTCCATTCGTCGACGATCGTCGTCAAGGTGCTTCCCGACGCGACGCCGAACTCGAGCGCCATACCGTCGATCGAGACGGCGTTCAGGGCGTGCCGCAGTGTGAGGTTCGGATGCGTGAACGCGCGCGTCCGCGGCATGTGCTGCTCGACGAAATCCGCGCTGGATGCCGTGGCTTCGATGTCCGACGCGAAGGGGATGTCCCGGCGCATCCGGAACTCGAGTGTCGAGATCGACTCCTGCAGGTCGGCGATGGTCTTAGCCTGCCCTCTCAGGATGTCGACGAGCTCACTGTGTCGACGGTCGGCCTCGGGCGCCACGGCGTCCTGGACGGCCTGCACGACCTTGCCCCGCGCGGAGGCTCTGACGCGTCGGCTCCACCGCATTACCCGCACCGTCCACTCGTCATGGGGACATACCGTAGTTCAGGGTTTGCGGAAGTACTCATCCCGGCCGAGCTTGCGCAGACGCAACCATTCGCGTAGCCCCTTCGGGTCGCGCGTGGTGACGACGAAGTACCACCCGAAGCGCACCCATTCCTGCGGCAGCAGCTTGCGCATGCCCGGCTGCGACATCAGATACCCGCGGTTGCGGTAGGTGAAATGCCGCTTCGTCGCGTCGTCCGGGTACTGGGTGTGCATGCGGCCACCCAGGATCGGCTTGAACTCGTCCGATCCGTTGGGGTGGAGATAGGCGGTCTGCAGGCAGGTGCCGAAAGCGAGCCCCGAGCGCGTGAGACGGCGGTGGATCTCCACCTCGTCACCTCGGACGAACAGCCGCAGATCGGGCACTCCGACGGCCTCGATCGCCGCGGCTGTGAACAGCGCTCCGTTGAACAGCGACGCGTACGACGGCAGCAGTTGCTCCTCGCCCAGCTCGGATCGCCACCGCCTCCACGCGGTGCCGCGCCGCAGAGGAAAGGCGAGGCGATCGGGTTCCTCGATGTCGCACACGACCGGAGACACCTCGTCGAGGCCGTACCGCTCGGCGCAGTCGAGCAGAGTCGCGAGAACGTCCGGTCCCTCGGGGCGACCGTCGTCGTCCGCCAGCCACACGCGGTCCGCGCCCAGGGCGAGTGCGTGGAGCATCCCCAGCGCGAATCCTCCGGCACCGCCGAGGTTGTGCTTGCTGCCGATGTAGGTGGTCTGCACGGACGCGTTCTCGACGAGCTCACGCACCGCCGGTTCGTCCGCGTTGTCGACGACGATCAGGTGGTCCAGTGGACGCGACTGCGCCGTCAACACCTTCAGGGACTGGGCGAGCAGTTCCCGGCGTCGGTGCGTGACGACTACACCGACGATGCGTTCAGGCACGGTCGTCGCGATCGGCAGCCTCGAGCTCGTCGATGACTCGCCGGACGTGGTCACCGGCGTCGTCGCCCTCGTACGAGCGCACCACATCCTCGATGCCGCCGCTCTCGCGCACATGTCCGTGGTCGATCCACATCGCCGAATCGCACAGCTGGGCCAGGAACTCGTTGGAGTGGGAAGCGAACACGAGGATGCCCGACCGTGCGACCAGTTGCTGCAACCGGATGCGAGCCTTCTTCATGAATTCGGCATCGACGGCGCCGATACCCTCGTCGAGAAGCAGGATCTCCGGGTCGATGCTGGTGACGACGCCCATCGCGATGCGGACGCGCATGCCGGTCGAGTAGGTACGCAGCGGCATGTCGAGATACTCGCCGAGTTCGGTGAAGTCGGCGATCTCGTCCACCTTGGACATCATCTGTTTGCGCGTCTGGCCCAGGAACAGCCCGCGGATGATGATGTTCTCGTATCCGGAGATCTCCGGGTCCATTCCGACGCCGAGGTCGAACACCGGCGCGACGCGTCCCTTGACGACGGCGCTGCCACGCGTCGGTTCGTAGATGCCCGCGAGCAGCCTCAGAAGTGTCGACTTCCCGGCGCCGTTGTGCCCGACGAGCCCGACGCGGTCGCCTTCCTTCAGCGACAGCGTGATGTCCCGCAGTGCTTCCACCACGACGACGTCGCTGCCGTTACGCCCGATCGTGCCGCCGGCCTTGCCCAGGAATGCCTTCTTCAGCGACCGCGTCTTGGCGTCGAAGATCGGGAAGTCGACGCACGCGCCGTGCGTCTCGATGCTGACTGTCATGTGTGTCTCGTCCGATCAGACCCAGTAGGGCACGCGGGCCCGGAACGTACGCATCGCCACCATGGTGACGGCCAAGCCGACCACGGTGAACGCCAGCACGATGTACCAGTGGTACGCCTGCTGGTCCTCGCCGATCAGCGGGGCGCGGAGAATGTCGAGGTAGTGGAACAGAGGGTTGATCTCGACCAGCCGGGCGCGTTCGGCTGCGGCTCCGCCCATCTTCTGCAGGTTCGCCGTGGTCCACACGATGGGCGTCATGAAGAACAGCAAGGTGACGACACTGCCGAGGATCGGCGCCAGGTCGCGGTAGCGCGTGGCGATGATGCCGAAGAGCAACGACACCCACACCATGTTGACGACGATCAGGAAGAACGCCGGTATCGCCATGACGATGGTCCAGTGCAGTTCCGGTCGGAAGACAGCCAGCATGATCAGGTAGATCAGCATGTTGTGACCCAGCAGCAGCACCTGCCGCCACACCAGCCGGTAGATGTGCACGCTGAGCGCGGACGGCAGCTGTTTGATCAGGCCCTCGTTCGCGACGAACACGTCCGCGCCCTCGAGGATCGAGGCGCTGATGAGGTTCCAGATGATGAGCCCGACGGTGACGTGCGGGAGGAACGACTTCAGGTCGATGTCGAGAAGGACCGAGTAGAGCAAACCCATGGCGACGGCCTGGACGCCGGTGGCGATGGTGATCCAGAAGGGGCCGATGACCGACCGGCGATAGCGCTGCTTGATGTCCTGCCAGCCGAGACTCAGCCACAGCTCACGCTGGGCGTATCCCTGCCGGAGATCGCGCACGGCTCGGCCGAACGTCTGCGAATCGGACGCGGGAGCCTGCCCGGAGTTCGAATCCCCGGTGTCCGAGTCGATCGCTGGTGCTGCCACGACCGACGACCCTACCGTCGGACTCCGTCAGAGGTACTGGCCGGTGCCCTGGCCGTGCTGACTCGGCGGCCCGCCGCCGATGGACACGCCGGGCGGCAGAGCGCCCTGGCGCATCTGCTCGAGCTGGGCGCGCGCCGCCATCTGTTGCGCGAACAGTGCCGTCTGGATTCCGTGGAACAAGCCCTCGAGCCACCCGACGAGCTGGGCCTGTGCGATGCGCAGTTCCGCGTCGGACGGGATGGCGTCCTCACCGAACGGGAGGGCGAGGCGCTGCAACTCCTCGCGCAGCTCCGGCGCGAGCCCCTGCTCGAGTTCGCGGATCGACGACGTGTGGATCTCCTTGAGCCGCGTGCGGCTCGCGTCGTCGAGCGGCGCGGCGCGCACTTCCTCGAGCAGCTGCTTGATCATGGTGCCGATCCGCATGACCTTCGCGGGTTGCTCGACCATGTCGGCCAGAGTCTCCTCGTCACCGTCGCGGTCGTTCGCGCCCGTCACGTCGGCTCTGGCTGCGGCCGCAGCGGCCTCGCTGGGGCTCATCGCGATGGGTCGGCCGTCGGGTCCGACGACGACGACGTGATCGGCGGTGTTGTCGTCCGAGTTCGCTTCGTAGGAAGACGTCATGTCTCCATCTTCACCCGGGACGGCGACCGGGTCGTAGCGAGGGGAGTTCACGTGCATGACCTCCATGTCCGCGGCGGCGCCTAGAGTGTGCGGCATGAGCTACGACGTCGCCCGCGTACGAGGGCTCTTTCCCTCGCTCGGCGACGGCTGGATCCATCTCGATCCGCAGCTGGGTATGCAGATCCCCGACCGGGTGGCCACCGCGGTGTCCACCACGTTCCGCGGGACCGCGTCGACACACAGAGGTCGGCACCCGTACGCGCTCCGCAGCGCGCAGGTGGCCGACGACGCCCGGCAGGCCGTCGCAGATCTGGTCGGTGGTTCACCGGAGGGCGTCGTCCTCGGTCCGGACCACGGCATCCTCCTCACCGCACTCGCAGAATCTCTGAGCACCCGTCTCGGGCTGGGGACGGGCATCGTGCTGTCCCGTCTGGACGACGAGGCCAATGTCGCCCCGTGGTTGCGCATCGCCAACCGATACGGCGCCCAGGTGCAGTGGGCGGAGGTGGACATCGAGACCTGCGAGCTGCCCAGTTGGCAGTTCGGTGAGCTCATCGCGGCCAACACCCGCCTGGTCGCCATGACGGCCGCATCGACCGTCGTCGGGTCGGCGCCCGACGTCCGCGTCGCCGCGGATCTGGTGCACGAGGCAGGCGGACTCCTCGTCGTCGACGCCGTGGGTGCCGCGCCGTACGCAGTCCTCGACATCGAGGAACTGCGCGCCGACGTGGTGGCGGTCAACGCGTCCGCGTGGGGCGGTCCGCGTGTCGGTGCCCTGGTCTTCCGCGACCCGGAGTTGCTGGACAGGCTGCCGTCGCAATCGTTGGACACCGACGCGAAGGGTGCCGCGCGCCTGGAGGTCGGCGGGCTGCACTACGCGATGCTGGCCGGGTTGACCGCCTCCGTCGAGTACCTGGCCGGCCTCGACGAGACCGCGCACGGAACGAGGCGACAGCGTCTCGAGTTGTCCATCGGGTCGCTGCAGAACTACCAGGACGGGCTGTTCGACTACCTGCAGACCCGCTTGGCGCCTCTCGATCACGTCATGGCCATCGGGCAGTCGTCGAGTCGCATCCCGTGCCTGAGCATCAGCGTCGACGGCGTCGATTCGGACAAGGTCTCGGCACGTCTCGCCGACAACCGCATCGACGTCATCAGCGGAATGCACGGCGGTAGCCGGTTGCTCGAGTCGTTGGGCGTGGCGGACGCCGGCGGCGCCGTCAGCATCGGTCTCGCGCCGTACACGACACGGCACGAGATCGATCAGCTGATCTCGGTTCTCGAGACCCTGACCTGACTCACCTGACCCGCAGGATGACCTTGCCGACGGTGGAATGGTCGTCGAGCATGCGGTGAGCCTTCGCGGCATCCGCGATCGGTACCTCGGCATGGACGACAGGAACGACCGAGCCGTCGGTGATCATCGGCCACACGCGCTCGCGCACCTGTCGGACGATGTCGGCCTTCCCGCCGGGTCCGGTCAGCGGTCGTGCGCGCAGTCCGGCGCAGTGCACGCTTCCACGAACCTTCATCAGCGCCGAGAAGTCGAACTCCGCGACCCGTCCGCCCTGCATGCCGATCGTGACCAGTCGGCCGTCCATGGCGAGTGCAGAGATGTTGGGAGACAAGTACTTCGCGCCCATGTTGTCGAGAATGACGTCGGCACCGTGTCCGTCCGTCGCGGACCGCAACTCCTCGGTGAAGTCCGTCGTCTTGTAGTCGATGAGGATGTCCGCGCCGAAGGACCGGCACGTCTCGAGCTTCTCGGCCGAGCCTGCCGTCACGGCAACGCGTGCGCCGAGCGCCTTGGCCACCTGGATCGCGTGGGTGCCGATGCCGCTGCCGCCGCCGTGGATCAGCAGCGTGTCGCCGGCGGACAGCCCGGCGTACATGACGACGTTCGACCACACCGTGCACGCGACTTCGGGGAGCGACGCGGCGACGTGCAGATCGAGACCCTCCGGAACCGGCATGACCTGTCCGGCCGGCACCACGACCTGCTCGGCGTAGCCACCGCCCGCGAGCAGCGCACACACCCGGTCGCCGACCTTCCACGCGGTGACGTCGTCGCCGACCTCCGCGATCACACCCGAGCATTCGAGCCCGAGGATGTCGGTGGCGCCGGGCGGCGGCGGATAGTTGCCCTGCCGCTGCTGCAGGTCCGCTCGGTTGACGGCGGACGCCGCGACGGAGATCAGGACTTCTCCCGGTCCCGGTACGGGATCGGGTACCTCGCTCCAGACCATGACATCGGGGTCGCCGTATTCGGTCAGTGTGATCGCATGCACAGGATCGATGGTATGCCGCGGGGCGTGAGTTGCGACGAGGTCATACCATTCGACTCGGTGACCGGACGAGACGATGCGAACGATGTGCGGCCCGGCATCGGACAACCGGTGGTGGGCCTGCTGGGTGACGTCCGCATCCGCGTCGGTACGCAGTTCTCGGGTGTGCCGGGTCTGCGAGCGCGGACACTGCTGGCGCTTCTCGCGATGACTCCCGGCAAGTTCGTCTCGGTGTCGACGATCATCGACGAACTCTGGCCCGACGGCGGACCGGAGTCGCCGAAGTCCGCCGTGCAGACCCAGGTCTCGCGTCTGCGGTCGGTGGCACCGATGATCGAGACAGGACCGGCCGGGTACCGCCTCTCACTCGATCCGAACGACGTCGACCTGTGGCGAGCCCAGCTGCTCGCCGCGTCGGCATCGTCCCTGGAACCTGCGGAAGCACTCGACACGGTCGCCGACGCGGTCGCGCTGTGGCGAGGCGACCCCGGAGGTGATCTGGGCGACAGCACCGTGGCGGCCGACGTCGCGAAGGCTGCGGCAGACATCCGCGACACGCTGGACTCGATCGCTGTGGCTGCGTCGTCGGATGTCGGTGACCACGCGTCCGCGATCGAGATCGCACGCCGACGCTGGCACCGCGACCGTGCCGACGAGACCGCGGCGTCGTCGATGATGAGCGCGCTGCACGCCGCGGGTCGCACGGCCGATGCGATCGCCGTGTTCGCCGAACTCCGTGAGCTGCTGGCAGATCGGTGGGGCATAGATCCGTCGCCGGTCGTCGCGGCACTGCATGCCGATCTGCTCGGCGCGACAGTTCCGGTCGAGCCGGTCGCGCTGTCGGGCTACCCGGTGGTGGGAGTCCGTCACGCCTCCACCGAGCTCGTGGGCCGGACGGACGACATCGCGGCGGTGGAGAGCCTGCTGTCCCGGGCGCGACTGGTGACCGTCACCGGTCCCGGCGGCAGTGGCAAGACGCGCCTGGCTCACGAGATCGGTCGTCGTGCGACACAACGGGTTCCGGTTGTCGTCGTCGAGTTGGCACCTCTGCGGAGTGGAGACGACGTGGTCGCCGCCATCAGTGGAACCCTGGGACTGAACGAGGCGGACGTCGTGATGGGGTCCTTGCCCATCGGTCCTGTCCATTCCGCGCGTGACCGGCTTCGCGACACGCTGACATCGCGTCCTCTTCTGATGATCCTGGACAACTGCGAACACGTGTCGACCGATGTTGCCGGCGTGGTGGACGAATTGATCGCCGCGAGCGATCTGGTGCGCATCCTGACCACATCTCGAACGCCGCTGGGTGTCGCTGCCGAGTCGATCTATCCTCTTCCGCCGCTGAATGTCGATGCGGGCGGGTCACCGGCCACCGATCTGTTCATCGCCCGTGCGCGGGCGGTACGACCGACCGTGGTGATCGACCCGGACAGGATCGCACGGTTGTGCACCCGTCTCGACGGTCTTCCGTTGGCCATCGAATTGGCCGCGGCGCGTGCTCGGTCGATGAGCATCGAGGAGATCGACAACGCGTTGGCCGATCGATTCTCGTTGTTGCGCAGCAAGGATCGGACTCGACCGGAGCGGCATCGGACCCTGCATGCCGTCATCGACTGGAGTTGGCAACTGCTCGACGACGGTCAGCGTCGTGCGCTCCGACGGTTGTGCCGCTTTCCTGCCGGCTTCACCTCGCATGCCGCGCGGGCGGTGGCCGAATTCGAGCCGGGCGACCGCATCGACGATGCGGTGGACGGTTTGGTGGAGCACTCGTTGCTCACGGTGGACGAGTCGGACGGGCTGAGGTTCCACATGCTCGAGACCGTCCGTGAATTCGGCGAGGAGCACCTGGCACGCGACCCCGCAGAGCGTGACGCGGTCACCGACTCGATGGTCGCGTGGGCGTCGTCCGTCGCATTACAGGCGCTCGAACTGCATCGGAACGGCAACCGTAACGCGGTCGTTCCGGCGATCGACGCCGAGCACGACAACCTGCTGGCAGTGCTTCGTGTCGCGGCGGTGGAACAACGCTGGTCCGACGTCTTCACGATCTTCCCCGCACTCGCCTACCTGTGGTCTGTGCGGGGTGCGCATTCGGAAGTCGTCAATTGGTCGGTGCGCCTTCTCGGTGCGACCGATGTCGATCCCCGCGGTGTCCCCGACGACATCGTCGTGTTCGCCTACGTCTTCATGGCGTCGCACCTGGGATACGGAGGCTCGCCCCGACAGGCGGCTCGCGCGCGCACCGCGTTGCGACGCGTTCTGCGGGCCAGGCCGGGAACGTCTCCGGCCCTGCGGTTCCCGGCGGTTTTGCTCCTGCACCGGGCCGACGGCAAGGGGCTGGCGAGGGTGCTCGCGGAGGCGGTGAGGTCTGCCGACCCGGAGATTCGAGGTACCGCGCTGATGTTGCGCGGATCGCTGCGCGAGAACCGCGGCGACCTGTACGGCGCGGAACGCGATCTTCGCGCCGCGGCGTCCATCTCGCACGATTCCGACGATCTGTGGGGCATGGCTCAGGCTGCTCAGTCACTGGGAAGTATCCACGGACAGACCGGGAGGCACGAGCAGGCCGCCGAGTTCTATCTCCACGGGGCGCAGTTGCTCTGGCGCCTCCACGCGTACGAGGAGAGTGTCCAGACGCGGACCTTCGCCGCTGCGTCTCTCGTCGCCGCGGACCGTGTCGGTGACGGGTTGGCTCTGCTGTCGGAGTTCGGGCACGGCGATCGCATCACCACGGGGCTTGCTGTGGTCGCGTCCGACGAGGCGATGAGGCATCAGACGCGAGCCACGGTTCTCGGAGCTCGGGCCGAGGCGATGCTGCGTGGAGGAGATGTGTCCACCGGTCTGGCGCTGTATCGGGACGCCGCCGAGCAGTGCCGGTCGGGGTGGGACGACATCGGAGATCCGTACGCCGTGATGTTGGCCTGCGCCTGCGTGGATGCGCATGTGCTGCACGGCGATCACGACAGGGTGGAGGATCTCGTTCGGTGGATCCGCACCCGCGTCTGTGCTCCCCGCAGTGCTCTGGCGCGAGGGGATCTTCCTCAGCTCGGTGCTGTGGCCTGCGCCGTGGGGTCGTATCTGATCGCCCGCGGGCGATCGCCCGAAGGACCGATCCTTCTGGCCGCTGCGACGTCCGTCGCGGCGCGACAGGACTTTCCGTCGATGACGATCGACCTGCATCTGGGTCTGGCGCGCGGAGTGCTCGGCATCGACGCGGTGGAGACGGCCCTGCTGCGGCGGCCCCGCACCCGGGCCGCCGCAGCGGAGTCGATCCTGGCCGCGCTGACGGATCAGGCCTTACGCATGTAGGTGCGCACGGTGAGTGGAGCGACGACCAGAACGATGACCGCCGCGCCCAGCAGCGACCACACCACATGGATTCCGGCGTGGCCGGTTCCGGCGAGTTCGCGCACCGCGGTGACCACCTGGGAAACCGGGTTCACGTTCACGAAGGCCTGAAGCCATCCGGGCATGGTGTCCACCGGGACGAAGGCGTTCGACAGGAAGGTCAACGGGAAGAGGATCAACATCGACACGCCCTGCACGGCGGACGCCTTGCTCATCAGGACACCCATCAAGGCGAAGATCCAGCTGATCGACCATGCGCACACGATCACCAGGCCGCCGGCGAGCGCAACTCCTACCGCACCGCCCTCGGGTCGGTAGCCCATGGCGAAACCTGTGGAGAACGTGATGACGGTGGCGATGACGTACCGGACGACGTCGGCGAGCAAGGCGCCCGCCAGCGGTGAGATACGTGCGATCGGAAGGGCTTTGAATCGGTCGAAGACGCCCTTGTCCATGTCCTCACGAAGTTGCGTGCCGGTGACGATCGACGTGGTGATGACCGTCTGGACCAGGATTCCGGGGATGATGACCGGCAGGTAGCTCGCGATGTCGCCGGAGATGGCGCCGCCGAAGATGTAGGTGAACATCAAGGTGAAGACGACCGGAACGAAGACGACGTCGAACAGCTGCTCCGGGTTGTGCTTCAGCTTGAGCAGACCTCGATACGCCATCGTGACGGTGTGGCGAGCGGACATCGAGACGGAGATCCGCTCGACCGGGGCGTCGACGAAGCTGGGCGCCGAGGTGGGGCTGGTCAGGGTGGTGGTCATGCGGCGTTCTCCTCGGATGTGGCGGCCGCGGAGTCGGGCCGACCGGTGATGGACATGAAGACCTCGTCGAGACTGGGTTTGGCGACGGTGATCTCGGCGACGTCGATCCCGATGTCTCGCAACGAGATCAGAATGTCCGGTGTCGCCGACGCATCTTTCATGGGCGCCGTGACGCGGCCCGATCCGGTGGCCGCGGACGCGTCGAGACCGAGGCGGGTGCTGACCAGGACACGTGCCTCCTCGGTCCGTCCGGGGTCGGCGATCACCAGAGTCATCGTGGACGTTCCCACCGACGCCTTCAAACTGTCGGCGGTGCCGTCGGCGATGACGCGTCCCCGGTCGATGACGGCGATGCGGTCGCACAGCTGATCGGCCTCGTCGAGGTACTGGGTGGTCAGCAGGACCGTCGTGCCCTCCGACACGAGTCGGCGGATGGTGTCCCACATCTGTACGCGCGTGCGGGGGTCGAGGCCGGTGGTGGGTTCGTCCAGGAACAGCAGCGGAGGTGTCGAGATGAGGCTCGCGGCCAGGTCGAGTCGCCGCCGCATTCCTCCGGAGAAATTCTTCAACGGCTTCGATGCGGCCTCGGTGAGGGCGAACTCCTCGAGAAGGTCGTTTGCACGTCGTCGGCTCTCGGCACGGCCGAGGCCGAGCAGTCGGGAGAACACGACGAGGTTCTCCGTCGCGGTGAGGTCTTCGTCGACCGACGCGTACTGGCCCGTCACGCCCACCAGGGAACGCACGGCCGTGGGCTCCGCGACGACGTCGTGGCCGAACACCCGTGCGCTGCCGCCGTCCGGGCGCAGCAGGGTGGCGAGCATGCGGACCGTGGTGGTCTTTCCCGCTCCGTTGGGTCCGAGAACTCCGTAGACCGCGCCGCGGGGAACTGTCAGGCTGACGCCGTCCACCGCGCGCTGTCGGCCGAAATTCTTGACGAGGTTGTCTGCTTCGATGGCTGGTTGCATGCGCTCAGCGTGCACCGCCCCGCTGTCACGGCACTGTCGTGCCGGTGTCGTGCCGGTGTCGGATCAGATCCGTGACGGCTCTTCCCACAGGTTGATGCCGGACTCCTTGGCGTGCTCGTCGATCCGGGCCAATTCATCGTCGTCGAAACTCAGGGTGTCCAGCGCCCCGACGTTGTCGTCGAGCTGCTCGACGGACGAGGCGCCGATCAGCACCGTCGTGACGCGTGTGTCTCGAAGTGCCCAGGCCAGCGCCATCTGCGCCAGCGACTGTCCGCGTGCCGAGGCGATGTCGTTCAGCGCGTTCAGATGTCCGCGCATGTCCTCGGTCAACCAGTCGGGGTCGAGCGATTTGCCCTGCGCCGCTCGGGATTCGTCGGGGATGCCTCCAAGGTACTTGCTCGTCAACATGCCCTGGGCGAGAGGCGAGAACGCGATGATGCCGACCCCCAACTCGTCGACCGCGGGCAGCAGATCCGACTCGATCCAGCGGTTCAGCATGGAGTAGCTGGGCTGATGGATGAGCAACGGGACCCCGGCGTCGGACAGCAGGGCGGCCATCTGACGAGTGCGTGCGGCCGAATACGAGCTGATGCCGACGTATCGGGCCTTGCCCTGCTGCACGGCGCTGATCAGCGCGCCCGCGGTCTCCTCGACCGGAGTCTCCTTGTCGGGACGGTGACTGTAGAAGATGTCGACGCTGTCGAGCCCCATCCGTTCGAGTGAACGGTCGAGTGAACTCAGCAGGTACTTCCGCGACCCGCCGAAGCCGTACGGGCCGGGCCACATGTCCCAGCCCGCCTTGGTGGAGATCACCAGTTCGTCTCGGTACGGACCGAAGTCTTCCCGCAGGATGCGGCCGAAGTTGATCTCTGCGCTGCCGTACGGCGGGCCGTAGTTGTTGGCCAGGTCGAAGTGGGTGATGCCCAGGTCGAATGCGCGGCGCAGGACGGCGCGCTGAGTGGCCAGGGGCACGTCGTCTCCGAAGTTGTGCCAGAGCCCGAGTGAGATGGCGGGAAGCTTCAGCCCGCTCGCACCGGTGAGGCGGTACGGCATGGTGTCGTAACGATGAGCGGAGGCGACATAGGGATCCGGCATCGCCCCATCCTGCCGGATGCGTGACGGTCACCAACGCGAAACCGTGCAGCCGGGCGTGCACGTTCGCTAGCGTTTGCGTGTGAGCACTTTCGGCAACTTCCAGAACGAGATCTACCTGACCGGGCTCGGTGGCCTCTCGCCCGATCTCCCCATGACGGCCGACGGTCTCGAGGACCGTGCCCGCGAGACGTTGTCCGCGGCGTCCTTCGCCTACATCGCCGGAAGTGCGTCCACCGAACGCACCGCTCGGGCCAATGTCGACGCGTTCGCCGCGCACAGGATCGTTCCCCGGATGTGGCGCGGAGCCAGCGCTCCCGACGCCCGGGACCTGTCGGTCACGGTGCTCGGTACCCCCCTGGCGGCGCCGATCCTCACCGCACCGGTAGGTGTGCTCGGCATGGTGCATCCAGCGGCGGAACCTGCAGTCGGTTCTGCCGCAGCCGAACTCGGTATCGGGTCGGTCCTGTCGACAGCGTCGTCGACACCGATGGAGGACGTCGCGGCCGAGTCCGGCGACAACTGGTGGTACCAGCTGTACTGGCCGTCCGACGAGGGCGTGGCCGAATCGCTGGTCCGCCGGGCGACGGCATCCGGAGCGAAGGTCATCGTCGTCACCGCGGACACCCCCGGAATCGGATGGCGTCCTAGGGATCTGACGCTGGGCCACCTCCCGTTCCTGCGCGCCGAGGGCATCGCAAACTATCTGTCCGATCCGGTGTTCCGCTCTCGTCTGGCGGCCCCACCCGAGGAGAGTGCGGAAGCTCTGCAGATCGCCGTCCTCACGTGGGTCGGCATGTTCGGCAATCACACTCTGCGCTTCGCGGACATCGCGCGAGTCAAGGAATGGACGCATCTTCCCGTCGTCGTCAAGGGAGTGCTGCACCCCGATGACGCCCGCGCTGCCGTCGACTCCGGTGCCGACGGCGTACTCGTCTCCAATCACGGTGGACGACAGGTGGACAACTCGATCGCCGCACTGGACGCGCTCGAACCCGTCGCCGCCGCCGTGGGGGACAGGGCGACGGTGCTGCTGGACTCGGGCATCCGATCGGGCGCCGATGTTCTGGTCGCCCTGGCGCTCGGTGCCGACGCCGTTCTCTACGGCAGGCCCTGGGTCTACGGCCTCGGTCTGGCCGGCCGCGACGGCGTCGTGCACGCGCTGCGGTGCCTCCTCGGCGACCTGGACATCACGATGGGTCTCGCCGGGTTGGCGTCCGTCGCCGACGTCGACCGGTCCATCCTGCATCGCGCCTGACGCCGGGCCCGTGATCGTGACGGCCGACGTCGACCGCAGCGGGCGGCCCATTAGTATGTGATGCGGAAGCGTGGCAGAGCGGCCTAATGCACTCGCCTTGAAAGCGAGAGACGTGTAAAAGCGTCCGTGGGTTCAAATCCCTCCGCTTCCGCCAACGAACGAGCCCCCCACCTGCAGGTGGGGGGCTCGAGTCGTACGTGTTGCCGGTACTGCTACTTCTGCTTCGCGGCGAGTCCGCGCGCCACGATGGCTGCCTGGAGATACCGCAGTCCCGACGGGACGCTCGGATCGATGCCGGTGAGCTGCCCGATGCGCTTGAGGCGGTAGTCGACGGTGTTGGCGTGGACGAACAGGTGACGCGCGGTGCGCTGCCTGTTCAGTTCGTGGCCGATGTAGGAGGTGAGCGTGTCCAGCAGTTCCGGTGCGTCGTCCAACGGTCCGAGGGCGCGCAGCAGTTGCTCCCTGCCACGACCGGGCCGTGTCAGCTGGTACTCCAGCACAAGGTCCTCGGTCCGGTACATACCGGACGGCCGACCCAACTGCCGTGTGAGAGAAAGCAGTTCGTAGACGTGCTCCGCCGCGCCGGGGATGTCCTCGCGCTCCGCCGTCGTCACGGTGGCGGTGATGGGGATTTCGCCGGCGCGAGAGAGCCGCTCGATCAGGGTGTCGATCCACTCCCGCTCACGGGGCGCGGGCAGAAGTACCGTGCCGCCCTCGGTGCTGAGCAGAGCCAGCGGGGACTTGCCGCATGTGGTGGCCAGCTCCGCCTGGATGCGTCGGAGCTTGCGGCGCGCAGAGACCGTGCGGTCGACGACGGGATTCGACTCGTCGGGATGCTGGGGGAAGTGCAAGGCGATGACCAGGTACTCGTCGGCGAGGTCGATCCCGCACTGCTGCGCGGTGGACGTGGCGTTCTGACCACCGCTGAGCAGCGTGGTGACCAAAGTATGTGTCGCCGTGTGATGTTCGGAGGCGACCGACCGGTACTCCTCGACGTAGGCGATCGAGACCTCGGTCGTGACGGCTTCCAGGAGGGTCACCAGCACGAGGGAGTTCTCGGTCAGGTTCTCCGAGTTGTGGGTCTTGGCGTCGCGGCTGACAAGAGTGAGTCCGAATCGGAAACCGTCGTGGTACGCGCGGAGGATCGACCGGAGCGGCACTCCCTCGCGAGCCCAGCGCGCTGCAGCGTCGTGGACGTTCGCCAGGTCCTTGTCGGACGGAGTCTTGCCCGACTCGAGCATGCGCACCGCCAGTCCGAGGCACTTGACCGTCACCTCGGTGACGTCGCCGTGGAGCAGTTCGCCCGGCAATGTCCCGCAGGGGGTGTTGGCCGCGAAGTGATCGACCAGGTGACGAGCCACTCCCCGGAGATCGTTCAGCGCGAGCGTGTTGCCCTTGGTACCGGCGATCAGGCCGGCCTCCACGTGGCCCGGAAGCGGACTCGGAGCTGTCTTCGGTGTGGTCATCGATCCCCCCATGACTGTGTAGTTCATGTCAGTCGTGCATGTTCTCGGGGTACCGTAACAATCATTAACGGGATTCGAGATTGTTTCGAGATACCGAACCGAGAGTGCCGGTATGAGTCGGCACATTGTTCGGTGAGGTTGCCCACCTCGTGCGCACCGACCGTGACCTGCGCTGACATCGGCGCATGATGGATGTTGAGACAAACGCACCTGCCGATTCGTCCGCAATTGTCTTGCTTCCACACAATTGAGTACCGACTGATTCATGAAATATCACAACACCGGTTTCGATCAATGAAGTGTGTTTCGGCGCTGTAAACAGTCTCGCGGTATGGTTCAGGGGTTCTTGCGGACCGAACGCAGCGGCTGCACGTGCGTTGTGACCGCTGACAAGACCGCAAGCAGTCGATTGGACGTGGAGTCGGCTCTGCCTACCAGCCAGTAGGTTGGTACGGGCTGCGTTCCATGGACGGTCGGTCCGACGCACCGATATTCAGCACGTGTGGCCCTCGGCCACGTTCTTTCCCGAAAGGTTCGGTCGATGCGACGTCCCGCTCTGCTCGCCGCCGGTTGTCTCACGGCGATGGCTGTCCTGGGTGCCGCACCCACCGCGACCGCCGAGCCGAGCGTTCCGGGGTCGTCCTTCCCGAGCCAGCCGGCAGCGTCGTCCGCACCGCGCATCGTCTCGGTCACGATGGAGACCGATCGTCGCGCCGTCCTGTCCGTGTTCTCCCCGGCGATGAGTCGCGAGATCCAGGTTCAGGTGCTGCTGCCCGCGGACCGGTCCGCACCCCGCCCGACGCTGTACATGCTCGACGGCGTCAGTGCCGGCGAGGAGTCGAACTACACCGAGAGCACGTGGACGCAGAAGACCGACGTCGTCTCCTTCTTCGCCGACAAGGCTGTCAACGTGGTCCTGCCCGTCGGCGGCCGAGGCAGCTACTACGCGGACTGGCAGCAGTCCGATCCGATTCTGGGACTCAACAAGTGGGAGACGTTCCTGACGTCCGAGCTCCCTCCTCTCCTCGATGCACGTTTCGACGGCAACGGCATCAACTCGCTGATGGGCTTGTCCATGGGCGCCCAGGGTGCGATGAACCTGCTGACCAAGCATCCGGATCTGTACACCGGAATAGCCGGCTTCAGCGGGTGCTACGACAATCGCTCCAACGAGACCAAGAACGCCGTACGAGCGACCGTGGGGTCCACCGGCGGTGACGCCACCAATATGTGGGGCCCCAACTCCGACCCCGCGTGGGCGGACAACGACCCCAGCAACCATGTCGAAGCCTTGCGCGGCAAGCAGATCTACCTGTCGACGGGTAACGGGTTCCCCGGCCCCTACGAGGCGGCCGGTGGGTTCGGCGAGAGCGTCATCGAAGCGCTCACCGTCGGCGGACCGCTCGAAGCTGCAGCAAACATCTGCACCACCGGCTTCGCGGACACGCTGCGCACCGCAGGCGTCCCCGCCACCATCGTTTTCAAGCCGTACGGCACGCACTCGTGGAGATACTGGCAGGACGAGATGCACAACTCCTGGCCCGTCGTCTCCAGGGCCCTGGGGCTCTAGCTCCTCGCGCTGCTGGGGGTGTGTGCGGCGCATCGAGCGTGCGGCACTGGGTGTGCACCCCTTCTGGTGGCCGCACACTTCTCCCCGCCGGCCGTAGAGGGTGTGCGCCCAACGCTGGGGGTGTGCACACCGGTTGCAGGTGCCACGTCGGCAGGCCGTTTGGGTGCACCCGACCGTGCGGTACGGGGTGTGTGCACCCCTTCCGGTGACCGCACACCCTTACCCGCCGGCCGTTGAGGGTGTGAACCCACCACTAGAGGTGTGTACACCCCCAGCAGCAGCCGCGAACCCCAGCGCTACGACGTGACCGGAGCGAACTGCTCAGCGGCCGCCGAGGCGAACTCGAGGAACGCGTCGTTCTCGTGCGGGTCGCCGACGGTGATGCGCACGCCGTCGTCACCGTAGGCGCGCACGATGACGCCGGCTTCGGTCGAGGCAGCCGAGAAGTCGCCGGAGGATGCGCCGAGCGGTATCCATACGAAGTTCGCGGACGAGTCGGGAACGTGGAACCCGAACCCGCGCAGCGTGTCTCGCAGTCGAGAACGCTCGGACGTCACCGTTGCCGTACGCGCCAGCAACTCGTCCGATGCTGCCAGGGAGGCTATGGCAGCACTTTGCGCGACACTGCTGACACTGAAGGCCGTGTGCACCTTCTTCATCGACGTGATGATCGACGGTGCTCCGACGGCATACCCCACCCGTAGTCCGGCGAGGCCATAGGCCTTCGAGAACGTCCGCAGCACTACGACGTTGGGTCGGGTTCGACCGATCTCGACCCCGTCGATCGTGCGGTCGGTGTACTCGAAGTACGCCTCGTCCAGCACGACCAGAATGTGGTCCGGAACGGCATCGAGGAATCGGTCCAGTGCGGCCGCATCGACGACGGTGCCGGTCGGGTTGTTGGGATTGCAGACGAACATCAACCGCGTGCGGTCGGTGACGGCGGCAGCCATCGCGTCGAGGTCGTGGACGTCATCGTCTGTCAACGGCACGCGGACGGCGGTCGCACCCGCGACGAGCGTGACGATGGGGTAGGCCTCGAAGGAGCGCCATCCGAACACGACTTCGTCGCCGGCGTTGCAGGTGATCTGGACCAGCTCCTGGCACAGGGCTACGGATCCGCATCCGGCAGCCACCGAGGTCGACGCGACACCGAGGAAGTCCGCGAGCGCCTCGACCAGCTGAGTCGACTGGTTGTCGGGATAGCGGTTCACACCGGCAGCGGCCTCCGCGATGGCGGCGACCACGCTCGGGAGGGGACCCGCGGTGGTCTCGTTGCTGGCCAGTTTGATCGCGCCGGGAAAGGAGCGCCCGGGGATGTAACCGGGGATGGCGTCGAGGTCAAGGCGGGTGCGTGCGGTCACAACAGTCGATTATGCGCCGGGGTCGGACACAGTGTGGTGTCGGCATCGGCAAGGCCCTCGCTTTAGCCATTGTCTGCCATTACCCTCTACGCATGTCGGGTCTCATCGAGGACACTGCGCCCATCCGCTCGCGCGACGAGGGGGCGGACACCACGACGCTCGATCGCGTGCCGCTCACCGCGTTCGAGCCGGACACCAGGGCCCGAGGCGGCATCGTCGTCCTGCACGAGGCCCGCACCTTCCCGCCGGCGCTCGTCGAGTTCATGAAGGCCCTGGCCGCCGACGGTTGGCTCGTGGCGGCACCACACCTGTTCCATCGTGCGGCGGGGGACGACGACGTGTTCGGCACGCCGCTGTTCGAGGACTTCGATGCGACCGTCACGTGGCTGCTCGCGCGTGAGGTGCCCGCGGACTGCATCGGGGTCATCGGTTTCGACGATGCGGGCACCGCAGCTGCTCTTGTCGCCACCGACCGGACGGTGGGCGCCGCGGTGAGCGTCGCGGCCCCCGGAATCGTGGAGCCGTTGACCGCGGATGCGCGTGCCCTCATCGACGCCGCTCCCTCTCTCAAGGCGCCGTGGCTGGCTCTGTACGGCCGCGACGACGCCCGCACACCCGTCGACCATGTCGTGAGGCTCCAGGATGCTGTAGGGAAGGCTTCGGTGGCGACACTCGTCGTCAGCTATGCGGGCGTCGAGCACCGGGCAGACGAGGAGTCGGCGCCGTACGACGGCTCAGGGAATTCAGTGGGTGACGACGCGATCGACGACGCTCAGCGACGGATCTTCGACTGGTTCGACAGTCACCTCCGATAAGGCCGCCCCACCAGCTGTTTTGCGTCTACACCGGGGCGTGTGTAATCTTCCTTCTCGGCGGTTCGCAAGGACCGGTGCCCTCGAAAGAGGTCCAGGAGGCGTGCCAGAGCGGCCGAATGGGAGTCACTGCTAATGACTTGACCCTTCACCGGGTCCGGAGGTTCAAATCCTCTCGCCTCCGCCACTTTCGACTTCGGTCGGAAGACAACTGAACAGTTCTACAGCATGCGCCCGTAGCTCAACGGATAGAGCACCTGACTACGGATCAGGAGGTTAGGGGTTCGAATCCCTTCGGGCGCACCACAGAAAGCCGGTACCAGGATCACCTGGTGCCGGCTTTCTGCATGTGTGGCTCCACCTGTTCCATGTACTATGCGATAGAACATAGAGCGGGGATCCGCCCCGCGTCAGTGGGGAGTGCGTCGTGACCGATTTCCGGACCATCACCGTCGAGCAGCGCGAGCACGTCCTGCACATCGGCCTGAACAGGCCGTCGAAGCGGAACTCCTTCACCACCGACATGATCCGAGAATTGTCGACGGCCTACGGACTTCTGGAGAGGGACGACGACCTCCGTGCCGGAGTGCTCTTCGCCCACGGTGACCATTTCACCGCTGGTCTCGATCTCGTGGACGTCGCCCAGCATCTGACGGGGAACAGTCTGCCGGTAGCCGAGGGTGGGCGGGATCCGTGGCGTCTCGACGGGACGTGGACCACTCCGGTGGTGACGGCGGTGCACGGGTGGTGCATGACCCTGGGCATCGAACTGCTGCTGGCGTCGGATATCCGAGTGGCTGCAGCGGGGACCCGCTTCTCACAGATGGAAGTTCAGCGTGGCATCTATCCGTTCGGCGGTGCGACGCTACGATTTCCTCGCGAGACCGGCTGGGGAAATGCCATGCGGTGGATGCTCACCGGCGACGAGTTCGACGCGGAGGAGGCCCGTCGCATCGGGCTCGTGCAGGAGGTCTGCGCGGATCCCGCGGCGGCGATCGATCGCGCGATCGAGCTCGCACACCGCATCGCGGAGACTGCCGCGCCACTCGGTGTGCGGGCGACGCTCGAGTCCGCTCACCGCAGCCTGATCGAAGGGGATGCCGCGGCGGCCGCGCACCTGCTTCCGGGCATCCGCACACTGTTCTCGACGTCCGACGCGGCCGAAGGGATGGCATCGTTCGTCGAGCGTCGGCGGGCGACCTTCACCGGCAGCTGACATGCACGCACACACTACGAACGGAGCCCCGATGACGATGTCGGACGAACGCAGACTCATGGCCCTCGCGGCAGTGGCCGGTATCGCGCAGAACGCGATCGCCCTGCCCTACGTCCGGAAGCACGGGACACGATCGGCCGCCGACTTCTTCGTCGGGAAGATCTGGTCCACCGTGCCCGGACGGTTCGCGATGGTCGACCTGATCCTGGTGGTCATCGCTTTCCACGTCTGGGCGCTGCCGGAGGCGCGGCGACTCGGCATCGTCCGATGGTGGCTGCTCACCGTGGTCCTGACCTTCGGGGTGGGCATCGGCTCCGCCATCCCGTTCTTCCTCGCCGTACGCGCTCGGACGGTCCGGCTCGCGGGCTGACGTCTCAGCGCACTACGCGCGCTCCTGCAGTGCCGCGGTGACCGACGCGAACATGGTGGTCTTGATCGCGCCGAGAGTGCCGCGATCCTTGCCGGCGATCGGAACGATCCGAGCTATCGCGTCCGACACCACCTCGCCGTCCGGTGCGGTGGCGTCGACGAGTCGGGCGGACAGGGCGTCGGCGCCGCCGTAGCGACGGCCCGTCGTCATCGCCACCATGGCATCCTGCGGAGACAACTTGGCCTGGATCAACGCGGCCATGCCGGGTGTGAAGGGGATATTGATATCCACCTCCGGGAAGCAGTAGAAGCCCCGGTCCTCGCGCATGACGCGGAAGTCGTGGGCCAGAGCGAACATCGCGCCGGCGCCGAAGGTGTGACCGTTGACGGCGGCGACGGTGGGCAGCGGGAACGTCAGGATCCGTGCGAACAGATCCTGCACTCGTCCGACGTACCAGTCGGCGCGCGTCCCGTTGGCCATCAGCCAGTCCAGGTCGAGCCCGTTGGAGTAGAACTTTCCCGTTCCCACGGTGACGAGCCCGCGGGCATCGGCCTCCACGCGGTCGAGGTGGGTGCCGACGGTGTCGAGCCACTCCGGCGAGAAGCGGTTCTCGTCGTTGCCGAGAGTGAGAACGGCGATGTCGTCGCGAATGTCCAGGGTGGCGGTCATGGTGAAGCCTTTCCTCGTGAGAGACCGGTGTCGGCCGCAGGTGGTGGAAGAGTCAGGACGCCGCGAACGGCGGCAGCGAGCCGCGCGCGAACGGCTGTGTCCGGAGTTCTGTTGCCGCGCAACAGGAGTGCGGTGGGGAGCTCTACGACGCAATCCTTGATCACGGCGACCGCCTCGCGGTCGGCCCGTTCCCACAGCGCATCGGACAATCGCAGGAAGAGGTCGAGGAGGGTGGCGTCGAGTGTGCGGAGATCATCGGCCGTGTCCGCCGGGATGTCGTCGCTACCCAGGAGCTCGCGGCGGGAGACGGCCAACAGGAAGCGGCCCGCCATCGGCGCGTCGAGCAGGAAGACGGCGGGGGCATCCGCTGCCGCGACCACTGCGTCGACCGCGGCGTCGTATCCGGGAGTGCGGTCCAGAGCCGCGTCGACAGCCGCACGTTGCAGGGCGAGCATCCTGCGAGCGTCGCGCACCCACACCCGTCCGAGCAGCCCCGCCCGCGAGCCGAAGGCGTGATAGAAAGCGCCGTTGGAGATCGCGGTCCTCTCGGAGACCGCGCGAACGGTGACGGACGCGGCGCCGGACTCGACGGCCAGTACTTCGGCCGCATCCATCACCGCGTCGAGGTCATGCTGGCGAGGACGAGGCATGTCGTCACCATAACAGAGCGCTTGCTCTAGTAGAGATTCAGCTACAGCCCCCGCTGCGGTGCGCTCATATTGCCGGTGGTCGGAGCACCGTCCGTGAGTGCGTACTGCAGCAGGACAGTGCCGCCGGGGCTCGCCTGCGGAGGCGCCGTCAGTGTCAGATTCGACGGCACGGTGCCCGCGTCGAACACCTTCTTGCCGACACCCAGCAGGATCGGATGAACCCAGAGATCGAGACGGTCGAACAACCGCTCCCGCAACAGCGTCTGCACCAGATCGAGACTTCCCACGACCTTGATGTCCTGATGCCGCTCTCGGATCTCGCGCACGGCGGTCGGCAGATCAGGGCCCAGTATCGAGGATCCGGCCCAGTCGAGCGTGCGCCGGTCGCGCGAGGCGACGTACTTGGGAATCCTGTTGAAGAGTTTCGCTATACCGTCGTCCGGCCCGCCCTGTTGGTGAGGCCAGTACGCAGCGAAGATGTCATAGGTCCGTCTCCCGAGCAGCAGCGCATCGGTGCCTCGGTAGGCCGCGTCGACCTGTGCTCCGGTGACGTCGTCGATCAGGGGCGCCTGCCAGCCGCCGAACGGGAACCCTTCGGGGTCCTCGTCGGGCCCGCCCGGCGCCTGTCCGACGAGATCGAGCGTCGCGAACATCTCGATCGTGATCGTTCCCATGGTGTGTCTCCTCGCGTCACGTGTGTGACGGTATGGACCACCGCACGGTCAGGAAGTCATCGCTGGACGCTGTCGAGGTTCACACGCTCCTCGCCGCCAGGCCACCGTCGACGGGAAGGCAGACCCCGTTGATGTACGCCGCATCGTCCGAGGCGAGAAAGACAGCCGCATTGGCCACGTCCTGTGGCGTGCCCATCCGTCCGGTCGGACTGGAGGCGTGGCGGGCGGCGAGTGCGGTCTCGCGAGACGCGTCGTCCACCAGGGTGTGCGAGACCAGGGGTGTGTCGATCAGCCCCGGCAGGATCGCGTTCACCCGGATACCGAACGCGGCGTATTCCAGCGCCAGCGCCACGGTCAGCTGATTCACTCCGGCCTTTCCGGCGGCATAGGCGGGATAGGAGTACCCGGTGTACCGGATGCTCGCCAGCGAGGAGACGTTCACAATCGCCCCGCGCCCCACCGAGAGCATCCACGGAATCGTGTACTTGCAGGTGAGGAACACCCCGGTGAGATTGAGCGACAGCGCGGCGTTCCACCGGTCGAGGCTCAGGTCGGTGACCTGTCCGGTGGTCACCGACCCGACGTTGTTGTGCAGGATCGTGGGCGGTCCGACGGAGTGTGCGGCGGCGTCGACGGCGTCGCGTACGCCGTCCTCGTCCGTGATGTCCGCGGCGATTGCCATCGCTCGTCCGCCGGCTCTCACGATCTCCTTCGTCGTCAGCTCAGCCTGGGCGGGATCCCGGTCGATTGCTACCACCGTCGCCCCGGCCCTGGCATAGGCGAGTGCGGCGGCGCGACCGTTGCTCATGGCCGTACCACTGGACCCAGCGCCGAACACGAGCACCACACGGCCCGACAGTGACGGTGGCATGGCGGCTCCGGATTCCGAGAACGAACGTGACCTCTCGATGGTCGTCGAGTGGTAGGCCCCCGAACCAGGGCGCCGCGTCGAGCGTCGGCGTGAAACTTCCACCATCTGTAGGAAGAACTGCGAGGCTGACATCCATGACGGGCACCCCGAGCGTCGATGCTCGCCTCCTGGAGCTGATCGACGCTCTCGCCGAACATCTCGGCCGGTCGGTCGTGGTCGACGACCCGGCAATCCGGTTGATCTGTGCGAGCAGGCATTTCGGCGACGAGGACGCCGTGCGCGTCCGCGCGGTGTTGCAACGCGACGCCGGTGCCGACGTCGGCCGGTACGTTCTGTCGCGAGGCGCCGGACGGTGGCACGGAGCGCACGTCCTCGAGGCGAGCCCGGACCTGGGGCTGACCGCGCGGCTGTGTGTGCCGCTGCACGGGCCGGGGTGGTTACTCGGTTTCCTCATGGTCATCGACGCCGACGGTTCGCTCACTCCGGAGGAGATCCGGCACATCGAGAAGGTGAGCCGGGACGTCGCATCCGTGATGCATGCGGGCTCCATCGCATCCGGCGAGGCCTCCGTCGAGCGGACGGCAGCGTTGCGCGATCTCCTCGGCAACGACGAGGCCGCTCGGCGCGCCGCCGAGGCGTGGTTCGTGAGGAACGGGGGGCCGGCGGGGTCGGCGTGCGTGACCGCGGTGTCGTTCGTCGTCACCGCGCTGGGCACACCGGACGCCTCGGTCGCGACGGCGCTGCAGGTGGCCGTCGACATGGCGGCACGGACACGCGGCGCCACTGCGCAGCACCTGGTGGACGAGGACCGCGCGCTCCTTCTGCTCACGTCCGATGTGGTTCCGACTCGTGCGGGGATCCTCGAGCACGTCCGCCGGGTGGCGGACGGCCTCGATCGGGTGCTGGGGGCCGGCTCCTATCGCTGCGCCGTCGGTGTCGGCATCTCGACCGAGGGACGCGCAGGCGCGTGGCGTGCTCGCCACCGCGCGGACGTCGCGTCACGAGCACCGTCCGATGATGTCGTCTTCTGGGACGACCTCGGGGTGGACGCGGTGCTGCTCGAGCTTCCCGCAGAGGTGATGGTCCCGGAATCCGTCCCGTTACCGCTGCGCCGCCTCATGGAGAAGGACCCGTCGGGACGGCTGACGTCGACGCTGCGGTCGTTCCTCGACCACGGTGGCTCCGTCGCGCGGACGGCTGCCGAGCTCCACATGCATCGGACGTCGCTGTACTACCGGTTGGACCGGATCCGGGAGATCACGTCCCTCGATCTCGACTCGGGACGGGACCGGCTGCAGCTTCATCTGGGGCTGCACCTGCATGACCTGACCTCGCAGTTCCGACAGAACGAGGATCGAGGCACCGCGCATCCCGACGGACCGAGGTGGTGACACAGGTCACCACGGCGCGACACTCGCTCAGTCGGTGTCTCCGCCGGCACCGACCCGAGGAGCCGCAACCATGATGGTCACCACCAGCGACGGGTGTCCGCTCGACGTCAGAGACAGCGGTCCCGGATCGACCGGTGACACCCTGGTGCTGATGCACGGATGGTCGCAGTCTCGGGCGATGTTCGACCGCGTGATCCCGCTGCTCGCTCCCACTCATCGGGTGGTGTCTTTCGACCTCCGTGGACACGGAGAGTCGGGCAAGCCGGCGACTGGCGCGCGCGTCGCACGGCTGGCAGCCGATCTGCACGAGGTTCTCGACGCCCTCGCGGTGGAGGGAGCGTGCCTGGTCGGGCACTCGTTGGGGGCCTCGGTCGCCTGGAGCTACCTGGACACCCATGGATCGTCCCGCGTCGACTCCCTCGTCGTCGTGGACCAGCCGAGCGCCTGCGCCGTCCTGCCGTGGATGACGGCGGAGGACGGCAAGGATGCAGGTGCGATCCTGGACGTCGCGGGTGCCGACGCTTTTGTAGCATCGCTGACCTCTCCCGAGAGCGACGCGATCCGCCACGCGTTCCTGGTGTCGATGCTCTCCCCGGACATCGGCGCCGACGACGTGGAATGGCTCTACCGCGAGAACCTTCGGATGCCGGCCGCGTGGGGTGCGCGGCTCCTGTTCGATCACATCATGCAGGACTGGCGAGACGTGTTGCCCGGCATCGACGTCCCCACTCTCGTGATCGGCGGCGAGGTCAGTCACGTGTCGACGGCGTCGCAGGCCTGGACTGCCGACCGCATTCCCGGTGCCGAACTTCGCGTCTTCACCAGAGCCGAAGGGGGCAGCCACTTCCCGTTCTTCGAGAATGCCGCATCCTTCGCCCCCGTGCTTCTCGACTTCCTCGCTGCGCACCGTGTTCCGTCGGGTGCTCAGCGCACCGCCGCAGCCGTCTGACCGAGCACCTCGACCAGTCCCTCCAGATCCGGCTCGTCGTCGGTCGGGTGTGCGACGACGGATGTGATGCCCATCTGCCCCAACCTGGTCACCTCGCGGGCCACGTCCGCCGCGCCACCCGTGACCGCGAGTCCGTGCGCATCGGACTTGCCCCAGCGCGCGACCTCGTCACGAATCCGGTCGTCCGCGCCGGCGCCCACCGCCACCAGTCGAGGAGCGATGATCCGGTGGTCCTCCGAGCGTCGTGCTGCGATCACCTCGGCGCACGACTCGGCCAGCTCGTCGTCCGACATCGCGGCAGCGAATAGGGTGCCGTCCGAGTGGGATGCCGCGTAACGCAACGTCTTCGGGCCGGTACCGCCGAGAAAGAACGGTTCGTTCGGGGCGGGCCACTGCAGCCGCACGGCATCGAGTGTGACGTACCGGCCGTCGACGGTGACCTCGTCGCCGCGGAGTAGAGCGCGCAAGGCTGTCGAGTACTCGTCGAGCAGGGTCATGGGAGACGCGACGCGGGCGCCGGTCTGCCCCATCCAGCGCTGCACCCCGTGTCCGACGCCGGCGAGAAATCGGCCGGGGAACAGGCGATGCAGCGAGGCGACCTCCATCGCGCACAGCGCCACGTTGCGCAGCGGTGCGGGCATGAGGCCCAGTCCGACCTGTATCCGGTCGGTGCTGGCGAGAACTGTTGCTGCGGTTGTCAGTCCGCCGTGGCTGAAGCAGTCCTCCCACAGCCAGAACTCGTCCAATCCGGCCGCGTCGGCGGCGCGGGCGACGTCGATCAGCCGAGCCGGGTCGTGTGCAGGGGTGAAGACGATACCGAGCCGCGGAGTGGTCACGAGACACGCTCCGGACGGTGGAAGCGTGACCAGTTGTCGTGCAGCACAGCGCGACACCACTCGTCACCGAGCCCTAGTCCGACGACACTCTCGAGAGCGTGGGCATAGGGATACGGAATATTGGGGAAGTCGCTGCCGAACACGATCTTGTGCTGAAGATCCTTCAGGCGAGGCAGCGCGTCCCGTGGGTACGGAGCGACGTCCTCCATGAAGTCCGTGAACACCATCGTGGTGTCCAAACCGACGTTGTCGTAGGTCTCGGCGAGGGTGAGGAACTCGTCGTACTCGGGCATGCCCATGTGAGCGATCAGGAGTGTCAGTGTCGGGAATCGTTGCAGCAGAGCCTCGATCGGCGTCGGGCCGGTGTAGGGGCCTGCTTCCGGGCCCGACCCGCAATGGATCACGACGGGCACCCGTGCATCGTCGAGCAGGGCCCAGACCTCGTCGAGGTGCGGGTCGAGCACATCGAAGGCTCCCACCTGGACATGGCATTTGACGACGCCGACACCGTCCTCGAGTGCCGCGCGGATGTACGCGCCGGCGCCGGGTTCGGCGTAGAAGGTCGCCGTGCGCACGCAGTCGGGCGTGCGGTCCGCGAACTCGCCCGCCCATGTGTTGAGCCACTGCGCCATGCCCGGCTTGTGGGGATAGAGCAAGGACGTGAAGGTGCCGACCCGGTATTCGCGCAGGAGTTCGGTACGCGCGTCCTCGTCCACGCGGTACTCGATCGGCCAGGCCCTGCCCAACCGCTCGTCGACGGTGTCGAAGTAGTTCCAGACCTTCGCCAGAACCTGGTGGGGCATGAAGTGGGTGTGGACGTCGACGATCGACGCGAGCTCGAGGTCGTCGAGCACACGGTGGACGTTGCGGATGTCGTCGTCACGGTTCTGCACGCAGTCGATCCTCGCACCCCGTGCGGGTGCTCCGGCGGAGATGTCGGATCCTTGACTTACAGACAAACCATGTCTGTAATAGCTGCATGACGGGATCACTGCAGGGACGAGTCGTGGCCATCACCGGTGGCGCGCGCGGAATCGGGCTCGCCACGGCGCGAGCCCTCGTCGACGGCGGCGCGAAGGTGGCCATCGGCGATGTGGACGCGCGGGCGCTGGACAGCGCAGCAGCGTCCGCGAACGTCCACGCACACACGACGCTCGACGTGACCGATCCAGCGTCGTTCGACGCCTTCCTCGATCTGGTCGAGCGTGAACTCGGACCCGTCGACGTGGTCGTCAACAATGCGGGCATCATGCCCGTCGGTGCGTTGACGGACGAAACCGATGTGGTCGCCCGGCGGATCATGGACGTCAACGTGCACGGCGTCATCACCGGGACGAAAGCCGCGCTGCGCCGGATGGCACCGAACAGGCGCGGACACGTCATCAACATCGCGTCGATGGCGGGGGAGACGGTGGCACCCGGTCTGGCGACCTACTGCGCGAGCAAGTCGGCAGTCATCGCGTTCACCGAAGCGGCTCGGTTGGAGTACCGGTCGTCGGGTGTCGAGTTCTCCCTCGTGCTTCCGTGGTTCGTGAACACCGAACTCGCGTCCGGGACACGCAGTGTGCCGTTCATGAAGAAGGCCGAGCCCGAGGACATCGCGCAGGCGGTGGTCCGATTGATCCAGCGTCCGCGGCCGAAGGTTCGCATTCCTGCCATGGCCGGCGCCATCGTCGTCAGTCAGCGGTTCATGCCGCGTCGACTCGGCGAATTCGTCAGTCGCAGTTTCGGATCGGAGCAGATCTTCCTGGCCGACGTCGATACCGAACGTCGTCGCGCGTACGAGGACAGGGCGCGTGGGCAGGTCGCGGTTCCGGATCCTCGCGCCTAGCGCTGCACGCTCGTCAGCACAGCCGCGACCAGGTCGTCGACGTACGCATCGTCATCGGTCGGAATCGATGCGTCGTGGGCGAACAGGACACGGCTGAGGACTGCGCCCGTGAGCATTTCGAGAAGCAGTGTGGTGCGAGTGCTCTCGGGCAGTTCGCCGCGGGCAACCGCTCGACGCACGATCTCCCGTGCTGCCGTGAACCGGCTGGTGCTGATGGTGGCGGTCAGCGCTTCGAGCAGATCGGGATAGACGCGCGCGTCCAGGGCGACACGGACCGCGATGAGACCCGAGGAGTCCCGGTAGCCCGTGAGGAGCTGCCGGGCCAACTCGGCCAGGTCGGTCGTCAGTGCGCCGGTGTCGATGGGATCGACCAGCGGCAGTACCGCTTCCAGGGCGCCGGTGAGCAGATCTTCCTTCGTGGGCCAGCGTCGGTAGATGGCGGCGCGTCCGACCCCGCCGGTCTTGGCGACGGCATCGATGGTGAACCCGGCCCACCCCGTCCGCCAGTACACGTCGACGACGGCGCCGTAGACCCGCGATTCCATGGACGGATCGCGGGGCCGCCCACGTCGGACCGATTCTCCGCTCGTCTCCATGACACCAGCTTATTACAGACAAATGGTGTCTGTAATAAGCTGTCTCCATGTCACACGCAACAGAGCGCATTCCGGTCGTCGTGGGCGTCGGCGACGTCGTATCCGGAAGCGCCGGCACGTCTGCCGACCCGGTCGAACCACTCGACCTGGTGCTCCGTGCAGTCGAGGCGGCGATCGCGGACACGGGCGTATCGACACTGACCGCGCATATCGATGCCATCCACGCCGTCCGGACGACGAGTTGGAACTACGAGGACCTGCCCGCGCTGGTCGCCGACCGTCTGGGTGTCGAGGCGTCGAGGCGGTCGACCAGTTCGATCGGTGGGCACCATCCTGCGCGCCTGATGGATCAGGTGGGCCACGACATAGCCGAGGGGCTGACCACTGCCGCGCTGGTGATCGGCAGTGAAACCCAGGCGTCGGTGCGCGCGTTGACCAAATCGGGTACGAACCCAGCGGACATCGGATGGCGCACCGCGCCGGGTGGCCCGCCGACCTTCAGTCCCGACGACCTCGGCAGCGCCGAGATGCAGCGCGCAGCGATTCTTGCGCCTGTTCAGATCTACCCCCTCTTCGACACTGCCCGAGCTCACCGACTCGGCGTTCGCCCGACCGAATCCCTGCGCGCGTCGGCAGAGTTGTACTCCCGCTTCTCGTCCGTCGCTGCTCAGCACCCGGTTGCCTGGAGCCCGGTCGAGCGCACCCCGGACAGCATCTCCACCGTCGACTCGACGAATCGCGCGGTGTCAGACTGCTATCCACTCGCCATGAACGCCATGCCGTTCGTGGATCAGGCAGCCGCCGTCCTGGTCTGCTCGTTGGCAGCGGCGCGCGATGCGGGCGTGCCGGACGATCGCATCGTCTACCTGTGGGGCGGTGCCGGTGCGTCGGACACCCCGGACCTACTCGCGCGCAGCACGTTCGATCACTCACCCGCACTCCGTGAGGCGGTGCGCACCACGTTGTCGGCGGCGGGCGTGACCGGTGCGGACCTGACCGTCGTCGACGCCTACAGTTGCTTCCCCGTCGTGCCGATGCTGTTGATCGACGAACTGGGACTGTCGCCCGACTCGACACCGACGGTGCTCGGCGGGCATTCGTTCTTCGGCGGTCCTCTCAGCAGCTATTCGCTGCACGCCGTCGCCGAGTCGACCAGGCTGCTGCGCACGGCACGCGGGAGTGGTTCTCCGGCAGTCGCGATGGTCCATGCCAACGGGGGTTATCTCACGCACCAGCACACGATCCTGTTGTCGACGGCGGCACACGAGGACGGGTACATCGGGAATCCCGACGCGGTCGCCCTGTCGACGGATCCGGTGTCCGTCGTGCACGGCTACGACGGATCGGCGGTCATCGAGACGGCCACCGTCATGTTCGGCCGCGACGGGGCGCCCGACCAGGCGCTGATCGTGGCCAGAACACCTGCGGGAGAACGCGTCGCGGGTCATGCCGGCGCCGATGTCGCAGCCGCTCTCCACGCCGCGACGACCGAGTCCGACACGTCCGTCGTCGGTCTCGAGATCGACGTGATCGACCACGACGGAACTTTGACCGTCACGATGAACCGAACCGACAAGGACGTACCGCTATGACCGATCAGGATGCCGTCCTCACCGAAGTGCGCGATCACGTTCTGCTGGTGACGATCAACCGCCCGAGAGCCGCGAACAGCGTGAACGCAGAGGTGCATACCCTTCTCGGGGAAGCGTGGGAACGAGCGGACGGGGACGACACCATCCGTGCCGTCGTACTGACGGCGACAGGGAATTCGACGTTCTGCGGAGGGGCTGACCTCAAGGCCCTCGGTACGCGTGGGCCCGACGGAGTCACGCCTCCCGAGACGGCGCACTGGGGCTTCGCCGGCATCACGAGGCACCCCATCTCGACGCCGGTCATCGTCGCAGTCACGGGGAACGCGCTCGGCGGCGGCACCGAGATCGCTCTGTCCGGAGATCTGGTGATCGCCTCCACCACAGCGCGATTCGGTTTACCCGAGGTGCATCGGGGGTTGATAGCCGGCGCGGGCGGGCTGTTCCGACTCGTCGACGCCATTCCGCGGGCGATCGCGATGGAGCTGATCCTCACCGGTGAGCCCATGACCGCGCAGGATGCGGCCCGATGGGGATTGGTGAATCACGTCGTGGAGCCGGAGCGCGTCCTCGACACCGCGCTGGAGCTGGCCGAGAAGATCAGTGCAGGAGCGCCTCTGGCCATCAAGGCCAGCAAGGTGATCGCGCGCGGCATCGAGGACGGCCGCATCGCGTCCGAATCAGCAGCGTGGGCGGAGACGGACCGGGCACTGGCGCGGCTCTCCACTTCGTCCGACACGGTCGAGGGGATCATGGCGTTCATGGAGAAACGCGCGCCCCGGTGGACGGGACTCTGACCCGCGCGCGCGGCGTACCGACAGCGATTGCGGTCGGCGTCCTGGCGGGCCTTCTCGCGGCGACACTGTTCGCGGTGATGCCGTCTCCGTGGGATGCGCTCGCGAACACGAGCGCACTCTGGGGGCTCGTTCCATTCGCGGTGGCGTCGCGAAGCGAAGGCGGACGTGGCGTGCTGCTCGGCGTCGCGTCGATGCTCGCACTCGTCGGGTCGTGGATAGTGCTGGCACCCAGCATCATCAGTGGGCGCGAGGTGCTGGTGTTCCTCGTCGTGGGGCTGGCTGCCGGGGCGGTGTGCGGTGCTGCCGGCGGTGCTCTGCGCGGTAGCCGTCGGGTCATCGGGACCACCGTCATGGCCGGGCTGGTACTCGGGGAAGCCGTGTACGGAGTCGGCGTGGTGGGAGGGCCTCAGTGGCTCGTGGAAGCCGCGATCGGCGTCGCCGTGGTTCTGCTCGCCTGCCGGACCACGACGGACCGAGCCCGCGCAGGGCTCGGTTCCGTCGCGGTCGCGCTGGGATCCTTCGGTCTCTACGCCCTGTACGACGCGATACTCGCCGCGTGAACGGTCAGGCCTTCCACTCGTCGGTGCGCTCGGGGGTGGCCTGTGCCAGTGCCTCGACAGCCGCATCGGTGCCGAAGTCCTTGCCGTACACCGGTGTTCCGGGCTGCTGACGCCAGGAGTCCGCAAGCGAGCCGGTATCGACGACGTCGAAGCCGATATCGTCGATGACCTCGGACACGAGCTTCTTGGCATCGGCGTCGTCCCCGGCGATAGGGAGTGCGATACGTCCGTCGGTTCCGGCCGGAACACCCTTGTTCAGGAGGTGCTTCCACCAGATGCCGTTGAACGCCTTGACTACCGGCTCGCCGAGCACCTCCGAGACCCACACACTTTCCGGCGTTCCCGATTCGATCGCGTCGATCTTTCCGTCACGCTGCTGCGGGTAGTAGTTGTTGGTCTCGATGACCGGCGCTCCGGGCTTGCGCGCGGACAGGATGCCCGACGCCAGGTCGGGAGTGTTCTTCTGCGGGATGCTGACGATGACCAGGTCGGCGTCGGTCGCGGCGTCCTTGGCCCAGACGGCGGTAGCTCCCGTCTCGGATGCCAGATCGGCGAGGGTCTCGGGATCGCGCGAGTTGGACACGGCGACCTCGTGGCCGACAGCGCGCAGCCGCCGCGTCAGGGTGCCGCCGATGTCTCCTGCTCCGATGATGCCGATCTTCACGTCATTCTCCTTCGGTCGTACGACGAGCGTCTCGCTCGGCCAACCCCGTCGAATCCCGGATCATTCCCCCCGATGTGTCAGGGTGCGCCGAAACTCGCCTCGCCCAGCACTTTCTGTCCGTCGGCGCCGACCACGAAGTCCACGAAATCGCTCGCGAGGTCCGGTGTGCGAGAGTCGGTCAACGTGGAGATCGGGTAGGTGTTGACAGCGCCGGACGATTCCGGGAAGACCACCGTGTCGACGGCATCTCCGGCGCCGGAGGCGTCCGTGACGTAGACGAGTCCGGCGTCGGCCTGCCCGGACGTGACCTTGCCCAGCACGTCCGTCACCGACGACTCCTCGCTGACCGGCGTAAGAGTCACCCCGGTGGCGCCCTCGAGTTTCTCGGTGGCGGCTCCGCACGGCACCTGCGGTGCGCACACGACGGTGTCTGTACCGGGTCTCGCCAGATCGGCGAACGATGTGATGCCCGCCGGATTGCCGGGAGGAGTGACGATGGTGAGGGTGTTCGTCGCGAAGGTCACCGGGTTCCCGTCGATCAGATCCGCGTCGACTGCCCGCTGCATGGTGGCGGCGTCGGCCGAGGCGAACACGTCGCCGCGGGCACCTTGCGTGAGTTGGGACAGCAGGTCCGACGAGCCCGCGAAGGTGAACGTGACGGTGGTGCCCGGATGCGACTGCTCGAACTGCGTCCCCAACTCGGTGAACGTGGTCTTCAGCGACGCGGCGGCGAACACCGTGACGGTGTCTCCGGCGTCGGGAGACGAGCATGCCGACATCGCCACGACCAACGCCGCCGCTCCGCAGACGAGCACGGATGTTCTGGGCATGATGCGCTCCTTCTGACCGCAGGTGCGGTTCGGAAGCGACGATATAGCAGCGACTGCGGATGCGGCGGTCAGGCGTCGTCGAACGCGGTGACGATCAGGTGCTGTGTTCGGCGGCCCAGCGGAATCTCGGCGTCCGGACGGTGACGGGGAGCGGCGTCGGCGCCGAACAACGCGACGATGCTCTCGGTGGGAACGGACGTTCCCGTGTCGTCGAGGAAACGCAGTGCGACGACGGCCGTCGCGTGCACCCGTCCGTCGACGTCGAAGATCTGCTCCAGGTACGCGTTCTTCGCATCCACGCCGAGAAATCGCGTCGACACGGAGAACTTGGTCCACAGAGTCAGGGAGCGCACGTACGTGATGGTCTGCGACGCAACGACTGGATGCCACCCTTTGCCTCGCAGCGTCCGCCACAATCCGCCGCGGACGAACATGTCCACTCGGCCGGCATCGAGTATCGACAGGTAGCGGCCGTTGTTCATGTGCATCAACACGTCCAGGTCGGACGGCGCGACTCGGAACCAGGTGCGGGTGGGTTCGACGCGCACGGGACCGTGTCCGGTGCGCCACGGCGCCATCTGTCGAAGAAGGCGGAGCGACATCAGCATGGCGTCACTATGACGGTTCCGTCGCCTCGCGCAGTCGTCAGGGTTCGGCCGGCATCGACGTGAGGTGCGCGAGGAGCGGTGCGGCGCGGGAGAGCAGGGCTGCGTCGTCCGGAGACATGGCGGCGAGTCGGCGTCCGATCGCGTCGATCCACACGTCGTCGATCATCTCGCCGTGCCGCCGTGCTGTAGCGGTGGAATGCAGCCGACTCGACCGTCTGTCACCGGGATCAGTGTCCCGCGCGAGCAGTCCCTTGTCGATCAGACGTCGCACCGTCGTGCTGACGTTGCTGCTGTGCAAGCCCAGCATGCGGGCGACGTCCGAGACGGTGGTCCCCTCATGGCCCACCACCACCCGCAGAACTTCGAGTTCGGAATGAGGGAGAGCGGGCAGGCCGGATTGACGCTCACCGAAACGTCGGAGCGACCAGACGAGGGCGCGAACCTCGCGAGCGATGTCGATCACATCGGACTCGCTCACTGGACTTCCGGGCTCCATGGCTGCCATTCTACTCATGTGAGTATGTATAAAGTTATATCCAATACGGAGGCCATCCGATGAGCGTCGACACCCGGTCCGACGACACCGTCGACTCCACCGCGGCACGGCCCGTCTCGTCCGGCGTGATCGCGATGCTGGCACTTCTGGCAGCCGTCGCTCCGCTGTCCATCGACATGTACCTCCCGGCGTTCCCCCGCATGGCGGAGGAGTTCGGTGTCAGCGCCTCGGCCATCCAGCTGACTCTCACCACCTTCCTGGTGGGACTGGCCGTCGGCAACCTGGTGATCGGGCCGTTGTCCGACCGCTTCGGCAGGCGGCCCCTGCTGATGATCGGCACCTTCGTCTCGATCATCGCCACGATTCTGTGCGCGTGGTCCCCGACGGTGGAGCTGCTCACCGTGTTCCGGTTCGTGCAGGGCTTCACCGGTGCCGCCGGCGTCGTTCTCTCCCGCGCCGTCATCAGTGACCGTGCACGCGGCGCGGCGGCAGCGAAGCTGTTCAGCCTGCTCGTCCTGGTGAACGGCGTCGCTCCCGTCATCGCTCCGCTGCTCGGCGGTGCCGTCATCGGCCTGACCGGGTGGCGCGGCGTGTTCTGGGTTCTCGCCGCGGTGTCCGTCCTCATGTTCGTCGGTGTGCTCGCCCTGCTGCCGGAGAGTCACCCGGCGGAACTCCGCAGCACCGGCGGCGTGTCCGCCATGATGCGGGATGCTCGAGAGGTGTTGTCCAACAGGCGTTTCCTCGGCTTCGCCGGTGCGTTCGCCTTCGGATTCGGCGTCATGTTCGCGTACATCTCGGCGTCGCCGTTCGTACTCCAGGAAGTCCACGGCTTGTCGACGACGTGGTACTCCATCGCCTTCACCGCGAACGCTCTCGGCATCGTGGTGACCAGCGGAGCCAACGCGAAACTCGTCGATCGAGTACGTCCGGAGACGCTGCTGCGAGTCGGCCTCGTCGCCATGGTGACGTTCTCCGCGCTCCTGGTCGTCGACGCCGTCGTCGGGCCCTATCTGTGGGCGACGCTCGTCCTGCTGTGGTTCGCGGTGGCCAGCCTCGGTTTCATCATCGCCAACGCCACCACGCTCGCCCTCGGCGAAGCCCGTCGGGCCGCCGGAACCGGCTCCGCTGTCATGGGGGCGGCGCAGTTCGGGCTCGCCGCGGTCATCTCGCCGCTGGTGGGCCTCGGGGGCGAGGACACTGCGGTGCCCATGGCCGTCGCGATGCTGGTCAGTGCAGTCGTCGGGCTCGGCGCGGTGCTGGTCGGCACTCGTACGGTCACACCGGCACAGTGACGACGAAGGCGGTGCCGTCGTACACGACGTCACCGCCGTGCGCCCGCGCGAACGTGCGCGCGATCGTCAGTCCGAGCCCCGATCCTTCGGTGGAACGGGCGTCGTCGAGTCGGACCATCCTGTCGAAGATGCGGTCGGCCTCGTGCTCGGCGATGCCCCGTCCCTGATCCTGCACCGTCACGATCGCGGTGTCGGCCGACCTGGTGACGGTGAGGGTGACCGTCCCCTCGGGTGGTCCGTAGCGGAGGGCATTGTCGGTGAGGTTGGCCAGGATTCGAGCGAACCGTGCACCGTCGACACGCGCCACGACACTCTCGCCGTCGACCACCACGGTCGCGTCGGGAGCGATCACTCGCACGCGGTCCGCATCCGCCCGAACCAATGCGAGAAGATCCTGAGGCCGACGGTCCAGGTCGACGTCGTCGTCGGTGCGTGCCGACATCAGAAGGTCGTCGATCAGCCGGGACGCGCGTCGCGACTCCCGAATCATCGACGCCAACAGTCTTTCTCGCACATCGCGATCCGTGTCGACGCCGCCACGTAGGAGAGTCTCGGCTGCGGCCGAGATGCCCGCCACCGGTGTCCTCAGATCGTGCGCCGCATCGTCGACGAACTGCCGCGTGCGATCCGCCGCAGCACGTTCCCGCGCCTCGGCGCCTTCGAGCTCGTCGAGCATTTCATCGAAAGCCGTTGCGGTCTCGCCGAGTTCGGTGTCGGAACGAGTCGGAGCGAGTCGATCGCCTCGGTTACCTCTGGTGATGGACCGGGCCAGCGACGTCATGCTGCGCAGCGGCCGCAGCGACGCACCCACAACCACCGCCATGAGCAGAGCCGCGACCGCGGTCGCGACGAGAACCAGGGGAATCAGCACGATCAGCAACTGACGCTGCACGGCGTCGATCGACGACGTGTCGACCGCAACGGTCAACACCGATCCGTCTGTCAGCGTCGTCGTCGAGACTCGCGTCGGCCTCGTCTCTTCCGGGCCAGGTGGGGGACCCGGCGGCGGGCCGCCCCCCGGGGTCGCCGGCGGGCGCAGTGCGGGCGGCGGTGTCGTCGCTCGGAGCGCGAGGTCGCCGACGATGCGACCGTCCGTCGTCACCAGTTGCGCCGCCACGTTCTCTCCCTGTGTCGCGGAGACGATCTCGGTGGGATCGGCACCGTTGTCCAGCAGCTGTTGAGCGGTGGCGGTGCGGCCGGCGAGGCTGTCCCCCGCGGACGCCTCGAGTTGCCGTTGCAGCAGAAATGTCGTGGCGACCACGATGCCGACCAGTAGAACGAGCACCACCGACATCACGGACAGAAGCAATCGCAGTCGTAGCGATCCGGTGCGCAGACCGCGCCGGGGTGAGGTCGTCATGTCGCCGGGCTCACGGTGTCGGCGGCCAACACGTAGCCGATGCCGCGACGGGTGTGCAGGATGCGCGGGCCGAACTCCTCGAGCTTGCGCCGCAGCGCGCTGATGTGGACCTCGACGAGGTTCTCGTCGTACGCGTCGTAGCCCCACACCTGTGTCAGGATCTGGGTCTTGGATACCGTCCTACCTCGTTGAGCAGCGAGGTAGGACAACAACTTCCACTCCGTCGCGGTCAGATTCAGGTGGTGACCCGAGCGTGTCGCGTCGCCGGATTCGGTGTCCACCGACACGTCTCCGCACTCGATCGACGTGGCGACCGCGCCGTGTCGACGGAGCACGGCGGTGACGCGGGCGAGGAGTTCCGCCATCGCGAACGGCTTCACCAGATAGTCGTCCGCGCCGGCGGTCAGACCAGCGACACGATCGGAGATCGAGTCCCGTGCGGTCAACATCAACACCGCAGCATCGCCGGACCGCCGCACGACGCGCAGCAGCTCGAGCCCGTCGCGACCCGGAAGCATGATGTCCAGAACGACGAGATGCGGACGGTGATCCGTCAGCGCACGTTCGAGTGTCGACCCGTCCGGCGCGGAACGGACATCGGCGCCCATGTCCGCGATGGCCGTGGACACGGACAGCCGCAACGTCTCGTTGTCCTCGACCACGAGAATTCGGGGGGTCAGTGCCGGTCGCCGTTCGCTCACGACACCACTATGCGGGTCCGCGCCTGAAGACTTGCTGAAGACGAGCCTGCGAACCGCGCGACTTCAGGAAGGCTTCAGGTCCACGCCCGACTGTCGACATCACGAGCGGCGCCACCCCGGTGCCGACGACAGAGGGGACGAAGATGTCGACACGAAAGATGCGCGTAAGGACCGGCCGACTGGTTGCCGGAGCTGTACTGGCCGGAGGGCTCCTGCTCGGAGCCGTGGGCACCGCCTCCGCGGACGGTCCCGGTGAAGCGCCGCCGGTGTCGGAAAGTGCTACACCCGACGCCCCTGCACCCGACGCTGCCCCGGACGCCACCTGCGATCCCGCGGCTGCTCCCACTCCGCCTGCTGATGCGCCTGCGCCGCCCAAGGGTGCGCCGACTCCGCCTGCTGATGCTCCGGCCCCGCCCGCTGATGCGCCGGCCCCGCCCGCTGATGCGCCGACTCCGCCTGCGGATGCTCCGGCCCCGCCCGCTGATGCTCCGGCCCCGCCCGCTGATGCGCCGGCCCCGCCCGCTGATGCGCCGGCCCCGCCCGCTGATGCGCCGACACCGCCCGCTGATGCGCCGACACCGCCCGAGGGCGCGCCGACTCCGCCTGCACCCGGATGCGGTCCTGAGGGTGGCCCGGCCGGCCATGGTCCCGCAGGCCCCGGTCCCGCGGGTCACGGTCCTGCAGGTCACGGCCCCGAAGGCGCCGGTCCGGCAGGCAAGGCACCTGAGGGCGCTCCGGCAACGGCGGAATGCGCACCCCCGACGCCCTGATCGCCGGAACTGCGGTGGGTGTGCACACCGTTTCGAGCGAGTCACACCCTTTGCAGCTGGCCGTAGGGGGTGTGCGCTCGAGGGTGGGGGTGTGTGCACCTGAGGCGCTCGGCCTTGGATGGACTGCGCGCGGACCTGCGCTGTTCACGGGCTGAGTGTGCACACCCCTTCCAGCGCGCCACACCCTTTGCAGCTGACCGTAGGGGGTGTGCGCTTCAGTGTGGGGGGTGTGCACACCCATTGCAGCACGGGAGGACGTCGGCAAGCTCCGGCCTCCTCGCTGCTCACGGGTGGCGTGTGCACACCCCTTCCAGCGCTCCGCACCCTCTGCAGCAGGCCGTAGAGGGTGTGCGCTTTGGGGTGGGGGTGTGTGCACCCACTCCAGCACCCGCACGCAATCGCGCTGCTCACGGGCGGTACGTGCACACCCCTTCCAGCGCGTCACACCCTCTGCAGCCGGCCGTAAAGGGTGTGCGCTTCGTGGTGGGGGTGTGCACACCCCCTCCCGCACACCCGAATAGTGAGCCATCGAACAGTAAGCACTCTAACTATCAGCGTAGAGTGGACCTCGTGACCACCACCGACCCGCTCGCGCTCGACCGCCAGGTGTGTTTCGCCCTGGCTGTCACCAATCGAGCGGTGCTGTCCGTCTACCGGCCGCTCCTCGAGCCGCTCGGGCTGACGCACCCTCAGTACCTCGTCATGCTCGCGTTGTGGGAGCGGGCGCCGATGTCGGCGGGGGAGATCGCGTCGGCTCTGCAACTCGAGCCTGCCTCGCTGACGCCGCTGTTGAAGCGGCTCGATGCGGACGGTCTGCTCACTCGCCGCCGGAGCGACGCCGACGAGCGTCGGTTGGTGATCGCCCTGACCGACAAGGGAACGGCTCTGCGACGTTCAGCGGAGTCGATACCGGGAAAGGTCATAGAGGCACTCGGGGCAGACGTGTCCGAACTGGAACGGTTGCACGAGGTGCTGAGCAGCATCAACACCGCCGCGATTGCAGCCGGCGCGTTGTCGACAGCCAAGGGAGGCGCACGATGAGTCGGACTCGACCCGGGCCGTTGCAGTGGATCGGCTACTCGTTCGGACGCACTCTGCCGCCGACTATGCAGGCCTGGGTGCGCAACGATCTGATCGGCGACAGGGCGGTGCCGCGGCATCTCCTGCGCAGCATGATCCCCTTCCTTCCCATCTTCGTCGCCTTCCTGCTGTTCCCGGGTGAGCTGTGGCTACGCGGGGCGATGATCCTGCTCGCGGTGCTGCTGGCGCTCTTCTACGCCGCGGCGTACATGGAGCCCAACAGGCGCCGCCGCCTGGCCGCGCACGGGCTGTCACCCGATCTGCAGAACCCGAAGAAGGTGGCGCGCGAGGAAGCCGAACGCCGGGCGTACGAACGGTGGCACCCCGGCCGCTAGCTAGGCTGCATCTCGTGCGCCTGTGGCCCCGAAGTCTCCGAGAGGGGTCCGACCCCGATCCGCGATTCACCCTCGCCAACGAGCGCACGTACCTGGCGTGGGTCAGAACGTCGCTTGGCCTCGTTGCCACCGCTGCAGCGCTGGAAGCCTTCGGCGGGGATCTCCTTTCTCCGACCCTGCGGAGAGTTCTGGTGCTCGGGCTTCTGGGCGTGGCCGCGCTGCTGGTGATCGGCGCATTCGGACGCTGGATCCGTATCGAATCCGCGATGCGTCGCGGTGAGTCACTTCCCCTCCCGGCCGCGGCTGCCGTGTTGGCGGGTGGACTGGTGGTCGCCACCGTGGCCTTCGCCGTCGGGCTGAGGATGTGACGGCGCCCGGTCTCGCCGCCGAGCGCACCACTCTGGCTCGCGTCCGGACGGCACTGTCGGTCACCATGACCGCGTTGATCGTCTCTCGCGCGGTCCGTGACGATGCCGTTCTCGTCGTCGTCGCCTTGGCGTGTGCCGCAGCATCACTCGCTGTCGTCGTGTGGCCGCGCGCCGCGCACCGAGTGCCTCTCGTCGCGCCCTGCGCAGTGACTGTCGTGCTCGCCGCAGTCGTGGCTGCATCGGTTCTGCGTGGGTGAGTCGCGTCCCTGCGGGTATACGCGACCGGTGAAAGAACTGTCGCCATGCTGACGGCCGCGCTCTTCGGAATCGGCACCGCTCTGCCGCTGGTCGTGGGCGCTGCCATCGGCCTTCGCTGGACGCTCCCGAAACGAGTGTTGGCTGCGCTCATGGCATTCGGTGCCGGAACCATGATCGCCGCGGTGTCGTCCGAACTGTTCGAACCGGCGTTCCGGCAGGCGGGGATCGTCGTCGCGGGAATTGCTCTCTTCCTCGGCGCCGGCGTCTACGTGGTGGCGAACCACCTGATCGAGAACAAGCTGGGTCCTGCCGCGATCGGGTGGGCGCTGATGCTCGGAACGATTCTCGACGGCGTACCGGAGAACACCGCGCTGGGTGTGTCGCTGACGGGCGGAGGCGGACTGGTTCTGCTGGTGGCCGTCGCGGTAGGCAACGTGCCCGAGGCGGTCGGCGGCGCCTCCCTCATGCGTGACCGACACAATTTCTCGGCGGCCCGGGCGATGGCGTTGTGGACTGCGACGGCGGTGGTCCTGGTCGCTGTGACCGTCCTCGGATACGGCGTGTCCGACGCTATTCCGGATGTCGGGATCTCGACGGTGCAGGCCTTCGCCGGCGGCGCGACGCTGGCAGTGCTCGCGGACTCACTGATGCCGGAGGCCTACAAGGACGGCGGGTGGTGGGTCGGCATGTCGACGGCACTGGGCTTCCTCGTCGCCTTCGCCCTCGGCGGATGAGTGTGACCGGCATCACCTGATTATGGCGTGCGCTTTCCGTGTCGACTCTCGTCTCACCTTTCAGAACGCGGCAGTCACCCGCTACCGCTCAGAACGAAAGGATTCATCATGGGAATCGTCGACAAGGCAAAGAACGCAGCAGAAGACGCCATCGGCAAGGCCAAGGAAGTTATCGGTGACGCCACCGACAACAAGGACCTCGAGGCCGAGGGCAAGAAGGACCAGGGTTCGGCCGGCGTGAAGAAGGTCGGCGAGAACGTCAAGGACACCTTCAAGTAAGCAGTACTCCACTCGCACCCGGGCGGCGCCGGACCCACAAGGGTCCATCGCCGCCCGTGGTGTGTCCGGACCATGTCCGGACGTCCCGAACGGACCACGCGGACATGTTTCGCGGAGGCCCGAGCGGCCGATTCCTCACTCGATCACCGGCAGGGACCGGTGACGTCCTCGAAAGGCACGACCATGACCGACACCACCACCACGCACCCCCACACCGGACGTCGACGCGCAGGCGGATTCTTCTCCAAGCTCTCGCTGCTCGTCGCGCTGATCCTCACTGTGGCCTTGGTCATCTTCATCCTGCAGAACACCATTCACACCACCATCAACTTCTTGGGGTGGAACTTCGACCTGGCACAGGGTGTCGCGCTGCTCGGCGCGGCTGTCGTCGGTGCGATCATCGCGTTCGCGATCTCCGGAGCACTGCGGGTCCGACGCGCCGTCAAGTAGTCACCCGGCGTCGACATGCGGAGGTCGCGCGCGCTCCTCGAGGAGCGCGCGGACCGCTGCGGACGGCATGGGCCGCGCCAGGTGATAGCCCTGCGCCAGGCGCCCGCCGCTCGTCCGGAATGCTTCGGCCTGCTCGGCTGTCTCCACCCCTTCACCGACGAGTTCGACTCCGAAAGCGTCTCCCAGCATGACGATCGCGGACACGATGGCGTGCGGTCGTCGACCCGGTAGCGCGCTGATGTAGGACCCGTCGATCTTCAGGCAGTCGAAGATCGGGTACCGGTCGAGATAGGCGATCGAGCTGTGACCGGTCCCGAGATCGTCGAGGGCCAGTGTCACGCCCATGTCGTGGAGTTTGCTCAGAGTGCGTGCCACTCGCGTGTTTTCCTGGACCCACACCGTTTCGGTGATCTCCAACCCCAGCCGCGTCGCCGGCAACCCCGTCCGTTCCAGCACTCGGGTGACCGACTCGGCGAAGTCGGGATCGTTGAGCTGGTGCGCGCTCACGTTCACGCGCACCGTGATGTGGTCCGGCCAGTCCAGCGCATCACGGCACGCGGTGTCGAGCGCCCAGTCGCCGAGTGTGCCCACCAACCCGGTCCGTTCGCCTACCGCGACGAATTCGCTGGGCGGTACGGCGCCCAGCGTCGGATGGTCCCAGCGCGCCAGGGCCTCCACGGAGACGACGGCGTCCTTCTCCAGGTCGAAGATCGGTTGATACTCGACCCGCAAGCTGTTGTCCGCGAGCGATTGTCGGAGATCCGCCGCGAGGCGGAACACCCTGTCCGCCTCGTACTTGTCCTGGATGTCGAAGACATCGATCGTTCCCGGTGCCGTCGCTTTCGCGCGGTACATCGCGAGGTCGGCCCGGCGCACCATCTCCTCCGCGGAGGTATCCGGATGCTGCAGAAGCGCGATGCCGATGCTGGCGCTGAACGCCATCGTCTGATCGTCGCGGGTATCCACCGTCGACAGTGCCCGTGAGATGCGTTGTGCACGTCGGCGCGCATCGTCCTCGTCCACGACGTGTTCGCAGACCACCAGGAACTCGTCGCCGCCCAGTCGCGCGACGGTGTCACCGCCCGGAACCACGTGTTCCAACTTGCGCGACAGCGAGATCAGCGCGGCATCACCGTGAGAGTGGCCCAAGCTGTCGTTGACGGTCTTGAAGTCGTCCAGATCTGCGAGTATCACCGCCACCGTGGTGTCCGAATCCCTCACGTGCGCAGTGGCTTCCTCGATCCGTCGGTACGCCAGGGTTCGATTGCCCAACCCGGTCAAGGGATCGTGCAACGATCTGTAGCGCAATTCCTGTTCGAGTTCGATGCGCCGGATGGCGGCGGCGAGGATGTCGGCGGCCGTCTGCAGAAATCGCAGGTCTCTTACCGAGAAGTCACGCGGTGATGCGCTGTGGACCGTCAGAACGCCGGGGAGTGAGGCCGAGTGGAAAGGGACGCAGACGGCGCTGGCGAGTCCGCGGGACTCCATCGTGGACGTGTCGAATCGTCGTTCCTCAGCGGCATCGGGGCACACGACCAGCTCATCGGTACTCACTGCGAGACCGGGAGCGGAGCGGGTGCCGAGACCGAAGCGGGTGGGTGGCTCGCTGACGCCGCTGTATCCGACGACGTCGAGTGCGGTCCCGGCCTCGTTCAGGCGGGCGACGGACGAACACTCCGTTCCCATCAGGGCCGTGGCCGCACCGGTTGTCACCGCGAGAATCGTGTTCAGATCACCGTCCACGGCCCGCCGACCCAGTTCGCTGATGGCGCTCTGCTCGCGGATGCGGTTGGCCGCCGACGCGAGGTCGGGGGTCGGCGCGCAATCGTCGTCCTCGGAGGTGCCGCGGCGTTGCATGACGGCGGCGACCAACGGCTCGGAGGCGTCGTCCCGAGGAACGACGAACGTGGAGATCGAGACCGGAATCGGGTCACCGGTGTCGAGTCGGCGCAGTTCGCCGAGTCCCCGCCACAGTCCTGTCTCCTGGAGGGACCGTTCGACGTCGGGTGCGGTGAGCAAGCCGACGTCGGAGAAGAAGTTCCACGTGGACAGGCGCCGCACCGCGTCGAGACCGGCTGCGCCCACCATCGCGATGCCCGCCGGATTCATGTACAGCACTCTGCCGCGGGGGTCCGACACCGCGACCAGATCGGGCGCAGCGTCGAGCACGGCCGGCAATCCGGTCACGCCCAGACCTTCGACAGTCACCGATCACCTCCTGACATGAGTCGACCGGCGCCCTCCGGTCCCCGCGGGGTATCCAGAAAACGCCGGTCGAATCAGTCGGCGATCAGGTGATCGTCAGTCGCGAGGAGGAACCTGAGCCTCGACGCCGCCACCGTTGTGCTCGGGGCCCGATGCCGGGTGCCCCGCGGGAACGCGATTGCGGAATCGTGCTGCCTCGCTGGGCTGCGACGAGGAACCGCCGACGCGCTCGCCGCGGTACGGTCCGGGCTTCGGGGCCATTTTTCCGCCGGGGAAGGCGAGCCGAATGATGGTGCGCTGCACCGATCCCCACTGCTTGATGAAGGGCCCCGTGTTGTACGGAAGCTGGTAGCGCTCGCAGATGTCCTTGATCTTCGGCGCGACTTCCTTGTACCGGGTGCTGGGCATGTCCGGGTACAGGTGGTGCTCGACCTGATAGCTGAGGTTGCCACTCATCAGGTGGAACAGCGAAGAACCCTCGATGTTGGCCGCACCCACGAGCTGACGGACGTACCAGCCGCCGCGGGACTCGTTCTCCGTCTCTTCCTTGCTGAAGGTGTAGGCCTGGTCCGGGAAGTGACCGCAGAAGATGATTGCGTTACTCCAGACGTTGCGGATGATGTTGGCGACGAAGTCTGCCGTCAGCGTGGCGACGAAGGTGCGTTCGATGCCGGCGCCGTGCTTGTCCAGAACCTTGGCCACGGAGTTGGTCGCCTTCGACGAGCTCAGTGAGCGCAACCGCGCTCCCAGCTTCGACTTGCCGGCGCCGGACACGCGTCCACCTGACGCGACCTGCACAGCACCGTAGGCGAGAGCACTGACCGCGGGCCAGCCGATGTAGTCCTTGACGATCTGACGCCGCGCCTTGGTGCCGATGCCACGAAGATCGTGGAGCAGGTCCTTCACGGGCTTCTCGCCCCGTCGGATCGCTTCGATGTCGAGATCGTGGAGAGCGACGCCCCACTCGAAGAACGCCGTGAGCAGCAGGTTGTAGAAAGGCTGCGCGAGGTAGACCGGCGACCAGGGCTGGTTGGGATCGATGCGCATGATCTCGTAGCCGAGATCCTTGTCCTTGCCGCGGATGTTCGTGTACGTGTGGTGCACGAAGTTGTGGGAGTGCTTCCACGCCTCGGCGGTGGATGCCGTGTCCCAGTCCCACACGGAGGAGTGGATGTCCGGGTCGTTCATCCAGTCCCACTGGCCGTGCATGACGTTGTGGCCGATCTCCATGTTCTCGAGAATCTTGGCTACACCGAGGCATGCAGTGCCCGCGAGCCATGCCGTACGACTCGTCGAGCCGAACAGGATGACGCGGCCGGCGACAGCGAGTTGACGCTGAGCCGCGATGACCGTGGTGATGTAGTTGCGATCGCGTTCACCGAGGTCTGCGTAGACCTCGTCGTGAATGGCGTCGAATTCCTTGGCGAGCGCTTCGATGGTCTCATCGCTCAGATGAGCGAGCGGATGCTCGACGGAAAATTCCCGTTTGCCGGTATCGATACTCATGACGAACCCTCCCTGGTACTGCAGTGTTGTGAATCGGTCTCGTCAGAGATCGATTTCGACATCTCCCTCGGCGGTGTTCACGCAGATGCGAACCGCCTGCCCCGTAGGTTCGGAGATTTCCCCGTTACGTAGGTCTCTCAAACGTCCCTTTTTCAAGGTACCTGTGCAGGTATGGCAGATACCGATCCTGCACCCGAACTTGAGATCGAGTCCCGCTTCCTCCCCGGCCGCGAGAATCGGTGTACCTCCGTCACATTCGACTTCGGTGTTGCTTCTGACGAAGCGGACTGTGCCGCCTTCTCCTTCTTCGTCACCACCACCGATGACGGGTTGGAAACTTTCGTAATGGAATTTCTCCGGGTCACCCTCGGATTTCCAGTAGTCCCGCAGATCGTCCAGGAGATCGCCGGGGCCGGAGCAGAATGCCTCCCGCTCGCGCCAATCGGGGCACAATTCGTCCAGATCAGTGGCCTTCATTCGGCCTCGCTCCTCGGTCACCCGGAGGTCGAGCCGGAGCGTCGAATGCTTGCGATCGAGACGCTCGAGGGTCTCGGAGAACATCGTCTGGTCGCGGCTGTGCACGGAATGGATGACGACGACGTCGTGCATGGCGCCCATGTGGTCGAGTTCTCGCAGCATGCTCATGATCGGCGTGATGCCACTGCCCGCGCTGATGTAGAGCAGCTTGGCCGGCACGGGATCGGGCAGGGTGAAGACGCCCTCGATCTCGCTCAGTCGCACGATGTCGCCCGCCTTGATGCCCTGAACCAGGTACGGGGACACGGTGCCCTCGGGAACCAGCTTGGGGCTGACGGAGATCAGGCCGTGATCGCCGTGCGGGTCCGAGGTGATCGAGTACGCGCGCCAGTGATAGCGGCCGTCGATGACCACACCCAGTCGGAGGTACTGGCCGGGCTCGTGCCCACCCCAGTCGTATCCCGGTCTGATGAACACCGAGACCGCGTCGGTGCCCTCTCTCTCGACCCGGTCGACCTTCCCGCGAAGCTCCTGGGTGGTCCACAACGGATTGATCATCTCGAAGTAGTCGTCCGGACGAAGCGGGTTCGACAGGTGTTTGAATACCTTGAGCATGGTTCGGCGAAGCACCGATACCTGGGGTCGTGCGCCACGTTCTGCCACGCCGCACACGCTATCGCCACAGCACGGATCTACGATCGCAAACGACCGATTGTGGGCAGAAATGCGTGCCGGACACGATGTCGGTCATCGCGAACAAAGAACGACCGTTGTGGTTTGAACGAGCACGTCCCGGTTCCGGCGGCGTGCGAGCTGAGTGTGAGGGGCTTGCGCAGTGCCGATCGTGGACAACGCCGTGTACGTACATGGGGCCCGAGCCGACGAACCGGAGAGCCTCGACCGGACCTACGAGCTCCTGCGCGCGTGCGGCGGGATGGCCTGGATCGGTTTGTACCGGCCCGACAAGACCGAGATCGAGTCGGTGGCCACCGAATTCGACCTGCACCGGCTCGCGGTGGAGGACACGGTGTCCGCGCATCAGCGACCGAAGCTCGAACGCTACGGCGACCAACTGTTCGTGGTGCTGCACCCCGCGCGGTACATCGACGAGACCGAGAAGGTCGAGTTCGGCGAGCTGCACGTGTTCTGCGGTCGCGACTTCGTCGTCACCATCCGTCACGCAGAATCGCCGGACCTCGGCGTGGTCCGCAAGCGACTCGAGAACACGCCGAAACTACTCGAACTGGGAACCGAGGCCGTTCTCTACGCCATTCTCGACCAGGTGGTCGACGAGTACGAACCGGTCGTCGCGGGCCTCGAGAACGACATCGACGAAATCGACGACCAGTTGTTCACCGGTGATCCCGACGTATCCCGGCGCATCTACGAACTCTCGCGCGAGGTCATCGAGTTCCAGCGCGCCACGCATCCCCTGGTGTCGATGATCGAAGCGCTCGGCCGAGGGTCCGAGAAGTACAACGTCGACATCGAGCTGCGGCGCAACCTTCGCGACGTCCTGGACCACGCGATCCGGATCACCGAGCGAGTCGACTCGTTCCGTGCGAACCTGCAGAACGCGCTGTCGGTGCACACGACCCTGGTCGGACAGCGTCAGAACGACGAGATGCGCGCGATGACGCAGGTGAGTCTCGAACAGAACGAGCAGGTCAAGCGCATCTCGTCCTGGGGCGCCATCCTCTTCGCACCCACGCTGATCGCCGGTATCTACGGCATGAACTTCGAGCACATGCCGGAGTTGGGATGGACGTTCGGTTATCCCGCGGCCGTCAGCGCGATGCTGCTCGCGTCGTGTGCGCTGTACGTGGTCTTCCGCAAGCAGAAGTGGCTGTAGCGCACGGCTCAGCGCAACCGACCCGGTGCGAGGTCGTCCGCGGAGACGCCGCGGTCGGTGACGTCGGCCGGTAGCGGCTCGCGGCGTATCAGTGCGGCGCCGACCCGGGCGAGCGCCGCGCACGTCTGGATGCCGTATCCGCCCTGCCCGGCGCACCAGAAGAACCCCTCCGAACGGTCGTCGAAGCCGACGACGGGGGTGCGGTCGGGCACGAACGAGCGCAGGCCCGCCCACGACGACATGACGCGTCGGCCGGTGACGACGGTGGCCTCGGCGATCTCGTCCAGGGCGCGCGCGATCTCGAGGTCGTCCGCCGCAGCGTCGCTCGGGGGACATGGAGTCTCGTCGGCGGGTGAACAGAGCAACCGGGTGCCCTCCGGCTTGATGTAGAACGCCTCGTCCATGTCGCTGATCAGCGGGTGTCGACCTGCTGCGATGCCCTCCGGTGCGTTCATGACGAAGATGGTCCGGCGTCGCGGTTCCAGGCCGATCGGTCGTACACCGGCGAGCTCGGCGAGCGTGTCGGCCCACGCCCCGGCCGCGTCGACCAGCGTCGACGCCGTGACCGTCTCTCCGTCGGACATGTCCACCGACCATCGGCCGGCAACGCGCCGAACGCTCGTCACCCGGGATCCGGTCCGGACCGACGTCCCGCGGTCCCGTGCTCCGCGGAGAAAACCCTGATGGAGGGCGTCGACATCCATGTCGAGAGCACCGGGCTCCAGGATGGCCGCGTCGACCGCATCCCGACGCAACAGCGGCGCGCACTCGACGGTCTCCGCCGCGTCGAGCAGTCGTGCGTCCGGCGACAGGTCACGTAACGAGTCGAACGCTGCGGTCAGTGCGTCGGCGCGACCCGGTGCAGCGAACTGCACGAACGGCCGCGGAGTCATGATCGTGGATCGGACCATGTCCGGGGGGTCGAGCAGGAACGCCCGACTGGCAGTCGTCAACCCCCGGATGACGTGGTTGCCGTAGGTCTCGAGGAACATGGCGGCCGAGCGGCCCGTCGAATGCACGGCCAACGACGACTCCGCCTCGACGACGCAGACGGAACGATCCGAGGACAGCTCGTAGGCGAGGGAAACCCCGGCGATACCGCCTCCGACCACGAGAACATCGACATCGCTGCTCATGACCGCCGATCCTAGGCCGCGATCCGTGTGGGAAAGGTGCCGTAGGGGTACCCCCGGCTCCACATACTCGAGGAGAAACAATGAATACAGCTGTCTGGATCGTCATCGCCGTCGTGGTGGTGCTGCTGATCGTCGCTATTGCTGTCGCCCTGTCGAAGAAGAGCAAGCAGAAGCGCGTCGAGAAGGCCGGTGAGATCCGCGAGCGTGCCGCAGAGCGCAGTGCCCACGTCGAGCATTCCGAGGCGCTGGCGCAGAAGTCCGAGGCGGATGCGCGTCGGGCGCAGGCCGAAGCCGATGCGAAGGCAGCCGAGGCGAAGCTGGCGCAGCAGCGCGCGCACGAGCACCAGGGTGCCGCGGCAGGCCAGCGCGACGAGCTCGATCGCGAATGGGAGCGGGCGAACAAGCTCGACCCGACCGTTCACGACGACGGAACTCCCCGTGGTGGCGACCGCGCAGCAACCGACGGCCGCGACGCCGGACGTCAGGATCAGGTGCGTCAGGATCAGGTCCGTCAGGATCAGGTCCGTCAGGATCCTCAGGGACGTCACGAGCGCTGACGTACCGCCTCTACGACTCGCTCGGAGGCGATGACCGGGTCCTCGTGTTCCCAGATGCGCACGACGGTCCAGCCGGCCTCGGCGAGACGTCGATCGGTGTCACGGTCTCGCGCGACGTTGGCGGCCAGTTTGTCCGCCCACCACTGGGCGTTGTTCTTCGGATGCGTCGCGTGTTGCGGGCAGCTGTGCCAGAAGCATCCGTCGACGTAGACGGCGACGAGCCGGCGTGGGAACACCACGTCGGCTCGTCGTCTCATACCCGGTAGCGGCGCCTTGTCGACGAAGTAGCGCAAGCCGACACGGTGGAGTTCCCGACGCAGCGCCACCTCCGGCTTGGTGTCGCGGCGGCGCTGCTTGGCCATCCGTGCACTGGTCGCGGCATCCGTTCTCGGCATCAGTCGTCGTCGTCCGGTTCCGACCAGCTGGGCGCGAACCTGTTGCGCCGCTCCACTTCTGCGTGCACCACCTCGACGAAGTCGTCGAAGCTCAGCGTGTTCCTGTCCGACGGCCTGCCGTTGCGCGGGGGCGAGTCGTCGACGTCGAAGAACCGCACCTCACCGCGGTACGGCCCGTCGGGTTCGTAGAGGCCGATGAACACCTTCTCGAACAAGTCGTATCGCGTGTCCTCCGCCCCCAGGTCGACCCACGCCTTGCTCGGTCCGCCGAGCACCGCGCGCTTGCCGCGTCCGGATCGTTTGGACAGCGTCGTGACGTGGTGTGCGAACGAACTCTTGCCGGTGTCGCTGCTCTTTTCGGGGTCACCGTCCTCGCACGTCGCCCACGGTTCGAACATCACTCCCACGAGCACGCTGTACGGCTGACGTTGGTGCAGCACCATCGCTTCGCCGCGGAGCTCGTGGTCGTTGCGGACGATGTTCTTGGTCCACCTCCCCAAGCGTCCGGAGGTGGGGCTGTAGTCCTGGAAGCTGTACGTCTTGATGGACACACATAGGATCAATCCGAGCGTCGGGTCCAGAGCTTTGACGTCCAGGCGCTTGCGCCCCTTCGCGACGTCGACCTGCGCCTCCTGGCCGACTCCGTGGACATCGGGTGTGATCGACGGGTACCGAGGACGGAGTGCATCCGCCACCACCTGCGCCAGATTGTTGGACAGCCGTTGGGCGTAGTTCTTCTTCTCCCCGCGATCGGCATCCGGCGCCGGTCGATCACCGGCGAAGTCGAGGGCGAACGTCAACGGATACATCAGGCGACTCGAACCGGTTCGGGTACCGGAGTCGGTTCGGTCATCCGGTGCAGATGCGACTCGACGGTATCGAGGAAGCCCGGAGCGAAGCGCAGGCGACCGGACCGGGCGCGCTTGAGAAAACCGGCAGTTGCCCTGGCGGACAACAGCTTCGACTCGGTGAGGAAGCCGCTCAGATCCTCGTACGGATGCTGGACCGGCCAGGTGCTGGTGGCGACGCGGAAGGTACGACGGTCCTTTCCCCATGCAGCCGAGGGCCAACTCTGACCCGGTGCCAGCTCGACATCTGCCGACCCGTCGTACGGGCGGGGAGCATCGAGTTGCTCGCCGACCCACGACGCCATCCGCACGCTGACCGCATTGCCCACCAGCTTCCACCGGTGGCCCGCCCGGACACCCGGCACGTCCGTCGCGGGCGTCGTCCATCCGGCGTCGAAGCCCTGGAGGCGCTCGACGTCGGTGATGCCGGGCGTCACCACCTCACCCGACGGCAATCGCACCGCGGGTGGGCTGGCGATACCCAGAGTCGAGCCGCCCTTGAGTGTGGGCACCGCGTTCACGGCCCAGCCGAGTCCGCGGACTCCCTCGGTCCAGTAGAAGCCGCACGGGAGCACGTCGGCATCACCGGGCTCCGGCATTCCGGCATCCGGCCCGAACAGCACCTCGCGAGGATCGTCGGTCCGCGATGCGAGCATGACGACGCGCTGCCGGCGTTGGGGCAGGCCGAAGGACCGTGCGTCGACCACGCGGTACGCCCACATGTAGCCGAGGTCCTCGAGCGCATGGGTGATGTGGCGCATCGCCGCTCCGCGGCCGAGCTGGAGCATGAACGGCACGTTCTCGATCAGAAGCCACCGCGGACCGCGTTTCCGAGCCACCAATCGGAAGACCTCGTCCACCAGACCCGACCGTGTTCCGGTGATACCGGCCGTCCGGCCCGCCTGGGAGAGGTCCTGGCACGGGAAGCCCGCCGCGACGAGTTCGGTGGCGGGAGGCAGGGCGCGGAGCGTGGTGACATCCGTGTGGAGAGGAACGTCGGGAAAGCGTGACCGCAGCACCGCGCCGGCTCCCGCGTCGATCTCGCACAGCATCGACGTCGACCACCCGTGTCGGGACAAGCCCAGCTCGAGCCCGCCGATACCGGCGAACAAGCCGACCATCCCACGTTCCGACACGACCACGAACTCCTCACGACGTAAACTCGATCCGACTTCGAGTGAGGCTACTCGAGAACACCGACACGGCCTTTCGAGCCGCGCCCGTGGTGATGTGAGCGATCCCGGGACGACTGCTCCGGGTGCGCCGCCTCACGCCTCGTGCCGTCGGCGCCCGGAGGAATCGGCTGTTCGCGGAGGTTTGGTCCGACCGGCACAGGGCACCCACCGGGCCGAGAGGGACGGCGATTCACAGGCAATTCGTCCGGCTCCGACACCAGCCGTGCGCTCGTGATCTACCGTGAACGCGTGACCACTCCCACTACCGATTCCCTGGCGTCCGCCGACGTGACGGGTTCGTCCTGGCCGGCCGTTCTCACATGGCGCGCGCACCAGGCGCCCCGGATGGAGTCGGTGCGCGTCCAGCTCAACGGAAAGCGCATCAAGGCAGCAGGCCGCATCATCGGTGGTGCATGTGACGAACACCCTGCGTTCTCGGCGTCGTACGACCTGGTCACCGACGAGAACGGCGTCACCAAGCGGTTGTCCGTGCGTTCCGCCGTCGCCTCGGGTGAGAAGCAGATCTCGATCAGCCGCGATTCGGAGGGCTACTGGCTCGTCGACGACGGATCCCCGTTGCGCAATTCCTTCAACGGCGCTCTCGACGTCGAACTGGTGTGGAGCCCGTTCTTCAACACCCTCGCCATCCGGCGTCTCGGCCTCAACACCACGCCGTCCGACCAGGAAGTTCCCGTCGTCTACGTCGGCCTTCCGGTCCTGACAGCGCGCGCCGAAACGTTGTCCTACAGCCAGGGGCCCAGCGAGTTCCGCGTCGTCTCGCCCGTGGGCACGTCGGAGGTCAGTGTCGACGCCGAGGGCTTCGTCGCCGACTACCGGGGACTGGCCGAGCGCATCTGACCCTCCGTCAGACGGAGTCGGGAAGCCTCTGTACGACGCCACCGCTGCGGGCCGAGTCCCACATCTCGGTCAGCCATCCCGGGGCACCGACCACGACGTCGGTGATCTCCCACCACTGCAACTGCGCGTCGTAGTCACGGCGGGCGGCATGGCCCGCTGTCACCACTTCCTCGGTCGACGACGTGGCGCTCAGCGCTGTCCGCGCTCGTTGCAGTCGATCGATCGCGTCGTCGAGTGCCTCCACCAGAGCCGGCGCGTTGGCATCACACATGGCGCTGACCAGGGCGGGGGCTGTGCCGGCGACCCGAGTTCCGTCCCGGAACGAACCGGCGGCCAGACGTAGAGCCAGCTCCCCGCCATCGGCGCCCACCGCGGCGAGTGTCTCGGCGAGCACGTGCGGGAGGTGCGACACGCGTGCGACGGCTCGATCGTGTTCCTCGGATCGGGACGGGACCACGACCGACCCGCAGGCCAACGCGAGGCCGGCGACGGTGAGCCAGACGTGTGGGTCCGTGCCCTCGTCGACGGTCACGACCCACACGGCGTTACGAAACAGGTCGGCCTCTGCGGCCACCCATCCCGATTCCGACGTTCCCGCCATCGGGTGTCCGCCCACGAACCGCGCCGAGAGGCCGTGTCGGGCCACCGCGGCGGCGACCTCGGCCTTGACGCTGACCACATCCGTCAGCGCGCACGCCGGGGCGTGCTCGGCGATCGCGTCGAGAACCGTGTCCACGGCGAACATCGGGACCGCGACGACGACGAGAGCGTCGTCGGCCGCAGCGCGCTGCAAGGCGGACGTGATGTCCGTCGTCACGTCGTATCCGTCGGCGCGCGCGAGATCCACGGCCGAGGCGGACCGGTTCCATCCCCAGGCCGGGCGGCCCGCGGCGACGACCGCCTGGAGCAACGATCCGCCGATGAGGCCGAGGCCGAGGACGCACACGGGACGATCGAGAGTGTTCATCGGGAGAAGGTTTGCACATGTCGGGGGAGGTCCGCGCCGTCGGCACCGCATGTGGGACTACGGTTGCGCGCATGACTGCTCAGCGCGGAGGTGGCAACTCGTCCAAGGGTAGAGGTGACACCGCCTCCGACGACTACGACGACCTCGAAGGTTTCGCCATCGCGGTCGTGCGCGAAGAAGGTAAGTGGACGTGCCGGCCACTGTCCTCCGAGGCCCTCGGCAGTTTGAGCGTGGCGGACACGGAACTGCGTGAACTACGCAGTGCCGGTGCCGTATTCGGCCTGCTCGACGTGGACGACGAGTTCTTCGTGGTCATCCGGCCGTCGCCGTCGGGAACGCGTGTCCTGCTCTCGGACGCCACCGCCGCCATCGACTACGACATCGCCGCCGATGTCCTGGACCGCCTGAACGTCGACATCCCGGACCTCGACCCCGACGAGCTCGACGATGTCGAGCCGTGGGAGGAGGGTGACTCGGATCTTCTCAGTGATCTGGGTCTGCCCGAGCCGGTACTGGGCGTCATCCTCGCCGAGTCCGATCTCTACCCCGACGAGCAGCTCGGCATGATCGCGGCCCGTCTGGGATTCGCCGCCGAGTTCGCCGCGGTGCTCGACAAACTCCCGCGCTGAGATGTTGCCGCTCGCTCGGCACCGCTTCTGGATGAGCAGGGCCCTCGAGGTCGCCGCCGGCACACCGCCCGGAGACGTTCCCGTCGGCGCCGTCGTGGTGGCGCCGGACGGGATGGAACTGGCGTCGGCGGTCAACGAGCGCGAACACCGCGGCGATCCCACCGCGCACGCCGAGGTGCTGGCCCTTCGCGCTGCGGCGGCTCGGCACGGGGACGGATGGCGGCTGGGTGGCTGCACGCTGGTCGTCACCCTCGAACCCTGCACGATGTGCGCAGGCGCAGCCGTGTTGTCCCGAGTGTCGGGCCTGGTGTTCGGCGCCTGGGAACCCAAGACCGGTGCCGTCGGCTCACTGTGGGACGTGGTGCGCGATCAGCGACTCACGCACCGTCCCCAGGTCGTCGGGGGAGTTCTCGAGGACGAGTGCGGCGGTCTGATCCGGCAGTTCTTTCGAACCACTCGCGACGTTTGATCCAACCCTACGCCGGGGTATTACTCGCCGGTAGGACACCAGACGCACCGTAGCGTCGCCCGCCTCGCCGAAATGGAGGGGTGGATGACACGTTCTTCCGTTTCGAAGGAGTACTTCATGGGACTCGACGACAAGATCGGCAACAAGGCAGAAGACCTCAAGGGCAAGGGCAAGGAAGCCGCGGGCAACGCCACCGGCGACCAGGACCTGCAGGCCGAGGGCAAGGGCGATCAGACGTCCGCAGCCTTCAAGGACGGCGCCGAGAAGGTCAAGGACGCAGCGTCCAACATCAAGGACAAGCTCACCGGACACTGATCCACGGCGAGGACGCCTTCTGACGTCGCGATTTCGGATCTGCGCCACCCTTCCGGTAACCTAACCGGCGGTGGCGTGTCCGAGCGGCCTAAGGAGCGCGCCTCGAAAGCGCGTGACGGGTAACCCCCGTCCGAGAGTTCAAATCTCTCCGCCACCGCCAAGAGCCCCCCACTGTTCCGACAGCTGGGGGGCTTTGTCGTTCCCGTCTCGTAAGGTCGGCGGTGAGGTACATCACTGATTCACGAGGGAGTAACTGAACATGAACGCGATGCAGGACCGCACACTCGGACGCACCGGCCGTCAGGTGTCGCGCGTCGGTCTCGGAACGTGGCAGCTGGGTGCGGACTGGGGCGATGTGTCCGAAGCCGACGCCACAGCGGTTCTCGATGCTGCCGTCGACAGTGGCATCACCTTCTTCGACACGGCCGACGTGTACGGCGACGGGCGCAGTGAGCGGGTGATCGGCGCGTTCCTGGCCGACCGCGGACTCCGCGATGCCGTCACGGTCGCGACGAAGATGGGTCGACGCGTCGACCAGGTTCCCGAGAACTACACGCTCGACAACTTCCGCGGCTGGGTGGACCGATCCCGCAGCAATCTCGGCGTCGACTCGCTCGAGTTGGTGCAGCTGCACTGCCCGCCCAGTGCGGTCTACGCGAACGACGAGGTCTTCGACGCCCTCGACACGCTCGTCGAGGAGAAATCGATCCGGAACTACGGCGTGAGCGTCGAGACGGTCGACGAGGCCCTCGCGGCTATTCGTCGACCGAACGTCGCCACCGTCCAGATCATCGTCAACGCGTTCCGACTGAAGCCGATCGAGGAGGTGCTGTCCGTCGCCGCGGAGGCCGGCGTCGGCATCATCGCGCGCGTCCCGCTGGCGTCGGGTCTGCTGTCGGGGAAGTACGACGAGTCGACGACGTTCGCCGAGAACGATCACCGCAACTTCAACCGCAACGGCGAAGCCTTCGATGTCGGCGAGACGTTCTCGGGTGTGCCGTTCGATACCGGCCTGACGGCGGCGCGCGAGTTCTCTGCGCTGGTCGCCGAGCAGGCTCCCGCCGGCACGACGCCCGCAGCCGCGGCAATCGCCTGGCTGTGGCAGCACCCGCAGATCTCGACAGTCATTCCGGGAGCTCGGAACGTCGAGCAGGCTCGCGCCAACGCCGATGCCGGACGTGTCGACCCGTTGGGGGAGAAGTTCGACGAGGGTGTGCGTGCGATCTACGACCGGCACCTGCGGAGCGTCGTCCACTCGAAGTGGTGATGTCGGTCGGGCTCATTCACAGGTGATTCCCAGCCGTAGCGGTGGCCGGGCGTTGAAGCGACAACTAAAGTTTTCCCCATGAAGAAGAAGTGGTGGATTGCCGCAGCAGTCGTCGTGGTGCTCGCGATCGTCGCCCTGGTCGTCGGACCTCGCATCTACTCCTCGTTGGAGAGCAGCGACCCGGCGGCGTCGGTCTCCACCAGCGGGGCGGTGGCCGCCACCGGTGATCTGGACGGTCGGTGGACCGTCACGCCGGGTGACGACGCCAACCGGACGTCCGCCGGATACACGGTCGCGGAGGTGCTGAACGGCACCGACGTGACCGTCGTCGGCACCACGCCGGACGTCAGTGGATCGGCGACCATTGCCGATCAGCAGCTCACGGCCGGCGAGATCGTCGTGCAGACGGCCACGATCACCACCGACAGCGACCGCCGGGACAACCAGTTCCGCGGGAACATCTTCGACGTGGCAGCCAATCCGACAGCCACGTTCACCGTCACCTCACCCGTCGACCTGTCCTCGGTGCCCACGGACGGAACCACCGCGACAGTGACGATGGACGGCACCCTCACTCTGAAGGGGCAGACCCGCGACGTCAGCGTGGACACGCAGGTCCTGCGCTCGGGTGAGACCATCGTGGCGTCGGGAAGCATTCCGGCGACATGGGCCGACTACGGCATCGAGCCGCCGTCGCTCGGGTTCGTGACGGTCGACCCGGCCGGCTCCGTCGACTTCCTGGTCACGCTCGCCGCGGCCTGACGCTCCGGTGCCCAGCCGGGAGGACCGAACACGTATCCGAGTTTCTGACGGAGGGTCGCCGCCGTTCGCACATCCCGTGCGATGGCGGCGTACTCGTGTGTCTGGAGCTTCAGGATGTCGAAGGTGTTCACCGGCGTCGTCAAGCCGTAGTGCGGACGGAAGGTCTCGGGCGCATAGGTTCCGAACATCCGGTCCCAGACGATCAGGATTCCCGCGTAGTTCTTGTCGAGGTATTCCTTGTCGTTCCCGTGGTGCACGCGGTGGTGGGACGGGGTGTTGAAGACGAATTCGAACCACCGTGGCATGCGGTCGATACGTTCGGTGTGCACCCAGAACTGGTAGACGAGGTTGATGGCGAAGCCCGTGAACACCATCCACGGCGGGATGCCGAGGAGGGGCAGGGGCAGCCACATGACGATCTCGCCGCTGTTGTTCCACTTCTGCCGCAGGGCGGTACTGAAGTTGAAGTACTCACTGGAGTGATGAGCCTGATGCGTCGCCCAGATGACGCGCGTGCGGTGCGCGATGCGGTGGTACCAGTAGAAGAGCACGTCGACACCGAGCAGCAGGACGACCCACGTGTACCACTGGTCGGACGGTAGGTGCCACGGCGCGACATACGCGTAGATGACCGAATATCCCAGTAGGGCAACGGTTTTCCAGACCGTCGTGGTGACGATGGAGACCAGGCCCATCGAGATGGACGCGCGGGCGTCGGCGCGGAGGTAGGTCCCGCGCCCTGGCCTGTCGGCTGCGTCGGTCGGCTCCGAGGCGCCTCGACGTTCCAGGATCACTGCCGCGGTCCACTCCAGTGCCAGCAGGACGAGGAAAGCGGGCACCGCCAGTGCCACCGGGTCCCGGAGAGGCCCCGGAAGGGAGTTCCACACGTCTGCGATCACCGCAACACTCTACGTGATCGCGGTCACACCATTGCGTGTAGTTCAGCCTCGGTAGGTGCGCACCAGCGGGCAGTCGAACGGATCGCGGTGCGAGAGCCCGACCGCGTTGAGGTAGCGGACGACGATGCCGTACGACCGGACCAGCGAGGTCTCGGTGTAGGTGACGCCGTGCTTCTCGCAATGCTCCCGAACCATCGGCCGGACCTTCTTCAGGTTGGGCCGCGGCATGCTCGGGAACAGGTGATGCTCGATCTGGTAGTTCAGACCGCCCATCATGAAGTCGGTGACCGGTCCGCCGTCGACGTTGCGCGACATCAGGACCTGGCGCCGCAGGAAGTCGACCTTCACGCCGGCGGGTACCAGCGGCATGCCCTTGTGGTTGGGCGCGAACGATCCACCCAGCAGGACGCCGAAGACGCCGAGGTGGACGAGGATGAATCCGATGGCCAGGCCTGCGGGCATGGCCAGGAACGGCAACACGAATCCGACGGTGAGCCGCAGTGCGATCAAGCCGAGTTCTAGCTTGCGGTACTTGATCTCCTTGGACCCCAGCAACGTTCGCACGCTCGCGATATGAAGCACCGCGCCTTCGAGAGTCAGGAGCGGGAAGAAGAGCCAGCCCTGACGACGAGTCAGCGCCCCGTAGATGCCGGTCCTGCCGGCGGCGTACTCGGGCACGAAGGCGATCGGCCCGTTGCCGATGTCGGGGTCCTTGCCGATCTGGTTCGGCGCATTGTGGTGCTTGCTGTGCTTGCCCTGCCACCAGTGCAAGGACAGCCCGGCGAACGTTCCCGACAGGATCCGCGCCGTCCACTCGTTGGCTTTGGACGAGTCGAACATCTGACGGTGTGCTCCGTCGTGGCCGAGGAAGCCGAACTGAGTGCTGACGAGAGCCAGGACGACCGCGAGGCCGAGCTGCCACCAGGAGTCGCCGAGAAGGAAGGCGCCGACCCAGACCGCGAAGAAGGCGAAGACGGTCGCGAAGATGCGCGAGATGTAGAAACCCCGGCGTCGCTCCATCAGGCCGGAGGCGCGCACCGCGACGGACAGCTCGGTGTACGAGCTGATGAACTTGTCACGGGGCCGTTCGGAGGTGACGGACACTGGCTACCTCGGTTTCCTGTGGACTCTTCGTTCCACGGCTGTCGGTCACTGGCAGTCGGGTGCGCACACGAAGTAAGAGGTCACGCCTGCGTCACAAGTGTGGCACAGGGAGGCCACGGCGTCGACAGTCCGACGATCCAGTTTCCGGCTCTGCAGTGCACAGTTCACCAGTCCGTTCCCCATGTGCGTGTCGCGAGGCGGGTGGTGTCGACGTCGTGGAGTAGGGTGCAACATAGGTACAGCGAAGAGTCCGCGGTCGATCCTGCGACTCCCGTAGTCGGATTACCCGACACTGTGACCACCCCCTCCGCACTTCTTGTCGCGGGGGACTCTGTTCGACGATCTGCTCGTCCGCTCTCCATAGAAGGGGTTTTTCATGGAACCCGTCTCACTTTTCCTCGCACCCGTCACCGCCGACTCCGAGCCCGTCGAGGCTCCCGCGACGTCGGCCGCGCGTGACGCCGCCAATGCCACTGCACCCGTCTACGGGCAGCTCTTCTCCGAGAAGTCCTGACCGCGGGCGCACTGCCGACTCTGGCTCGACATGACCGACACACACGACTCGCCGCGGGGTTCCGCGGTCACCACGTCGGTGGCACGCCGGATCACGCCGGGTCGTGAGCAGGACTTCGTTGCGTGGACCGACGCAGGTATCAGCGTCCTCCGCACGTTCGACGGCTTCCTCGGAGGCGGATGGCTGCGCTCGTCCGCGGACCCGTACGAGTACTACGTGCTCTACCGCTTCGATTCGGACGCACACCTCCAGGAGTGGCTGTCCTCACCGTTCCGCCGGGCGTGGGTTGCTCGCGGCGTGGGCGTCGCCGACGACCATGTGACGCATCGCCTCACCGGTGTCGAAGGGTGGTTCGAACCACAGTCGACCTTGACCGACGCCGTGCGAGTGGTGGGTGCTCCGCCGCCGCGCTGGAAGCAGGCGATCGTCATCTGGTCGGCGTTCTTCCCCCTGTCGCTTGTCATGAACTTTCTTGTGTCCGAGTATCTTTCGCTCGGTCTCGTCGTCAGAACTCTCCTGATCACCCTCGTCAGCACCCCTGTCATGGTGTACGTGCTTCTTCCGTTCATCACGGCCCGCGTGAAGCGATGGCTCACTCCTTGATCGACTGAAACCTGCACTCTGCGTGGTGAGCGTCACAAAAGTGCACGTCACTGCAAACTTGCCGACTCGCGCAACTTCCGTACTGTGGATCCCGTGAGTTCCGGACTACGTGACCGCAAGAAGGCGGAGACCCGTGCAGCGTTGAGTGCTGCCGCCATCCGCCTCGGTCGGCAACAGGGTTTCGACACCGTGACCGCGGAGGCGATCGCCCGCGACGCGGGGGTGTCGACGCGCACGTTCCACAACTATTTCTCCAGCAAGGAAGAAGCGGCGCTGTACTACCTCGAGCAGGCAGCGTTCGAGTGGGTGGACCTCATCGAGCACCGTCCGCAGGACGAGGACTTCTGGGATACGGTGCGCGCCATCGTCTTCCAGATCGTCGACGATCCGGAACGAGAGCTCACCGAGACCGTCGCGATCGCACGGTTCGTCGAGGAGTCGCCGGCGCTGTTGGCAAAGAAACTCGAGTTCGACCGATCGCTCTCGGCAGCGTTCAAGAAAGCCGTCGCTCGGCGCACCGGGCTCGATCCCGACCGCGACCTGTACCCCTCGCTGGTGCAGGCCGCAGTGGGTGCCATCGTCAGCGCCGCACTCGCCTTCTTCGCGGAGGCATCCGAGAAGGGTTCCACCACAGCGGAATCCGCCGGTGAGGTGGTTCGTCTCGCGATGCAACAGCTCGAATGCGGACTCCGGCAACCGCTCACCGGCTCCACCCCGCTCCCGCCCGACTGATCACGCACCCGCCCGTCACCAGCACGAACACCCGAACGAGGAGAACTTCCATGGCCACCTTCCTGTATCGCATAGGACGGTTCTCGTACCGTCGGAAAGGCATCGTGCTGCCGATCTGGCTCGCGATCCTGGTTCTGGCGGGAATCGGTGCAGCCACGCTGTCCGGTCCGACGAGCACCTCGTTCTCCATTCCCGGTACCCCCGCTCAGGCAGCGCTGGATCTGCAGAAGGAGCGATTCGGCGGCGGTGAGGATCCGCTGACGTCCGCCAGCGCTCAGTACGTGTTCCAGGCCCCCTCCGGAACCACGCTCGACTCGCCCGAGAACACCGCGGCCATCGACAGCGTCATCGCGAACATCCGCGGGATCGCCGCGGTGAAGGACACGGCGAAGGCCGATCCCGACGCCGGCCCAGTGCCCGAGGGTGCCATGCCGCTCCTCGATCCGATCGCCGGCAACCAAGCGATCGTCGATCAGTACGCGGAGGCCGGTCTCGCCCCCGATGTCTCCGCGGCGAACGCCGCCGCCGTGTCTCCGCTCTCACCCGACAAGACCATCGGAATCCTGCAGGTTCCGCTGTCCGGCACCGTCACCGACGTCACCGCAGACGTGCGCACGCAGCTCGACGAGGCAGCGCAGCCGGCGCGGGACGCCGGGCTGACCGTCGAGATCGGCGGAAGCGCGATGCAGGCCAACGAACCTCCCGGGGGTAGTGCCGAACTCATCGGCCTCGCCGTCGCCGCAGTCGTCCTCGTCGTCATGTTCGGATCGCTGGTCGCCGCCGGACTGCCGCTGATCACCGCCATCGTCGGAATCGGCGTCACGAGCCTGACCATCACGACCGCATCGGGCTTCGCGGAACTCACGCAGTTCACGCCCATCCTGGCCATCATGATCGGTCTCGCCGTCGCCATCGACTACTCCCTCTTCATCGTCGCCCGCTTCCGCAACGAGCTCAGCGAGACGGACGACCGAGAAGAGGCCGCCGCACGCGCCGTCGGTACCGCGGGAAGCGCCGTCGTCTTCGCCGGAACCACCGTGCTCATCGCCCTGGTCGCCCTCCGCGTCGTCGGCATCCCGTTCCTCTCGCAGATGGGTCTCGCCGCGGGCTTCGGCGTGTTCGTCGCCGTCCTCGTCGCCTTGACGATGCTTCCCGCGGTGCTCGGTCTGTTCGGCAAGAAGGCCTTCGCCGGCAAGATCCGCACCGTCCCGGACCCGGAGCACGACGACAAGCCGACCAACGGTCTGCGGTGGGTGCGCATGGTGATCAAGCGTCCCGCACTGGTCCTCATCGTCGGCGTCGTGATCCTCGGTGTCATCGCCGGTCCGATGACGTCGCTGCGACTGGCGCTTCCGTCGGTGGCCACCGCCGAGCCGGGTACCCCCGCTCGTGAGGCGTACGACCTGGTCGACCAGGGCTTCGGCCCGGGACGCAACGGTCAGCTGCTGATGGTCGTGGACGCGAGCAACGTCCCCGAGGCCGATCGGACGGCGGCCTTCCAGGCTGTCGTCGACAAGGCGGCGGCGGAACCCGACGTGACCAACGCACAGCAGGCCGGGCTCAACCCGGCGGGCGACACCGCCCTGGTGTCGGTGACTCCCAAGAGCTCACCGATCAGCGAGGACACGCAGAACCTGGTGACCGCGCTGCGCGACGCCCAGGGTGGTCTGGAATCCGAGTACGGCGTCACCTACGGCGTCACAGGCCAGACCGCGCTCGAGATCGACGTCTCGGATCGGCTCCAGAAGGCCCTGATCCCCTACCTCGCAGTCGTCGTCGGACTGGCATTCCTGCTGCTCATGGTCGTGTTCCGGTCGATCCTGGTGCCGCTGACGGCGACACTGGGCTTCCTGCTCAGCGTGCTCGCCACCTTCGGTGCCACCGTCTTCATCTTCCAGGAAGGCGGACTGGGGCTGATCTCCAACCCGCAGCCCATCGTCAGCTTCATGCCGATCTTCCTGATCGGTGTGGTCTTCGGACTCGCGATGGACTACCAGGTCTTCCTGGTGTCCCGGATGCGGGAGGCGTACGTCCACGGCGCGAACGCGAGCGACGCCATCGTCACGGGCTTCAAATACGGCGCCCGCGTCGTCGCGGCCGCGGCGGTCATCATGATCTCGGTGTTCGCAGCGTTCATGCTCGAGCCGGACTCGTTCATCAAGTCCATCGGCTTCGCTCTCGCGGCCGCCGTGTTCTTCGACGCCTTCATCGTCCGCATGATCCTGATCCCCGCGGTCATGGCGCTGCTCGGCGACAAGGCCTGGTACCTGCCGAAGTGGCTGGACAAGATCCTGCCGAACGTGGACATCGAGGGCGAGAAGCTCACGAGGCCGACCGACGAGCGGGTACCGGCGAATACGCTGTGATCCGATGACCTGCACCCACCACGACCCGTCCGCCCTGAAGGAAGGAAGCACGACGTGTTGATTTCACTTCTCCGTCGTTACCTGGCCCCGTACCGGGGACCGCTGACGGGCGTGGTGGTGCTGCAGTTCGTGGCCACCGTGGCCTCGCTGTACCTGCCCAGTCTGAACGCCGACATCATCGACAACGGCGTGACGACGGGCGACACCGGCTACATCCTGTCGACCGGCACCCTCATGCTCCTGGTGTCGGCCGTGCAGATCGCCTGTTCGATCGGCGGCGTCTACTTCGGAGCGCGAGCGGCCATGGCGGCCGGTCGCGACATCCGCGGAGCGCTGCTCGACCGGGTGGGTACGTTCTCCGCCCGTGAGGTCGGGACCTTCGGCGCACCGTCATTGATCACCCGCAACACCAACGACGTGCAGCAGGTCCAGATGGTGGTCCTGATGGGCTGCACCATTCTGGTGATGGCACCCATCATGTGCGTCGGCGGCATCGTCATGGCGCTGCGCGAGGACTTCGGACTGTCCTGGCTGCTGGGTATCGCCGTCCCGTTGCTTGCCGTCAGCATGGGCTTCGTCGTCGTCCGGATGGTGCCGGCGTTCAAGGTGATGCAGACCCGCATCGACACCGTGAACCGTGTTCTGCGCGAGCAGATCACCGGTATCCGAGTGGTCCGCGCCTTCGTCCGCGAGCCCTACGAGGCCGAGCGTTTCGACGACGCGAACACCGCCCTCACCGCGACCGCGCTGCAGGTCGGTCGTTTGATGGCTCTGATGTTCCCCGTCGTCATGCTGATCAGCAACGTCACCAGCGCGGCCGTGATCTGGTTCGGTGGCCACGCCGTCGACGAGGGTCGCATGCAGATCGGTTCTCTGACAGCGCTTCTCAGTTACATCATGCAGATCCTGATGTCGGTGATCATGGCGTCGTTCATCGCGATGATGATTCCGCGCGCCAGCGTCTGCGCCGAGCGGATCATGGAGGTGCTGGGCACCGACTCCTCCGTCGTCCCCGCGGCGAAGCCGATCGGCTTCGCGTCGGCACCGTCGACCGTCGAGTTCGACGGCGCCGGCTTCGCGTACCCCGCCGCCGACTACCCGGTGCTCTGCGATGTGTCGTTCCGCGCCGACGCCGGAACCACCACCGCCGTGATCGGCAGTACCGGCTCGGGTAAGACGACCCTGGTCAATCTCGTTCCCCGACTCATCGATACGACGGACGGAACGGTACGTGTGGGCGGAACCGATGTGCGAGAACTGGATCCGGAAGTCCTGCGAGCGGAGATCGGCCTGATCCCGCAGCGGCCGTTCCTGTTCTCCGGCACCATCGCCTCGAACCTCCGATACGGCAAGGAGGACGCCACGGAGGCCGAGATGTGGGAGGCGCTCGAGATCGCGCAGGCCGCCGACTTCGTCCGCGACATGCCCGAGGGACTCGAGACCCCGGTCGCCCAGGGTGGCACCACCGTCTCCGGCGGGCAGCGTCAGAGGCTCGCCATCGCCCGCGCGATCATCCGCCGTCCGAGCATCTACGTCTTCGACGACGCGTTCTCGGCGCTGGATCTGACGACCGATGCGAATCTCCGGGAGGCGTTGCGCCCCATCACCCGCGATGCCTGCGTGATCGTCGTCGCACAGCGCGTGTCCACCATCCGTGATGCCGACCGCATCGTCGTCCTCGACGACGGAAGGATGGTCGGACTCGGCACTCACGACGAGTTGCTCGAGACATGTCCGACCTACGCGGAGATCGTCGACTCGCAGCGCACCGCAGCAGGTGTCTCGTGACGCGGCCCGGAGGACCTCCCGGTCCCGGAGCTCCCGGCACGAAGGCGATGACGTTCGGTCCGTCGGTCAAGCGTCTTCTGCGACGGCTCGTCCCGCAGCGGATGCTGCTCTCGATCGTTCTCGTGTTCGCCATCGCCAGCGTCGTCCTCACCGTGCTGGCCCCGAACATCCTGGGCAGGGCCACCAACCTGATCTTCGACGGCATCGTCGGCCGGTCGTTGGATCCCTCGCTGACCAAGGACCAGGTCGTCGACGGCCTCCGCGCCGCCGGTGACGGCACCCGCGCCGACATGGTGTCGAGCATGGACGTGGTGCCCGGGCGCGGTGTCGACTTCGACGCCGTCGGATCCGTGCTCATGATCGTGCTGGCGCTCTACCTCGGTTCCGCCCTGCTGTCGTGGATCCAGGGGTACATCCTGAACATCGCGCTGCAGCGTGTGATCAAGAGACTGCGCACCGACGTCGAAACCAAGATCCATCGGTTGCCGTTGCGCTACTTCGACTCTCACAAGCGCGGCGACGTGCTCTCCCGCGTCACGAACGACATCGACAACGTCTCGCAAAGTCTCCAACAGACGCTGAGCCAGTTGATCGTCTCGGTGCTCACCGTCCTCGGGATCCTGGGGATGATGCTGTGGATTTCGCCGCTGCTCGCGCTCGTCGCCATCCTCACCGTTCCGCTGTCGATCGTGGTGACGACGGTGATCGCGAAGCGGTCGCAGCCGCACTTCATCGCCCAGTGGAAGCAGACGGGGTCGCTCAACGCGCAGGTCGAGGAGGCGTACACCGGACACGAGCTGGTCAAGGCCTACGGTCGCCAGCGCGAGACCGCTCGCGTGTTCCACGAGAGCAACGAGGAGCTCTACCAGGCGAGCTTCCGCGCGCAGTTCATCTCCGGAATCGTCATGCCCGCCATCATGTTCCTGGGCAACCTCAACTACGTGGCCATCGCCGTCGTCGGCGGGTTGCGCGTCGCGTCGGGAACGCTGAGTCTCGGTGAGGTGCAGGCGTTCATCCAGTACTCGCGCCAGTTCACTCAGCCGCTGACGCAGATCGGTTCGATGGTCAACCTGCTGCAGTCCGGTGTCGCCTCGGCCGAGCGGATCTTCGAAATCCTCGACGCGGAGGAAGAGGGTGCCGATCCCGCCGAGCCGGTCGAGCCCACCACACGCAGCGGGCGCGTCGAGTTCGCCGACGTCTCGTTCCGCTACGAACCCGAGCGTCCGCTCATCGACGGGTTGTCGTTCGTGGCCGAGCCCGGCCAGATGGTGGCGATCGTCGGTCCAACCGGTGCCGGTAAAACGACCCTGGTCAACCTCGTGATGCGGTTCTACGACATCGATTCCGGGTCCATCACCCTCGACGGCGTCGATACCCGGGACATGACGCGGGCGACTCTGCGATCGCGGACCGGCATGGTCCTGCAGGACACCTGGCTGTTCGGCGGCACCATTCGCGACAACATCGCGTACGGCAACTCCGACGCCACCGAGGAGTCGATCATGGAAGCCGCGCAGGTCAGCTACGTCGACCGCTTCGTCCACTCGCTTCCGAACGGCTACGACACCGTGATCGACGAGGAAGGCAGCAACGTCAGCGCCGGTGAGAAGCAGCTCATCACCATCGCTCGCGCATTCCTGGCTGATCCGGCCGTGCTGATCCTCGACGAGGCCACCAGCTCCGTCGACACCCGCACCGAGTTGTTGGTGCAGAAGGCGACTGCCGCGTTGCGCAGCGATCGCACGAGTTTCGTTATCGCACACCGACTCTCGACCATCCGCGACGCCGATCTCATTCTCGTGATGGAGAACGGGTCCATCGTGGAGAAGGGCACGCACGACGAGCTCATCGCGGCGCGCGGTGCCTACCACCGGCTCAGTGCGTCCGGCCTGCAGGAGCAGCAGCTGGCGTCTGGTTCGATGGGAGCGTGAGTCAGCCCAGCGAGAACTTCTTCACCGTCGAGGACCGGATCGAGGACCACCTCGGTCGCACCGGCACCTTGCGGACCCCGCACGGCGAGATCCAGACCCCGGCGTTCATCGCCGTCGGAACCAAGGCGACCGTCAAGGCGGTTTTGCCCGAATCGATGAAAGAGCTCGGGGCACAAGCGGTTCTGGCCAATGCCTATCACCTGTACCTGCAGCCGGGCTCCGACATCGTCGACGACGCGGGCGGTCTCGGGAAGTTCATGAACTGGGACGGCCCGACGTTCACCGACAGCGGCGGGTTCCAGGTCATGTCGCTCGGCGTGGGATTCAAGAAGGTCATCTCGATGGATGCGAGCCGCGTCCAGTCCGACGACGTGATCGCCGAGGGCAAGGAACGCCTCGCGCACGTCGACGACGACGGGGTCACGTTCAAGTCCCACCTCGACGGGTCACGCCACCGCTTCACCCCCGAGGTGTCGATGCAGATCCAGCACCAGCTCGGCGCGGACATCATGTTCGCCTTCGACGAGCTGACGACGCTGATGAACACCCGTGCGTATCAGGAACAGTCGCTCGACCGGACCCAGGCGTGGGCTGTCCGCTGCATCGCCGAACACGAGCGGCTGACGGCGGAACGCGTCGGCAAGCCGTACCAGGCGCTGTTCGGTGTGGTGCAGGGTGCGCAGTACGAGGATCTGCGTCGGAAAGCGGCACATGATCTCGAGACCATCGTGGGTGAGACCGGGCGCGGTTTCGACGGCTACGGAATCGGCGGCGCATTGGAGAAGCAGAACCTCGGCACGATCGTCCGATGGGTGAACGAGGAACTGCCCGAACACAAACCGCGACACATGCTCGGCATCAGCGAGCCGGACGACTTCTTCGTCGCCATCGAGAACGGCGCCGACACCTTCGACTGCGTGAACCCGTCACGAGTGGCGCGGAACGCGGCGATCTACACCCCGGACGGCAGATTCAACATCAACACCGCGCGTTTCCGACGCGACTTCACCCCGATCGACGACGAGTGCGATTGCTACACCTGCGCGCACTACACACGCGCCTACATGCATCACCTGTTCAAGGCGAAGGAGATGCTGGCCTCGACCTTGGCGACGATCCACAACGAGCGTTTCACGGTGAAGCTGGTCGACGACATCCGCGCATCCATCCGCGACGGGCGCTTCCAGGAGTTCAAGAAGGACACGCTGGCGCGCTTCTATTCATGACCAAAACTCCCCGCGAGTACGTCCATAGTGTCGTGATGTCGTGCTCGACAGCGACAGTATCGACGTACTCGCGGGGGCGGGGGTGGGGTCAGTCCGGGGAGTAGGTCGGCTCGCGCTTCTTGATGTACGCGATCACGGCGTAGGTGATGGGGAGGACCAGCACCTCGACGAGGGTCTTCCACAGGAAGCCGACGATGACGTAGTTGACGAAGTCGGCGCCCGTCGTGATGCCGATGACGCCGGCTGCGATGCTGCAGAAGATCAGTGTGTCGAAGAATTCGCCGACGACGGTCGACCCGATGAGCCGGGCCCACAGGTGCTTCTCCTTCGTGCGTTCCTTGATCTTCACCAGCACGATGGAATTCAGCAGCTGTCCGACGGTGTAGCCGGCGAGTCCGGCGAGGACCAGACGGGGCACGACGCCGACGACGGTCTCGAGTGCTGCCTGGTTCTCGTAGAACGAGGCCGCGGGGAGTTCGATCGCGATCCAGAAGCACACCGAGGTGAGCAGGAGCGATCCGAAGCCCAGGTAGATGGCGCGGCGCGTCGCCTTGAGGCCGTACACCTCGCTGAGGACGTCACCGAGGATGTAGGCGAGGGGGAAGAGGAAGAAGGCGCCGTCGGTGTTGATCGGCAGCACCTGGAAAGGCCCGAGCGAGACGTCGGACGAGGCGAAGAAGGCGACACCCTTGCTGGCGGCCACGTTCGAGATCAGCAGAACCGCCACGAAAAGAGCGACGATGGCGGGGTAGAAGCCCCGGCTGATGTGGGCGAACGAGGCCTGTCCAGACGGAGTGTCGCCGTCGGTGGCAGTGGAGTTGGTTGCAGTCACCGGTCGATCCAAGCACCGAGACGACGACGGGCGCGAATCCCGCGAGGGATCCGCGCCCGAGGCGCCGCGAACGGTGTTACTTCTTGACGACCTGGGTGCCGCCGGCGAACTGATCGTGCTTGCCCTGCTTGCTGGGGCTCGAGTTGATCGTCACGGCGATGACGATCACCGCGATGAACGCGAGCAGGCCGCCGAGGAACGGGATGACGTTCAGCAGCGTGAAGGCGTTGCGGATCGCGGACTGCTGCAGGCTCGGACGTGCCGCACCGGCGGGTCCGTGAACCTGGAGCCCGAGGATCTTCTTGCCCAGCGTCGCGCCCTGGCTGACCTCGAGGCCGACGAAGTAGGCGAACGTCAGAACACCGGAGAACAGCCCGGTGACCAGGATGTTGTCGGTGGCTCCGAAGATGGCCGCCAGGATCAGCGCGACGATTCCGACGATGATCCCGTCGATGATGCGGGCACCGAGACGGATGCCGAGGCTACCGGGCCGGCCGCCGGCCGGCTGTCCGCCGAACCCGCTGTTGTCGAACTGGGGAGGCGTCGGGTAGCCGCCCTGCTGGGGGTAACCGCCCTGCTGGGGGTAGCCACCCTGCTGCGGCGGCGGCGGGTACGAGCCCTGCTGAGGCGGAGTGAATCCACCCTGCTGCGGCGGCGGGTAGTTGCCCTGCTGGGGCGGCGGGTACGAACCCTGGCTGGGCGGCGGGTAGCCACCGGGGTTCTGCGGGTCCTTGTTCGGGTCGAAACCGCCTGTGGTCATGGTGTCCTTCTCGTACGAGGGGATGAGACGTGCAGAACTGTCGCGGCCACCCTACGTCCGAAATGCCCCCGACGGTGTGCCATGTCCTGTTGCGAAGCGGTACCGATCAGGGAAACGCCACGAACCACGGATCTCGCGGAAGCAGTGTCGGAGTCCATCGACCGGCGATGTCGTCGAGACTGCGACATCCCGGCGTTCCGATCGACGCCGCGATCATCTCGACGACGTCCTGCACGGATTCACCGGCGTCCAGGCGGTCTCGCAACGTCACGGCGCCGTCCCTCTTCGCGAGCCGCGCACCCGTGGGCCCCAGGGCGAGCGGGACGTGCACGTACGTCGGCTCGGGGATGTCGAGCAGGCCTGCCAGGTAGGCCTGGCGGGGAGCCGACGCGAGAAGGTCGTCGCCGCGGACGACCTGGTCCACACCCTGGAAGCCGTCGTCGACGACGACGGCAAGGTTGTAGGCGGGCACTTTGTCGGTGCGTTGCAGGACGAGGTCGTCGACGACTCCGGTGTACTCGCCTGCCAGTGCGTCGTGGACCGTGTACGTGTCGACGTCGGCTCTCAACCGCAGCGCAGCGCGTCGACCCTCGGCTCTGCGCTGCGCGCGTTCGGTGTCGGACAGATGACGGCAGGTTCCCGGGTAGGCGCCTTGCGGCGCATGCGGTGCCGACGCAGCCTGCTGGATCTCCCGCCGGGTGCAGAAGCACTCGTACACCCGACCGTCCGCGCGCAGAGACTCGATGGCCGCCGCATAGGAATCTCGTCGATCCGATTGATGCAGCACGGGGCCGTCGAAGTCCACGGCCAGTGCGGCCAGATCGGCAAGTTGGCGCGCTTCCGAACCCTCCCGGACGCGGTCCAGATCCTCGACGCGCAGGACGAACGATCGGTCCGTCCTGCGGGCGAAGAGCCAGGCCAGGACAGCGGTCCTGAGGTTGCCGAGGTGGAGATCGCCGGACGGGCTCGGTGCGTATCGGCCGGCTCCCGTCATTCCGCCCGTCCGAGCAGTTCGGCACTGCGCGCCGTGACCAACGCCCTCATCGCGTCGACGACGACCCCGACCTCGGGCCGACGCAGTGTCTCGCTCCGAGCGACCAGCCAGTACGCCAACGTCACCGTGACCTCTGAGTGCAGCACTCGGACCAGGTCGTCGTGGCGGTCGGCCATGAAGCACGGGAGCAGACCGATGCCCGCCCCGGCGCGGGTGGCCTCGACATGGACGAACACGTTGGTCGAGCTGACCGAACTGCGCATGACGGGAACGTCGGTGGAGTCGGCGTCGCCGCCGACGGATCGCGCCAGGTCGAGATCGTCGACACGCAGCATAGATTCCACGAAGTAGACCAACGGATGTCCGGACAGGTCGGCTCGGGTGGTGACGTCGCCATGGCTGTCGAGGTACTCGCGGGTGGCGTAGAGACCGAGGCAGTAGTCGCCGAGATGCAGGGCCTCGGCGCGGTGGACGTGCGGTGTCCCGACGACGATCTCGATGTCCATTCCCGACCGTTGTTGCGACGCTCGACGAGTGGCGGCGACCAGTTCGACAGCAATGTCCGGGTGGCGTTCCTGCACATGGACCGCGGCGGGAGCGGCGATGTACGCGCTGAAGCCGTCGGTGGCCGAGATCCTGACGACACCTCTCAGCGACGCCCCGGCGGGGTCCACCAACCCGCGGACGACTCCGTCCACTGTCTCTGCCGCGCGCAGGGCGCCTCGTCCGAGGTCGGTCAGTTCCCACCCACCCGACGTCTTGACCAGCACTCGGCCGCCGAGCGACTTCTCCAACGACGCGATGCGGCGCGACACGGTGGTGTGGTTGACGCCCAGACTGTCCGCCGCCGCGGTGAAGCGTCCGCTGCGTCCCACGGCGAGGAGCACCAGGAGATCGTCGGCACTGGGCAGAGACGGCCGACCGTGGGGTGCGGAACTGCCGATCGGGGTCATGTGTGCATCTTTGCAGTCTCGTACTGCGTTCGCGGCCATTGTGATCTCCGGTGATCTGCGTCGATACTGAACCCAGCGTGTGCCGTGGATCACTATCCGGGTGCCGGAGACTCAGCAAGGAGAATGTCATGTCGGTTGTCGACAGAGTGGACCGCGAGGAGGAACCGTCGGGTCTGCGGAAGGTGGTCGCCGCATCCATGGCGGGCACCGTGGTCGAGTGGTACGAGTTCTTCCTCTACGGCACGGCGGCGACGCTCGTGTTCAGCAAGATCATGTTCGCGGAGGGAACGAGCGAACTCGACGCCATCCTGGCCGCGTTCGTCACCTACGCGGTGGGATTCGTCGCGAGACCGCTGGGCGGCATCGTCTTCGGTCACTTCGGTGACAAGTACGGACGCAAGAAGCTGCTCCAGTTCTCCCTGGTGCTCGTCGGTGCCGCGACGTTCCTCATGGGATGTCTGCCGACGTTCAACCAGATCGGCTACTGGGCGCCGGCGCTGCTGGTGCTGCTGCGCTTCATCCAGGGCTTCGCCGTCGGCGGAGAGTGGGGTGGCGCGGTACTTCTGGTCGCCGAGCACAGCCCGAACAAGAGCCGCGGTTTCTGGGCGAGCTGGCCGCAGGCCGGTGTTCCCGGTGGAAACCTGCTGGCCACCGTGGTGTTGCTGGTTCTGACCACGACACTGTCCGACGAGGCATTCCTCAGCTGGGGTTGGCGTGTCGCGTTCTGGCTGTCCGCCGTCATCGTCTTCGTCGGCTACTACGTCCGCACCAAGGTCACCGACGCCCCGATCTTCGTCGAGGCCCAGAAGCAGGCCGAGGTCATCAAGGCCGCGTCGTACGGCGTCTTCGAGGTCGTCAAGCGGTACCCGCGTGGCGTGTTCACCGCGATGGGGCTGCGCTTCGGTGAGAACGTCATGTACTACCTGGTGGTCACCTTCTCCATCACCTACCTCAAGGTCGAGGTGGGAACGGACACCAGCACCATCCTGTGGTGGATGCTCGTCGCGCACGCCGTCCACTTCGCGGTGATCCCGCTGGTCGGTCGACTGGCCGACACCGTGGGCCGCCGTCCGGTGTACATGGTCGGTGCGATCACCGCCGGGACGTGGGGGTTCTTCGCGTTCCCGATGATGAACAGCGGCCACAACGTCGTCATCATGCTGGCGATCATCATCGGCCTGGTCTTCCACGCCTTCATGTACGCCACGCAGCCGGCGATCATGTCCGAGATGTTCCCGACGCGTATGCGGTATTCCGGTGTGTCACTGGGCTACCAGGTGACGTCGATCGTCGCCGGCTCGCTCGCGCCGATCATCGCGGTCAAGCTGCTCGACGTGTACGGCTCGTCCGTGCCCATCGCCTGGTACCTGGCGGGCGCCACCCTGATCACCCTCATCGCCGTGGTCGTGGCGCGGGAGACCAAGGGCATCGCGCTCGAGAGCATCGACATCGCCGACGCGAAGAACCTGGCCACCGAGGCAGAACTGGCAAAGGTCGGCATCGCCAAGTAGGTCCGTGTAACGCAAGAACGCCCTCTCCCGGATCGGGAGAGGGCGTTCTGTCGTGGTCAGGCTTTCGCGACCAGCCTCGGCCGTGGCGTCTGCGCCTCGCAGTCGCGCATGAACTCGGCGAACACGCGCTCGAAGCGGTCCGGATTGTCCAGGTGCGGGAAATGCCCCGCGCGTTCGAAGATCTCGACCCGTCCCTGCGGTAGCTCGGCCCGCGCGTTCTCGGTGTGGGAGTTGGGGATGATGCTGTCGCGCGCACCCCAGATGAGCATCGCCTGGATGTTGGGGAAATTGGCGAAGTGCGGAGTGGCATTGATGGTCTGGCCTCGGAAGCTGATCACCGAGCGCGCCGTCGCCAGGAACGCGCGACGCGTTCCGGCATCCTGGACCGACCCGAAACTGCGCCACGCCTCGGTGGAACTTGCGCTCATCAGCGGCAGTCCGAGCTTGTCCAGACCGTCGATCGCCAGGTCGGTCAGTCCGCGAACCGTGCGGTTGGCCATCAGCGGGAGCACCAACTCGCTACCGGGGAGAGTCGCGGCGCGGAGCAGCGGGCTCACCTCGGGGCCGAGGCCGCCGCTCGCGATGAGCACCATGCGCTCGACCAGTTCGGGGAACAGGTAGAGGGTCTGCATCGCGATGCCGCCGCCGAGCGAATGGCCGACGAACGTCGCGGACGAGATGTCGAGGCTGTGCAGCAAGTCGCGGACGCTGGCCGCGTGGGCGCTGATGGAGTAGTCACCGGCCGGCTTGTCGGACTCACCGTGACCCAACAGGTCCGGGACGATCACGCGGTATCGACGCGACAGCATGTCGACCTGAGGTTCCCAGTTGTGATGAGAACCCAGTAGGCCGTGGATCAGGATGACCGTCGGGCCGTCTCCGATGTCCAGGTATTTCATGTCGTTGCCGTGCAGACTGAATGTCTGCATGTCCGGCTGTGCGGTATCGAGTGCCGCCATGGGAGATCCCTCCGTAGTACAACTCTTCCGAGTGTGCACTGCATCCGGCGTGGATGCGCCATTCCGGAGCCATGTGATGCCAGACATTACGTGTGGACGGGCGGTGTTCGTCACAAGACGTTTGTCCGGCGAACGACGTGCTCAGTGCGTCAGATAGACCTTCACGGCCACCACCACGGCGGCGATGACAGCGGTCCCGATACCCGCCAGGACCAGGCGGAACGACGGACTCCGCCCCCGCAGACGCTCGGCGACCACGGGTATCGAGGCGATGCGCAGAGTCACCAACGCCCCGGCGGCGGCCTGTGCGAGGGCACCGGGCAGCACATCGAGCCAGGCAAGGGCCAGAAGGAAGGACGGCGCGACACCGGACGACGCGATCGGCACCGTGTCGCGCAACTCCGCGCGCATGTCCACCGAGTCGTCGTCGACAGTGCCCGCCGCCACGGCGTCCGCGAAGACGTGGGCGAGGAACGTCGTGACCGTCGTCCCGAGCACCAACAACGCCGCCGAACCTCCTCCGATGGACCCCGGGCTCGCCGCGACCACGACGGTCATCACCAGAATGTTGCCGTAGACATAGGCGGACAATCGTGCAGATGCGCGGTGCCGGGGGAGCAGCCCACCCTTCCGTGTCGTCACGCGGTGATAGGCGGAGCTGACGAATCCGGGTGCGCGCATGGTCGAAGAGTGCCAGGTCGAGAGGAGACGTACGTGGTCGAGTTGGTTCGCGGCGTGAGTTGGCCACGGGACGAGCCGCTGCTGGGACTCACCGACGTCTCGACGGGCCGGATGACCACGATGCCCGTCACCGGGGCCTCGCTGCGGTACCGGGCGGTCGACGCCCCCGGCGTGCTGTGGTGCATCGGACGCCGCGGTGATGCGGGTCCCGTGGCGTGCCCGAACTCGGCGCGGGCGACCTCCGGGGTGCACTGCGAGGCGTGCGTCGCGGCGGACCCCTTCCGGTTCGTCCACATCGTGCATCGGCAGGACTTCCTGTCGAAGGGACTGGAAAGCGTTGTGATGCAGCCGCACTGGTTGTACGTCGCAACGTTCGCCGACGGGACCGACAAGGTGGGGACCGCCGCCGACCCCCGAAAATGGGGGCGTCTGACCGAACAGGGAGCTGTCGTCGGACGGTACGTCGCGCGAGCAGTCGACGGCAGAGTGGTCCGACATCTCGAAGATGCGATGACGGACACGGCGGGGCTCCGGCAGGCGGTCCGCGCGTCCGCCAAGGCTGCGGGCCTCACCCGTCCCGTCGACCTGTCGCGCCTCGATCGTGCGAACGCCGATGCGGCCGCGGCGGCGCGCGAGGTGCTGGCGGATCTCGGATCGGACTTCTCCGACGACGACTTCCGCATCGTCGACGAGCAGTGGCAGGCCCCCGCGCGGGACGGAGTCTTCGACGGGCGACGGACCGCGTATCCGCTCGACACCGCCGTCGGAGCACACGGGTTGACGGTGCGGTGGTGCGTCGGCTCCGCCGTCGGGGCCACGGTGTCCGAAGACCCGGACTCGCTCTACGTGGCCGACCTGTCGAGACTGCGCGGGCGGCGCATCGAGAGGGGCGACTTCGAGACGGCGCTCCCCGCGATGCAGGAAGCGCTGTTCTGAGTTTGTCGGTGCACGCCGTGTGGCATCCGACAGTCATGCCGACCTACCGAGTGCGTGACACCAGCAACGACACCGTCCTGGCCACTGCCGACCACGAGGACATCTCCACCGCCGAGGCCTGGGCCGCCGGCGTCGTGGAAGGGCTCGACCCGGCTCCGGTGACCTGGGTGCTGGACAGGGAGTGAGAACGAAGAAGACCCCCGTGCAGTGCACGGGGGTCTTTCTCTGCGGAGGATAGGGGATTTGAACCCCTGAGGGCGTTAACCCAACCCGCGTTCCAGGCGAGCGCCATAGGCCACTAGGCGAATCCTCCGTCGGCTACCTTACCGGCGACCCCCCCTTGGAGACGAATCGGGTCGGTTCGGTGGTGCGCGGGGGATGTGGCTAGACTCGTCCACGGATCCCGCGCGGCGCGCATCCTGTGAACTCCCCCAGGGCCGGAAGGCAGCAAGGGTCAACGGGCTCTGCCGGGTGCGCGGGGTCCCCTTAACTTCCCGCCACGCGCAGTCGCCTCGAAAGGCCCTCCTCGCCATGACCGGCCAAGCTCAACTCGGACTGATGAACCCCGACGAGCTGGCAGCGGAGCACGAGAAGCGCAAGACCGAGTACGACGCCCTGAAGGGCCGCGGACTGTCGCTGGACCTCACTCGTGGAAAGCCTTCTCCCGAGCAACTCGACCTCGCCGCCGGCCTTCTGACGTTGCCCGGTGAGGACTACCGCGACGGCAAGGGAACCGACTGCCGCAACTACGGTGGACTCCAGGGCCTCCCCGAGCTGCGCGCCATCTTCGGCGAGCTCCTGAACATCCCGGTCGCGAACCTGATCGCGGGAAACAACGCGAGCCTCGAGATCATGCACGACCTGGTGGTGTGGGGAATGCTGCACGGCACCGTCGACTCCGTGCGTCCCTGGGCCGCCGAACCCGTCGTCCGCTTCCTCTGCCCCAGCCCCGGATACGACCGGCACTTCGCCATCACCGAGAGCTTCGGCATCGAGATGATCCCGGTGACGATGAACCCGGACGGTCCCGACATCGCCGAGGTCGAGCGCCTGGTGTCGGGCGATCCGCAGATCAAGGGCATGTGGTGCGTGCCGAACTACGCGAACCCCACCGGCGCCGTCTACTCGGAAGAGGTGGTGCGCGCCCTGGCCACGATGCCCACCGCGGCCGCCGACTACCGCCTGTTCTGGGACAACGCCTACGCCGTCCACCCCATCGTCGAGCAGCTCCCACCGTCGTACGACGTCCTCGGGCTCGCGGCGGACGCGGGCCACGCCAACCGGCCGTACGTGTTCGCGTCGACGTCCAAGGTCACCTTCGCGGGTGCAGGAGTCAGCTTCCTCGGAGCGTCCACCGCGAACCTCGACTGGTACCTGGGCCACTACGGCAAGAAGAGCATCGGCCCCGACAAGCTCAACCAGCTCCGTCACCTGCGCTTCTTCGGCGACGCCGACGGAGTGCGGTCGCACATGGCCAAGCACCGCGAGATCCTCGCGCCCAAGTTCGCGATGGTCCAGGAAATCCTCGACGACAGGCTCGGTGCCTCGAAGGTCGCATCGTGGACCGAGCCCGACGGCGGTTACTTCGTCAGCCTCGACGTGCTCGACGGCACCGCTGCGCGCACCATCTCGCTGGCCAAGGACGCGGGCATCGCGCTGACGGGCGCAGGCTCCGCCTTCCCGTACAAGCGGGACCCGAACGACCGCAACATCCGCCTGGCCCCCAGCTTCCCGTCGACGGACGAGCTGGCCGCGGCGATGGACGGCGTCGCGACCTGTGTTCTTCTCGCTGCGACCGAGAAGCTGCTCTCCGAGTAGTTCGTACGGGTTCTCACCGTTGCGTGTGGCCTGCCTGTGGATAGCCGAACGCACGGATCGGCGTTCTGTTCGACGATGAGCAGGTGACCGAAGAGCTGTTCGCCCGCCGAGACCTCGCTTCTCGTGGGATAGCCGACGCGGAGATCCGACGCGCACGGCGATCCGGGGCCATCACCCCTGTGCGCCGCGGCTGGTACGCATCCCGAGGTGCATTGGCTGATGCAACGCTCGAGGAGCGTCATCTGCTGATGGCCCACGCCACGCTGAAGGCCGGCGGCGAAGATCTCGCGCTCAGCCACGAATCCGCTGCTCTGGCACTCGGACTGTCGCTGTGGAACGGTGCTCCTTCGGCGGTCCACGTGAGCGTCGATGGTTCCGGCGGGGGTCGCCGCGGTAGTACTAGGTGGCGACATGCGACCCGACTCGACGAGGAGGACGTGCAGCTCGTCGGCGGCGTCCGCGTCACGACACCCGCTCGGACGGTGGCCGATCTGGCGTGCACGCTGACTTTCGAAGAAGCGGTGTGTGTGGGTGACTCGGCCCTGCGTCTCGGCGGAATCACGTCTCGCGAGATCGACGAAGCTTTCGGGCGGTGCAGCCGTCGCCGCGGGATCGCTCGTGCGCGGCGCGCGGTGGCTTTCATGGACGGGCGGAGCGAGAGCGTCGGCGAGTCCCGAAGCAGGGTCTACCTGGATCGTCACGGACTGCCGGTGCCGGACTTGCAGGTCGAGATCGCCGTCGGTGCCCATACGTACCGGCCGGATCTGCTGTGGAAATACGCCGGCGTCATCGGGGAGTTCGACGGGATGGCGAAGTACACCCGCGGCATGCAATCCTCCGACGAGGTGGTCGTGCAGGAGAAGCTTCGGGAAGACGCGTTGCGAGCAGCTGGGTGGAACGTCCAACGATGGATGTGGAAGGACCTCACCGACGACCGTCTCGCGCTTCGGCTTCGTGACGTCCTGGGGATCTGATTCCTGCAACGGTTCCGGCAACCTGCAACGGCTGCAACCGATGCAGGTTGCCGGAAGCGTTGCGGGAACCGCTCGAACGCATGAAACACTCGATTCATGGCAACGACGCTGCACCTGGTGGGAGACCCCGACGCCGACGCACTGCTCTCTTCCGAGCCCCTGGCGCTCCTGATCGGGATGCTGCTCGATCAGCAGGTGCCGATGGAATCTGCGTTCGCCGGGCCGAAGAAGCTGGTGGATCGCATCGGGTCGCTCGACGGGCGCGCGATCGCCGAGATGCCCGAGGACGACTTTCTCGCCATCTGCTCCACCCCGCCCGCGGTGCATCGTTACCCGGGATCGATGGGTAAGCGGATCCAGTCGATGTGCTCGTTCATCGTGGACACCTGGGACGGCCGTGCCGACGCCATCTGGACGGAGGGCGATCCGGACGGCAAGGAAGTGCTGAAGCGACTGAAGGCGCTGCCCGGGTACGGCGATCAGAAGGCCCGGATCTTCCTCGCACTGCTGGGCAAGCAGATGAGTGTGGAGCCGACGGGCTGGCGCGACGCCGCGGGTTCCTACGGCGACGACGGGTCGCGCCGGTCGATTGCCGACGTGGTCGACGCCCGCTCACTGGGTGAGGTCCGCGAGTTCAAGAAGGCTGCCAAGAAGGCGGCGAAGGAGAGCGCGGGGTCGTAGGTTCCCGCCGACCGATCTGTCGGTCGGCGTCGGTACTCTCTCTCGCGTGGCCCTGTACCGGAAATACCGTCCAGCGACGTTCGCGGAAGTGGTCGGGCAGGAGCATGTCACCGAGCCGCTGTCCGTCGCACTCGACTCCAAGCGCATCAATCACGCCTACCTGTTCTCCGGTCCTCGCGGCTGCGGTAAGACGTCCTCCGCGCGCATCCTGGCGCGCTCGCTCAACTGTGTGGAAGGTCCGACGTCGACTCCGTGCGGCGTCTGCGGGTCGTGTGTGGCGCTGGCGCCCGGTGGTCCCGGCAACCTCGACGTGATCGAGCTCGATGCTGCCAGCCACGGCGGCGTCGACGACACCCGTGAACTGCGCGATCGGGCCTTCTACGCCCCGGCGGAGTCCCGCTACCGCGTCTTCATCGTGGACGAGGCGCACATGGTCACCACGGCGGGCTTCAACGCGCTGCTCAAGATCGTGGAGGAGCCGCCGGAGCACCTCATCTTCGTGTTCGCGACGACGGAGCCGGAGAAAGTTCTGCCGACCATCCGTAGCCGTACACACCACTACCCGTTCCGACTGCTGCCTCCGGCAGCCATGCGTGGACTGATGGAACGTATCTGCGCGGAAGAGCATGTCACCGTCCAGGATGCTGTGTTCCCGTTGGTCATTCGCGCCGGCGGCGGTTCGCCCCGTGACACCCTGAGCGTGCTGGACCAGTTGCTCGCCGGCGCGGGCGACGAGGGTGTGCAGTACGCCCGCGCGCTCATGCTGCTCGGCGTCACGGACGTCGCGCTGATCGACGAGGCCGTCGACGCGTTGGCCGCACAGGACGGAGCCGCGCTGTTCGGCACCGTCGAGAAAGTCATGGACGCCGGACACGATCCGCGTCGGTTCGCCGTCGACCTGCTCGAGCGTCTCCGCGACCTCATCCTCATGCGAGCGGTTCCCGACGCGGGGGAGCGCGGTCTTATCGACGCGCCCGCGGACATGATCGAGCGCATGCGCGACGAGTCCGAGCGCATCGGTCCCGCCACGTTGGCGCGGTACGCGGAGACGGTGCACGCCGGTCTCGGTGAGATGCGCGGCGCGACGGCGCCCCGCCTGCTCCTCGAGGTGATGTGTGCGCGCATGCTTCTTCCCGCTGCGTCCGACGCGGAAAGTGCTGTGCTGCAGCGTATCGAGCGGTTGGAGCGTCGCCTCGACGTTACGCTTCCCGCCGGTGAAGCCGCCGCCGTGGAGGCAGGTCACGAGCAGGACCGGCTCGAGGCGACGGCCCACAAGCAGACTTTCCGACGGCCGTCCGAGCGAGCACCCGAACCGGCGCCCGCACCCGAGGTGGCCGCGAAACCTGTTGCGCCAGAGCGGACACCACAGCCCGAGCCGACCCCCGAGCCCGTGCCGACACCGAAGCCCGAGTCCGTGCCGACACCCGAGCCGACGCCGACCCCGGAACCCGAGCCGACCCCGGAACCCGAACCCGAGCCCGAACCCGAGCCCGAGCCGACCCCGGAACCCGAGCCCGAGCCGACCCCGGAACCCGAGCCCACCGCGGCTCCGGAACCCGACACGGCCGGACCCGATGTGGCTGCCGTGCGCGCGGTCTGGTCCGAGGTGCGGACCAAGGTCCGTGAGCGCAGTCGCACGGTCGAGGTGATGCTGTCGGGTGCGACGGTGAAGTCCGTCGGAGACGGCGCGATCGTGCTGGGTCACGACTCGGCGCCGCTGGCGAAGAGGCTGGTGGAACCGAGGAACGCGGAAGTGATCAAGGACGCTCTGCGGGATGTGTTCGGTGTGGACTGGACCGTCATCTGCGAGGCCGGGGACGGCTCGGTGCGCGCAGCCGCCCCGGCGCCCGCCACGGCGACACCGGAACGTCCTGCATCGAACGCTCCTCGCTTCTCGCGCCCCAGCCGAGCCGCACCGCAACCGGCCCCGACCTCGACGGCCCGCCCGTCCGCGGCGTCGCGGCCGACCGACGACGACATACCGCCTCCGCCAGAGGAGCCCGACTATCCGGACGACCCGGGCAGCCCCGATCCGTACGACGGTCCTCCGCCCCCGGAAAGCCCGGAGGAGCAGGAAGAGTTGATGAAGCAGGCCAAGGAGCCTGTCGATCCGTCGACGCGGCGCGATCCGGACGAGGTCGCGCTGGAGCTGCTGCAGTCCGAATTGGGCGCCACCCCGCTCAAGGAGATCTGACCCTCTCGAAAGGGCCCGCGAACACCGTCCCCGGTGTCATACTGCGCGCTCGTTTCGGTCCTTTCCGCCACGCCTTTTCGTGCTTATGGTGAGTGGCGTCGAGGTCTGTACCTCGTGGGCGCCGGTGCCTGTATCCGCCGTGCTGCCCATCTCACGTCGGAAGGAACTCTGCGCAGTGACCACAGAGGCATATATCTACGAAGCCATCAGGACGCCGCGAGGCAAGGGCAAGAACGGGTCGTTGCACTCGGTCAAGCCGATCTCGCTCGTCACCGGGTTGATCGACGAGCTCCGCCGTCGCTTCCCCGACATGGACGAGGATCGGATCTCCGACCTCATCCTCGGTGTCGTCTCGCCCGTCGGCGACCAGGGCGCGGACATCGCTCGCACGGCGGTCCTCGCCGCGAAGATGCCCGACACGGTCGGCGGCTTCCAGCTCAACCGCTTCTGCGCCTCGGGCCTCGAAGCCGTCAACCTCGCCGCACAGAAGGTGCGGTCCGGGTGGGACGAGCTGGTCATCGCCGGCGGCGTCGAATCGATGTCGCGCGTGCCCATGGGCTCGGACGGCGGCGCGTGGGCGATGGACCCGCAGACCAACTACGACACCTACTTCGCTCCTCAGGGAATCGGCGCCGATCTGATCGCGACGATCGAGGGCTTCACCCGTGAGGACGTCGACGCCTACGCCGCGCAGTCGCAGGAGCGCGCCGCTGCTGCATGGTCGGGTGGCTACTTCACCAAGTCCGTCGTTCCGGTCACCGACCAGAACGGCCTGCTGATCCTCGACAACGACGAGCACATGCGTCCGGGCACGACTGTCGAGTCGCTGGGCAAGCTGAAGCCGGCGTTCGAGGGAATCGCCGCGATGGGCGGCTTCGACGACGTCGCGCTGCAGAAGTACCACTGGATCGAGAAGATCGATCACGTGCACACCGGCGGTAACTCGTCCGGCATCGTCGACGGTGCTGCACTCGTCGTCGTCGGCAGCGAGGACGCCGGCAAGTCGATGGGCATGGCTCCCCGTGCGCGCGTCGTCGCGACCGCAACCAGCGGCGCCGACACCACCATCATGCTGACCGGCCCGACGCCGGCGTCGAAGAAGGTCCTGGCCGCGGCCGGGCTGACGGTCGACGACATCGACCTGTTCGAGCTCAACGAGGCGTTCGCGTCCGTGGTGCTCCGCTTCCAGCGCGATCTGAAGATCCCGGGCGAGAAGCTCAACGTCAACGGCGGCGCCATCGCCATGGGCCACCCCCTCGGTGCCACGGGCGCCATGATCACCGGCACCGTCCTCGACGAGCTCGAGCGACGCAACGGGCGCTACGCGCTGATCACCCTGTGCATCGGCGGCGGCATGGGCGTGGCCACCATCATCGAGCGAGTCTGAGGAACTTTTATGAGCGAGAACATGATTGCGTGGGATCAGGATGCCGACGGCATCGTCACGCTGACGATGGACGACCCCAACCAGGGCGCCAACACGATGAACGAGCTCTACAAGGACTCGATGGGCGCGACGGTCGATCGCCTCGAGGCCGAGAAGGACTCCATCACCGGCGTCGTCATCACCTCGGCGAAGAAGACGTTCTTCGCCGGCGGCGACCTGAAGAACATGATCAAGGCCGGCCCGGCCGACGCACAGCAGATCTTCGACGAGGTGCAGACCGTCAAGGCGCAGCTCCGTCGCCTCGAGACCCTGGGCAAGCCCGTCGTCTCCGCGATCAACGGTGCAGCACTGGGCGGCGGACTCGAGATCACGCTGGCGACGCATCACCGCATCGTCGCCGACGTGCCGGGCGTGCAGCTCGGCCTCCCCGAGGTCTCGCTGGGCCTGCTCCCCGGCGGTGGTGGCGTCACGCGCATCACCCGCCTGATGGGCATCCAGAACGGCTTCATGTCGGTGCTGTCGCAGGGCACGCGTTTCCGCCCGTCGAAGGCTCTCGAGCTCGGTCTGGTGCACGAGGTCGTCGGCAGCATCGAGGAACTGGTTCCCGCTGCGAAGGCATGGATCAAGGCCAACCCCGAGGGTGGCGTCGCTCCCTGGGACGTCAAGGGCTACAAGATCCCCGGCGGCACGCCGTCGAATCCCAAGCTCGCACAGATCCTTCCGGCGTTCCCCTCGAACCTGCGCAAGCAGATCAAGGGCGCGCCCATGCCGGCGCCGCTCGCGATCCTGTCCGCAGCGGTGGAGGGCGCGCAGGTCGACTTCGACAACGCGTCCACCATCGAGTCGCGCTACTTCACGTCGCTGGTCACCGGCCAGGTCTCGAAGAACATGATCCAGGCGTTCTTCTTCGACCTGCAGGCGATCAACGCCGGCAAGTCGCGGCCGGACGGCTACGAGAAGACCCAGTTCACCAAGGTCGCCGTTCTCGGCGCCGGCATGATGGGCGCGGGCATCGCCTACGTCTGTGCGAAGGCCGGCATCGACGTCGTCCTCAAGGACGTCGAGCAGGCGTCCGCGGACAAGGGCAAGGCGTACTCGGAGGCCATCGAGGCCAAGGCTCTCTCGCGTGGCAAGACGACGCAGGAGAAGTCGGACGCACTGCTCGCGCGGATCCACCCCACGGCGGACCCGAAGGACGTCGAGGGTGCAGACCTCGTCATCGAGGCAGTCTTCGAGTCGCAGGACCTCAAGCACAAGGTCTTCCAGGAGATCGAGGACCTCGTCGCTCCCGATTCGCTGCTCGGCTCGAACACCTCGACGCTGCCCATCACCGGTCTCGCGACCGGTGTGAAGCGCCAGGAAGACTTCATCGGAATCCACTTCTTCTCGCCCGTCGACAAGATGCCGCTGGTCGAGATCATCCGTGGTGACAAGACCTCGGATGCGGCTCTGGCCAAGGCATTCGACCTCGTGCAGGCCATCAAGAAGACGCCGATCGTCGTCAACGACAGCCGCGGATTCTTCACCTCCCGCGTGATCGGCACCTTCATCAACGAGGCCATCGCGATGCTGGGCGAGGGCGTCGAGCCGTCGACCATCGAGCAGGCCGGCCTCCAGGCGGGCTACCCGGCGCCGCCGTTGCAGCTCTCCGACGAGCTGACGCTCACCCTGATGCAGAAGATCCGCAAGGAGACCTACGACGCGATCGTGGCCGCCGGCGGAACTCCTCCGGAGGATGCTGCGGGTGCCGTGATCGACAAGATGGTCGACGAGTTCGAGCGTCCGTCCAAGTCCAAGGGCGCCGGCTTCTACGAGTACGTGGACGGCAAGCGCACCGGCCTCTGGTCCGGTCTGCGTGACGCCTTCAAGTCGGGGACGTCAGAGGCGTCCTTCGAGGACCTCAAGGAGCGCATGCTCTTCATCGAGGCGATCGAGACGCAGAAGTGCTTCGACGAGGGTGTCCTGAACACCACGGCCGACGCCAACATCGGCTCGATCTTCGGAATCGGCTTCCCGGCGTGGACCGGTGGCGTGCACCAGTACGTCGTCGGCTACGAGGCCGCGGACGGTTCGATCGGCAAGGAGGCGTTCGTCGCCCGTGCCGAGGAGCTGGCCAAGCAGTACGGCGAGCGGTTCACTCCGCCTGCGTCACTGCGCTAGTCACGAGCACACGACAGCCCCGCACCTCGTGGTGCGGGGCTGTCGTCGTCTCAGCGCAGCACGCGTGCTGCGAAGTCCAGCGAGGCCGGCATCGACGCCATCAGCGTTCCGACGTGGTCGGGAGTCGGGAAGGTGACCAGCTGGAAGTCCGTGCCGGCGGCAGACATTCGTGCGGTCTGCGCGAACGTCAGAGGTGCGGGGACGGTCTGGTCCGCCAGGCTCTGCGTCACCAACAGGGGCCGATCGTATCCACTGACGGGAACGGCCTGCATCTGCCGGAACACCGGCGCCAGCGGAGTCAGCGGCCTGGTCAGCAGGTCACCGAACTGCGCGGGATGCGTCTCTCGGTAGGTACGGAATTCGGTGCCGCACAGCGTGGTCGCCGCGTTCAGGTACTCGAGGCCGCGCGGAGTGAGGTAGCTCCGCACATCGAGTTCGGGGCGCTGGTCGCTCATGCCCGCCAAGGTGGAGAACACGTAGCCGACGATGCCGTTCGGGAGCACCGGCGGGATCGTCGGGCCGGCGAACGGGAAGACCGAGTCCAGCTGCGTCGGTCCGGCAATGGCCACGGCGCCGCGGAAGTCGAGTTCCGGTGCGCGCGACGATGCAGCCGCCGCAGCGAAGTACGCCGCGTTCCCCCCTTGCGACAACCCGGTGGCGATCCACGTCGGGGACAACGTCCCACCCACCACGGAATGGGCCGCGCGCACGATGTCGACGGTGTTCGCGCCGGCTGCGGGGCCGTCGAGATACGCACTCACGCCGGGGGTTCGCATGCCCGCGTAGTCGGTGGCGACGACGGCGTATCCCGCCGCCAGCCACGCTTCGACGGCCGGCCGTTCGAGCTCGGTGGTGCCTGTCAGCGACGGTGCGCACGCGTCGTCGATGCCCGTGGTTCCGTGAGCGTGCGAGACCACGGGCCATCCACCGACGGGAGGCTCGCCGGCGGGCACGAACACAGTTCCCGTCGATTCGCCGACCTTGTCCGCGGTGCGCAGCGTTGTGTAACGGACGAGGTAGCTCTCGGCGGCACCTCGGGGCGCGAGCGCCGGGTCGAGCGCACTGCTGGAGAGCACGATTCCCGTGGCAGGTTCCGCGGATGCCGGAGCGACGGCGAGCGAGAGGGGTGTCGCCAGCGATAGACAGGCAACGAGGGCAGGGACACCGAATCGTCGTCGAAGAGAAGTCACGTCTGTCAGTTCACCATGGGCTGCGCACCTCGTGGTGTGTCTCCTCACGAGTATCTGCCCGACGCGGCGTCAGGGGACTACGTTCGACAGGTGAAGACTCCTGTTGTCACCGTCATCGGTGTCGTAATCGCCCTTCTGGGCCTCCTGTTCGCCCTCCAGGGATTCGGGGTGATCGGCGGTAGCGCGATGAGCAACACCTCCACCTGGTCGATCCTCGGTCCCATCATCCTGATCGTCGGAGTGGCGATCGTGGTGGTGAGCAGGCGCCGCGGGGTCTAGCTCGAGTACCGCCGGCGGAGGTCGACCTTCACGACCTTGCCGCCGGCGTTGCGGGGGAGCGCCTCCACCAAAACCAGGTCGCGAGGGTGCTTGTAGTGCGCGAGGCGTGCGTCCAGCCAGTCGACGAGGTCGGGAAGCGTCAGGTCCGGCTCGTCGGTGGCGCGCTGCGCGACGACGGCGACGGGCACCTCACCCCACCGGTCGTCCGGGCGGCCGATGACGGCTGCCTCGAGTATCCGGGGATGGGAGAACAGGACGTTTTCGACCTCGGCGCAGTAGATGTTCTCACCGCCGGAGATGATCATGTCCTTCTTGCGGTCGACGACGAAGACGAAGCCCTCGTCGTCCTGGCGCACCAGGTCGCCGGAATGGAACCAGCCGCCGTGGAACGCATCCGACGTCGCGGCGGGGTTCTCCCAGTAACCGTGCATCAACGTCGGTCCGCGGTAGACGATCTCGCCGATGTCGCCTCGCGGGACGTCGACCATGTCGTCGTCGACGACCCGCGCTTCCACCGTGGCGACGACGCGTCCCACGGACCCGAGTTTGCGGAGTGCGTCGCCGCCGTCGAGGACACAGGTGATCGGCGACATCTCCGTCTGGCCGAAGACGGCCACGGTGAGGGCGTCGGGGAACGTCTGCGACATGGCCCTCAACACGGTGTCCGACGCCGGCGCCGCACCCCACGAGATCACCCGCAGTGCCAACCTCCTGGGGCGTCGCGCCTGTTCTACGCAGACCGCCTGCCACTGCACCGGCACGAGGAACAGAGTGGTCACGGACTCGGCCTCGAGGACGTCGAGCAGTGCGGCCGGGTCGAACGCACCGACGGGGTGGATGACGGTGGGGATGCCGAGCTTGAGACTGGGGGCGATGCTGCCCAGCGCGGCGATGTGGAACATCGGCGACGCACAGAAGTTGATCTCGTCCACCCCGTACATCTGTAGCGCCCGGATGCAGGTGAGTGCTTGGGCCTGCATGTTGGAATGGGACAGCACAGCACCTTTGGGGCGGCCGGTGGTTCCCGAGGTGTACATGATCAGCGCCGGCGCATCGTCCGGGACGTCGGTGTCGGGCGCAGGGATGCCCTCGCGGATCAGCGCCTCGTAGGTGTCCCCGTCACCTCCCACGATGATCGAGTCCGCGATGCCGACCGCCGCGGCGAGCGGTGCCAGAGCGTCCTCCACGACGATGAGGCCGGCGCCGCTGTTCTCCGCGAGGTAGGTGATCTCCGGTGCGCTCATCCGGAAGTTGACGGGCACGGCGATCGCGCCGACGGCGGTGATCGCCAGCACCGATTCGACGTACTCGGGCCGGTTGAGCATGAGGATCAGCACCCGGTCCCCGGCCGTCACACCGCGGCGGGACAACCCGCCGGCGAGTGCGTCGACACGGTCGGCGAGGCCGCGCCAGGTGTGCGTCGCCCCGCCGAAGCGCAGCGCCACACCCGCGGGATCCATCAGTGCGTGTCGACGTACCTGGTTGTTCCAGTTGTCCCGCCGTGCACGTCCGGGCTGCGACTGATCCGCCATCTCGGGTGTCCTCTCGTGGAGTCGCACCCGCTCGGGTGTCGACAGTCCCCGTGATTCGACACCCGAGACGGCGTCCGTGTCAGCAGATCAGCCGTTCCACCAGGGGCGCAACGGAAGTCCCGCGTCGGCGGTGCTGTCGAGCTTCACGGCGAGCACCTGGTGCAACTGCACCACGTTGCGCTCGAAGCCCAGGCGCGAGCCGGCCATGTAGAGGCCCCAGACGCGGGCGGTTCCCTCACCGACCTCGGCGACACAGGCATCCCAGTTGTCGACGAGGTTGCGGCACCAGTCGCGCAGAGTCAGCGCGTAGTGCTCGCGCAGGTTCTCCTCGTGGCGCACCTCGAGGCCGACGTCCTGCATCTCGGTGATGATGCGACCCGACCCGGTCAGTTCACCGTCGGGGAAGACGTAGCGGTCGATGAACCCACCCGCACGTGCCGACGACCGGTTGTCGGGGCGGGTGATGCAGTGATTCAGCACGCGGCCGCCGGGACGGAGCTTGCTCTTGATGAACTCGAAGTACGCGGGGTAGTTCGAGACACCGATGTGCTCGGTGAGGCCGATGGACGACACTGCGTCGAAGTCGGTCTCGGCGATGTCGCGGTAGTCGCTGTGCCGGACCTCGGCGAGATCGCCGAGGCCGTCGGCGGCGATGGCCTGCTGTGCCCACTCGGCCTGTTCCTTGGAGAGCGTGGCGCCGATGACGTGGACGCCGCGGCGGGCCGCGTAGCGCACCATCGAACCCCAGCCGCAGCCGATGTCGAGCAGCCGATCGCCCGCTTTGAGGTTCAACTTCTCGAACACCAGGCGGTACTTGTTCTCCTGCGCCTCCTCGAGAGAGGCGTCGATACTCGGGTAGGCGGCGCACGTGTAGGTCATCGACGGGCCGAGGACGTACTCGTAGAACGTGTTGGACACGTCGTAGTGGTGGTGGATGCTCTCCGCGTCGCGGGTCTTGCTGTGCCGCAGACCCTCGGCGATACGACGCCACCGCGGCAGTGACTCTTGGGGCGGGGGAGCGATGGGCCGCAACAACTCCCAGCCCAACGAGCGCGTGACGGTGGCCAGGGCACGGGCGGACGGGCGCTTGAAGTGAAGGTCGTCGCCGAGCATCTTCAGCACGTCGTACGGGTCGCCAGGGTGGGCGCCTTCGATCTCGAGGTCGCCGGAGACGTAGGCGCGGGCCATGCCCAGGTCGCCCGGAGCTGTCGCGAGGTATGTGGTGCCGCGGGGTGAGGTGAGCTTGAGCCCGTACTCGGAATCCTCGGCACCGGCCGTACTGCCGTCGTAGGCCGAGAAGCGCACGGGCAGATCACCTTCGGTGAACTGCTCGAGAATCTCGGCTATGGAGAGTTTGGGCGAACTACCGGCCGTGCCGGAGTTCTGATGATCCTTGAACGTCGTCATCGACGATGCACCGCCTTCGAATACAGATCCAACAGTCGCGAATCGGGGTCGTACTTCTTCTTCAGAAGGCGGTATTTCTCACCGCCGTAGAGGGCATCGAACTCGTCCTTGTCGTAGAACGAATCCGAGTAAAGCGATTTGTGGCCGTCGAACTCGGTCACCATCCGTTCGATGCGGCGGTTCGCCGCACCTTCGGGCTCACCGTCGACGATCGGGACCGACGACCAGAAACCGATGTTGACGTACGTACGGTGTGGTTGCAACGGGTACAGCGGCCACCCGCGAACTCCGGCATCCGCCTCGCTCGCATCGCTGTAGCCGTCGGGTTCCCGCAGCCGCAGCGGACACAACCACAACGGCTCGATCGGTATTTCCCGCAGGAACCAGTCGACGAAGGCGGCCGTGTTCTCGACGGGAACCTCGATGTCCTGCACGACGCGTTCGCGGATCGGGTTGCCCTTGCGCCGTTCCAGGCGATCGGCGATGTCGTACTTCTGGTCGAGCGCGATCAGCTTCCAGTAGAAGCTGCTGCGCAGGTACTTCCTGGGCCAGAACTTCCGGATGCGGGGGTTCTGGGCGCCGAAGGCACGGGAGCACCAGAACCAGTCGGTGTCCCATCGCCACAGGTAGTCGCGGACGGTCAGCCGGTCACGCTTCGGGGCGGCGCCGTCGTGCTGGATGGACCGGTAGAAGACGCGATCATCGGTGTAGTCGCTGACGGGTCCGGGTTCGTCGGTACCGCGGCCCAACGTCAGGTACGCCTCGGATCCTGTGAAGACGACTCCGTCCAGGTAGTCGACGCGTTCACCGTCGTACTCGCGGTCCGCGACGATCCGGGTCATCACCTCCTGCACCGACTCCACGTCGTGGAAACGGATGTGGCGCATGGCGACGTAGGGGTGGACACGCTCGAGCTCGATGCGGAGACGGGTCGAGTACCCGAGCGTGCCGTACGAGTTGGGGAACGCGTGGAACAGGTCGCTGTACTCGTTGTCGGGTGTCGCGGTGACGATGTCACCGGATCCGGTGAGGATGTCGACCTCGAGCACGGACTCGTGCGGGAGCCCGTTGCGGAAGGACGTCGACTCGATCCCGAGGCCCGTGACGGCCCCGCCGAGCGTGATGGTCTTGAGCTGGGGGACCACCAGCGGCGACAGGCCGTGGTGCAGGGTCGCGTCCACGAGGTCCTCGTACGTGCACATTCCCTGCACGTCGGCCGTCATCGCCACGGGGTCGACGGAGATGACTCCGCCCAGTCCCGAGACGTCGAGGCCGGGAGCGGTGTTCTTCGGCCGGGCGCGGAAGAGATTGGACGTCTTCTTCGCCAGCCGGACGGTCGCTGCGTCGGGTATCGCGCGGTAACTGCTCAGCAGTGTCCGCACGCCGGCCTGGTGCCGGTCTTGTCCGATTTCAGCAGGTCCGGGGGGTCTCCCACGTTCTGCGTCGAGTGTCCGATCCACGCGAGAACGCTATATCGCGGTTGTTCGCAACGCTACGGAAGGTGCCCCTCGAGACGGGAAACGTCACATGATCGTTGCCGTCGATTCGCCCGGTGTCCGCCCGGAAACCTCTCGGCCGGGACATGGAAGACTGGTAGTACCGTTCGTTCGTTTCGATGTGCTCAGGAGAACCCCTCATGGCCAAGGTCAGCGCCAGCAGTGTCCGCACGTTCGAGGCGGCACCCGACAAGGTGCTCGCTGCCCTCTCCGACTACGAGACCGTGCGCCCGCGCATCCTGCCCGAGAACTACCGCGACTTCGCTGTCGTCGAGGGCGGTCAGGGCGACGGCACCGTCGTGCGCTGGGTCCTCCAGGCGACCGAGAAGCGGTCACGGGACGTCCTGGCGACCGTGTCCGTCGCCGGCTCGACGATCACCGAGACCGATGCCAACTCGTCGATGATCACCACCTACGCCGTCTCCCCGAGCGGAGCGGGTTCGCAGGTGACGACGACGACCGAGTGGACCGGCGCCGGTGGCATCGGCGGTTTCTTCGAGAAGACCTTCGCCCCTCTCGGGCTGAAGAAGATCCAGGCAAGTCTGCTGGAGAACCTGTCGCGTCAGGTCCAGTGACCTGTCGGGTCGAGCAACTAGGCTCGACCCCGACCCCAGCTCACGTCTCGGAAGGACACCCGCCGTGCAACCCGGTGAACAGCCCGACATGTCCCAACTGCTGCAGCAGGCCCAGCAGATGCAGCAGCAGCTCATGGCCGCCCAGGCCGAGATCGCCGCGACCGAGGTCACCGGCAGCGCCGGCGGCGGACTCGTCGTGGCCACCGTCAAGGGCAGCGGCGAGGTGGTCGGTCTGACCATCGACCCCAAGGTCGTCGATCCCGACGACGTCGACACCCTGCAGGATCTGGTCATCGGCGCCATCGCGGACGCGTCGCGCGCGGCGGCCGAGGTCGCCTCGCAGAAGCTCGGCCCCCTCGCCGGTCTCGCCGGCGGCGGTCTTCCCGGTCTGCCCGGCTTCTAGACCGTGTACGAAGGTCCGGTCCAGGATCTGATCGACGAGCTGGGCAAGCTCCCCGGTGTCGGACCGAAGAGTGCGCAGCGCATCGCCTTCCACCTCCTCGCCGTCGAGGCGCCCGACATCGACCGCCTGCAGAAAGCTCTGCAGCGTGTTCGCGACGGAGTGCAGTTCTGCATCGTGTGCGGCACCGTCTCGGACAAGGAGATGTGCCGCATCTGCTCCGATCCCCGGCGGGATCGCACCATGATCTGCGTCGTAGAGGAGCCGAAGGACGTCCAGGCCGTCGAGCGCACTCGCGAGTTCAAGGGCCGCTACCACGTGCTCGGCGGTGCTCTCGATCCGCTCAGCGGCGTCGGTCCGGACCAACTCCGCATCCGTGAGCTGCTTACCCGCGTCGGCAATCAGGAGGACGGTGTCGACGTCTCGGAGGTCATCATCGCCACCGACCCCAACACCGAGGGCGAGGCGACGGCGACCTACCTGCTGCGCATGATGCGCGACTTCCCCGGTCTGAGCGTGACGCGCCTGGCATCCGGTCTGCCGATGGGCGGCGACCTCGAATTCGCCGACGAGCTCACGTTGGGCCGGGCGCTGTCCGGCCGCAACGTGATGCGCTAGCGCTTGAGTCGGTAGAGCCGCTCCGGCCGGCCGACGTTGCCGTAGTCGAGCGTCACCGTCACGCGGTTCACGTCGGAAAGGTACTCCAGGTAGCGCCGCGCGCTGGAGCGCGACATGCCCGTGCGTTCGGCCATCGCGCTCGCGGAGATCTCCGTCTCGTGGTCCCTGAGGTGCTGCTCCACCATCGTCAACGTCTCGCCGCTCAGCCCCTTGGGTAGACGGGTGGCCGCACCGCGAACTCCGAACGCCTTGTCGACGGCATCCTGCTCCGCCTCGGAGATGGCCGCCAACGACTCGCGGGTGTGCCGGTAGTGCTCGAGCCGCTCCTGCAGGGCGGAGAACTTGAACGGCTTGATCAGATAGTGCACGGCGCCGGCGCGTAGCGCCCTCTGAACCGACTCGGCCTCACGCTCGCTGGTGATGACCAGAACGTCCAGGTCAGGGATGATGTCGCGGAACGGGCCGATCAGATCGAGTCCGGTGACGCCCGGCAGGTGGACGTCCAGAAGCACCAGATCCGGCCGTGTCGACTCGACCTTCTCCAGCGCCTCCCTGGCCGTGTGCGCCACCCCGCACACCTCGAAGCCGTCCACCTTCGCCACGAACCCGGTGTGTACGCGCGCGACCATGAAGTCGTCGTCGACCACCAGAACCTTGAGCGTCATCGTTCGTCCCTCCCCACGCTCGCCCGGAAGACCGTCCAGCGCCTGCCGTCCTCGACTCTCTCACCCACCGACACCTCGCCGCCGCCGCGGCGACAGACGACGCGGACGAGGGCCAGGCCGAAACCGTGGCCGTCGAGCGACGTCCCCTTGGTACTCCACCCCTGTTCGAAGACCTTGTCGACGTCCGGAGCGTCGATGCCCGGGCCGTTGTCGGCGATCTCGACGTCGATACGGTCCTCGGTGGTCACGATGCGCACTCGTACGACCGGATCCGGTGTCCCGTGTTCCAGCAGCGCGTCCACAGCATTGTCGACGAGATTGCCGACGATGGTGCAGAGATCGCGGGAGCCGTCGTCGCTCGATCGGGGCAGATTCGAGGCGTCGTCGAGCGCAATGGTGACCGACCGTGCGGCCGCCGCACCGATCTTCGCGATCAGCAGGGCGGCGACCCCCAGATCGTCGATGCGGTCGGTGACGGTGGAGGTCAGCCGTTCTCGATGCTCGGTGATGCCGTCGACGTAGCGCTCGACCTCGTCGTACTCGCCGAGCTGCACCAGCCCCGAGATGGTGTGCAGCTGGTTGTCGAACTCGTGGATGTGTTCGCGCAGTGCGGTCGAACTGGTGCGGCTGATGTCGAGCTTGCTCTCGACGTCGCTGAGCTCCGTGCGGTCGCGGAACGTGGTGACCGTCGCGACCTTCCGACCGGCAGCCTCGATCGGGACGGTGTTGAAGACCAGGATGCGATCACCGGTGAGAACGAGTTGATCACCGTCGTCGCTGGGGTGGCGCAGGACGTCGAGCACGCGATCGTCGAGCCCCAGCTTCTCCACGTCCCGTCCGACACTGTCCTCGGGGAGACCGAGCATGTCGTGGGCGCTGCGGCTCAGCAGGACGACCCTGCCCGAAGGATCCAGTGCGACAACGGCTTCCTTCAGTCCCTCGAGCATGGCCTGACGTTGCCGGACGAGGTCCACGATCTCTCCGGCCTCCATGCCCATCGTCTGCCGCTTGACGCGTCGGGCAAGCAGGATGGAGCCCACGGCTCCCAGGACGGAGGCGACCGCGAGGTAGATGAGCAGGTCGGGGGTTGCCTGGCCGAGCCGCGCCCACACCGACGGGTACTCACGCCCGACGATGGCCACTCCCACGATCCGACCGTCGGCGTCGAGTACCGGGACCTGCGACTGGACGGACGCGTTCGGGGACAGTGCCGTGTTCTCGCTGGTCTCGGCCAGACCGGTCCAGGATCGGCCGGCGCGGGCTCCGGCACCCTCGGCGGCGGACTTCTGCCCGATCCGCGACGGATCCGTGGCGACGACGATGACGCCGTCGGGATCGGTGAGTTGTGCGTAGTCGAGGCCGGACACTGCGCGCACCGACTCCACGGCGCCCTGAAGCCCCGACCGGATGCGTGGCTGAGCAGAGGGCAGCAACTGCCGGACGGTAGGGCTGGCAGCCAGATTCTCCGCGGCGGACTGCACGCGCAGGCCCTGCTCACGTTGGAAGGTCGCGGACGCCTGCGCGAGCGAGAGGCCGCTGATGACCACGAGCACGGCGACGATGATGAGAAGCTGGAGTCCGAGCAGTTGTGACGAGAGGGTGCGGCGTGATCGAAGGAGATTCAGTCGCCGCCGCATCACCGCTGAACCGTACCGCCGGACGGTGCGGGAGTTCGCGCATCGGCGTGCACGGCCGGCGCGCACAATGAACACAATCCCGTTTGTGCACCAAAGGGTGACCGCAGTCACAAGATGCGCCACAGTGAGATCGTGCCCATGAACCGACGTCGCCGCATCAGCGCTCTCGCAGCGCTGCTGGTGGTGCTCTGCACGGCGATCGCCTGCAGTGCGGCGATGCCGTCCATGGTGACCGGGGTGGGGGAGCCGGGACTTCGTCTCATCGCTCCCTCCGTCGCCGGTGGCGGTTACGACCTGACCGCTCGCAGCTTGGCCCGAGGTTGGGCCGCGGAGGACGTCGTGGTGGACGACGTTCTCGTACTACCCGGATCGGGTGGCGTCGTGGGGCTCAATCGTCTTGCTCTGGAACAGGGCAACGATCGGCTCCTGCTGGTGATGGGACTGGGGCTGGTGGGCGCACTGTCCACCACCCCGTCCGATCACTCGATCACCGACGTCACTCCCATCGCCCGCCTGGTCACCGAACCCGAGGTCGTGCTCGTACCGGCGGCATCCCCGCTGCGTACGTTCGCCGACCTGCTCGATCGGTGGCGCTCGGACACGTCCGGTCTCCAGTTCGCCGGCGGGTCCGCCGAGGGGGGTCCGGACGGACTGTTCCGAACCCAGCTCGCTCGGGCCGTCGGAGTCGATCCGCGGGCGTCCGAGTACCGCGTCTACGACGGGGGCGGCGAGCTGCTTCCCGCCCTGCTCACCGGCCAGGTCGACGTGGCCACGACCGGCGTGAGCGAGTACCTCGACCAGATCGCGTCGGGCACCGTCCGTGTCCTCGCCGTCTCCAGCGCCGAGCGTATCGACGGTATCGACGCCCCCACCGTCCGCGAGCAGGGTGTGGACCTGGACTTCGACAACTGGCGGGGCATCCTCGCGCCGCCAGGACTGCCGCCCGACCGGGTCGACGCTCTGACCGCCCAGGTCGAGTCGTTGGTCGAATCCCCTGTGTGGCAGGAGATCCTGCTGCGCAACGGGTGGAGGGACGCTCTTCTCACCGGTGACGACTTCGCGTCGTTCCTGGACGAGCAGGCCGACCTCGTCCGCACCACGATCGGCCCACCCACCACCGGCTGACGCCGGCCCACCAGCTCGGTCCTCTGCGACAGCTGTGTCCTGAACACCCCGATCCACTCGATGAACCCCACTCGAAACACGAGGAGTAGTAACCATGTTGGTGATACTCGGCTTCCTCATGGTTGCCGCTTTCATGTTCCTGATCCTGACCAAACGTGCGACGCCCGTCGTCGCGCTGATCTTGGTGCCGGTCATCTTCGGTCTGTTCGCCGGAGCCGGCCTCGGCATCGGCGACATGATCACGGACGGCATCAAATCGCTCGCCCCGACCGCCGCGTTGCTGTTCTTCGCGATCATCTTCTTCGGCATCATGATCGACGTCGGACTGTTCGACCCGCTGGTGCGCGGCATCCTGCGCCTGGTGCGCAACGACCCGATGAAGCTGGTCGTCGGTACCGCCGTGCTGGCCATGGTCGTCTCGCTCGACGGTGACGGCTCCACGACGTTCATCATCGTGACGTCCGCGTTGCTGCCGCTCTACCTCAAACTCGGTGTCTCCCCGGTCATCCTGACCGTCGTCGCCGGTCTGGCCAACGGCACGATGAACATCATCCCGTGGGGTGGACCCACCGTCCGCGCCGCATCGGCACTGGGCATCTCGCCCTCCGACGTGTTCATCCCCATGGTGCCGTCCATGATCGCCGGCCTGATCATCGTGCTGCTCTTCTCGATCCACCTCGGCCTGATGGAGCGTCGCCGCCTCGGCTCGCTGGTCTACGACACGGAGCTCGTGGGAGCCGGCGTGGGTACCGACGGCACCGGAACCGGCAAGACCCGTCGCAGCACCGGAAGCGCCGACATCACCACCGGTGACGACGAGAACGACGGCAAGGCAGGTCAGTTCATCGACGGCCTCGACCCGAACCGCGACACCCTGCGTCCGAAGCTGCTCTGGTTCAACGCGATCCTGACCGTCACGCTCCTCGTCATCCTGGTCATGGACATCCTCCCCATCCCGGTGCTGTTCATGATCGCCGCCTCCATCGCGCTCACGTTCAACTTCCCGAAGGTCAAGGAGCAGGGCGAGGCCATCGCACGCCACTCCGCCTCGATCGTCTCCGTCGTCGCCATGGTGCTCGCCGCTGCCGTCCTCACCGGCGTGTTCTCCGGTACCGGAATGGTCGAGGCGATGGCCGAGTGGCTCCTCGGCGTCATCCCGGACGCCATGGGACCGTTCCTGGCCGTCATCACCGGAATCCTGTCGATCCCGCTGACGTTCTTCATGACCAACGACGCCTTCTACTTCGGCATCCTCCCGGTGCTCACCGAGACGGCCGCGCAGTACGGCATCGAGCCGGTCGAGATGGCACGCGCCTCGATCACCGGCCAGCCCGTCCACCTGCAGAGCCCGCTGGTCCCCGCCATCCTGCTGCTGGTCACCCTTGCCGGCGTCTCGCTCGCCGACCACCACCGCAAGGTCCTGTGGCGCGCCACCGTCGTCTCCTTGACGATGCTCGCCGTCGGCGTCCTCCTCGGCCAGATCCCCTTCGGCTGATCAGCATCCACGAGAAAGAGAACACACGATCATGAGTGTCGCCGTCGTTCACAACAGCTCCGACGAAGGCCGCAAAGCCCTCGGATCCGCACTCCAGCAGGCACGGGCGACCGGTACCGACCTGGTTGTGCTGCATGCGTACTCCGGTTCACCCGATCCCTCCTCGGAGGCCAAGGAGGCCGACGCGGTGGAGGAATCCATCAGGGCGTCGCTCTCGGCTCTCGGTGAATCCGAGGCGACGTGGACCCTGGCCGCAGCTCAGCCCGACCCCGATGCCACGACCACCCTGCTCGCGCTGATCGAGAAGTCCGGAGCCGAACTCCTCGTGGTGGGTTCGCGTCACCGGTCGGCCGTCGGAAAGTTCCTGATGGGCCAGTCGATCCAGCGTCTGCTTCTCGAAACACCGGTACCGGTGCTGCTCGTCAAGTCGTGAGCAGAGTTCGTACCGTCGCTGTGAGCGCCACCCGCTGGGTGGCGCTCACAGCCGTGTCCGTGGCCGGATGGTTCCTTCTCGACGCTGTGGGACTGACCGCCCCGTCACTGTTCGCGGCTCTCGTCGTCGCGGTTTTCTTCGCCCTGACGGGACTGGGTCCGCGCGCGGTCCCGCGGTTCGGGTCGATGGCGGCCCAGGGAACCCTGGCCGTGACGATCGGCCTGATGGTGGACATCGAGACTCTGGCTGCGTTGGGCGACAACTGGTTTCCCGCGGTGGCCATCGGGATCGCCACCTTGGCGGTCAGTGCCGGCTGCGGCGCACTTCTCGCACTGAACAAGGATGTGACGGCAGCGACGGGCATGCTGGCGTTGATCGCCGGCGGCGCCACCGGACTGGTGGCCACGGCGCGCGAACTCGGCGGAGACGAGCGTGTCGTCGCCGTCGTGCAGTACCTCCGCGTCGCTCTGGTCGTCGTGACGATGCCGCTGGTGGTCACCTTCGTGTTCCACGCGGACACGCATGCCGTCGAGCCTGCGGAACCCGTCGACGATGCGCTGCCGTGGTGGATCGGTGTGCTGTTCCTCGTCGGTGCCGTGCTGGTGGGCATCGCTCTGGGGCGGCTCGCGCGTCTTCCCGCACCCGCGACGCTGGGACCGTTGCTGGTGTCCGGCGCACTCGCTCTTCTCGGGTGGCCGGTGGGCATCGAGATCCCCCCGATCGTGCTCCCGATCGCCTTCCTGGTGATCGGATGGCAAGCGGGCTTGGCCTTCACGATGTCGAGCCTGCGTCTGATCGGTCGGCTCTTTCCCTACGCGTTCGCTCTCGTCGCGGGCATCGGAGTCATCTGCGCGCTGCTCGGCTGGGCGCTGTCCGCGTGGACGGGCACGAGCCTGCTGACGGGTTACCTCGCGACGACTCCGGGTGGGCTCGCGGCCGTGCTGGCTGTGTCCGCGTCGACAGGAAGCGACGTCACCTTCGTCGCCTGCGTGCAACTGATCCGCCTGGTGTCGATGCTGATCGCCGCACCGCTGATCGCCCAGCTGCTGATGCGCCGGGCGGCGCGGAAACCGGCCGAGGATCCGGTCTCGGTCTAGCGGCGCAGACGCTCGGTGCGCAGCTGCTCGACGTCGGCCAGGTGCAGCGGCTCGAGGGAGTGACCCAGAGCTGTCTCGAGCAGATGGTCCGCCAGTTCGGGATTGCGGGCCAGCGCCGGTCCGTGCATGTAGGTGCCGATCACCGAGCCCTGCACGACGCCCTCGTTGCCGTCGCCGACACCGTTGCCGACGCCGTGCTCGACACGCGCGAACGGTGCGGCATCGGGACCGAGAGTCGTACCGCCACGGTGGTTCTCGAAGCCGGTCAGCGTCTGGGTCAAGCGGTCGGACACCGGGCGGGTGATGACTTCACCGATCGACCGGGTCTCCTGCGGCGCCGTGGTGACGTTCAGCATCGAGACACCGTCGACGCGTTCGCCCGAGCTGGTCTCGTACCACTCGCCGAGTACCTGGATCGCTGCGCATATCGCGAGGACGGGAGCACCGCGTTCCGCGGCGCGCTGCAGACCCGGGTACCGCGCGAGGTGTTTGGTCGCCAAGCGCTGAGCCGAATCCTCCGCGCCACCGAGAACGTAGACGTCGAGGGAGTCCGGTACCGGGTCGGCGAGCGTGATGGAGACGATCTCGGCGTCGAGTCCGCGCATGAGCATGCGCTGGCGGAGCACCAGAGCGTTCCCGCTGTCGCCGTAGGTCCCCATGACGTCGGGGAGGACGAGTCCGATCCGGAAGTCAGACACCGGGAGCCTCCTTCGCCGTTTCGCGAGCCAAGGCGCGGCCGAGATCGCGGAACGCCGTGTAGTTCGCCAGGACCTCGACTCTGCCGGGAGGGCAGGACTCGATGGCGCGCAACGCATTCGGGACGACGCTGTGATCGGCGCCCGCATAGGTCAGGCGCACCCCGAGGTCGGTCGCGCGCTCACCGGCGGCGATCACCGTGGTGTTCTCGAAGTGCTCGAACCGCACGTCCCACAGCCACGACAGATCCTCGCCGTCGGGAACCTGGCCGTTGACGGCGATGACGAGACCGTCGGCGTCGGGGTCGATCATCGACAGCGCTTCCTGCCAACCGGCGGGATTCTTCGCCAGAAGCATTCGGACAGTGTGTGATCCGTACTGGATCGAGCTGTAGCGTCCGGCGACTTCACTGACGGCGCTGACGGCCGCCACGGCCTCCACCGGATCCGCGCCCATGGTGACGGCGGCTGCCACGGCCTGTGCCGCGTTGCCGCGGTTCGCGCGCCCCGGAAGCGTCAACGTCATCGGCAGGATCAGCCCGTCGGGTCCGTACAGATTGTCGTCGTCGAGCCACCACTGCGGTTCCGGGCGGGCGAATTCGCGACCGTCCTCGAGCGTTCCCGTGCTGCGCCAGTGCGCGCCGCTCCACTCGATCGGCTCGCCGGTGCGAGGGCAGCTGACCGAGTCGCCGACCCAGCCGCCGCCGGCCGCGACCCAGACCGTGCGGGGCGAGTCGTACGCGGCGGACGTCATGAGCACGTCGTCGCAGTTGGCCACCACCACGGTGTCGAGATGATCGCGCAGCCCGGCGCGCAGTTTGCGTTCGATCATGTTGATCTCGCCCACCCGGTCGAGCTGGTCGCGGCTGAGGTTGAGCAGCACCAGCACCTCGGGATTCACCGCGTCACACACGTGGGGAACATGCAGTTCGTCCACCTCGAGGGCCGCCAACGGGGCGGTGCGGCGGGAGTTCAGTGCGGCGACGATGCCGGCGTCCATGTTGGCGCCGTCGGCCTGCGTCGCCACGTCGCCGAGGGTGGCCAACGCGGCAGCGGTCATACGGGTCGTCGTCGACTTGCCGTTGGTTCCGGTCACCACGGCCGTGCGCCGGTTCGCGCCGAGGCGGGACATCAACGCCGGATCGATCTTCAGCGCGACCAGTCCGCCGATCATCGAACCCTTGCCGCGTCCGGCCTTCTGAGAGGCCCACGCCGCGGCCGATGCCGCGGACAGAGCCAGCCTGCCGCGGGCTCCGAGGTGCCGTCTGCTGCTGTCGATCATGATGACCGATCCTCCCATACGGCGAGGAAGTCAGGACGCCCCGAGGATCCGTTCGATGTCGTCGAGCACTGCCTGACCACCCTTCGGTCCGACACCGGTGATCCAGTACGACTGGTCGACGACGTGCGGCTGCGGGAACGTCGACGCGTTCGCCGTGATGGCCGCCGGCACCGATGCTGGGTCGTCCGGCGTGGCGGAGGTGATCACCACGAGGTCCGCGCGCGCCTGCGCGGCCAGTTCCGGTGACAGGTCCGCGCTGATCTCGTCGGACCATTCCGGGCGCGGCGGCGTCGTGAAGCCGGCGCATTCGAGCGTGCTGCCCGCGAAGGACAGGGGTCCGTACAGGGTCAGCAGACCGTCGCGGGGCCGGATCAGTTGCGCCGTGCGCCCGTCGGTGTCGAACCTGCCGGCGATGTCGTCGCACCGCTGCTCGTACTCGGCCAGCAGAGGTTCGCTGTCCCGTCCCAATGCGGAGCCGACGAATCGCACGTTGTCCTGCCACGGGTCGCTCTGCGACGCCATGAACACGGTGGGAGCGACCGCGGCAAGTTGGTCGTACAGCTCGCCGTGGCGCGTCTCTGTTCCCAGGATCAGGTCGGGCTGCAGGGCCGCGATGGCCTCGATCCGCGGTTCGGCGACCGTGCCGATCGTCGGGATACCGGACGCCTCGGCGCCTAGGTACGCCGGCACTCCGGCTGCCTCGCTCAGCACCGCGGTGCCGACCGGGACGACACCGAGCGCGACGCTGGTGTCGAGCTGCACGGGTTCGAGCGTCACGATCCGCAGCGGCGACGCGGGGACCTCGGTCTCGCCGCGCGCGTGGGAGACGAGGCGCGTTCCATCAGGCTCGCTCGCCTGCGTCGATGCGGCGGAACATGCGGTCGCAACGACGGCGACGACCGCGAGCAGGGCCGGGAGGACACGGGTAGATCTGGACATGAGGGCACCCTAAGTCACCACGCGGCGCCGTAGGGGTGTCAGGTTCGCTGGGCTGCGAGCGGCGCACCCTCGATCGCGGCGGCCGCGCGGGGTGAGCGACTCAGGCCCCACATGCAGCCGCCGATCACCACGACGGCACCGACCAGCGACAGGACGCTCGGAACTTCGTCGAGGACCAGCCAGGACGCGGCGATTCCGACGACCGGCACCAGCAGGGAGAACGGCGCGACGACACCGGCCGGGTACCGGCTGATCAGCACCGTCCACAGACCCGAGCCCGCGATCGTGCCGACCACCACGATGTACAGCAGTCCGAGCAGACCCGAGTACCGGCCGGTGGACACCGCGTCGCCGACGGCCGACCATCCGGCGGTGGGCCCCTCGGTCACGGCGGACAACGCGAACAGCGGCAGAGGCGGAACGACGCACATCCACAGCATCAGTCGCATCGGCTCCTTCGACGCGGCCAATCTGTTGCCGAGGTTGCCGAAAGCCCAGCTCAGGCCGGCGAGCAGCGTCAGCAGCACCGGAAGCAGAGTCGCGTTGTGCGCCCTGTCCCACCCGATCAGCACCATCCCGCCGACGGCGACACCGATGCCGAGCCACTGGCGAGGGCCGACGTGTTCGCGGAGCAACAGGGCACCGAGAACCACCGTGAACGGTGCGGACGACTGGAGCACCAACGACGCCAGTCCGGTAGGCATGCCGGCGTTCATGGCGGCGAAGAGGAAGGCGAACTGCAGGAGTCCGAATCCGACGCCGTACAGCAGGAGCCACTTCAGCGGGACGTTCGGGCGGCGCACGAACAGCACGACCGGGACGGCGATGACGGCGAATCGGAGCGCTGCGAAGAAGAAGGGCGGGAACTGGTCGAGGCCTGCACGGATCGCCAGGAAGTTGAGCCCCCAGACCACGACGACGATCAGTCCGAGCAGGCGGTCGCGAGTGGTCATGAACCCAGTGTCCTCACCGGCATAGGTAAGGACAATCGAATAATTATGAGCTAGCAATGTAGCGTTGCTTCATGAATGTCGAGCGCCTCAGAGTCCTCCGCGAGCTGGCCGACCGAGGCACCGTCGGAGCCACCGCGGAGGCGCTGTCGATGACACCGTCGGCGGTGTCCCAGCAGCTCAAGCTGCTGACGAAGGAAGCGGGCGTCGCCCTTCTCGAACCCGACGGACGCCGGGTCAGGCTCACGGCGGCAGGACGCGCACTGGTTCCGCACGCCGACGACGTGCTGGCAGCGCTCGGGCGGGCATCGGACGAGATGGCGTCGTACCGCGGGAGCGCACGCGGAACCGTGCGACTGGCACTCTTCCCGTCCGGCGCCGCGCTGCTCCTGCCGGGTGTGCTCGACCGGCTCTCGGGTGCCGGGGTCGTCGTCGACGCACGCGACGAGGATGTCCCCGCCTCGTCCGTCCCGGCACTGCTCGCCGACTACGACGTGGTGCTCACCCATCGAGACGAACGAGCACCCACCATCGCGTCGGAACGCGTGGAGGTGCGCACGTTGATGCGGGAGCCCATCGATCTGGTGCTACCACCGTCGCATCCGCTCGCTCATCGCGAGTCGGTCGACATCGAGGAATTGTCCGACGAGCAGTGGATCAGCGTGCGGGGCGGCTTCCCGGTGGACGACGTCCTGCTCTCCATCGCGACCGTCACCGGCGTGACTCCCCGAGTCATCATGCGCATCAACGACTTCCGCCTGACCGAGGAGCTTGTCGCTCACGGGCACGGCATCGCATTGATGCCGCGCTACGCCTCCGCCCACCCGCGCGTCGCGAAGTGCCGACTGGCCGGAGTGAAAGCCGCGCGGATCTACGACGTCGCCACCCGCCCCCGAGCGGCCGAACGACCCGCCGTCGCGGCGGTGCTCGACGCGCTCGAGGCGCAGGTAGCGGCAGTCGCTCCGTGACCTACTGGGCGCGGGCAGCCCTGTTCACGGCCGACACCACGGCGCGCAGGGATGCGGTGGTGATCGACGTGGCGATGCCGACACCCCAGACGGATACCTCGGCGCCGCCCGGCAGGCGGACGGCAGCTTCGACGTAGGCCGCGGCCTGCGCGTCGTCGCCCGCCGACATGGCGTGCTCGGAGTAGTCGAGGACGCTCACCCCGTAGCCGATGGATCCGAGTGCGTCGACGAATGCGGCGAGAGGCCCGTTGCCTTCACCGGTGATCTCCTGCTCGGTGCCCTCGACCTTGACGGTGGCGGCGATGGAGTCGGTGCCACCGTCCTCCTCGGCCGCGGTGACTCGCTGCCGGATGCGCTCGAGGGGAACGATCGGAGCCAGGTACTCCTCCGAGAACACGTCCCACATGGCCTTGGGCGACACCTCGCCACCCTCGCCGTCGGTGACGCGCTGCACGGCCGAGGAGAACTCGATCTGCAGCCGTCGCGGCAATGCGAGGCCGTGGTCCGACTTCATGATGTACGCGACGCCGCCCTTGCCGGACTGCGAATTGACGCGGATGACGGCCTCGTAGGTGCGGCCGACGTCCTTCGGGTCCACAGGCAGGTAGGGCACCTGCCACAGGACGTCGTCGACATCCATGTCCTGCTCGTCGGCGGACACCTTCATCGCGTCGAGGCCCTTGTTGACCGCGTCCTGGTGGCTTCCCGAGAATGCGGTGTAGACCAGGTCACCGCCGTAGGGGTGCCGCTCGTGAACCGGCAACTGGTTGCAGTATTCGACCGTGCGGCGGATCTCGTCGATGTTGGAGAAGTCGATCTGGGGGTCGACGCCACGCGTGAAGAGATTGAGCCCCAGGGTGACCAGGCAGACGTTGCCGGTGCGCTCACCGTTGCCGAAGAGGCAGCCCTCGATGCGATCCGCGCCGGCCTGGTATCCCAGTTCGGCTGCGGCGACGCCGGTTCCACGGTCGTTGTGGGGGTGCAGGCTCAGCACGATGGAGTCGCGGCGTGCCAGGTTGCGGTGCATCCACTCGATCGAGTCGGCGTAGACGTTGGGCGTCGCCATCTCGACCGTCGCCGGGAGGTTGAGGATCATCGGGTGATCCGGTGTGGGAGCGATGATCTCGGTGACCGCGTCACACACCTTCTTGGCGTACTCCAGCTCGGTTCCGGTGTAGGACTCGGGCGAGTACTCGTAGCGCCAGTCCGTGTCGGGGAACTTGGCCGCTTCCTCGAGAACCTTGCGGGCACCGTCGGTGGCGATCTTCTCGATCGCGTCGGGATCGGCGCGGAAGACGACGCGGCGCTGCAGGATCGACGTGGAGTTGTAGAAGTGCACGATGACGCTGCGGGCGCCCTCGCACGCGACGAAGGTGCGCTCGATCAGCTCGGGGCGGCACTGCGTCAGCACCTGGATGGTGACGTCGTCGGGAATTGCGCCGTCCTCGATGATCTCGCGGACGAAATCGAAGTCCGTCTGGCTCGCGGACGGGAAACCGACCTCGATCTCCTTGTAGCCCATGCGAACCAGGAGATCGAACATCCGGCGCTTGCGTGCCGGGCTCATCGGATCGATCAGCGCCTGGTTACCGTCGCGCAGGTCCACCGCGCACCACTGAGGTGCCCGGTCGATGACCTTGTCGGGCCAGGTGCGGTCGGGGAGCGTCAGCGGCTCGACTTCTTCCGCGAACGAGCGGTAGCGGAACGTCGGCATCGACGAGTTCTTCTGGGTGTTCCAGACGGGCTGATCGGATGGCGCAGGCTTGGTCGGGGTGGTGACGTTGCGTGAGCCGGATACGAATGCGTCGGCGGGTGACATCGATTGTTCTCCGTTGTGAGGAAGGGGTCGACCGGCGCCGAAAAGACCCGCGACAGGGAGCCGGTCTGAGAATCAGACCCCGTCGCGGCGACGAAGGAGAAGGGCGAACCCGGCGCCGAACATGCGCGTCACCTTACTCCGTCGGCTCCCCCGAGGACACCGCCACCGCTCATCCGTCGACGGTTCGGGCTCGGAACGTGCCCAGATCGTCCACCGTCGCACCGTCCGGAGTGCGACTGCACGCCGCCAGGAGGTCGTAACCGATCGCGTCGACAGCCAGGTGGGACGGCCATACCGTCGCCGCCCACTCCCTGTCGTCGCTCACGGCGTGTTCGGCGGCGAGGGCGGCCCCGACCAGTTCGAACTGGACGTCGCGGCGCACTGTCATGGCGGCATCGTCACTGGGCGCCACGCGGTGCAGCAGGTCCACCAGGTCCGATGATGCCGCCATGACGCGCGCGTCGCACCAGTTCAGGCATCGCCGATGCGCATGGCGGCCGACGACCCACATCGCGGCCAGGGCGCAGGCGACACCGATGCAGGTCTCGACGAAGCGTTCCCATGCCAGCGGCCAGGCCTGCGCGCCCGGGTGCGACGCCCCGCCGATCAGCAGGGCCAGCGGGGTGATGAACATGACGGCGATGCCGTAGTTGCGGGCGATGAACAGTTCGATGAGGAACTGCAGGGCCATCAGCACGAGGACCAGGACGACTCCGCTCGGCGACAGCGAGAACACCACGGCGAACAGCACGACACCGGCGGCGGTTCCGACCAGTCGATGCAGAGCCCGCACGGTTCCTCGGGGCCGGTCCAGTCCCTGCTGCAGCACGAGGACCGCGCCGATCACGGCCCAGTCCGGTCTGCCGAGTCCGACCACGACCGCGATCAGACCGGCCACCGACGACGCACACAGCACTCGCATCGCCGTGGTCGTGGCGTGGGAGTCGCGGTCGAGTGCGCGCACCAGCCGGAACGTGACGGACGGCCGCGCCATCGGCACGGTCGGACGGCTCCCGGACTCGACATGGACCGCATCGGAGACGTGCTGGGGGTCCGTCGGCAGACCGTCGACGGTCCGGGCGAACTCGAGGTGTGCGGCGCGCAGTCGCAGGACCAGCGGATCGTCGATGCGCCGCGCGGGAATGCGGGCGTCGTGCAGCGCGGACCACGCCTTGTCGACGGACACGGCCGCGCGGTGACGAGCAGCGACGGCGGTGTCGGCCTCGTCCCGCGCCGCGGCGAAGGCGCTCACGGTCCGTTCCGCGGCGATCACCGCGTCCCGTTCGGGCTTCGAGAAGTCGCGCACCGCGGGTGCCATCGACACGAGCAACGCCCACACGGCTCCCAGAGCGACACACACGGAGTTGACGGCGGCCGAGACACCGGCCTGCGGCACCACGGTGGCGATGGCGCAGGTCAGGACGAAGAAGAACGCGCCGGGAGGACCGAGTCGCAGCGCGTCGACGACGAACGTGGCGACGGTTCCCAGCGCCGTGAGCACCACGACGACGAGGACGGCGCCGAGCACCGTGTCGCGGGGATCGGCGTACTGGCCCACCAGTCCGCCGGCGGTGGCGGACAGCACCAGTGCGAGTCCCGCGAGGAGGACCACGGACCACCGCGAACGGAACGGGCGTCCCTCGCCGTAGACCACCGCGAAACCGCCGGCCGCCGTCAGCAGCGCCTCCGTCTGGAAGCCGCCGGCGAGCAGTGCCAGCGCCGGAACGCCGAATGCTGCCGCCGACCGCAGGCCACCGGGCCATCGGGGACCGACGGACGGCAGCGCGACGAACAGACTGCGGCGTCGGTGGCGAGGCGGGAGGGCGGAGGGGTCGGGGGCGGTCACCATCAGATGGTAGGCAGGCACGCGATTCACCCGGCACCGCTGCAGGTCGGTAGGCTCCACAACCGGTTCGCCGAATACATACACCCCGACGCAGGAGGTAGCACCAGCGTGGCACTCGTCGTTCAGAAGTACGGAGGATCCTCGGTGGCGACCGCCGAGCGGATCCGGCGCGTCGCTGAACGGATCGTCGAGACCAAGCGCAAGGGCCACGACGTGGTCGTGGTCGTCTCCGCGATGGGTGACACGACGGACGAGCTGCTCGACCTCGCGCAGCAGGTCTGCCCCGCACCGCCGGCGCGCGAGATGGACATGTTGCTCACCTCGGGTGAGCGCATCTCCAACGCGCTCGTCGCGATGGCCATCCATTCCCTCGGCGCCGAGGCGCGGTCCTTCACCGGATCGCAGGCCGGTGTCGTCACCACCAGCGTGCACGGCAACGCCAAGATCATCGACGTCACGCCCGGCCGCGTCCGTGACGCTCTCGACGAGGGCTCGATCGTTCTCGTCGCCGGATTCCAGGGCGTCAGCCAGGACAGCAAGGACGTCACGACGCTCGGACGAGGTGGCTCCGACACCACCGCCGTCGCGCTTGCGGCAGCGCTGAACGCCGACGTCTGCGAGATCTACACCGACGTCGACGGCATCTTCACCGCCGACCCGCGCATCGTTCCCGACGCCCGACACCTCGAGAAGGTCTCGTTCGAGGAGATGCTCGAGATGGCGGCGTGCGGCGCCAAGGTGCTCATGCTGCGCTGCGTCGAGTACGCGCGTCGCTACAACGTTCCCGTGCACGTCCGCTCGTCGTACACCACCAAGCCAGGGACCATCGTGTCCGGATCCATGGAGGACATTCCAGTGGAAGAAGCCATTCTCACCGGTGTCGCGCACGATCGCAGCGAGGCCAAGGTCACGGTCGTCGGCCTGTCGGACCAGCCGGGTTTCGCCGCCAAGGTGTTCCGGGCGGTCGCGGACTCCGAGATCAACATCGACATGGTCCTGCAGAACGTCTCCCGCATCGACACGGGGAAGACCGACATCACCTTCACGTGCCCCAAGGCCGACGGTCCCACCGCCGTGGAGAAGTTGACCAAGCTGCAGGGTGAGATCGGCTTCACCAAGGTCCTCTACGACGACCACATCGGCAAGGTCTCGCTCATCGGTGCCGGCATGAAGTCGCACCCCGGCGTCACCGCGACGTTCTGCGAAGCGCTCGCCGACGCGGGCATCAACATCGACCTCATCAGCACCTCGGAGATCCGGATCTCCGTGCTGACCAAGGACTCCGAGCTCGACGAGGCCGTTCGCGTGCTGCACGCCGCGTTCGGACTCGGCGGCGACGAGATCGCCGTCGTGCACGGCGGAACCGGAAGGTAGAACCACCATGACCACGAACTCCACAGGCTTGAACATCGGAGTGGTCGGCGCTACCGGCCAGGTCGGTGCCGTCATGCGGACCCTGTTGGCGGAGCGCAAGTTCCCCGTCGCGTCGATCCGCTTCTTCGCGTCCCCACGGTCCGCCGGCAAGACGCTCCCGTGGGGCGACGGTGAGATCACCGTGGAGGACGCCTCGACTGCGGATCCCACGGGTCTGGACATCGCGCTCTTCTCGGCCGGCGCGACCATGTCCCGTGAGCAGGCGCCGCGCTTCGCCGCCGCCGGTGTCACCGTCATCGACAACTCCTCGGCGTGGCGTAAGGATACCGACGTTCCGCTCGTGGTCAGCGAGGTGAACCCGGAGGCGACGAAGAACCTCGTCAAGGGCATCATCGCGAACCCGAACTGCACGACGATGGCAGCGATGCCGGCCCTGAAGGTGCTGCACGACGAGGCCGGACTGCAGCGTCTGATCGTCTCGAGCTACCAGGCCGTGTCGGGAAGCGGATTGGCCGGCGTCGAGGAACTGGCGACACAGGCTCGCGCGGTGATCGCGGATGCCGAGAAGCTGGTGCACGACGGTAGCGCGGTGAGCTTCCCCGATCCGAAGGTCTACACAGCACCCATCGCCTTCAACGTCTTGCCGCTCGCCGGGTCGCTCGTCGACGACGGCAGCGGAGAGACCGACGAGGACCAGAAGCTGCGCAACGAGTCGCGCAAGATCCTGGGACTCCCGGATCTCCTGGTCAGCGGAACCTGTGTCCGCGTGCCCGTGTTCACCGGACACTCGTTGTCCATCAACGCCGAGTTCGCGAACCCGCTGTCGGTGGAGCGAGCGACGGAACTGCTGGCGTCGGCACCCGGTGTCCGCCTGGTCGACGTTCCGACGCCCTTGCAGGCAGCGGGAGCGGACGAGTCGTTGGTGGGACGTATCCGTCAGGATCCCGGTGTGCCCGACGGACGTGGGCTGGCGCTGTTCGTCTCCGGCGACAACTTGCGAAAGGGCGCGGCGCTGAACACCATTCAGATCGCCGAACTGTTCCTCGGGTAGTTCGCGCTCAGCTCTCGATCGCGCGGAGGCCGGCGGACGATTCCCGACACGGCACGTAGCCGCCGAGGATCGAACTCCAGGTCCAGAGGTTGCCGCCCAGGCGGTAGCGCCCGTGCGGTCGCCCCGCGTCGAGTGCTGTCGCTTCTCCGTTCACGACGGCCATCAGCATGACGTCCTCGGTGACCACACCCACCACCATGGCTCCGACGTCGGACATGTCGGGAGCGTCCCGGGTGGCGTCGTCGAAGGTCGAGGAGTCCAGGTTCGAGGTGTCGTGTGCCGGTTCCATGACGGCCTCGGTGCCCTCCGGCGCATGCAGGAAGCCGGAATCGTGTGAGCATCCGTCGGCCTGACACTGTTCGAACCCGGAGATGCTCTCGAGGCGATCCATCAGCGGCCACAGATCCGACGAATGCCACGCCGACATACCTCGACCGGAGGAATATGCCTCGGTCCATGCCGCCATCAGCGCCGTGAATTCTTCGACCACCGGGCCGTGTCGGTACCAGCAGCGGGGAACACGGTCCGTCAGTTCGTACCGGTCACGGAGCCACCAGACCCAGTCGGTGACCTCGTCCCACAGGCGCGCGGCATCGTCCGAGTCGAGGTAGCGCCACGCGAACCGGGCGGATCTGCTCGCGCGGGACCTGTCGTCGGCTCGGTGACCGGAGAAACCGCCGTACGTAGACATCGTGTCCTTGCCGGCCGGGCGCCATGGTGTTGCGCCCGACCTGCTCGTGGAGTGGCCGGATGGTGCGCGGCGGCCTCTGTTCGAACGCCCTGCACGTCGAGAGTCGCGCGCGAACCCGTGGGTGCCCGAGACGCGCGCGATACGAATCGTGATCGACACTAAGGGGCCGCGTCGGAGGTGCGCAACTGGGCGATGTACAGCAGACGACCAAAGATGTTGGCTGTGATCGGAATCCGATCCGGCTCCGGTGTCGGGGCCGATTGTGCGGGCGTAAGCCGGTGAGCTACCCGATGACCTGCGCCGCTCCCGTCAGAAGGCGGCTTTCGGAATGGCGATCCACAGCACGAGGTAGATCACGAACTGCGGCCCCGGAAGGATGCAGGACAGCACGAAGAGCAGTCGGACGAGGCCGGGACTGATTCCGAAACGTTCGGCGAGGCCACCGCAGACGCCGGCGACCACCTTGCTCTGTCGTGAACGGGTCAACTTTCGTGCCGGGCTGGTCATCGTGGGACCTCTTCTTCGTCGGTGACGTGTCGTCGCGGGTCGGACACCACGGCAACGTGCGGCGCCGGTGCCGGGTTCCCGTGCCGCAGTCGTGCGACGACGGTGATCGCTCGACATCAGTGTTCGTGCGAGGTCAGTGTTCGTGCGACGTTCTCGGCGCGGTCCTCGTCCGTACACGGCTCACCTCGACACTGGCCGCATGCGCATCGTGCAGGTGGCCAACTTCTACGGACCTCGTTCGGGCGGTCTGCGGACGGCCGTGGACCAGCTCGGAGCGGGCTACGTCGCTCGCGGCCACGAGGTCACGGTCATCGTCCCCGGCGACGTCCACTCCGAAACGATGTCCGCCACCGGGGTGCATCGCATCACCGTCCCGTCCACCCGGCTCCCGATGACCGGTGGCTACCGGGTGGCGAGGCCGTCCGTGACGGCCGACGTCGCGGCGAGTCTGCGACCGGACGTGCTCGAGATCTCGGACCGTCTGACCCTGCGTGGCCTCGGAACATGGGCGCGCCACAGAGGGATTCGCAGCGTGATGATCTCCCACGAGAGACTGGACCGACTGCTCGGACAGGTGTTGCCTGCCCCGGTCGCGCGCGCGGCGGCGGACGTCGCCAACAGGCGGTCCGTCCTCGGTCACGACGCGGTGGTGTGCACCACCGCGTTCGCGCAGGAGGAGTTCGACCGGATCGGCGCCGACGCGCACCGCATCGCACTCGGGGTGGACCTCGAGTTGTTCCACCCGTCGCGTCGCCATCGCAACGAGGGCCGGATGATCCGGCTGGTGCACTGTGGACGACTGTCGGTGGAGAAGCACGCCGAGCGCAGCGTCGACGCCTTGGCACACCTGCGCCGCGAGGGCATCGACGCACGCCTGGTGGTGGTGGGAGACGGTCCGCGGCGGGCCGCGCTCGAGCGGCGCGCCGAGGGGCTGCCCGTGCACTTCGCCGGGTTCGTCTCCGACCGCGAACACGTCGCACGGTTGCTCGCCGAGGCGGACGTCGCGGTCGCTCCCGGCCCGCACGAGACGTTCGGGCTGGCGGCTCTGGAGGCGCTGGCGTCGGGCACACCCGCGGTGGTCTCGGGAACGTCTGCGCTGGCCGAGATCGTCACCCCGGACTGCGGCGCAGCGGTGGCCAATCGTTCCCGCGACTTCGCCGAGGGCATCGCCGCGACCCTGGCGCTCCCCTCGGGCGGACGGCCGACGGCTCGGGCGAGGGCGGAGCAGTACGGCTGGCCGACGGCAGTGGAGTCGATGCTGGGCGTGATGTCCGGGCGGTGACGGTCAGAAGGCGTAGCGCACGCGCAGCCACGGTGCCCGCGCCGCGATCAGGTCGGTCAGCTCGGCGACGGCGCGCGACTTGACGTCGATGCGGTACCGCACGTTGTCGGCTCCGTTCTGCGAGCGCTTCGCCTCCTGGACCCGCGGCGTCCACAACACGTCCTCGGCCTTCGGATGCCATCCGAGATCGACCTCGTGCAGGTCCTGGTTGTGGGTGAGCGTGATGATCTCGACCGCGGCCTGGCGCTTGAAGGCGTCACCCGTCTGCTCGGCGATCTGCTCGATCAGCGCGGCCCATCGTTCCTGCCATCCGGGGGAGAGCACCACCGGGGAGAAGTTCAGGTGTACCTCGTAGCCGGCGTCGACGAACTCGTCGAGGACTGCGATCCGCTCGTCCATCGGTGACGTGCGGATGTCGAGCAGTCTCGACTCCTGGTGGGGCATGAGGGAGAACCGGATGCGCGTTCCACCGCGCGGTCGGAGTTCGAGGAGCTCCCGATTGACGTACTTCGTGGCGAAACTGGCCTTCGCGCCGTCCCACCCCGCGAACGCGTGGACGAGGTCCGCGACGTTGTCGCTGATGGTGGCGTCGACGCTGCAGTCACTGTTCTCGCCGATGTCGTACACCCAGTCGACGGGATCGCACTGGTTCGGTGCCGGCTTGGGTCCTTGGCGACGGACGTGGCGTCCGAGGTATCCGACGATCTTGTCGATGTTCGTGAAGACGGTGACGGGGTTGGCGTAGCCCTTGCGGCGGGGTACGTAGCAGTAGGCGCACGCCATGGCGCACCCGTTGGCGGTCGACGGTGCGATCCAGTCCGCCGAGCGCCCGTTGGGACGAGCCGTCAACGACTTCTTGACTCCCAGCACCAGGTCCTCGGTCTTGACGCGCACCCAGCGGTCGATGTTCCCGGCGTTGCCGTGCAGCTCCGGTATCTGCCAATGGGAGTCGACGTCGATGATCTCCGCGTCGGGAAACCGCGCGAGAACTTCCTGGCCGCGGAGATCGGCCAGAGCGTCGGGCTCGGCCCAGATGCGTCGGACCTGCAGCAACGGCGAACGAGACCGCGTGACGGAAGGTGTCATGTCCACGGTCCAGATCTATCAGGACCCACCGACAAACAAACTTACAATCAGTCTGGACTGTTTGTTGATTTCTCGGTATGGTCCTCCGTGTGACCGAGACCACCGCACGAGACGAGGCACCGCCCGTCCGCCGAACTCAGGCCGAGCGCACTGCCGGAACACGAGCGACGCTTCTCGACGCGGCGATCGCCACGCTGGTCGACGTCGGATACTCGCGGGCCAGCACGCAGGAGATCGCGCGGCGTGCCGGGGTGTCGCGCGGCGCGCAACTGCATCACTTCCCGACGAAGGAGACCCTCGTGGTCGCTGCCGTGGAGCGCCTGGTCGAGCGACGGCTCGAGGAGATCGTGGGAAGCGACCGCGACGGACCGGTCGGGCCCGCTCTGCTCCTCGAGGCCTTCTCCGGGCCGCTGTTCCACGCCGCACTCGAACTGTGGGTCGCCGCGCGGACCGATCGTGCCCTGCATGCAGCCATGGAGCCGCTCGAGCGCCGTGTCACCGAGGTCCTGCAGGACGGTGGACGCCAGATCTTCGGGGACCGGATGTCTCCCGTCGCTCTCGAACTGAGTATCGAACTTGCCCGCGGGATGGCTGTGTCGGCCATCTTCCGAACACCCGAGGAGGAACGCGAGATGCGTGAACGAGTGCTGCCGGAATGGGAACGTGCGGTGATGACGTCATGACCGCATCGCCGACCTCGCCCGAGGCTCGACCCGTGTCCCTGCCGGCGCACGTCGACGTCCTGGTCGTCGGATCCGGTTTCGCCGGGATGGGCGTCACGGAGCGCATCCTGCGCGCCGATCCCACCGCGGACGTTCTCATCATCGAGCGCGCTCACGACGTGGGTGGGACATGGCGCGACAACACCTATCCCGGTGTGGCGTGCGATGTTCCGACGTCGCTGTACTCGTTCTCCTTCGCCCCGCATGCGAACTGGAGCCACACCTTCGCGCGCGGACCTGAGATCTACGACTACCTCCGCGGTGTCGCCGACGGCTTCGGTATCCGGGAGCGTCTGATCACCGGATGTGCCCTCCTCGGGGCGCAGTGGGACGACGAACGGTGCCTGTGGAGGGTGAGCACCGAACTGGGCGATCTGACCGCACGCGTCCTGGTGGCCGCCACCGGAACACTCTCCACGCCCAAGCTTCCGGACGTTCCCGGCTTGGAGTCCTTCACGGGCCACACCTTCCACTCCGCGACGTGGGACCACGACTACGACCTGACCGGCAAGCGTGTCGCCGTCGTCGGTACCGGTGCGTCCGCAATCCAGTTCGTCCCCGAGATCGCTCCCGTCGTCGAGCACCTGCACGTCTTCCAGCGCACCCCGGCGTGGGTCATCCCGCGGATGGACCGCACCCGCGGTCCGGTCGAGCGGTGGTTCTACCGACGCGCGCCGTGGACGCTCGAGGCGCAACGCGGTGCGATCTACGCCTACCGCGAGATGTACGTCGAGATGATGGCCAAGCGGCCCAAGCTCCTGTCGATCGCGCACTCGATCGCCACGGGCTTCCTCCGACTGAAGGTGCGCGACGGCGGACTCCGGAAGCGCCTCACTCCGGGCTACACCATCGGCTGCAAGCGCATGCTGCTGTCGAACGACTGGTACGACACCCTGCAGCGCCCCGACGTCGAGCTGGTCGATTCCGGTCTCGCCTCCGTGACACCCACCGGCGTCGTCGATCGTGACGGCCGCGAACGTGAGGTGGACGCGATCGTCTTCGGTACGGGTTTCACCCCGACCGAACCTCCCGTCGCACATCTGGTTCGGGACAGCGCCGGCACGACGTTGGCGCAGCGGTGGGGCGGCAGTCCGCGCGCGTACCGCGGTACGACGATGTCCGGCTTCCCCAACCTCTTCCTGATGTACGGACCGAACACCAATCTGGGACACAGCTCCATCGTCTACATGCTCGAATCGCAGGCCGCGTACGTCGAATCCGCGCTGCGGGAGATGGCGAACCGGGGTGTCGACGCGGTGGACGTCGAGCCGGCGGCCGTGGACGACTGGAACCGCAGTCTCGATGTCGATCTCGCCGGGACGGTGTGGAACACGGGCGGATGTTCGAGCTGGTATCTGGACAAGAGCGGCCGCAACTCGGCCATGTGGCCGACCTTCACCTGGAAGTACCGCAAGGCGACGTCGGTCTTCGACATCGACAACTACCGAACAGTGCGGCGGGCCGTCACCGACCCCCGCCTCGAGCCGGAGGTCACCGCATCATGAAGAACACCTACGACGTGATCGTCATCGGATCGGGCTTCGGCGGCAGCGTCACCGCACTGCGGCTCACCGAGAAGGGATACCGCGTCGGTGTCCTCGAGTCGGGCCGCCGTTTCGAGGACGACGAGCTCCCCAAGACGAGCTGGCGCCTCCGGAAGTACCTGTGGGCTCCCATCATCGGGTGTTACGGGCTGCAGCGGATCCACCTGCTGCCCAACGTTCTGGTGATGGCCGGAGCCGGTGTCGGTGGCGGATCGCTGAACTACGCCAACACGCTCTACCAGCCGCCGAGTCGGTTCTTCGAGGATCCGCAGTGGGGCGACATCACCGACTGGGAAGCGGAGATGACTCCGTACTACGCCCAGGCTCGTCGCATGCTGGGAGTCGAGGACAACCCGACGATCACTCCGGCCGACAAGATCATGCGCGACATCGCCGAGGAGATGGGCGTCGGCGACACCTTCAGCACAACTCCCGTCGGCGTGTTCTTCGGAGCTCCGGGACAGAAGGGCCGCGACGTTCCCGACCCCTATTTCGGAGGCGCGGGTCCCACGCGCACCGGGTGTACCGAGTGCGGTTCGTGTATGACGGGCTGCCGGGTCGGCGCGAAGAACACGTTGGTCAAGAACTACCTGTACCTCGCCGAGAAGGCTGGAGCTGCAGTGCATCCGCTGACCACCGTCACCTCGGTTCGTCCCCGTGAAGGCGGCGGATACGAGGTCCGTACCCGTCGCACCGGAGCCAAACTGCGGCGGCGCGAGACGGTGATGACCGCCGATCACGTGGTGTTCGCGGCAGGGACCTACGGAACGCAGAAGCTGATGCTCGCGATGAAGGAGACCGGCCAGCTGCCGAACCTGTCGGACAAGCTCGGATCGGTCGTGCGCACCAATTCCGAGGCCGTGCTCGCGGCGACCGCACGCGATCGGCAGGTCGACTACACCGAGGGTGTCGCCATCACCTCCTCGTTCCATCCCAACGATCACACGCACATCGAGCCGGTGCGATACGGCAAGGGAAGCAACGCGATCGGGCTCCTGCAGACCGTGCTGAGCGACGGTGGGGGTCGACTGCCGCGTCCGTTGAAGACACTGGGCGTGGCGATGCGTCACCCGGCGGCCGCTGTCCGCAGCCTGTCGGTCCGGAACTGGTCCGAGCGCACCGTCATCGCGTTGGTCATGCAGACCGACGACAACTCGCTCGAACTCGGCTCGGCGAAGGGACGATTCGGCCGCAGACTCACGTCGCGTCCCGGCGGAGGTACGCCGCCTCCCAAGTGGATCCCGGAAGGCCACGTGGCCATCCGGAAGGCCGCCGACAAGATCGGCGGAGACGCGGGCGGCTCGTTCGCGGACGTGTTCGACATCCCGATGACGGCCCATTTCCTGGGCGGCTGCGTCATCGGAGCAACGCCCGAACGCGGAGTGGTCGATCCGTACCACCGCGTGTTCGGACACGACGGACTTCACGTGGTCGACGGCTCGGCCGTCAGCGCCAATCTGGGTGTGAACCCGTCGCTGACGATCACCGCGCAGGCCGAGCGGGCGATGGCGTTGTGGCCCAACAAGGGTGAGCAGGATCAGCGCCCTCCGGTGGGGGCCGACTACACCCCCGTTGCGCCGGTCAAGCCGGTCTCGCCGGTGGTGCCCGCGGAAGCACCCGGCGCACTTCGGTTGCCCCTCACGGTCATCGGTCACTGACGGTCGGTCGAGGTGCTACTTCCCGGAGATCGGTCCGAGCAGCGACGTGGTCCAGATGGCCGAGTTGGCCGACCCGGCCGGATCGCCCGCCGGGACGAGGCCGTTGACGGTGACCTGTCCACCGGCCAACCCACGAGCCGGGTTCGGCGGCAGCGTCAACCCACAGCTCTGCTGCAGATCAGCGGTACCGGGGAGGGAGGTCTGGCGGCACTGTCCGCGTCCCTCGACGGTCAACGGGCCACCGGGGACGTTGTTGTAGGTCACGGACAGGGCTGCACCGAACTCGGGGTTCGCGACGGGGGAGTAGCAGACCCGCGCGGTGGCGGCGACGATCTCGCTGGGCGACGTCGACGCGGCACCGGTCGCGGGATCCACACCGGTGGCATGCAATTCGGTGGTCCGCTCACCACCCGCGCAGGCGGGGGAGGAACCCTGAGACCGCGAATTCACCTCTCGGGTGACGTTGTACGCGATGGGTCCGGTCGGCTGCGGCAACCCTGCAGGCGGAGCCTGGTTCACCGGTGCCGTGCCCTCGCCGAGGGCGTACAGCGTCCAGACCGAGCCGGTGCGGCCACCCGGCAGACGCAGCGGGTTGGCGACCGAGTTGCTCGTCGCGACACCGCCCGCGATTCCCGACGCGTTAGGAGCTATACGTAGAACGCAGTCGACCGCGCCGCGGCCGGGTGATCCCGGGTACAGCTCGAATCCGCAGGGTCCGCGCATGTCCAGCCGGCCCAGTCCGGGAGCGTCGAGAGTGCCCCACTGGTCGAGGATCTGAGTGCCGTTCAGCCCCAGTCCGTCACAGACGTAAATCGGGCCGACGTCGCGTGCGGTCTCGGCCGTGAGGAGGCCGCTGGCGGGGTCGGACTGGAAGGTGTACATCCGGGCGTCGAGCCGCTCGACCAGTGCATAGGAGGCGGGTACTCCGTACTGGGCGTTGCACCGCGCGGTGTCTTCCGCGCTGGGACGGTTGCCGCTGTCCACCGTGCGGAAGACATGGAACTGGCCGGGGCCGTCGTCGATCGATCCGAGAACGGTGGAGGGTGCCACGGGTCCCGGTGCGGCACCGGCCGTTCCGGTGAACGCCGCGGACACGGCGATGGCCGCGGCAGCGACCGCGGTGACCTTCCTCAGCGATCCGGACCTGCTTCTCGAACTGCGCGTCACTTGTTTTCCCCCCAGAACGTCACGGTGTAGACGATCGAAGGGTGCCACAGGATGCTCACATCTCGGACACTCCTGTGAGCAGGCACAATGTCGCCCCGGGACTGCTGGAGTTCTGCGTGCGGTGTCCGGACGCGGGGAACCGTAGTGTCCATCCGGCAGCGTTCGGTGCTGCGCGATGACAGCCGGGGGGCGCAGCAATGTTCGAGCGGTCGATGCCAGTGATGCAGGCAGTAAGGGCTCTGGCGGTCGGGGCTACTGCGGTCATGATCGGATCCGGTCTCGTCGCCGGAGCGGGGTCGGCCGGTGCCGAGCCTGTCGCTCCTCCCTCGCCCGCGCCGGGAGATGCACGGACCTTCGCCGAACTTCCCCTGCCCGGTCAGCCGGAGGGCATCGCGGTCGATCCGCGCGACGGAAGCGTCTGGACGGGGTCCAACCGACCGAGATCCGCCGGGGCCGTGTGGCATCACGATCGGTCGGGCGCGCTGATCGGGACGTACGACCTCGTCGATCATTCTCCGAGCGCGGAACACGGCGTGAACGGCATCGCTCTCGACGGGGCGGGTCGGCCGTACGCGCTCGACTACTCGGGGGCGCGGGCGGTGCGGATCGACCCCGCCACCGGCGAGCAGAGCGTCTACGCGACGTTCCCCGATCTTCCGTCCTGCGGTCGCGGCGTGGTGCCGTGCGAGCCGAGCCCGATAGACCGGCCGGCGTGGCCCAACTACCCGGTGTTCGACGGCGACGGGAACATGTACGTCAGTGACCTGAACCAGGCGACGATCTGGAAGATCGCACCGGGCGGTGGAGAAGCCCGGATCTGGTACCAGAGTGCTGATTTCGCGTCCATCTACAGCGTGAACGGCATGCAGTTCGACGCGCAGGGCCGGTTGGTGTTCGCCGTGACGATCTCACTGACCCCGGACGCGTCGATCTTCCGCGGCAAACTGTTCCGCCTCGGTGTCGAGGCGGACGGATCACCCGGCACGCGGGAACAGATCGCCACGACGTCCCAGGGAGACGGCATCGCCATCGGCAGTTCCGGCCGCATCTACGTCGCCGTGGCGAATCCGGTGATCAACGATGTCGAGGTCGTCGAACCGGGGCGCGGTGTCGTGGACGCTCTGCCGTCGCCTCTGGGCCGATCGATGTTGTCCGTCCCCTTGGTGACGCCGGCATCGCTGGCGTTCCGGGGTACCTCGCTGCTGGCGACCAATCACTCCCAGTACGCACTCGATCCGCGGGAGTGGTCCATCCAGGAGCTGGGTGTCGACGAGGGTGGCCTTCCGCTGTTCCATCCGACTGTCGGGTAGGCGTAAGTGTGCGCGTGTCGCTGCCCGGGTACACGGGTAGTAAGGACGCGTGCGTCACGCAGATCAGCAGGAGGCACAGAACCACATGACTCGACCCGACACCCCCACCGCCAAGACCACGACGAACAACGCCGGTATTCCGGTCGCCAGCGACGAGCACTCGCTGACCGCAGGGGCCCAGGGCCCCATCCTTCTGCAGGATCACTACCTGATCGAGAAGATGGCCCAGTTCAACCGTGAGCGGGTTCCGGAGCGCGTCGTGCACGCCAAGGGTGCGGGAGCTTTCGGAACGTTCGAGGTCACCGGCGACATCTCGAAGTACACGCGGGCCGCAGTGTTCCAGCCCGGCACGAAGACCGAGATGCTGGCTCGTTTCTCGACCGTCGCGGGCGAGCAGGGCAGCCCCGACACCTGGCGTGACCCTCGCGGTTTCTCGCTGAAGTTCTACACCACCGAGGGCAACTGGGACATGGTCGGCAACAACACGCCGGTGTTCTTCGTACGGGATCCGCTCAAGTTCCAGGACTTCATCCGCAGCCAGAAGCGGATGCCCGACTCCGGCCTGCGTGACAACAACATGCAGTGGGACTTCTGGACGCTCTCTCCCGAGTCGGCGCACCAGGTGACCTGGCTCATGGGAGACCGCGGGATCCCGAAGTCGTTCCGCCACATGGACGGATTCGGCTCGCACACCTACCAGTTCATCGCCGCAGACGGCACGAAGTCGTGGGTGAAGTTCCACTTCAAGACCGATCAGGGAATCGACTACCTGACGCAGGACAAGGCGGACGAGCTGGCGGGCACGTCGCCGGACCACCATCGTCAGGATCTGTTCGGCTCGATCCGCAACGGGGACTTCCCCAGCTGGACCGTCAAGGTCCAGATCATGCCGTACGACGAGGCCGAGACGTACCGCTACAACCCGTTCGATCTGACCAAGGTCTGGTCGCAGAAGGACTACCCGTTGATCGAGGTCGGCACCATGACCTTGAACAAGAACCCGGAGAACTTCCACGCGCAGATCGAGCAGAGCTCGTTCGAACCGTCCAACCTCGTTCCCGGAATCGGCGCCAGCCCGGACAAGATGTTGCTCGGTCGCCTCTTCAGTTACGCGGACGCGCACCGGTACCGCATCGGCACCAATTACGCGCAGTTGCCGGTCAATCGCGCCAAGGCGGAGATCAATTCGTACTCCAAGGAGGGTGCGATGAACATCCATTACAACTCCGCGGACACGCCGGTCTACGCCCCGAACTCGTACGGTGGTCCCGCTGCGGACTCCAACGCATACGGCGACGACGGCGCATGGGACTTCGAGCCCCGATTCGTGCGTACCGGGTACGTACAGCATCCCGAGGACGGCGACTTCGTCCAGGCGGGCACTCTCGTGCGCGAGGTCATGGACGACGACGCCCGTGAGCGTCTCGTCGGCAACATCGTCGGTCACGCGCTGAACGGCGTCACCGAGCAGGTGCTGCAGCGCGTGTTCCAGTACTGGAGCAATGTCGATCCTGAGATCGGCAAGAAGGTCGAAGAAGGTGTCCGCGCCGGTCAGGGCGACACAGCGCCGACCACCGGTGCAGGTGCCGTGGACGATCCGGCCGACGAGGCCGCGCGCGTCTGACACGCATGTAATCGACGCCGCCCGTCGCGCCCCTTCCGGGTGCGGCGGGCGTCGTTCGTTCGTGCGACTGTGACACAAATCACGTTTGAGGAGCAGCCGAGCGTATTATGTCCGATTCGCTGTTTTGCAGTCACAACCGTTGATCGATCGGCGGATCGTGGCCGGTCGACGTGTGCGCGACGGTTTCCTGTGAGCGCCGACCTCTGCCGGTTCGTGTGACGGCCGGTACCGATAGTCGGACGGCAAGAAAGGCGGAACGTTCGGTATGTGAAAGCCGAGTAATGGTTCTACAGTTCGCTCGCAGCCATTGAGGAATGGCGCTACGAGCCGAAACGGGGACCGCCATGACGACCGATCTCATCAACCATCAGGAACCGGATCGGCGCGACGACCGGCGCCGTAAGGTTCGTGCGTTGCTCGCCGGCGGACTTGTTCTGGGCATCGGAGCGGCGGTCACCCTGGCGGCATGGACCGACAACGTGTTCGGACAGGCCCAGTTCACAGCCGAGAACTGGAACGTCCAGGGTGACTTCTCGGCCGCGGGCTCCGGCGCGTGGCAGGAGTACAACACCACGGGGACCGCAGGAACGTTCAACTACACGACCGGTTTCGCGGCCTTGAGCCCCGGCACGACGGTGTATGCCCCCGTCGCTCTGCGTGTCGGCCTCGGTCCCACGGCGGGCGGCGCATACGACGCCGCGGTGACTCTCGTCGGTGCGACTCCGACGACGGGACCGCTGACGTCCTTCCTTACCTACCAGGTGGTCAGCAATGTCACGGCCGCCAACTGCACCGCAGGAACGATCACCGGTGGGGCGAGCGTCGTCGCGGCGGGAAGCACCCTGGGAACAGGTAGTGCTGCCAAGGCCATTACTCTCCCCAAGGCCGGCACTGCTCTCCCGCTCTGCTTCGCGGTCACGCTGCCCGCGAGCGCCACGGCGGACCAGGTTGCCGGCAAGACCACCAACACCCTGACGTGGCAGTTCCAGGCCGAGGCGGTCGTCCCGGCCACTCCGTAATCGATCGCTGGATCATCTCGACATGTCTCGACATGCAGCCGGTAGCGCCCCGGCCCGGATCTCCGACATCGGTCGGCGGATCCGGGTCGGTGCCGCGCTGGGACTCGTCGGCGGAGTCGTCGTGGCGGCGGTGACGGCTACCGACGTCGCAGCATCGTGGACCGACAAGGTCCTGGGTGGAACATCCTTCTCGACACAGGCTTTCGGTTTCGAATCGTCGGTGAGCGGAGGCGCGTACTCGATGCATCCGCAGAGCGCGCCGGCTCTGCTCTCGCTGACACCCGCGGCGCCCCTGCTCCCGGGCGAGTCGTCCTACGCCCCGATCTCCTTGCGCGCTGCCGTCGGTTCGCCGACCGTGGCAGTGACTGTCGACGGTACGACGCCGACGGGCACGGGTCTGGGAGAGGTGTTGCAGTACGCGGTGATCCGATCGACGATCTGCGGCAGTGCTGCGTTCACCTCGACCGCGTCGTACGTCGTCGGTTCCTCGACGGGCGGTGTCGCGATGTCCGCGGATTCGGCTACCGGCGCCGTGATTCTCCCGGCGGGATCACCTGGTATCGCGGGTTCCGTTGTGCCGCTGTGCTTCCGGGTGACTTTGCCGGACACTCTCGCGGTGTGGACCAGCTCGGCAGCCGCGTCGAAATCTGTGTCCGCCACCTGGACCTTCCCGGGTACCGCGTGACCGACCATTCTTCCGCATCACCAGAAAGCACACGTGACATGTCGACTCGACACGCAGCCCGTCCCCGACGCCGTTCGGCCGTGTCGCGTGCGGGTGACGTGGTGCTGAACGTTCTCGCACTCGGCGGTGTGGTCTGCATCGTTCTGGTGATCCTGTCCTTCACCATGAACATCTCGTTGATCATGTTCAAGACGGGGTCGATGGCGCCGACCATCCCGACCGGTTCCCTCGCCGTCGTCCGAGAAGTCCCTGCAGACTCGGTCGTTCCCGGGGATGTCGTGACCGTCGACCGGGTCGGAGAGCTTCCGGTCACGCATCGAGTGGTGGAGACGTCGCCGGGACGCGACGGTGACACGTTCCTCGAGTTGAAGGGCGACGCCAACGAGTACGAGGACCCGGCGGGTTACAGCGTGCGGGAGGTGCGCAAGGTCCTCTGGTCCGTACCCGGCCTCGCGAAGGTCGTCGTGTGGTTCTCGAATCCCATCGTTCTCGGCCTGCTGACCATCGGCATCACCGTGTTGGTCGTGGCGATGTTCTGGCCACGGTCACCGAAGCGGCAGCAATGACCACCCATCGCTCATGCCCGGCAGCGCTCGCCCTCGCCGCCCTGCTTCTGACCATCGTGTCGACAGTGCTGCGAACCGAGACCACCGACGCCGCCTGGCAAGGACGCGACCATGCTGCGGCCACCGTGACGAGCGGGTCGTGGCCCAATGCCGGAAGCGCCTACGCGGAAGTCGGCCGCGTCGCCTCGGCGTCGGGCGTCGCGTTCGATCTGTTGAGGGGCGGAACCAACCCACCGTGGCCGGGACCGTCGTCAGCCAGGTCGCAGGCGGTTCCGGGTACGGCGACCGGAACGACGGCCGGGCCCTACAGCAGCGCCGGGGTGCTCGGTCTGGCCAACGAGCTGACCTCGCGAGGCGCAGTCGCCGGGACACCGATCACGGGCGCCGCGTGTGCGGCCTACGGATGGGCACCTGCGACTCCTGCGCCGTGTGTCACGGTTCCGTCGCAGAGAGTGAACGCGAGTGCGACTCTCTCCTCCTACACGCTGTACGCATCACTGCTCTCGCTCCTGGGGCTGGGTTCGACGGACGTGGTCGCAGTTCCGTCCCCCGTGACGTCCTCCGTGTCCTGTGACCTGACGTCGTCCGGTCCCACGTACACCGCAGCCGCTCCGAGTGCCGCCAACGTGACGGCATCGAACCCCCGCGGCTCGATCTCCGTTCGAGGCGGAAGCGTCGTTGCCGTACCGCCCGCAGGCGGCACGACGTCGTTCGACTTCCCTCAGAGCGGATCGACAGTGGTCGTTCCCGGAGTGTCGGGGACTCTCCGCAGTGTCGTCGGCACGACGACGTCCGCACGCTCGAGCCTCGTGCTGGAGAACGGCAGGATTCTGCGGCTCGGAGTTCTCGGGAACATTCTGCTGGACATCAGGTTCACGCTCGTTCTCGTCGACGCGGCGTGCGGAAGCGGAGCGACGGGTCCTGTCGCGACCACCGCTGCCGTTGCCGCGCGTGTCGCGGCCCCGGAACAACCGACTACGACGACTGCGCCCACGACTGAACCCGCCACGACGACAGCGCCCACGACTGAACCCGCCACGACGACAGCGCCCACGACGTCGATTACCACGACGTCGGAGGATGCCACCACGACCTTCGAGGCCACAACGACGAAGACGACGACACCGCCTGTCACCAGCACGACGACACCGCCTGTCACCAGCACGACGACACCCCCTGCCGTGACGTCGTTCTCGGGGTCGGGTGCTGTCACAGCCATCACGACGTCCGGCGGGACCCGGTGCACGGTCGGCTCCGACGCCGTTAGCTTCGCGTGTTCCGACGGCTCTGTCCTTACCTTCGATCCGGATGCACTGACAGCAGTAGGTGTGGCTGCGAACACGATGGACGGCCTATGGACGCCGGTCACCACCGCCGGTGACGTGGTGACGGTCGCAGCCGCGATGCGCGGCTGATCGTTTGTCCACGGCCCTCCGCGGGTAGCCACCATGCGTGACTTCCCCCGCCGTTCTGTTCGACATCGACGGCACACTCGTCGATTCCAACTACGCGCACGTCCACGCATGGGCGCGAGCGTTCGCCGATGCGGGGATCGCCGCCGACTCGTGGCGTATCCACCGCTCGATCGGAATGGACGGCGCGAAGCTGCTGTCGTCGCTGGCCGGCGACGCGGACGAGGCCGCTGCCTCGCATGCGAAGGAACTGCACACGCAGTACTACGAGGAGATGTCCTCCCTGCTGTCGCCGCTGCCCGGTGCGCTCGATCTGCTCGGCGCGGTAGCGGACCGCGGGCTGCAGGTCGTTCTGGCCACCTCGGCTCCGGAGAACGAACTCGCGATCCTTCGCGGTCTACTGGGGGTCGAGGAGATCGTCTCGGAGTTGACGTCGTCGGAGGATGTGGAGACGGCGAAACCGGAGCCGGGCATCGTTCGTATCGCGCTGGACAAGGCCGGGGTCGACGCTGATCACGCCGTGTTCGTCGGCGACTCGGTATGGGACGTCGAAGCGTCCGTGGCCGCCGGTGTCCCCTGCATCGGTGTGCGGAGCGGCGGAGTGTCGGCCGCCGAGTTGATCGATGCGGGAGCCGTTGCGGTGTATGACGATCCGGCCGATCTACTGGCGAACCTCGACAGTTCCATGGTTGCGCGCCTCGGATGAGAGAGAACGACTACGCGGCGATCGAGGACTACGCCGCGATCGGCGACGGCCGAACCGTCGCGCTCATCGCGAACGACGGACGTATCGACTGGTTCCCGGTACCCAACCTCGACACGCCACCGGTGTTCGCGGCGCTGCTCGATGCCGATACCGGTGGGTACATATCGATGCGGCCGGCGGCGGACTTCACGGCGACGCGTCGCTACGCGGACGGCTCGAACGTCCTGGTGACCACGTTCACCACGGATTCGGGTGTCGTGAACGTGACCGATTCGCTCAATACCGGAGTGGCGGGCCGTCTTCCGTGGACCGAGCTCGCCCGACGCATCGAGGGCGTCGAGGGCAGCGTCGACATGGAGTGGACGGTGGCGCCGGGCACGTGCCTGGGGACCGCGTCCCCGTGGTCGTACGAGACCGTGCACGGGACGGTACTGCGGGTGGACGGCGTCAGCCTCGGTGTGCGGACGATGAATGCCGACGACGTCGAGCTCGGATCCCGTTCGATCAGTGGGCGATTCACCACCGAGGTGGGTGCCCGGTCACTGGTTGCCGTGGTCGGCACCGAGGTGGAGCCGCTGTATCTCCCGGTGCCGGAGGATGTCGATGCGGGAATCGACCGGACGATCACCAACTGGCAGATGTGGTCCGAAGAATTCCGATACGACGGACCCTGGCACGACGAGGTCCATCGCAGCGCGCTCGCCTTGAAGTTGTTGCTGTACAGCCCGTCCGGCGCCATCGCGGCCGCGGCGACGACCTCACTTCCGGAGCGGTGGGCCGGCGCGAAGAACTGGGACTACCGCTATGCGTGGGTGCGCGACGCCGCCTACACGATCAAGGCGCTCATCCGTTTCGGTCTCCGCGAGGAGGTGCACGCCGCGGTCGCGTGGCTGCTGCGCATCATCCGCAGCAACGAGCAGATCACGCAGGTGTTCTACACATTCGACGGTGAAGTTCCCGCGGGGTCGAGTTACCCGGACGTTCCGGGGTGGCGCGGCATCGGCCCGGTCGTCAACGGCAACGAGGCGGCCACGCAGCTCCAGCAGGGTATCTTCGGCGACCTGTTCGACATCGTGTCGCTGTACGTCGACGCGGGCAACATCCTCGACGCCCCCACCGGCCGACTGCTCGCGCAGATCGCGGACACCACGTGCGACATCTGGCGACGCAAGGATGCCGGCATGTGGGAGCTGCCCACCGAGCAGCACTACACGTCCTCGAAGATGGGTTGCTGGCACGCGCTCGATCGCGCCGTCCACCTCTCCGAGCAGGGCATGATCCCGGGTATCGCGGATCGGTGGGTGACCGAGCGCGACCATATCGCGCAGTGGATCGCGGACAACTGCTGGTCCGAGTCTCGCGGTGCGTACATCTGGTACCCGGGAACCGATGAACTGGATGCATCCGTGCTGCTGCACGCGGGCAGTCGGTGCGTCGACGACGACCGTATGTCCCGGACCGTGGACGCTCTTCGCGACGAACTCGGCTCCGGAGATCATCTCTACCGCTACTCCGGAATGCGGATGGTGGAGGGCACCTTCGTCGCCTGCTCGTTCTGGGTCGTCAGCGCACTGGCCAAGCTCGGCCGCGACGAGGAGGCCTCCGCTCTGATGGACCGGCTCGTCACGACCGGCAACGACGTCGGGCTCTTCGCCGAGATGATCGACCCCGACCGATCCGCCGAGGGCGAACCCTCGACGTTCCTGGGCAACTTCCCGCAAGGCCTGTCCCATCTGGCGCTCATCAACGCAGCGCTGACACTGGCCAGCGGTCACGACCACACGACCTCCGACACACGAAAGTAGGACCACACATGGACCTCGGAATCACGGGACGCACAGCAGTCATCACCGGAGCGGATTCGGGAATCGGCTGGTGCACAGCGCAGATGCTTCTCGACGAGGGCGTTCGAGTCTTCGTCACCGACAAGGACCAGGACAAGCTCGCTGCCGGTGCGGCAGAACTGACGGGGCCCGACGGATCCGTCACCGCGTTCGCCGCCGACGTGACCAAGCCGGCCGAGGTGGAGGCGCTGCATGCCAAGGCTGTCGAGGCGCTCGGCACCGTCGACATCCTCGTGCAGAGCGCCGGGATCACCGGCGCGCAGGGCATGTTCCACGAGATCGACGACGACGGCTGGTCATCCACCATCGAGGTCGACCTTCTCGGTCCGGCGCGCGTCGTGCGCGCGTTCCTCCCGGAGCTGCGCCAGGGCGGGTGGGGACGCATCGTGCTGCTGGCATCGGAAGACGCCGAGCAGCCCTACATCGACGAATTGCCGTACTGCGCAGCGAAAGCCGGAATCCTGTCGCTGGTCAAGGGATTATCCAAGACCTATGCGTCCGAGGGTGTCCTGGTCAATGCGGTGTCTCCTGCCTTCATTCACACGCCGATGACCGACGCGATGATGGACAAGCGCGCCGACGAGCGCGGTACCGATCGCGACGAGGCCATCGAGAGCTTCCTGAAAGAGGATCGGCCGTTCATGGAACTCGGTCGACGGGGTACCCCGGAGGAAGTGGCGTCGGTGGTCACGTTCCTGTGTTCGGAGCGTGCCAGCTTCGTCAACGGCTCCAACTACCGCGTCGACTCCGGTTCGGTCGCGACCATCTAGAGAGGACCACTTCCCATGACCCGTTTCGGATACACCCTCATGACCGAGCAGAGCGGCCCCAAGCAGCTCGTCGACTACGCGGTGAAAGCGGAGAACGCCGGCTTCGACTTCGAGGTGTCGAGCGATCACTACTCGCCGTGGCTGTCCTCGCAGGGGCATGCCTCCTACGCATGGACGATGCTGGGTGCGGTGGCGCACGCGACGTCGACGGTCGATCTCTACACGTACGTGACCTGCCCCATCATCAGGTATCACCCCGCGGTCGTCGCGCAGAAGGCAGCGACCCTACAGATTTTGTCGGACGGCCGTTTCACCCTCGGTCTCGGCAGCGGGGAGAACTTGAACGAGCATGTCGTGGGCCAGGGTTGGCCGTCGGTGGACAAGCGCCAGGACATGTTCGAGGAAGCCGTCAAGATCATTCGGCAGTTGCAGTCGGGGGAGCTGGTCACGTGGGAAGGCGAGCACTACCGGGTCGACTCCGCCCGGCTGTGGGACACCCCCGACACACCGCTCGAGATCGGCATCGCGGTCTCGGGGTCGAAGTCCATCGAGCGTTTCGCCCCGCTCGGTGACCACATGATCTCGACCGAGCCCAAGTCGGAGCTGGTCCAGGGCTGGGACAAGGCGCGGCACATCGGCACCGGTCTGAGTCGTGACTCGAAGAAGATCGGGCAGATCCCCATCTGCTGGGGTCCCGACGAGGACGAGTCGATCCGGATCGCTCACGATCAGTTCCGTTGGTTCGCCGGTGGCTGGGCCGTGAACGCGGATCTTCCGACGACGGCCGGTTTCGCCGGTGCCACCCAGTTCGTCCGACCCGAGGATGTCGCGGGGACCATCGCCTGCGGTCCGGACCTCGATGCGATCGTCGAGAAGGTCAAGCCCTACTGGGAGGCAGGATTCACCGACATCGCCCTGGTGCAGGTCGGCGACGAGACGCAGGATCGATTCCTCGCCGAGGCCGCCGGCCCGTTGCTCGAGAAGCTTCGCTCCGCCTCGTCGTAGAGAAGATCAGAGCGCCGGTCCACGCACAGCGTCGTGGGCCGGCGGATCTGTGTCGTCGGAAAGCCTGTCGCGCAGCGACTCCGAGTTCAACAGCAGGTTGAGCACGACCGCGCACAGCGCACCCGCACTGATGCCGGAGTGGAAGATGGTCTGGAACCAGTCGGGGAACTTGTCGTAGAGGTCGGGGGAGACGGTCGGAAGCAGGCCGACTCCGACGGCGACAGCCACGACGAGGATGTTGGTGTTGTTGAACCGCACCTGTGCCAGCGTCCTGACTCCGCTCGCGGCGACCATGCCGAACAGGGCGATGCCGGCGCCGCCGAGCACGGGTAGCGGTACCCCTTCCACCACGGCGCCGAGCTTCGGTAGCAAACCGAGGAGGATCAAGATGCCGCCGGCGAACGTGGCGACGTGCCGGGTCTTGACCCCCGTGATCGCGACGAGGCCCACGTTCTGTGCGAATGCGGTGTACGGGAACGTGTTGAAGATGCCGCCGAGCATCGTCGACAATCCGTCCGCTCGGAGTCCGTCGGCCAGGCGGCGAGGCGGAACCTTCTTGTCGACGATCTCGCCGACAGCGATGATGTCGCCCGTGGTCTCGGTCATGATGACCAGCGCCACGATGCACATGGTGATGATCGCGCTGATCTCGAACGTCGGGAATCCGAAGTGGAACGGCGTGGTCACGCCCACCCAGTCCTGGTCGGCCACTCCACTGAAATCGGTGAGGCCGAACGGGATCGAGATGATCGTGCCGATGACGAGGCCGAGCAGGATGGACAGGCGTTTTGCCGGTGCGGGCCCGAAACGTTCGATCAGCAGAATGATCAGCAAGGTCAGCGCGCCCATGCCGATGTACTTCGGTTCACCGAAGTCGTCCGCACCGGTGCCGCCGCCGAACCATCCCGCCGCGACCGGCATCAGCGAGAGCCCGATGATCAGGATGACCGTTCCGGTGACCAACGGCGGAAACAGATGCAGGAGCTTCGCGAACACCGGAGCCAACGCCATCATGAAGATTCCGGAGGCGATCACGGAACCGTAGATGGCGGTGACGCCGTACTGCGAGCCGATCGCGATCATCGGTGTCACCGCGGCGAACGTGCATCCCTGCATCAGCGGTAGCCGCACGCCGAATCGCCAGAAACCCACCGCCTGGATCAGCGTGGCGATTCCCGCCACGAACAGATCCGCGGTGATCAGGTACGGGAGATCGCTCGACTGCAGTTCGCCCGCAGCGACGAGAGCACTGCCGACGATCAGCGGGACGGCGACCGCACCCGCGTACATCGCGAGCACGTGCTGCAGGCCCAGCGGCGCCAGCACGGACAGAGGCGGGATGTCGTCGACCGGATGTGTGCCCGCTCGACCCCGTGTGAACTTCGACAACGACACCATGGGAACAGTGTCGGCGCCGTCGGTTTCGTTTGCCGTGTTTCCCGGTTTCCGGATCGTTACGAGTGGACGACCCGAGGTCAGGAAGCGCCGAGGACGTGCTGCACCGTTCGTGGTTCGCGGCCGAGGAGCGCTGCCAGCAAGGGATCCGTCGCAGCGAAGCCTCCCTGGTGGGCGGCCTGGAATATCCCGAGCGTGAAGCGCGCCATGAATTCGTTCGTTCCTTCTGCGACGCGCGCCGCGACCCACTGCTCCTCTCCGACCACCTCGAGGGAGATCTCGCGGCCCACGGAGGCGGATGCGAGGGCGACGACTTCCTCGAACGTGAGCGCGTCCCGCGCCGTCACCGTCGCAGGTCCATCGATACCGTCCGCCGAGGCAAGGATGACGGCGGCCGCCTCCGCGGAGTCCTCCCTCGCGGTCCACGACACTGCGCCGTCGACGGGGATGGAGACGACGCCGGTGTCGCGCCAGTCGCCCATCACGAGGTCCAGGCTGTGCGCGTAGAAGCCGTTCCGCAGGGCCGTCCACGGCACTCCGCAGGCGGCGAGTGCAGTCTCGGTGGCCGCGTGATCACGTGCCGGGCGGAAGGGGCTGTCGGCAGCGGCTCCCTGATGGCTCGTGTAGAGGATGCGTCCGACACCGGCCGCCACTGCCGCGTCGATTGCCCTGGTGTGCAGCGCAACGGCGTCGGCACCGGGGTCGCTCGAGGACACGAGAAGTACCTGGTCGGCGCCGGCGAACGCCGTGGACAGCGACGACGGATCGGCATAGTCGGCGTGTCGCACCTCGACGCCGACATCTGCGAAACGGCGTGCCCGGGCGGTGTCGCGCACGGCGACGGCGATGTCGGACGCCGGAAGGCGCTCGAGCAGGTGGTCCACGGTGGCACCGTTGAGTGCCCCGGTTGCTCCGGTGACGACGATCATAAGTTCTCCTGTTATCGACGATATCAATATCAGCGTAGCACCGGAAACACGGTGGTATCACGGTCTTGTTATCGTTGCTACGTGGCAGACGCGCGTACGACACCCCGAGACGGCACGAGGTCGAGAATCGTCGACGTCGCAGCGAACCTGCTGCAGGAACGAGGTCGATCCGCGGTGACGACCCGTGGTGTCGCCGATGCTGCGGGGGTGCAGGCACCCACGATCTATCGCCTGTTCGGCGACAAGGAGGGTCTCCTCGACGCCGTCGCCGAACACGTCATGGCGACCTACGTGACATCGAAGGCGGTCGCTGTCGATTCCGAGATAGCAGGCGAGGGCGACCCTGTCGACGATCTCCGCGCGGGATGGCGTGCACAGATCGACTTCGGACTCGCCAATCCCACCTTGTTCGCCCTCCTCAGCGATCCCTTGCGCGGGCGAGAGTCTCCGGCAGCCCGACAGGGTCTGTCGATTCTCGCGGCGCGAGTGCACCGTGTCGCCCGCGCCGGGCGGCTGTCCGTGAGCGAGAAGCGAGCAGTCGACATCGTCCACGCGGCAGGCACGGGTGCAGTTCTGACCATTCTCGCGACGCCGCCCGCCGACCGTGACCGGGGTCTCGCCGACGACTTGTTCGACGCCGTGATCCGCCACATCGTCGTCGACACCCCCGCGCGGTCGGAACCGTCGGTGGTCACGTCCGCGATCGAATTACGCTCTGCTGCTCACGATTTCGATGCCCTCACGGCATCGGAGCGCGCCCTCCTGATCGAATGGCTCGATCGGATCTCGGCACCGCGGTGAGGTTGCGACCTCAGGTACTCCCGGCCGCGCCGCCGCCCCCGCCTGCTCCGCCGCCGGACACCGTGGCGGAGCTGCCACTGCTCGACGCGAACACCGACGAGAAGACCGCCCAGTTCATCAGCGCGGGGTCGGCTGCGTAGCCGGCGGGTGAGGTGAACGCGCGCAGGGACGTTCCGCCGTCCGTGGCCGCCTCGAGTCGCTTCGCGAACACCGAACCGAGGCCCAGCGCCACGATGTCCGGGAGTGCAGCGTCGAGATCGACGACGGCGTCGTCGTCCTTCGCCGCCTGCTTCAGTCCGTCGCGGTAGGCCTCCCACGGGCGGGCCGCGTCGAGTCCCGCGACCGAGAAGCCGGAGTACGCGACGGCCATGACGAGTCCCGTGAGAAACAGAATCGCGCCGGGGATCGCGGCGACCAGCATGACGAGCGCGCCGGAGGCGGCGACGACGCCCCCGCCCACCATCACCAGACCGCCGAGCACCGCGAGTCCGGCAAGGCTCCACCGTGGGCGGGCTGTCCCGTGCTGCTTCCACCCGTTCGTCTCCAGCACGGCATCGACGACGCCCTTCGTCGTGCCGTGGCCCTGGCCGATCTTCGCCAGCGCAATGCTCGACACGACGTCACCGTCGGCCTTCTCGGACAGCATCGACCAGACGGCGTCCTGCACGTCGCCGCGCACCTTGCCGCGGTCGAGCAGCCTGACGTGGGCCTTGGACTTGCTGCCGAACTTCCCGGATGCCGGGTCGGCCTCGATGCTCAGTGCGTCGGCCGCGGCGAGAGCGAGCACGGTCGCCGGCACAGCACTCGCCTGCGCTCCGCGGTGGACCAGGGCGGTCGCGACGGCGGGATCGGTGTCGCGGTCGGGTCGATACGTCGTCGGGGGCTGCGCGGAAACCGTCGGCCGCGGGCGGCGACGGTAGATCGACCAGGCACCGGCCATGCCGAGGAGAACGACCGCCAGACCGGTCCACGGCAGCCAGGTCGATCCCGGCCCGTCCGCGAACTCGTCCAGCGCCGTCACCGGAGGCCCGGATCGGATGGACGACTGCAGACGGTCGATGCCGTTCGTCAGACTGCCGGCGACATCACCGTCGCGCAGCGGCGGAATCAGCGCGTCCTCGATGATCGCTTCCTGCTCGTCTCCGGGAACGTTGCCGTCGTCGAAGGTCGATCCGAGGAAGATGCCTGCACGTGCCTTGTCGACCGTGCCGGGCTCCCGATTGATCAGGATGGCACCGGCGGTGTCCTGCTCGACACCCGCCGCCGCCACCCACGCCTGCTGCAGCGCTTCCACCTGATCGAGGGTGTCGTCGGAGTCGGCGTCGAGTTCCCGCACGTAGGCGATGACGTCGGCTCCGGTGTCCGACCTGACCTCGTAGAGTTGCCGCTCGAGACGCTCCGACTGCGCCGCGTCGAGGGAGTATCCCGTGCTGTCGTAGACGCGTTGTCCCGCGGTGAGACCGTCGAACTGCAGATCCTGCGTCGACGAGCTGTCCGAACAGCCGACGAGACCGAATGCTGCTGTCGCCGAGATGACCAGAACCGCGAGCCGGGTGCGTCTCATGGGGTCATGATAGGCAGACTTCGCGGTCCGTTACCCCCGCTGAGTGGATATCAACGATTGTCGACGGCCTCTGCCAACTCGCGCAGACGCGGCAGCGCGCGGTCGGTCAGCAACTGCTCACGGGTCTCCGCGGACACCGCCATGCTGTCCTTCCACAGGGATCGGCCCGCCATCGCGCCGCTGGCGCCGTTGGCGACCGCGGTGCGGACCTGCTCGATGAAGGTCTCGTGATCGACACCGGCCGACAGCACGGCCCAGGGAACACCGTTCGCGGCGGCGGTCACCGCGGCGCAGGCCTCGGCCGACCCCGGGTACTGCAGCTTGAGCACCTTCGCGCCGCACTCGACGGAGATGCGTGCCGACTCCGCGACGAGGGACGGGAAACGCTCCGCGTAGTCGACGGCGGATTCGCCCTCGAGGCGGTAGGTCAGGATCTCGACGATCAGCAGCAAACCCTCCGCCGAGCATGCCTTGACCAGCTCGGCGATCTCCTGGCCGACGCGGGAATCCGCGGTCTGGCGGTCAGGTCGCATGTACCACAACATCTTTGCGACGTCGCCGCCCAGATCGCGGACCACGCGCGGTGTCACACCGTCGACGAAGCGGGTGAACTTGAGGCCGTCCACGGTCTCGAATCCCGAGGCGTCCATACCGACCACGAGTGCGGTGTCACGGGAGAGTGTGCCCTCGTCGACGACGCGGGGGAGTGCCACCTCGGGATCGAGAAGGATCGCGGGGGCGTGGTTGCCCAGGTACTTCACCAGATCGCCCTTGGCGTCGGCGAGTTGGTCCTTCGAGATCGAGTCGGGGCCGTCCGGAGCGTCGTTCATGACGGCCTTCATGCCGTTGCGCTGGTCGCCGGCGACGATCAGCATGTTGCCGTTCGCCGTGGAGATGGCGGCCATGCCGCGTCGTTCCAGGGTGGTGAGGTCGTTCATGTGTGAGCTCCTGTCGGTGGTGCGAGGTGGGGTCGAAGTGCTCGAATCGAGCAGTCTGGAAGCGAAAAGTGCTGCGCCGTAGGCGGTGTCCTGGGCGCGGCCCGACGTGGTGATGTCGGGGAGGACGGCAGCGCGAGCGGTGCGGACGCACGTCATGCTCGCCCAGCCGCCTGTGAGGATGCTCCTCCGCGCCGGCGGGACCTCACGGTCCAGCGCCTCCACGAGCAGGGCCACCTCGTCGTTGCCGTGCAGCAGCACGGCCCGGAACAGCTCGGCAGCATCGACGCCGTCGGTACGGATGGTCAGCGACAGCACGCCGTCGTCGTTCCGGGCACCGGAGACCGCGATACCGCCCTCGGCGATCGCGCTCTCCGACGGGAGTGCCTGGACGCGGGCGTCCAGCGCGTCGCGTCCGGCGCGGTCGTTGATGTCGCACAACTGAAGTGCGCGCCGCATGAGCAGGCCCGACTTCACCCCTGCCACGAGCACGTACTTACCGGGAACGACATGACGAACGGTGTCGATCAGATGCTCGGCCAACCGTGCACGGCTCGACGCGGGCAGTGGCTCGTCGAGCACGCGGAGCAACACCTCCGCCGTGCCCATCGACACGAGGTAGGTGTCACTGTCGAGCGTCCCACCGGAGATCGCCGAGACGAGGTGATCGTGACCTGCGACGGTCAGTGCTGCACCGTTCACGGCGTCGGGAACCCATGGCGCGTCGGCAATTCCGAGCGCTGCACCGGCTGCGGTGAGCGGCGGGAGGAAGGACGGCTCGATGCCCAGGTAGGCGAACATGTCGAGCCAGGGAGCGCCCGTGTCCTGGTCGAGCAGGCCGGTGCGGGACGCCAACGAGTACTCGCTGATCACGTCACCGCCGAGGGCGGCGACGACGAAGGCAGGCAGGTCGAGCCACCGCAGACCGGCGAGGTCGAGTCCCCGGTCGCGGAGATGGAGAATCTTGGCGACGGACACCTGCACTCCGAGCGGGATTCCCGTGACACCGGCGAAGGCGTCCCGCAGGGTCGCAGGAACGGCGGCCACCTGTTCCCCACCACGCGGGTCGAACCAGGCGAAGGCGGGCGCGACGACCTGCAGGTCGGAATCGACCAGGAACCCGGTCTCGCCCATTCCCGACACGGCTATCGCGGCGAGGCGTGCATCGGAGTCGCCGGTGGCCTCGGGCAGACGTCGGGCGACCACGTCGAGCAGCCGACGGACCGTGTCCAGCAGGTCGCCTGCGGTCATGTCGGTCGTACCGCCGGGACCGTGGCTCCAGGGCGTCGGGAGTTGCTCGATCAGGACCTCGTCACCCGACGCGTCGCTGACGAGGATCTTGATTCCGGTGCTGCCGAGGTCCAGACCTGCGACGAGTGTGGTGCTCACGGGCGGTACCGCTTTCGGGCGAGGGGAGTCTGTCGGTGTTCGGGGAGCAGGTGTGACGTGCGCTCGACGACCGTGGTCTCGGCGACGTCGGAGATCGGTTCGAGGGTGGGGTCGTCGAACAACCTCAGCAGGCGGTCGACGGCGAGAGACCCGATCTCGTAGGGGTTCTGGTCGATGCAGGTGACCGGCGGATCGACGGCATCGGCCAGCGCGAAGCTGCCGAACGACACCATCGCGACATCCGTCCGCTCGATCTCGTGCAACAGCGAGACGACGGCGCCGGCATGGCGTGCGTTCGAGACGAACAGCGCGGTCGGTGGATCGGGCAGCGCGAGGAGATCGCGGACAACGGGACGCGCTGCGTCCGGTGACGGGAGAACGTCGGGGGCGAGCGCGGCATCACCCGCGATCCCGTGGTCCGTCATCGCGTCGAGGTAGGCATCGCGGCGGCGACGGGCCGTCTGCAACCGCGCGTCGAACCCGACCAGTGCGACGCGGCGGTGACCTGCGTCGAGAAGCACCTGGACCGCTCGGCGAGCCGCCGCGTAGTCGTCGACGGTGACGGAATGGAAGCCGGGAACGGAGCGGTCGACGGTGACCACCGGCAGCGTTCGACGGCGGGGTGTCAAGAACGCGCTGTGGTCACCGACGGGGGCCAGCACGATGCCCCGCACGTGCTGTCCGGCCAGGCGCTCGAGCTGGGCCAGTTCGCGCTCGGGGTCGAAGCCGGAACTGCTGACCATGACGCCCATGCCGTGCTCGAGTGCGCGTTCCTCGACGGCGCGCACCAGGGAGGCGAAGAAGATGTCGTCGATCGAGTCGACGACGATGCCGATGGTCGTGCCCGAGCCGGACTTGAGCGACCGTGCCGCGGAGTTCGGCACGTAGTTCAGTTCCGCCACAGCAGCTTCCACGCGCTCACGGAGTTCGGGCAGCACGGTGTCCACTCCGTTGACCACGCGTGAGACGGTCTTGAAGCTCACGCCGGCCAAGGCGGCGACATCCTTGATGCTGGCCCGGTGGGTCACGTGGGGACTCTCTCGACGAGGGGAGGAAGCGGTGAGACGCTGGTGCGAGACAACGTTGTCTCCTATGATCGACATCGTGCCCACCTCCTGTCAAGACGCAGTCGCCGAACGGCCTCCCCATGTGGTGATCGCCGGCGCCGCCGGGAGTGGGAAAACCACCCTCGGAACGGCGCTCGCTCGGGAGCTGGGTGCACCGCTGCTGGATCTGGACACGCTCACGACACCGTTGCTGGACGCCCTCGATCCGCTTCTGCCGGGCGAGCACTGGAATGCGCACGGTCCCGTCACCGACACCGTGCGGCGGGGCCGCTACGCCGTGATGCTCGGTGCTGCCGCGGATCTGACGACGGTCGGAGTTCGCGGTGTTCTCGTCGCACCGTTCACGCGTGAGTTGCGGGGCGGCCAGGAGTGGGCAGAACTCGTCGCTGCTCTCGCGCCGACACCCGTCGTCGTAGTGCATGTCGACGGACCGGACGAACTGCTCTCGCGTCGGCGTGCCGGCCGTGGATTGGATCGGGACATTCATCGTGCCGCGCTCGCATCCGACCCCGTCCAGGTGCCGCACCTCCGTGTCGACGCCTCGCTGACCACCGCGCAGCAGGTGTACCGCGTCCGGCGGTCACTGGGCTCGCGAGACCCGATCATCGACCGCCGCAGCGTCATCGGCTCCACCTTCGACGCGGTTCTGTTCGACCTGGACGGCACGTTGGCCGACTCGACCGCCGCCGTCGCTCGGAGTTGGGACCGCGTCGGTTCCGAATACGGGTTCGACGTCGACGACATCGCGCACGGCATGACCGCTGCCGCGTCGATGACACTGCTTCTCGGTTCCGACGTCGGCCCTACCGCAGCGCTGCGGCTCGGCGAGATCGAGACCGAGGACGTTCTCGACGTCGTCCCGACGCCGGGTGCGCGCGCATTCCTCGAGTCGATCCCGCCGCAGGTCTGCGCGATCGTCACCTCCGGATCACCGAGCGTGGCAGGTGCCCGCCTGACGGCCGCGTCGATTCCGGCACCGGCGACGGTCGTGACGTCGGCCGACGTGACCCACGGCAAGCCGGATCCCGAGCCCTACCTCGCGGCCGCTCGGCGACTCGGCGTCCACCCGTCACGGTGCCTCGTCGTCGAGGACGCCCCGGCGGGGGTGCAGTCCGCTCGATCGGCGGGATGCACGGTGATCGGCGTCTCGGGCACCTGTGATCCCGCGGTGCTGGACGCCGATCTGCACGTGGACGCGCTCGATCAGCTCCGCGTCGAGGTGGGCCCCGGCGGAATCACTCTGCTGCCGAACACGACTCCCGCTCGATGAGCTCCACGGACATGACGTTGCGGCGACGGTACCGACGCCGTGGATTGTCGATCCGCCCGAGCAACCGGTCGATCGCCATCCGACCCAGCTCGGTCGGATTCTGATCGATCACGGTGACGGCGGGGCACAACGCGTCGGCAAGCGGGAAGTCGCCGAACGCCACGTACGCCGGGCGGCGCGCACCGAGAGACTGCAGGGCGGGGATGCAGGCCATTGCAGTGCGGGCGTTGGACAGGAAGAGCGCGGTCGGCGGGTGCGCACCGGCCATCAAGGCCTCGATCGCCTCGTGTGCACGGGGTCTGTCGAGGACACCGGTGACGACCAGATCGTCGTCATAGCCGATGCCGTTGTCCGACAGCGCGTCCCGGTATCCGTTCAGGCGGTTGAACGCCGTGGTGATCTCGAGGTCGTCGCCGACGAGTGCGATCCGTCGGTGCCCCTTGCCCAGAAGATGGGTCGTCGCCGTGTGCGCGCCACCGTGGTCGTCGTCGACGAAGGTGTCGGCGGTGATACCGGTCGGCGCTCGGTCGACGAAGACGGTCGGGGTGCGTTCGACCCACCGCTTCAGATACGACTGATCGGTGCCGATAGGGGCGATCACCAGTCCACTCAACTGACGTCGCAACAGAGACTCGACTTGCGCACTCTCGATCGAGGCATCGTGGCCGAGGCTGGTCATGATCACGGCCATCCCCTGGACTCGGGCACGGTCCTCGACCGCGCGGGCGATGGAGGAGAAGAAGGGATCGTCGATGTCGGGTACGGCGACGCCGATGGCTCCCGACTGCCCCGTTCTGAAGGACGTCGCGATCGCGTTGGGGACGTAGTTCAGCGATTCGAGGGCCGCGATGACGCGTGCTCGAGTGGCGGGGTCGACGTGCGGATCGTCGTTGTAGACACGAGAGACGGTCTTGGCGCTGACGTTCGCCAGGGTTGCGACGTCCTGCATGGTGGTCATGCATTCACCTTCCGATAGTCGACGAGCTCAGCGACTGGTGTATCCGCCGTCGACGGGGAGCGACACTCCGGTGATCATGGACGCGTCGTCGCTGAGCAAGAAGGCGATCGGTGCGGCGATCTCCTTCTCGGTGGCCCAGCGACCCAGCGGCATCTGTGCCAGGAACGGTCCCTCGATCTCCGGCCGTCCCCAGTAGAACGCGGACATCTCCGTCATGACGACGGTGGGATTGACGCTGTTCACGCGGATGCCGTGCGGTCCCAGCTCGAGCGCGGAGACCCGAGTGATGTTGTCCAGCGCGGCTTTCGAGGAACCGTAGGAGACGTGGCCGGGCAGGGCGGCGAGACTGGCCTGGCTGGAGACGTTGACGATCGCGCCGCGTCCTGCGGCGATCATGGCCGGTGCCGCGTACTTGATCACCAGCAGGCTGCCGCGGGCGTTGATCGAGATGACCTTGTCGAAGATGTCGATGTCGGTGTCCTGCGGCGTGGCGATCTCGCCGCCGAATCCGCCGCAGTTGACGACGCCGTAGAGATCGAGGCCGGTCAGCGCGTCACGGATGCTGTCCTCGGAGGTGAGGTCGAAGGGGAGGGGACGTGCACCCGTCTCGTCCGCCAAGGCGCCGAGTACCTCCTCGTTCCGGCCGGACGCGATGACGTCCGCACCGTCGGCGACGAGTCTGCGAACGGTGGCGGCGCCGATGCCTCCGCTGGCTCCGGTGACCAGGATGGTGCGGCCGTCGAACTGCGACATGGGAATCTGCCTTCGTCGTCGTGTCTGTTGAGTGTCACCGATGACATGGACCGAGTGGTCGGGTCCTGATGACATCGATGACACGGACCGTACCGACAGCGCGTCACGTATGCGCGTCAATCGGCAAAAATGGTGTTGATCTGCATCGATAGGGGCACCTCACCGTTCATCCTCGCGTCCGTGACGGGCCTTCCGATTCCCGCCATGTCATCGATGACATGAATTTTGTGGAAACGCGTGACAGTCCGAGTTGCGTGGGTCACACTGATCCGCAACGCGATGCCGATACGGGCTCTCGCGGACGCAGTCACCGGGGACAGCACGCGAGAGGACGGGGGTCGGACATGTGCGCAGCATCGAACAGTGACGCACCGAGTTCACAGCAGCGCCGACTCACACCCGGGAACGTCGCGGACATGGTCGAGACCATGGCAGCGACACTGCGCCAGGACCTCGGTCGTCGCCGGATCGTGGGCGTCACCGGTGCGCCGGGCGCGGGCAAGTCGACGTTCTGCGCTCGGCTGACCGCAGCCCTCGGAGACGACGCAGTACTGGTGGGTATGGACGCGTTCCACCTCGCCGACGAGGAACTGACGAGGCTGGGCCGGCGGGAGCGCAAGGGCGCGCCCGACACCTTCGACGTCGACGGCTACGTGAACCTGCTCCGCCGATTGCGGTCGCAGACCACCGAGACGGTGTACGCACCGCGGTTCGACAGATCTCTGGAAGCAGCGATCGGCGGCGCCGTCGCGGTGTCCCCGTCCACGCCGCTGGTGATCACCGAGGGCAACTACCTGTTGCTGGACGACCTGTCGGCCGGCGGTTTCCGGTGGAGCGACGTGCGGCCGGAGCTGGACGAGGTCTGGTACCTCGACGTCCCGGCATCGGCACGTGCGGACCGGCTGGTGGCTCGGCACGAATCGCACGGCAAATCCCACCACGACGCCTACCGCTGGACCCACGACGTCGACCTCCGCAACGCCGAGATCATCACTGCTGCATCACCTCGCGCCGACCTCGTCATCGAGGTACCGGACGATCCACGACTCGCCGCGCACGGCGACGTCGACACGCCAGGCCACACCGAACAACACGAGGAGCTCCGATGAGCAACGCCCACGACGGCGCGACGCCCGTCCTCGAAGCGCGCGGGCTGTCCCGCAGCTTCGGTAACGTGCGCGCGCTCGACAATGCCGACTTCGAGATCTACGCGGGCGAGGTGGTCGCACTCATCGGTGACAACGGCGCCGGCAAGTCGACGATGGTCAAGGCTCTGTCGGGCAGCCTGGCACTGGACTCCGGAGAGATCCTCTACAACGGATCTCCGGTCGACCTGAACAGCCCCACTGCTGCAGCCGATCTGGGCATCGAGACCGTCTTCCAGGACCTCGCACTGGCGCCGCACCTCAACGCGGCCCAGAACATGTTCCTGGGCCGCGAGATCCCCGCCGCGGGCATCCTCGGTCGCCTGGGATTCCTGAACACTGCCGCGATGCGGACGAAGTCGCGCGAAGCGCTCGACGAGCTCGGTGCCACCGTCCGCAGCCTCACCGACCCGGTGGGTGCGATGTCCGGTGGTCAGCAGCAGGCCATCGCCATCGCGCGAGCGGTGGCGTGGGCCAAGGGAGTCGTCTTCCTCGACGAGCCGACGGCCGCCCTCGGAGTGGTGCAGACCCGCAATGTTCTCGACACCATCCGACGTGTCGCGGACAAGGGTGTCGCGGTGGTGTTCATCAGCCACTCGATGCCGCACGTCATGGAGGTCGCGGACCGCGTCCAGGTGCTTCGCCTGGGCAGCCGCGTCGCGACGCTCGATGCCAAGAACACGAACATGGAAGCACTCGTCGGGGCGATGACCGGCGCGACGGTGGGAGCCGCGAAATGAGCAATCAGACGTTGTCGAAATCAGCGGGCTCCTCGGCCCCGGATCCCAAGTCGAACGGTGGTTCGTTCGACCTGCGGAGCACCCTCGCGGGGCTGGCCCGCGTCCAGGTGTTCCAGATCGTGCTCGTTCTCCTCGCGATCAGCATCCTGTTCTCGATCCTCGCGCCGAACAGCTTCCCCGAGTGGGGCAACATCCGGCAGATCATCCAGAACGTGTCCATCCTGGCCGTACTCGGCATCGGTATGACGTTCGTGATCGTCACCAGCGGCATCGATCTCTCCATCGGTTCCGTTCTCGTCTTCTCCGGTGTGGTCGCGGCCAAGACGATGCGCGCCGTCGGTGGTGACGGGTGGAGCGTCGCGGTGATCGGCATCGTCGTCGCGGTCGCCTGCGGCCTCGCGTGGGGGTTGCTGAACGGTTTCCTGATCGGCATCGCGAACGTGCCGCCCCTGATCGCGACGCTCGGAACCCTCGGCGGCGCACTGGGTCTGGCCCAGGTGATCACCGGCGGCGTCGACATCCGCGACGTGCCCCCGGTGCTGGTCGACACCATCGGCTACGGCAACCTGCCCGCCACCACCATTCCCCTGATCTCCGTCATCGCGCTGGTGTTCGTGGTGATCTTCGGTATCGTGTTGCACCGCACCAAGTTCGGACTGCACACCTTCGCCGTCGGGTCCAAGGAGCAGTCGGCCCGCCGCGTCGGAATCAAGGTGGATCTCCACCTGATCAAGGTCTACGCGTTGTCCGGCACGCTCGCCGGTCTCGCCGGCATCCTGTCCCTGTCGCAGTACGGCACCACGGCCATCGCCGGCCAGTCGCAGACCAACCTCAACGTCATCGCCGCGGTCGTCATCGGTGGCACCAGCCTCTTCGGCGGTGTGGGCACCATGTTCGGCACCGTCATCGGACTCTTCATTCCCGCCGTGCTCCAGAACGGCTTCGTCATCGTCGGCGTGCAGCCCTTCTGGCAGCAGGTCGCCGTCGGCGCGGTTCTCATCGCGGCTGTCTACTTCGATCAACGCCGTCGAGCCGCCGCCACCCGCGGTGCGTCGACATCCTCTCTCAAACGGTTGTGGGCTCGAAACCCCTGATTCCGCAGCTCATCCCAGATCCACCTCCCTGACGAACAATCCTAGAAAGAACCCGGTACCCATGCGTACATCCAGGACCGTCGCCGCAGCCGCTCTGGCCGCCGCGTCACTCTCCACGTTCGTGCTCGCCGGCTGCTCGTCCGATTCGGGCGGCGGCGGTGACAAGAAGCTGGCTTTCATCCAGGGCGTCAGCGGCGACGAGTTCTATATCAGCATGCAGTGCGGCATCCAGGACGCCGCCGAGGCCGCCGGATACACCGTCGACGTGCAGGGTCCGGCGAAGTTCGACCCCACGCTGCAGAAGCCGATCGTCGACTCCGTCGTCGCCTCCCGTCCGGCGGCCATCCTCATCGCCCCGACCGACGTGTCCGCCATGCAGGCGCCGCTCGATGCCGCGGCGCAGGCAGGGATCAAGGTCGTCCTCGTCGACACGACCCTCGAGGACCCGTCCAAGGCCGTGTCGGCGATCTCGTCGGACAACGTCGGCGGCGGCGCCGAGGCGTTCAAGGCCATCGAGCAGCTGAACCCGCAGGGCGGCAAGGTCATCGTCATCTCGACCGACCCGGGTGTCTCCACCACCGACGCCCGCGTCAAGGGCTTCGAGGACGCCGCCGCGGAGAACTCGAGCTTCCAGTACCTCGGCGTGCAGTACAGCCACAACGACCCGGCAGAAGCCGCCCGTCTGATCTCCGCGGCCATCGCCAAGGATCCCGACATCGTCGGTGTCTTCGCGACCAACACGTTCGCGGCGGAGGGCACGGCCACCGGTGTCCGTCAGACCGGCAAGCAGGACCAGGTCAAGATCGTCGGGTTCGACGCCGGCCCCGCTCAGGTGAAGCAGCTCCGCGAGGGCACCGTGCAGGCGCTCATCGCTCAGCAGCCCGCGACCATCGGCACCGACGGAGTGGAGCAGGCCGTCGCCTCACTCGAGGACAAGGCCACCGAGAAGGACATCTCGACCGGCTTCCACGTCATCACCGCGGACACCATCGACGGTGACGGCGCGCAGTACGTCTACAAGTCGGCCTGCTGACCCGACACGTCCCCTCAGCTGCGGTGGTGCTCCCGACGAGTCGCCGGTTTTCTTCCGGCACCCGGGAGTGCCACCGCTTTCCACTCTCCCCCTTCGAAAGTTGTCGTGCGACGTGACTGTCTCCATCAGCGACGCAGTGTCGTCGCCGCCGGCCGGCACTGCCGTTCCTCGGTACGACCGCACCGGTGACTGCGGCATCGTGCACTTCGGTGTCGGAGCCTTCCATCGCGCCCACGAAGCCATGTACGTGGACCGGCTGCTCGCCGCAGGCCACCACGGATGGTCGATCTGCGGTGTGGGTGTGATGGCGGCGGATGCGGCGCAGCGGGACGCATCCGTGAGCCAGGACCACCTCTACACGCTGACGACGGTGGACCCCGACGGCAGCGTCGACACGCGAATCATCGGCTCGATCTCTCGGTACCTGTTCGCCCCGGACGACCCCGACGCGGTGATCGACGTCCTGGTGGCGCCGACGACTCACATCGTGTCGCTGACCATCACGGAGTCGGGCTACGGCATCGACGACGCGACCGGAGCCTTCGATCCGCGCGACGCGGCGACTCTGCACGATCTGGCCTCCCTCGACATCCCCGAGAGCGTGTTCGGCTTCCTCACGGTCGCACTGCGTCGCCGACGCGACGACGGCACGGCTCCCTTCACGGTGATGTCGTGCGACAACATCGTCGGCAACGGCGCCGTGGCGAGGGCTGCTCTGGTGTCCTTCGCTCGTCGCCATGACGCCGAACTCGCGGACTGGATCGACGACTCGGTGGCGTTCCCGAGCTCGATGGTCGACCGCATCACTCCTGCCACGTCACCTGCGGTGGCGGAGTCGGTGCGTCGTCGCACGGGTATCGACGATGCGTGGCCGGTGCGATCGGAGTCCTTCGCGCAGTGGGTCCTCGAGGACGACTTCTCGGACGGTCGGCCACCGTTCGACGAGGTCGGTGTGCAGGTGGTTCCCGACGTGGTGCCGTACGAGCGCATGAAGCTGCGGCTGCTCAACGCCTCGCATCAGATGCTCGGCTACGTCGGCATTCTCGCCGGCGTGGTCCACGTCCACGAGGTGATGCAGGATCCCGACCTCGGAGCGTTCGTCGAGTCCTTCATGCGACACGAGTCGCGGCCCACGGTCGGAGAGGTACCGGGCGTCGACCTCGACGAGTACATCGACGAACTCGTCCGCCGATTCGGCTCGCTCGCCGTCCAGGACACGGTGGCGCGGCAGGTCGTGGACGCGACATCTCGCATCCCGAAGTTCGTTCTCCCCGTCGTGCGGGACAGGCTGCGGGACGACTTGTCCATCGACCATGCAGCCTTGATGCTCGCGGCGTGGTGCGCATGCATCGAAGGGGGAGTGGCGCTGCCCGACCGGGCGGCGGATCAGCTCTGCGCACTGGCGAGGGCCGACCACGACAGCCCCGGCGCATTCCTGGCCCAACCTGACGTCTTCGGGGACCTGACGACGAGCGTGCGGCTTCGCGTGGCGTACCAGCGCGCGAAGCGTCGCCTCCAGGACAACGGCCCGATAGGGGCGGTCCGGCTGCTGGTGGCCTCCTCGGTCTGACGACGGACCCACGACCTCGTCGTCTCGAAGGACTGCACCCGCGGTCCTGCATCGGGACGTCGCCTCCGTGCCGACCTCGAGCGGACGTGATAGAACTATGCATAACGAGGTTCTGTACCTCGCAACGGCTCGTGCACCACGCCTCGATCACCGGCCATGCACCTCACTCGGGTCGACGCGCGTGCTCGCAGTGCTCGGTCGTTCCTCGACGGAAGGCGTCACATGTCCAGCGAAGTACGCAGTGAATTCGCCCCGCACGGTCCCAGCGTCGACGCGCTGATCGCGTTGGCGAGTACCCCGGGCGCGGAGTCGTATCTCGCACCCGAGGACATCGACTACAGGTCGTGGAATCACGTGGGTGACCCGTTGTGCGAGGCACTGATTCACGTGATGCGCGAACGCAAACTGATGGGTGGCGACATCTATGCGAACGCCAGAGAACTCGAACGAGAGGGCAATTCGGAGGCCGTCGCCTTCTTCGCCGACGTCGAGGCCGTTCCGAGCTGGCTCGACGTCGATTCCCTCAGGGTGGGTGCGCGGATGGGACGCCGCAATCCGCTGGGCATGTTGTTCGGGATCCACGGGGCCTTGCCCATGACCTACCTGGATCCGGCCACCGCGGAGGTGATGTCGTCGACCGGTCGCCTGGCCGGCGGAGGCGACTTCCGACGCCGTTTCTGGGAGACGGCAACAGGTTTCGTCGGAGCACTCGACGTGGACGGGATGTTGCCGGGTGGTGATCGGTGGATCATGTGGGTACGAATCAGGTTCATGCACACCATGATCCGGCTGGGAATCCACCGCAGCGCGAGGTGGCCCCGATACGAATCGGGAACGCCGATCAGTCAGATGGCCACTGCCGGTGCGACGTACATCTTCGGGCAGTACCGGGTCAACATCATGGAGTATTTCGGGGGAAAGGTGACCCCCGACGAACGCGACGGCTTCGCGCTGATGTGGCGCTGGGTGTCGCGCATCGAGGGTGCGAACAATCAACTGCTCGGGCGAGACCACGCCGAGGAGATGGCGATCCAGATGCGGATCCACGAGACGCTGCTCGGTGAGAGTGACAAGATGAAGACCTTGATGCGCGACGTCGTCGACGGCACAGCGTCGATGGCCGCTTTCGGGAAGTCGACATGGTTGAACCATGCGGTGGCGCGGCAGGTTCTGAAGCCGTCCATGATCGCCACGCACCCCGGTGGCGATGCTCGGGACGCGTTGGGCCTCGAGGCACGGCCCACGGCGGAGGCGGTGGTGCGACTGGGGGCGGGCGCGATACGAGCAGTGAGTTCGGTGACGAGGCTTCCGGGAGTGCGCCGTATCGCCGAAGAGGGCGGTTTCCGGCTGTTGGAGAGCTCGCTGGAACGCGGACTCGACGGCGTCCGAGCCGACTATCGCGGAACGGCGGTGGCGGGACGACCGACCGACGAGTGACGACGTCGTCGGCATCCATCGCGGCGCAGCAGCGCACGCAGGATGCCGACGACGTCGCCGTCGATGTCCGGTCCGAGAGTCAGGCCGACGCTGTGTCGTACGGCGACGGCTTGTTCTGCCGCGCCCACGTCTTCTCCGCGTCCGAGAACGGCGGCGGTGGTGTCATGCCGTCGATCATCCAGCTCTTGAAGAGTCCTTCCACAACCGCTGTCTCCCAGCGCAGCCCACGATCGTCGACGAACGGTCGGATGATCCCGGCGAAGCTCTCTCGCATCAACGAATACAGGTCGTCCTCGGTCATCGTCGTGCCGAGCTTCTCGGACAGCTCGTCCATGTTGCGGGCGACATGAACCACCTCGATCAGGACGAAATCGTCTGTCGGTTCACCCCCGAGGAAGAAGTTCTCGGGATCGAATTCATGGAAGACGACGCTGGTGTAGAACTTCGGCAACCCGACGACGTCCAGGTAGAACGACGTGATGCTGTCGGCGAACGCCTTCTTGTCGTCGGCGGTGTACACATTCTTCGCGGTCCTGATGTTCCAGAGCGGCATGCTTTCTCCTGTGGGTCGGTTCGATTCCAAGGTTCGACTCGCACACCGAACTCGCCCGCCCCCTCGCGGGCGAGTTCGGTGTTGTCGATCCTCCGGGCTGATCTCGCCGTGGTGCGTATTCTCAGCTGTCGGCTGTCACGCTCGAGTCCACGAGTTCGATGCGTACCGGGACATTCTTGTGCCACGGATTTCCGAAGAACTTGTCACGTCGCGTGACCGTGGTCAGCGTGTTGAGCGGCACCCCGACCACGGTGTCTCCGTTCTCTCCCGGGTAGGAGACACCCATGCCGTTGGGCAACGACACGTGTCCGGGTTGCATCATGTCGCTGATCTCCACCGTCGTTGTCGCGATGCCCGTCTCGGTGATCAGACGCACGACATCACCTGTATCGACAGCGAGATCAGCGGCGTCCTGCGGGCTCATGCGCAACGCCCCATCTTTGTCGCGTCGACGCCACTCGGGGTCGCGAATGATGACGTTCGCAGTGAATGCCCGTCGCTCACCCGCCGACAGGATGAACGGAAACTCCTCGCTGGTGTAGCACGGTTCCTCGGCGTCGAGCAGGCGTAGCTCGTCCATGAGCTCCGGGATCGCGACGTGGATCTTCTTGTCCTCGTGGCGAATGTAGGACCAGGCGTCGGAGTAGCGATCCTCGGTGAAGATCACGCCCTCGCGGCGATCACGGATCGCTTCGAACAGCTTTTCGCCCTGTCCTTCACCGTCGTGGGTGAACCCAGCCCGCCGTACCGCGTCGGGCTGTGCAATGGCTGCGAGATGGGCAAAACTCCAGACGAGTGATTGTGCCTCGTCTCCCGGAGCGAATGTTGCGCCCAATGTGCGGTAGACGAGGTACGGCACGATTCCGGCGAGTTCGGGCTTCTGCTCGATCGTCGAGAACAGCGCGAGGCTGTAGGCGGATCGACCCACCCGCGCGGACGCCGTCAACGACGCGATGATGCCCGGATCCACGAGGTCGAGCCTGTCCATCAGAGCGGCGTAGATCTCCGGCTCCGATCGGGTGCCCGGCATCGGCGGCATCAAGGGGTGACGCATCTGAAAGGTGTTGTGCGGGAAGTGCAAAGTGAACAGTGACGCCTCGTACTTCTCGAACTGACTGGCTGCTGGCAGCACGTAGTCCGCAGCCCTGGCGGTCTCGGTCAGGGCGACATCGATGACGACGGTGAGGTCGAGGCTGCGCATCGCCTGCCGGAAGCGCTCCGAATCGGCCAACGAATGCAAGGGATTCGACGATTCGATGAACATCGCACGAAACCGATCCGGGTGATCGGTCAGAATCTCGTCCGCGATGGAGTTGGCCGGGATCAAGCCGGCCATGATGCGCGCGCCGGTCACCGGGGTCACTCCGGCATCACGGTCCACGTTGCCGGCGAGTCGTGCTATCGGATCGGCCGCTGCCACCGACACCGACGGGAAGAAGAAGTGCAACGCGGATCGGGCAACGTTCTCGGCCACCTTCCCGGAGGTCGCATGCCCGTCGAGGCGAGAGAAGACCGCGCGCATCGCGGCAGCGCCGTGACGCATCGACTGGAGTCCGACAGCGCGTCGCGCCCCGGAGAACCGCACCGGCTCGTCCCGTTCGATGGGGAACCACGGCCCTGCGAGCGGAAAGATCCACGAGTGGATGTGCATGCCGCCGGGCTTGGCGAAGTTGCCGGTCAACACCCAGAGCATCTTCTGCAGATAAGAGCATACGGTGCTGTTGGGGGACTGCTGGATACCCAGATCCTCGTACGTGGCGACACTCTTCGCTCGCGCGATGCGGCGGGCGGCTGCACGAATGTCGTCCTCGGGCACACCGCATCGTCGGGCGTAGTCGGTGATGTCGATGTCGCGGAACAGCTGCAGAACTTCGTCGACCCCGACCGCATGGGTGTTCAGCCACTCCGACGCGATCAGGTTTTCCTGTACGAGGGTGGCGTCGAGGGCGCCGAGACACCAGACGTCGGTCCCGGGCTTGATCTGCAGGTGATGGTCCGCCATCGCTGCGGTCTCGCTCTTCCGGGGATCGATCACGATGATCGCCCGGTCGGGGTCGCGCGCCAATTCCTTCAAGGTGGGTCGGGCCCGGGCCATGCCGTGCGACTGCCACGGGTTCTTGCCGATGAACACGGCAACTTCGGAGTTCTCGAAGTCGCCCGCCGTGTGGGCGCCGTACAGGTGCTTGTCGACGTACGCTTCGCTGGTCTTCTCCTGGCCGAGGGCGTTCGACATGTACTTGCCGCCCACGCCGTTGAACAGCGCGCGGCCGTATCCGCCACCGAGGTGGTTGCCCTGACCACCGCCACCGTAGAAGAAGATTCGCTCACCGCCGTGTTCGTCCCGCACGGCAGCCAGTCGAGCGGCGATCTCGTCGAGGGCTGTGTCCCAACTGATCTCCTCGAACGTGCCGTCGGGACGTCGGCGCAGCGGGCTGTCGATCCGGTGGGCGCCGTTCTGATAGCGATCGAGACGTAGCGGCTTCTCGCAGCTGTATCCCTGTGAGTTGGGATGGTCCTTGTCGCCTCGGATCTTGGTCAGCGCCCGGCCCTCGAGCAGTACCTCGATGCCACAATTGCACTCGCACAGAATGCATGCGGTCTTCTGCCAGTCGGCTGGTGTCGCGTCCTGCGTCATGTCGGTGATCCCTTCGCGTCGTGTGAGCGATCGTACATAACAAAGTCATGTACGGGGGGATCCGATCGGAGGTCCGACCGACTAGACGTGCGGACGATGGGTACGATGACCAGATGCATAACCTCATTATAAATTCGCGTCCCCTCCGAGTCGCCATCGTGGGAGCGGGGCCGGCCGGGATCTATGCGGCGGACGCGCTGATGAAGTCCGACACGGCCTCGGAGCGCGGCGTGTCGATCGATCTGTTCGAGCGGATGCCCGCGCCGTTCGGATTGATTCGCTACGGCGTGGCACCGGATCACCCGCGCATCAAGGGCATCATCACCGCCCTGCACAAGGTCCTCGACAAGCCGCAGGTCCGACTGCTGGGCAACGTCGACTTCGGCACCGACATCACCGTGGATGATCTCCGGTCGCTGTACGACGCGGTGATTTTCTCCACCGGTGCCACCGAGGACCGCGCGATGGACGTCCCCGGCATCGATCTCGACGGCTCCTTCGGTGCCGCGCAGTTCGTGGCCTGGTACGACGGACACCCCGACTTCTCTCGTACCTGGCCTCTGGAGGCGGAGAAGGTTGCCGTCATCGGCGTCGGCAATGTGGCGTTGGACGTCGCGCGGGTGCTCGCCAAGACCGCCGACGAGCTGCTGCCCACGGAGATCCCGCCGAACGTCTACGACGGGCTCGCGGCCAACAGAGCCGTCGAGGTGCACGTGTTCGGGCGTCGCGGCCCGGCCCAGGCCAAGTTCACGCCGCTCGAGTTGAAAGAGCTGGACCACTCCCCGACGATCGAGGTGATCGTCGACCCCGAGGACATCGAGTACGACGAGGGGTCCGCGGTCGCGCGACGCGCCTCCAAGATCACCGATCAGGTTGCCACGATCATCGAGAACTACGCGATCCGCGAACCCGGTGACCGTCCGCACAAGCTGTTTCTGCACTTCTTCGAATCAACCGTGGAGATCCTCGGCGCCGACGGCAAGGTCATCGGTCTGCGCACCGAACGCACCCGACTGGACGGGAGCGGCAACGTGACGCCAACCGGTGCGTTCACCGACTGGGAGGTCGGTGCGGTCTATCGCGCGGTCGGGTATCTGTCGGACGATCTGCCGGGGATCCCGTTCGACACCCGGGCCGGTGTCATCCCCAACGAGGCCGGACGCATCGTCGACGAGGGCACCCACCTGGCCGGGCTCTATACGACGGGCTGGGTCAAGCGGGGACCCATCGGCCTGATCGGGCACACCAAGGGCGACGCCAACGAGACCGTCGAGTGCATTCTCGACGACATGAGGGCCGAGTCGCTGAACACCCCGGCCACGCCGCAGGAATCCGCCGTTCTCGAGCTCCTGGAATCGCGCGACGTGCAGTTCACGACCTGGGACGGCTGGTATCGACTGGACGAACACGAACGCTCACTGGGCCGGGTCGAGGGCCGCGAACGCATCAAGGTCGTCGAGCGTGACGACATGCTCGCCGCCGCCGAACCCGACAAAGTTTCCGCCCGCCGACGTTCGTGACGGACAACCACGCCGGATGCGCGCTAGGGCTGCGACTGCTGCCGTCGCTTCCACCATCGCACGGCTTGCTTCGCGCCGGCCTCTGACAGATCGCGCGGGTATCCCATCCCGACGAAGTGGTTGACAGCCATCGGTTCCAAAATGGTGGCCACGGGGTCTGTGAAATCTGCGAATTGCCCGCTGATTTCCAGCGTGACGAAGCCGTGGACGAGACTCCACAGTTCTGCCGCCATCTGCTCTCCCGCGATCGGCGACACCCCCGTGCGAGCCAATTTCTCGCAGGTGGCGGCCAGGACGGCATAGGCGGGACCGAACCCGTCGGTGGACATCCGATTCGTCGAAGCGACGTATCGGTACGTGCCCCGAGTGGAGAGGCCGAACATCATGTCGTAGAGGTGGGCGTTGCGTTGGGCAACATCGCGGGTGCTCAGTGCCATTGCGAACAACTGTGCGCCCGGGTTCATTCGTGCCGCTGATGCTGCGAGCAATGCAGCACGAAGGTTGGCGTATCCGCGGATGACGACCTCTTGCAACAGTTCCTGCAAACCGCCGAAGTGGTGATAGATGGTGATCGTCGAGACGCCGGCGCGATCGGTGATCGTCCGCACCTTCAACTCGCTCGGACCGGCATCGGCCAGCAACTCCATCGCCGAGCGGATGAGCCGCTCGCGGACGGGTTCGTCGTCGACGCTCCCGACGAGGGGCGTGTGAGCGGATGCCATGAGTCGATCGTTTCACATCGGGACGGGACACCCGGCTGACGGCACAGGGGACCGCTTCGGGGTGCACGGCAGGCAGCGTCTGCTATAACTTCATTATGTCTCTCACCCGCCCACTCTCCACTAGCGCCGTCAACAAGACGGCCGTCCTCGCGACGCTCTGTCTAGCGGTATTCATTGTCAACGTGTCCACGACCGTCATCAACATCGCTCTGCCCACGCTGGTCAGGGAGCTGGGGGCCAGCACCCGGGACCTGCTCTGGATCGTCGACGCGTTCAATCTTGCGTTCGCCGCGCTGGTGCTGGCGGGTGGATCGCTCAGCGATCGATTCGGTCGTCGTCGGCTCCTGCTGCTCGGACTCGTCATCTTCGTCGCGGCATCCGCAGGCGGAGCGCTCAGCGGCAGCCCCGGCGTACTCGTCGCCTGGCGCACACTCGCCGGTGTCGCCGCTGCACTGGTTTATCCGGTAACGCTGTCGATCCTCGCCAACGTGTTCACCGATCGGACCGAACGGGTGAAAGCTCTCGGGTTGTGGGGAGCGGCCACCGGCCTTGCGGTGGCCACCGGTCCGGTCGTCGGTGGTGCCCTGATCGAGCACTTCTGGTGGGGATCGATTCTCGTCTTCAACGGCATCGCTGCGGCGGTCACGCTGTTCTTCGCCGCGCGCTTCATCCCCGAGTCGCGCGACCCCGCTACGCCGCCGCTCGACTACGTCGGCCTCGTACTGTCGACCGTCGCACTCGGCACGCTCGTGTACTCGATCATCGAGGCACCCGACCGCGGATGGGGCTCGCCACCTACCGTGATCGGCTTCGTGGTGGCTGCGGTGGTGTCGACTGTGTTCGTCATCCACGAGATCCGGAGCGACCATCCCATGCTCGATGTCAGGTTGTTCGCGAACATGCGGTTCACCGCCGCAAGTGGAGCGGTCACCGGCGGATTCTTCGCCCTGTTCGGCTTCATCTTCCTGGTCACCCAGTACTTCCAGTTCGTGCGCGGGTACGGCGCTCTGGAGACCGGCGTCCGAATCCTGCCGGTCGCGGGCTCGATCGCGGTGGCGGCGCTCGTCGGGCCTCGGATCGCCGTCGCAATCGGCACGAAAGTGGTCGTCGCCTTCGGATTGTTCTCTCTCAGCGTCGCATTCGTGTGGGCGTCGACTCTCTCTGCCGACGCCGACTACTGGGTCATCCTGCTTCAGATGCTCCTGTTGGGTGGCGGCATCGGACTGACCGGCACGCCGGCAACCGAAGCGATCATGGGTGTGGTGTCACCGGACAAGGCCGGCATGGGGTCGGCGGTCAACGACGCCACGCGTGAGCTCGGCGGCACCCTCGGCGTCGCGGTGATCGGATCGGTCGCACTGTCCGCGTATCGCGATCATCTCGATGTCGGATCCTTTCCCGAGCCGCTGCGGGAGCCCGCGAGCGAATCGGTCGGCGCGGCACTCTTCGCTGCCGACAGGGCGGCGGAACTGTTCGGTCAGGCCGGTGCCGATGTAGGCGCACGACTGACAGAGGTCGCAAGGGTGGGCTTCGTCGACGGAATGTCGCTCGGATGCATGGTCGCGGGAGGCGTGACTGCCGCTGCTGCCGTTCTCACCCTCATTTTTCTGCCTGCCCATCCCGTCGCGCACGATGACATCGATGCCGAACTAACCGGTCCGGATGACGCGACGGAGAGCACGGTCGCTCGGGGCAGCGCTCGCTGAACCGCTGCGCAGAAGCACGAAAGCCCCGACCAGGTTTCCCCGGTCGGGGCTTTCTTTCGTGTCTCAACCACGAGTCGGGGTGGCGGGATTCGAACCCACGACCTCTTCGTCCCGAACGAAGCGCGCTACCAAGCTGCGCCACACCCCGTGATCGAACACCGCCCTTTCAGGCAGCCGTTCGACTCTATCGCACCACTGCTTCGGAACGCGAAACGCCCAGCTCAGGAGCCGTGCGATCCGGCCTGTCCGCGGGAATCAGCGTGATCAACGTGGCCTCCGGGCGGCAGCAGAACCGGTACGGCGCATACGGCGACGTGCCCAGACCGGCGGAGACGTGCAGGCGGGTGTGCTCGCCCCACCGCGAGGGACCCTTCACACGTGAGCGGTCGAGTTCGCAGTTGGTCACGAGCGCTCCGTAGAACGGAACGCACAGCTGGCCGCCGTGCGTGTGCCCGGCGAGGACGAGGTCGTATCCGTCGGCGGCGAACTTGTCCAGGACTCGGGGTTCCGGCGAATGCGTCAGACCGATGCTGACGTCGGCGACCGGGTTCGGTGCGCCGGCAACCGTGTCGTACCGGTCCCGCTTCAGATGTGGATCGTCCACTCCGGCCGTGGCGATCCGTACCCCGGACACCTCGAGTTCGCGGCGCACGTGTGTCACGTCGAGCCACCCGCGCTCGGTGAACGCGGCTCGCAGATCCTGCCAGGGCAGGGGGTCGCCGAAGACCTTCTTGTGGTTCTTCCGGAAGTACTTCAACGGGTTCTTCGGGACCGGCGCGAAATAGTCGTTCGACCCGAAGACGAACAGACCCGGCCGACCGAGCAATGCCCCGAGCGACTGGACGACCGCGGGAACCGACTTCTGGTGGGACAGGTTGTCCCCGGTGTTCACCACCAGATCGGGCTCGAGGCGATCGAGCTCACGGATCCAGTTCTGCTTCAGTTTCTGGTTCGGCATCATGTGGAGGTCGCTGATGTGCAGCACGCGCAGCGACGAGGTGCCCGGCGCGAGAACCGGCAACGTCGTCTCGCGGAGCGCGAACGCGTTGCGCTCGATCGTCGTGGCATAGGTCAGGCCCAGGGCGGCAGATCCCGCGGCGAGTGCGGCGACACCACCCGGAGTCGCAAGAGCGCGGGCAGTGGATCCGAGTGCCGACCGCGAGGTCAACGAGCGCGAATTCACCGTGATGCGAGGCGATGCTGATGTACCGGACACCTCTTCGACAGTACCGTTCCGTGCATGGCCGAGAACTGTGACATGGAAAAGCGTTTGCGAACCGACCTCACGACATCGATGAAGGCGAAGGACAAGCTCCGCACGGCAACTCTGCGGATGTTGCTGGCAGCAGTACAGACCGAGAAGGTCTCGGGCAAGGAAGCGCACGAGCTCACCGACGACGACGTGCTGCGCGTGCTGGCGAAGGAGTCGAAGAAGCGCGGCGAGTCGGCCGAGATCTACACCCAGAACGGACGCGGCGAACTCGCGGCGACCGAGCACGCCGAGGCGCAGATCATCGACGAGTACCTGCCCACTCCGCTGACCGACGCGGAACTGGCCGATGTCGCCGACACGGCGATCGCCCAGGTGGCCGAGGAACTCGGTGAACGCCCGGCGATGCGTCAGATGGGCCAGGTCATGAAAGCCGCCACGGCGATCGCCGCGGGCAAGGCCGACGGCTCCCGTATCTCGGCAGCTGTCAAGGCCCGTCTCTGACTCGATCTACCTCTAGCGCGGCGGCGCTGTCAGCCCGGGGATCGCCGGAATGGTGACCCCGGGCGGCAGTGCCGGTAGCTGGATACCGGGTGCGGGCGCAGCCGGTGCGGCGCGCACCGATCCGTCGCTGATGTAGAGCGTGACCGTCGAGCCGGGAACGGCCGAACCCGACGGAGACGTACTGACCACCGTCCCGCGGCCGGCGGACGACGCGCTCGTCGCGATCTGCACCCGGAAGCCTGCGGCCTGGAGTTGCGACGTGGCCGAATTCTGAGTGAGTCCGGTGACGTCGGGAACCTGGCCGTTGGCGGAACCGCGGACGTACTTCTGATCCACCGCGGGCAGTGCGATGTCACCGAAGTTGGTCGCCACCGGATCCATCGCGTCGTACCAGGTCCGCGCGGGTTCGTTTCCGCCGAAGAGGTTTCCCGACCCGCAGGGGCGGAGCGGGAAGGAGCAGATCTCGCTCGGGGTGGGCGAGTCGCCGTACGTGTAGGCGGCCGCCGCGTATCGGTTGGTGTATCCGAGGAAGCCGGACGAGCGGTGCGACTCGGTCGTCCCCGTCTTGCCGGACATCGGCAGTGACCATCCGACCGACGACGCAGCCGACGCCGACGTGCCGCCGGGCTGATCGTCCTTGCTCATCGCGTTGGCGAGCGTGTTCGCCAGGCCCGGCTCGACGACCTGCTCGCATCCCTGCTCGGTGATGGGAATCTGCTTGCCGCTGCGATCGAAGACGCTGTCGATGGGCGTCGGCGGGCACCACTTTCCGCCCGAGGCGAGGGTCGCGGCCACGTTCGAGAGCTCGAGCGGGTTCACGTACGTCGGTCCCAGCGTGAAGGAACCGAGGTTCGCTTCCTTCTGGTAGTCCGCGAGGCTCTGGTCGGTTCCCTGGCCCGCGGTGCCCGGGAGCGTGTAGGACCGCAGTCCCAACCGGACGGCCATGTCGACCGTGGGGGTGACGCCGACGGATTCGATGAGCTTGACGAAGGCGGTGTTGGGGGACTGGGCGAGTGCGTCGGTCACCGACAACGACTGCGGGTAGTTACCGGCGTTGGTGACGCAGTAGGTGGACGGAGGGCAGCCACGAGCGCCGCCGTCTCCGAGACCCTTGACCTCGACGCGGCTGGGAACCTGCAGCACTGCCGAGGTCCCGAGGCCCTGTTCCATCGCCGCGGCGGTGGTGAAGATCTTGAAGATCGAGCCCGCGCCGCTGCCGACCAGCGAATACGGCTGGGGTTGGACGGTCTCGTTCGCGTCACCGTTCAATCCGTACCGACGCGAGGAGCCCATCGCGAGGATGCGGTGCGAATCCTGTCCGGGCGCGATCACGTTCATGACCGTGGCGACACCGTCGAGGTTCGGGCTGCTGTTGCTGGTGAGCGAGGAGTTGGTGGAGTTCTGGACGGCCGGGTCGAGCGTGGTCTTGATCAGGTAGCCGCCCTTGTCCACCTGCTCCTTGCTGATGCCGGCGTCGGCCAGGTACTGCAACGCGTAGTCGCAGAAGAACCCGCGGTCACCGGCGGAGATGCACCCGCGGGGCAGCTGGTTGGGTTCGGGGAGAACGCCGAGAGGCTCGGCCTTGGCCGCCTGGATCTCGGAGGCGCGCTCGGGGATGTTCTGGATCATCGTGTCCAGAACCGTGTTCCGACGCTCGGTCACGCCCTCGACGTTCGTGTACGGGTTGAGCGCCGAGCTGGACTGCACCATGCCGGCGAGCATCGCGGCCTGCGTGAGGTTCAACTGGCTGGCATCGATGCCGAAGTACGTCTGCGCGGCGTCCTGGATTCCGTAGGAGGAGTTACCGAACGGCACCAGGTTCAGGTAGCGCGTGAGGATCTCGTCCTTGGTCAGACGCTTGTCCAGCGTCAGGGCCATGCGGATCTCGCGGATCTTGCGGGCGGGCGTGGTCTCGATGGCCGCCCGACGCTCGGCGTCCGTCTTGGCGACGACGAGCAACTGGTAGTTCTTCACGTACTGCTGGTCCAGTGTCGATGCGCCCTGCTGGACCTGACCGCTGGTGGTGTTGGTGAGGAACGCGCGCACCGTGCCCTGCCAGTCGACGCCCTCGTGCTCGGCGAAGCGCCGGTCCTCGATGGAGACGATGGCGAGCTTCATCTCGTTGGAGATGCGGTCGCTGGGTACTTCGAAGCGACGCTGCTCGTACAACCACGCGATGGGGTTGCCTGCCGAATCCACCATCGTCGAGACGGCCGGGACCGTTCCCTCGACCAGTTCGGCGGACACGTTGTCGACGGTGTCGGCTGCGCGGTTCGACGCGAAACCGAAGCCGCCGGCGAGCGGGAACATGACTCCGGCGAGCAAGGCGCCGGCCAGGGCGGAGCATCCCGCGAGTTTTGCGACTGTCTTGGCGATCGGCACGGTCTACAGAGTACGTGGCGAGGACCGACATGCCCGCTTCTCTTACACGGTGCTCGCCGATGTGACCCACTGACCAGGGAATATGTGATCGACCGCACGGGCGTACCAGAAAAGTGATCCCCCACCTTGCTTCGCTCGTGGGCTTTCCCCTACATTGATGGACATGATGTGATTCAGATAACAATCACATCGGTTAGTGGGGTGCTCCTCAGTTCGTTGTGCAGCGGGAGCTGTCACACACGGGGACGCCCGGAACGCCAGAAACACCGGTGTTCTCCGACGGTAAGGGGTCAACAATGCACACAGGAACGTCGAATGCCGCGCTCGACATCGGGGAAGCCGAAGCGCGCATCGCATGGGTATCGCAGGCTCGATGCCGAGGAGTAGACCCTGACCAACTGTTCGTGCGCGGTGCCGCGCAACGCAAAGCAGCGACGATCTGCCGTCACTGCCCGGTCCTGATGCAGTGCGGTGCGGATGCGCTGGACAACCGCGTCGAGTTCGGCGTCTGGGGCGGCATGACGGAGCGTCAGCGTCGAGCCCTCATCAAGCAGCATCCCGAGGTCGATTCCTGGTCGGAGTTCTTCGAGACCCAGAGGCATCACCAGTCGGCAGTCTGACCCGGCCGTCAGTTCTTCTTCGTGATCTCCCACCGTGATGTCCGATTCGCGGTGGGAGATTTGCGTAGGTCCGGTGTGAACACTCGATGAACCCCTGGCGTCGCGTCGAGGTCCGGACCCTCACAGCGGCGTGACGCTCGCTGTCAGCACGGCGGTGATCGCACCCGCCGGTGTCGACAGATTTCAGCTCGCTGCGATGTTGTTGTGAGGCAACAGGATCGGACCCTCCGGACATTCCGTGACGGCCGGTATTCTGCCTCCACGCTCCGCCCGGTCCTCTGACCTGGCCGAATGTCGACAGTCGCCGCTCCGACGCGCACTCTCCGCGACGATTTCCACACGACGACCCGACCGGTGCACGCGCTGTGGCTGCGGGCGCCGATGCGCTCCGATTCCGCCGTCACCCAACCCTCGCTGTCGGCCTCCCGTTCGCCCGGGCGTCGATTGACACCGGTCACGGCTCACCGTTGAATCCTGCTCGGCACATCGGCTTTCGATCCTCGTTCCTCGATCGGGTCGATACGCCATGCCGTGAATCCGACGATCGGCGCGGATTCGCTCCCCCTGCGAAAAGGACTCGACGGCCATGAAGATGAACAAGATTGCGGTTGTCGCCGCGATGACGATCGCGTCGTTGGGCGCAGCGTCCGCGACCGCATACGCAGACCCCGCACCGCAGCCTGCTCCCGAGGTGCACTGGAACGCTGTCGCTGCCGGCACCAGCCTGCTCGTGACCACCGATTCCGGCACGCTTAGCAACGAGAACAACCACCTCGTGATCCGCGACGCGTCGGGTGTCATCGTCGACTCCGTGCCGCTCGCCCTGGCCGTCGACGGCCTGGCACACCCGGTGTCCGCTCAGGTCGAGGGCAACACCGCCACCCTCGCCGTCGATGCCGCAGCCCCGACCACGCCGGTCTACGACATTCCCGGCCTGACCCGGGTGGACCTTCCCGCTGCAGTCGCCGGCGTCAAGGACAACCTGAGCCTGACAGCGTCGATCGGCGGATTCCTCGGCGGTGCAACCGGTCTCGTGGGCGGATGCCTCCTCGGTGCCGCTGCTGCCGGCGTCGTGTCGGCACCCGTCGCCCTGCTGTTCGGTGCCGGACCGATCGCCGGATGCATCGGCGGCGCGCTGCTGCTCGGTGCCGGTGGATCGCTCGCCGGAACCGCCATCGGCGGACTCGGCTCGGCAGTGGCCAACGCGCAGCAGTTCGTCACGCTGCTCGAAGCTCCGCCCGCAGTGAAGAAGTAGTCACCCCATGAGGCGACTGCTCACGACCACTCTCGCGGTCTCCGCTGTCCTCGCCTCGCTCGCACTCGGCGGTGGAGGCCATGCCTCCGCCGCCGAGCGCGTGGTGCTGGGGGGTGGCTCGGGAATCGTTCTGACGCAGGGTGATCAGCAAACCCTGTGCAGTCTGACCGTCATCGGCAACGACAGCGAGAACCGGATCGTCGGACTCACGGCGGGACACTGCGGCGACGTGGGAGACGCGGTCGCGGCGGAAGGCGATCCCGAATCCGTCGGCCGTATCGCCACGGTTCTGCCCACCTACGACACGGCGGTCATCGAGTTCGACGCGGCGCGTGTCGCACCCGTCTCGACGGTCGGAAGCACCACGATCGCCGGTATCGGTGATCCCGCACGTCTCGCGGACACGGTCTGCAAGCAGGGACGTACGACCGGGTCGAGCTGCGGGTTCTCCTACGGTGATCTGCTCCACTCGCATCAGATCTTCGCGCAGATGTGTGTGAACTCGGGGGACTCCGGCGCCCCCGTCGTCCTCGGAACATCGTTGGTGGGCATGGTGAATGCCTACCTCGTAGCGCCGTGCGTCGGACCCGCGGTGATCACCGACATCGTGGCCGTTCTCGGTGAGATCGACCGTGTCGGTGGACCGGGCGCAGGTTTGCGTCCCGCGGCCTGACGAGCTGTCAGGCGGTGCCGGTGAGCTGATCGGCCACCGCGCGGAGGGCATCGAGGTCGGAGACCTCGAACGGTAGCGACGGCACTCCGACCACCGGCACCTGCGGATGCGCGGCGGTGAATCGGCGGAGCAGTCCTATCTCGCGTTTCGCGGTCACCGCTCGATGTGCGTGTACGCGAAGCACTCCCGCAGCCAAGGCGGCGTCGTCGGTACCCAGTTCGTCGAGTCGGTCGGCCGCCGTGCGCGCGTGGTCGGCCGACAACGAACTCAGGGTGGGGTGCGTGCGGTTGAGCACCAGCCCGGCGAGGGGCATCCCGTCCTCGGTGAGACGGTCGACGAAGAACGATGCCTCTCGCAGAGCATCCGGTTCGGCGGCCGCGACGACGACGAAGTGCGTCCCGTCCTGACGCAGCAACTCGTACGTGTGTCGCGCGCGTTCGCGGAACCCGCCGAACATCGAATCGAGTGACTGCACGAAAGCCGAGGCGTCGGACAGCATCTGGCTCCCGACGATGGAGGAGACACCCCTCATCGCCAGACCGAACGCGCCGGTGAGCACTCGTCCGATTCCGCGACCCGGTGCCATCAGCAGCTTGATCATGCGTCCGTCGAGGAACGATCCCAGACGCTGCGGTGCATCGAGGAAGTCGAGGGCGTTGCGCGACGGCGGAGTGTCCACCACCACCAGGTCCCAGTCGCCACTGGACGCCAGCTGGCCCAGCTTCTCCATCGCCATGTACTCCTGCGTGCCCGAGAACGACGACGCCACAGTCTGATAGAAGGAATTGTCCAGGATCTGACGGGCCTTCTCGGGCGTCGAATGCTCGATCACCATCTCGTCGAACGTACGACGCATGTTCAGCATCATGGCGTGCAGTTCGCCGGTCGCACCGGGGCCCAGGGCCACCGGCTGCGGGGAGTTGTCCAGCTCGCCGACTCCCAGCGCCTGCGCGAGCCGTCGTGCCGGGTCGATGGTCAGGACCACGACACGCCGACCGCTCTCCGCGGCGCGCAGTGCCATGGAAGCGGCAGTCGTCGTCTTGCCCACCCCACCGGATCCGCAGCAGACCACGATGCGAGACGCGGGATCGGTGAGGATCCGCGAGATGTCCAGCGTGGGAACGGTGCTCATCGCACTCCCTGTTCCGTGAGGTGTTGGGCGAGCTCGTACAGTCCGCCGAGGTCCATGCCGTCGGCAAGTGCGGGAAGCGTGAGGCGGGGGACGTCCAGGTCCGCCAACCGTCGCTCGCTCTCGCGCTGCGCGTTCAGAGTCGACGCGTGTTCGATCGACTCGGTGAGCAAGCCCGCGAAGTCGTCCGCGCTCAACGTGATCCCGACGTCGCCGAAGTTCTTCTCGATCGCCGCCGAATCCAGGTCGCCGGCCGCCGCGCCCGCCAGCGTGTCCGGCGGAAGGAACGAGGTATCCCCGCGATTGACGACGACGGTGCCCAGTCGCAGGTCTGCGGCAGCCAATTCCTCCGCGGCGTCGGCAGTTTCCTGCACGGGCAGAGCTTCGAGCAGGGTGACCAGATGCACCAGTGTCTGCTCGGAGTGCAGCAACTTGACGACGCCTTCGCTCTGCGAGCGCACGGGGCCCGTCTTGGCCAGATCCCGCATCGCCGTCGTCACGTCGAGGAAGCTGCCGATGCGTCCCGTCGGAGGGGAATCGACCACGATCTCGTCGTAGAGCGGACGGCCGTCCTTACCGATGCTCACCGCGCGCTCCTTCACCTTGCCGGTGAGCAGCACGTCCCGCAGGCCCGGCGCGATGGTGGTCGCGAATTCGATGGCGCCGACGCGTCGCATGGCCCGGCCGGCGAAACCCAGGTTGTAGAACATGTCGAGGTATTCGAGGAAGGCGGTCTCGATGTCGATGGCCAACGCGTAGACCTCGCCGCCGCCCTCGGCGGACGCCACCTTGGTGTCCACCGGCTCCAGCGGGGGCACGTCGAAGAGTTGGGCGATGCCCTGTCGCCCTTCGACCTCGACCAGCAGAACCTTGCGTCCGCCCGCTGCCAGAGCGAGTGCGAGAGCCGCCGCGACGGTGGACTTACCCGTCCCACCCTTTCCCGACACGAAGTGCAGACGTGCTCGATCCGCTTCGGGTGGCCATCCGGTGGGGTGCGACGTCGCACCTGCTGTCTCCGACACCCCTCGACACTACTGATACCGGACACCGGCGTTCTATAGGCTCAGCACATGAGCGCATCGACGACGTGGGAATACTTCACCGCACCCCTGCTGATCCACAACACCAAAGCCATCCTCGACAACTTCGGTGCCGACGGGTGGGAACTGGTCACGGTGATGCCCGGCCCCACCGGCGAGAACCTGGTCGCCTATTTCAAGCGTCCCAAGAGCTGACATGGGGGCCACGGACAAGCTCGCCGAGCTGGGGCTGACTCTTCCTCCCGTGGTGCCGCCGGTGGCGTCGTACGTCCCGGCCGTCCGGTCGGGCAACCACGTCTACACCTCGGGGCAGTTGCCGATGGTCGACGGCACGCTGACAGCCGTCGGCAAGGTCGGCGCCGACGTGACCGCCGAGGACGCCACCGCGGCGGCCCGAACCTGCGCACTGAACGCGCTGGCGGCGATCGACGCCCTCGTGGGGATCGAGAAGATCGTGCGCATCGTCAAGGTCGTCGGTTTCGTGGCGTCGGCACCGGGCTTCACCGGTCAGCCCGGCGTCGTCAACGGTGCATCCAACCTGCTCGGCGACGTGTTCGGCGACGCCGGCATCCATGCGCGGTCGGCGGTCGGAGTGGCGGAACTGCCCCTCGGCGCGGCCGTCGAGGTGGAGATGATCGTCGAGGTCAGCGACTGACGAGAGTCCGGCACTGTTCGATGACCCGCTGCAACTCCACGCCGCGGTGCGCCGAACACTCGTGCGGCACTCCGGTGCGCACGGAATTCAGGAACTCGTCCAGCAACACCGCATAGCAGTGGTCGGGCGGAGTGGTCCGGTCGGACAACTCGACCAGTCCGCCCGATCCGCTCGCGCTCACCCTCAGGACCGACGGGCGGACCGGCGTCCGCATCGACATCGTGACCAGACTCGTACCCCGCTGTGCATGGGTCAGCGCCAGTGACCACGTGTCGGACTCCTCGTCGCGTCGCGCGGAGTCGACGGACGTGACCGGCCCCAGCACCGCCATCGCCAGATCCAGGACGTGCGGGCCGACGTCCATCAACGCGCCGCCCTCCTGACGCCACGTCGATCCGGCGTACACCCCGCCGAGCAGCGCACCGGACAACCACGTCGCGGTGACGGTGGCGACGTCCGTCCCCGCGACGGCTGTCAGAAAGTCGCGTGTCTCGGGAGCGAAACGACGGGTCAGCGTGACCATCGACGAGACACCGGCCATGTCGATCGCCGAGGCGAGCGTCTCCGCGTCCCGTGCCGACGCGGCAATCGGCTTGTCCAGCAATACGTGTCGGCCCGCGGCGACGGCGCGCATCGCCAGGTCGAACTGGATGTCCGGGGGAACGGCGAACGCGACGGCGTCGACGGCGTCGATCAGGGCGTCCACGTCATCGAAGATCCGAGTGCCCGGTGCTGTCTCGGCGGCAGCGTCCGGTCTCCGGGCCCAGATGCCGGCGAGCTCGACGTCGGGATGAGCCCCGATGGCGGGTGCCGCTGCTTGTCGAGCCCAGGGACCGGCTCCGATCAGTCCGATTCTCATTCCGCGAGCCTAGGTGCTCGCATCTCGTCCGCGCGGGACGGTCGTGGCAAGGTGGTTCCATGGAATCGGAGAAGCATCCTGCGTACGAGCGGCTGCGTCGGGTCACGCCGACGGCCTCGGTCCTGCTGGCGGACAACCCCGGCAAGATGACCCTCGACGGGACCAACACCTGGATCCTCCGAGCGCCCGGCCGTGACGACTGCATCGTGGTCGATCCCGGTCCTCGGAAGCGCTCGCACGTCGATCTGGTGGCTGCTCACGGGCCTGTCGCGCTGGTGTTGATCACCCATCGTCACCACGACCACACCGGCGGCATCGCCAGGCTGCACAAGCTCACGTCCGCTCCGGTACGCGCTGTCACGCCCGCACACTGCCGCGGCGACGCGGCGCCCCTGGTGGACGGCGAGGTGATCTCGGCGGCGGGTGTGGAACTGACGGTCGCGGCGACACCCGGTCACACGGCGGACTCGATCAGTCTGGTCATGGAGGACGCGGTCCTGACCGGCGACACCATTCTGGGCTCCGGGTCGAGCGTCCTCGACGGCAAGGACGGCAGTCTGGCCGACTACCTGTCCTCGCTCGACCGCCTGGAGCAGCTCGGGGAGGGCCGGGTCGCCCTTCCGGGCCACGGACCCGACCATCCGGACACAGCTGTGCTGGCGCGCACCTACCGAGCGCACCGTGAACAGCGGCTCGACCAGGTGCGCGAGGCACTGTCGGTGATCGGCGCGGACGCCACACCCTTGAAGGTGGTGCGCCACGTGTACGCCGATGTGGACAAGAAGCTGTGGCCGGCGGCTCGTATGTCCGTCAAGGCCCAGCTCGAGTATCTGAGAAGTTAGCGGGCGCGCCGGGCGAGTCGCTCGGAGTCGGAGATCAGCACGCTCTTGCCCTCGAGGCGCAGCCATCCGCGGTGAGCGAAGTCGGCGAGCGCCTTGTTGACCGTTTCGCGGGATGCGCCGACGAGCTGCGCGATCTCTTCCTGCGTGAGGTCGTGGACGACGCGGAGCGAACCCGCCTCCTGCGTGCCGAAACGCTGTGCCAGCTGCAGCAGAGCCTTGGCGACGCGGCCGGGGACGTCGGTGAAGATGAGGTCGGCGAGGCTGTTGTTGGTGCGACGCAGACGACGAGCGAGCACGCGCAGAAGCTGCTCGGCGATCTCGGGGCGCTGGTCGATCCAGGCCTTGAGCGCTTCGCGGTCCATGCTCACGGCGCGGACCTCGGTGACCGTCGTGGCGGTCGAGGTGCGGGGGCCCGGGTCGAAGATCGAGAGTTCACCGAACATGTCGGACGGTCCCATGATGGTCAGCAGGTTCTCGCGACCGTCGGGTGAGCGGCGTCCGAGCTTCACCTTGCCGCTGACGATGATGTAGAGCCGGTCTCCGGGCTCACCCTCGTTGAAGACGACATGACCGCGAGGAAAGTCGACCGGCTGCAGCTGCTTGGTCAGAGCCGACACCGCGGACGGCTCGACTCCCTGGAAGATGCCGGCTCTTGCCAGTACCTCGTCCACGTGTACTCCTTGCGCTGAAAGATCGGCCGATCTACGAATATGAACTCGGTCGTACTCTACGTCGCGACAGCGTCCTAGGAGTGATCACAGCCACCATCGACGCGTCGCGGCTCCGCCGGAGGTGTCAGCTGGCGCGACGTTCACGATCGGCGAGGAGTGCGACATCGTCGTCGATCACGTCGCCACCGCGGCGACGTCGACTACGGAAACGTGCGAGTGCGTGCGGAAATCCTTCCGCGGCGAGCGTGGCGACCTCGGCCGAGCTGGCGGAATCCAGGAATTCCTGGACTTCCTGCTCGCGGACACCGACGCGGTTCAGGCGCGCCTCGAAGCGTTCCATGGCGAGAGCGAACAGCATCAGCAAGACCGGGAACAGAACCACAGCGAGTGCTTGCATACCGAGGAGTAAACACTGTCGACGTCTCGAAAAGAACACGGCGGGGTCACCGACGCGGACACGATCGCCGTGTGTTGTCAGGGGCATTCCGTAGAGTCGTGGCGTGCAGAAATCATCCGGCGACACCTCCCACGTGGGCAAACGCGACGAGTCCGCCCTCGCCCTCACACGGCGGGCGCGCCGGATGAATCGGAGCCTCGGAGTGGTGTTCCCGCACGTCTACTGCGAGCTCGATTTCACCACTCCGCTCGAACTCGCGGTCGCCACCATCCTGTCGGCGCAGTGCACCGACAAGCGGGTGAACGAGGTGACGCCGCCCCTGTTCGCGGCGTACCGGTCGGCCCGCGACTACGCAGAGGCGGACCGCACCGAGCTCGAGGAGTACATCCGGTCCACGGGTTTCTACCGGAACAAGGCGAACTCGCTCATCGGCCTCGGCCGGGAACTGCTCGAGCGGTTCGACGGCGAGGTCCCCGCATCGCTGAAAGATCTGGTGACGCTTCCGGGCATCGGACGCAAGACGGCCAACGTCGTGCTGGGCAATGCGTTCGACATCCCGGGCATCACCGTCGACACGCACTTCGGGCGGTTGGTGCGTCGATGGGGATGGACGGACCTCGAGGACCCGGTCAAGGTCGAGCACGCCGTCGGTGAGCTGATACCCCGAAAGGAATGGACGATCCTGTCCCACCGGGTGATCTTCCACGGTCGACGCGTGTGTCACTCCCGGACGCCGGCGTGCGGCGTCTGCATCCTGGCCAAGGACTGCCCGTCCTACGGTCTGGGTCCCACCGACAAGGTGAAGGCCGCGGCCCTGGTCAAGGGTCCCGAGACCGACCACATCCTGGAACTGGCGGGCATCGAGTCGTGAGCAGATCGTCCGCAGCGAGGTGGAGCCTCGCCGCGCTGGTCGTCGTCGTCGCCCTGATCGTGGCCATCTGGCCGCGTGGCTCCGACGAGGGCACGGGCCCCACCAGCTTCGCCGACTACCGCGACACCTTCGGCACCACCGCGACGGACGATGCGACGGCATCGAATCTGGCGCCCCTGCGCGAGCGCGCCGACCTCGCGGCGTGCCCCCAGCCGGCTCCGGACGCGGCGTCATCGGGTCCCCTGGCAGGTGTCCGCACCACCTGCCTGGCCGACGGGTCGCCCGTCGACATCGGAGCGGCGATCGCCGGGCGTCCGACGGTGGTCAATCTGTGGGCGTACTGGTGCGGTCCGTGCGCCGAGGAGCTGCCGTTCATGGCGCAGTACGCGGAACGCGCAGCGGGTGCCGTTACCGTGTTGACGGTGCACGAGGATCCCCAGCAGGGCAACGCCCTGGCCCGCCTGTCCGACTACGGCGTCCGGTTGCCCGGAGTCCAGGACGCGTCCGCGTCGGTGGCCGCAGCGGTCGGTGCGCCCGCCGTGCTGCCCGTGACGGTCCTCGTCGCCGCGGACGGAACCGTCGCCAAGGTCCTGCCGCAGCCGTTCCGGTCCGTCGACGAGATTGCCGCCGCCGTGTCCGACTACCTCGGAGTCGCTGCGTGAGCACCCCTGCGTGGCTCACCCGCATCGCATCCGTCGAGTCCGTCGACGACGAGGCCGGCAATCCGGTGATCGCCCGGCACGCCCCCGACGGCACAGTGGTCCGTCCCGCGTCGGTACTCGTTCTGTTCGGCGGCCGTCCGGATTCGCTCGAGTTGCCCTCCGACGCGAGTGTCCTTCTGACGCAACGTGCCTCGTCGCTCCGGCAGCATCGCGGTCAGGTCGCGTTTCCCGGCGGTGCGGCGGACCCGGGCGACGACGGACCCGTCGGTACGGCCCTGCGTGAGGCGCAGGAGGAGACGGGCGTCGACCCGTCGGGTGTCGAGGTGCTCACGGTTCTCGAGTCGATCTTCGTGCCGCCCTCCGGGTTCGAGGTCACGCCGGTGGTGGCGTACTGGCGTACCCCGAGTGCCGTGGCCGTTGTCGACACCGGGGAGACCGAACGCGTCGTGGCGGTGCCGTTGACCGACCTGCTCGATCCGAGCAACAGATTCGTGGTGCGTCACCCCATGGGATATCGGGGTCCGGCGTTCGCAGTGGAAGGAATGCTCGTGTGGGGTTTCACGGCCGGAGTGCTGTCGGGCGTTCTCGAGACGGCGGGGTGGAGTGCCCCGTGGGACAACGGCGACGTCCGTGACCTCGAGACGGCCCTCGCGGCCGTCGGAGAGGAACTGCACCCGTGACCGGCTCCACGTGGCTCGACATCGGTGTGCTCCTGGTGGCGCTGCTCGCGGCGTCGTCGGGGTGGCGGCAAGGCGCCGTGGCGTCGGCGTTCGCGTTCTTCGGTGTGGTCCTGGGCGCCGTCGCCGGCATCCTGCTCGCGCCACGGGTTCTCACCCATGTCGACGAAGGTCGCATGCGCGTCCTCGTCGGTATCGGTCTGATCGTCCTGATGGTGATCGTCGGTGAGATCGCCGGCATGGTGCTGGGTCGCGCTCTCCGCAGCGGTATCCACAGTCCCGCGGCGCGGTCGATCGACAGCCTGATCGGTGCCGGTCTGCAAGCCGTCGCCGTTCTCGTGGCGGCATGGTTGCTCGCGATTCCGCTGACAGCGGCGTCTCAGCCCCAGATCGCCGCGGCAGTCCGGGGATCCTCGATCCTCGGAGCGGTCGACGACATCGCCCCCGAGTGGGTGCGCGAGATCCCCAACGACTTCTCCGCCCTGCTCGACACCTCCGGACTGCCCGACGTCATCGGTCCCTTCGGGCGTACACCCGTCGCCGACGTGGGTCCGCCCGATCCCAGTGTTCTCGCATCGCCCGTCGCGGCCGACCTCCAGGACAGTGTGTTGCGGATCCGCGGCATCGCCGAGAGTTGCCAGAAGGCGCTCGAGGGATCCGGATTCGTCATCGGTCCCGGCCGCGTCATCACCAACGCGCACGTCGTCGCGGGCACGTCGTCGGTGGTGGTGGACACCGACGCGGGTGCGCTCGATGCCGAGGTCGTGCTGTTCGATCCGTCGGTCGACATCGCCGTCCTGAATGTCCCGGATCTGCAGGCCGAGGTCCTGCCGTTCGTGACCGAGAGCGCGGACCCGGGTACCGACGCCGTCGTGCTGGGGTATCCGGGAGGCGGGCCGTACACGGCGTCGCCGGCCAGGGTGCGCGAGACGCTGAACCTGACGGGTCCGAACATCTACCGCACGGGAACGGTCGACCGGGAGGTCTACACCGTGCGGGGGTCCATCCGACAGGGCAATTCGGGCGGTCCTCTCGTCACCACGGACGGCCGAGTGCTCGGTGTGGTGTTCGGTGCGGCCGTGGACGATTCGGATACCGGATTCGTGCTCACCGCGTCGGAAGTCGCCGATGAGGTGGCACGGGGGCTGCAGAACGGGGTTCCTGCCGGTACCGGCTCCTGCGTCGCCTGAGACCCCCGCGCAGGACATGCCGTAGGGCGCACTTACCGCGTACGGTGACCTGAGGCGGTGCGTGGTCCGACAACCCACATCGCCCGGCTCGACGGGGGGAGCAGCCGATGCGCGATTGTCGACACCATGACTCTGCCGGTGTAGAAGGGGCTCCAGGTCGCCACCACGTGTGGTCGATTGGGAATCTGCGGCACGGGGAAGTAGACGACGAGATGCAGACGGGTCGTCACGGGTGACGGCCACGACAACAGGAGAGAAGGAAAGGATGAGCCGCGGCAGCGGTCGCCGGTCACGTATGACCGGTGGCTCCTTCGACATGCGGTCGAAGGCTGTCATGGCCAGCGCATCGGGTGCGCTTCCTCTCCTGATCATCGCCATCGTCCAGCCCACGTTCATCCGTCCGGGCACGCTGCCGGTCCTGGCCGTCATCGTCGCCTTCACGCTGGTCACCGTCGCCGTCACGTTGCGGTCCGGGCGACTGTCGGACAGACAGTTCACGATCCTCGGATCGGGCGGCATGGTGGGTGTCGCGATCTCCGCGTTCCTCATCGCCGACCCGTCCGGTTCGCGTGCCGTCACGGCGATGCTGGCCGTCGTACCCGCCATCGCGGCGTCCGGGTCGCCTCCCCGCGTCACCGTCTCGCTCACCAGCGCTGCCGTCGTCCTGGCGACCGCGCTGAGCATCAACGGTTCCGAGGGCGCGGTGCGGTTCGTCGCCGCCGGTGCTGCCGTGACGACGGTGGTCGTTCCGGCAATCCTCATCGCGACCATGCGCAGCTCGCTCGAGGCGGTCACCGCGCGTCTCGAGACGCTGGCCAACACGGATCCGCTGACCGGCCTGCTCAACCGCCGCGGGATGTTGCCGCGCGTGCAGACCATGCTCGACGAGGCGTCGGAAACCAGTAACTCGATCGTCGTCTCTCTCGTGGACGTCGACCACTTCAAGTCCGTCAACGACACCCGCGGGCATGCTGCCGGAGACGTCGTCCTGACGACGGTCGCCGAGGCCATCGCGGCATGCGTGCCGGAGGACGCCGTGGTCGCTCGACTCGGCGGCGAGGAGTTTCTCGTCCTGGGACTGAGCAAGTCCGTCGCGGGACTCGAGGACGACATTCTCGAGAGTGTCCGGTACGCGTGCGACGTGACGGTCAGTATCGGTGTGGCACAGGCGAGTGTGGTGTTCGACGAGAACGGTGCGAACGACGTCGAGGCCACCCTGGACCGGTTGACGTACGCGGCCGATCGCGCGCTCTACTCTGCGAAGACTGCCGGCCGCGATCGTGTCGCGTTCGCTCTGGAGGATGTGGTGCTGTGGGCGTCCGCGACGTCACAGCGCCGCGACCGGACCGAACCGCTGCCTCGCCCGACGACCAGCTGACAGAGCGACAGGAGTGGTGAGTGTGAGCGAGCATGTGGTCCTCGATACCTCCGACGAGGACGACGCAGCCCGGATCGAGCATCTGCTCGGCACGGAGGCGGTCCTGGACTCCACCGACGGACAGCTGGCGTCGCTCCGTGAGTTGATGCCCACTCCGCCGGACGATCTGCTGTCCGAACCGACCCGCTGGGTGCACTATCCGTGGCGGCGCTCGATGGTGCGCGTCCTCGGACCGCGCGGCTTCCGGCGGCTCCGTCTGGACAGGAACCGCAACAAGATCACTCTCGACGAGCAGAACGCCGCGGTCGGCATCCGGATCGGCGTGGTGGGCCTGAGCGTCGGTCATGCGGTGGCGCACACGCTGGCGCTCGAGGGTCTGTGCGGCGAGCTCAGACTCGCCGACTTCGACGAACTCGATCTGTCGAACCTGAACCGGGTACCCGCGACCGTCTTCGACCTCGACGTCAACAAGTCCGTTCTGGCAGCTCGTCGTATCGCCGAGCTCGACCCGTACCTCGCGGTCGGCACGTTCGAGCGAGGTGTGGACGAGTCGACTCTCGACGCGTTCCTCGACGGCCTCGACATCGTCGTCGAGGAGTGCGACTCCATCGACGCGAAGATGCAGGTCCGTGAACACTGTCGGCGCCGCGGCATCCCGGTGATCATGGAGACCAGCGACGGCGGCGTCCTCGACATCGAACGATTCGACCTCGAACCGGACAGGCCGTTCTTCCACGGTCTCCTCGGTGATGTCGACGCCGCGTCGGTGGCAGGGATGTCACCACGGGAGAAGGCTCCGCTCGCGGGTCGCATCCTGGGGATGGACAGCATCACGGCGCGGATGGCCGCCTCACTGCCCGATATCGGGACGTCGCTGTCCACGTGGCCGCAGCTCGGGAGCGACGTGGCGCTCGGCGGCGCATCCGTCGCAGCGGTGGTCCGGTTGTTCGGTCGAGGGACCCCGCCGCCCTCCGGGCGTGTGCGCGTCGGCCTGGAGACGATCATCGAGCGGGACCTTCTCGACCCACTCGCCGGCTGACGTCAGCGCAGGTGGTCGACCAGGATGTCGGCTACCTCGTCGGGGCGTTCCTGATGCACGTAGTGGCCGGACCCGGCAACCGTGTGCTCGATCAGACGCGGCGCCCACCTCACGTCGCGCCGGGCAGTCGCTGCCAGCACGTACGGGTCGTCGGATCCGAGTATCTGCACGGCCGGAAGATCGAGTGTCTTGTCGACGGCGGCGCGGAATCGTCGGCCGTCGGAGCGGAACTGGCTCCGGAAGGCCCACCGCTGATATTCCAGAGTGCTGTGGGCGACGCCGGGAATGCGGATCGCCGAGCGCATCCGGGACATGACGTCGCCGAACTCCTCGCTCCGTTGCCACTGCTCCGACGAGCGGCTGCGCACCAGGCGCTCCACTTCCAGGCCGTTGTCGGCGGTGAGCGTGCGTTCGGGGACGCGGGGAATCTGATAGCGCAGGAACGACGGCATCAACGCGGACCGCTGCGCTGGATCGCGCGTCGCAGCGCGGCGAAGCGAGATCGGGTGCGGCGACGCGATGAGGGCGATCGAGCGCACCGCGCGGGGATGCAGTGCTGCGGTCGCCCAGCACACGAGTCCACCGTCGGCGTGTCCCACCAGCGCCGCGTCGTCGTGACCGAGCGCTCGAACGAGTCCGGCGATGTCTCCGGCGAGTGTCCACCCGTCGTATCCGCGGGGCGGCTTGTCGCTGTCGCCGTATCCGCGCAGGTCGACCGCGACGGCATGGAACCCGGCAGCGCCGAGTGCCCTGAGCTGGTGCCGCCACGACCACCAGAGATCGGCGAACCCGTGCACCAGGATCACCAGGGGAGCCGCCTCACGCGTCGCAGCCACCGGCTCCACCTCGACGACGTGGAAACGGATGCCGTTGGCGCGGACGTCGCGATGCTGCCACGGTCCGGGGTACCGGACCGTGGACGGATCGGGTGCTGCCACTGCGCGCTGACTCAGCGCGACAGCGGAGCGCGCACGTCCAGCGCGTCCAACTGCTTCGCCGAGGAGTCGCCCTGACCCGGGAGTACGGACGACGCGGCCTTGAGCGAATCGATCGTCTTGGCCGGCTTGCGCAGTTTCTTCACTCGCAGGTAGCCGAGGAACGCGAGCAGCGCGGTGATGACGATCATGATCAGGAAGACGATCAGGAAGGCGAGCCAGCGCGTGACCCAGACGTTGAGCAGCTCCGCGAGGAAGAAGAAGAAGAAGAACGAACTGAAGATGAGGACTGCCAGCGCGAGGATGAACAGGACGCTGCCCTGCAGGCCCTTCTTGATCTCGCCGGTGACCTCGGCCTTGGCCAGCTCGACCTCGGCGCGGACCAGAGTCGAGACCTGCGCGGTCGCGTCCTTGACCAGCGTGCCGATGCTGGCGGTGGACGGATTGCTGCGGCTGTCGACATCCGTCAGCGGGATCGAGGAGATGCTGGCCGGTGCAGTCGTCTGACCACCCTTGTCGGTGCCTCGGCTGCTGCTCACGTGCGAATCCCTTCGATGTGCTGACTTCTGGCGCGGTGGGTCCTGGTCTCGAACTGAACCGTTACGGACTGAACCCACCCTATGTCCTTACCCGGTCCGCGCTCACCCTATCGCCGTCGGGCGACAGTGCTCCGGCCGCGGGTTGGGACCGGTCACGAACCGAGTGGACGGTATCGGTCCTGAACTCACATGTCGTCCGGTAACTTCCTGCTGACGAACCCGCCTCCTCACCAGGAGGCTTTCCGCAAACAGGAGCCCAATCCGTGACAAGTACATCAGCGGACCGCATGCCGAACGCCGACGGTTCCCGCGTCTCCGGTCCGACGTCCGACGACGTGGACGGCGTACCCCGCAGCCGCATCGTCATCGCCTCGATGGTCGGAACGTCCATCGAGTTCTTCGACTTCTACATCTATGCGACGGCCGCCGTCCTGGTCTTCCCGCGCCTGTTCTTCCCCGCGGGCAACGACACGACTGCGCTCCTCGCCTCGTTCGCGACCTTCGGGTTGGCGTTCGTCGCCCGCCCCATCGGTTCGGTTCTGTTCGGGCACTTCGGTGACCGCATCGGCAGGAAGGCGACCTTGGTCGGGTCCCTGCTCACCATGGGTATCGCGACCTTCCTCATCGGACTGCTTCCCACCTACGACAGCGTGGGCATCATCGCCCCGATGCTGTTGGCGCTCATGCGTTTCACGCAGGGTGTCGGCCTGGGCGGCGAGTGGTCGGGCGCCGCACTGCTGGCGACCGAGACCGCCAAGGAGGGCAAGCGGGCCTGGGCCGCGATGTGGCCGCAGCTCGGCGCGCCCATCGGCTTCCTGATGGCCAACGGCATCTTCCTGATCCTGACGTTGTCGCTGGACTACGACTCCAAGACCTCCGGTGCCGATCACGCGTTCCTCACCTGGGGCTGGCGAGTGCCGTTCCTGCTCAGCGCCATCATGGTGATCATCGGCCTGTACGTGCGTCTCAAGCTCGAGGAGACGCCGGTGTTCAAGCGCGCCGTGGCCAACGGCCAGCGCGTCAAAACGCCTGTGGCAGAAGTCTTCAAGACCAGCTGGCGTCCGCTGATCCTGGGCACGTTCGTCATGCTCGCGACGTACACGCTGTTCTACGTCATGACGACGTGGGTGGTCAGCTACGGCACCGGCAAGGTGGTCGATCACAGCGGTGTCGCCGTGACCATCGCCTACACCGACTTCCTCGGTCTGCAGCTCATCTCGGTGTTGTTCTTCGCCGCATTCGTCCCGGTCTCGGGATGGCTCGCCGATCGGTTCGGCCGCCGCATCACGCTGATCGTCATCACCACCGCGATCATCCTGTTCGGCCTGTCGTTCAAGTGGTTCGCCGCTCCCGAGTCCGCGACCGAGAGCCGGATGCTGCTGTTCATGTGCGTCGGGCTGGCGCTGATGGGTCTGACCTTCGGACCGATGAGTGCTGTTCTGCCCGAGCTGTTCCCGACCAACGTGCGCTATACCGGATCGGGAATCTCGTACAACACCGCCAGCATCCTGGGTGCTGCGGTGGCACCGTTCATCGCGACCTGGTTGGTGAACTCGTACGGCGTCGCGTGGGTGGGCGTGTACCTCGCCATCGCCGCGGCGCTGACCCTGTTCGCGCTCGTCGTCATGAAGGAGACGCGCGGACGAGACCTCGACGCCGTGTCCTGACCGGTGACAGCAGAAAGGGGCTCGTGCACACGGTGCACGAGCCCCTTTCTCTGTGCGTGTTACTTCTGGCTTGCCTTGGTGATCGCGTCGAAGACCGCCGGGTCGACGAGGGTGGAGGTGTCACCGAGGTCGCGGCCCTCGGCCACGTCGCGGAGCAGGCGGCGCATGATCTTGCCCGAGCGGGTCTTGGGCAGCTCCGGCACGACCGTGATCTGACGCGGCTTGGCGATCGGGGAGATCTCCTTGGACACCTGAGCCTTCAGTTCCGCGATGAGAGCGTCGCCGGTGTTCTCGACTCCGCCGCGCAGGATCACGAACGCGACGATGCCCTGGCCGGTGGTGTCGTCCGCGGCACCCACGACGGCTGCTTCCGCGACACCGTGGTGGCTGACCAGTGCCGACTCGACCTCGGAGGTGGAGATGCGGTGGCCGGAGACGTTCATGACGTCGTCGACCCGGCCGAGGACCCAGAGGTCACCGTCCTCGTCGAAGCGGGCGCCGTCGCCGGCGAAGTACCAGCCCTCGGTGGCATAGCGCGACCAGTAGGTGTCCTTGTAGCGCTCCATGTCGCCCCAGATACCGCGCAGCATCGACGGCCACGGTTCGTCCAGCACGAGGTAGCCGTTTCCGCCGGGGCCGAGCACCTTCGCGTCGTCGTCGACGATCGCCGCCGAGATGCCGGGGAGGGGAGTCTGGGCCGAGCCGGGCTTGGTCGCGGTGACACCGGGGAGCGGCGAGACCATGATCGCGCCGGTCTCGGTCTGCCACCACGTGTCGACGATCGGGGCGCTTCCGGCTCCGATGACATCGCGGAACCATCGCCACGCTTCGGGGTTGATGGGTTCGCCGACGCTGCCGAGGAGTCGGATCGACGACAGGTCGTGGGCGTCGGGGATCTCGCGACCCCACTTCATGAACGTGCGCACCAGGGTGGGCGCCGTGTAGTAGATGGAGACGCCGTACTTCTCGATGATGTTCCAGTGCCGGTGCTCGTCGGGGGAATTCGGTGTTCCCTCGTAGACAACTTGCGTCGCGCCGTTCGCCAGCGGGCCGTAGACGATGTAACTGTGGCCGGTCACCCAGCCGATGTCGGCGGTGCACCAGTAGACGTCCTTGCCACGCTTGTGGTCGAAGACGTAGTGGTGGGTGTACGCGGTCTGCGTCAGGTACCCACCGCTGGTGTGGATGATGCCCTTCGGCTTACCGGTGGTGCCGGAGGTGTAGAGGATGAAGAGAGGGTGCTCGGAGTCGAACGGCTGGGCCTCGTGCTCGGGTGAGGCGTTGCCGACGCTCTCGTGCCACCAGAGGTCGCGCCCCTCGGTCCACTGGACGTCGATGTCGGTGCGCTTGACCACCAGGACGTGCTCGATCGACGCGGCGCCGTCCACCGCTTCGTCGACCGAATCCTTGAGGGGCGCGGCCTTGCCGCGTCGCCACTGGCCGTCGGTGGTGACGACGAGCTTGGCCTCGGCGTCGTCGATGCGCGACCGCAGTGCCGAGGAGGAGAAGCCGGCGAACACGACACTGTGGGTCAGGCCGAGGCGGGCGCAGGCCAGCATCGAGACGATCGCCTCGGGAACCATCGGCATGTAGATCGCCACGCGGTCGCCGGAGACCAGTCCGAGTTCGGTGAACGTGTTGGCGGCTCGGCTGACCTCGGCGAGAAGATCGGAGTAGGTGATCTCGCGGCTGTCGCCGGGCTCGCCCTCCCAGTGGATCGCCACCTGGTCGCCGCGGCCTTCCACGACGTGCCGGTCGACGCAGTTGTACGCGACGTTGAGCTCGCCGCCGACGAACCACTTCGCGACGGGTGCGTCGGACCAGTCGAGGACCTGCTCGAACGGGGTGTGCCAGTGCAGCCGGTTCGCCTGTTCCGCCCAGAACGCGAGTCGGTCGTCCTTCGCCGACGCGTACAGCTCGGCCCCGGCGTTGGCCTGCGCGACGAAGTCGTCGCTGGGTGGGTAGGACACCGGGTGCTCGTTCACTGCTGATTCCGTCATCCGAACGCGACCTCTTTCGCTTTTGCGGCTGGTTCTTGCGACTGTGAGGGTAGTCACGTGTGACCGGTGACGCACCGCCGCGATACGTCGCGCGCAGAAGTCTGCGGCGAGAGGTGGCTACGACGCGACAGGCGGTGTGCAGCGGCGATGGTTTGTGACGGCAAACAGAAAATGCCTCTCATCAGGCTGTCTGACCGGTGAGGTCCAGTCCTGTCAGGTTACGGCCCCGTTTCGGAGAGGTTCGGTGTCCTCACGATTTCGGGGGAGTAGACGACAGACCTTTGTGAGTGTGTCTAAAGTCAAGCAAATATCCGGGTCACGCCGGTCATCGCCCGTGGCCCACCCGACACCCGCGGACCACCCGCGGACGGTGCGTGCAGTCGACCCTGTACGTGCCGGATTCGATGGAGGACATGTTGAGAGTCAAGAAGACGATCGCGGTGGTCTCGGTGGCCATCGCCGCCGTGGGGATGCTCGCGGCGTGTGGTGGCGGGGGTGGGTCCTCGAGCGCCGAGGGCACCTACAGCCTGTACATCGGCCAGCCCGAGAACCCGCTCGTTCCCGGTAACACCACCGAGAGCGAGGGCAACCAGGTTCTCAAAGCCCTGTTCACGCCGTTGGTCAACTACAACGACGAGAGCAGTGAAGTCGAGTACACCGGCGTCGCCGAGTCGGTCGAGTCCGACGATCAGACCAACTGGACCATCAAGCTGAAGCCGGACTGGACTTTCCACGACGGCACGCCCGTGAACGCGAAGTCCTACGTCGACGCGTGGAACTACACCGCTCTCAGCACCAACGCCTACGGCGCCTCGTACTTCTTCGAGAACGTCCAGGGTTACGACGACCTGCAGGCCGCCGAGGGCGCAGAGCCCGCAGCGACCGCCATGTCCGGACTCGAAGCTGTGGACGACACCACGATTCGTGTCGCTTTGAAGGAGCCCTTCGCGATTTATCCGGTGACCCTGGGTTACAGCGCGTTCTCGCCGCTGCCCGAGGCGTTCTTCACCGACCCCGACGCGTTCGGTCGTCGCCCCATCGGCAACGGTCCGTTCAAGGCCGACGAGGACTTCGTCGAGGGCCAGGGCATCACCCTGACCAAGTACGACGACTACAAGGGTGACAAGCCCGCGCAGTCGCAGGGCGTGCAGTTCAAGGTCTACACCGAGCTGAGCACCGGTTACACCGATGTCCAGGCCGGTGGACTCGACGTGATGCTGGACCTGCCGCCGGACGCGTGGGCCACCGCCCGCGACCAGTTCGGTGACCGGTACGGAGAGCGCGCTCGCCCCGACATCACCTCGCTCGCCTTCCCGACGTACGACCCGCGTTTCTCGGATCCCCGTGTGCGTGAGGCGTTCTCGATGGCGATCGATCGTCAGGCCATCACCGAGGCCATCTTCACCAACACTCGTACCCCGGCCAACTCCTTCGGTTCACCCGTCGTCGACGGCTACCGCGAGGACGCCTGCGGCACCAAGTGCGAGCTGAACGCAGCGCAGGCCAACACGCTGCTCGATCAGGCTGGTTTCGACCGTTCGCAGCCGATCGATCTGTGGTTCAACGCAGGTGCGGCACATGACACCTGGATGACGGCGGTGGGCAACCAGCTGCGCACCAACCTCGGTGTCGACTACGTCCTGCGCGGCGATCTGCAGTTCGCGCAGTACCTGCCGCTTCAGGACGCGAAGGGAATGACGGGTCCGTTCCGGTCCGGTTGGATCATGGACTACCCGTCGCTGTACAACTTCCTGTCGCCGGTCTACAGCTCGGTTGCACTTCCGCCGGCCGGCTCGAACGTCAGCTTCTATTCCAACCCGGAGTTCGACGCTGCTCTGTCGCAGGGCAACAACGCGGAGTCCATCGACGCCGCGACGACGGAATACCAGCGGGCCGAGGACATCTTGTTCCGCGACCTGCCGGCCACCCCGCTCTTCTACGGCCTGAACCAGGCGGTCTGGAGCGACCGTGTGGACAACGTGAAGATCGACCTGTTCGGTGACATCGAGGTTGCGGACGTCACGGTCAGCTGATTCCTCTCTCGACTCGGTGGGGCGCCGCGCTCGTGCAAGGCGCCCCACCGGTGCGTGAACCGTAAGACCCGAAGAGGAGAGCCCAGTGGGTCGCTTCATCACGCGCCGATTGCTGTTGACCATCCCGGTCCTGATCGGTGCCTCGTTCCTGATCTTCGCGATGGTGTACGCCCTTCCGGGCGACCCGATTCGCGCGCTCGCGGGTGACCGCCCGCTGGCCCCGGCAGTCGTTGCGCAACTGCGCGCGCAGTACAACCTGGACGATCCGTTCTTCGTGCAGTACGCCAAGTACGTCGGCGGACTTCTTCAGGGTGATTTCGGCACCGACTTCGCCGGGCGTCCCGTGCTCGACACCATCTCCCAGCGCCTTCCCGTGACGGTGCGTCTGACCATCGTCGCCATCGTGTTCGAGGCAGTCCTCGGCATCGCGGCCGGTGTGCTCTCGGGTCTGCGCCGGAACTCTTTCTTCGACAACCTCGTGCTGGTGTCGACGACGCTGCTGGTGTCCGTCCCCGTCTTCGTCTTCGGTTTCGTCGCGCAGTACATCTTCGGATACAAGTTCGATCTGTTTCCCATCGCCGGCATCAACGACGGGTGGTACAGCTACCTGCTTCCCGGTCTGGTCCTTGCCTCACTGTCCATGGCGTACGTGGCGCGACTGACCCGATCGGCCGTGTCGGAGGCCATGGCCGCGGACTACATCCGTACCGCGCGCGCCAAGGGCGTCGGGTACCGGCGCATCGTGCTCCGCCACGCGCTGCGCAACAGCATGATCCCCGTCGTCACGTTCATCGGCGCGGATATCGGAGCACTGCTGGGCGGCGCCATCGTCACCGAGTCGGTGTTCAACCTGCCGGGTCTGGGTCGGGCGATCTTCGACGCCGTGCAACGCCAGGAAGGTGCAGTGGTCGTCGGCATCGTCACCCTGATGGTCTTCTTCTACATCTTCTTCAACCTCGTCGTGGACGTGCTGTACGCGCTCCTCGACCCCCGAATTCGATACGAGTAGGCGCGCTATGACCAACGATGCACAGCATGTCGCCGCTGCCGGCGAGCCGGGCAACGTCGTCACCGGCGAGGCACAGGAGCTGGTCGGCCAGGCCAGTCTCTGGGGCAACGCGTGGAAGAAGCTGCGGCGCAGCGTCTTCTTCTGGTTCGGTGCCGTCATCACGGGCGTCCTCGTCCTGATGGCCATCGTGCCGCAGTTGTTCGCGCGCGGCATCGATCCGCGTGCGTGCACCTTGTCGGACACCCGTCTCTCTCCGAGCTCCGAGCACTGGTTCGGAACGGACCTGCAGGGATGCGACTACTACGCCAACGTCATCTACGGCGCACGCATCTCGCTGACCATCGGACTGCTCGCCGTCATCGGTGTGCTGATCATCGGCGTCCTGATCGGCGCGCTCGCCGGGTACTTCGGCGGCGTGCTGGACAGCCTGCTCGCCCGCTTCACCGACATCTTCTTCGGCATTCCGCTCCTGCTCGGCGCGCTGGTCCTGCTCACCGTCACCAGTGAGCGGACCGTCACCACGGTGGCGCTGGCCCTCATCGCCTTCGGGTGGATGACGGCCATGCGACTGGTCCGCTCGTCGGTCATCTCGATCAAGCAGAGCGAGTACGTGCAGGCCGCACAGGCGCTGGGCGCGAGCACGTTCCGCATCCTGGTCCGTCACATCCTGCCCAACGCCCTCGCGCCCGTTCTCGTGTACGCGACCATCGCCGTCGGCACGTTCATCGCGGCCGAGGCCACGCTGTCCTACCTGGGTATCGGGCTGCAGTTGCCGGCGATCTCGTGGGGCCTGCAGATCAACCTCGGCCAGAACTACATCTCGACCTCGCCGCACCTGGTGCTCTTCCCCGCCGGGTTCCTGTCGGTGACCGTGCTGGCCTTCATCCTCATGGGCGATGCGCTGCGAGATGCGCTCGACCCGAAACGGAGCTGACGGACATGAGTGACGACAAGACCGGCCCCATTCTCGGAGTCTCGGATCTGACGATCGATTTCGAAGTCGACAAGACGTGGCGTACGGCCGTACGGAATGTCTCGTTCGACCTCGCTCGCGGTGAAATCCTCGCCATCGTCGGCGAATCGGGCTCGGGAAAGTCCACGACCGCGATGGCGGTGCCCGGCCTGCTGGCCGACAACAGTCGGGTCAGCGGCAGCATCACGCTGAACGGCCGTGAGTTGACTGGCTTGCGCGAGCGAGACTTGAACTCGGTGCGCGGCAAGGACATCGCCGTCATCTTCCAGGAGCCCATGACGGCCCTGAATCCCGTCTACAGCATCGGGTGGCAGATCACCGAGGCCATCCGCGCGCACAGTGACGTGACCAAGGCGCAGGCGAAGGAACGCGTCATCGAATTGTTGCGGTTGGTCGAGATGCCCGAACCCGAGAAGCGGGTCAAGTACTACCCGCACCAGTTGTCCGGCGGACAGCGTCAGCGCGCCATGATCGCCCAGGCGCTCGCGTCGGAACCGTCCGTCCTCATCGCCGACGAACCCACCACTGCGCTCGACGTGACGGTGCAGGCAGAGATCCTCCAGCTGATGCGTGATCTTCGCGGTCGCGTGAACGCGGCAATTCTGTTGATCACCCATGACATGGGCGTGGTCGCGGACATGGCCGACCGCATCCTGGTGATGCGCGGCGGGGACATCGTCGAGCAGGGCACGTCCACCGACATCTTCGCTCGGCCCGAGCACGCGTACACCCGCGAGTTGCTCGCCTCCGTGCCCCACCTCGGCTCTCGCGCAGGGCAGACCGGGACCGACGACACTCCCGACGTTCGGTACGCGCTCGAACTGACCGATGCCGTGATCGAATACCCCGGTGCGCGCCGGTCCGGCGGGTTCCGGGCAGTCGACGGCGTGAGCCTGAGCATCGAGCCCGGCGAGGTCGTCGGGTTGGTCGGTGAGTCGGGATCGGGGAAGTCGACCATCGGCAAGGCCGCGGTCGGGCTGCTGAAGCTGCATTCCGGATCGTTGTCCATCGCCGGTACCGACATCACGTCGATGTCGACTCGCGACCTGCGGCCGGTTCGTAAGAAGGTCGGCATCGTCTTCCAGGACCCGGGTTCGTCGCTGAACCCGCGGTGGCCCATCGGTCAGTCCATCGGAGAGCCGATGCTGTTGCACACCGACATGGATCGCGGACAGCGGGACAAGAAGATCGAAGAGTTGCTCGACCAGGTGCATCTGTCGCGCGACATGCGCAACCGGTATCCGCATCAACTCTCCGGTGGGCAGCGTCAACGTGTCGGCATCGCGCGTGCGCTGGCACTCGAACCGACGCTGCTGGTCGCCGACGAGCCCACATCGGCACTCGATGTGTCCGTGCAGGCCAAGGTGCTGGAGTTGTTCCAGGAGCTGCAACGGGAGTACGGCTTCGCGTGCCTGTTCATCAGCCACGACCTGGCCGTGGTCGAGGTTCTTGCCCGACGCATCGCCGTGATGAGTGCAGGCAAGCTGGTGGAGTTCGACAGGACGGACAAGATCCTCCGTTCGCCGACCGACCCGTACACGAAGAGGCTGCTCGCTGCGGTTCCGGTGCCCGATCCTGAGCAGCAGGCGGTTCGCAGACGCGAGCGTGCGGAACTGATGGCCGCCGAGCGGAATGCCGGCACACCTGCCAGCTAGCCTGGCCGGATGAGCAGCGCAGGCACGGATCCCCTCGGCCCGATACTCGAGCTCGAGGGCGTCCGTGATGCCGCCGAGCGCGCTCGCAACGCGCTCGGTGAGGTGCATCGGCACAAGGCCAACCGGCGTGGGTGGGCTGCCACTGCCTCGGAGGCCTCGGTGCGTGCCGCGCGGGCGTCGGCCGTGATCGAAGGATCGTCGACCGCGCTTCCGGAGGAGGGGCAGGACACTCCGCCGTTGCTGGCCGGCGCGCTGCGCGTGGCTCAGGCTCTCGACGGGGACAGCCTGCCGATCATGGTGGGGGTCTGGCAGCGTGCGCCCCTACAAGCTCTGGCCCGTCTGCATCTGCTGGCCGCGGCGGACCTGGCGACCAGTCAGGACGAGCTGGGACGACCGCGGGCAGACCCTGCCGTGGCAGAGAGGCTGACGTTCCTGGCCGCCCTGGTGACCGGAGGAACTCGCGCTCCGGCGCCGGTACTCGCGGCGATCGTGCACGGCGAATTGCTGACGTTGAAGCCGTTCGGCACCGCGGACGGCATCGTCGCGCGCGCGGCCTCACGGTTGGTCGCGGTGTCGACCGGCTTCGATCCGCGCAACCTCGGCGTGCCCGAGGTGAGTTGGGCGACCCGACTCGCCGCGTACCGCACCGGTGCCGACGGTTTCGCGCAGGGAACGGAACGGGGAGTCGGGAGCTGGGTGTTGTTGTGCTGCGGCACCTTCGAGGCCGGCGCAGCCGAGGCGACGACGATAGCCGACAACCAGATCTGACCGAACGGGTTGTCCCGCAACGACAACGGGCGACGTTGCCGAGTTCTCACCCCGGCATCGTCGCCCGTCAGCACGAACGTCTGTTACCAGGCGTGCAGAGTGGGTTGCGGCGGAGCGGACTCCGCGAGGCCTCGGCGAGAAATCGTGCGCCCGGGACTCGTGTCCGCAACCAGTGCGAAGTTCTCATCCCTGATGCTCGACTTTCGCAGGCCCACAACACTTGTGCCGTCAAAGCGGCTAGCTACGCGTGGGTACTGATCGGTCGTGCTGGGGAAAGCCCGGCTGGGAGAGCGATCCTTCTCTTCCGGCCCGCTCTTGGCCTTCCGTCTTCCCGTACGACCATTTGTACTCTGTGACCCGCAACACAGCAAGGGTTTCCGAGAACCCGATCGATTCAGCGTCGGCGTCGCAACAGGCTGTAGGTGGCAGCACCGGCGGCGAGAGCTCCGAACGACACCGCGGCCATCCCGGCGACAGTTCCCGACGACGGCGTCTGGAAACGAGCACGTAGCGAGACCGGGTTCGAGAACGTGAGGATGGGCCATCCGTTGGACGCCGCTTCCTTGCGGAGCCCTCGATCCGGGTTGACCGCCGTCGGGTGACCGACGGCCTCGAGCATCGGCAGATCGGTGATGGAGTCGGAGTAGGCGTACGAGCGGGAGAGGTCGTAACCCTCCTGCTCGGCCAGCTCCTCCATCGCGACGACCTTGCCCGGCCCGTAGCAGTAGAACGAGAGCTCACCGGTGTACTTGCCGTCGGCGACGGCCATACGCGTACCCATGTCGTGGTCCACGCCGAGTGCCTCCGCGATCGGAGCCACCACTTCCTCGCCCGACGCCGACACGATGACCACGTCGTGGCCGCGCAGCTTGTGGTCGGCGATCAGGTCCGCGGCTTCGGCGAAGACCAGCGGGTCGACGATGTCGTGCAACGTCTCCGCGACGATGGCTCGGACCTGCTCGACGTCCCAGCCGGTGCACATGTTGGCGATGTGGATCCGCATGCGCTCCATCTGGTCGTGGTCCGCTCCGGAGACCAGGAACAGGAACTGGGCGTAGCTGCTCTTGAGCACGCTCCGACGGTTGATCAACCCGCCGTCGAAAAAGGGCTTGCTGAAGGCGAGCGTGGACGATTTGGCGATGATGGTCTTGTCCAGATCGAAGAACGCGGCCACTCGGCCCGGCGTCCCGTGGTCGGCCGCAGCCAGGGGTGAGGTCACGTCCCCAGGGTAACGGCCGACCTGCGGTCGGAGCGCAGATCGTGATCACGTCGCACATGCCGTCAGCCGTTGTCGGCGGTGTAGCATTTCGGGTGCCTGGTCTCGAATCGGGTGTGTTCAGCTCGACCCCCCGGAGCTGAACGCCGACGACCCCCGCCTCCTCCCCCCCTGGCGGGGGTCGTCCTCGGTTCGGCCCCTATCACGTCTCTCCGTCGAGTGCTCTCGTCATCCCCGGGTGGGAGTTGTCCACAGGATGCGGACCGACGCTCTGGTTCCGGGTGCCCGTCTCCCGCACCATCGACCACGTGACCCAACCTCCGCAGCGCGGGACAGTGCTCGTCGTCGCGTCCGACCCCGCCGTCTCCGATCACGTCCGTCGAGTGGCGGCCGCGGCCGGCCGGACGTCCGTTCACGTGCCAGGGCTTCCCGACAGGTCCGCCTGGCAGTCCGCGGACATCGTCGTCGTCGCTCGGGCAGACGCCGATCTGGCTGCTGCACACCAGTTCCCGATCCATCCGCGGCTCGCGGTCGTCACGGATCGGCCCGCCGACGTCCGGTCCTGGCAGGCGGCGGCGCTGCTGCGCACCACGCGCGTTCTCGAACTGCCGGCCGCGGAGACCGACCTCATGCAATTCCTCACGCTCCGGTCCCACGACAGTGGCGGCGACGGGGTCGTCATCGCGGTGACCGGGGGATGCGGGGGAGCCGGTGCATCCGTCTTCGCCACGGCACTCGCACTCGTCGCATCACGATCCGGCCGGGCACTGCTCGTCGACGGGGACGTCGGCGGCGGGGGTCTCGACCTCGTCGCGGGGCTCGACACGTCCCCCGGGTTGCGGTGGCCGGACCTGGTGATCGACGGCGGCAACGTCACGGCCGACGCGTTGCATCACGCACTTCCCGGTATCGACGACCTGGCCGTCCTCTCGACGCGTCGTGACGCGGTGAACGTGATCACGGAGAACGCCCTGCGTGCCGTGGTCGCAGCAGGACGGTCGGCCGGCGACGTGGTCGTCTGCGACACACCCAGGACCGACGGAGTTGTGCAGCGAGGCGCGTTGGACGTGGCGGACCTCGTCGTCCTGATCACGCCCGCCACGGTGCGCTCGGCCGCCGCCGCTCGTGTCGTCGCGGACTCGGTGGGTTCGGTGTGCGCGAACGTCGGACTGGTCGTGCGGGGACCGGCACCGGGAGGCTTGACCGCCGCGGACGTCGCGGAGATTGTCCAGGTGCCGTTGCTGGCGTCGGTACGGCCCGAGCGCCGACTGGCGGCCATGCTCGACGGGCGCGGGCTGTCGCTGGGCAGGCGCTCGTCCCTGGCGGCCGCTGCATCCGCGGTGCTGGCGATCCTGTCCGGCACCGGAGCGCCGTCGTGACGAACTGGGTGTCCACCGATCTGCTCGACCGGGTGCGGGGCCGACTGGCGGGTTCGGATCGGGATCCGACTCCCGCGGTCATCGCCGACGCTCTACGCGCCGAAGCGGGTGGGGTACTCGGTGATGCCGATCTGTTGGCCGCGCTGCACGTCCTCGACACCGAGTTCCGCGGCGCCGGGGTTCTGGACTCCGTCCTGAGGGAACCGGGTGTCACCGACGTCCTCGTCACCGGACCCCGGGACGTCTGGGTCGACCGTGGTTCCGGATTGCGCCGCGCCGGTGTCAGCTTCACCGACGAAGCTGCGGTCCGTCGACTCGCGCAGCGACTGGCGCTGTCCGCCGGGCGGCGGCTCGACGACGCGCAGCCATGGGTGGACGGGCGTCTGCCGGGTGTCGATCGCGACTCCTTCGGAGTTCGACTGCATGCCGTACTCGCACCCGTCGCGCAGGGTGGGACGTGCCTGTCGCTGCGGGTGCTCCGTCCGGCGTCGCAGGGTCTTTCAGCGCTTGCGGAATCGGGTGCGTTCGCAACCGGGTCCGAGGAGTTGTTGCGGCGCATCGTGTCCGGACGGTTGGCGTTCCTCGTCGTCGGCGGTACCGGAACGGGCAAGACCACCTTGTTGGCGGCACTGTTGGGCGAGGTGGACCCCGCCGAGCGGATCATCTGCGTGGAGGACGCGGCCGAGTTGGCACCGTCCCACCCGCACGTCGTCCAACTCGTCGCTCGCCCCGCCAACGTCGAGGGCGTCGGTCAGGTCGATGTGCGGGACCTGGTGCGACAGGCGCTGCGGATGCGTCCGGATCGCATCGTCGTCGGGGAGGTACGCGGGGCCGAGGTCGTCGACCTGTTGACGGCGCTCAACACCGGCCACGACGGCGGCGCGGGCACCGTGCACGCCAACTCGCCCGACGAGGTGCCCGCGCGGCTCGAAGCACTTGCGGCACTGGGCGGTATGGACCGCGCGGCGTTGCACAGTCAGTTCGCCGCCGCCGTGCAGGTGGTCCTGCACGTCGCGCGGGAGTCGTCCGGGCGCCGCGTGCTCGCCTCCATCGGTGTTCTCGAACGCGACGAGCGTGGACTGTGCACCGTCGTCGACGCGTGGTCCCGGCAGAATGCGCACGGGCCGGGCTACGACACTCTCCTGGCCGTTCTCGGGCGACGTGAGGGGCCGGTGTGATCGCGGCGGCGCTGTGTCTGGCTCTGGCCGTGCTCGTGGTGCCGGTTCACGACGCGCGGCGTCGGTTGCGTCCGCGACGTGCTCGCACATTTCTCGTGGGGCAGGTGTCCGCCCGAATCTGGGTTCCTGCGCTGTCGCTGGTCGTCGGCGTGCTCCTCGGCTGGACCGTGGGGTGCGCGCTGGCGGTGCTGGCGACCACGCTCGTCGTGCGGCGCAGTCGTTCGGCGGGCCGCGTCGCCGAGCGGGCGGCGTCGACCACCCTGTGTTCCGCACTGGACACCGTGGTCGCAGAACTCCGTGTCGGTGCGCACCCGGCCGTGGCCTGTCGCGTTGCTGCGCAGGAACATCGGGGCGAGGTGGGATCGGTGTTCGCATCCGCCGCCGCGCGCGCCGAGTTGGGCGGAGCGATGTCCGACGCCGTCGGTGCCCTCGGATCAGGCGCCGACTTCGCGCGTGTGGCAGCGGTCTGGCGCGTCGCCGAGGTACACGGCCTACGACTCGCATCCCTGCTCGACGCCGTCCGTACCGATCTGAAGGACCGAGCGCGATCGGCACGACGTATCGAGGCGTCGATGGCAGGTCCCCGCGCGACGGCGGCGGTGCTGGCCGCTCTACCCGCCGTGGGGACGCTGCTCGGTCAGGCGATGGGCGCATCGCCCGTCGCTGTGCTTGCCGGCGGCGGAGTCGGCGGAATCATGCTCGTCGTGGGCGTGACCCTCGCGTGTGCCGGCCTCCTGTGGACCGATGCGATCGTGGCGAAGGTGGCGTCGTGACAACCACTCTCGTCCTGCTGGCCTGTGCCCTCCTCGCGGTGCCGCCGGCCACCGGTGCGCGGGCTCGGCTGCGACCGCCGACTGTCGTCGAGTCGGAATCCTCACCGAGCGAGTACGACATCCATGCGACCGCGAGTGCCCTGGATCTGCTGTCGTCCTGTCTGCGGTCAGGCCTCGACATCGCCGCATCGGCGTCTGCCGTCGCCGGTGTCGCGCCGGAACCGATGGCGTCGGCACTTCGTCGCGCGTCTCACGTGCTCTCGCTCGGTGGGGAACCGGAATCCGCGTGGCGCGCGCTCGCTGCCGATGCGGACACGGAGGCCGTCGCGCGCGTGATCCTGCGATCGGCCAGATCGGGAACCTCCATGGCCGATGCCACTGCCGAGGCGGCGACGGAACTGCGCTCCCGAGCGGACGACGCCGCGGCTGCCGCGGGGGAGCGTGCGGGCGTCATGGTCAGCGGCCCGCTCGGCCTGTGCTTCCTGCCGGCGTTCGTCTGCCTCGGCATCGTGCCCGTGGTGATCGGTCTGGCCGGGTCGGTTCTGAACGGCGGCGTGCTGTGAGGCGCGCCCAGAAGCGCCGAGGCGGATGTCCCGCCTCGGATCATGAAGGGGGAGAACATGAGGGAAATGCTGAACCGTCTCGGAGCGCGCGCGGCGATCATGATGGCCGAGGACGACGGGATGTCCACGGCGGAGTACGCCATCGGCACCATCGCCGCGGCCGCGTTCGGGGCCGTGCTGTACACGGTGGTCACCGGCGACAGCATCGTGACCGCATTGACGGGGATCATCGACAAGGCGCTGCAGACGCAGGTGTGACGGGGGACGCCGGCGCGGTGACGGTGGAAGCGGCGCTGGCGATCTCGTCGATCGTGGTCGTCCTGGTGCTGTGTCTGGGTGCGCTGGTGACGGTCACGTCCTACGTCCGGTGTATCGACGCGGCGCGCGAGGGAGCGCGGCTGACGGCGCTCGGGGATGTGGGTGCTCTGGATCTCGCGCGTCGGGTCGGTCCACCGGGAGCACGGGTGACGGTGTCGCGGACCGAGGATGTCGTCACGGTGCGGGTGGAGGCGTCGTCGCCGTTGCCGGGGTTGACGGTTGCTGCCAGTGCGGTCGCGGCGGTAGAGCCGTCGGATGAATGATCGAGGTTCGGCGACGGTGGTCGGGGCGTTCGTGGCGATGGCGCTGGTGGTCGTGACCGCGCTGGTCGTGTCGGTGGGGGCGGCGGTGGCGGCGCGGCACCAGGCGCAGTCGGCGGCGGACATGGCGGCGCTGGCGGGGGCTGCCGCACTGATCGGTGGGTCGGAGGCGGGATGTGCGGCGGCTACCGAGTCCGCGCAGCGGATGAACGCGGTGCTCGACGGTTGCACCGTGGAGGAGTGGGACGTGCAGGTCCGGGTGCGGGTGCCGATCGCGGTGCTGCGCGTCGGTCAGCGGGATGCCTCGGCCTCGGCGAGGGCGGGACCGGCGAGCGAATAGTGAACTATCACCTCGGCCGATCGGTCAGCGCGATTCGGCGAGCCTGCGAACTTCCGGCGCGACCGGGCGGCCGGTCTTCGCACTGGCGGCCACGGCGGCTCGTGCCGCTGCGCGGCGAACGGCGACACTGCGAATCGGGGTTTGTGGCTTCTCGTCACGCGATGCTGTCGTCACCGTGAACATCCTCCCTGTCGCTGCGTGTGACCAGTGTAGAGCCGGTGGGGGTTGGAGATCGTGGACTATCGGCCCCGGATTACGGGGCCCGGATTCCACGATCGGGCGAGCAGCAGCACACCCATGCCGATGGTCCACACGTTCAAGGTGTCCAGGGCGAGCCGTTCGGTGACACCCGAGCCCAGTCCCCACTTTCCCGGGCTGAGGAACGCGATACCGCCCACCACGGCGATCGCGCTGCAGGCGTAGGTGAACCGGGACGCGATCCGACCGACAGATCGTGCGACGCACAGCATCCCGGCGAGTTGCAGGCCGAAGTGCACCTGGGCCGCGACGGTGTGGGGCACCGGTGAGACGTCGAGCGGCAGGAACCCCACCGCACACGTCGCGAGCCCGGACAACGCCACGAGCACCCACCCGGTGCGGGCGACACCGACGGAGGGACGCACCAGAAGTGCTGCGCCCGCAGCCGTCGCGGCGCCCACGGCGACGAAGGTCGCGTTCATGACGACGTGATCGGGGGAGCAGTAGTCGGTACAGGTGGCTGCGCCGAGCGCGCTGATGACGTCGTCACGCCAGCTGTAGGGCGTTGCCCACGAGCGGGACACGACGACCTGCATCGGCCAATAGAGGACTGTGGCGATCCACAATGCGGCCACGCTTCGACGCAGGGTCATGACACGACGGTAGACACCGCGAGCGGGAACGGAGCATCATGAGATCAGTCACACGTGTGACACGGGGTTACGCGCATCGTTGGATGCACTTGTATCGGGGGGTTGGGCATGTCGAGAGTGGACACCGTCAAAGACGAGGCACGGTCGAGGATGCGGTGGCTCGCTGTGCACGGAGTCGTACGGTTCTTCGCCAAGCGCGGAATCAAGATCGGCGACCCTCAGGCCAAGCTCATCGCAGATCCCGTCACGCGGGCCAACCCCGGTCCCCTCTATGACGAGATCCGCAAGACGGGGAAGCTCGTCGAGGGACGTGTCTCCTACCTCACCGTCGATCACGCTCTGATCTTCGATCTGCTGCGCTCGGACGACTACCGCACCGTGGTCGTCGGCGGGAATCTGCCGAAGCCTCTGCGAGCGATCGAGCGTCGCACCCGGACCGGTGCCCTGCACCCGCTGGCACCGCCGTCACTGCTGTCGGTCGAGCCGCCGTCCCACACCCGCTACCGCAAGCTCGTGTCGTCGGTGTTCACGGCGCGCGCGGTGAACGGGATGCGCGACAACGTCCAGAGGGTCGCGGACGCGCTGCTCGACGAGTTGGTCGCCACCGGCGGCGGGACGGTCGACATCGTGTCGTCGTACTGCGCCAAGCTGCCGGTCGCCGTCATCGGCGACATTCTCGGCGTGCCGGAGAGCGACCGGGGCAGGGTGTTGGAGTTCGGTGAACTCGCGGCGCCGAGCCTGGATGTCGGACTCACGTGGTCACAGTTCCGCGAGGTCGAACAGGGACTGCAAGGATTCGACGAGTGGCTGGCCACCCACATCGCCGGGTTGCGGAAGAACCCCGGTGACGACTTGATGAGTCAGCTCATCGCCGCATCCGAGGACGGCGTCCACCTGAACGACAGGGAGTTGCGGGCCACCGCCGGGCTGGTGCTCGCCGCCGGATTCGAGACCACCGTCAACTTGCTGGGCAGCGGCATCAACCTGCTGATGAACAACCCGGATCAGCTCACCCGCCTGCAGGAGGACCCGTCGCTGTGGGGCACGGCCGTCGACGAGATGCTGCGGCTCGAGTCGCCCGTTCAGATGACCGCCCGGGTCGCCAAGGGGCCGATGTCCGTGGAGGGCATGGACCTCGAGGCGGGGGATCTGGTGGTCTGCGTCCTGGCCGCCGGCAACCGCGACCCGCAGGTGTTCGACGATCCCGACACGTTCGACGTGGGCCGCTCCAATGCGAACAAGCATCTGTCGTTCTCGGGCGGACGCCACTACTGCCTCGGAGCAGCGTTGGCCCGCGCCGAGAGCGAGGTCGGATTGCGCACATTGTTCGATCGCTTCCCGCACCTCGCATCCGCCGGTACCGGAGTCAAGCGCGATACCCGTGTGCTGCACGGCTTCCGGAGCTTGCCGGTCGCGCTGGGTGAACCGGCGACCGTGTCGGCCTAACCGTCCAGACATGCGAGGACGGCGTCGAGCACACGCACGGCGCCGTCCTTGTCCAGCGGGTCGTTCCCGTTGCCGCACTTGGGCGACTGCACACACGACGGGCACCCGGCCGCGCATTCGCACGACGCGATGGCCTCGCGTGTCGCCGACAGCCACGTTTCGATGACGGCGTGTCCGCGATCGGCGAAACCCGCACCGCCGTCGTACCCGTCGTAGACGAAGACCGTCGGTAAGCCGGTGTCGGCATGCAGCGCAGTGGACACTCCACCGATGTCCCATCGATCGCACGTCGCCACCAGGGGCAGCAGTCCGATGGCGGCGTGCTCGGCCGCGTGCAGCGAGCCGGGAACGCGTTCTGCCGTGACGCCGGCGGCTTCGAGTAATTCCGGAGTGATCGTGTACATCACTGCGCGCGTGTGCAGTTCCTGCATCGGCATGTCGAGTTCGACCGAGTCGAGTACCTCTCCGGACGGCAGCCGACGGAGGTAACCGACCACCTGATGGCTGACCTGGACCTGCACCAAGGCGACGTCCACCTCGCCGTACCGCTGGTGCTCGTGAGTGTCCTCGATGACGATGTCGGTGACCTCGCGCGCCGAGGTCGTCCACTCCGGTTCCTCCGGATGCACGACCGCCAGACCGTCCTCGAAGTCCAGGGTGTCGACGACGAACGACTCGCCCTGATGGATGTGCACCGCGCCCGGGTGCGTGCTGGACGGCGCTCGTCCGGCGTCCACGGTGCCCAACATCCGACCGGTCGACCCGTCGACGATGGCGATCTGTGATCCGATGCCGCCCCGAATGTCCACGGCGGCATGGGGTGCCGCGTCGGCCGTGATGTACCACCCGTGCGGCCGACGTCGGAGCAGGCCGCGCTCCGTCAGCGACTGCGCCACCCCTGCAGCGCCGAGTTCGTCGACCTCGTCGTCCGTCAGCGGCAGTTCCATGGCCGCGCAGAGCAACTGGGGGCCCAGCACGTAGGGGTTGGTGGGATCGGTGACCGTCGCCTCGATGGGCTTGTCCAGCAGGGCCGCGGGATGGTGGACCAGGTAGGTGTCCAGGGGATCGTCGCGGCCGACGAGGATGACCAGCGAGCCCTGACCCCGACGACCCGATCTGCCCGCCTGCTGCCAGAACGACGCGACCGTTCCGGGGAATCCCGCGACGACGACCGCATCCAGGCCGGCGATGTCGACGCCGAGTTCCAGTGCGTTGGTCGTGGCGACACCCAGCAGGGTGCCGTCGGACAGTGACCGCTCGAGTACCCGGCGGTCCTCGGCGAGGTAGCCGGCGCGATACGCGGAGATGCGTTGCGGCAGAGACGGATCGACCTCCGCCAGGAGTCGCGAAGCTCCCAGTGCGGTCAGTTCGGCACCGCGTCGTGACCGTACGAACGTCAGCGTGCGCGCCCCCTCGACCACCAGGTCCGCCATGATGCGCGCGGCTTCGGAACCTGCCGACCGACGGATCGGGGCGCCGTTCTCGCCGGTGATGTCGAGAAGCGGTGGCTCCCACAGCGCGACCGTGCGAGGCCCGTGCGGGGACCCGTCGTCGGTGATCTCCTCGCACGGCGCACCGACCAGCCTGCCGGCGGCGGCCCCGGGATTCGACGCGGTGGCGCTGGCGAGGACGAAGACGGGACGGGCGCCGTACCGCGCGGCGATCCGTCGGAGCCGACGCAGGATCAGTGCCACGTTGGACCCGAACACACCGCGGTACGAATGACATTCGTCCACCACGACGTACGCCAGGTTGCGGAAGAAGTGCGCCCAGCGCTGATGTCCCTTCAGTAGGGAGATGTGCAGCATGTCGGGGTTGGTGAAGATCCATCGAGAGTTCTGGCGGGCCCACTGACGTACTTCGAGCGGCGTGTCACCGTCGTAGTCGCTCGGTGAGATGTCGGGGAAGCCCCGGGACGCGAGCGTGTCCGTCATGTCCATCGCCGCTCGAAGCTGGTCTGCCCCCAGCGCCTTGGTGGGAGCGAGGTACAGCGCGGTGGCGCGCGGATCGATCGACAGGGTGTTCAGGATCGGCATCCGGTAGGCGAGGGACTTGCCGGACGCGGTGCCCGTCGACACGACGACGTTGCGGCCCGCATGAGCGAGCGACGCCGCGTCCGCCTGGTGCGTCCACGGCTGCGGAATCCCGCAGTCCTGGAAGATCTCGACGACGGCAGGCTCGAGCCACTGTGGCCAAGGGGCGAAGCGAGACTCGCGCCCGGGCAGCTCTGCAGCATGGGTCAGCGGGGACTCTCCGGACGGGGTCCCGGCCAGTGCGCGTCCGAGCAGCATGCCCCCGAAGGAAGCGGCAGGTGCATCGGTCGTCGTACTCACAGTTCTCATCCTCGTTTCGTGCCCGAAACACATGGTAGGACGGGTGTCCGACAGCGGTCCCGCGATCTTTACGAAGTTGTTGTCGTGCGGACTGTCGTGATGCCGTCGGACGTGGTTGACTTGCTCTCGGTCGCAGCTTCTGTGTTCGTTTTCACGCTCGCAGGATCTAATTGTTGCGAGCGTGGTGTGAGAACACTGCGGTCGGAACCGGCCCGATGGACTGTAAGTGCTGTTCATCGAATCCGGTGTTCAAGAAGAAGGATAGACAAGCATGGCACAGGGCACTGTGAAGTGGTTCAACGCCGAAAAGGGCTTCGGCTTCATCGCACCCGAGGACGGCTCCGCTGACGTCTTCGTTCACTACTCCGAGATCCAGGGCAGCGGCTTCCGCACCCTCGAGGAGAACCAGCGCGTGGAGTTCGAGGTCGGCCAGGGCACCAAGGGCCCCCAGGCCACGGGCGTCCGCGCAGTCTGATCCTCGATCGGACTTCTCTCTACTGATTCGTCCCCTGTCACCTCCGCGGTGGCAGGGGACGTCTCGTTTCCGTGACGCTCCGACGCAGACACCGCGCTCGCGGCCCTTCCGTGACCTAGTGTCGCGACTGTGAGCCAGTTGTCCTTCTTCTCCGCGGAGTCGACGCCCCCCGAGGCGTCCGACTTGGCCGGACTTCTGGCCGCGCAGGGGCAGGCCGTGATCTCGGCGGCCGGCGCACGCATCTCGGTGGTCGTGGACGCTCAGTGGCGCGCCCATGCCGTCGCCGACGTCATCGAGGCCTCCGGATTCGACGCCGAGATCACGCGGACGGACGAGGGCCGTCCGCTGGTACGCACCGAACCTGTGCCGGACTTGAAGTCGGTCGCCTCGGACTGGGTCCGCGGCGCCGTCAAGGCAGTGCCGTCGGGCTGGGTTCCCGCGCCTCGGGCGCTGCGCGCGTGGGTCGTGGCCTCCGGACGTCAGGAAGCCGACGGCACTCGCTTCATCCTCGGGCTGGACCCGCACGCCCCGGACACGCATCCGGTGCTCGCCCAATCACTGATGCGGGCCGGCATCGCCCCGACGATCGTGGGGGCACACAGTTCTTCCCCCGCGCTCAGAATCACCGGTCGGCGTCGGCTCGGGAGGCTGATCGAGAACATCGGAGAGGCCCCCGCAGGTGCACTCGCGGCAGCCGGATGGCCCGTCCTCGTGTGACCGTTTCGCCGGGTCTTCGCGCTCGGCGTCGCGTGTGAGTTGCACGTGTGTGTCACTCTGTAGTGTGTCGATCTCGAACGGCTCGGGGTATCGACGCAGGTGAACGGGTCTGGATAGAACCAGGCCAGGAAGGTTCGGCACCAGGTGGCAGCAGGAGACAACACGACGGCCTCGTCGTCCGGCGCGTCCGGAATTCGTCGTCTCGTGATCGTCGAGTCACCCACCAAGGCCAAGAAGATTGCGCCTTACCTGGGTAAGAACTACGTGGTCGAGGCCTCGGTCGGGCACATCCGGGACCTCCCGCGCGGTGCCGCCGACGTGCCCGCCAAGTACAAGGGTGAGCCCTGGGCTCGCCTCGGCGTGGACGTCGATCACGACTTCGAGGCCCTCTATGTCGTCAGCCCCGAGAAGAAGGGCAAGGTCGCCGAGCTCAAGAGTCTGCTGAAGGACGCCGACGAGCTCTACCTCGCGACCGACCCCGACCGCGAGGGTGAAGCCATCGCCTGGCACCTCCTCGAGACGCTCAAGCCCAAGATCCCGGTTCGACGGATGGTCTTCCACGAGATCACCGAACCCGCCATCCTCGCCGCAGCCGCCGACACGCGCGAACTGGACACCGACCTGGTCGATGCCCAGGAGACCCGCCGCATCCTCGACCGCCTGTACGGCTACGAGGTCTCGCCCGTGCTGTGGAAGAAGGTCATGCCGAAGCTGTCGGCGGGCCGCGTGCAGTCGGTGGCCACCCGCGTCATCGTGCAGCGCGAACGCGAGCGCATGGCGTTCCGCTCCGCCGAGTACTGGGACATCTCCGCGCAGCTCGACGCCGGCGCGGACGCATCGCCCCGTGCCTTCGGTGCCCGGCTGGTCAACGTCGACGGTGCCCGGGTGGCGTCGGGACGTGATTTCGGTGCCGACGGAAAGCTGAAGTCCGAGGGCGTCACCGTCCTCGACGAGCCGCGCGCGCGTCGTCTGTCGGAGGCGCTGGACGGGGTGGACCTCACCGTCGCGTCGGCCGAATCCAAGCCGTACACGCGTCGCCCCTACCCGCCGTTCATGACCTCGACGCTGCAGCAGGAGGCCGGGCGCAAGCTCCGTATGTCCTCCGAGCGCACCATGCGCATCGCGCAGCGGCTGTACGAGAACGGCTACATCACCTACATGCGTACCGACTCGACGAACCTGTCGGCGTCGGCGATCGACGCGGCCCGTCGTCAGGCCACCGAGCTGTACGGCCCGGAGTACGTGCACGACACCCCGCGGCAGTACACACGCAAGGTCAAGAACGCCCAGGAGGCGCACGAGGCCATCCGCCCCGCGGGTGATTCCTTCGCGACGCCGGGCCAGCTGCACAGCTCGCTCGACACCGACGAGTTCCGGCTGTACGAGCTGATCTGGCAGCGCACCGTCGCCTCCCAGATGGCCGATGCCCGCGGAACGACTCTGTCGCTTCGCATTTCGGGGACCGCGGGTACCGGTGAGGAATGCACCTTTGCCGCGTCCGGTCGCACCATCACCTTCGCGGGCTTCCTCAAGGCCTACGTCGAGAGTGTCGACGACCAGGCCGGCGGCCAGTCCGACGACGCGGAATCGCGTCTGCCGGTGCTGGAGAAGGGCCAGGCCGTCACGGCCACCGGCCTGGACCCGGACGGTCACTCGACCAACCCGCCCGCACGGTTCACCGAAGCGTCGTTGATCAAGACGCTCGAGGAGCTGGGAATCGGCCGCCCGTCGACGTACTCGTCGATCATCAAGACCATCCTCGACCGCGGGTACGTCTACAAGCGCGGCAGTGCTCTGGTGCCGTCGTGGGTGGCGTTCTCGGTCATCGCGCTGCTCGAGGCGCACTTCGGTCGACTCGTCGACTTCGACTTCACCGCAGGCATGGAGGACGACCTCGACGCCATCGCCGGTGGACGCGAACGACGCGGAGACTGGTTGACGGCCTTCTACTTCGGCGGTGAGAACGGCACCGAGGGATCGGTCGCACGGTCCGGCGGACTGAAGAAGATGGTCGGCCAGAACCTCGAGGACATCGACGCGCGCGTCATCAACTCGATCCACCTGTTCGACGACTCCGAAGGTCGCGACGTGCACGTCCGCGTCGGTCGTTACGGTCCGTACCTCGAACGCATGGTGCAGAACCCGGACGATCCCGACGGCGATCCGATCTCGCAGCGCGCCAACCTCCCCGACGACCTCCCGCCGGACGAGCTCACGCTCGAATTCGCCGAGAAGCTGTTCGCGACACCGCAGGAGGGTCGCAAGCTGGGCGAGGATCCGTTGACGGGTCACGACATCGTCGCCAAGGAGGGGCGATTCGGTCCGTACGTCACCGAGATCATCCCCGAGGAGCCCGAGCCCACCCCGGACATCGTTCCGGTGGAACAGCATTCGTCGGACGGTGGCGGTGGCACAGCCGTCGCCACGAAGGCGGCGAAGAAGGCCCCCGCGAAGAAGGCTGCGAAGAAGTCGACGGCACCCAAGCCGCGGACGGGTTCGCTCCTGAAGTCGATGGACCTCGCGACGGTCACCCTCGAAGACGCGCTGAAGCTGCTGTCCCTTCCCCGCGTCGTCGGTGAGGATCCGGAGAGCAAGGAAGAGATCACCGCGCAGAACGGCCGTTACGGCCCGTACCTGAAGAAGGGGACGGACTCGCGCTCGCTGGCGACGGAGGACCAGATCTTCACGGTCACTCTCGAGGAAGCGCTGAAGATCTACTCCGAGCCCAAGCGTCGCGGACGTCAGGGTGCGGCGACGCCGCCACTGCGTGAGCTCGGCGTGGACACGGTCAGTGGCCAGCCGATGGTGATCAAGGACGGCCGTTTCGGTCCGTACGTCACCGACGGTGAAGCCAACGCCAGCCTGCGCAAGGGCGACGAGGTGGGCACGATCACCGACGAGCGCGCCATGGAACTTCTCGCCGACCGTCGTGCGCGTGGTCCGGTGAAGAAGAAGGCCACCAAGAAGGCGCCGGCCAAGAAGGCACCCGCGAAGAAGGCTGCGGCCAAGAAGACGGCCGCCAAGAAGGCTCCGGCGAAGAAGACGGCCGCCAAGAAGACCGCTGCGAAGAAAGCGCCGCCCGCCGAGTCCTGAGGACAGTAGCTGTCCGCGTGTGCGCCTAGCGTTCTCCTCACATACGAGGAGAGGGGCACATCATGGCGGGGACGTACACATCTTCCGGGCCGTCGGTCGACGTCGCGGGGGATAAGCTCGATCTGGTCACCATCCTGGCTGACCAGCGCGGGTTGCTCGCGATCACGGCACGCGGAATCACCGACGAGCAGGCGCGACAGAGGACGACGGTCAGCGAGTTCACGCTCGGCGCGATCGTCAAGCACGTCGCCACGGTGATCCGCGACAACGTCGCGATGCTCGAGGCGCGCGACGAGAACTCGACGATGGACATGTCGCGGCTCGGTGAGGCTCTGGCCTTCGGTCCGGACGACTCCGTCGAGCACTGGCTGAGCGAACTCGACTCCGCCGGCGTCGCGCTGGAGCAGTACATCGCCTCGATCGGCAGCCTCGACGAGCTGATCCCGCAGCCCACCGCACCGTGGGCACCCGAGCGGATCTGGTGGCCCGCACGACGGATCTTGCTGCACCTGCTCCGGGAGATCGCGCACCACAGCGGGCACGCCGACATCATCCGCGAGGCACTCGACGGGCAGACCACGATGGGCGTGATCAGTGAGGGCATGAGCTTCTGAGGTTCCTGTAGCGCGAGGAGTGCGGGCTGCGAGGGGTGTTCACACAGGTTGCTGCAACTGGACACGGCTTGCTGCAGGTTGCAGGGGGTGTGCAGCTAGCGGAGCGTGTGTGCGCACGGATGCGCGGTTGGGGAGTGCCCGGCGGCGGTACTCTCACAGTCACCACTGACCTACGTTTCAGGAGTTCTCATGGCCGGCGGACTTGTTGCCCTGCTCGACGACGTCGCGGCGCTCGCTCGACTCGCCGCCGCGTCCATCGACGACGTCGGCGCTGCCACCGGCAAGGCGACAGCGAAGGCTGCGGGAGTGGTCATCGACGACACTGCCGTCACTCCGCAGTACGTGCGGGGTCTGGCGGCGGAGCGCGAACTGCCCATCGTTCGGCGCATCGCCATCGGTTCTCTCCGCAACAAGCTCATCATCATCCTGCCGATCGCGCTTCTGCTGAGCCAGTTCCTGCCGTGGTTGTTGACGCCGATCCTCATGGTCGGCGGTGCATATCTGAGTTACGAAGCGGTGCACAAGATCTGGGGCGCGGTCTCGGGTCACGGCGCGCACGATCATGATGCGGACGGTCCGCGCGACGAGGACACCGTCGTCGCCGGTGCCGTGCGGACGGACTTGATCCTGTCGGCCGAGATCATGGTCATCGCGCTGGACACTATCGCCGCGGAGGGTTTCTGGAGCCGCCTGATCATCCTGGCCGTCGTTGCCGTGGTGATCACTGTGCTCGTCTACGGCGTGGTCGGGCTGATCGTGAAGATGGACGACATCGGTCTCCGCTTGGCCGACACGTCGTCGGGCGTCGCGCAGACGATCGGGCGCGGTCTGGTGAAGGGCATGCCGAAGGTCATGTCGGTGCTGTCCGTGGTGGGCACCGCCGCGATGCTGTGGGTCGGCGGGCACATCCTGCTGAACGGCATCGACGAGCTGGGGTTCCATCCGATCTACGAGTTCGTCCACCACATGGAGGAAGCGGTCCACGACGTCGCCGGCATCGGTGGAGTGCTCGCCTGGATCGTCAACACGTTGGCGTCCGCAGTGATCGGGTTGGTGGTCGGATCGATCGTCGTCGCGGTGATGACGGGTGTGTCCAAGGTGCTGGCCTCTCGCCGAGGCAAGGCTGTCGCACAGGACCACTAGGCTCGCTTCCATGGCGGGTGTGTTCGAACGGTTGGTGGGGCAGCACGAGGTCGTGGCGGAACTGTCCGACGCCGCAGCTGCTGCTCGCGAGGGGGACATCGGCTCCCGCATGACTCACTCGTGGCTGTTCACCGGGCCTCCCGGATCGGGCCGCTCCATCGCAGCCGTGTGTTTCGCCGCCGCTCTGCAGTGCACCGACCCGGACGTCATCGGATGCGGCCACTGCCACGCATGCACCACCACGATGCACGGCACGCACGGAGACGTGCGGCGCATCGTCCCGCAAGGCCTGAGCATTTCGGTCAAGGAGATGCGTGAGGTCGTGCAGATGGCGGCACGTCGTCCCACGACCGGTAAGTGGCAGATCGTCGTCATCGAGGACGCCGACCGTCTGGGTGAGCGCGCCTACAACGCGTTGTTGAAAGCCGTCGAGGAGCCACCTGCACGCACCATCTTCCTGCTGTGCGCGCCGTCGGTGGATCCCGAGGACATCGCCGTCACCATCCGGTCGCGGTGTCGGCACGTGGCGTTGGTGACACCCAAGCCCGCGGACATCGCCCGTGTACTGCAGGAGAACGACGGACTCGACGAGAAGACCGCTCTGTGGGCAGCGTCCGTCGGCGGTGGACATGTCGGCCGGGCACGACGTTTGGCGACGGATCCGGATGCCCGTGATCGCCGCCAACGCGCCCTGGGGATCGCCAAGGCCGCCTTGCGTCCCGCCACGCAGTACGCGGTGGTCGAAGAATTGGTGAAGGCCGCGGAGGCCGACTCGTTGCAGATCAACGCCGAGAGGGACGAGCGGGAGACGGACGAGCTCCGGACCTCGCTCGGCGCCGGCGGCACCGGAAAGGGTGCGGCCGGAGCGCTGCGCGGATCCGCCGGTGTACTGAAGGAGCTCGAGCAGCGCCAGAAATCCCGTCGCACCCGCACAGGACGCGACTCGCTCGATCGTGCGCTCATCGACCTCGCCGGTCTATACCGCGACGCGCTCGCACAGTCCTACGGCGCTGTATCGACGATGACCCACCCCGACATGGAGGACCAGGCCCGCGGCCTCGCCTCCGTCGCATCACCGGAGTCCTTGCTCCAGTGCATCGAGGCGATTCTGGTGTGCCGGGAGGCGCTGTCGATGAACGTGAAGCCGAAGTTCGCGGTCGACGCGATGGTCGCCACCCTCGGCGCGGCGGCCCGCTGACCCCCGTTTTGGGATCGAGCGGGGGGACCGGTTAAACTTGTGAAGGTTCCTTCGGGAGCCGCGCCGCCTTAGCTCAGTCGGTAGAGCATTTCACTCGTAATGAAAAGGTCAAGAGTTCGATTCTCTTAGGCGGCTCCACCCAATCTGATACCTGACCAGCCAAGATGCTGGTCAGGTATTTCCATGTCGGGGGCCTATCGAGCTTCTCAATGCGCTGCCAGCGGGTACACCGCGATCTCCGGGTGCCCGGTTCAGGCGCGTTCGTTTGACTGGTGACGGTGTCGCGCGTGACGGGAGGTGACCGATAACGGCCGTCCGGACGCCCCTCGCTGGACCGTGTGGGTAGCGCGCAGCCACTTGCGCAGGCAAGCCGATGAGGCCGCGAGATCGGAGTGTTCGGCGAGGTACTCGGTGAACCAGCCCGACAAGCCGTCCCAGTGCTCGACGTTGCCAGGAGGCTGCAGGGTCCATCCCAGCTCACTTAGCGTCCAATGCGCCTTGGCAGAGTTGCGCAGCATCGAGGTGGTGACCCAGTTAGAGGCGTTATCTGAGCGACCGGGTCGACATGGTCGATGCTCGGGAACAACTCCCAGTGCGCGAAGTGCGTCTCGGTCATCTTCCCGTTGGAGTGCGCATCGAACTGTTTCGGCAGCAGCATCGACAGGGTCCAGAGCGCTCCGGGGTGAGCTAGTCGGTCACCGGAGTATCGGTCGAGGAACCCGTCTCGGTAGAAGATGCGCAACTTTTGCGTGAGCGTGTACTCGCGTTGGCCTGCTGTGCCGATGACCAGCGGGCAATCGGTGTTGATGATGTCCTGGGCGGCTTCGGCGTCTCCTGCGCTGAGCGCAACACAGGCCCGTGCGAGCACGCCCGCCTTCCGAGGCGGCTCGGTCGTTCCTGCGCCTACGGGCGTATTGCCCGTCATGAGCGCAAGACGCTGCAGAAGAACGACCAGGCGCGTCGAGAAACTTGGCCGTGACATGCGGCCATCGTCACACGCCCGTATCGTGCGGACGCAGCGCCGCCACGCTCTATCTGTCCGCCCGATGCAACGCGGTGGCCGCCCGCGCTGGTAGAGAGCCCCAGACCAGTTTGATTGAGCTTGATGAAATAACTGGATGGTGCGCCGAGGACGCAACACGCTTAGCCGCCAGCTTTGAACCGCCGGCGACTTTCAGATAGGATTCCGCCGCAGCACACCGGCCCAATCACAAGGGCGTTCGCCACGCAGTCGAGTATTTTAGGGGAATCGTCGCAGCGTTCGATTTGCTCCTCGTTCGGAGATTGGGATTCCGCGTCGGATAGCTACGAACTGGCCCCGGCTTCTTCGACCCACACCAGTACCACCGCACCGGCCGCGAGAACCGCATCGGGGGCGACGACAGCGCCGACGTACAACGTCGAATGACGCATCAGCCCGACCATGAGCTCGGCGGCTGCTTCCCCCGGCCTCTGAGTTGGTCTCCATCCCCGCTTCGCTCCGGCGAATCAATCCTTGGTGGACCAGGTCCGCGTCGGGCTTCTCCGAGTAGGGCAGGACCCCTGAATAATGGGACCGTCATCGACGTCGGCGACCACACCTAGGTCGGGGGGGCCACGATCGATGAGAGTGGCCGGGTCGAGAACCGTTTGGACGTCTGGGTCATCTCGGGCGGCACCGTGTACGGCTCCACACAGGGGGCGAGAACATGACGACATGGCCGCGAGCCAGTCCGGAGCTGGGTGTCGCCCCGGGTGATCCCCACGTCAATGTGTGAGCTGATGGCACCACGCAGTGCGACATCGGGAGACTGCGGACAGGACCTCGACTTCAGCGTCGATCGCGGCGGAAGGTCGGCCAACCGCCAGTCGAACTGTGCTGGTGTGACCGCTCGTAAGGCCGCGCAGCAAGCGTCTATCTCCGAGTCCGAGTAGTAGAAGTTTCAGACTTGAGTGCCGAGTGCCGAGTGCCGAGTGTGTCTGGCGTGCTGGTGCCACCGTTACCTGCGTTTCCTTCCACGCTCAAGGTCCAAGCGGCCGATGAGACCAGACAGCGACTTCCGCACACGGACAGCAACCTGCTCTCATCATGAGTTAGCTGCGAATTCCTATAACGTCAGTGCATGGCAAAGTTCCCAAAAGTTCGTGAGCAGCACATTGCCGTCTTCGGCGAGACTGGCTCGGGCAAGACCGTCCTGGTTTCGTCGTTCTTCGGCCCGACCCAGGAAGGAGCCTACAAGAACGACCTCTGGGACCTCGTCGCTGACGATGCCGGACATGGAAATCGGCTGTACAAGAACTACCTCGGCATGCGCGCCAAAGCGGAAGCGCCACTGCCAACCCGCTTCGAGGCCACTACCTACTACTTCTCGGTCAAACTCAAGGGCGGCGACAACGACGCAGCCAAGAAACGGCCCTTCGATGTCCTCCGCCTCGCGTGGCACGACTACCCGGGCGATTGGTTCGAAAATGAACCCAGCACCCCGACGGAGAAAGATCGGCGCATCGACAGTTTTCGCTCACTCCTAAGGTCTGACGTCGCGATCCTGCTGGTAGACGGGCAAAAGTTGCTCGATCATCGCGGGGAAGAACATAAATATCTCAAGTCTTTGATGTTCAACTTCCGCCACGGGCTCCTGCAACTCAAGGACGACCTACTCGAAGACGGGCCCATCGTCGAATTCCCTCGAGTGTGGATCTTCGCACTGTCGAAAGCTGATCTGCTCCCGGACTGGGATGTCGATACCTTTCGCGATCTGGTCATCCTCAACGCAGCAGAGGATGTCGAACATCTTCGATCGACCGTCGCTGGACTCATCGACACTCCTGCGGCCCTGTCCATCGGCGAGGACTTCATGTTGCTCTCATCCGCCAAGTTCAAACTCAAGTCCGGCGGCGCGCAGACAGTCGACATCGACCTGACGCAACGCATCGGTCTCGATCTCATCCTGCCTGTGGCATCGATTCTGCCGCTGCAACGCCGCGTGCAGTGGAACGACAAGTTCGACATCCCCCTGAAGGTCCTCAATTCGCTCGCCGACGGCGCCGAGCTGTTGGCCGCAGGCCTGGCCGGTGGAAAGTTCGCACCAGTCGAGAAGTTCCTGGCCAAGATGCCGAAGGCGGGTAAGGCGCTGCCTATCCTGGCAGTAGCAGCCCAGTTGGTAGGACCAAAACTCAAAGAGATGCACGAGCAGGCCCGCGCGCAGAACGACTACCTGCGAGCGACACTCACGCAGTTCAAGCGCGACCTCGAGCAGGGCGTCGACGACAGAGTCATCAGGAACCCGAAGTGAGCATCGAATCCGCAGACTGCGAAAGCATCATCTGGGCCACGCGGGGGCGAGACTGGGGTTTCCGGTTTCTCCTGGATGCGGGACTCAGCGATCCGCTCCCAGACTACGAACGCGCTTTCGGGAGCCTGCGCGACGCACCGGCCGCGTGGCGACGCCACGACGGACACGTTGCTCTGCGAATCTTAGATCCGCTCGAACGACGAGACTCCGCGGGACGCGTAATCCCCCACGAGTTCGTCGTCTACGGCGACCTCGCAGCTGCCGTCGAATCCGTCGAGGACGGTATGCACAAGGTGTGGCCACTGGTGTCTGAGATTTACGCGAGCGCCTGGGACGCCTCAACCCCGCCGGATCTGAGCAATCGAGCGTTGATAGCCAGACACACACGGTGAAGCAGTTCATCACACCGCTGACGCCGACGGCACCGCCATCGTGGATGGCTCAGGTGAGGTGATCAAACATCCGAGGCGACCAACTCCACCGATTCCACCCCAGCTCGACAGCGACATTGAGTGAGATAGTTGGGCCTATTTGATACCTAGGAGTCCGACAGCCGCCACGGCTTGAACGTGTGACTCGGTGGCCACGATGCTGTGTCCGTGTTCGAGGCTCTTGATTGTCAGTTCTTGGTTTCGGTGCTGATCCACGTAGAACAGTGAGAACGTGCCGCAGCGCTGGCAGTTGGTACCAGTCAGGAAGGGTCGCACAAGGTGAAGTGTCTGCTTCGAGTCGAGTAGGTAAATGCTGCCAGCTTCAATAGTCGGTAGAGCAACCGGCATTTGACGAACAGGCACCACTGAGTGGTCGCCAGAGAGCATCTGATAATCGAGCACACCTTCCTGTCGAATGCTGTCCCATTGCAGATTCCGTGCAACCACCAGTGGGCTGTCCAGTAGGAATGTCAGCGAGCGATTGATCGTGTGGAGCGAGTTCAGTGCCTCTCCGACCGCGTCGTCAAGATCCATGAGTTCGACCCTACGACCGTGTGCTTCATCGTTGCGGCGTTGCAGCAGGTCCTGTCTCGCGGCTTTCACCGTAGGGTCTGTGCAAAAATCGCGAAACTCGGGTGTTGAGATCAGCGTGTCAAGTGCATTGAATTTCTTCCCAGCCAGCTCGTCAATCGCGCTGCACCAGTCGCTCATTGACGTTCCCTGACCGCGATGCAGGCGTCCGGCTATGTCATCGACTGCCGACAAACTATGCCCGAGTTCGCGCGCAAGCGCGAGCCCAATGTTTGCGATGAAGGCCAAAGTTTGTTCTGCAGAATCGAGGGCGGCAACGTACGTCTCCCGGGTATTTCCATGACTTCGGGCCGCTTCGAGTGCACGCCACCTGTAGGCAATGGGCAGTGGAAATTGGGTTCGGACTTGGCCACCCAGTGTCTCGATGTCGTCAACGGCTTTCATGCGAAGTCGAACAAGCCGGCTGCGTTCGATTACACGCTGGCGGGCTTCGGCGGCACTGTCGTAGTCGAACAGATCTGCCAGAATTTCGTCTGCTTCGTTTGACCAAGCCGACGCTCGCTGTCGTGCTTGTTCGATACCAATCAACGCGTCCTTCAAGGCTGCGTCCGGAATCGGCACCCGCAACCTGGACAGTGCAGCCGCGGTGATCTTAGAAGTGAGGGGCGTCAACCTGATGTCATCGGTGAGCTGTAAAGCGGCGTCCGAGGAGATAAACCGAAGTGCGAATTCGATGTCGGCGCGATCGGCAGTCGCCAACGGCCGCAGGATCAGCACTAGGGGCCCCGCAGCCACGGGCATGTCTTTCTGCGTGACGCGGGCCCACACCAAGCCAGGGTCGACGGAGTTCGTTGCTTGGAGCGCTCTGAGCACTATGTCCCCAGCGAAAAGCTCCGGATAGCCGTCTAGCGCCCACCGCTGAGATTCATCCACTGGCGCGATCTCGTGATTTCTTAGGATATCTCGACCGCCGATGATTCGCTTTGCACCAAGCGCGTGTGCGGGAACTGGCTCGGTTTTTCCTGGGTCGCGTGGGAGAGGGCCGTTGCCAAGTACATCGAACAAGTGACCGAGGTGCTGGACCCGGCCGAAGTCTGCAAGTTCATGTCGCCGCTTTACGAGGCGGGGGTCGTAGAGCTTGCTGATGAGTGGTTCTCCAGGTGGAGGTGGCTCACGAAGTACAAAGCCGAAGTCGGTGGATCCTCCGGGCATGCGCATCAACCGGCGAAGGTCGTAGACGATCCTGTCGGAATCCTCTGGACGCGTTTGTGTTGCGTCGAACATCCGGAGCACTCCAGATTCCGCGTCTGATGAATCGAGAAGAATCAGTGTGTGTGCAAAATGTGCCGAGATCCACTTTAGGCCAGCGCGTCCTGAGATAACCGCGCGGACACGCCAATTTGTGCTGATCGAAATACGTAGCGTATGCGCGGCCTGTGAGGCCAAGGCGCTGTGGGGTAGAACTAGAAGCAGGAGATGTCCTGGAGGCCCGGGTTGAATTCGTTGAACAGCTTCGAAATCCTGTGACTTAGTGCCTTCGCTCCTACCCCACGGGGGGAACGCCACGACAGGGCCGCCCGTCAGTAACGTGGTGACGAGAGTCGGGAATGCGTCGGAGTTCGAAGCCTCGTTTGACCAATCACCCGGAAGCGAAGCAACGGTGGGAGCGATCTGTGAGTCCGAGTACACGATTCTAGGGGTAGTGCCAGTTCGAGCAGAGGCCATCAGCAACTCGATTGACGCCACGAAGGCGTCGTTCGCGGCTTCTTGCATTCCACCCCTCCGATTCCCCGACTGGTTAACGCTTCGATCAAGTGACACTCTATGTGCTAGCCCTATGGAACTCGCGGGTGCGGCAACCGTGTGGTTCACCCCACCGACCGGCAGACGTGTGATCTCAAGGGGGTAGTGGACGACCGTCTTGCTCGCGCTTTCAATCCGGCGGGTCTCAAACGGGCGTGCCGAGCCTTCCGTCTTGAGAAATCACGCTGGGATCCAACACCGAAGCGGGACTCGGTAGCTCGATTGATTCCTTCCTCCCGCTGCCACGACAGTGACACGTATCGGTACGAACCGTCGTGAACCGGCTCGGACGGTTATCGCAGTTCAAGTGACGTTTCTCAACCTCAGGCGAATCTACCTTTACGTCTTGCGTCGTTCCCGTAAGGAAAAGGTCAAGAGTTCGAGTCCCTTAGGCGGCTTACCTTCATCAAGTTCCTGATCAGCCACGACGCTGCTCAGGTATTTACGTCGTGTGGGTCCGTTTGGCGGCCGAGGGCCACACGATGTGCATCTCCTCCGGGAGCGGTCCCGGTACTGTTGCACCGCTGTGCCCGACGTCGTCTCGGGCGTGACTCGGCTGCCTACTCGTGAAGAGGTCGCAGTTTGAACCCGGGTCGTCCAGCATGGCGGGCTTCGGAGCTTGCATCATCGCGCTCGGAGGACACCGAAACCGCCAAACACCGCCTAGTCCTATGTGTGGACGTAAGGCCGCCGGGTCGGGCTGTTCAAGAGTTGGAGTCATACCCGTTAAGTAGAGTCTGAGTATGACTAATTCCGGGGGAGAACCGTTGGGCGGCTCGATGTGGTCAAGCGACCCGCACGTCACCGATTGGGCCAACGCGAACGGATATGGGGAGCGACAGTACTCGTTCGATAAATTGGGGATAAGGCAGCTCCGGAGCGACTTCGTGGACAACCGGCGCGGCCTCTACCTGATAGAGTGCGTCAACCACGAGGTGTATATCGGCATCGGCGACGATATCGCGAAAAGGCTCCCCGATCACCGCACGACACATCCCGATGGGAAGACATTCCGCTTCCGCCCGTACGACGCACCGGAACCGGCTCGGCGTGAGATCGAGTTCCAACTGGTGCGCGGCGCACAGTCTGCCGGCCTGATTGTCCGAAATCGTGAGCATGCGACCGGGTTTCTTGGTGTGTCCACTCTCGACGAGCTCATTACGGTCGATGAGCAGTCCGAGTGGTTGCGTAATTGCGCCGCGGTCAACGAGTCCGACACCAGTGCCTTGGTGGACCTCGACCCCAGCCAGCTCGCGGCGCATCACCATGACTTCGAGCGAGTACTGGTGCATCCACGAAAACGAGAAATCTTTGCCGCGCTCGAAAGCTACGCGCGGGCCTGCATTCCTTACCCTCGCCGCACCGAGGCAACGTTCTGGACAGTTAGTTGTTATCCCAAGTCGAACTCGGCGCGGATCTTCTGTGTGTCGATGGCCAATGTAGAAACCTTTTTCGTTGCAGTTACCGAAGGCTCGGATCGAATCCAGGCGGTCACGTTCGTCGATCGCCGCGAGCTACCGACGACGAGAGTCGGCAGGGCGCGGATGGCGATGGCGGGTGCGCGACTGTCTCCGGGAGGTCATCGCGCGGGTGGCTCATTCGAACAGCGGATCGATATCAACGACATCAACGACGTCCCCCGAGTGATGCGTTTCGCTGCAGTGAGGCGCGCGGCCGCGTCACACAACCTCGACCTGATGCGTCGGCGACAATCTGCGTATAAGTCGTCGCACTGCCGCCACCTCGCTGCCGCTGCTCTCGATCTCGGAGTACGGCAATAGCGGGTCAACGTGCGGGCCAAGCTGCCCTTCTTCGTTCCCGGAGTGACCTACAAGTCGCTTGCTCCGGTCGGCGTCATGGTGGAACTCCCAGCGCTAGCTCCCGTGAGGGTGAAGCCTGACGAGGGTTGCGGGGTACTCCCTCCACAAGCGCGCCATCCGATCCGGAGGATGCCGCCGAACGAGCAGGAGCGAGCACATGAGTACCCCCACTTCCCAGACGAGTCCCACCCCGAGGCGCCGACCGAAAGTCGTGGTCTTCGACGTGAACGAGACGCTGTCGGACACCTCGCCGATGCGTCGACGGTTCACGGACGTCGGAGCTCCTGGCCCCATGTTCGACACGTGGTTCGCGGGGTTGCTCAGGGACGGCTTCGCACTCGCCGTCGCGGGCGCGGCTCGACCGTTCGCTGACGTCGGTTCCGGCCTTCTCGAAGTTCTACTGTCGGGTACCGCGGTGAACCGCACCGTCGTTGACGCGGTGGACCACATCATGACCGGCCTGACCGAGCTCGACGTCCACGCAGATGTGGTCGACGGAGTCACCGCGCTGGCACAGTCGGGCATCAGGCTGGTGACGCTGTCCAACGGTTCGACGGACGTAGCCCGGACGCTTCTGGGCAAGGCCGGCGTCGCAGACAAGTTCGACGCGATCCTGTCCGTCGACGATGCAGGGCGCTGGAAGCCGCACCTCGATGCCTATCGGTACGCGCTCGGCGAGTGCAATGTCGCCCCCGAGGAGGCCATGCTCGTCGCGGTGCACCCCTGGGACATCAACGGCGCGCGCACTGCGGGTATGGCCACGGCATGGATCGGCCGGAACGGCGGGCCGTATCCGAGTCACTTCCCCGACCCGGACCTGACAGCACCGTCGATCACGTCGCTCGCGCAGATGCTCATCGACCTTCCCGATGACGAGGCTGCGGACTCTACTCTCCAGTAAGAGTAGAGTTCCGTCCTGCGGAGAGGCCGTGCCAGGCGCACGTGATGCCGCGTCATCGCACCACCACGGAAGAGGCTTATCCATGTCGAACGTAGCCGCGCCGGTCACCGCACCCGAGGACACCTCGGTGATGGCGGCGCTGCGCTCACCCCGCAGGCTCAAGACCGAGGTGCTGGCGGGACTCGTCGTCGCCCTGGCGTTGATTCCGGAGGCGATCTCGTTCTCCATCATCGCCGGCGTCGATCCCCGCGTCGGACTGTTCGCCTCGTTCACGATGGCGGTGACCATCTCGATCGTCGGTGGCCGACCGGCCATGATCTCCGCGGCGACCGGCGCGATCGCACTGGTCGTCGCACCGCTGTCACGCGAGTACGGCCTGGATTACCTGATCGCGGCCGTCATTCTCGGCGGTGTCCTCCAGATCGTGCTCAGCGTGATCGGCGTCGCGAAGTTGATGCGCTTCATCCCGCGCAGCGTGATGGTCGGATTCGTCAACGCCCTCGCCATTCTGATCTTCACCTCCCAGTTGCCCTATCTTCTCGGCGTACCGGCACTGGTCTATCCGCTCGTCGCCGTGGGCCTGATCGTGATGGTGTTCCTCCCGAAGTTGACCAGAGTCGTTCCCGCGCCGTTGATCGCCATCGTGCTGCTCACCGCGGCCACCCTCGTGTTCGCGCTGCAGGTTCCCGACGTCGGAGACGAGGGCGAGTTGCCGTCGTCGCTTCCATCCCTGCTGATACCGAACGTGCCCTTCACTCTGGACACGTTGTCGATCATCGCGCCGTTCGCGCTCGCCATTGCCTTGGTCGGATTGTTGGAGTCGTTGATGACGGCGAAACTTGTCGACGACATCACCGATTCCCACTCGAACAAGTCGCGCGAAGCGTGGGGCCAGGGCGTCGCGAACCTGGTCACCGGCTTCACCGGGGGTATGGGCGGGTGCGCGATGATCGGCCAGACGATGATCAACGTCAAGGTCTCGGGTGCGCGTACCCGGATCTCCACGTTCCTCGCCGGCACGTTCCTGCTGATTCTCGTCGTGGGACTGGGCGACATCGTGGCTCTCATCCCGATGGCCGCGCTGGTCGCGGTGATGATCATGGTGTCGGTGGGTACTTTCGACTGGCACAGCATCCATCCGAAGACGTTGCGGCGCATGCCGAAGAGCGAAACGCTGGTCATGGTCGTCACGGTGGCCGTCACGGTCGCCACTCACAATCTCGCCTACGGCGTCGTCGTGGGAGTCGTCACCGCGATGGTGTTGTTCGCGCGCCGGGTCGCGCATCTCACCGAAGTCGTCGACGTGGCGCATCCGGACGAGAACACTCGTGTCTACAAAGTTCTGGGGGAGTTGTTCTTCGCCTCCAGCAACGATCTGATCTATCAGTTCGACTACATCGGGGACCCTCTCGACATCGTCATCGACATGTCCGAATCCCACATCTGGGACGCCTCCACCGTTGCAACGCTCGACGCCATCACGACCAAGTACGCCGCGAAGGGCAAGACCGTGAAGATCATCGGTCTCGACGATTCCTCCACCGAGCGACACGACAGACTCAGTGGCAATCTCGGCGCGGGGCACTGAGTACGCGGTGGGTCGAAGCATGCAGATCGGTGAGGTCGCCGAGCGCACGTCGTTGTCGATACGCACTGTCCGCCATTACGACTCGGTCGGACTCGTGGTGCCTTCAGCGCGTTCTGTCGGCGGTTTCCGGCTCTACACCGACTCGGATGTCGAACGCCTGTTGGTGATCCGCCGTATGAAACCGCTCGACTTCGCGCTGGCGGAGATGAAGGAACTTCTCGACTCCCTGGACATTCTTGCCGACGAGTCGTCCAGTGACGAGGAGCGCACGTCTGCAGCGCAATTCGTCGACCATTGCCACAACAAGACGCTCGAGCGATGCGAGACGTTGCGTCGTCACCTTGCCTACGGCGAGGAATTCGCTGGGCTGCTCGCCGCCCGGAAGCCGGTCACCGGCCTCTGAAAACCGGTCCGTACACCGGGTGCGTTGTGGGAGGGGGAGAAGCGTTCACGCCTATAAGCTTTCGAGGTGACTGATGTCGGCGATCCGAGGCGCGTCTACGGGGGCCGCTCGATGGCGGACCGTCGAGCGGACAGGCGCGCGAAGTTCCTGCAGGCCGCCATCGAGGTCCTGGGCACGAAGGGGTACTCCGCCACCTCGGTGGCGGATGTCTGCGCGGCTGCAGGGCTGGCGCGTAGCCAGTTCTACGGCGAGTTCGCCAACCGCGAGAAGCTCTTGACCGATGTCTACGACCTGATCCAGCAGGACGCCGAGACCGCGGTCGTCACTGCGCTGTCCGGGTCGACGGACCGAGATCACCGGAAGTTGGTCGCAGCGGCCATGGGCGCGCTGATCGACTCGTTGGGGAGTGACCCCCGCCGAGCCCGCATCTGCTACATCGAGATGCTCGGTGTCAGTGACACCGTGGAGCAGCACCGGGCCCGCAGACGGGCCGTCTGGGTGGGGTTCTTCGAGGCCACCTTGCGGGGCGAAGTCGGTGCCGAATTCGAGCCGCCGGGTGGGTACCGGTTGGCTGCGACTGCGTTCCTCGGCGCGTTCACGGAGGTGGTCTCCGACTGGTCGCGCACCCCGTCGCCGCGTCCGCCGGTGGGCGCACTCGTCGACACGATGATCGCCGTGCTCGCCGCGTTCGTCCCTGACCTCGACTGACGCCGGGATTGTTATCCACGACACAACGCTCTACAGTCCTGTGAACCATCACGGACACTCGTGTCCAACATGCTGGAGTGTGGTGCATACCGTCGCCGGGAGCACATTCCGCTGTCGTCTCGTCTCGGCGCGAAAGAGAGTGCTCGGTGTCCCCCTCCCCGACTTGGACACGGCGTGTCGTCGTCACAGCGGTGGTCTCGGCCGTCGTGTCCGCGCTGGCGTCGGTCCCCGCGACAGCAGCGCCTGCCGTCGACCCGTCGAGCGCCCCCCGCGAGTCGGACGTGGTGGTCCAACCGCCGCTACCGCCGCTGACCTGGCCGAAGATTCCTGAATTCGACACCGACTTCTACATGCCACCGGCCGACGTGGTCGCCGCCGCAGCACCCGGCGAGATCATCGCCGCACGCCCGGTGGACTTGGCGACGCTGAATCTGATCCCGACACAGGTCGATGCGTGGCAACTGTCCTACCGGTCGAACAACGGCAGGGACGAGCCCATCCCCGCGGTCACCACTGTCATCCGGCCGCGGAGCACTCCGCAGTCACCACGGCCGCTGCTGTCGATGCAGGTCGCCGAGGATTCCCTGGGTGCGTACTGCGCGCCGTCGTACACGATGCGCCAGGGTGCGATCCCGTGGCCGGTGACAGGGTCTGTCACGTCCGGGGCGCAGTTCCTCGAGGCGCAGGCTCTGCTCGCACAGGGATGGGCGCTGTCGGTCCCGGATCACCAGGGGCCCAATGATGCGTTCGCTGTCGGACCGGTGGCCGGCCGGATCACCCTCGACGGCATCAGAGCAGCGGAGGCCTTCGAGCCGTTGCAGGTGAGTGGGCTCGACACGAAGGTCGGCATGATGGGCTACTCCGGCGGCGCGATCGCCACCGGGCATGCCGCCGAGCTTGCGAAAAGCTATGCGCCGGAGCTGAACATCGTCGGTGTCGCCGAGGGTGGCACCCCTGCCGGGCTCGCAGCGCTGGTGAACAACGCCAACGGTCAACTCGGCGCCGGTATCGTCGGCTCCGGGATCATCGGTGCGAGTCGGGAGGATCCGGAGCTGGCGAAGTTCGTCGACGAACACATCGACCCGTTCGGTCGCGCGTTGTTCGCAGCGAAGGACAACCTCTGTGTCGCATGGGGTTCCGCGCTACTGCCCTTCGTCGATCTCAAGGGACTGCTTCACACCGAGGGTGATCCGCTGGAGCAACCCGTGGTGAAGAAAGCGCTGAGTGCCCTGAACCTCGGTAGCACGACCCCGGACATGCCGCTGTTCGTCTACCACTCGAATCCGGACTGGTTGGTGCCGGTCGGCCCGGTGAACGACATGGTCGACTCGTACTGCGGCCGTGGCGATGCGGACGTCACGTACACCCGTGACCACTTCAGCGAGCACCTCACGTTGGAGCTCATCGGATTCCCCAGCGCGGTGCTCTGGATGCGTGACCGGTTCGCCGACGTTCCGATCGAGAAGGGTTGCCGTACCAACGATGTCGGTACGATGGCACTCGATCAGCGGCCGCACTCGCTGTGGGTCGATTCGGTCGGCGAGATCATCGCAGGGCTGTTCGGCAAACCCGTCGGGGCGTGAGCCCCTGTCGGGAACTATCTCGCCGGTCCGTCGTCGACTCCGACCGATACCGGCTGCATCGGTCGGTCCGAGTCTCCGGTGTGGGTGGTGTCGTCACTCGCAGGTCGTCGGATGAAGAACGCCGCTGCGACGCCGACGAGTGACACGGCACCACCGCACAGGAAGGCGGTGTGGATCCCGTCCTGACTGGCAACGAGTTCACCCGATCCCGACGCGATCCGCGATGCGGCCGTGTTCGACATGACGGTGACGAAGAGCGCCGTACCGGCTGCTCCGGCGAGCTGCTGGAGTGTGTTGAAGATGGCGCTGCCGTGGGAGTACAGATGCTTCGGCAGGGATCCGAGTGACGACGTCATCAACGGGGTCATGATCGTCGCGAGTCCGACGGACATCAGGACGTGGATCGCGATGACCATCGGCAGCGCGGACTCCGCGTCGAGCAGGGTCATCGACCAGAGAGCCGCACTCAGGATGATCGAGCCCGGAATGACGAGCGGCCTCGGTCCGACCCGGTCGAATGCACGTCCGACGAAGGGAGCCAGCAGGCCCATCGTCAGGCCGCCGGGAAGCAGCATCAGTCCGGTCTTCAGGGTGTCGAGGCCAAGGATGTTCTGCAGGTACATCGGGAGCAGGATGAGGGCGCCGAAGAGAGCCATCATGCTGATCATCAGCATGCCGAGGCCGATGCTGAAGGTGGGCGTCGCGAACGGGCGCATGTTCAGCAGTGCTCGCTCCGAGTCCTGGCGAGCGATCTGACGCAGCACGAAGACGACGAGTGCGACGACACCGACGGCGATCGGAACCCACACCGGGACACCCGATTCCTCGGAGGAATGGCCCAGACTGCTCAGGCCGTACACGAGCCCACCGAACGCGAGGGCGGACAGGACGACCGACAGGGCGTCGAACGACGGTCGACTCGTCGGGGTCACGTTCTTGACCAGGCTTGCCCCGACGGCGAAGGCGACCAGCGCGATCGGCAACACGAGCCAGAACATCCACCGCCAGTCGAGTGCGTCGAGGATGACTCCGGAAATCGTCGGGCCGACAGCAGGTGCGACGGCGATGACGATGGAGATGACACCCATCATCCTTCCGCGGTCGCGGGCCGGGACCAGGTTCAGCACGGTGTTGATCAGGAGGGGGAGCATCAACGCGGTGCCTGCCGCTTGGACGACGCGTCCCACGAGAAGAAGCTCGAAGCCGGGTGCGGTCGCCGCGAACACGGTGCCGACCGTGAAGAGCGTCATCGACGCCAGGAAGACCTGCCGCAACGTGAACCGCTGGAAAAGGTAGCCGGTGGTGGGGATGACGACGGCCATCGTCAGCAAGAAACCCGTGGTCAGCCACTGTGCGGTGGCCGCGGTGATGTCCAGATCCACCATCAGCCTCGGCAGGGCGACGCTCATGATCGTCTCGTTGAGAATCATGACGAACGCCGCGACGACGAGGACACCGATGAGCAGGGTGGCGCCCGGTGGCATCTCCGTAGCGTCGGCCTTACCGGGCTGTGTCCGGTCCGTATCTGTCTGCATGACCTGTCGGGTCCTTTTCGCGCTGGAATCGAGTATCTGTTCGACAGTCTGGTTCTATATGACAGTGACTGTCAACTTGGCGCTGACTGGTATGGTGCTATTCGACGAGAGGAGGCGCCGTGGTGAGCAGCGTCGATGTGTCGGATCGGCCGGTGCCTGACCTGAGGGAGCGTCGGCGGCGAGAAACGCGGCTCGACATCACGTTCGCTGCCCTCGACCTGTTCGAGCGCAAGGGTGTCGCCGCGACCACGGTCGACGAGATCGCGAAGGCCGCCGGCGTCTCGCAGAGCACCTTCTTCCGGCAGTTCAAGACGAAGGAAGAGTCGATCCTGTCGGTCGACACCGAGGTTCAAACGGATATCGAGGACTGGCTCGGCGCCACGGCCCCTGCCGAGATCGACCTGGCCGGCATGGAAGCGATCTACGAGCGCGCCGCCGTACGCCTGGTGGAAAGCTCCGCGGAGACCAAGGATCGGGTGCTCCGCACTCGGCGTCTGATCGTGGGTGACGCGCACCTGCGTGCACTCGCCATCGCTCTCGACGCGACCACACTGTGCCGTCTTGCCGACGCCCTGGTGGCCAGGCTCGACGGGCGGGAGTCGCCGGCGTACGCCCGACTGCTCGTGGAGAGTGCAGGTCTGACATTGCGAGTTGCCTTCGACGAGTGGGCTACTCGCGTCGACGCAGGCGAGCACGCCGACCTCGCGGAGATCTATCGCGCCGCTCGCGCCGACCTCCGTCGGGTGACCACGGGCGTCTGACGCGCGGCCGTACGACCGTCACGCAGTCACTGCTCTCCATCCGACGCGGCGGGGAGCACTGCCGCGAACCGCACCAGGAAATCGGTGACGACGGTGAGTGTCTCGGCGTCGTAGTCCGCCAAGGCGGCCTCGAGCGCCGCCGAGGAGCGTCGCAGGAAAGGTTCGATCCGTTCGTGCGCAGCCTCCGTGGCGCGCAACGTCACGGTCCGACGATCGCGACTCTCTCTGCTGCGGGTGACGAAGCCACGATCCTCGAGCCGATTGATCAACGCGGTCGTCGCGCCGGACGTGAGGCCGACCCGCTGTGACAGTGCTGCCGGTGTCAGCGGGCTCCCTTCGCGTTCGGCCCAGATGACTTCGCCGAGAGCGGTGCCGTCCGTGGTCGGCAGATTCATGAACCGCGCGAGCAGATGCGCCGATTCCTGATACCTGACCGCGTAGAGTCGGAGTGCTTGCAGCGCACTGGTTGTCGGGGTCTCCATCGGTGCGCGCTCCCGACTGTCGGCGTGGTGGATAGGGTTGGCGCTCAGTACCGAGCACGCAGGTGAGGGTAGTGGGGCAACAGCGGTACGTGCTTCTCACTGGTGAGCAGGGTGGACTGGAACAGTCGACGCAGGGGCGCGGAGGCCGCGATGCGGTGGCCGATCCGCAGTGCTCGCAGGCCCACCCGCGACGACGGGTGCATCAGTGCCGCGCCGCCGCGGGGGAGACCCTGTGCGCTGTCGGCATATCCGCGCATCAGCTGTTCGTAGCGCTCGAACGCTATCTGCGGCCGATCGGGGTGCGCGGCGAGTTCGCCCGCGATAATGTGCGCGCCGACCAGGGACAGCGTCGTACCCATCCCTGTCGGGCCGGAGCCCCAGGCAGCGTCCCCGACGAGTACCACCCTGCCTTTGCTCCACGTGGACACCACGACCTGCTCCATGCGCTGGGTGTAGAACTCGTCCGGTCGTTCCGCGAATCCGTCGAGAATTCGCTCCGTCTGCCAACCGGCCCCACGGAAGCGCTCCCGCAGGATCTGCAACTGGATGTCCGTGGGAAGGCTCTCGAAGCCGAACGGTTCCGACTCGAACGACATGCTCGCCCGGATGGTCCCCACGTTGTCGGGACGAACCGAGGCGACGCGCCCTCGCGTGGAGGTGAACCAGTCCCAGGTGTCAACATCGTCGGGCCGCCGATCGAGGGGGCCGTACGTGATGCTCACCCCGAAATCTCGGAGCTCTGTCTCGTCGGCGAACACCAGGCGCCGCGTCCGTGAACTTCGCCCTTCCGCGACCAGCACCATGTCGAAGCGTTCACTTGCCCCGCTGTCGAAGGTGACGTCGACGCCTGTGTCGTCCTGCTGCACCGCGGTGATGTAGTCGCCGTGACGCTGCTCGACGCTGTCGGGAACGACGTCGACGAGAATCTGGGCGAGTCGACCGCGGAGGATTTCGATCTCCGCGGTCGGCCCGTCGCTGCCTTCCTCACGAGGGAAGACCGCATACGGCTCACCGCGTTGGTCGACGAACCGGGTTCCCTCTTCGCCGGTCAGATCGGCCCGGATGGCGGCGTCGACTCCCATGCGGGCGATGACGTCGCGACCGAGGCCGCGGATGTCGATGTTCTGTCCGGTCTCGCGCGGTGTCGCGGAACGTTCGAGCAGAGTCACGTCGAATCCGCCGCGGGCGAGTCCCCAAGCGAGGGCTGGTCCGGCGATGCTCGCGCCGGTGACGAGTACACGGGTGGGGTGGTGGGGAGAAGGCATGCCCCGACTATAACTCCACAGTGAAGAAACTTCACAGTGAAGAAGTTCTCGGTGTCGCGTCAGGCGTGAGGTGGTTCGCCGGTGACGACGTGGTCGGCGTGGTTGATGCCCTCGCGGATCAGGCGCGAAAGGTGGCCGTCGTGGATGCGGTAGATCACCCGGCGGCCCTCCTTGCGAGTATCGACGAGACCGGTGAACCGCAGTTTCGCCAGATGCTGACTGACGGCGGTCCGGGAGGCCCCCGTCTCCTCGATCAGCGCGGTCACGTCTGCTTCACCGCGGGTGAGGATCCACAGGATGAGCAGGCGGGTGGGGTCGGCGAGCATGCGGAAGGTGGCCGTGGCGGTGTCGAGACGTAGCTGGTCCGGTTCGACGGAGTGGTTCAGGCTCGCGGGAGCCGTTGCCTCGCTGATCCGCTCCACAGCGTCACCGCCTTCCTGTCACCGCCATGGCGACATGCGCCGAGCGAGCCGGCCAGGCCCGTGCGGCCAGTAGTGCTGCGAGTGTAGCCAGGGCGGTCGACGCCGCGGCGGCGACGACTTGCCCGAGTTGGGCGCCGACCCACCCGGCGAGGGGGTAGGTGAAAAGGAAGCAGGCGTGGGACAACGAGAACTGCGCACTGAACACCGCGGCCCGGTCGCGCTCGTCCGATTCGTCTCGCAGCAGCCGCGCAGACGGGGTGTTGATCATGGAGGTCCCGGCGCCCAGCGCGCTCCAGATGACGGCCAGGAGTGGCCACTGCACGGTCGGCCCGGAATCGGTGACCACCATCAGCGTCGTCGCGGCGAGTCCGGCGGGCAGTAGTGCGGCCCCGGTCAGCATGATTCGACGTTCTCCGAACGCCGCCGGTAGTCGCGGCAACATCAGGGCCACGACCATCGATCCGCCGCCGAAGCAGCCGAGTGCCACCGCGACCCCGGTGCTCGATCCGTGCACGTAGACGACCGTGTCGACCACCACCAGCGCTGTCGCAGCGGCGACGACCATGTTCATCGCCAGCAGGGCGCGCAGTACCGGGCGCGCCGCCATCACCCGTGCCCCCAGCGTGATGCGCTGGAGCAACGGCGCCGACCGATCTGCGACTGCACCGCGCGGCAACGATGTCGTCGTCACCAGGAGCGCCGATCCCACGAACCCGGCGACAGTGCCGAGGAACAGGTAGTTGTAGGTCATCAGCGTCAGCAGCGTTGCCGCCAGAACAGGACTGAGCAGGGATTCCAGGTCGTACGCCAGCCGTGACAACGACAACGCCCGCGTGTAGTCGGCCTCGTCGGGGAGTACCTGCGGGATCATCGACTGGAATGCCGGGGTGAACGTGGCCGATGCCGCTTGCAGGACGAAGACCAGCAGGTAGATCTGCCACGTCTGATCGACCAGCGGAAGCAGCAGCGCCACCCCCGCTCGAATCGCATCCGCCCCGACCAGGAGCACCGTGCGGGGCAGTCGGTCGGCAACCACGGAGATCACCGGCGCCACCGCGACATACGCGATTATCTTGATGGCCAGTGCGGTTCCGAGGACCGCGCCGGCATCGGCACCGGCGAGGTCGTAGGCCAGGAGGCCCAGGGCGACGGTGAGCAGGCCGGTGCCGACCAGGGCTACGAGCTGGGCGGCGAACAACCGGCCGAACGTGCGATCGCGCAGTACTCGGAACACAGCAGGCCTCCCGACTCGTCGTATCCGACGAGATCGAGCATATCCCTACATGTGCGCACGTGCGCAACTGTTGTCGGTTACCGCAGCTCTGCGGCGAGCCGGGGAAGTAACGTCAAGGGGGTGATTCGTTCGACTCGAGCGCGTCCATCCGCATCGAACACGTCGGACAATCCCGGGGCGGGGTCGTCGGTATCGGACGTCGAGTAGGTGAGTCCGCTGAACGGCCAATCCGTTCCGAAAACGATGTGGTCGACGTCGGTCACCTCGAGTACGGAGCGCAGGGACGAGGCCGAGGCCGAGAGCGCGGTGTCGTAGTAGAACCTGCGCAGGGCACCCTCGAGACCGAGGAGGGAGACCGACGGAATCGCGTCCGGTGCGACGGCACGGGGCGCCCCGAGGCGGGTGGCCAGGTACGGCAGGCAACCGCCCGCATGGGCGAGAACGAACCGGATGTCCGGGTAGCGGTCCAGTGTTCCCGCAGCGATCATCTCCACCGCGGTACGCGTGGTCTCGAAGGGAAACTCGAGAAGGAAGCTCGGAAGCGGTAGCGGCGGAGCGGATCCGGCAGGTAGTTCGCCGGGGTGCACGAAGACCAGAGCGGACTTGGCATTCAGTAGCGCCATGACCGGCTCGAATCGTGGATCTCCGAGGTAGATGCCGTCGTAGGACGACAGGAGTGCGACCCCGTCCATCCCCAGAACGTCGAGACCGTAGGTGATTTCGGCCAGCGACGCGGCGACGTCCGGAAGCGGCACCGTGACCAGGGACCCGAAGCGGGTGGGGTGGGTGCGAACCAGGTCGGCCGCGTAGTCGTTGCACGAGCGTGCGAGACGCATCGCGTCGGGACCGGACACGAACCGGACACCCGGGTCGGAGATCGACAGCACCTGCGTCACCACGCCGAACTCGTCCATGAACGCGAGTGCGCTCTCCGGTGACCACGCCGGCAGGGGAAGACCGCCCGGAACCAGCAACCCGGCGCGAAGAACCGCGTCGCGATACATCGGCGGAATCATGTGCGCGTGCAGGTCGATTCGCTGTCCGCCGACCGGCGCTGCAGAGGCGGACTGCGCAGGCATGGCGAACAAGCCCGCGCCGACCATCCCTCCGCCGATCAAGGTCTGCAAAGCCTGTCGCCGTGTTGCCATGGTCGCCCCCTCGTCGGAGCCGCCCCCCGGCCCGCGGACAACCTAACAGGTGAACGCGCCAGTGCTGATGGTTTCGTCAGTCCTCTTCCGCGAGGACTTCTCAGCGACGGCGAACGCTGAAGACGTGTTGCTCCCGCTCCGTTCGGCCGTCGCGGGTGTGCGACAGAGCGTCGGTGATCAGTGCGTGATCGGAGTCGGTCCAGCGATCCCGGTGCTGTCGTTCGAACTCGGCCCAGGACGACGCCGTGAACTGCTCGATCCGCAGTTCCGCGTCCGCGCTGTCGCGGTAGAGACCCCAGGAATAGCCGCCGGTCCGGCGACGAGCGATGCCGACGGCGGACATGGCGTGATCGAACGCGTCCTGCTCGTCGAGGGCGACTCGGTAGGTCACGGAGATCACCACGGGTCCGTCCTCGGGGTCGGGCTCGAAGATGACGGTCGGCGTGGGCCAGGCCGTCGATACTCCCCGCGGCAGGGTGCCGGTCGCCGCGTGCAGCGGAAGGATGGCGACGCTCGCGCCTGCTGCGACGAGAAGAACTGCCGAGATGACCAGGGCTGCTGCATAACCCGCATGGGAAGCGATCACGCCCCAGACGAAGGAGCCGAGTGCCTGGGAACCCATGAACACCAACAGGTAGATCGACATACCTCTGGCCCGCACCCAGTGCGCGAGGGACAGTTGGATCGATGCGTTGAGTGTCGTGAGAGTGCCTATCCAGGCGGCGCCCGACAGCAGGAGCGCGGGCACCACGATCCAGATCGGTAGGATTGCCACCGCGACGACCCCGAGTGCGTACGACACCGCGGATATCGCCAGCATCGTATTGGCTCCGAACCGGCGTCGGAGCCTCGGGAAGAGTGCCACGCCGGTCACCGCGCCTACCCCGAGAACGCCGAGAATCATTCCGTAGCCCGACGCACCGAAACCGAGATGCTGTGACGATGCGAGCGGCAGCAACGCCCAGAGGGCCGACGCCGGGAACGCGAACACGGCGGACCGCAGAAGAATGCGTCGAACGATCGGCGCGGACTGCATGTAGTGCACCCCGGTCATCATCGAACGGCCGAGCCGTTCGTGGTCGACACCCTTGTCCTCCGCGGGACGACGCCACCACACGAGCGCGGCGATGATGACGACGAACGACGCGGCGTTCAGGGCGAACACGGCGGCCGGCCCGGCGGCCGCCACGATCACACCACCGAGTGCGGGACCGATGGCGCGGGCGCCGTTCACGGTCACGCCGCCCAGTGCCGACGCGGCAGGGATCTGTTCTGCCGGAACCAGTTCCGGTTGAATAGCCTGCCACGCCGGCGCCGAGAGCGCAGATCCGCAGCCGAGAAGGAACGTCGTGCCCAGCAACATGATCGGCGACAGAATATCGGCGTAGGCCAGATACGTCGTCGCCGCCGCGACGAGAGCCGTATAGGTCGTGACGACGATGAGGAGTCGACGGCGATCGAGCAGGTCGGCGAGGCCGCCGGCCGGCAGTGCGAGAACCAGCGTGGGGAGAAGGCTGGCGGTCTGGACCAGCGCCACGACGGTGGCGCTGCTGCCGTGCTCGACCAGGAACCATTGCGATCCGACCGTCTGCATCCACAGGCCGATGTTCGACACCAGCTGCGCGAGGAACAGCGTCCGGTAGATCCTGCTGCGCAGTGGTGCCCACGCGGATACCGGGGACGCGGGGGTGACGGTCGTGGTTGCCATGTCGAGATCCTCTCCGGGAACGGGCGTATCGACTATTCGGCGAGCAGCGCGAGAATGTCTGCGTCCAAGGCCTTCTGGTAGTCACCGTAGATTCCGTGCGGGGCACCCGGGTACACCTTCAGGGTGCCGTGTGCGACCAGCTCGGCGGTCTTCAGCGCCGCGGCCGCGATGGGAACGATTTGGTCGTCGTCGCCGTGAGCGATGAAGACCGGGACGGTCAGAGCCGCCAGGTCCTCGGTGAAGTCCGTTTCCGAGAACGCCTTCACGCAGTCGTACGCGGCGGCGAGATTGACGAGCATGCCCTGACGCCAGAAGTCGTCCTTGGCGCCCTGCGAGACGGCGGATCCTTCACGGTTCGCGCCGAAGAAGGCCTCGGACAGATCCTTGTAGAACTGCGAGCGGTCGGTGAGGACGCCGGCCCGGATGTCGTCGAGCGCCTCGATCGGCGTGCCCTCGGGATTGGTGTCGGACTTCAGCATGATCGGGGGGACAGCGCCCGCGGTGATGATGCGTGCGACGCGGCTTCCGCCGTGCTGCGCGGCGTATCGGACTACTTCGCCGCCGCCGGTCGAGTGGCCGATCAGCGTGAGGTCCTGCAGGTCCAGTGCCTCGACCAGTTCCGCGAGGTCGCGTGCATAGGTGTCCATGTCGTTGCCGACGTAGGTCTTGGAGGAGCGGCCGTGCCCGCGGCGGTCGTGGGCGATGGCGCGGAAGCCGGCGTCGGCGAGCAGCTTGAGCTCGGTCTGCCAGGCGTCGGACGACAGCGGCCAGCCGTGGCTGAGCAGCACCGGCTTCCCGGAGCCCTGCTCCGTGTAGTAGATCTCGGTTCCGTCGGTAGTGGTGATGTACGGCATGGTGTCCTCCTGGTGTGAACGACGTTTCGGTGTGAGGACAACACTGGTCCGCCCGCGAGTCGTTGTCGTCGCTGCTGACAGGCAACCCGGGGGAGTGGTGTCCGCAGCGTTCACTACCGGGTAGCAGGTATACGGGCCTCGAGGGTCGTGCCGACGCCGAGTGGGCTCGACACCGTCAACGTGCCGCCGATGGCGTGGACTCGATCCTGGAGTCCGATCAGTCCCGATCCTCCTGACGCATCGGCGCCTCCCGAGCCGTCGTCGGTGACGGTCAGTTCCAGCGCGCCGTCTCGCGCTACCGCCGAGATGACGACCTCGGTGGCCTGCGCGTATTTCGCCGCGTTCGTCAATGCCTCGGCGACCACGTAATACGCTGCCACCTCGACGGATTCGGGGAGTCGCCCGGGAATGTCCGTCGTCAGCGCTGTCGGGACGGGCGATCGACGGGCGAGTGTCTTGAGAGCGGGTGCGAGTCCGCCGCGCGACAGGATCGCCGGGTGGATGCCGCGGGAGAGTTCCTGCAGGTCCGAGTGGACAAGCGACAAGGTCCTGACACTGCGGTCCAACTGCTCGCGCAGGTCACCGAACTCGTCGGGCACCGACGCCTGGGCTGCTCGCAGATCCATCCCCAGGGAGACGATTCGTTGCTGTGCTCCGTCGTGCAGGTCCCGTTCGATGACACGACGGGCTTGATCCGCGGCCGCTACGACACGTGCGCGTGACTCCGTCAGCCGGGCGCGGGTCTCGTTGTTGTAGACGGCGGTAGCGACGAGGTCGGCGAAATCCGACAACCGTTCGTAGACATCGTGTTTCGGATCCTCTGTGCTGGAGACACCGACGACGACGGCTCCCCACACGGTGTCGTCGACCGTGATCGGAACGCCGATACCCGTCGCGAACCCCCGCTCGGCCAGTCGCTGAGCGACCGGTCCGGTCGCCTCGCGGTAGTCGATGGTCGTGGGTCGTCCACTGTCGTGGACGAGGGTGCACACGTTGTGTCCGCCGAGAGGCAGTACCTCGCCCGGATGCAGGTGAGCGCCGTCGTCGTCACGGGCGGAGATCACCGTGTAGTGCTCATGGTTCTCGTATCGCACGAGCGAGACATGCTCGACGTCGAGCCCGTCGGCCAGCTCCTCCGCGACGCGGCGATACACCTCGTCGAGATCCGACCGCAGAGCGACGAGCGTGGCGATGCGGCGCAACGATGCCTGCTGACGGGCGAGGTCGACGGTCGTGCGGTGGAGTCGTTCCCGCTCACGAGAAGCAGCCAACAGCGCTTCCAGCGACGGGACGACGCGGCGCACCCGACGGGAGTCGGCAGGGGAGAGGTGCGCAGGGACGAGCAGAGATCCGGTGGGTGTCGTACCGTCGCGCAACGTGATTCGCTGGTGACCGGGCCCGAGGGGCACATCGTGCGCGCCCAGAACGGCGTACGGAGCGGGCAGTTCGAGAACGTCGGTCAGTCTCCGGCCGGCCTCGCCGAACATCTCGGGTGTCACCGTGCGACGCAGGAGGATCCGCGCGAAGTCGGCCAGTAGATCCGCCTCGCGGCGCCGTTGGTCCGATTCGACGGCCCGAACCCGGGATTGTCCGACGAGCAGATTGGTCAGCAGCGCCAGCACCAGGAAGACGAGGACGGACGGAACCAGGCTCTCGCTGCTCTCGACGACATGGACGTACGCGTAGGCGGCCGTACTGGCGACCGACATAGCGATGGCCGTCCGGAAGCCGCACCCGGCGGAGATGCACAGGACACCGAAGACGAACACTGCTCCGAACGCGTTCTCCGGTGCCAGCATCTTCAGCAGGTGCACGAGGAGGATCTCGACGACGATCAGACCGGCACCGGCGGCGATCCCCCACGCGAGCGGTGGCGTGCTCGGTCTCAGCAGGAAGGCGAGCGCCCGTTCGCGTCCGGTGCCGCGCTCGGCATCCGGGCTCGCCGCGATCACCGACAGGCTCCCGGCAGGCGAAGATTGCGGCTAGCGGTAATGACGCTCGGCCACGTCTCTGACACTGTCGACAGCATGACCCGCTCCGACCGTCGCGCACTGATCGTGGACGACAGCGCTGCCTTCTGCGCGGCGGCGCGACGGGTGCTCGAATCCGCGGGCATGACCGTCGTCGGCACGGCGTCGACATGTGCGCAGGCCCTGCAGTTCGCCGACGAGCACCGCCCGGATGTGATCCTGGTCGATATCGACCTCGGCGCCGAGAGTGGTTTCGACGTCGTGGAGGCTCTCCACGCCGCGGGCGTCCGTCCTCGGCCGGACATCATCCTGGTGTCGACGCACGACGAAGAAGACTTCGCCGACCTGGTGGAATCGAGTTCCGCCATCGGATTCCTCCCGAAGTTCGGACTGTCCGCGGACGCCGTCGTGGCGTTGTTGACGCGTACCTGATCGGAGCGGTCAGGTCTGCGCGTCCAGGTACATGATGACGGCTCGCACGCGGCGATGGTCGTCCGACGTCTCGGCGAGGTCGAGCTTGGTCAGGATGCTGCGCACGTGCTTCTCCACGGTTCCCTCGGTGATCCACAACCGGCGCGCGATGCCGGCGTTGGACAGTCCCTCGGCCATCAACGTGAGTACGTCGCGCTCGCGGGCACTGAGTGCGCCCAGCGGATCGTCGCGCCGTCTGGCAGCCACCAGTTCGAACACCAGCCCTGGATCGATCACCGAGGCACCACCGGCGATCCGGTCGACTGTCGCGACGAAGTCGTCGATGTCGGTCACGCGGGACTTGAGCAGATAGCCGATGCCCTTCCCGCTGTCGAGCAACTCCAGCGCCTGGTCGACATCGACATGCGCCGACAGGAGCAGCATCGCGACCTCCGGGAATTCCGCGCGGATCCTCAGCGCAGCGTCCAGGCCCTCGGAGGTAGGCGAGGGCGGCATCCGGATGTCGATGATCGCGAGCTGGGGAGACTCACTGGCCACCAGGGCTTCCAACTCACCGGCGTCGCCGGCCTGCCCGACCACATCGAGCCCGGCCCGTGTCAGCAGACTGGTCAGCCCCTCGCGGAGAAGGACGTCGTCGTCCGCAATGACCACACGAAGCCCCATCGATGATCCCTTCGTCCGTGAACGGCCGAACTTACGTGGCCTGCCGGTCCACGGCCTGCTCCACGACCGTCTGCAGGGCCGTGTCGGCGAACTGGGGCAGAGGTCGGCTGCACAGCTCGGTCGCCTCGGTCGCCGACACCCCCAGCGCACACAGGACGTGCGCCGTCATGGCGTCGACGGCGGTGTCCCCGTCACGTTCGGGCTGGTCCATCAACAGGCGTCCGAGCGCTAGGAGGCACCCCGTCACCATGGCGAGGGCCAGTTCCGGATCGGCTGCCTCGAATCGGCCGATGTCTGCCGCGGCCGTGATGTCCCGCAGTGACCTGGGTCCGAGACCGCTGTGCGTGGATCCGGCGAGCGTCGGTTCCGAATTGAGCAGGACCCGACTGAGTTCCGGTTCGAGGCGGAACAGCCGTCCGACCAATCGGAACGACTGGGTGAACATCTCGACCGGGTCCACCAGGTCCACGGTCAAGGTGTCCAGATAGGCGCCGACCGACTCGAGCGCATCGTCCACGGCTGCGCGGAAGAGATCGTCCTTGCTCTCGAAGTGGTTGTAGAACGAGCCCATTCCCACGTCCGCGGCCTGGGTGATCTCGAGAACCGGTGCCGTACTGCGGCCTTCGGCGAGAAACCCCTGTGCAGCGGCGACGAGCGCGGCGCGAGTACGCGCCTTACGACGTTCGAGTCGGTTGACCTGCGTCATGGAGTGCCCTGCTTTCGATGCCCAGCGATGTGACGAGTCTAAGCGGCGCCCCTTGACTGCGGAACTCCTCATAGGTGACGATATCGTCATAACTGTGAGGGGTGGCCATGACGATCGATCACGCGCATCGAACACGTGACGTCGACGGGCATCGAGGGATGCATGTCGACCAGGGGGCGTTGCCTGGTGAGCACCCGGGCCGCGCGACGAACCCGGTGATCAAAGTTCAGGACGTCGCCTGGCTCGAGTTTCGTAAGCCCGATCTGGACAAGGCCCGGACGTTCGCCGAGGCCTTCGGCTTCACCGTGACCTTCCGGACCGACGACGAGCTCCACCTGCGCGGACGGGCCGCCGGATCGCCGTGCGTGATCATCAGGAAGGGCCGTCGCACCGCCTACGTCGGCGCTGCGTTCCGCGCGGCCGAGAGCGCGGACGTACTGCGCCTTGCCGAGGCCACCGGACACCGGGTGGAGCGTCTTCCCGAGTCGATCGGCGGCGTCGGGGTCACCCTGACGGACCCGAGCGGGCAACCGGTACGTGTCGTCGCAGACCTCGACGACGGCCGACAGCTGCCGGGGCAACGTACGCACGACTACAACTTCGGAGCGATGGATCCGGCCGGAATCACGCGCACCAACTCGACGCAGCGACCCCCGCACGAGCCGGCACTCGTGGAGCGGCTCGGCCACGTCGTGCTCCAACGCAGTCGCTACTTGGAGAACCTGAACTGGTACCTGCAGCATCTCGGTCTGATCGTCAGCGACTTCCTCTACTACGACGGCCAACGCCACCGCGGCCCGGTCATGAGCTTCATCCGCTGCGACCGCGGATCCGAGCCCACCGACCACCACACGCTGGCGATGACCCTGGGGCCCTCCGACCGGTACGTGCATTCGGCGTACCAGGTGTGCGACCTCGATGCCATCGGCGCCGGGAGTCGCTACCTGACCGAACGCGGATATCAGCACTCCTGGGGGATCGGCCGACACATCCAGGGCAGCCAGATCTTCGACTACTGGCGCGATCCCGACGGTTTCCTGGTCGAACACTTCAGTGACGGTGACCGTTTCGACGCCTCGCTCGAACCGGGCTGGGCGCCGATGACGGCGTCCGGACTCGCGCAGTGGGGACCACCCGCCAGCAAGGATTTCCTGGGCATCGCGCCCAACAGACGTTCCCTGTCCGAGCTGCGCTCCATTCTTCTGGGACTGCGCAGCGACAACGAATTCGACTCCGAGCGCCTGCTCGGCCTGATGAAAGTAGCGTCGTCATGAGCATCGCCGTTCTCCGTACCGTCGACGGATGGTGGGTGCAGACCCGCGAGGGTGCCGTTCGGGTGGACACCGCCGCCACCACCACCGCCGACCTGCTCGCCGATCGTTCGGCCGTCGATGCAGCCGCGGCCGGCGGCGAGACCGTCCCGGTGGCATCCCTCGAGCTCGTCTCACCCGTCACGGCGCCGTGCCGAGTGGTGGCACAGATGACGAATTACGTGTCGCACGTGAAGGATTCCGGCATGAATCCGGAGACGGTGCCCCTGACATTCTTCCGCAAGTCGTCCGGGTCGATCAGCGGTCCGAGCGCGGACATCGTCAAGCCGGCACACGTGACGTTGCTCGACTACGAGGTCGAGATAGGGCTGGTGGTCGGGAAGACCCTCCCGGTGGGATCGACGATCGACGAAGACACGGTCGCCGACCACATCGCCGCGTTGGTGATCACCAACGACGTATCGGCCCGCGACGTCCAGCTGCCCAAGACCCAGTTCTACGAGGCGAAGTCGTATCCGACCTTCACCCCCGTCGGCCCGGTCCTCCTCGTTCTCGAGGACGGCGACCTGGCCCGCTTCGAGCAACTCCGGTTGATGCTGCGAGTCAACGGCGAGATCCGGCAGAACAGTACCGTCGCAGACATGATCTACCGACCCACGGAAGCTCTGAGGACCCTGACGGGATTCCAGCGCGTCGATCCGGGCGACCTGATCCTGACCGGTACCCCGGGCGGCACTGCTCTGAAGGCGCCGCCCAAGCCGATCGAGATCATCGGCGCACTGTTGCCGCCGGCCGTGAAGTGGAAGACCTTCTTCAAGCGGCAGGCGAGCAACCCGGCATACCTGAAGGACGGTGACGTGGTCGAGCTGACCATCGCCACCGACGACGCGATGCTCGACCTGGGGATGCAGCGCACGACAGTGCGGTACGCATGACACACCACCAGGTGGTCGTCGTCGGCGCGGGCCCCACCGGGATGGTGGCGGCCACGTTGCTGGGGCGACACGGTGTCGACACGCTCGTCCTCGACCGGTGGGACGACATCTTCCCGCAGCCGCGTGCCGTCCACCTCGACGACGAGGTCTACCGAATCCTCGGCGACCTGGGAGTGGCGGACGATTTCGCGGCGATCTCGCGGCCCGGACGAGGGCTCCGGTTGGTGGACCCGGACATGCACACCATCGCCGAGTTCGAGCGCGATCCCGAGTCACGGCCGCACGGCTTTCCCCCGGCCAACATGTTCGACCAGCCCGAGCTGGAACGCATTCTGCGCACGGCGATGACCGCCGACCCTCACGTGGAGTTCCGCGGGGGAGTCGAGGTCCTCGACGTCGCCACCGTGAAGGACCACGTGCGTGTGCTCGTGCGGGACGTCGCGACCGGTGAGACCAGTGCCGTCACCGCGGACGTCGTTCTGGGGTGTGACGGTGCGAACAGTGCGGTGCGAGCCGCTCTCGGGTCCGCGATGCGCACGCTCGCAGCGGCGCAACGATGGCTGGTCGTCGACGCCGCGACGCCGGTGGACCCGGGGTTGTGGGACGGGGTGCACCAGCTGTGCGACCCGCACCGCGCCGGGACGTTCATGCGCATCGGAGAGCACCGCTACCGGTGGGAGTTCGAGATGCTCGAGCACGAAAGTGCCGACGACTACTCGGATCTGCAGACCGTGGCACCGTTGCTCGATCCGTGGCTCGGCGGCACTCCGCGGTCGAGTCTCGACCTGATCAGGGTCACCGAGTACACGTTCCGCGCGCAGATCGCCGATCGATGGCGTGATCGACGGGTGTTCCTTCTCGGCGACGCGGCACATCTGACGCCGCCCTTCATCGGGCAGGGAATGGGTGCCGGCCTCCGCGACGCCTACAACCTCACGTGGAAGGTGGCCGGTGTCCTCGGCGGCACCTTGCCCGCCACTGCGCTGGACACGTACGAACAGGAGCGACGCCCGCACGCGCAGGCCATGATCCGACAGGCTGTCGCCGTCGGGTGGGCGATGAACGGCGGCGGTGACCGGACCGCCGCGCTTCGCCGCCGAGCGTTCCCGGTGCTGACCCGTGTTCCGGGCCTCAGTTCGACAGTGACCGACAGTGCCACACCGCGATTGCATCGATCGATGTTCGTCCGTGGTGGATCGGTGGCGCCGTGGCGACTCGAAGGAACACTGTGCCCGAATGCCACTACCGACGACGGAACGCGGTTCGACCGAGTGGCGCCGTTCCGATTCACGGTCGTGACGACTGTTCTCCCCGAACGTGCGCAGAGGCAGGAAATCATGCGTCGAGGCGCGGACGTCCTGCTGGTGACCCCGGGCTCGGAGCACGGCAGATGGCTGCACCGAGGGCGTGTGAGCGCGGCGATCGTCCGCCCCGATCGGACCGTCATGGCCACCGCGCGATCACTGTCGGCGCTGCACACCCTTGTCCCCGCTCTCGGCCCCTCCGATCCGGACCGGTGATACGACGATGACTCCCGACTCCTCCATACCTCGCTACGAGCCCGACATCTACTCCACCGGTGCCATTCTCGATCCATATCCGCATTATGCGGAGTTGCGAGCGCTGGGTCCTGTCGTGTGGCTCTGTCGTCAGAAGGTGTACGCAGTTACGCGATACGCCGACTGCAAAGCGGTGCTGCTCGACGACAACACGTTCATCTCCGGTGACGGCGTGGCCCTCAACCCCGTCGCCAACAGGCTCGGTCGGGGAACGACGCTGAACAGCGACGGTGACGAGCACGCGCTCAAGCGGTCGGTGCTCGCTCACCGCCTCACTCCGAAGGCGCTGCGGAAGATGACGGCGGCGGTGCAGGACAAGGCCGAACAGATCGTGGATGCGGCCGTCGAGAAGCGGTGGGTCGACGGCGTCGAGGACCTCGCAACGGCACTCCCGTCGTCGATCGTCCCCGATCTGGTGGGATGGCCAGAGGACGGGCGCGAAAATCTGTTGCGCTGGGCAGGAGCAACATTCGACTCGCTGGGACCACTCAACCGGCACGCGGTCGGTGCAACGAGGGCGGCAGCGGAGATGATGGCGTTCTCGAAGCGCGTCGTCCGCGAGCGTTCGGTGCTCCCGGGCAGCATGGGGTCGGACGTCCTGGTCGCCGCGGACGAGAACCGGATCGAACGGTCGCAGTGTCCCGCACTCATGATCGACTATCTGGCCCCCTCGCTCGACACGACGATCGGGGCCATCTCCGGTGCATTGCAGCTGTTCTCGATACACCAGGATCAGTGGGACGCGATCCGTGCGAACCCCGATCTCATCCCCAATGCCGTCAACGAGGTCGTGCGCTTCGAATCGCCGCTTCGCGCGTTCTCCCGTCGTGCCGTACGTGAGGTCGAGATCGGCGGTGCGGTTGTTCCGCGTGATGCGCGCGTGCTCGTGGTGTACGCGTCCGCGAACCGCGATCCCCGCGAATGGCACGATCCCGACACTTTCGACATCACCCGCGATGCCACCCGTCAACTCGGTTTCGGCTCGGGTGTGCACGGGTGCGCCGGCCAGGGGCTCGCTCGCCTCGAAACCCAGACGATCCTGCGCGCCTTGGCCGAACGTGTGGTCCGTATCGAGCCGGCCGGTGTGCCCGGCCGGGCCGTGAACAACGTCATCCACCGATTCGACCGGCTTCCACTGGAACTGGTCACCACTGAAAGGACACGCTCATGATCGTCGACGTCGACTGGGACCGTTGCGAGGGACACGGCATCTGCGCCGAACAGGCGCCCGATGTGTTCAGCCTCGACGACGACGGCGAACTGCATCACGCCTTCGACGGCACCGACCTTCCCGGTGAACTCGAGGCCGGCGCACGCGCTGCCGTGGGGGTCTGTCCGGTCGCTGCGCTGCGCGAGCGCACATGAGCGAGACCGCACCGCGGATCGTCATCGTCGGCGACTCCATCGCGGGCTGTACCGCCGCGCGGGAACTCCGCGCGTTGAACCACGACGGTCCGATCACCATGATCGGCGGCGACCCGGACGGGTGCTACGCGCGACCACCTCTGTCCAAACGTGTTCTCGCGGAGGGGCTCGAGACATCGGACGCGTGGGATCTCTCCGACCTGGACGTGACCGTCGTGAACGCCCGCGCTACCGGGGTGGACCCGGATCGCGAGCTGGTCGTGCTCGCCGAGGGGGACCCGGTGCCCTACGACGCACTCGTCGTCGCCACCGGAGCGGATGCGCGACGCTTGGCGACGGCTGATCAGCGCGGAGAAACGGTGGTGCGCACCCTGGCCGACGCGCGCGCACTGCGGACGCGGCTCGAGACCGCGACGTCCGCGATCGTCGTCGGTGCGGGTTTCCTGGGCATGGAGATCGCGAGTGCCTGTGCAGCACGCGGTATCCCGGTCACCGTCGTCGATGTGGACGCGCCTCTGATGCGCATTCTCGGACCGTTCCTGTCCGAGGCGATCACGCGACGGGCAGCCTCGACATCGGTCGACATCCGCCGTGCGAAGGAACCTGTGGAGCTGATCGGCGATCCGGTGGGTGGGGTCCGGATCGACGGCAGTGAGCTCACCGCGGACCTCGTCGTGACGTGCGCAGGAGAAGTGCCGGCCACCGGGTGGCTCGAGACCAGCGGGATCGGCGACAGCCGCGGTGTCGCCGTCGACAACCTGTGTGCGACGTCCGTCGCCGGGGTCTACGCCGCCGGCGACGTGACCTATGTCCGTACCGCCGACGACCGTCGACCGCGAACGCCGTTCTGGTCCGCGGCCATCGCGCAGGGCAAGGTGGCCGCCGCGTCGGCGCTCCAGGTCACTCCGCGCTGCGAGCCGTACGACGACTACTTCTGGACCGAGGTGTTGGGGGTCTCGATCAAGGTCGTCGGTCCGCTCCCGTTGTCGGGGGCTCCCACGGTGCTCGACGGATCGGTCGAGGACGGCGCCGCACTTCTGTCCTGGACACACGAGGACGGTCGCAGGACCGTCGTGGCGTACGGCATGAAGAAAGCAGTGGGGGCTCTGCGGCGTCTGGCCGCCGCGGAGTGACGCCGAGCGACTAGGGGACGAGGGTCCCGATCTTCGCCGAGACGGTGGACTGGAGCACCTTGGCCACCACGATCGCGAGACCGGGAACGACGGCGTCGAAACCGATCGTGTAGTCCAGGGACGTACCGCCGTCGGCAGTGGGAGTGAGTCGCTGGATACCCCAATGCCCGCGCAGCGGTGAGCCCTTGGTGATCTTGTACTCGATCAGTGTGTTCGGCTCCGCCACCGTGGTGGTCTCGTGGAACGCGGGCAGGGGACCGAGTTTCAGGGACCGCGTGGATCCGACGCCGTTGCGCGAGCTGTCCCCGTCACGCACCCGGGTGATGTTCGCACCGAACATCGGCCCGAGGTTCTCGTGCTCGGACAACGCCGCGAACACGACGTCCGGGGACGAGGTGAAGGTGTGGGTGACGTGAACGCGCGTGGGTGCAGCCATGGGGACGACTCCTCTTCGACGGGAGACACGATCATGTCAGCACCGTCGGCGAGCGTGCTCCGGTGTACCCCGTGCGTCAGCGCCGCCAGTGCTCGACAGCCTCGGCGAGTGTCAGGACGTCGGCGTACTTCGCGCGAAGGTCCAGCAGATTGGACTCGTGCATGCCCGGTTCCCGATCGCCGCACGCGTCGGCCACGACCAGCGGCCGGAAGCCGTGCTGCAGCGCGTCGGTAGCACTCGCACGGATACAGCCGCTGGTGGTCAGGCCACAGATGTACAGCGTGTCGATGCCCTGTGCCGTCAGAGTCGCGGCGAGGGACGTTCCGAAGAACGCGCTCGCGTACTGCTTGGTCACCACTGTCTCGCCGTCGAGTGGGCGTGGCTCGGGCGGGAAATCGCCGAGCGGAGAGCCCTCCTCGAACACCGTGAGAGCCGGAATTTTCTGCAGGAACAGACCTCCGTCGGCACCACCGGGCCGGTAGCTGACGCGGGTGAAGACCACCGGGACTCCGCTCTCGCGCGCCGCCGCGACCAGGGACGCGGCGGCGGCGACGGCGCGCTCGACAGGAGCGCGGAGCGGAGAGGAGTCGACGAGGTAGGCCTGCACGACGTCGACGACCAGCACCGCCGCGCTCCTGCCGGGGCCGAGATCGCCGGCGAATCCCGACGCCTTGTACGAGCCGAGGGTATCGCTCACGCGCGCACTGCCTTCCGCACGTTCACGGGCGGGCGGGGAGCCGGCAACCCTGTCTCCTCCTCGCATCGTTCGAGGATGACCTCGAGCGACGGGCCCTTGTCGAAGACGGTGATCTCGCCCCGCTCGTCGGACATCGACGCGCGCAGACTCGTCGAGTCCCCGACGTTCACGGCGCCGGTGTCGTCGAGAACGACGCCGTACCCGGTGCGCGCACCCTCCGCGCTCACCAGACCGCGGCGCACCTCCAGGGCGACGAGTTCGGGATCGCGTGCGAGCGGGTCACCCCACCCGCCGCCACCCCAGGTGACGAAGTGCAGGACGTCGCCGCGCCGTACCTCGACGTCGTGGATCTTGCTGGGAAGTACCTCGGTCTCGCCGGTCGCCCGGACGATCCACTTCGTCCCCCGCGCACCGGGTTTGCCGCCGTTGACACCCCACGGGTAGGTGAGCCAGCGATCGTCGTGAATGGCGATGGTGCCCGGCTCCTCGAAGTAGTACGTGACGTCGACGCCGTTACCGCCGCGGTGCAGACCGGCGCCTCCGGTATCGGTGACGGTCTCCCACCGTTCGATGCGCAGCGGGTAGTACGACTCGAGGTACTCGCAGGGGATGTTGACGAACGACGGCCACAGCGAGTGCCCGTCGGGTCCGTCACCCATCGGCCGACCGGGGATGCCCCCGAATCCGATGGAGTACAGCTGGAACCACTCGCCGTCGCGTGCGCCACCGTCGTAATGACCGGAATACATGAAGTGTGGCGACGACGAGAAGCCGGCGGCATTGAGGATCTCGGGGTTGTTCTTGCCGAGCAGTCCGCCGAAGAGGTCGAACACCCGGCCGATGCCGTGGTTGCGGCCATTGAGTGCCGCGGGATAGCGCGGCTTCCAGAACGAGTCCTCGGGAATGGTGACGTCGATGAGGGGATAGAACCCGTCGTTCCACAGAATCTGCGGATCGGCCACGGTGATGACGTAGATACCGAAGAACATCCGGACGAGATTCTCGTTGATGAAATAGTTGATCGGCCCGACCGCCTGGGGGGCGGCCTTGCTGAAGTCGAGGTGGATCTTTTCCCCGTGACGGGTCAGGGTGATCGCGAGTTCGTACGGCCCGTAACCACATCCGTCATCGCAGATGAAGTCGCTGAACTCGATGGTCTCCCCGTCCACGAACAGCATGGCGAGAAGAACCTTCATGGCCTGGTAGTTGCGCTCGAGCAGAGCATCGAGCGCCGACAGATAGACGTCGACACCGAACCGGTCGCACAATTCCACGATGCGCCGCGATGCCGTCGTGCAGGCGGCGACCAGACCGTTCAGGTCCGCTCGGTTCCAGTCGGGCTTGCGTACCTGATTGAGGATGATGTCGAGGGCCGTCTCGTTGAGCTGCCCTTCGCTGTAGAGCTTGAAGGGCGGAATGATGACGCCCTCCTCGAAGATGGTGTGCGCGTCCGTCGGCATCGACGACGGCGTCTTGCCGCCCACGTCGGACATGTGGCCGAACATCGACGACCAGCCGACGACGCGGCCGCTGTGGAAGATCGGCAGCACGATGAGCCAGTCGTTGGCGTGGCTGATCGCGGCGCCGCAGGCATAGGGATCGGACGTGAGCAGGATGTCGCCCTCACCGACGGTGCCGTTGAAATTGTCGAGGAAGTCGGGCACGGACAATCCGAACTGCCCGACGACCATCTTGCCGCTCGGGTCGGCGATGAGCGGGAACTCGTCGTGTTGCTCGCGGATACCGGGGGACAACGCGGTGCGGAAAAGCACCTCGTCCATCTCGGCGCGGGCGTTGCGTAGCGCGTTCTCGATGATGTCGAGCGTGATCGGGTCGACCGGCACCGTGGTGAACGGAGTCGTCGAGGTCTCGATGATGGTGGCCATCAGTTCTCCTGCGTTCGAGGGTGTTCGGGGGTTACGACTGGACGGGCGCGATGAGCAGGCACGCACTGGGGTGCACCGTGGCGGCGTGCCCGGAGAGCACCAACGTCGTCGAGTCCATCTCGGTGATGACGGCGGGACCGACGACGACGTTGCCGGCAGTCAACTTGGAGCGGTCGTAGATTCCGGCCGGCGCGTACTTGCCGTCCATCCACACCTCGTTCGTCGACACGAGAGCGGCCGACGGATCCTCGGTGCCGACGTCGAGTGCTTGGAACGCGACGTCCGGCCGAGGACCGCTGACGGTCACTCGGAGGTTGATCACTTCGCGCTCGTTCTTCAGCAGGAACGAGAACAGTCGCTGGTGTTCCTCGTCGAACGCAGTTCCGAGCGTGGAGAGGAGGTCTCGCGAGTCGAGTGCTGTCGCGTCCAGGTCGACCGGAATCTCGAACCCCTGGCCCTGGTAGCGGAGGTCCACCTGGTACTTCGCCGTCTGATGATCGGTGGGTACACCCTCGGTGGTCAGGCGAGCAGCGGCCGACTCCGCGAGTTCGGACAGCGCGGTGCGTAATTCGGCGTCGTCGATGTCGGAGAACGCGCGAATCATGGTTCGTGCGCTCTCGTCGCGCAGGCACGTGGTGGCGTCTCCGTACGCGCACAGCACGCCAGGAGACGGAGGCACGATCACCGGCCACGAACCGGTCAGTCGACCGAGGGCATTGGCGTGGAGGGGGCCGGCTCCACCGAACGACACCAGGGCGAAATCGCGGGGATCGAACCCCTGCTGCACACTGACCAGGCGCAGCGCGCCGAACATGTTCTCGTTGACGATGTCCACGATTCCCGACGCCGCTTCCTCGGGGCTCCCCAGACCGATGGCATCGGCCACGGTGGTGACGGCCTTGCGGCTCGCGTCGACGTCGAGCGTCACCTCGCCGCCGGCCAAGGCTGCAGGCAGGTAGCCGAGCACCACGTTGGCGTCGGTCACGGTCGGCTCGGTTCCGCCCTTCCCGTAGGCCGCGGGACCCGGATCGGCTCCTGCGGATTGGGGCCCGACCCGCAGTGCACGGGTCAATTCCGGGACGTGGGCGATGGATCCGCCGCCCGCTCCGACCGTCCGCACGTCGACGCTCGTCGCGCGGACGGCGAGATCGCCGACCTTGGTCTCACGACCGATGCGGGGCTCCCCACCGAGGACCAGGGCCACGTCGGTCGACGTGCCGCCCATGTCGAAGGTCAGGAAGTCCGTGAAGCCCGCCTGCTCGGCGAACCACACGGCGCCGGTGACACCGCCCGCGGGACCGGAGAGTAACAACGACACCGGCGACTCGGCGGCCTTGGCCGACTGGACGAGCCCGCCGTCGCTGCGCAGGATCGACAGGGGAGCGGTGATCCCCTTCTCCTGCAGCGAGTTGTCGAGGTTGCGGACGTACCGCGACACCTCTGGCTGCACGTAGCTGTTCGCGACCGTGGTCAGCGTCCGCTCGTACTCGCGCATCTCGGGCAGGACATGGCTCGAGATGGAAATCGGAATGCCGGGCAGCTCCTCCTCGGCCCACGCCGCGACCTGTGTCTCGTGAGCGTCGTTCGCGTAGGAGTTGATCAACGAGACGGTGAGCGCCTCGATGCCGGCGCCGGCCAGACGGCGCAGTTGTCCACGGGCCTGCTCCTCGTCGAGCGCCCGTATCTCGGAGCCGTCCGCGCCGATACGACCGACGATCTCGACGGTGTTCTCGAGTGCCGCGAGGGGTTCGGGTTTGGGCCAGATGATCCAGCCGGCAAGACCACCCGGGACGTACGAGCGTGCGATCTGCAGGACCTGCCGGAAACCGTCCGTGGTCACCAGGCCGACGCGGGCTCCGCGTCCCTGCAGTATCGCGTTGGTTGCGACGGTGGTGCCGTGCAGCACCTGGCCGATGTCCGACGGGTCGATGTCCGCCTCGGCACACACTTTCGCGATTCCGTTGAGGACTCCGACGGACTGGTCCGCCGGGGTCGACGGTGTCTTCGCTCGGTAGGTGGTTCCGGTCGTCTCCTCGAGTAGCAGCACGTCGGTGAAAGTTCCGCCGACGTCGACGCCGAGTCGATAGCGCATGGTGTTCTCCCGTGATGTGAGGGTGAGAGGAGCGAGGGTCAGATGATGCCGCGCTCCGCGAGCGCCGCCCGGTCGGATTCGGTGACTCCGAGCAGACCGCCGTAGATGTCGGCGTTGTGTTCTCCCAGTTCGGGTCCCGCGTGGTGAACGGATCCCGGACTGTCACTCAGCTTGGGTACGACTCCGGCCATCGGAATCTCCCCGAAATCGGGATGTGCGAGCCGCACGATGGCCTCGCGCGCCGCGAAGTGCGGATCGTCGAACATGTCCCGCGCCGTATAGATGCGTCCGGCCGGAACCCCTGCCTCGTGCAGGACGTCGAGCACGGTCTCGGTGTCGAAGGCCGATGTCCAGGCCCCGACGATGTCGTCGAGCTCGGCCATGTTCTTCCCGCGCGCCTCGTGGTCGCGGTAGCGGGGGTCCTCGATCAGGTCGGTCCGTTCCATCGCCGTGACCAGGCGTCCGAACACCGAGTCCTGGTTCGCGGCAACGAGAATCATCTCCCCACCCTTCGTGGGGTACACGTTGCTCGGCGCGATGTTGGGGAGTACCGACCCGGTGCGTTCGCGCTGGTAGCCACCGATCTCGTATTCCGGCAGCAGCGATTCCATCATGGCCAGGACGGCTTCGTAGATGGCCGAGTCGACCAACTGTCCTCGACCCGTCCGCTCCCGATGGTGCACCGCGGTCAGAACGCCGATGGTGGCGAACACCGCCGCGAGGGAATCGCCCAACGAGATGCCGCTTCGCGACGGCGGCATGTCCGCATTGCCCGTCACGTAGCGAATTCCGCCCATCGCCTCGCCGATCGAGCCGAATCCTGCACGGGGAGAATAGGGTCCGTTCTGGCCGTAACCGGTCACTCGCGCCATGATGAGCCGCGGGTTGATCTCGCGCATCTCCTCGAACCCGAGGCCCCACCGCTCGAGGGTGCCCGGCCGGAAGTTCTCGACCACGATGTCGGCGTCGGCAATGATCCTGCGCGCCAGTGCCTGGCCTTCCTCGCTGCGGAGGTTGCAGGTCACCGACTTCTTGCCCCGCGCGACGACGGGCCACCACAGGGACTTGCCGTGCGGCTTCTCCCGGCCCCACTGTCGCATCGGGTCACCGGTGCCTGGCGGTTCCAATTTGATCACTTCGGCGCCGAAGTCGGCGAGCAGCTGCCCGCAGAACGGGCCTGCCAACAGTTGGCCCATCTCGACCACCCTGAGGTCGGACAGTGGTCCGGCGGTGGCTTCGCTCATTCGTCAGTCCTTCGAGTCGTCGGCAGTCAGTGATTGCAGCAGAACGTGTTTGGCGGCGCGGACGTGCGCGCGCATGACGGAGTCGGCCCATGTCTCGTCCCCGGCGCGGAGAGCGGCGACCAGGTCTCGGTGATGTGCGTGGCTGCGCGCGAGGTCGACCGGGGCGTAGCGGTGGAAGGTGCGCATCACGAGGGGCAGTTGGATGACCGCGCCGAGCATCGACATCAAGCGCGTGCTGGCCGCTGCCGTGCGCACGATCGCGTGGAACTCGTCGTTGAGCTGAGCCATCAGGTCGAGCTGCTGTGCGGCGCCGTCCCTGGCGGCAGTCTCCATCAGATCGCACAGCTCGCTCAGACGGTCGACGTCCTTGTCGTCGATGCGTGACGCGGCACGAGCGGCGGCCATGGCTTCCAGCGTCATGCGCAGGTCGTAGATCTCGTCCAGATCGTCGGCCGTCCACTGGTAGACGCGGGCGCCCTTGTGCGGCAGGACTTCGACGAGGCCCTCCATCTCGAGTTGCCTCAACGCCTCGCGGACCGGTGTTCGACTGGTGTCGGTGATCTCGGCCAACTCCACTTCACCCAGCCGAGCACCGGGCGCGTAGGTCCCTGCCACGATGGCCTCCCGGATGTGGGAGTACACGCGGTCCACAGCCCTGGTCATGGGCGACCCCGATCTGTTGCCGGACGAATTGTTCACAATGTAGGCCTGGATTCGGTTTCTGTCTCGATGTTCCGGATTAATTCGGTGTTACGGGTCTGCTATTGCATACAACGGGGCGCGGGTAGAGGATGGGCCGATGAGCCAGGTGCACCTTGTCGAGGTAGGCCCGCGTGACGGGCTTCAGAACGAGCAGACCCTGCTGTCGGTGGAGCAGAAGCTCGACTTGATTCACCGGAGCGTCGCGGCGGGCGTCCGACGGATCGAGGCCGTCAGCTTCGTCAACCCGAAGCGAGTCCCGCAGATGGCCGGCGCGGAAGAGGTCATGGCCGGCGTCGATCGCTCCGACGAGGTCTCGTATATCGGACTGGTTCTGAACCGGCGAGGCCTCGACCGTGCACTCGCAGCACGCGTCGACGAGGTCAACGTGGTCGTCGTGGCATCCGAGGAGTTCAGTCAGCGCAACCAGGGCTGCTCGGTGGACGAGGCCATCGCCGCCGCCCGCGACGTGATCCGCGACGCCAGGGCAGCAGACGTCGCGGCCACCGTCACCATCGCGGCGTCGTTCGGCTGCCCGTTCAGCGGCGAGGTCGACCCCGCATTCGTCGGGTCGATCATCGCGCAGCTCGCCGATTCGGGGCTGTCCGAGATCGCCCTTGCCGACACCATCGGCGTCGGTGTCCCCGCGCAGGTCCGTCGGTTGGCGGAAGTCGCGTCGACGAACGCACCCGGAATTCCGCAGCGGTGGCACTTCCACAACACCCGGAACACGGGCTACGCGAACGCTCTGACCGCCCTCGAGACCGGCGCGCACGCCCTCGACGCCAGCATCGGCGGCTTCGGTGGCTGCCCCTTCGCTCCTGCGGCAACAGGCAACATCGCCTCGGAGGACCTGGTCTACGCCCTCGACCGCTCAGGGGTCGAGACCGGCGTCGACATGCAGACGCTCATCGACGCGGCAGCATGGCTGGGTACCGCCCTGGCCGAGGACGTGCCCGCGTTGCTGGGGCGTGCGGGTGGTTTTCCTTCGCGGTGATCGGTGTTCCCGCGGGCGTTCCTGTCAGACGATTCGGAAGCGTTCGAGGACCACGAGTGTCGTGTCGTCGATGGTGAGCCCGGGGAGGGCATCCACCATCTCGGCGGATCGCCAGAACCGTTCGTGCCCCGCACGCCATGCGGCGACGTCGGCGTGACCTTCGCCCTCCGCGACGGCGTGTGCGTCGTCGACGTCGCCGAGAGCGCGGACGCGCACGTCGGTGATCTCGATGACGCAGGCAGTGGCGCCGTCCGAGTCGACCACCCTGTGACGCTCACCCACTCGGGGCAACGGTTCGTTCTCGTACTCCACCCGCAATGAGGTGGTTGCCGTCTTACGGCCTGCGACGATCGCCGATACCAGGGCATCGCGCAGTGGCCCCGGGAAGGCGAACTCGGTCACGGGCAGTGAGTCGATGTCGGCCATTCCTCGAGTATGGCGCATGCGTAGGGAGGTTCCCGCGGACGTTTCCTGTTCCCGCGGATGCTGCAACACCTACGGGAACAGGAAGTGTCAGCGGGAGGGACGGGTGAACGAGTACACGAGCGTGTCCGTCCATTCACCCTTGCACCAGCAGTCTTGCAGTCGCAGAGTGTCTTCGCGTAGGCCGACCCGTGCAGCGAGACGCGCCGACGCGGAGTTGCGCGCGTCCATCTCCGCGGTGACGCGCCGCACGCGGTCCAGCGCGAGTACGGTGTCGAGCACCGCCTGCATCGCCTCGGTGGCGTAGCCGTGGCCGGAGACGTCGCGCGCGAAGGTCCACCCGAGCTCGACGGTGTCGTCGGCGACGAACCACGCGGAGACGGTGCCTATCACCCGGCCGTCCAGCTCGACCAGCGCATTCAGCGCGCCCTCGTCGAGACTCTTACGCTCGCAACGTCTCTGTACCGCGACTCGCGCGTCCTCCGGCGTCCACGGCTCGTGCATGAGGTACCGGCAGACCTCGGGATCGGTGTAGAAGTCGAGCCGGTGCTCGTCGCCCGGGTGATAGGTACGCAGGGTGAGCCGCGCGGTGACGGCGACGACGGTCACGAGCGTGGCCGGACAGCGACGGCGAGGACAAGCAGAGCTGCTGCCGCGATTCCGCCGACGAGGAAACCCGTACCGGGAGTTCGGGAGTCGACAACCAGGCCGATGCCCGCGGCGGCGAATGCTGCCCCGGCGTTGACTGCGGTGTTGATCCAGCTCGACGCCTCGGTACGGACATCGGCTGTAGTGAGGTGATCGGAGAGCAGGTATCCGGTGACCAGTGCCGGCGCGATGCAGAAGCCCAGCAGGAACAGGCCGATGTGCAGCGTCGGAGCAGTCGAGAGCGGTGACAGCACGGTCGTCAGGACGGCCATGATCAGCACGGTGGTCAGTAGTCGACGGGTCAGCGAGCTTGCCCACTCGCGACGTCCGTACAGCAGGCCGCCGCACACGCTTCCGGCCCCGAGCGCCGCCAGAAGTGTTCCGGCGGAACCGATGGAGCCACGGGCGTCGGCGAATGCCGTGGCGGCGACCTCCACGGTCCCGAGTACGACGCCGACCGCGGTCATCGCCGTGAGTACTCCGAGGAACCCGGCTCGTCCCAAGGGGCGGGACGACGGTGGAGCGGCGGTCACGCGAGGCCCGTGGCCACGCGAATGCGCACTCGTCGTCATGCCCACCGTGCCGATGATCGCGATGCATCCCGTGGTGACGAGAGCTGTCGACGGGGACAGCGTGGTCACGAGCATGGCGCCGATGAGCGGTCCGATGGTGAACATCGACTCTTCACTCACCGCGTCGAGGCTGTACGCACGTGTGCGAGTCGGGCCCGGAGTCGTCAGGGAACTCCAAACCACACGCATCGATGCGCCGAGCGGGGGAGGGAAGAGGCCGACGGCGGCGCTGCCGGCGACGAGTGCCCACGCTGCCGCCTCGGTCGCGGTCAGGATCGCGAGAACGACCAGGGCAGTAGCGAATCCGAGCGACAAGGCGCGTAGGGCGCGTCGCTGACCAGCGCGATCGACGAGGCGCGCGCGCCGGGGTAACGCGATGACGTTGGCCACTCCGAACGCTCCGGTGGCGGCGCCCGCGACGGCGAAGGATTTCGTGGCGTCCTGTATCGCGAGCAGGATGACGAGGCTGACCATCGCGAAGGCCAGCCGTCCGAGCAGTGCGGGGACGAAGACGCGTGCGGCACCGGGCAGTCGGACGATAGCGATGTAGCCGAGCGAGTCCACCGACGGAACGTCAGCGTGCGGTGGGCGCGCCGGCGGCCATCATGACGAAGACGGCGTCGAGCTGGGCGCGGCCCTCGTCGACGTCGTGGTGCCGCTCGGCGATGTGGTTGAGCAGGGCACGCTGGAAGATGCCGTCGAGCGTTATGTAGGTCGTGGCAGGCGTGAGAACCGGTGTGACACCGACCAGTTCGCAGTACCGCGCGACCACTCGCCAGATCATGTCTTCACGACGCTGTTCGATGTCGAGCACGTCGGAGCGGAAGGAGGAGTCGAACAGGCTCTGGTTCCTGAGGTCGTACCAGAGTCGGTGCACTCCGGCGTCGGCGACGAGAGTGCCGAAGAACATGTCGGCGAACGACGTCCGGAGTTCTTCCGCAGTGTCCGATCCCGAGACCACCTCGTCGTAGCGGGTGACGCAGACTTCCTCGTACTGCCGCACGGCGTGCGCGATGAGGTCGAGCTTGTCGGTGAAGTAGTAGTGCAGGACGCCGTGGGAGAACTCGGAGTTCTGGGCGATCTCGCGCAGGCTCGTCCGCGCGTAACCCAGCTCCGCGAGCGTCGCCAGAGTCGCGCGCGCCAGCTCGCCGCGGCGCGCCTCGAACTTGTCTCGAGAGCGCTCCTCCACGCGGCTACGGGGGTCTGCGGTCTGGGTCACAGCGTCAGCATACCGCTGCCCGGGACCACTTTGGACGACTGTCAAGATTTTCCTTGACGACTGTCAAGACTTGCTCCTAGTGTTGCGTGCATCACACCGCCCGGCGCTGTGATGCACGGTGACAACGCTTCGAACAAGGAGAGCGGACAATGACGAGTTACGACCTGACTGGACGAACGGCGCTGGTCACAGGCGGTGCGCAGGGTCTCGGTGCCGGCATGGCGCAGGCGCTCGCAGCAGCGGGGGCCTCCGTTGCCATCGCCGACATCAATGCCGTCGGCGGTCAGGAGACGGTCGAGGCGCTGCGAGCAACCGGCGCGAAAGCGGAATTCGTCCAGCTCGACGTGACCGACGACGCGGCCTGGGAAGCGGCCGTCGAGTCGACCATCGGCGCCCTGGGAGGACTCGACATCGTCGTCAACAACGCGGGCATCGAGGTCACCAGTCTGATCGCCGATCTCGACGCGGACGCGGCCTCGGCGATGTTGCAGGTGAACGTCATCGGCACCGCTCTCGGGGTCAAGCATGCATTCCGCGCGATGCGGCCCGGCGGAAAGGCAGGCAAGGGCGGCTCGGTGGTCAACATCGCGTCGGTTGCCGCCACGATCGCATTCCCGGGCATCAGCCTCTACTCGGCGACCAAATCCGGTATCGACCGGCTGACCCGCGTGGCAGCGGCCGAGTCGGGGAAGCTCGGCTACGGCGTTCGCGTGAACTGCATCTACCCGGCACTGACACCGACCGCCATGGGCAACAAGCTGGCCGTCGACACGGCAGAGCTGGGGCTGTTCCCGTCGGTCGAGGCAGCGGTCCAGACCGTCGTCGAGCTGACCCCGCTGGGTCGCCTCGGTCAGGTCGACGATATGGCCGACGCGGTCGTGTTCCTGTCCTCCGACGCCGCCAAGTTCATCACCGGTGCAGGCCTCCCCGTCGACGGCGGCATGGGCATGTAGCTCACCGCTCCGGCATCGACGTCAGACAACCCCCACATCGAACGAGGAGATCCATCATGCCCACTGACAAGCGCGTCGTCGTCTACGGAGCGTCCGGCTATACCGGACGACTCATCTGTGAATACCTGCGCGAGTACAACATTCCGTTCCTGGCCGCGGGCCGAGATCACGCCCGCCTGAAGGACGCGGTCAGCGCGGTGCCCGGAATCGACACCGTCGAGTACGACATCGTCGAGGTCGAGCACACGGTCGAGGCCTTGACGGACGCTTTCCGCGGTGCGTCCGTGGTGCTGAACACGGTGGGACCCTTCGCCCGATACGGGCACGAGGTCGCCGAAGCGTGTCTCGCGATCGGCGCGCACTACACCGACACCAACGGTGAGCAGAACTGGATGATCGACGCGGAAGCGAAGTACGGCACCGAATTCGCGTCGCAGGGACTCGTTCTCACGCCCGGCCTGGCGCAGATGTATTCCATCGGTGAGATCGCGGCCAACATCTGCCTCGAGAACCCGGGTCTGAACAGTCTCGACATCCAGGTGTTCTGGAAGGGGCACCCTACGGTGGCGTCGACCAACACCATTCTCACCAACGCCGCATTCTCCAAGGCTTACTACCTGGAGGAGAACGAGTACGTGGAATGGCCGGCCGACGAGGGTCTCTACACCGTGAGCGTTCCGGGACAGCACGAACTGGGTCTCGCCTTGCCCTGGGGCGGTACGTCGCACCCCGTGTGGTTCAAGAACGACCCCCGCGTGACGACGGCCAAAGCGCTGGGTGGCGTGTTCAATCCGCCTCTGATGAAGGCAGTTCCGCTGCTGGTGGCGGCCGCTCTGGAACAGATGGAGGGCAAGTCGGACGAGGAGAAGTACCGCATCATCGACGAGCAGTCGTCGGCCATTCGGAGCGAGATGCCCCCGCGCGAGAATCCGCGGCTGAACACCTCGCTCGACTCGGTGTACGCGTCGGGTCCGCTGGGTCGCGCGCACTGCGTGATCCACGGCAACTCGAACTACAAGCAGACGGCGTTGCTCAACGCGCACGGTGCCGCTGCGCTGCTGCAGGGAACTCCACGCAAGGTGGGATTCGCCTCGAGCTGTGAGGCTTTCGGTCACCGCGAGTTGTTGGGAACGCTGCGGGCATTCGGTCTGGTGCTCGACCCGATCGTGTCCGTTCACCGCTGAGATGCGACTGTCGGACTATCTCGACAAAGGTACCTCGATGGGCCGTGAGGCGCCGTGCCTCACGGCCGGCGGGGTGACCTCGACCTACGGGGAAGTCCACGACCGCTCCGTCGAGATCGCGAGTGCCCTGCAGCACGACGGGATCCGGACCGGGGAGCGCGTGGCGATCCTGTCGGGCAACGACCCACTAGCGCTTACCTGCGTGTTCGGCATCTCCCGTGCGGGCGCGGTGTGGTGTCCGGTGAACCCTCGGAACGAAGCCGACGAGAACCGGCAGTTGTTCGACCTGTTCGGCTGCCGCTTGCTGTTCTTTCAGTCGAAGTTCTCGGGGTTGGTCGACCGGATCCGCGGCGACCTTCCCCAGTTGGTCCGGCTGGTCTGCCTCGACGGAGAAGTCGAGTGGGCGGTGCCGTTCGAGGCTTGGCTCGGCGAACACCGGGGTGAGTTGGATGTCGATCGGCATCCGGATCGGGGACTCTGCATGCTTGCCGGGACGGGAGGTACGACGGGAAAGCCGAAGGGAGTCAGGCTGACCGAGGACAACATGATGACCTCGACGGCGCTGGCATTGATGAGCTACCCCTTCGGCGTGCGCCCTCGCTATCTGGCGCTCGCGCCGCTCACCCATTCCGCCGGGGTGTTGACCTTCCCGATTCTGAGTCTCGGTGGGGAGGTGGTCATCATGGCTGCGCCCGACATCGGGGAGTTCCTGGCGTTGATCGAGCGGCACCGCATCACGCACGCCTTCTTACCTCCGACCGTCATCTACGGTGTGCTCGACCATCCGGATCTGGACAGTCGGGACCTGTCGTCTCTGCGATGCCTCTGGTACGGCGCCGCCCCGATGTCCCCGACGCGACTCGAGGAAGCGCTGACGCGCATCGGTCCGGTGCTGGGGCAGTTGTTCGGACAGACCGAGGCGCCGAACATGATCGCCACGCTGGCACCGGCGGATCACTTCCGGGCCGACGGTTCGGTGGCGACGGAGCGTCTGACATCGGCCGGTCGGCCCACCCCGTTGACGACGGTGGCGATCATGGCCGAGAGCGGAGAGCTGCTGAGTACGGGTGAGCGCGGCGAAATCGTCGTCAGGGGCCCGTTGGTCATGGACGGCTACCACGACAATCCCTCCGCGACAGCGGAAGTCGGTGCGCACGGGTGGCACCACACCGGTGACATCGGATACCTCGACGACGAGGGCTTCCTCTACGTCGTGGACCGCGCGAAGGACATGATCATCACCGGTGGCTTCAACGTCTACTCGGCCGAGGTGGAGCAGGCCCTGCTAGCTCACCCGGCAGTGAAGGAGTCGGCCGTGGTGGGTCTCCCCGACGAGAAGTGGGGCGAACGGGTAGTCGCTGCGGTCGAACTGCGCGCCGGGCAGGAGGTGGATCCCGCCGCGCTGATCGCCTTCGTCAAAGAACGCATCGGCAGTGTGAAGGCACCGAAGAACATCGAGGTCTGGGATCTTCTGCCCCGGTCGAAGGTCGGAAAGATCCTGAAGAACGAGGTCAGGTACACCATGACGATGTAGTGCGTGAGGCGGGTGAGACGGTTCCCGCGGTCGATTCGTGTTGCCGCGGGCACTGCAACCGGCGCGGTACGACGTAACTCCCGCGGGAAGCGCCGCGCGAATGCGGCTCGACCTCTGTACACGGACGGGGACCGGGTCTACGGTAAACGGACCGAACGGTACGTCCAGCCAGGAGGTCCATCATGTCTCGTCGAATCACCCGCACACTCGTCGGTGCCACCGTGGCAGGCGCCGGAGCCGCTGCCATTGCGTTGTCCGGCGGGGCAACGGCGTCCGCAGCACCGTCGATCGGCCCGCTCTACTTCCAGACCTTCGGTGAGTTCTACTTCCCGCCCGCAAAGAATTGCCAGCAGACGGCAGCGGAGTACCGGGAGCGTGGCGACATCATCCTCGTGAACTGTGCATCCGGCATCGCTCCTGGCACGTACCAGCTCGTCGGCATCCGCGCAGGCTTCGCCAGCTGAGCCCGAGCCCACCGGCGCAGTCGCTACGGTGGGCGGATGCCATTGTCGCCGCGGGTACCGGACCTCGGAGCCCTCGATGTGATGGTGTCCGTCGCCCGGTTGGGCAGCATGACGGCAGCGGGCCGCGAACACGGGTTGAGTCAGCAGGCGGTCAGTGCACGTGTGCGTGCGGCGGAGCGGGACATCGGTGTCCGAATCTTCGATCGCGGGACGAGCGGTGTCGCCCTGACCCCCGAGGGCGTCGCGGTGATGGAGTGGGCGGGCGGCATCCTCGACTCGGCCGAGAAGTTCGCGACCGGAGTGACATCGCTTCTGCGCGAGGGCAATGCGACGCTCACCATCGCCGCGAGTATGACCGTCGCCGAGCACCTCGTGCCGGCGTGGATGCTGTCGATGCGCAGACACTCGCCCGACGTCCAGGTGCAGATGCGACTGATGAACTCGGCGGAGGTCGCCGAGCAGGTGCTGGACGGGCGCGCGGACATCGGCTTCGTGGAAGGGCCCGACGTGCCGGCCGGACTCGGCGTCGCCGTCGTCGCGCACGACGAATTGGTCATCGTCACCGGACCGTCCCACCCTTGGGCAACGAGCCGCGTGGCGTCGCTGAAACTGTTGCAGTCGACGGCTCTAGTGCAGCGTGAGCCCGGGTCGGGAACCCGCACCACGTACGAGAGCGCCGTCCGCCCGACGGTTCCGCCGCTCATCGAGCTCAACTCCGTTACCGCCGTCAAGTCTGCTGCCATATCGGCGAATGCACCTGCGGTGGTGTCGTCTCTCGCGGTGGAGGGGGAGCTGCGGAGTGGCGCGTTGGTGCGCATCGACGTTCCCGGTCTTTCGATGACGCGTGAGCTGCGCGCGGTCTGGAGCCTGTCGTCGGCGCTGCGCGGTTCCCGTCGCGACTTCCTCGACATCGCCGCCGCCCGGCGGTAGTCACAACCAGCGGTTGTGGGGTGACAAGAGCACGACCACTACTGATCGTCGCCGTCCCGGCGCACTGTGAAGGCATGACGACCTTCCGGACCGCGACATCGCACGGGCTGCTCCGCGATCTGGACTCGCCCGGTAGCGTGATCGAGCACATCACGCCGAACTGGTTCGCGTCGGTGATGGGGACCGGAATCGTCGCCACTGCCGCCGCGACGCTGCCTGTGCAGAATGTCGTGCTCCACGTGGCAGCCGTCGTCATGTGGCTGCTCGCCTCGACTGTCCTCGTCGTCGTGTCGACCCTGTTCGCCGCGCACTGGCTCGCGCACCGCCGCGTCGCGCTGGCGCACGCGGCCCACCCCGTGATGATGCAGTTCTACGGCGCGCCGCCCATGGCTCTGCTCACCGTCGGTGCCGGTACGAGCCTCCTGGGTGCGGACATCCTCGGGCAGAGCCTGGCCACCTCGATCTTCGTCGTCCTCTGGACGGTGGGTACTGCCCTCGGACTCGCGACCAGCGTCGTCGTCCCGTACGTGATGATCACCCGCCGCAGCGCCGACACGGTCGCGCTCCCGGCATGGCTGATGCCCGTGGTGCCGCCGATGGTGTCGGCATCCACCGGTGCACTTCTCCTCCCGCACATCGCCGACGGACAGGGGCGGCTCGCGATGCTCGCCGGCTGCTACGCGCTGTTCGGAATGGCACTCGTGACCGGGCTGATGGTGACCACCGTGGTGCTCGGACGATTGCTGCACGGCGCCGTCCTCCCGGTCCAGGCTGCACCGACGATATGGATCACCCTCGGCGTCATCGGCCAGTCCGTCACCGCCGCCAACCTCCTGGGTGCCGACGCGGTGATGGTGTTCACCGGTGATCGGAGCGAGGTGGCGCTGGTCCTGCGTGCGGCGGGCATCCTCTTCGGAACGGTGATGGGCGGTTTCGGAGCGATGATGTTCGCCCTGGCCGCAGCGCTGACCGTGCACGCCGCGCGCCGAGGACTGCGCTTCTCGTTGGCATGGTGGTCGTTCACCTTCCCCGTCGGAACATGCGTGACCGGTGCGGCGGCATTGGGGCGCGCGCTGGAGTCGTCAGTTGTCGAGGCGCTGGCGGTCGTGCTGTTCGCCGTGCTGGTGGCGGCGTGGACGACGGTGGCGACGAGGACGGTGCGCGAGGCGTACCGCGGCCGGGTGTTTCTTCCGGCGTGAGAGTCGCACGACGGCGAAGTGGGCACACTGGAGGCATGGAGATCATCGGCCACCTCGACGAGGAGCAGTTCTGGACTCAGCAGCGCGCGATCGAGGATCAGATCCGCGCCGAGGCCACGACCTTTCCCACGTACGCCGTCACCACGTGGGACGGTCCGCGCGTCCTGGGGCCGTGGGAGCGTGAGAACGACGTCCTGACCAGTGTCACGTTGCGCCACGGTGAGGTCGACTGGGACGGCGGCGACGTCGACACGCCCTTCGTCGAGGTCACGACGACGATGAAGGATCCGCACCGCAAGGCCCTGGCAGCGATGCTGTCCGCCATCGGCCTGACGCCGATGTCGCCGGAGTACAAACGACGCCGCGAGGCGATCGCCGCCACGGACGCGCAGCGGGTGACCGTTCCCGTCGACGGCGTCGATGTCCACTTCGAGCTGCACGGTGGGGCCGAGCGCTGGTGGGCGTCCGCGCAACTCGACGAGCACGGTGTGGTGATCGAGGGGCGTCGTCACGCCGTCGACGACGTCATCCTGGCGTCGGAGTCGGACATGGAGCCGTACCTCGAGGGACTCCGCACGCGGATCCGCGCAGCGCGGGGCGAGTGATGGCCCTGCCGTCCCACGGTCGTTTCCCGTATTCGCCGATCACCGACCGCCCCCACCTCGAGTGGCCCGACGGAGCGTCGCTGGCCGTGTACGTGGCGGTCAACTGCGAACACTTCCCGTACGACGACGGATCTCCCGGCATCGGCTACACGCCGGCGATGGACCAGCCGAATTCGTACAACTGGGGGTGGCGTGAGTACGGCAACCGCGTCGGAGGCTTCGCGCTCGCCGACACGTTGCGAGACAACGGCATTCGGCCGACACTGCTGGTGAACTCGGAGATCTACGATCACGCCCCGGATCTGGTGGCGGCCTATCGCGCTCTGGGCGCCGACGTCGTGGCGCACGGGCGCACCAACGCCGAGCAACCCAACCAGCAGGATCCCGACGCGGAGCGCCGCACCATCGCCCATGTTCGCCGCACCATCGAGATCAACGAGGGAACGCCACCGCGCGGGTGGATGAGCCCCGGTGCGAATCCGAGCCGCGTCACCGAAGACCTACTGGCGGAACACGGATTCGACTACACGCTGGACTGGCCGATCGACGACCAACCGGTATGGATGACGACGACCAGCGGGCCGTTGCTCGCGGTGCCGTACCCGCACGAGGTGAACGACCTACCGGTGTTCGTCCATCACCACGCGTCGGCCGCAGATTTCGAGTCGATCATCGTCGACTCGTTCGACGAGTTGAAGGAGCAGTCCCGTCGCGGGGCACGGGTTCTCGCGATCTCGACACACACGTTCCTGACGGGACAACCCCACCGGCTCAGGCGTTTCCGTCGGGCGTTGGAGCACATGACGGCGAATGCCGACGGCGTCTGGTTCACCACCGCCGGCGACATCGCCGAGCACTATCGCAGGGTCACTCCGCCGTCCGAGTGATGTAGTCCCGCAGTTGCTCCTCGGTCAGGTTCGCCTCGGTCAACGCGGACAGGGCGTCGGGGTCCAGGTTCTCCGAACTGCCGTCGGCGAATCGGCGGGCTCCCTCGGCGGTGACGCCGCGGGCGCGGAGTTCGGCGAACACGTCGTCGGTACTCATACGCCGGCCGGGAGTGCGCGTGCCGACACTCCTGCTCCCATGTTGTAGCCGAGGTGTCCGCCCAACGCACCTCCCAGGCCCGCCACCGCGAATCCCGCGAGGGCCAGCGCCTTCGACGTCGTGTCCGGCGGTGATGTGACCGGGTCCTTCGCGCGACGCTTGTACGACGCGGCGAAGAGTGTCAACGCCACGGCATTGGTGCCGGCGTGTACGAGTCCGACTCGGCGCTGCTGCTCATCGAGCGTCGACCATGTCGCCCACCCCGTCACCAACGCGGTCGGGGCTGTCACGAGTCCGGCTCCGATGAGTCGTCGGGATGCGGCGCCGTTTCCGCCCGTGAGGTCGAGAAAGACCGCGCTGCTCCACAATCCGACCGACGAATACGCCATGATCGGGTGCATGGGGTGGCCGACGAACGTGCCGCGCAGCAGGCCGTCCACCGGAGTTCCCTCGAGGACCGATCGCAGTCGACCCGAGACCGCGTCGCTGACGGGATCGAGGAACGACGCCTTCTCGAACGGCTGGAACAGCGCTGTGAGGTTCATACCCTCGGGGATACCCGCCCGTCACCTGCGTAACCGCGGCGAACGGTGCGCTCCAGAATCCCCAGCGTGGCACGCAGCGAGGAACCCGAGACGACCGGGAAGATGTCCCGCTGACGCCAGTCGGGGTGGATGTCGGACCAGTCGTAGTAGGACGTGACGGTGGTTCCCTCGGTGCCGTCGTCGAACGTGTGCGGCGCCAGGGCGTAGCCGTAGCGGTGCCCGATGGGCGGACGCACGGTTCCGACGATGGTCCACGAGATGTCGCGGTCCTGTTCGAACGAGGCGATGGTGACCTCGACGTCGTAGGTGCCCATCGGGATGTCGCCGAGGGCCTCACGGTCCATGTGGACGGTGAAGGTGTCGCCGGCAGCCTGGACGGGCGAGCCGTCGGCGCCCATCAGCATGCCGGACCCGTCGATCGCCACGTGGCCCTGCGGGTCGCACAGCACTGCGAAGATGTCGGCGGCCGGAAGGGCCATCACTCGCCGGAATTCGATGCGTTCGTCGGTCATGACCCCAGTCTGCACACCCGGCGGTCTGCACAACTGCAGTTCGGGGTTGCGCAGGTCGTCATTGAACCCGGCGGCGATGCAGCACACACTCGTGAGCATGACGGACCTCACAAGACGATCGGCGCTCGTGACCGGCGGCGCCAGCGGAATCGGAGCGGCGGTAGCCCGCCGTCTGGCCGGGAACGGTGCCACGGTCACCGTCGCCGACCTCGACGGGGATGCCGCCGCGGCGCTCGCGGACGAGATCGGTGGACGGCCGTGGCAGGTCGATCTGTCCGACGTCGACGCCCTCGCCGACCTCACGCTCGAGACGGACATCCTGGTGAACAATGCGGGCATCCAGCACGTCTCGCCGATCGAGGACTTCGACCCGCTGATGTTCCGGCGAATCCTGACGTTGATGGTGGAGGCGCCCTTCCTGCTGGTGCGGGCGGCATTGCCCCACATGTACGAGTCGGGGTACGGCCGCATCGTGAACATGTCGTCGGTGCACGGGCTCCGGGCATCTGCCAACAAGTCCGCCTACGTGACCGCGAAGCACGCGATGGAGGGACTGTCGAAGGTGACGGCTCTCGAGGGCGCGGAGCGGGGTGTGCGGAGCAACTGCGTCAATCCCGGCTACGTGCGAACTCCGTTGGTGGAGAAGCAGATCGCCGATCAGGCGCGCGTGCACGGCATTCCGGAGTCCGAAGTTCTGGAGAAGGTGCTGCTCACGGAGAGTGCGATCAAGAGGATGGTCGAGCCCGCCGAGGTGGCCGCGCTGGTGGCGTTCCTCGTCGGCGACGACGCGTCGATGATCACGGGAGCGTCCTACACGATGGACGGCGGGTGGAGCGCGAGTTAGCCTCCGCTGGAGACCTTCTCGACGAACTCCCGGGCGATGTCGCGCAGTTTGCGATTGGTGCGCTGCGACTCGGAGGACAGCATCCTGAACGCGGCGTCACTGTCCACACCGTGCAGCGCCATCAGAATGCCCTTGGCCTGCTCGATGGGGGCACGGTGCTCGAGCGCATCCTGCAGCCCCGCGGCCACCTCACGCGCGGACCGCACACGGGCGTAGTCACCGATGGCCGTCGACACCGTCGACGTGAGCAACGACAGAATCGACTCGTCCAGGGAATCGAAGGCCGACGGTTCGGTGCCGTACAGATTGAACGACCCCAGCTTCAGGTCCTCCGTGTGCAGGGGAGCTGCCAGGAACGAGCGCACCCCTTCCTCGCGCGCCAGTCGGGCGAACTCGGGCCACCGCTGTTCGGCCGCGTCGACGTCGACACGAACGATTTCCCCGGTGCGCGCCGCCTCGATGCACGGCCCGTCACCGACCGCGTACTGATGTTCGTCGACCTCGAGCGTGAGCTCGTCCGTGTGGACCGCGGTGTACGTCATGCCGCCGAACAGGATGCTGACACCACAACTCGATGCTCCGTCGATGGCCTCGTGCGCGATCTCGGCGGTCCGCTTCAACAGCGCGGCTAGATGGTCGTCGTCGCGGACACTGCCGCCGACGGCGGTGAGCATGGCGGCGAGTCTGCGCGGAGGAACGGACCCGGCGGCCACCTCGGTGACCAGGGCCGCGGCACGCGACGTCGACTCGTCTGCACCCGTGTGCATCGAGTCGGCTGTCGAGGCAGCCTCGGAATCCGTTGTGTCCACGATGGAGAATCATCTCACGAACCCAGCCCACCAGCACCGTGTCCGGTTGAGTTCACCGCCCAGCGGGTACCGCCCCTCATAGGTTCCCGTGTTGTCCGGACATCACGAGGCACCAGAGCCGTCAGGTGAAGAAGCCCGCCGATGACTCGGAAGACCCCACCTCGTGCCTGCGCACGGGGTGGGGTCTTTCGTGCGTCATAGTTGCGGTCATGAGTTCTGTGATGGAGCGGCTGCTGGACATCGCGCCGATCTGGGTCTTCCTGATCGTGTTCCTCCTCGTGTTCCTCGAGGACGCGATCTTCGTCGGCTTCGTCATTCCCGGTGAGACGGCGGCCGTCATCGGCGGGGTGGCGGCGAGCCAGGACCACCTCCACGTCGCCGCCATGGCGGCGGTGGTCGTGGCGGCAGCGATTCTCGGCGACTCCGTCGGATTCGAGATCGGCAAGCACTTCGGTCCGCGGCTGCTCGCGATGAAGGTGTTGGACTCACGGCGCGACAAGCTCGACAAGGCCCGCGACCTTCTCGCTCGGAAGGGTGGGTCCGCCGTCTTCCTCGGCCGTTTCGTGGCCTTCTTCCGCGCCGTGATGCCGGCACTGGCGGGCATGTCGCGGATGCCCTACCCGAAATTCCTGGCCTTCAACGCGATCGGCGGCCTGGTCTGGGGGATCGGCTTCGTGATGCTCGGGTTCGTGGCGGGCAACTCGTACGAGAAGGTCGCGAAGACCGTCGGGCGTGACGCCGCGCTGATCGTCGCGGTCCTGGTGGTCGTGGCGATCATCGTGTGGCGCGTGCGTGCCCATCGGTCCGAGAAGAAGACGGGCTACGACCCCAGCGCGAGTACCGACAGCAGCTCGTAGGCGACGTGGGCGGCAGCGATGCCGGTGATCTCCGCGTGGTCGTACGCGGGCGCTACCTCGACGATGTCGGCGCCGACGATGTTCGCCCCCACCAGTCCGCGCAGGGTGTTCAGCAGTTCGCGGGACGTCATGCCGCCTGCCTCGGGCGTTCCCGTTCCCGGTGCGTGCGCAGGATCGAGGACGTCGATGTCGACCGAGACGTAGACGGGCCCCGTGTCGAGACGTCGCCGCATGCGCTCGACGATGGACGCCACCCCGTCCGTCTCGTAGTCGTCGGAGCGGATGATCTGGAACCCGAGAACGGCGTCGTCCTCGAGGTCCTTCTTGCCGTAGAGCGGGCCGCGGATGCCGATGTGCTGCGAACGCTCGAGGTCGATCAACCCCTCCTCGCTGGCTCGCCGGAACGGCGTCCCGTGGGTGAACGGTGCCCCGAAGTAGGTGTCCCACGTGTCCAGGTGGGCGTCGAAGTGCAGTACGGCGATCGGCCCGTGGTCGCGGTGCAGCGCGCGCAGGATGGGCAGGGCGATGGTGTGGTCTCCGCCGAGTGTCAGCACCGTGCTGCCGTCCTTGCGCAGGTCGGTGATCGCGTGCTCGACGGTGGTGAGGGCCTCGGTGATGTCGAAAGGATTGACCCCGATGTCTCCGGCGTCGGCCACCTGGCGCTGCGCGAACGGTGACACGTCCAGCGCCGGATTGTACGGCCGCAACAACTTCGACGACGCCCTGATGTGGGCCGGTCCGAAGCGCGCACCCGGCCGGTAGCTGACGCCGGAGTCGAAAGGAACGCCGAGGATGCTGACGTCGGCCCGCGACACCTGATCGAGTCGAGGGAGCCGCGCGAAGGTCGACGGCTCGGTGTAGCGGGGGTGCTTGGAGGCGTCGAGCGGGCCTCGGATCTCGGTCATGTGCAGGGATGTTTCCTCAACGGGCCCTGACAGTCAACACTTGTTTCCTCAGGCTCGGCGAGGCATGATCTCCAGTCGTGTCCTCCACCGGTGCCCGACTTCGCGCGGCGCGAGCTGCCCGTCGGCTCACCCTCGATGCTCTCGCCGAGACCGTCGGAGTGACCAAGGGCTATCTGTCCAAGGTCGAGAACGACCGCGCCACGGCGTCGGTGGCCGTGCTGGTGAGACTCTGCGATGCGCTGTCCGTGCCGATGGGCTCGCTCTTCGACGACGTGCCACCCGGCGACGTCGTGCGTGCCGACGCGTATCCGCCCATCGCCTTCGGCGGCGAGTCCCAGGTCGAGTACCTGCTGACGCCGCCGGGCGAGCAGCGGCTGCAGGTGATCCGTGGTGAGATCGCGTCCGGGGGAGGAAGCGGCGACGAGTCCTACGAGCTCCCGGCCGACGTGGGCTTCGTGCTCGTGCTGTCCGGCAGCCTCTCGGTGACGGTCGACGATCGGACCGTCCGCCTCGGCGACGGTGACGCGTTCACGTTCCCGCCGCATCGGCGACACAGCTTCCGCGCCGAGGCTCGTTCCACGGTGCTGTGGGTCCTCACCCCGTCACTTCCTTCCAGACACGAGAGCACCGGAAACGAGAAGGCCCCATGACAACGCCCGTCACTCCCGACAGCACCACCACGGAGGACCGCGAACCTCCCGTCACGATGTTCGGCCCCGACTTCCCGTTCGCGTACGACGACTACGTGTCCCACCCGGCAGGGCTGGGCTCGGTTCCGCAGGAGCGCCTCGGAACGCGCGTCGCGATCGTCGGAGCCGGCCTGGCCGGCACCGTCGCGGCTCGGGAGCTGCTGCGCATGGGTCTCGAACCCGTCGTCTACGAGGCGGGCCGACTCGGCGGCCGCATGCATTCGGTGTCGTTCGACGGCCATCCCGACATCGTCGCGGAGATGGGGGCGATGCGGTTCCCTCCGTCGTCGACCGCGCTGTTCCACTACCTCGATCACCTCGGCATCGAGACGACGGCGTTCCCCAACCCGCTTGCCGACGCGACGAGCAGCACGGTCATCGACCTCAAGGGCACCAGCCACTACGCGCGACACCTCACGGATCTGCCCGACGAGTACGCGGAGGTCGCACAGGCGTGGCAGAGGACGCTCGAGGAGCAGTCCGAACTGGTGGCGCTGCAGCGCGCCATCCGGCTGCGCGACGTGGAGGCCGTCAAGCGGATCTGGAACGACCTCGTGGTCCGACTGGACGACACAACATTCTACGGGTTCCTGGTCGACTCTCCCCACTTCGCGTCGTTCGCTCGGCGAGAGTTGTTCGGCCAGGTCGGTTTCGGGACCGGGGGCTGGGACACCGACTTCCCCAACTCGATCCTCGAGATCCTCCGCGTCGTGGCCACGGCGGCCGACGACCACCATCGCGGAATCGTGGGCGGATCCACCCGGTTGCCGGCGGGGCTGTGGTCCGAGCAGGTGGAGGATGCGGCTCACTGGCCGGCCGGGACATCCGTCGAGTCCCTGCACGACGGCGCGACCCGTCCGGGTGTGACGGAGATACGGCGTCGAGGTGAGCGGTACGCCGTGACCGACGAGGCCGGTGCCACCGAGGAGTTCGACGCCGTCGTCGTCACCGCGCAGAGCTGGATGCTGCTCAACACGATCGACACCGACGACGACCTGCTGCCCATCGACCACTGGACGGCCGTCGAGCGCACCCACTACATGGGCTCGACCAAGGTGTTCGTTCTCGTCGACAGACCGTTCTGGAAGGACGTCGACCCGGACACCGGTCGAGATCTGGTGAGCATGACGCTCACGGACCGGCTCAGTCGCGGGACCTATCTGCTCGATCACGGCGACGATCGACCCGGCGTGATCTGCCTGTCCTACACATGGAGCGACGACTCGTTGAAGTTGCTCCCGTTGTCGCCGGACGAGCGTCTGACGTTGATGTTGGGGTCGCTTGAGAAGATCTATCCGGGCGTCGATTTCCGGAGCCACATCATCTCGGATCCGGTGACGTTGTCCTGGGAGACCGAGCGCCATTTCATGGGTGCGTTCAAGGCCAATCTGCCCGGTCACTACCGGTATCAGGAGCGGTTGTTCTCGCACTTCGTCCAGCACGATCTGGACCCTCGCCACCGAGGAATCTTTCTCGCCGGCGACGACATTTCATGGACTGCAGGATGGGCGGAAGGGGCCATCCAGACTGCCCTCAACGCGGTGTGGGGAGTGATGAACCATCTCGGCGGTGCGTCGCATCCGGACAACCCCGGTCCGGGCGACGTCTACGACCGGATCGCACCGATCAGGCTCGACGACTCGAATCGCCCCGTCCCGCGGAGCTGAACACTGTGGATCGGGACCGGCGGACGAGCACGCCCGGTAGCGTCACCAGCGTGGTTCAGTTGCTCACACGCAGGCGCGATGCCGATACGGAGACCGCCCCGGCGACGGTCCCGGTGCGCACCGTGTCGCTGCAAGCTCTGGCCATCGTCCTGGTGTTGGCCGTCGCCGTACTCGTGTTCCAGCTGACGAGGCCGACGCCGGAGTCCGCGCCGCCCTCCGCGGCGTCCGTGCCGGCCGCGGACCTGCGTCCGACGTTCCTGACCGAGCCGGACCGGAACCTCGGCCCGCTGCGGCAGATCGCCAAGGCCAACCGCGCGACGGCCGAGGAGGAGTACGCGGCCGCCGTCGCCGTGCTCACGTCGGCAGCGAGTGCCGAGGAGAAGGATCGGCGGCTCTACGAACTGCCGCCGGCCGTCATCGGCGCGCGCATCGGCAACTACGCGCTGCCGGCCAAGGGCGCGTACACATCCGGGTTCGGTCCGAGGTGGGGAACCACTCACAACGGGATCGACATCGCAGGACCGATCGGAACCCCGATCCTCTCCGTGGCCGACGGCCAGGTCATCGAGGCGGGACCCGCCAGCGGATTCGGATTGTGGGTCCGCGTGCGTCACGACGACGGCACCGTGACCATCTATGGCCACGTGGACACCATCATCGCCGTCGCAGGGCAGCGGGTTGCCGCCGGTCAGCAGATCGCGACGATGGGCAACCGAGGCGACTCGACGGGACCGCACCTGCACTTCGAGACGATCGTCGCCGACAAGCACGTGGACCCGGAACTGTGGCTCATCGGTCGCGGTATCTCGCTGGGGCCGACCAGCGACTGAGGTCACATCTGCCACTCCAGTAACATCGTCGGTATGAAACGGGCGATGATGGTGGCCGCACTCGCAGTGGCGGCATGTGCGGTGCCCGTCCACGCCGACGCGGAACCCGCGTCGTGTTCACCCTCGGGCGCCCATCCGCGCCCCGTCGTTCTCGTCCACGGCACCTGGGTCGACGGACCCGACACGTGGTCGACCCTGGCTCCCCAGCTCGGCGCCGAGGGCTACTGCGTGTTCACCCTCGAATACGGCTACCGCGCCGACCCGGGCTCCAACCTCCTGCAGACCTACGGCGGCGACGACATCGCCGCGTCGTCACGCGAATTGGCTACCTTCGTCGACGACGTCCGGGGCCGGACCGGTGCGGAACAGGTCGACATCGTCGGTCACTCGCAGGGCGGCGTCGTCGCGCGGCAGTACCTGAAGTTCGACGGTGGAGCCGACGCGGTGCACACCCTCGTCACCCTCGGTGCGACCAACCACGGCACCACCTTCTCCGCCGGGCAGCTCATCGGATCCCTGGCGGAGCAGTTCGGCCTCCCGGTCGGCGAAGTCGCCGCGGCAGCGGTCGGACCGTCGTTCGTGCAGCAGATGGTCGGATCGAACTTCCTCGGCGCTCTCAACGCGGACGGGGACACGGTTCCGGGTGTCGACTACACCGTGATCGCCACGCGCTCCGACACGGTGTCCACCCCTCCTGAGAACACGTTCCTCACCGCCGGCCCCGGCGCGAGCGTCGACAACGTTTGGGTCCAGGACGGCTGCCCGCAGAACACGGCAACCCACATGGAGCTCACCAGCGATCCGCGAGCGGTGTGGATGATCCAGCGCGGCCTCGACCGTTCCTACGCCGATCGAGTGCCCAGCCCCTGCTGAGTGCTGGGGGTGCGCGGCTGGGGTGCCTGGCTGGCTGGCTGCAAGGGGTGTGCACACGGCTGGCGTGAAGTGAACACCCGTTGCGGCACGCTGCAGGGTGTGTGCGGTTGACGCAGGGGGTGTGCACTCGGCTTGCTGCACCCGACAGCAGCCGCGATGCCTGGCTGCGAGGGGTGTACACACAGCTGACGTGAAGTGAGCACTCGTTGCTGAAGGTTGCAGGGTGTGTGCGGTTCACGCAGGGGGTGTGCACTCGGATTTGCTGCACCCTTGCGTCGCAGTGCCGGCTGAAAAGAGTCCGCGCACAGCCGACTGCACCTCGCGCTGCTGCGCCCGGCTGCAAGGTGTGTGCACACGGCTGGTGTGAAGTGAGCACCCGTTGCTGCAGGCTGCAGGGTGTGTGCGGTTGACGCAGGGGGTGTGCACACAGCTGGCCGCACCCTTGTGTCGCAGTGCCGGCTGAAGAGAGTCCGCGCACAGCCGACTACACCTCGCGCTGCTGCGCCCGGCTGCAAAGGGTGTGCACACGGCTGGCGTGGAGTGAGCACCCGTTGCTGCACGCTGCAGGGTGTGTGCGGTTGACGCAGGGGGTGTGCACACGGCTTGCCGCACCCAACAGCGCCGCGGCGCCCCGCTGCAAGGGGTGCACACACAGCTGGCGTCAACTGAACACCAATTGCTGCAGCCTGCAAGGTGTGTGCGCTTCACACAGGGGGTGTGCACACAGCTCGCTGCACCCGACACCCCGCCGATTCTCACGTTCCGCCACCCTCACGCGTTTACTGATCGTGATGCTTCCGTTCGAGACTGTCGTGCAGACCCACGGCGCCGTGGTGCTGCGGGTGTGCCGCGCCGCGGTGGGTCCCGTCGATGCAGACGACGCGTGGTCGGAGACATTCCTGTCCGCTCTGCGTGCCTACCCGGACCTGCCGGCGGATGCGAACGTCCAGGCGTGGTTGGTGACCATCGCGCACCGCAAGGCGATCGACATGCACCGCGCGGCCGCGAGGCGGGCAGTGCCCACCGCCGAACTGCCCGACCGTCAACAGACGGCTCCCGATGAGAACCATGCGTTGTGGGCCGCTGTCGCTGCACTGCCCGACACCCAGCGACTGGCCGTCGCGTATCACCACATCGGCGGGTTGCCGCACGCGGATGTAGCTGCGCTGCTGGGCAATTCGACTGCCGCGGCCCGGCGCGCCTGTGCCGACGGTATCGCCACCCTGAGAAGGACCACCACGAGGAGTGAGTTGCTGTGACTGCCCCGACGGACCTGACTGCTCTACACGACCGTCTTCTGCGCAGCGCCGAGAGGGAGGGCCTGCTGGACGTTGCCTACCGGACCATGGATTCACCCGTCGGCACGTTGCTGCTCGCGGCGACCGATGTCGGAGTGGTGCGCGTGGCGTTCGACGTCGAGGGCCACGACAGCGTCCTCGCGATGTTGGCGACGCGCATCAGCCCCAGGATCCTGAAAGCGCACGGGAGGCTGGACCCGGTCGCGCGCAGCCTCGACGCCTACTTCGCGGGTACGGGTCGACGCATGGACTTCGCCGTCGATCTGCAGCTCGCCTCCGGTTTCCGACGCGATGTCCTGGGCCGGCTGCAGCAGATTCCGTACGGGTCGACGCGCAGTTACGCCGCGATCGCCGCCGAGACCGCGAGTCCCGGCGCTGTCCGTGCTGTCGGGTCGGCGTGCGCGCACAACCCGTTGCCGCTGGTCATTCCCTGTCACCGCGTCGTCCGGTCGGACGGGTCGCCCGGTCGCTATGTCGGGGGAGAGGACGCGAAGCTGGCATTGTTGGCACTCGAGTCCTCGCCGCGGTGACCGGTATTACTCTCGGGGTATGTCCTCTGCTGCCGAAGTACCCGCGAATCTGATCCTGTCGCGTCGTGATCTCGAATTCCTGCTCTACGAATGGCTCGACGTCGAGTCCCTGACCGAGCGCAAGCGGTTCTCCGACCATTCCCGTGAGACGTTCGACGCGGTCATGGAGCTCAGTGAGCAGATCGCGGTGAAGCACTTCGCGCCGCACAACAAGAAGGCCGACGCGAACGAGCCGCACGTCGGCGACGACGGCAAAGTCGTCCTCATCCCCGAGGTCGAGCAGGCGCTGAGGGTCTTCAACGACGCCGGTCTGATCTCCGGGCAGTTCGACGACTCGCTCGGCGGATTGCAGTTGCCGACGACGGTGTCGAAGGCCTCGCTGGCGTGGTTCCAGGCCGCGAACACCGGTACCGCCACCTACCCGTTCCTCACCATCGGCAACGCGAACCTGCTGATCGAGTACGGCGGCGAGGCGTTGGTGGACAAGTACGTGCGCCCGATGCTCGAGGGCCGTTTCCACGGCACGATGTGTCTGTCCGAGCCCGGAGCCGGATCGTCGCTCGCCTACATCACGACCAAGGCCGTGCCGCAGGACGACGGAACGTACGCGGTGAGCGGAACGAAGATGTGGATCTCGGGTGGCGAGCACGAGCTGGGTGAGAACATCGTGCACCTCGTGCTGGCGAAGATTCCGGGCGGCCCGGCCGGCGTCAAGGGAATCTCGCTGTTCGTGGTCCCCAAGACGCTGGTGAACGAGGACGGCTCGCTCGGCGAACGCAACGACGTGAACCTGGTCGGCTTGAACCACAAGATGGGCTACCGCGGAACCACCAACACCCTGCTCGCTTTCGGTGAGAAAGGCGGCGCCACCGGATATCTGGTAGGCGAGCCGCACAAGGGCCTGTCGTACATGTTCAAGATGATGAACGAGGCCCGTATCGGTGTCGGCATGGGAGCGACCGCACTCGGATACACCGGGTACCTGCACTCGGTGGCCTACGCCCGCGACCGCGCGCAGGGTCGCCCGGTGGGGGACAAGGATCCCGCCGCACCGCAGGTGCCGATCATCGACCACGCCGACGTGCGCCGGATGCTGCTCGCCCAGAAGTCCTATGTCGAGGGTGGTCTCGCGTTGGGACTGTACTGCTCGCGATTGGTCGACGAGCAGATCACCGGTGACCAGGAGGCTGCCGAGCGCGCGGGCTTCCTGCTCGACGTGCTCACCCCGATCGCCAAGGCATGGCCGTCGCAGTGGTGCCTCGAGGCCAACAATCTGGCCATCCAGGTGCACGGTGGCTACGGCTACACGCGCGACTACAACGTCGAGCAGTTCTACCGGGACAACCGACTGAACCCGATCCACGAGGGCACCAACGGAATTCAGGGCCTCGATCTGCTGGGACGCAAGGTGGTCGCACAGGGCGGCCGAGGTCTGCAGCTGCTTGTCGACGCCGTGACGGCCACCATCGATGCGGCGTCGGGTGAGTACGCCGAGGCGTTGAAGGCGGCACTCGATCGACTCGTCTCCGTCACCGGAACCGTGTGGGGACAGGGTGATCCGGAAGTCGCACTCGCGAACTCCAGTGCCTACCTGGATGCGGCCGGCCACCTCGTCGTGGCGTGGTTGTGGCTCGATCAACTCAACGCTGTGGGCGACAAGGAGGGCGCGTTCTACGACGGCAAACGAGTTGCCGCGCAGTACTTCTTCCGCTACGAGTTGCCCAAGACGGGGCCGATGTTCGATCTGCTGGTCTCCCTCGATCGCACGACTCTGGATCTCGACACGACGGTTCTGTGATCGGTCCGTCAGTCCCTGGCGCTCGCCAGGGCTGACGGCCACCAGATCTTCCTGCCGATGTCGTAGGACAGGGCGGGCACCAGGATGCTGCGGACGATGACGGTGTCCAGCAGAACTCCGAAGGCCACGGCGAACCCGAGTTCGGCGAGGATCACCAGCGGCAGCACGCCGAGCACGGCGAACGTCGCCGCCAGCACGACACCGGCGGAGGTGATGACGCCGCCGGTGACGGCGAGCCCGGTCAGGATGCCCTGGTGCGTACCGTGTTTCAGAGTTTCTTCGCGGACGCGTGTCATCAGGAAGATGTTGTAGTCGATTCCCAGCGCCACGAGGAACACGAAGGCGAACAGCGGGAACGACTGATCGGCACCGGCGAAGCCGAGCACGTGCTCGAACACCAGGCCGCACACTCCGAGCGTCGCCGCGAACGACAGCACGACGGTGAGTATCAGGATGAGCGGAGCGACGATCGCTCGCAGCAGCACGGCGAGCACCACGAAGATGACCACCAACACGATCGGGATGATGAGGTTCCGATCGTGGATCGACGCGTCCCGCACATCGACGGTCACGGCGGAACTCCCGCCCACGCGGACGTCCGCATCGGGAAGGTCGTGCAGCGTCGCGCGCAGGGTCTGCACCGTGGACAGCGCCGCATCCGAGTCGTAGGGATCGGCGAGGACGGCGTTGATCATGATGCGTCCATCGATGGGCTGGACCTGCAGATTCGCCGGGGCACAACCGGATTGGGCAGCCGCCGCCAGAGCGTCGGGTCCGAGTGTCCTGATCAGATCCTGGATCTTCGCGAAGTCGACCTGCACGCACACCGATCCCGGCGCCGTGGCGACGCCGGGCGCCGCCGATGCGGCCGCGATCACGTCGTCCGTCGCCGAGGCGCGAGCGGTGATGACGGCGGGCGCTCCGGTGCCGGGGTCGAACTTCGCGTCGTAGAGTTCCTGGCCGGCCACGGCCGGCGGGCGGTTCGTGAACGATTCGGTCGTGGTGATGCCGCCCGTGTCGAGGCCGGTGATTCCGACGATGCACAGCAGCAACAACACACTGGCGCCGATCCACGCCGGGCGGTGACGTCGGCCGATCGTGTCGGCGATGCGGCCCCAAGCGCCGTGGGTGGCGATACCCGACGCCTGATCCACGCGGGGTGTGCGAGGCCAGAAGACCCACCGACCGGCCAACGCCAAGGCCACCGGGAGGAACGTCATCATGACGAGAAGCGTCGCGGCGATGCCGATGGCGGCGACCGGCCCGAGGCTCTTGTTCGAGTTGAGTTCCGAGAAGCTCAGGCACAGCAGTCCGATGATCACCGTCGCCGCCGATGCCACGATGGCGGGTGCCGACTCCTTCCAGGCGCGGATCATCGCGTCGAAGCGGCTGTCGTAATGGTGCAGCTCTTCCCGGTACCGCGAGATGAGCAGCAGGGCGTAGTCCGTTCCCGCCCCGAGGACCAGGACCGACTGGATGCCCTGGCTCTGGCCGGTGAGGGTCAGCAGATCCGCCTTGGCCAGGAAGTAGACGACGACCGAGGACAGGCCCAGCGCCAGCAGCGCCGACAGGATGGGGAAGAACCACAGCACCGGTGAGCGGTAGACCACCAGCAGGATCAGCACGACCACCAGCAGAGCTGCCCCCAGAAGGGCGCCGTCGAGGCCTTCGAACGCGTCGATGAACGCGACCAGCAGTCCGCCGGGGCCGGCGGGGAGGACGTCGAGTTTGTCGCCGGCTGCTGTCGTTGCGGTGTCGAGAACCTCCTGCTCGGTGGCGGCCAGTTCGTCTCCCGCTACCTCCGCACCGTCCTTGTTCGCCACCAGCGGGACGTAGAGCGCGGCGGTGCGACCGTCCTCGGAGTACTGCGGCGGAGTCATGGCCGTCGCATCGACGCCCTCGATTTCGGTGAGCGCCTGCCGCGCCGCCAGGACGGTGGCTCGGTCGTCGTCCGTGAGGGGTTCGGGGCTGTCGAACATGACGAACCCGGGGATGGTCTGTACCGACAGGAACCCCGCGCTCTCGGTGTTCACACGGGTCGATTCGGCCGACCCGGGCAGGTACGACGCGTTGTCGTTCTTCTGCACCTCGGAGAGTTTCCCTTGGAAGGGCCCACCGATCAGTCCGCCCAGGAACACCAGCACGGCGACGATCACGACGGAGATGACGGGGCGACGCGCAGAGGTCATGGACGAGTACACCACCGCAGGCTCGTGATGGCGAGCACAGTGTACGAATCGAACTGACGCGCGGGAACGGCCCGGATTTGTTTCACTATCGCTGTGACTCACCACATACATCGGGGCCGGATCTTCCACATCGCCGGTCAGCCGGTAGTGACAGGTGCTCGAGAAGCTCTGGTCTTCGAGGACGACGGTGCTCTCGTCCTCGATCCCGACGGTCTCGTCGCCTGGTGCGGAGACCACTCACAATTGCCGCCCGAGTACGAGTCGGCCACGGTGACCGACCACCGGCCGGGCTTCGTGCTGCCGGGTTTCGTGGACACCCACATCCACTTCCCTCAGACCTATGCCGGCGATTCCTACGGCGGTGGGCAGCTGCTGGAATGGCTCGAGCGGTGCATCTTCCCGTCCGAGTCGAAGTTGGAGGACCCCGCGTTCGGACGCGCCGCGGCAGTCGAATTCACGAACCAGCGTGTGCGGGCGGGCACCACCGCCGCCATGGTGTTCGGCTCGGCCTTTCCGCCGGCGCAGGACGCGTTGTTCGAGGAGACCAGGCGCCGCGGCCTGCGCATCGTGAGCGGTCGCGGGATCCAGACGCGGGGCCCCGACTCCGCCGGACCTCTCTGCACCAGCGAGCAGGCTGCACTCGACCTGACGGCCGCGGAGGTCGAGAAGTGGCACGCGGCGGACACCGGCGACGTGGACACCGCGTTGTTGCACGTCGCTCTGGTGCCCCGGTTCTCGCTCTCGGTGACCACCGCGACACTTGCGGGCCTGGGCGAGATGTACAGCGATCTGCGTGGTCGCGGCGTCTACGTACACACCCACCTCAACGAGAACAATCGCCCCGGAACCGGTGAGGTCGACGCCACGAAGGCCGACTACCAGGTCGACTCCTACCTCGACACGTACGACGGAAAGTTCCTGCCCGGGTCGCGGATCGGCGGTGAAACCCTGCTGGGTCGGCGCACGATCATGGCGCACGCGGTGCACTGTCAGGACGGCGAGTTGGCGCGTATGGCCGAGACGGGTACGTCCATCTCTCACTGCCCGGTGTCGCAACTGTTCCTCGGCTCGGGGACTATGCCGTGGAAGCGCACCGTGGCGTCCGGGGTCAACATCTCGCTCGGAACCGACCACGGAGGTGGCGACGAGTGGCTGATCTCCCGCGTCGCGAACGACGCTTTCAAGGTGCACATCACCGAACCGGGTGACGACGGTGTGTCCATGCACCCCGCGGAGATGTTGTTCGTGGCCACCCTCGGCGGTGCTCGCGCTCTCGACATGGAGAACCGATTCGGCAACTTCGACGTCGGCAAGGAAGCCGACTTCGTGGTGATCGATCCCGAGCGCTGGCCTGCCCTGAACAATGCGGTCACGCACGGCGCTCGTGCCGACGACGCAGAGATGGCGCGGGATCAGACGTTGTTCGCCCTGCTGATGCAATTGCGCGAACCGGCTGTCGCGCACGTGTACGTGCAGGGCCGGAAGATCGACGCGTAGAACAGTGAGCACTGCAACGGTTCTGGTGGTCTGTCACCCCACGTCGGTCGACGAGATGCGCGCCTGGGCCACGGAGGTCGAGGCCGTTGCGGCGTCCTCAGCGGGGTTCGTCGGACTCCATCTGGCGCAGGAGGGTGCTTCGGCAGTGGTGCTGCGGTTCGACGGTGCCGACCGGCTGACGTCGTTCCTCGACTCCCCGAAATGGACGCGACTGGTCGAAGCCGGTGCCGCGCACGGGGTGTTGCGCAGGTTCGGCGACGTGGTGATCGTCGACGGGGGTGCACCCCCGACCGGAGTCGAGGTCTTCGTCCACGACGTGGCAACGCCTTCCCGAGACGAATTCCTCGCAGCTCAGCGTCATCTGACGACGCTGGGAGCCGACGCGTCCGGGCACGAGTTCTCGCTGGTATACGGCCCGGATGCGCTGCCCGGTGGAACGGAGGCATGGCTCTCCGTCGTGAAGTTCCGCACCGATGCCCAGCTCGCGACGTGGTTGAGCTCCGCCGATCGGGGCTCCGCGTTGTCCATGGTGCGACCGCATCTCACGCGGGACTTCTCGACCTCCGCCGATATCGATCGCTTCGGATCGATCGTGCGCGTGCGGGACGGCGAATCCGAGGTCACGCCGAACTGGAAATCGGCCATGATGGTGCTCCTCGTGCTCTACCCGACGGTGATGCTGCTCTCGCGTTTCCTCGGCCCGCACCTCGACGCCGTGGGGATCGACCCGTGGCTGTCCATGTGGCTGAGCCAGATCGTGTCCGTCGGCGCCATGACGTGGTTCCTGATGCCGTGGGCGACCCGCGGCTTCGCCTGGTGGCTCGACCCGGAGCGCGGGGCCGGCCGACGCGTGTCGGTTCTCGGTGCGCTGGTGGTCGCCGGTGTGTACGCGGTGACGCTGGCGCTCTTCGCCTCGGTGCAGTGGCTGCAGTTCTGGGATTACGTCTGACTCGACTGTGTGGTCGGCCACTCCGGGGTGGTCGACCAGGACGGACACTGCTTAGATACAAGACGTGCGCAACACAGATGCAACCGTCTCGTCGTCCGATCGGGCGTACGCGACGGTCAAGGAACTCATCGTCTCCGGCGAGCTGCCGGGTGGTGAGCTGATCAGCGAGGGGCAGATCGCCGAGCGCACCGGCACCAGCCGCACCCCCGTCCGCGAAGCGTTCCTGCGACTCGCGGCCGAAGGATGGATGCGGCTCTACCCCAAACGCGGAGCCCTGGTCGTTCCGGTGGCACCGGACGAAGCGACGCACCTGGTCGCCGCTCGACGACTGGTCGAGACCGGATCACTCGAGGCATTCGCCCAGGACGCGGGGAGCCGAGCCTCCGCCACCGCGCAGATGCGGGAGAGTCTCGTCCGGCAGCGCGCGCTCGCCGACGCGGGTGACTCGCTCGGCTTCGCCGCGGAGGACGCAGACTTCCACACCGTCGTCGTCACGCACGGGGACAACCCCCTGCTGTCGACCTTCTACTCAGGATTGCGTGACCGGCAGCGCCGCATGACCGCGAACTCCGTGGCACGTAACCCGGACGTGTTGTCGTCGATCATCGACGACCACACACGTCTCACCGAACTCGTCGAGCAGGGAGACGTCGCCGGCTACGACGCCGCCCTCGTCGACCACATGGCCGCAACGCATTCTCTGGCGTCGCGGCGGACAAGGACAGAATCCCGATGACCGTTCTGGATCGCGGAACCACAACTCGCACATGGCTGCCCGTCGCCTTGGGCATGCTCGCCGTCGCGTGGGGTGGCAACGAATTCACGCCGCTGCTCGTCATGTACCGCGAGGGCCACGGCTTCTCGCCCGTCATCGTCGACGTGTTCCTCTTCGCCTACGTCGTCGGCATCGTTCCGGCGCTGTTGATCGGCGGTCCACTCTCCGATCGCTACGGTCGACGCCCCCTGATGCTCCCCGCGCCGGCCATCGCGGCGGCCGGGTCGATCATCATCGCCCTCGGATCGCACACCGCCCCGCTCCTGGCCACGGGCCGCGTGCTCAGCGGTGTCGCTCTCGGGTTGGGCATGGCGGTCGGCGGGAGCTGGCTCAAAGAACTGTCCGCCGACACGGTCGGAGCGGGTGCTCGCCGCGCCGCGATGTCGCTGACCGGCGGATTCGCCGTCGGCGCCGGTGTCGCCGGAGTGCTGGCGCAGTGGGCGCCGTGGCCCGAAGTGCTGCCGTACCTGGTGCACGTCGCTCTCGCGGCGATCGCTACAGCCGCCCTGATCGGTATCCCGGAAACGCGGATGCGCAGCGAGAACACCGGTTCGCTGATCGACGACCTGAAGATTCCGTCGGCGGGTCACCGCCGCTTCGTCACCGTGGTTCTCCCCACAGCGCCCTGGGTCTTCACCGCGGCCAGTGTCGCGTACGCGGTCCTGCCGGGCCTGATGGCGGACCATTCAGGATCGTTCCCCATCGCGTTCTCCGCACTGCTCGGTGTCGTCGCCCTGTCGTCCGGCTTCGCGATCCAGGCAGTGGGCCGACGGATCGACACCCCGCACAATGCACGGGCGATCATGGTCGCGCTCGCGATCATCGTGGTCGGCATGACCCTGGTCTCCGTCGCGGCGGACGTTCTCACCGTGCCGATGGCGCTGCTCGCTGCGGCGGTGCTCGGATGCGGGTACGGCATGGCGATGGTGTCGGGACTGCAGGAGGTCCAGCGCATCGCCGGACCGAACGACCTGGCCGGACTGACCGCCGTGTTCTACTCCGTCACGTATCTCGGCTTCGCCGTCCCGGCGATCCTGGCGGTGGTGGTCGAGCAGTTCCCCGGTTCGGTCACCTACCCGGAACTCTTCGTCGCCGGTGCAATTCTGGCGGCGTTGACCCTGGTGTTCGTGGGTCTGAAGGACGCCAGCTGGAGAAAGGCGCGCTGATCGGGGTCGACCCCGGTCAGGGCAGGCGGGGAAGCCGCTTCTTCCGCAGCCACGACTCCCAGAAGTCGTCGTCGCTGCCGTACTTCTTCGCCAGAGCGACGAAGTCGGCAGTGGCCACCGTCGAGTGCCGGAACGTGGTGGTCCACTCACGCAGCAGATCGAAGAACGGTCCGTCGCCGAGAGTGCGCCGAAGAGCATGCAGCGCAAGGGCTCCGCGCTTGTAGACACGGTCGTCGAACATGTCGTCCGGTGTCGGATCCGCCAGGACGAGGTCCTGCGGAAGCGACGACAGCCGACTGTGCGCTCGCGTGGCTTCCTGATGCGCGGACGGACCGTTCGAGTTCTCGAACCAGATCCACTCGGAGTAGCAGGCGAATCCCTCGTGCAGCCAGATGTCGCTCCACCGACCGATGGTGAGGCTGTTGCCGAACCACTGGTGCGCGAGCTCGTGCGCGACCAGACGTTCGTACCCGCGGTCACCGGCGCAGTGGTTGGCGCCGAAGATCGACAAGGTCTGTGCCTCGATGGGGATTTCGAGTTCGTCGTCGGTGACGACGACGGCGTAGGAGTCGAACGGATACGGCCCGAACGACTCGACGAACGTCTCCATCATCTGCTGCTGGCGACCGAAGTCGTGGTCGAAGTTGCGCCGCAGACGCGCGGGCAGGACGGCGTCGACGGGAACCGGTGTGCTGCAGACCCGATGCCTCTCGTACAGGCCGATCTGCACCGTGGCCAGGTAGGTCGCCATCGGCTCCGGCTGCTCGTAGACCCACGTGGTGCGCGAGGACTTCACGTACGTGTGCGTCAGAGTTCCGTTGGATACGACGTGGTACGGCGAATCGGTCGTGACCGAGATGGTGTATGCCGCTTTGGAACTCGGGTGATCGTCGCACGGGAACCACGACGCGGCGCCGTTCGGCTGACTCGCGACGATGGCACCGTCGGTCAGTTCCTCCCAGCCGACCTCGCCCCAGACGCCCTTGATGGGTGCCGGGTTGCCGCTGTAGGCCACGGTGAGAACGAACGGGGTGCCCTCGGCGATCGGTCGCTGCGCCTTGACGGTGAGCTTCGCGCCGCGGTGGGTGAAGCGCACACCGCGCATTCCCGCGATACCGACCTTCGACGGCGACAACGCCGGACCCATGTCCAGGGAGAACTCGGAGATCTGTCGAGTGGTCACCGCGTGGACGACGGCTTTGCCCGACAGGCGGTTCGAGTGCACCTTGTATTCGAGGGACAGCTCGTAGCGATCGACGGAGTAGCCCCGGTTGCCGTTCTGCGGCAAGTACGGGTCGATCGGGGAATCGCGTGCCGCGCCGACGTCCTGGGTCATTTCTCGGTCCAGGGCGCGATGGGGTTGCCCTGCCACCGGCTGGACTCCGGCACGGTGTCACCGCGCATGACCAACGACGCCGGACCGACGGTCGCTCCTGCGCCGATTCCTGCCGCGGGGAGTGCGACGCAATGCGGGCCCAGAGTGGCGCCCGCCCCCAACGTGACCGTGTCCATGCTCATGATCCGATCATGGAACAGATGTGTCTGCACGACGCACCCTCTGTTGACGGTCGCGCCGTCGCCGAGTGTGATGAGGTCCGCCTCGGGCAACCAGTAGGTCTCACACCAGACTCCCTTCCCGATGTGTGCGCCGAGCCAACGGAGCCACAGGTTCAGAACCGGTGTTCCCTCCGCCGCCCGAGCGAACCACGGCGCCGCGACGACCTCCACGAATGTGTCGGCAACTTCGTTGCGCCACACGAACGAGCTCCACAGCGGGTGTTCCACCGCACCGATCCGACCGACCAGTGACCACTTCGCGGCGGCCGAGACGATCGCGGCGACAGCTCCCGCCACCAGTAGGACAACGCCGCTGAGGAGCGCGGCCGCCCAGTAACCGATCTCGCAGGCAATGGCGGTGAGGGCCGCGAGGACGCCGAAGCCGACGGCGAACGACACGACGACCGGGACGAGGCGACATGTCTCGACGACGGCGCGCGCGATCTTCAGCTTCCGCGGCGGATCGAAGGTGCGCGTGGTGTCCGACGAGTTGGGGGCGCGGCGCAGGCGTACGGGCGGGCTGCCCAGCCACGACGAACCGGACTTCGCCTTGGCCGGCGCCGCGGACAGCACCGCGACCAGACCGTTCTTGGGCACTCGACGTCCGGCGGCCGCCATCCCCGAGTTGCCGAGGAACGCACGCTTGCCCACCTTGGCTTCACCGAGGTGCATCCATCCGCCACCGAGTTCGTAGCTGGCGATCATCGTGTCGTCGGCAAGGAAGGCGCCGTCTCCGACGGTGGTGAACTTGGGAACCATCAGCACCGTCGACGCTTCGACGTCCTTGCCGATGTCGGCACCCAGCAGTCGCAGCCATCCCGGTGTCAGGAGGCTCGCGTACAGCGGGAACAGGAACGTGCGAGCGGAGTCCATGAGCCGTTCCGTCGCCCACACCTGCCACCCGATCCGGCTGCGGACCGCGTGGTGCCCCGGTACGAGTCCGATGGACAGCAACCGGACCGATGCCAGAGTGATCGCCGCGAACACGATCAGCGAGATCAGCGCCGCCGGAGCGACGAGCGCGAATCCGAGACCGACGGCCCCGAGTCCCGTTCCGGCGTCCGAAATCCCGACGACGACGAGCAACAGACCCACAGCGATCGACACCAGAGGCAGTCCCGACAGCAGCAGCGAGGTCAGTCCGTAGACCGGCACCCATCCCCGTCCGCGCGGGGGCGCCGCGTCGGGCCACGGATGGGTGGCCTTGCCGACCTTCGCGGCCGGGGATCCCGACCACTGCTGACCGGCCTTGACCTTGCCCGAGACGGCGGACCCGGCGGTGATCTCGGCGTTGCGGCCGATGCGCGCCCCGGGCAGAAGTGTCGAACGCGCCCCGACCGTCGCGCCGGCTCCGACCTCGATCGAGCCGATGTGGACGACGTCGCCGTCGATCCAGTACCCCGACAGGTCGACCTCCGGTTCGAGCGCGCACCCGTCACCGAGAGTGAGCATGCCCGTCACCGGGGGCAACGTGTGCAGGTCGACGTCGCGCCCGACCGTCGCACCGAGAGCCCTCGCGTAGTAGACCATCCACGGTGCCCCGGACAGGTTCGATGCGCCGCTGGCGTCGGTGAGGCGATTGGCCGCCCACAACCTGAGGTGGACGCTCCCGCCGCGCGGGTGCGAACCCTCGGTCACGCCGCGCATGAGCGCGCGAGATCCGACGACGGACACAGCCATGCGTCCGACTGGGGTGACGAACAGCAGGAAGCCGAGTGCCAGCCACCACCACGACAGGGTGGGCAACCACGCGTGCGGGGAGACAGTCGACGCAAGGTTGGCCACGACGCCGAGCCAGGTGACCCATTGCAGCCCGGTCAGCGTCGTCAACGGCAGGGTGGCCAGTACCTGCGCGAGTTGCGCCGACCGCGGGGTCGGCGTCACGATCCGCTTCTCCGTCACGGGTGGCGGAACCAGTGAGTCGAGCAGCGCCACCAGCGAACCCAGCCGCGGGTGGTCGTAGAGTTGGGCCACGGTGATCTCGGGGAACCGCTCGCGCAGGCGAGTCACGAGCAGAGCCGCGGACAGCGAGCCGCCACCGGCTGCGAAGAAGTCGGCGTCCAGTGACCCGATCTCGGAGCCGAGCACGTCGCTCCACAACTCGGCCACCCATCCGGCCGTTCCGGCGAGAGCCGAGTCCTCGACGGGACCTCCGCGTCGGGGTAGCGGCCAGGGGAGCGCGGCGCGGTCCACCTTGCCGGACGTCCGCGTCGGCAGCTCGTCCACCAGTGCCAGTCGCGGAACCATCGCGGCCGGAAGTTGCTCTGCCAGAAGCTCTCGCGCGCGGACGGTGTCGAAGTCGGGGTCCGTGCTGACGAGGTACCCGACCAGGACAGGCGTGCCCGATCCGGTGGTGCGTACCGCTGCCGCCGCGCCGCTCACGCCGGGCAGGGACTGCAGCGCGTTGTCCACCTCACCCAACTCGATGCGTCGTCCGCCGACCTTCACCTGGTCGTCGGCACGGCCTTGGAACAGCAGCCCCTCCAGCTCGAGGCGCACGAGATCGCCACTGCGGTAGGCGCGTTCCCAGCCGAGGGACTCCATGGGTGCATACTTCTCGGCATCCTTCACCGGATCGAGGTAGCGGGCGAGCCCGACACCTCCGATCACGAGTTCGCCGACATCGCCGATCTGCACGGGTCGATCGTCGGGACCGACGACCGCCAGATCCCAACCGTCGAGGGGCAGGCCGATGCGGACCGGGCCGACGCCGTCCATCAGGGCGGCGCACGCGACGACGGTCGCCTCGGTGGGGCCGTACGTGTTCCACACTTCACGACCCGGAACAGCAAGGCGCTCAGCAAGATCGGGTGGGCAGGCCTCACCGCCGAAGATCAGCAGTCGAACGTCCTCCAATGCCTCGCGTGGCCACAGTGCGGCCAGCGTGGGCACCGTCGACACGACGCTGATGTCGCGGGCGACCAGCCACGGGCCGAGGTCCATGCCGCTGCGCACGAGCGAGCGGGGCGCGGGCACCAGGCAGGCGCCACTACGCCACGCCAGCCACATCTCTTCGCATGACGCATCGAAGGCCACCGAGAGTCCGGCCAGGACGCGGTCACCCGGACCCATCGGTCGATCCTGGAGGAACAGCCGTGCCTCGGCGTCGACGAAGGCAGCGGCATTGCGGTTGCTCACCGCGACGCCCTTGGGCTTACCCGTCGACCCCGAGGTGAAGATGACCCACGCATCGTCGTCGGGAGTGGGGCGACCGACGGCGCGGCCGGTGCTCGGCGCGCCCGTGCTGGTGACCCCACCGGCGGAGATGATCGCCGTGACGCCCGCCTCGGAGAACACCATGTCGGCGCGCTCGTCCGGATCGTCGACATCCACGGGCACGTACGCGGCGCCGGCGGCGATCACCGACAGGATCGCCGCGTACAGGGAGTAGCTACCCGACGGCATCCGCACGCCGACGCGGTCCCCGGCGCAGACGCCGTGCCGAGACAGCCAGCCCGCCCCCTCGTCGATGTTGTCCAGGAGTTCGGCGTAGCTGACCGTGGTCGTGCCGTCGTCGAGTGCAGGCGCATCGGGCCAGGAACGCGCGGTGGCCTCCAGGATGTCCACGAGGGTGCGCCCCGGTGCGGCCAGATGGGAGCGGACGTACTCCTCGGGAATGCTGATCTGCAGGGACAAGTCGGGCGGCCTCTCGGGGTGAACAGCACTTCTCACGTTCGTGACGACACGTTATTGCACGGCTAGTTTGCGGGTTGGTGAACAACTCTGCTGTACGGCCGACACGACGAGAAGGAGTTGACAACTCGCGCTCCGCTTTGCCATTCTGCTCTCAGGTCACGAGTACCAGCATCAAGCCCCGGCTAGCTGGTCGGCAACCCTCCTCCGCGGTGGGGTGCTCCGGGTGACGACCAGGCTGCGTTCCGAGCACGGGACGCCGCAAGCGCGGATCGACGCTCACCTACTCGGCTATCGCCGTGCGTCGATCCCTCGACGGAGGGATTTCTCATGACCAGCACCCTGCAACGCCCGATCGCGTCGATCCACGGCAGCGAGCACGAGGTCACATGCACCGACGGACGTGTCGTCCGCTGTGCGGATTTCGATTACGCGGCGAGCGCCCCCGCACTGGACAGCGTCGTCGATCGAGTGCGAGATGTGTTGCCCTACTGCGCAAGTGTGCATCGAGGCGCCGGATACAAGTCGCGTGTCTGCACCGCGGAGTACGAGGCCGCTCGGAACACCGTGCACGCGTTCTGCGGAGCGGACGACGACGATGTCGTGGTGTTCACCCGCAACACGACCGACGCTCTGAACTTGTTGGCGCGCTGCGTCCCCGGGGACACCGTGGTGCTGGACATCGAGCACCACGCGAACCTTCTTCCCTGGCGCAATCGCCGTGTGGTGCGGTCCGCGACCACGGTGCGCGAAACCCTCGAGCGTTTGCGAGCGGAGTTGGCATCGAAACCCGCTGCGCTGCTGGCGATCACCGGAGCATCCAATGTGACCGGTGAAGTACTCCCACTGGCGGAACTGGCATCGCTCGCGCATTCGTTCGGCGCGCGGATCCTCGTCGACGGTGCTCAGTTGGTTCCGCACCGTCCGGTGGACCTCACCGCGACCGGAATCGACTACCTCGCCTTCAGCGGCCACAAGCTCTACGCACCGTTCGGTGCCGGAGTGCTTGTGGGACGCCGTGATTGGCTCGATGTGGCAGAGCCCTACCTGGCTGGTGGGGGAGCGACGCAGCACGTCGGAATCGACGACGGCCGCGAGAGCGTCGACATCCGGTGGGCCCCGTCGCCGGCGCGACACGAGGGCGGCACGCCGAACCTGCTGGGAGCGGTAGCGCTCGCCGCAGCGTGCGACGAGATCGAGCGCATCGGTTTCGGCGCCGTCGCCGACCACGATCACGAGTGCACCGCGGCGCTGATCCGCGGCCTGAGCGCGGTGGACGGGGTGCAGGTCCTGCGTGTCTGGTCCGACTCGGAGGACATCGTCGGCATTGTCTCCTTCGCAGTGGCCGGCGTCGATCCATCCGTCCTGGCCACGGCGCTCGCCGACGATCACGGCATCGCGGTGCGTGCCGGCAAGTTCTGCGCGCATCCGTTGCTGGATCGTCTTGGTGTCTCCGGCGGCGCCGTCCGCGCGAGCATCGGCCTGGGTACGACGCACGGAGACGTCGACCGGCTCGTCGAGGCCGTCGCTGTGACGTGCCTCTCACTGCGGCGCCGGGCCACGACCGGCTCGTTAGCATGAGCAGCGTGATGAGAGGTGGGTTGTGGCATCGGCGACACGTCGACTACTGCCGCGCCACATCGAGTGCGTGTCCGGTCCGCTGACCACCCGACACGCTCGCCTCATCGACTGACTGGATCTCCCATGACCACCGTTCCACTCGACGCCCTCGTCGCTCTCGACCCGTCCGTAGCCGCGCAGGGTGCCGACATCGCTCCGCTGCAGTCGGACATCGTGCGCTTCTCGGCGGCGGACCTGTCCGAGGCGCAGAACAAGTACGCGCGCCTCAAGGCGGACCACCCCGACTCGCGCGTGTTCGTCGATCTCGACGTCCACATCGCATCCGATGCCCGTACGGCGCGTCGAGACGTGCTCGCGTCGGAGACGAAGCCCCGCGACGGCGTGCTGCAGTACGTCGGAACCGCGTCCGGGCTCGCAGGTCTCATCGCGGACATCGTCGCGGTCGATGTCGCGGACGGCGTGATTCTGCGGCCCATCGTCGATCGGTCGGCCGACGATGTCGTGCGGTCCATCGACGCCGATGTCGTTCCTGCACTGGCGATCCGGCGCGTTCGAGCGTCCTGATCAGACGTCCGGGCCGACGTCCACGGCCAGCCCGGCGGTGATGCGCAGCAACTCCGAGTACGTCGTACGGAACGTCGTGTTCGGGTGGCCCGCTGCCGCCCACAACTGCGGGAAAGCCGCGAGGGCGGTGTCGACGTAGGTGGGCAGGTTGGTGGGGTGACCCACCGGAGCGATACCGCCGACGGGTTGGCCGGTGGCGTCCTCGGCCACGTCGCGTGGTGCTCGGGTAAGGATGCCCTCGACGCGTCGGCCCGTGGCGTCGAGGTCGACGTTGTGGGCGCCGGACACAAGAAACAGCACCGGATCGTCGTCGAGAAGCATCACCAGTGACTTGGTCACGGCGCCCAGCTCGATCCCGCTCGCCGCAGCCGCCTGACGTGCGGTGTGCATCGGTTCCGGCCGGGTCACGACGACGCCGTGGTGGCCGCGCGATATCAGGACGTCCGCGACGTGGGCCGCGCCGGGATGAGGAATCCGGGTCATGGTCGAAGGATATCGGCCGCGGCGGCTCGTCACCGGGTACTGGCCGTCCGGTGTGCTGACTATCCTTCGAGGATGACTACTGCCTATTCGACAGCCCCGTCCGGTGACGCGTGGAAAGCCTTCACCGTGACAGCCGAGAACCACGTCGCGACGGTGACTCTCGTCGGTCCCGGCAAGGGCAACGCGATGGGGCCGGACTTCTGGTCCGAGCTGCCGCTGATCTTCTCCGCGATCGATGCCGATCCGGAGGTTCGTGCAGTCGTACTCGCGGGATCGGGACGCAACTTCAGCTACGGCCTCGACCTCCCCGCCATGGCCGGCGACTTCGGAGCCGTCATGGGTGACAAGGCTCAGGCCGGTCCGCGCAGCACGTTCCACGACATGATCAAGCGGATGCAGGCGTCGATCAACGCTGTCGCCGATTGCCGCAAGCCCGTCGTCGCCGCCGTGCAGGGGTGGTGCATCGGAGGTGGCATCGACCTGATCTCGGCGGCCGACATCCGTTACGCCAGTGCCGATGCGAAGTTCAGTGTCCGCGAGGTGAAGGTGGCCATCGTCGCCGACATGGGGTCATTCGCGCGACTGCCCGCCATCATCGGCGACGGTCATCTGCGGGAGTTGGCACTGACGGGCCGCGACATCGATGCGGCGCGCGCACTTCATATCGGCCTGGTGAACGACGTCTTCGACGACGCCGACGCGATGCTGGATCATGCTCGTCGCACCGCGGCCGAGATCGCCGCGAACCCGCCCCTGGTGGTGCACGGGATCAAGTCGGTGTTGGACCACAATCGCGTTGCGGCCGTGGACGATTCGTTGCGATACGTCGCAGCGTGGAACGCCGCGTTCCTGCCGTCCGAGGACCTGGCCGAAGCGATCACGTCCGTCTTCGAGAAGCGCCCCCCGAACTTCACGGGAAAGTAGACGGCCGGAGCGGCCCGATCAGCGGAAGGCGCTCTTCGGGTCGTTCCACAGCTGGTCGGTGAAGTCCTCGAGAACGACCAGCACGACGGAATCCTCCGCGCGACGCAGGATCGACTTGCTGGCGCGCACCTGCAGGATGTCGCCCTTCGAATCGCTCATGCGCCACAGCGAATCCGCGCGGGTAGCGACGGTGGTCAGAAAGGTCTCGGCGATGTTGACGCCGAGCGGCTCGCTCGCCGGAAAGATGTCCTGGAGCGACAGTGCGTCGTCCGAGCGCGGGTTCTCTTCGTCGAAGCCCATGAGCTCGTCGAAGGCCTCGTTGGCGAACACCACGGAACCGCCGGGCTCGACTGCCAGCACCGGGACGGGAATGCGGTCCAGCACCACGGTGACCGGCAGTGACGGGAACTGAGTAGGGGTGGAGATAGCCTCCGAAGAGGAGTTTCTCCGGTCGCTGACAGCGTCACTCATCGCTCGTACCGCACCCTATCGTCGTCGATCGCGTCGTCGGTGTATCCGTCGATGTCTCTCGTGGGCATCTCCACCGGAGACGTCCGGGAGCGATGCTATCAGCGGAGCATGCAACCCGGACCGAAGAACAGCCAGGGTCCGGGTTGCCTGCGCGAACGGTGGATCAGTGGGCGCCGTTGTTCTTCAGACGCTCGATCGACGCGGTGACCTCGGCTTCGGCTTCCGCGCGGCCGACCCAGTCGGATCCGGTGACGTGCTTGTTGGGCTCGAGGTCCTTGTAGTGCACGAAGAAGTGCTCGATGGCGTCGAGTTCGAACTTGGAGACGTCCGACAGATCCTGGATGTGATCCCACCGCGGGTCTCCCGCGGGAACGCACAGCACCTTGTCGTCGCCGCCGGCCTCGTCGACCATCTTGAACATTGCGACCGGGCGGGCCTCGACGAGGACGCCGGGGAAGACCGACTCGGGCAGCAGGACGAAGGCGTCCAGCGGATCGCCGTCCTCACCCAGGGTGTTCTCGATGAAACCGTAGTCCGCGGGATATCCCATCGCCGTGTAGAGGTAGCGGTCCAGGCGCAGACGCCCGGACTCGTGATCGACCTCGTACTTGTTGCGCTGACCCTTGGGGATCTCGATGGTCACGTCGAACTTCACGTGCTCTTTCCTTTGCTCGGTGGCCACGTTCGTCTGGCGGCGCCCTGTTCACAGGCACCGGTGGTCAGACAGTAACCGTCCGCCCAGTCTCGGTTCGAGTGAAGGGTCGATAGGCTGCAGCGAGTGACCGACGAGCGAGGAGTGACGTGAGTTCAGGTAAGCGTCCCACCGGGCCGAGGCTCCGCACGCGGATCGGACTGGTCGTCGCGGCGCTCGCGATCCTCGTCGCGGCCGTGGTGGGCGTCGCTCTGATCACCCCGACGTTCATCGACGACACGGGTACCGACGTGGCGCTCGCACCGGAACCGGCGCCGATTCTCCCGGCTCCGGCGGTGGTCCCCGTGTCGCCGGACGCTCCCGTGCCGAGTCCCGCGGGACTGCAAGCGGTCTTGACGCCGGCGTTGCAGAACCCGGACCTCGGCCGCTTCACCGGCACCGTCGCCGATGCCGCCACCGGGCAGGTGCTGTGGAGCGTCGACGCGGACTCCCCGATGACTCCGGCGTCGACGACGAAGATCCTGACCGCCGCCGCAGCGATGATGGCTCTACCCGCCGATCACCGTGTCACCACGAAAGTGGTTGCCGGCGAAGCGCCCGGTCAGGTCGTCCTGACCGGCGAGGGAGATCCGACCCTCACCGCGGAGCCTGTCGGCCGACCCGGTTTCTACGACGGCGGTGCGCGTATCGACGATCTGGCCGAGCAGATTCGCAAGACCGGGACGGCGGTCACCTCGATCGCCGTCGACGGCAGCGCGTACACCGGGCCGTCGTCCGCGCAGGGCTGGTTCCCGGCAGACGTCGCCGCGGGATACATCGCTCCCATCGAACCCGTCACGCTCGACGGTGGACGCAGCGTTCCCACCGTGGACGAATCGCCGCGCAGCGCGACTCCAGGCCTCGATGCGGGCCGAGCGCTCGCGCGCGCCCTGGGCCTCGACCCCGCGATCGTGACGGACGGGCGGGCTCAGCAGGGAGCCGGATCGCTCGCGACCGTGCAGTCGGCGCCGCTGCGGCAGCGACTCTCCCAGATGCTCGGGTTCTCCGACAACGTCCTCGCCGAGGCCGTCGGCCGCGAGGTGGCGGAGTCGCAGGGCGGCCCGGCCTCGTTCGACGGCGCGACGGCAGCCGTGCTGAGCGTGCTGACGAAGAACGGCGTGGACGTGTCCGGTGTCGTCCTCGAGGACACCAGCGGTCTGTCCGTCGACAATCTGATCCCGTCGCGCGTCCTCGGGCAGATCGTCACGACGGCAGCCGGCGGCGGCGAGCAGACGCTGCGTCCGATGCTCGACTACCTCCCCGTGGCCGGCGCCACCGGCACTCTCGCCGCCCGGTACGCCTCCGGCGACCGCACCGCGGCCGGCTGGTTGCGGGCCAAGACGGGAACGCTCTCGACCGCCAGTGCGTTGGCCGGATACGTCGTCGATCAGAGTGGTCGCGTCCTGACCTTCGCTCTCATGTCCAACGATCGGCCTCCCGAGGTCGGTCGACCCGCGCTCGACGCGCTCGCGTCGACGCTCAGGTCGTGTGGGTGTACGTGAGCGAGCAGGCGATCCGAAGAGGGTAGGTACGCGGTATGGGTGATTCCGGTGTGATCGATTGGGGTTTCGCCGCGCGGTCGGGAGCCCGGTTGGCTCCGAGCGGTCCGAAGATGACGCGGTACACCGAGGACGCCGCGCTGGCCGAGTTGGCCGACGCGTCCGTTCGAGCGGAGGGCCCTGTCCGTGAGGTCACCGGACTGGCCGACGGCCTCCCCGTTCCCGCTGCTCGGGTCATCGACCGGCCGGAGTGGATCGAGGCGGCGTCGGAGTCGATGAGACACCTGGTGAGCGTCACCGACGGGGGATCCGACGAGGGGTCGTCCTTCCTCGGCGGCAAGCCCGGCGGACTTCAGGCAGGTGCGATGCTGGCGTTCCTGTCGACGGCGATCCTGGGGCAGTACGACCCGTTCACCGGTCCCGACGGCACGCTGCTGCTGGTGGCGCCGAACATCGTTGCCGTCGAACGATCCCTGCGACTGCGACCCAGCGACTTCCGCCTGTGGGTGTGCCTGCACGAGGTGACGCACCGCGTCCAGTTCTCGTCGTCGCCCTGGTTGGCGACGTACATGAAGGACACCGTCGGAGTGCTGCAGGACGGTGCCGACGAGCCGATGTCCGACGTCGTCGCACGGTTGACCGAGGCGGTCCGCGCCCGAGGTCGCAGCGGCGGTGACGGCGGCATCATCGGGCTGCTCCGCGCGACGCAGGCACCGGCGCAGCAGGAGGCTCTCGACCGGCTCCTGGTGCTCGGAACGTTGCTCGAGGGCCATGCCGACCACGTCATGGATGCTGTCGGTCCCGCCGTCGTGCCGTCGGTGACGGCCATCCGGCAGGCCTTCGACCGCCGGCGGACCCGCAAGCAGAACCCGGTGCAGCGCATCCTTCGCGCCCTGCTGGGTATGGATGCCAAGATGGCGCAGTACGTGCGCGGCAAGGCGTTCGTGGACGCCGTGGTCGAGCAGGTCGGGATGGAGCAGTTCAACACGATCTGGACCGATGCCGACACCCTGCCGTTGATGTCGGAGATCGAGTCCCCCGAGCGGTGGACGGCGCGCGTACTGGGATGACAGGGCAGCCGCCGCACTTCCCGGAGGGGCCGAATCTGCTGCTCGTCCGGCACGCAGTCCGGTCGTGGATCACCGATCGATCCGTGAACGGCACTGTGTGCGTCGGTCTTTCGGGCGGAGCGGATTCCCTGGCGCTCACCGCCGCGTGCGTCGCGGAGGGTCTTCGAGTCAGGGCAGTGGTGGTGGATCACGCTCTGCAACCCGGGTCCGCCGACATCGCGGAGGCCGCCGCGGAGCGAGCGCGCGACCTGGGATGCGACTCCGCGGAGGTCGTGACCGTCGTCGTCGACGGTCCCGGCGGGCCCGAGGCGGCCGCGCGACGGGCGCGGTATGCGGCGCTGGGCTCCGTTCGCGGCGAGTTGCCGGTCCTTCTAGGACACACGCTCGACGACCAGGCCGAAACGGTTCTCCTCGGTCTCGCCCGCGGATCCGGTCCGCGCTCGCTGCGCGGGATGGCCCCGTGGGATGCGCCCTACGGCCGCCCCCTGCTCGGAGTGCGGCGGAGTGCCACGGTCGGTGCGTGCGCGGAGCTGGGACTCGACCCGTGGCAGGACCCGCAGAACACCGACCCCTCGTTCACCAGGGTCCGGCTGCGTCACGAGGTGCTCCCGTTGCTGGAGGACGTGCTCCGTGGCGGGGTCGCCGACGCGCTGGCCAGAACCGCCGAGCAGCTGCGGGAGGACGGTGACGTGCTCGACGCGCGAGCTGCCGAGCTGCTGGACCTGACCGTCGACCACGGGGCGCTGGAACTGGCGCCGTTGTCCGACGTTCCGGCCGCGATACGCCGTCGTGTCGTACGCGAGTGGTTGGGTACTCATGGAGTGCCGGTGCGCAGCGACGGACAGCTGCGAGCGGTGGACGAACTGATCGGGCGGTGGCGCGGGCAGGGCGGCGTCGCGGTGGCCGGCGGCACTCACGGCGAGAGGTTGGTTGCGGTGAGGCGACGTGGCAAGCTCCACCTTGTCCGGCAGACAGACCGAACCAGGCTCGAATGAAGGGACACCCGTGTACGAGGGCGACATCGCATCGATCCTGATCTCCGAAGAGGAGATCGAAACGCGTATCGCCGAGCTGGCCGAGGAGATCGCCCAGCGCTATCCCGTCGGTGGGCCCGAAGGCGATCTGTTGCTCGTCGGAGTCCTCAAGGGCGCCATCATGTTCATGACGGATTTCGCACGCGCCCTTCCCATTCCGAGCCAGCTCGAATTCATGGCGGTCAGCTCGTACGGGTCGTCGACGTCGTCGTCGGGCGTCGTGCGGATCCTCAAGGATCTCGACCGCGACATCCACGGACGCAACGTGCTCATCGTCGAGGACATCATCGACTCCGGGCTCACGCTGTCCTGGCTGATGAAGAACCTCACCACCCGGCAGCCCGCCTCCCTCGAGGTGGTCACCCTGCTGCGCAAGCCCGACGCGGTCAAGGTCGACGTCGAGGTCGCCAACGTCGGCTTCGACATTCCCAACGAGTTCGTCGTCGGCTACGGCCTCGACTACGACGAGCGGTATCGCGACCTTCCCTACATCGGACTACTGGAACCGCGGGTCTACGGAGGCTGACTGCCATGGTGGCGACAGGTGGAGCACGGACGGCGACCGAGATCGCGGGGGACGTCAGGTCCGGCCGCGTCCAACCGGCTGCCGTCGCGCAGCAGGCGCTCGACGCCATCGCCTCTCGCGACGGCGCGATCGGAGCGTTCGTCGAGGTCCGGCCCGACGAGGTTCTCCGTGAGGCCGACGCCGTCGCGGTCCGGGCCGATCTGCAGTCGCTCCCGTTGGCCGGTGTGCCCGTCGCGATCAAGGACAACGTCTCCGTCACCGGCTACCCGATGCGCAACGGATCCGTTGCCACCTCACCGGATGCCGCGACGTCGGACCATCCCGTCGTGGCACGCCTGCGTGCGGCCGGCGCCGTCGTCGTCGGACTGACGTCGGTCCCGGAACTCTGCCTCTGGGGCGCGACGGACGGCGCGCGCGGTATCACCCGGAACCCGTGGAACCTCGACCTCACACCCGGCGGATCGTCCGGTGGTGCCGGCGCTGCGGTGGCGTCGGGAATGGTGCCGATCGCGCACGGGAACGACGGTATGGGATCCATCCGCATCCCCGCCGCGAACTGCGGACTCGTCGGTATCAAGCCCGGGCGCGGGGTGGTCCCGTCGCAGCTGGGGCGCAACTCGTGGTTCGGGATGTCCGAGAACGGTCCGCTGACCACGACGGTCGCCGACGCGGCCCTGATGCTGTCGGTGATGGCCGACGATCCGTCGTTGGCCTACGTCGACCGGCCGGAGTCCGTCCGGATCGGTGTCGCGGTCGGCTCACCGTCGCCGGTGGTCCGGGTCGACGAACACTTCCGCCGGGCGACCCTGGACACCGCACGACTTCTCGACGGCGACGGTCACCGCACGACGACCGCGGAGCTCCCGTATCCGGCGAGCCCGCTCGGTCAGATCGCGAGATGGACCGCCGGCGGCGCCGACGACGCGACAGGACTCGACCGCTCGGCCCTGCAGAAGCGGACGCGTCGTCACATCGCGGTGGGGCGCCGGTTGGAACGGTTGGTGAAGCCGTCGCAGATCGCATCTCTGGAACGGCACATGCGGACGTACTTCACGGACGTCGACGTGGTCCTGACGCCCGCCCTGGCGACACCGCCCATCCGTGCGATCGACTGGAGCACCCGCGGCTGGCTCGCCAACATGGCGGCCAACATCCGGTACGCGCCGTTCGCCGCTCCCTGGAACCTGCTCGGGTGGCCGGCGATCAGCGTTCCTGCCGGTATCCACCCGGAGTCGGGCACTCCTCTCGCCGTGCAACTCGCGGGGCCGCCGGGGTCGGAGCGCCTGTTGCTGGCGTTGGCCGCGCAGATCGAGCTGGCCCGTCCGTGGCCACGGACCGCCCCTGTGAGGTAGTGGTCACCACGCCTGCGACATGGTCGCGGCGGGAACCGAGGGGGCTCCCCGGTCGTTGTCCGGATATCGCGCTCCGCCGAGCCGTCCGCATCCGCGGTAACCTGGCTTGTCCGGTGCGCAGTCGGCGTGCGGCTTTGCCGCGTTCGTCGACGTCCACAGTTCGATCCGAATATTCGACTACGACTAACACCTGTTCGTGAGTCCTACTGCCATCGAGGGCGACGCTGTATGAATCGCAAGACTTTGTTCCGCAACCTGGCGATAGTCGCCGGCATCCTGCTGGTGATCTTCGCCTTCAGCTACTTCGGCGACGACACCCGTGGCTGGAAGGGCGTCGACACCTCTGTCGCGATCGCGCAGCTCGACGACCAGAACGTGTCGTCGGCGCAGATCGACGACCGCGAGCAGCAGGTCCGCCTGACGCTGAAGAGCGGCAACGCGGCCACGGACAACTCGACGCAGATCATCGCGCAGTATCCCGATGCGGTGTCCCAGCAGGTCTTCGACAAGGTCGCTCAGTCCGGTGCCGAGAGCTACGACACCCAGGTCACTCAGGAGAGCTGGTTCACCTCGATCCTGGTGTTCCTGCTGCCGATGATCATCCTGCTCGGCATCTTCGTGTTCGTCATGTCCCGCATGCAGGGCGGCGGTCGCGGCGGTGTCATGGGCTTCGGCAAGTCCAAGGCCAAGCAGCTCACCAAGGACATGCCCAAGACGACGTTCGCCGACGTGGCAGGGGCGAACGAGGCCGTCGAGGAGCTCTACGAGATCAAGGACTTCCTGCAGAACCCGGCTCGCTACCAGGCTCTCGGTGCCAAGATCCCGCGCGGCGTGTTGCTCTACGGCCCTCCCGGAACCGGCAAGACGCTGCTCGCCCGCGCTGTCGCCGGTGAGGCCGGTGTCCCCTTCTTCACCATCTCCGGCTCCGACTTCGTCGAGATGTTCGTCGGTGTCGGTGCGTCGCGTGTGCGTGACCTCTTCGAGCAGGCCAAGCAGAACAGCCCGTGCATCATCTTCGTCGACGAGATCGACGCCGTCGGACGTCAGCGTGGCGCCGGTCTCGGTGGTGGCCACGACGAGCGTGAGCAGACCCTCAACCAGCTGCTCGTCGAGATGGACGGGTTCGGTGAGCGCACCGGCGTCATCCTGATCGCCGCGACGAACCGCCCCGACATCCTCGACCCCGCGCTGCTGCGCCCCGGCCGCTTCGACCGACAGATTCCCGTCGGCGCTCCCGACCTCGCAGGACGCCGCGCGATCCTCGCGGTGCACTCGAAGGGCAAGCCGATCGCGCAGGACGCCGACCTCGAAGGTCTGGCGAAGCGCACCGTCGGTATGTCGGGCGCGGACCTCGCGAACGTCATCAACGAGGCCGCACTGCTGACCGCTCGCGAGAACGGCACCGTGGTCACCGAGGCTGCTCTCGAGGAGTCGGTGGATCGCGTCATCGGCGGACCTCGCCGCAAGAGCCGCATCATCAGCGAGCACGAGCGCAAGATCACCGCGTACCACGAGGGTGGTCACACCCTCGCTGCGTGGGCGATGCCCGACATCGAGCCGATCTACAAGGTCACCATCCTCGCCCGCGGCCGCACGGGTGGACACGCGATGACGGTGCCGGAGGACGACAAGGGCCTGATGACGCGATCCGAGATGATCGCTCGACTCGTCATGGCGATGGGTGGCCGCGCCGCCGAGGAGCTCGTCTTCCACGAGCCCACCACGGGAGCATCGTCCGACATCGATCAGGCGACGAAGATCGCTCGCGCGATGGTCACCGAGTACGGCATGAGCAGCAAGCTCGGCGCCGTCCGCTACGGCCAGGAGCAGGGCGATCCGTTCCTGGGCCGGTCGATGGGCGTGCAGTCCGACTACTCGCACGAGGTCGCTCGCGAGATCGACGGCGAGGTGCGCAACCTCATCGAAGCCGCGCACACCGAGGCGTGGGCCATCCTGAACGACTACCGCGACGTCCTCGACATCCTGGCCACCGAGCTGCTCGAGCGCGAGACACTCACCCGCAAGGACCTCGAGAAGATCTTCACCGGCGTCGAGAAGCGTCCCCGCATCACCGCGTTCAACGACTTCGGTGATCGAGTTCCGTCGTCCAAGCCGCCGGTGAAGACGCCGCGTGAGCTCGCGACCGAACGCGGCGAGCCGTGGCCGCCCGTCTCGACGGTGAAGCAGCCCAGCTACGCCGGCAACGGTCAGGGCAGCTCGGAGCCCGACGCGCATGCGCGCAACGGGTCCAACGGTCACGGACAGAACGGCCATGGCCAGAACGGACACGGTCAGAACGGTCAGGGTCAGAACGGTCAAGGTCAGAACGGTCAGGGCGGTGCTCACCGCGGTGGGCGTCCGGGACCGTCGCTTCCCGACTACGGCGCACCCGCAGGGTGGTCCGCACCCGGTTGGCCTCCGCGTGAGAACGACGCTCCGCACTACCCCGAGCCGCAGGGCTACGGCCAGCCCCAGCCCTACGGGCAGCCGCAGGGGTATGGGCAGCCGCAAGGCTATGGCCAGCCGCAGGGCTACGGGGAACCGCAGGGTTACGGGCAGCCGCAGGGCTACTCGGAGCCGCGCTACCCGGAGCCGCAGTACCCGGAGCCGAGGCCGTACCAGGAGCCCGAGCCGCAGCCCTACCAGGAGCCGTTCGGCCAGCAGCCCGATCAGGGCTACGACAATCCGGGCTACGACAACCAGGGTTACGGGAACCAGGGGTACGGAACCCCGGCCCAGCCCGAGCCCCGGTACCGCAACCCTCAGAATCCCGAGGGCCAGTACCAGCCTCCGCGTGGAGAGTCCGAGGATCCTCAGCCTCCGCAGGAGAACCGACCTCCCGAGACCCAGCGGTGGGAAGGGCCGGACGCGCGCTAAGGTCTGCGCTCGCTCCTTCCCGACAACTATCGCGCCTCCCCGAAGGGACCCCCGTGTCCGTCAACCATGCCGATCAGACCGATGCACCCACGAATTCCGAGCCGCTGTCGGTCATGTCGGGTCGAGCATTCGACCAGGCGCGCGCCGAAGCAGCCGTGCGTGAGTTGCTGCTCGCGGTGGGTGAAGACCCCGAGCGCGAGGGACTGCGCGACACACCCGCTCGTGTCGCCCGCGCGTACAAGGAAGTCTTCGGCGGACTCTTCGTGGATCCGGACGAGGTCCTCGGCACCACGTTCGACGAGTCGCACCGTGAACTCGTCCTCGTCCGCGACATCCCCATGTACTCGACGTGCGAACACCACCTGGTGTCGTTCCACGGCGTCGCGCACGTGGGCTACATCCCCGGCAAGTCCGGCCGGGTGACGGGCCTGTCCAAGCTGGCGCGCGTCGTCGACCTGTACGCCAAGCGTCCCCAGGTCCAGGAGCGACTCACCTCCCAGGTCGCGGACGCGATGATGCGCAAGTTGGAGCCACGGGGTGTCATCGTCGTGATGGAGGCCGAGCACCTGTGCATGGCCATGCGAGGCATCCGGAAGCCGGGCGCCAGCACCACCACGTCCGCGGTGCGCGGTGTGTTCCAGTCCAGCGCGGTCTCACGGTCCGAAGCGCTGGATCTCATCCTTCGCAAGTAGGACGTCGGCACGTGTTCACGCTTCCGCGTCGCGACGGCCCCGTCGTCATGGGCGTCGTCAACGTCACCGCTGATTCCTTCTCCGACGGTGGCCGCTACCTCGACGTACACGCAGCGGTGCAGCACGGCCTCGACCTGCATGCCGCCGGTGTCGACATCGTCGATGTGGGCGGAGAGTCGACCAGGCCCGGCGCAGATCGTGTCGACCCGGTTGTCGAAGCGCGACGTGTAGCACCGGTGATCGCGGAACTCGCGGCACAGGGCGTGTGCGTCAGCGTCGACACGATGCGGGCGTCGGTCGCGGAGTCCGCGATCGAGGCCGGGGTGTCCATCGTCAACGATGTGTCCGGTGGGCGGGCCGATCCGAACATGGCGGGAACTGTCGCCGACGGCGGTGTCGCGTGGGTGCTGATGCACTGGCGATCGAATGTCGACTGGACTCACCGGCCCGGTGCGGCCGAGGAACACGACTACGGCGACATCGTCGAGGACGTGCGGGCCGGTCTGCTGCACCAGGTCGACGCAGCCGTCGCGGCAGGAGTCGACAGTGAGCGCATCGTGCTCGACCCGGGCCTGGGATTCGCGAAGAACGCCGATCACAACTGGGCTCTGCTCGGTCGGCTCGACAGGTTGATCGACACCGGGATCCCGGTCCTCGTCGGGGCGTCGCGCAAGAGATTCCTGGGCACCCTGCTTCAGGAGGACGGGGTACCGAGACCTCCGCACGAACGAGATGCCGCGACCGCCGCCATCTCCCTGCTCTCGGCCGAGGCCGGCGCGTGGGGAGTCCGGGTGCACGATGCGCGGAGCACACTGGACGCACTGGCCGTCCATCGCCGGTGGCACACCGCGACCAGGAAGGAAGGCACGACATGACGGATCGGATAGAGCTGCGCGGCTTGACAGTTCGCGGCAATCACGGTGTCTTCGATCATGAGAAGCGCGACGGACAGGACTTCGTCGTGGACCTGGTGGTGCACATGGATCTGGCGCCCGCCGCGTCCTCGGACGACCTCGCCGACACGGCGCACTACGGCGAATTGGCGGAGGCTGCTGCCGCTGTCATCGCGGGACCGACGCGCGATCTCATCGAGACCGTGGCGGGTGAGATCGCCGACGGTGTCCTGAAGGATCCACGCGTCGAACGCGTCGAGGTCACGCTCCACAAGCCGTCCGCGCCGATCCCGTTGACGTTCGCGGACGTCGCGGTGGTGCTGACGCGGTCGAGGCCGGCGTGAGTCGGGCAGTGCTGTCGATCGGCAGCAACATCGGCGATCGTGAAAGTCACCTCCGCGGCGTGGTCGACTCGCTCGGCGACGCCGTCGTCGGTGTGTCGTCGCTGTACTCCACCGCGCCGTGGGGTGGTATCGATCAGCAGGACTTCCTCAACGCGGTCGTCGTGGTCGACGATCCGGACCTGGACTGCTGGGGCTGGCTGCTGGCCGGTCAGGAACTCGAGCGCATCGCTCACCGCGAGCGGGTCGTGCGGTGGGGTCCGCGAACCGTGGATGTCGATGTGATCGTGTGCGACGACGTGTGCAGCGACGATCCCGAGTTGATACTTCCGCATCCCCGCGCTCACGAACGGGCCTTCGTCCTGGTTCCCTGGCTCGACGTCGAACCCGATGCGACTCTCGGTGACACGCCCGTCCGTGAGCTGCTGGAGAAGTTGCCGGAGTCCGAACGCGTCGGCGTTCATCCGACGGACCTGCGCCTGACGTGACGGCTACACGCGTGCGAGACCTGCTGGCTCTCGCGGTCCTCGCCGGGGTGGCGACCTGGATCCTCGTCTCGACCTTCTACGGGTCGGTCCCGCCGGTGTCACCGTTCGCGGGGGCGTCGCTGTATCCCGTCGCGGCGCTGCTGGTCGGAGTCGGACTCCTGGTCCGATCGCGGGTTCGCGGTCGACGCGTGGGCCCCGGCCCCGGTCAACTGCATCCGATCACGGTGGCGCGTGCCGCTGCTCTCGCGAAAGCCGCGGCACTGGTCGGCGCTGCTGCCGCCGGAGTGTGGGCCGGGTTCCTGGTTCACCTGCTGCCGCTGCGGTCGACATTGCGCGCTGCGAGCGAGGACACGCCGGGGGCCGTCGTCGGATTGGTGGCCGGTATCGCGGCCGTCGCCGCCGCGCTGTGGCTCGAACACAGCTGCCGAACTCCCGACGACACACCCGACGAGCCCGCACAGTGAGACACCCCGGTCATGCTTGGTGAAGTGCGACAGCACGTCGAGCCGTTACCCTGGGAATCATGACGGACACAGGGCGACCCAAGGCCAACCGTCGCACGAAGCGCGGCGAGAACCACACAGCGCTCGCCGGTCTGGTGCTTCTCGGTGTCATCGCCAGCGTCCTGCTCATTCTCAGTGACAGTGTTCCGCTTCTGCGAGTAGGTATCGTCGCCGCCCTCTGGGCCGCGATCCTCGGTGCGTTCGCGATGACCAAGTACCGACGCGACGCCGCCGTCGACCAGATGAAGGCCCGCGATCTCCAGACCGTGTACGAACTCCAGCTCGAGCGCGAGATCGCCGCCCGCCGCGAGTACGAGCTGGGTGTCGAATCACGCGTGCGCGGTGAGATCGGTGCGGATGCGGACGAGATGCGCGCTCTCCGTGCGGAATTGGCGTCGTTGCGGCGCAGCCTCGAGATGCTGTTCGACGGGGAGCTGCCCGACGACCGCGCCGCCATCGCCGGTGAGGCGCTGCGCATGCGCGAGTTGGCGGACCGCTCCTACAGTGGGTACGAGCCCGCTCCGTCCGGTCTGTACGTGCCGGGCTCACGCGGGCGCCCCCCGAGTTTCGCGCCGGATCCCTCGTACGGACCGGCCGGCTTCGCGACGCCGTTCGACGACCCGGTCACCGCGGAGACCTCGGTCATCGGTGGCGAGTTCGACCACGACGGAACGTTCCACCCCATGCCGCAGGCCGGCCGAGTACCTCAGAACGCGCAGACGGAGGCTCGCACCCAGCAGGCGCCCGTTCCGCAGTGGATCCCGTCGAACCATCGCGCCGACAGCGTTCCCGCCGCCCCCGAGCCGGAACCCCTACCCGAGCCCGAACCTCTGCCCGAACCGGAACCCACGCCCGAACCGGAGTCCACGCCCGAACCTTTGCCGGAACCCGAGCCCACGCCCGAGGTGACGCCGCCGGTCGAGCTTCCCGCCGACGAGGAGCCGGCTGAGGTCGTCCCGGTGGACGACACCCCTGTACTCGACAACCCTGTGGACGACACGCCTGTGGCCGAGCCCGCGAACGACGCGCCGGCGGCAGGTGGCCGACGCCGCCGCGCGGAGCCGGACGAGGACTCCGACGCTGCGGACCCCGGTTCGGGTGCCCATTCGAGCGGTCGGTCGGTCGCCGACATTCTTGCCGGCATGGGAAGCGGCGACGCGTCCCCGTCGGCCGGACGCCGTCGTCGTCGAGCGGACTAGTCACCTGCCGGTGTGACCGGCGTCGCATGGCGACAGCTCGGGTTCGGCCGCTACTGTTGGCCCCGTTGGTCCGGTACCCGCCGAGCGGGACTGGAACGAACCCCCGAGAGGACGATCTTGACCTCCGATCCTGCTCCCGCGCGCCTGTCCGTGGGTGTCGTGTCCGCGGGCCGTGTCGGTACCGCCATGGGCGAGGCGCTCGAGCGCGTCGGCCACGTGGTGTTCGGATGTGCGGCCGTCTCCGACGCGTCCTTGCGCCGTGCCGAGTCCCGACTGCCCGACGCCGTGGTGATGCCCGCCGTCGATGTCGCTCGCCGCAGCGAACTGCTGCTTCTCGCCGTTCCGGACCAGGAACTCGACGCCCTGGTGCGGGGGCTCGCGAGCACCGATGCGGTCTCGCCCGGAACTCTGGTGATGCACACGTCGGGCGCCAACGGCGTCGACATTCTCGCGCCGCTCGCCGGACGCGGTGTCGTCACGATGGCCGTGCATCCGGCGATGACGTTCAGCGGACAGCCCGAGGACACCGACCGGTTGTCGTCGGCCTGCTTCGGTATCACCGCCGGTGACGAGATCGGTCAGGCCATCGCGCAGGCGTTGGTGCTCGAGATCGGCGGCGAACCCGTCGGGGTGCGGGAGGACGAGCGGACGCTGTACCACGCTGCCCTCGCGCACGGTTCGAATCATCTGGTCACCTTGGTCGCCGACGCGCTCGATGCTTTGCGCAGTGCGTTGTCGGCCACGGAACTGACCGGGCAGCAGCCGATCGAGCAACGTCCCGGAGGCGTCGCGGAGCGCGTCATGGCTCCACTTCTGTCCGCAGCTCTGGACAACGTCCTGCGCAGTGGGCAGAGCGCGCTCACCGGCCCGGTGGCGCGCGGGGACGGAGCCACCGTCGAGAAGCACCTGGACGTCCTCACGGCTCTGGACCCGAGGATCGCCGAGGGCTATCGAGCTCTCGCGCTTCGTACTGCCGAACGCGCCGGGGCGGATCAGTCCATCGTGAACATCCTGAGGAGGAACTCGTGAGCACACTCGACGGTGCCTATGTGCCGGGGGAGACGACGGTGCACCATTCGCCGGCCGTCGTCGGCGCCGTGACGCGTGCGCTGCGGTCCGCTGGTCGCCGCGTCGCCTTGGTGCCCACGATGGGCGCGCTGCACGCGGGACACGTGCAGTTGATGGAGATGGCGAAGCGCAGTGGCGCCGTGGTGGTGGTCTCGATCTTCGTCAATCCGTTGCAGTTCGGTGCGGGCGAGGACCTGGACGCGTATCCGCGCACCCTCGACGCCGATCTCGACATCCTCCGCCGGGCAGGTGTCGAGCTGGTCTTCGCTCCCAGCGTCTCGGACATGTACCCGAACGGCCCGCGCACCACCGTTCATCCCGGACCCCTGGGCTCCGAGCTCGAAGGTGCTTCGCGCCCCGGCCATTTCGCGGGCATGCTGACAGTGGTGGCCAAGTTGCTCAACATCGTGCGTCCGACGGCGGCCTACTTCGGCGAGAAGGACTACCAGCAGTTGGTGCTCATCCACCAAATGGTCCGTGACCTGGACATGGACGTCGACATTCTCGGTGTTCCGATCGTACGGGAGTCGGACGGGCTCGCACTGTCCTCGCGCAACCGGTACCTCGACGAGAACCAACGCTCGATCGCCGTGGCGTTGTCGGCCGCGCTGGTCGCGGGCACGCACGCTGCGGAGGGCGGGTCCGATGCCGTTCTCGCTGCGGCGCAGTCGGTTCTGGACTCGGTGCCGGAGATCGACGTCGACTACCTCGAGGTGCGAGGCGCGGACCTGCGTGACGCGCCGGAGGAGGGCGACGGACGACTGCTCGTCGCTGCGCGTGTGGGCAGCACCCGACTCCTGGACAACGTCGGCGTGGCCCTGGGAACCGGCTTCCAGGGCCGCGATCCCGAATCAGCCGATGCCCAGCGCCATCTCGGCCATTCCTGAACACCCGACTCGAACAGGACCCACACCATGCTCCGCACCATGATGACGTCGAAGATCCACCGCGCCACCGTCACGCACGCCGATCTGCACTACGTCGGATCCGTCACCATCGACCAGGACCTTCTCGACGCCGCCTCGTTGCTCGAAGGCGAGCAGGTGACCATCGTCGACATCGACAACGGTGCCCGCCTCGAGACCTACGCGATCGCCGGACAGCGCGGCTCCGGTGTCATCGGGATCAACGGTGCCGCAGCGCATCTGGTGAAGCCGGGGGACCTGGTCATCATCATCGCCTACGGCATCCTCGATCCTGTCGAACTCGAGTCGTACGCGCCGAACGTCGTGTTCGTCGATGCGGACAACCGGCCTGTCCATCTGGGGTCCGACCCGGCGGACAGCCCCGCCGGATCCGGGCTGATCTCACCCCGCACTCTCGGACCCGCGACGCGTGACACGGTCACCGTCTGATGTTGCTCACCGTCGACGTCCGCAACACCAACATCGTGCTGGGGGTGTTCACGGGTAGTGGGGACCATGCACGTCTGACGCGTCAGCGGCGGATGCGGACGGACGCATCGATGACCGCGGACGAGTTGGCGTTGACGTTCGGCGGATTGCTGGGAACCGACGTCGAGACCATCACCGGGGTGGCCGCGCTGTCGACTGTTCCGTCGGTGCTGCGCGAGATCCGCACGATGCTCACCCGGTACTGGTCGCATGTTCCGCACGTGGTCGTCGAGCCGGGTGTCCGCACGGGTGTGCCTCTGCTGGTGGACAATCCGAAGGATGTCGGGGCGGACCGCATCGTCAACAGCCTCGCCGCCCACCACCTCTTCGGTGCGCCGTGCATCGTCGTCGACTTCGGGACGTCCGTGTGTGTCGACGTCGTCTCCGCGAAGGGCGAGTTTCTCGGGGGGTCCATCGCTCCAGGCCTCGAGATCTCCATGGACGCCCTCGCGTCGCGGTCCGCCGCTCTCCGGAAGGTCGAATTGCTCAGGCCCCGAGGGGTTCTGGGTAAGAACACGGTCGAGGCCATGCAGTCGGGTGCGGTGTTCGGCTTCGCGGGTCTCGTGGACGGCATCGTGGACCGCATCTGCCGCGAAGTACCGGGGTTCGACGGGGACGACGTCGTCGTCGTGGCCACGGGGGACAGTGCTGCGTTGATCATGGACGACTCGTCGTCGATCGACCGCCTCGAACCCGATCTCACGCTCGAGGGTCTGCGTCTGGTCTACGAGCGCAACCAGGCACGCAGGCGCTGACGGTCGGATCGGTGGAGGTGGCGCGTCGTCACGAGGTGTGCCACACTTTCCACGTGACTCATCGCACGGGAACTCGGGAGTGTTGTCGGGGCTGACGCCTGCCCTGATTCGTCACCACACCTTCCTGGAGTTCTGCCGTGCTGTCCCCTTCTGTTGCTGTACCCGTCTCTCTCGTGTCCCCGACGCCTCTGCGTCCGGCGGACCTCCTGCGCCTCACCGATCAGGGTGCGGCCGACGTCCTCGACGGCCGCCACGATGCTCTGCTGCCCCCGGGCGGAGTGTTCCCCAGATCCGAACGATGGTGCGTCCGTCTGCATTCGGACGATCTGGTCGATCTCTGGCTGATCAGTTGGGTTCCCGACAAGTCGACCGAACTGCATGATCACGCCGGCTCCCTCGGCGCCCTGACCGTGCTCAGCGGGTCCCTGAGCGAATATCGCTGGAACGGTGACGGGTTGCACCACCGTCGGCTCGACGCGGGGGACCAGGCGTCGTTCCCGCTGGGCTGGGTCCACGACGTCACCCACGCTCCCGCCGGCGATCCGATCACGGTTACCGGTCCGACGCTGAGCGTGCACGCCTACTCGCCGCCGCTCACCGCCATGTCCTACTACGGGATCTCCGACAACGGCGGTCTGCGTCGTGTCCGCTCCGTTCTGACCGATCTTCCCGAGGGAGACGCCTGATGAGTACCGCGATCACCATCGACGACATGCTCGCCCGCGCTCGATCGACCTACCGCCGCACCGAGGTGTCCGATCTTGCCGACGCGGTCGCCCGCGGCGCGGTCCTGGTCGACATTCGTCCGCAGGCCCAGCGGGCAGTCGAAGGCACGATGCCGGGTGCCTTGGCCATCGAGCGCAACGTCCTGGAATGGCGCTGCGACCCGACCAGCAGTGCCCGCCTGGCCACCGCTGTCGACCACGACGTCGAGTGGATCATCCTGTGCTCGGAGGGATACACATCCTCGCTGGCGGCCGCCGCGCTCCAGGAACTGGGCCTGTGGAAGTCGTCCGACGTCGTCGGGGGATACCGAGCCATCATCGCTGCCGGCCTGACCGGCGTCGTGAGCAGTGCTCGGCATTGCCTCCGTGAGGGTCGCGCACTCGTCTCGCACTGACGCCGTGAAGTTTGTCGGCTATCGCGGTTTCTATAGGCTGACCATTCGTGACCGACGCCCAGCCTGCACATGATCAGCACGACGACATCCCCGAACAGGTCCGCATCCGTCGCGAGAAGCGCGCGCGGCTGATCGAGTCCGGGCGCGAGGCCTACCCGGTGTCGGTGGGGCGGACACACTCGCTCGCCGAGGTCCGGGCCGCCCACCCGGCACTCGAGCCGGACACGCACACCGGCGACCAGGTCGGCGTCGCCGGGCGCGTGATCTTCCTGCGCAACACCGGCAAGCTGTGCTTCGCGACTTTGCAGGACGGCGACGGAACCCAGCTGCAGGCCATGATCTCCCTGGCGGGCGTCGGTGAGGATGCGCTCGCTCTCTGGAAGTCGGACGTGGATCTCGGCGACATGATCTTCGTGCGCGGGGAGGTCATCAGTTCCCGCCGCGGCGAGCTGAGCGTGATGGCGGAGGAGTGGGCAATGGCCGCGAAGTCGCTGCGGCCGCTCCCCGTCGCCCACAAGGAGATGAACGAGGAATCGCGGGTCCGTCAGCGGTACGTCGATCTGATCGTCCGCCCCGAAGCGCGGGAGAACGCCCGGCGACGCGTCTCGGCCCTGCGCGCGCTGCGCGACGGACTCGAACGGCGCGGGTTCCTCGAGATCGAGACGCCGATGCTGCAGACCCTGCACGGCGGCGCCGCGGCGCGCCCGTTCACGACGCACTCGAATGCGCTGGACATCGACCTGTTCCTGCGGATCGCACCGGAGCTGTTTCTCAAGCGTGCCGTCGTGGGAGGGATCGATCGCGTCTTCGAGATCAACCGCAACTTCCGTAACGAGGGCGTCGACTCCACGCACTCGCCGGAGTTCGCGATGCTCGAGACGTACGAGGCCTATGGAACGTACGACGACTCGGCCGTGATGACGCGCGAGCTCATCCAGGAGGTCGTGCAGTCCGTGTACGGGACTCTCGAGGTGACATTGGCAGACGGATCGTCCTACGACTTCTCCGGCGAGTGGACCACCATCGAGATGTATCCGTCGCTGTCGGCGGCCATCGGGACCGAGGTGACCCCGCAGACGTCGCTCGACGACCTGCTGGCGTTGGCCGACCGCGTCGGCCTCGCGGTGCCGTCGGGCAAGGGCTGGGGCCACGGCAAGCTCGTCGAGGAGTTGTGGGAGCACAGCTGCGGCGACCAGTTGCACACTCCGACCTTCGTGCGGAACTTCCCGGTGGAGACGTCCCCGCTGGTGCGTGCGCATCGCAGCATCCCCGGTGTGGTCGAGAAGTGGGACCTCTACGTTCGCGGTTTCGAGCTGGCGACGGGCTACTCCGAGCTGATCGACCCCGTCGTCCAGCGGGAACGGTTCGTCGACCAGGCCAGGTTGGCGTCCGCCGGCGACGACGAGGCGATGGTTCTGGACGAGGACTTCCTGACGGCGATGGAGTACGCGATGCCGCCGACAACGGGTACCGGAATGGGCATCGATCGGCTTCTGATGGCTCTGACCGGCCTCGGTATTCGCGAGACCATCCTCTTTCCAATGGTGCGTCCGGACCGAAGTTGACCTTCCGCATTTAACATTCCGGACCGCGGGTGGTCGACTCGCCGGAATGCGCGCTATATTTAGGTCTCGGCGAATCGGGTCGCCGTGTCCTGAGGGGGGGAATGCGTCGAATGGTCAAAAAAGTGACGGTCACGCTGGTCGACGATGTGGACAACGTGCCGGCCGACGAGACGGTGTCCATCGGTCTGGACGGCACGTGGTTCGAGTTGGACCTGTCCAATTCCAATGCCAATGAGCTGCGGAAAGTCATGGACCAGTGGATCCAGCACGCGCGGCGTGTGTCGACCAGGTCCACCGGGGGTGGCGCCGCGTCCGCCACGGCGAGCGGCGCGCGTACACGCGGGGCGGCGGACCGCGCACGCAGTGCGGCGATCCGCGAATGGGCGCGCACGCAGGGATTCGAGATCAGTGCTCGCGGCCGCATTTCTTCGGAGATCGTGCGGGCCTGGGAACTGTCTTCCTGATTGCAATCGGTCATCACTGGCGTCATTGTCATTCAGATGAATGACAATGACCCCAATGAAACGGACAAATGTGCATGACATCTCATGGTCGACAGCCATTGCGCGCGAGTCTCCACGGATGTAGAGGACTCTCGATCGCGGCTCCCGAGCGCTGTTCCGCCGTCTGGTAACGAATCCGCGCTCCGGCGCGTTGACTCCACATGACACCGGTGCCGGACTTTTCGAGTCCGTTCGCCGTCGGATGAACTTCCCCGGCGGAGCGGCACTCGGCAGTCACGGCAACTAGAGTGGGACTCGGGCTCGAGGTTCGGACTAGAGGGTCCGACGCCTGCCCCGTCATCAGTGTGAGGGAGAGCGATGTTCGAGAGGTTCACCGACCGCGCACGGCGCGTCGTCGTCCTGGCCCAAGAAGAGGCCCGGATGCTCAACCACAATTACATCGGCACGGAGCACATCCTGCTGGGCCTCATCCACGAGGGTGAAGGCGTAGCGGCGAAGTCTCTGGAGTCGCTCGGGATCTCCCTCGAGGGTGTTCGCAGCCAGGTCGAGGAAATCATCGGCCAGGGCCAGCAGGCACCGTCCGGGCACATCCCGTTCACTCCGCGTGCCAAGAAGGTCCTCGAGCTCAGCCTGCGTGAGGCGCTGCAGCTCGGACACAACTACATCGGCACCGAGCACATCCTGCTCGGCCTCATCCGCGAGGGTGAGGGCGTAGCCGCCCAGGTGCTGGTCAAGCTCGGCGCCGACCTCAACCGCGTGCGCCAGCAGGTCATCCAGCTGCTGTCGGGCTACCAGGGCAAGGAGCCCAGCGAGTCCGGTAGCGGACGCGGCGAGGCGGGCACCCCGTCCACGTCGCTGGTCCTCGACCAGTTCGGCCGCAACCTCACGCAGGCCGCACTCGAAGGCAAGCTCGACCCGGTCATCGGTCGTGCGAAGGAAATCGAGCGCGTCATGCAGGTGCTCAGCCGCCGCACCAAGAACAACCCGGTGCTCATCGGTGAGCCCGGCGTCGGCAAGACCGCCGTCGTCGAAGGTCTCGCGCAGGCCATCGTCAACGGCGAGGTCCCCGAGACACTCAAGGACAAGCAGCTCTACACCCTGGACCTCGGTTCACTGGTGGCCGGCAGCCGGTACCGCGGTGACTTCGAGGAGCGCCTGAAGAAGGTGCTCAAGGAGATCAACACCCGCGGCGACATCATCCTGTTCATCGACGAGCTGCACACGCTCGTCGGCGCAGGTGCTGCCGAGGGCGCCATCGACGCTGCGTCGATCCTCAAGCCGAAGTTGGCTCGTGGTGAGCTGCAGACCATCGGTGCGACCACGCTCGACGAGTACCGCAAGTACATCGAGAAGGACGCCGCACTCGAGCGTCGTTTCCAGCCCGTCCAGGTGGGCGAGCCGTCCGTCGATCACACCATCGAGATCCTCAAGGGTCTGCGTGACCGGTACGAGGCGCATCACCGCGTCTCGATCACCGACAGCGCGCTCGTCGCCGCGGCGACGCTGGCCGACCGGTACATCAACGACCGGTTCCTGCCCGACAAGGCCATCGACCTCATCGACGAGGCAGGTGCGCGCATGCGCATCCGCCGGATGACTGCGCCGCCGGACCTGCGCGAGTTCGACGACAAGATCGCCGATGCCCGTCGTGAGAAGGAATCCGCGATCGACGCGCAGGACTTCGAGAAGGCCGCGAACCTGCGCGACAAGGAGAAGCAGCTCGTCGCCCAGCGTGCCGAGCGCGAGAAGCAGTGGCGCAGTGGCGACCTCGACGTCATCGCCGAGGTGGACGACAACGAGATCGCCGAGGTTCTGGGTAACTGGACCGGCATCCCCGTCTTCAAGCTGACCGAGGAGGAGACCACACGTCTCCTGCGCATGGAGGACGAACTCCACAAGCGCATCATCGGCCAGGTCGAAGCGGTCAAGGCCGTCTCCAAGGCGATCCGTCGTACCCGCGCCGGTCTGAAGGACCCCAAGCGTCCGTCGGGCTCGTTCATCTTCGCCGGCCCGTCCGGTGTGGGTAAGACCGAGCTGTCGAAGGCGCTGGCGAACTTCCTGTTCGGCGAGGACGACGCGCTCATCCAGATCGACATGGGCGAGTTCCACGACCGGTTCACCGCATCGCGTCTGTTCGGTGCGCCCCCCGGATACGTGGGCTACGAAGAGGGTGGCCAGCTCACCGAGAAGGTGCGCCGCAAGCCGTTCTCCGTGGTGCTGTTCGACGAGATCGAGAAGGCTCACCAGGAGATCTACAACACGCTCCTGCAGGTCCTCGAGGACGGCCGTCTCACCGACGGTCAGGGTCGTACGGTCGACTTCAAGAACACCGTCCTGATCTTCACCTCGAACCTCGGTACCTCGGACATCTCCAAGGCCGTCGGCCTCGGCTTCTCCTCGGGTGAGGGCAGTGGCTCGAACTACGAGCGCATGAAGCTCAAGGTGCACGACGAGCTGAAGAAGCACTTCCGCCCCGAGTTCCTGAACCGCATCGACGACATCGTCGTCTTCCACCAGCTCACCAAGGACGAGATCATCCAGATGGTCGATCTCATGCTGGCGCGAGTGGAAGTTGCGCTCAAGAACAAGGACATGGCCATCGAGGTCACGGACAAGGGCAAGTCGCTTCTGGCCAAGCGTGGATTCGACCCGGTGTTGGGTGCGCGGCCGCTGCGTCGCACCATCCAGCGCGAGATCGAGGATCAGCTGTCCGAGAAGATCCTGTTCGGCGAGATCGAGCCGGGTCAGATCGTGCTGGTCGACGTCGACAACTGGGACGGCGAAGGACAGGGCGAAGACGCAGTCTTCACCTTCCGCGGCGAGAAGAAGCCGATCAGCCTTCCCGACGACTTGACCGTCGACTTGGCGAAGTCGGGCGAGAGCTCCGAGTAGTACGTACGCACAGCAACGGGCGGGACCTTCACGGGTCCCGCCCGTTCTGCGTTCGTGGTGTCTCTGGCGATGACTTCGGAGGCCGGCCGGAGTCGGTACCGGTATGGCTACAGCAAGCGTGAACAGCATCCTGCTCTCCAGTGAGGACCCCGCGGCGCTCGCGCGGTGGTACGGGGAGGTCTTCGAGGCGCCCGTGAGCGACGACGCGGGTCCCTACCCGGTCGTCGACCTCGATGGCTTCTTCATCATGTTCGACCGACGCGACGACGTGTCGGGGCCGAACCGCGACGGCGCCCGCACGATCCTGAACGTCGAACCCGACGATCCCGCCGCGGTGGCCGAACGCATCGACGCTCTCGGCGGCGAGTGGGTCAGCCCGCTGGAGAATCGGGACGGCCACCTCTTCGCGACGGCAAAGGACCCCGACGGGAACTGGATCCAGCTGGTTCGCCTCAGCGACGAGGCGGAGGTCGAGATGGGTCAGCCGACGACACCGTTTCCGGGGTTCGCGGTACGCGACATCGACGAGACCGCCGAGTTCTACTCGACCGTCCTGGGGATGCGGGTGATGCGCAACAGCATGGGCATCCTCATGATCCGCATCGACCGTCGCACGACGGCGATCGCGTACCCGAAGCCCGATCACGAGCCCGCGGCATTCACCATCCTGAACATCCCGGTGACCGACATCGACACGGCCGTCGCGGACCTCGCCGCGAAGGGGGTCACCTTCCTGCGATACGACGGTTTCCCGCAGGAGGAGAACGGCGTCATGAAGAACAACGGCCCCTCGATCGCGTGGTTCACCGACCCGTCGGGGAACGTGATCTCGGTGATCTCTCGCGAAGGCTGACCCCCTGTCGGGTCGAGCTGTCTACGCTGGTGATCGACAGTGATCCGACTCGATACAAGGACGGCAATGCCTACACGCACAGCACGGACAGCATGGAACGGTTCGCTCGAGGAGGGCTCGGGACAGGTCGAGCTCTCCAGCTCCAAGGTCGGCACGTACGACGTGTCGTTCCCCAAGCGTGCGGCGGACGACGCCGGCGGCACGACCAGCCCCGAAGAGCTCATCGCCGCGGCGCACTCGTCCTGCTACGCCATGCAGCTCTCGGCCGTCATCGCCGAGGCCGGTGGCACCCCGCAGAGCCTCGACGTCACCGCCGAGGTGTCGCTCGGACCGGACGAGGTCGGCTTCAAGCTGACCGGCATCAAGATCACGGTGCGCGGTGAAGTCGACGGTCTGGACGCCGACGGTTTCGCGAAGGCTGCGCAGAACGCCAAGGAGACCTGCCCGGTGAGCAAGGCGCTGACGGGCGTCGAGATCACGCTCGACGCCGCTCTCGAGAGCTAGCGCAACAGCTCGAACGTCCCCTGGACGACGGCGAACGCATAGGCGTTGTCCAGGGGGCCGACGGTCTCGTCGGATGCCAGCTGCGTCGCCACGACCCAGTCCTGACCCGATGCGTCCGTCAGCAACCACGACCCGGAGACGTCGCCCGCGGCGTTGCCGTTCTTGTAGCCGACATACGGCCAGCGAGCGGGATCGACCTCTGCGCCGGGGTTCAACGCGAGAATCTGTCGCACCACGTCGCTCTGCGGGCCCACGGTCAGCGCCGCGTATGCCCGGCAGATGTCGTTCGCGCTGCCGAACCATTCCACTCCGTCGGGAGTGCCGGGCCGAGTGACGATGCCCTCGTAGTCCAGATCCGCCGTTGCAGCGTCGACCGGCTGGCTGTCGATCGTGCGGGTCTCGATGCTAGCGAGGATGTCGCGCCGCGTCTGTGTGTCGGCCCCGCGCCACTGCTCGCGCAGATCCGGAAGACCCCATCCGAGCAGGAAGAATTCGCGGGTCGTGGGGAACGGTGTCAGCGCCGCCGGATCCGCGTGACCCATGGTGCTCACCTCGGCCTCCACCGCGTCCCGCCCGATGCGGTCGATGATGAGGTCGGTGGCGGTGTTGTCGCTGATCGCGATCATCGCCTCCGCCGCCTCGCGGACGGTGACCGGAGTTCCCTCGGGCGCGAACTGCAACTGTCCCGACGGGGCGGACTTGCGCGCGTCGGTGACGGTGAGCTGCTCGTCCCACGACACCGACCCGTTGCCGACGGCCCGTGCGAGTGCTCCCAGGACGTACAGCTTGGATATCGACGCCAACGGCAGACTCTCGTCGGCGTTCAGCGCGTGAACGGGTGTGCAGCGTCCGTCCGTCACGCGTGAGGCGACGTAGGACGTCCGAGCGCCGAGAGAGCCGAGGGCGGTGTCGGCGGCGGCGAACGAGGTGACGGTCGACGCGTCGGGAAGCGCCTGGATGCCGGACAGTAATCCGGTCTCGGTGGCGCGCAGGCGCAGAGTCAGCGGCGCCCCGCGGCCCGTGGTGAGGGCGACCGTCGACTCGAGTCCGTTCTCGGACCGTTCGCCGACGGTGATGGGTCCGCTGGAGATGATCTGGGCGACGGGGCCGACGAGGCCGCCCACCTGGGCGAGTGCCTCCGCCAACTCGGGCGCGGCCAGCGCGTCGATGGCGGCCGGATCGAGCGCAGTGGGATCCGGAGCTGTGATCCACCCGAGCATCGTGTCGGTGACCGTGGTGATCGGAGATGCCGCGTCGGAACCGTCGGCGGGCGCGGTGCTCGCCTCGGTAGTCGGCGCACTGTCGCGTGCCGCGCCGGACTCGAGAAGGGGATCGACTCCGCCGCAGCCGGCGAGAGACAGAGTGACTGCGACGGCAGCGGCCACGATGGCGTACCTGCGTGGCGTGTGCTGCAAAGCCGTGCCTCGTTTCGGGTCGGATGCCGGTATCGCGACCCTACCGGGCACCTGTGGTCGGTTTGCCGGGGCGTCGAAATGGGGTCGGTCAGTCGCGACGAGCGGGCACGTCGAGAACGACGTCGAACTCGAGCAGGGACGCACCCGAGGACACGGGCTTCGCGCGCTCGCCCGAATGAGCGGCGCGCGCCGGTCCGGCAGCCCACGCCTGGAAGGACTCCTCGTCCTCCCACTGCGTGACGACGAAGTACCGGCTCTCACCCTTGACGGGGCGGAGCAGCTGGAACCCCAGGAAACCGGGCGAGCCGTCGACGGACTGCGCGCGGGCGGCGAACCGCTTCTCGAGTTCTGCACCGGCGCCCTCGGGCACCTCGATGGCGTTGATCTTGACCACTGGCATGGCTCGAGGCTACCTGCGTGGCTCGCGATACGGTGGCGGCGTGCTGCGCGACGAAGGCGGTTCCGGTGTTCCCGTGATACTTCTGCACGGGCTCATGGGCGGGCCCGACACGTGGCGACGACAGATTCCGTGGCTGCGAGATCACGGCCGTGTCTTCACCGTCCGAGCCGCGGGACACGGTCGCCCGGCTCCGGCGGACCTGTCCACCGAGGCGTTCGTCGACGAGTTGTCAACGGCACTGGCCGGATTCGACTCGCTGGTGCTCGTCGGTCATTCGATGGGCGCACTCCACGCCTGGTGCTACGCGGCCCGCGAGCCCGGTCGTGTGCGCGGACTCGTCGTGGAGGACATGGCGCCCGACTTCCGCGAGCGCACCTCCGACGCGTGGGCCGCCGTCATCAGGGCGTGGCCGCACCCGTTCGACGACGAGGATGCCGTGAGGGGCTACTTCGGAAACGTTGCGGGACAATACTTCCTGGACTCGTTCGAGCGTGGTGACGACGGGTGGAGGCTGCACGGCGACGTCGATACGTTCCAGGCGATCTCCGACGAGTGGGGACGGCGGGAGTTCTGGCAGCAGTGGCGCGACGTGCGCGCCCCGACTCTGGTGCTGGAGGCCGAGCACACGGTGACTCCCACCGGTCAGATGCGGGAGATGGCCGCGGTGGCAGCAGATTCGAGGTATGAGCTGATCGGCGGCGCCGGTCACCTGATCCACGACGAGCGTCCCGTGGAGTACCGGCTCGCGGTGGAGAACTTCCTACGAGCCCTCCCCGGCGAGCGTGAACTCGCCACCGGCCGTCTGCTCGACCAACCCGTCCGTGAGCAGTGAGGCCAGGGCCCGCTCGCGCTGTCCCGGATCGGTGAGCCACACCAGGTCCAGGGTCTGCTTCGGCACGGGGACCGTCGTCGACCGCAGTACGTCCATCAACTTCCCACGCACCTGACGGTCGGTGCCGGCGAACTTCTGCACCTTCTTCGCAGGTCCCTCGTGCGCCGGACGACCGGCATCGACCCAGGCGCACGACGGGAGGGGGCACAGCGCGCAGGCAGGCTTGCGAGCCGTGCAGATGACCGCGCCCAGTTCCATCAGCGCCGCACTCAGCGTCGCCGCCGTCGCGACGTCGTCCGGCAGTAGAGCCTCCACGTCCGCGAGATCCTGTGTGATCCGGGGGTTTCCGGGTTCTGCTAGGCCGTGCACCGCGCGGGCGACGACGCGTCGCACATTGGTGTCCACGACGGGAACCCGCTGGCCGTAGGCGAAACAGGCGACGGCCCTCGCCGTGTAGGCGCCGACGCCGGGAAGGGTCAGCAGGGTGTCGACGTCCCGGGGTGTCTCGTCACCGTGGCGTTCGGCGAGGACGGCTGCGCACTCGTGCAACCTCGCTGCACGGCGCGGGTACCCCAACTTCCCCCAGGCGCGGATGACGTCGGCGCGTGACGACGCGGCCATCGCCGACGGCACCGGCCACCGCTGCACCCACTCGAGCCAGATCGGCGCGACCCGCACGACGGGCGTCTGCTGGAGCATGACTTCGCTCATCAGGATCTGCCAGCCGCTCACGTCCGGGCGGCGCCACGGCAGATCACGGGCATCGCGCGTGAACCAGTCGACCAAGACGTCGGTGTCCACTGTCTGTGATTCCTCCCGGAAGTCGGGGCCGCCACCGGCGGGTGACGCATGTTTCGGTAACAATGACTACATGCCTAACTCGAGTCCCCGCTCAGCATGGAACGCACTCGTCGAGGGTAATCGTCGATTCGTCGACGGCCGCCCGGAGCATCCCAGCCAGGGGGTGGATCACCGCGCGTCGCTCGTCGACGGCCAACACCCCACCGCGATCGTCTTCGGGTGCTCCGATTCCCGCGTCGCGGCAGAGATCATCTTCGACCAGGGTCTCGGCGACATGTTCGTCGTCCGCACGGCCGGTCAGGTCGTCGACTCGGCCGTTCTCGGTTCCCTGGAGTTCGGCGCCGAGGTCCTCGAAGCGCCCCTCATCGTCATTCTCGGTCACGACAGCTGCGGCGCCGTCAAGGCGACCATCAACGCGCTGGACGAGGGAACCGTCCCCGGTGGCTTCATCCGCGACATCGTCGAGCGGGTCACGCCGTCCGTCCTCAACGCCCACCGCCTGGGGTACACGCGCGCCGACGACGTCGAGGCACGCCACGTCCTCGAGACCGGAAAACTGCTGATCGATCGGTCGTCGATCCTCGAGAAGCGCGTCGCCGCCGGCAAGCTCGCCATCGTCGGCCTGACCTACAAACTGGCCGACGGCAAGGTCGAGTTCCAGGGTGCGCTGGGCGACATCGGACACGTCGAGATGGGGTCGACCGACCGGACCGACGCGAGTGATCTGCTCACCTCGTCGGCGACGGCGAGCGACACGCCGTAGTAGGTGCCGCTCGGTCACCGCGTCGGCACATACGGTTGATCTGTGCTCGAGCCGAACGGACCCCTGCCTCCCGAGATCTACTGGCGACGCCGCGCGCTCGCGATCGGTGGCGCAGTCGTGGTCATCGGGCTGGTCGTGTGGCTCATAGTCTCTCTGACCGGCGGGGGATCCCAGGATTCCGAGTCCGCAGCAGCATCGGCGTCCCTCGCGCCGTCCGCAGCCACCACGTACCGCCCCGATGCTTCTGCCACGGGCGGTTCGGCTCCGGCCGGCGGCTCGGGTGGCGGCGGGGGAGGCGGTGCGGCAGCACCGTCGGGATCCACCACTCCAGCCACGACGACATCTGCCGCTCCGGTCGCCCCCGGCCAGTGCGCCGACCAGTCGCTTGCCGTGAAGGCCTCGCCCGACCAGCCGACCTACCCTGCGGGCCAGGAACCGGCGTTCACCGTCGTCGTCACCAACATCGGCACCTCCGCCTGCGAGCGCGATCTGGGGTCGGGCCTGCAACAGGTGCTGGTGTACACCCTCGAGGGTCAGCGTCTGTGGTCGAACGTCGACTGCTTCCCCACCACCGCACCCGACCTCCGCACCCTGCAGCCCGGTGAGCAGGCCCCCTTCTCGGTCAAGTGGTCCGCCACCACCTCCGAGCCCGGCTGCGCAGCACCGCGTAACCCGGTCGGCCCGGGCGGGTACAGCGTCGTCGGCCAGCTGGGTCAGCTCCGCAGCTCCCCGGAGACGTTCAACATCACCTGATGCCGAGCGTATTCGCTGACCGTTGCCGTATTCGCTGACGCTGCACCGTGCAACATCCGCGAAGCCGTCCAATGTCAGCGAATGCCGTTCCCGCGGGAGTTTCCTTCTGCCGCGGGTGCTGCAGTCGCCGCGGGAACACGAAATGCCCGCGGGAACGTGCAGCGCCGCATTCGCTGACCGTTGCCGTATGTGCTGACGTTGCAACGTCCGCAGATCCGTCCGACGTCAGCGAACTCTGTTTTGCGCCGCGAACCGTTCGACTCAGTCGAAGGGTCCGGAGATGCTGGCTTCTGCCATGCGGGACAGACCTTCTCGGATATGTCGCGCCCACAAGCCGCCGATGCCGTCGACCGACTGCAGGTCCGCGGCTGTCGCGGCCAGCAGTGTCTGCAGCGTGCCGAAGTGCCCGACCAGTTTGTGGACCTGATGGAACTGCAGCCGAGGAACCCGCGTCAACAGTCGGTAGCCGCGGGGGCTCATCGGTGCGTCGAGGGCTTCGATGGTGGCCGGGTAGCCGAAGGCGCGCGCGAGGACGGTGAGGTCGAGCAGGTCGACGTCCGTGAGCCGGTCGAGCGCCGCGAGTGATCGTTCGACGGCAGCGGTGGTGGGTGTCTCGTTGCCGGCGAGATAGTCGCGGACGACGAGCTGCCGGGCAGAGTCGTTGTCGCCCACCAACTCTTCGAGCTGGAGCGCCAACTGCCTTCCGTCGGTACCGAGTTCGAGGACGTTCTGCTCGATCTCCACCGACACCCGGCGCACCATCTCGAGACGCTGGGCAACGGTCAGCGCGTCGCGCAGCGTCACCGAATCCTCGATCTCCGTCAGCGACAGTTGACGGGTGACTTCGTCGAGCCGGGCGCTGTACCGCTCCAGTGTCGCCACGGCCTGGTTGGCGCGCGAGAGGATCGTCGCCGACCCCTCGATCACGTGGCGGGTTCCGCCGACGTAAACGCTGAGAATGCTCATGGACTGGCTGACGGAGATCACCGGGTACCCCGTGTGGATGGCCGTACGTTCGGCTGCGCGGTGCCGGGTTCCCGACTCGACGGTGGGGATGGTGTGGTCCGGCACCAGTTGGACGTTGGCTCGGACGATGCGCGATCCGTCGGTGGACAGGACGACGGCGCCGTCCATCTTCGACAGTTCGCGCAGGCGGGTGGGTGCGAACTCGACGTCGAGCACGAAGCCGCCGTCGCAGATGGCTTCCACGTGCTCGTCGTACCCGAGGACGATGAGTCCACCGGTGCGTCCGCGCAGGATCCGTTCGAGCCCGTCGCGCAACGTGGTGCCCGGCGCGAGATCGGCGATGGCGTCACGGAGCGAGGTCAGGGGAGCCGCTGCCGCGGAACGCGGGATCGTGTCGGGGGTGGAAACGGTATCGGTCATCGAGTCGAACCCCCCTGCCGTCGTTCCGGATTTCACGCGTGCAGAGTCAGGGTACCGGCACGTCGGCCGACTTTCTCCTGCGGTCGAATGCGCCCTGCATGGCACCGAAGACATCGGTGACCCGCGTGACCCGCATCCCGGGCGGATCACCGGCCGTGTCGTCTCGGGCGCCGCGGCGTTGGTCGGCTGGAACGATGGCCGAGGTGAAGCCCAGGCGCGCGGCCTCTGCCAGCCGGCGATCGACGCCGACGACGCGGCGCACCTCCCCGGCGAGGCCGACTTCTCCCAGGACAACCATGCCGGCGGGGAGTGCCGTGTCCTTCGCGGCGGATGCGACGGCCAAGGCCAGCGCCAGGTCGACCGTCGGCTCGGTGGTTCTCATTCCACCGATGGTGGCGGCGTAGACCTCTTTGCTGCTCAGCTGCACCGAGCATCGTCGTTCGAGCACGGCCAGGATCATCGACACCCGAGCCGCGTCGAGACCGCTGACGGCCCGCCGTGGCGTCGGCATGTGCGACGGGGCGACCAGGGCCTGGACCTCGGCGAGCAAGGCGCGCTTGCCGTCCATCGTGACCGTGACAGCGGTGCCGGGCACCGAATCGGCGCGGTGATGGAGGAAGAGGCCGGACGGGTCGCTGACCCCGTGGATGCCACCTTCGCGCAGTTCGAAGCAGCCCACCTCGTCGGCAGCGCCGAACCGGTTCTTGACTCCTCGGACCATCCGCAGGGTCGAGTGCTTGTCACCCTCGAAGTGCAGGACCACGTCGACGAGGTGTTCCAGCGAGCGCGGACCGGCGACTGCGCCGTCCTTGGTGACGTGCCCGACAAGGATCACGGCCGTGCCGCTGCCTTTGGCGAGCGAGGTCAACGCGGACGTGATGGCTCGGACCTGGGTGACACCGCCGATGACGCCGTCGACGTCGGACGCCTGCATGGTCTGCACCGAGTCGACCACGACGAGGGTGGGAGCGACCTGTTCGACGTGGCCGAAGATGGTGGCCAGGTCGTTCTCGGCGGCGAGATAGACGCGTTCGTGGACGGCGCCCGTACGGTCCGCCCGCAGACGCACCTGGCCCGCTGATTCCTCACCGGTGACGTAGAGGGCGATGTCCTGCGGACTGCGCTCGGCCCATTGCTTGACCACCTCGAGCAGCAGCGTCGACTTGCCGACGCCGGGTTCACCGGCCAGCAGGACGACCGAACCGGGAACGATGCCGCCGCCGAGTACGCGGTCGAGCTCGTCGACGCCGGTGGGGCGAGCGACCGACGCGGTGCTGGAGACCTGCGTGAGCGGGAGCGCGGGGGACGTCGGCACCATCGACGAGGAGCCGGCCCTGACACCGCTCGAACCGGGCCGGGCGCTGACGGGTGCGAGAAGGGTGACCTCGTCCATCGAGCCCCACGTCTCGCACTCGGGGCAACGGCCCACCCACTTGGCGACGGTGTGCTTACACGCCGAACAGCGATAACTGGTACGAGGTCTGGCCACGATTCGAGAGACTAGAGGGAGCTACCGACAGGTCGCGTCGTGCGACCCGAGCGGACTCAGCCTTCCGCTTCGCCTTCCATGCGCGGGGTGGTGCCCGGATCGACCGGAACGTTGACGACGACGTCGCCCGCCTCGGCGAAGGTGAAGGTGACCGGCACCGTCAGGCCAGGGCGCACGTTCTCGGACAGGTCCTCGAGCACGGCGGTGACCGACTGCGAGCCCTCCTCGGCGGTGGGGTCCTGCTCGGCGGAGACACCGGAGGCGACCGATGCCTGCGCGGGGATCTCGATGGAGGTACCTCCGGTGGCGCCGGTGACGGTCACCTCGGACGCCCCTTCGGTCTCGATGCCCGTCAGGCGGTCCGCCGTGGTCTCGCTGGTGTTGATCGCGGTGAAGATCAGTTCCGCGCGGCCACCGGGCTCGAGGGAGAACTCACCCGAGCTGGGGTAAGCGACGTGCACGTTGCGCATGGAGATCGTGCCCTGGTCCGTACCGTTGCCGTTGACGGCGGCGACCTGCATCGCGGTCTGCGAGACCTTGCCGGCGCTGCAGGCGGACAGGCCGATCACTGCGCCGAGGGCGAGAGCGACCGCCGTCGCGACTCTGGCAGGCCGAAACGGGGCGTTGGTTGCGGTCACTGGGTCGTCCTCCACTGGTCGTTCACGTCGGTTGTGCCGGCGGGCGGCTACCACTACAGCAGCGTAGTAGTTCGATGCCGGGGGTCGTAGGTCGGGTGACGAGTGTCGCGGCCGGGGGCACCTAAACCCCTGCTCGATACATGTATCGCGGCCGCTGTCAAGTACGGGCCGAAGTGCCCTGTGCCCCTGACCTGCACCGTTGGAGCGACCCTCCCGGGGGAGCGTGTTAAACTGGCCATATCGAAAGGGGCACCGAACACATGATTTTCAAGGTCGGAGACACCGTCGTTTACCCGCACCACGGAGCGGCGCTGATCGAAGCTATCGAGACGCGAACCATCAAGGGCGAGGCCAAGGAATATCTCGTTCTGAAGGTTGCGCAGGGTGATCTCACCGTTCGAGTTCCTGCCGACAATGCCGAGTACGTGGGCGTCCGGGACGTCGTCGGCCAGGAGGGTCTGGACAAGGTGTTCCAGGTTCTTCGCGCGCCGCACACGGAGGAGCCCACCAACTGGTCGCGTCGGTACAAGGCCAATCTGGAGAAGCTCGCATCCGGTGACGTGAACAAGGTCGCCGAGGTCGTTCGTGACCTCTGGCGTCGTGAGCAGGACCGCGGACTCTCCGCGGGCGAGAAGCGCATGCTGGCGAAGGCTCGTCAGATCCTGGTCGGGGAGCTCGCACTGGCCGAGGGAACCGACGAGGTCCGCGCGGACAACATGCTCGACGAGGTCCTGGCCGCGGCTTCCTGACGGCCGCGCGTGACTGACGTCGTCGCGCTCGTTCCGGCTGCCGGAATGGGCGTGCGCCTCGGCGAGAACATGCCGAAGGCGTTCGTGGAACTCGCGGGACGCACATTGCTCGAGTGGGCGCTGGACGGTCTCACGACCTCCGGCGCCCTTTCTCGTGTGATCGTGATCGTCCCGGAGGTGTTGCGCGAGCGCACGATCGAGCTCTGCGCCTCCGTCGCGGTGGACGTCGACGTGGTCGTCGGCGGCGCCGAACGCACCGACTCCGTGCGCGCCGGACTGGTCGCCGCGGGACACGCGGACATCGTGCTGGTGCACGATGCGGCGCGATGCCTCACGCCGCCGTCCTTGATCCTCCGGGTGGTGGACGCTGTCGCGTCGGGCGCTCGGGCGGTCGTCCCGGTTCTTCCCGTCGTCGACACCATGAAGTCCGTCGACTCCGCGGGTGTCGTCACCGGGACCGTCGATCGAGCGACGTTGCGCTCGGTGCAGACGCCGCAAGGGTTCGACGGGGACACTCTGCGCAGGGCCTACGCCGAGTTCCCCGAGTCGGCGACCGACGATGCCGGGCTGGTCGAACGATTGGGTGTCGACGTGCACACCGTGCGCGGCGACGCCGACGCTTTCAAGATCACCACCCCCATGGACCTGATTCTGGCGCGGGCGCTCATCGCTCGCCCGTGAGAGGACGAGCAATGCGAGTCGGCATCGGATCCGACGTCCACCCCGTCGAGGCCGGACGGGACTGCTGGATGGCCGGACTGCTGTTCGAGGATGCCGACGGTTGTGCCGGTCACTCCGACGGTGACGTCGCCGCGCACGCGCTGTGCGACGCACTGCTGTCCGCGGCCGGCATCGGCGACCTGGGATCGGTCTTCGGAACCGGCAGGCCCGAGTGGGACGGCGTCAGCGGAGCCACGATGTTGATGCACGTGCGCCAACTTCTCGCCGAGAACTCTCTTCGTGTCGGCAACGCTGCCGTGCAGGTAATCGGCAATCGTCCGCGGATCGGCCCCCGCCGCCTCGAGGCTCAGACGCTGTTGTCGAACATCCTCGGCGGACCGGTGTCGGTGTCCGCCACCACGACCGACGGCCTGGGCCTCACAGGACGAGGTGAGGGAGTCGCAGCCATCGCGACGGCCCTGGTGCTGGACCAGCACGTGGTGCTCGATCAGCAGAATCCCCGGTAGGATCGGCCGTCGTGACCCTGCGCTTCTACGACACCGCGACCAGGGCCGTGCGTGAGTTCACTCCGCTGGCCCCCGGACACGCATCGGTGTATCTGTGTGGCGCCACGGTCCAGGGCCACCCCCACATCGGTCACGTCCGCAGTGGTGTGGCGTTCGACGTGCTGCGACGGTGGCTCACCGCGTCGGGATACGACGTCGCCTTCGTCCGCAACGTCACCGACATCGACGACAAGATCTTGAACAAGGCAGCCGACGCCGGCCGGCCGTGGTGGGAATGGGCGGCGACGTACGAGCGCTCCTTCACCGCCGCCTACGACGCGCTGGGTGTCCTTCCTCCGTCGGCGGAGCCGCGGGCGACGGGACACATCACGCAGATGGTCGAGCTCATCGGCCGCCTGATCGACGCGGGTCACGCCTACGCCGCTGCCGGCGACGTCTACTTCGACGTCCGCAGCTACGACGCCTACGGAGCACTGTCCGGGCACAAGCTCGACGACGTGCATCAAGGCGAGAGCATCGGTGCGGGCAAGCGGGATCCGCGCGACTTCACGCTGTGGAAGACGGCCAAGCCCGGCGAGCCGTCGTGGCCGACGCCGTGGGGGCCGGGCCGACCGGGGTGGCACATCGAGTGCTCCGCCATGGCCGAGGCGTACCTGGGTTCCGCGTTCGACATCCACTGCGGCGGACTCGACCTGGTGTTCCCGCACCACGAGAACGAGCTTGCCCAATCACGTGCTGCCGGTGACGGTTTCGCCCAGTACTGGTTGCACAACGGCTGGGTCACGATGAGCGGCGAGAAGATGTCGAAGTCGCTCGGCAACGTCGTGTCCATCCCGACCATGCTCGAGACGGTGCGCCCGCAGGAGCTGCGCTACTACCTCGGCAGCGCGCACTACCGGTCGATGCTCGAGTACTCCGCGGAGGCACTGCAGGAAGCCGCCGCTGGATACCGCAGCATCGAGTCGTTCGTGACCAAGACTGCCGAGCGAGCAGGCGAGGTCCCCGTCGGCACGTGGACCCAGGCGTTCGCAGAGGCACTCGACGAGGATCTGTCGGTGCCCAAGGCGCTCGCCGAGATCCACGGTCTCCGTCGCGAGGGCAACAGCGCCCTGGCCGCGGGGGAGCTGGACAAGGCCGTCGAGGCCGCGTCGTCGATACGCGCGATGACCGCGATCCTCGGCGTCGATCCCCTCGATCCGCACTGGGCGGCCGGTTCCGCGGACGCGTCGGCGGAACGCGCGGCACTGGACCTGCTGATCGCGGACGATCTGGAATTGCGCAGCGCGGCGAAGGCCGGCAAGGACTGGCCGACGGCCGATCGTATTCGTGACCGCCTCGCCCGCGCGGGCGTGGAGGTCACCGACACCCCGAACGGCCCGGAATGGTCGATCGCACAGCCGGAAGGCACGGAGAAGTAATGGCAGGCAATTCGAGTCGGCGTGGCGCAGTGCGCAAGTCCGGCACCAAGAAGGGTCAGGTCGTCGGATCCGGCGGCAAGCGTTCCAAGGGACTCGAGGGTCGCGGCGCCACCCCGGCCGCAGCGGACCGCACCAAGGCCGCGCGCCGAGGACGCACCACGACCCGCGACACGTCCTCCGGTGGTGGGCGGGGTCAGTCCGCCGGCGGTGGACGCGGTCGTCCACCGGTGCGCAAGCCCGAGGACGGTCCCGAGAACGTGCTGGGCCGTAACCCGGTGCTCGAATGCCTGCGCGCGGGAGTGCCGGCGACGGCGCTGTACGTCGCATCCGGCACCGAGGCCGACGACCGGCTGAAGGAGAGCGTGCAGATCGCTGCGGACAACGGCATCTCGATCCTCGAGGTGTCCCGCATCGACCTGGACCGGATGAGCGCCAACGGCATGCACCAGGGCATCGCGCTGCAGGTGCCGCCGTACCGCTACGCGCACCCCGACGATCTCCTCTCGCAGGCGCGTCAGCGTCAGGAGCCGGCTCTGCTGGTCGCTCTCGACAACATCACCGACCCCCGTAACCTGGGCGCCGTCGTCCGGTCCGTCGCAGCGTTCGGTGGACACGGCGTGGTCATCCCGCAGCGGCGCAGTGCGTCCGTCACAGCCGTCGCCTGGCGCACCAGCGCCGGCGCGGCAGCGCGTCTCCCCGTCGCCCGCGCGACCAATCTGACTCGCACGCTGAAGGATTGGGCCGACAAGGGTGTCATGGTCGTCGGTCTCGACGCCGACGGCGACACCTCGCTGGACGACTTCGACGGCACCGGGCCGATCGTGGTGGTCGTCGGTTCCGAGGGCAAGGGTCTGTCCCGCCTGGTCCGCGACAACTGCGACAGCATCCTGTCCATCCCTATGGCCGGGCCGGTGGAGTCGCTCAACGCTTCCGTCGCAGCGGGAGTCGTACTCGCAGGGATCGCACGCCAGCGCCGAGGCTGATCCGACTCAGCGGAGCGGACGGGGGGCGCACCCCCCTTGCCTGAACCGCACACCCTCTGCAGTCGGCGGTGAGGGGTGTGCGCTCACCGGAGAGGGTGTGCACACACTCCGCAGCGCGATCGTTGTCGGTGGGCGGGTGCAGAATCGTCCTGTGACCCGGAGCACCTACTTCACCGCCAGCACCCTCGACGGTTACCTCGCCGACGAGAACGACTCTCTCGAGTGGCTCTTCCGTCAGGACATCGACGAGCACGGTCCGATGAACTACGGCGACTTCATCGCGGACATCGGCGCGATCGTCATGGGTGCCACGACGTACGCGTGGATCCTCGAGCACAACGCGTCGACCGGGGAGGCGTGGACGTACGACATGCCGGCGTGGGTGGTGACCCATCGAGAGTTCGCGGCCTCCGAGCACGACGTCCGGTTCGTACAGGGTGACGTGGCCGACCTGTGGCCGGCGATAGAGGACTCCGCCGGCGGCAAGGACGTCTGGATCGTGGGTGGCGGTGATCTGGCCGCACAGTTGGCCGAGGCCGGCCACCTGGATCGGATCGTCGTCTCGATCGCACCGGTCACCCTCGGTGCCGGCAGGCCGCTGTTCCCGCGTCGGTTCGATCTCCGACTCGTTGACTTCGCGCGCAACGGCGCGTTCCTCTGTGCGGAGTACGACGTGCTGGAACCGCACGCGCAGACCTGAGTCCTGTCATCATCTGTCCATGACGACGGTGGGTCGCAGAGCGCGCGGTGTGGTCCTGGCAGTGGTCGTGGTCGCCGCCTACGTCGCGGTGATCCTGACCTACGCGCTCGGGAGTCCGACGGGCGCGCCGGACCTCCGCGAGCCCGCCCCCGGAAAGGCCCTCGTCTACCTCGACGTCGACACGGTCTCCGGTGAGAAGTTCTCGCTCGACGCGCGGGTGTCCGTCTATCCGGGTGAGGGGTTGACCGACGACGACGGCAACCTGGTCGACGACCTGATCGTCGACGTCACTCCGACGGCGAGTGCCGGGACACTCACCTTCCCGAGCGGGACCAGGGTGGGCCCGCTGCCGGTCTCCCTGTACGCCGACGGCGACATCCGGCACTGGCCGTTCGACACCTACGACGCGTCGTCGATCCAGGTGCGAGTGTTCTCGAACGAAGCCACCGGACGGGTGGCCGTGCCGTCGGAGATCGTGGTGACGGATTCCCTCACGTCCTGGAGTGTCGAGGCCGTCGATATCGACGCGTCGTCGGCGCAGGCCTTCGACATCCGGGTGTCCCGCACGGTCGGAACCACCATCTTCGACATCGCGATCTGCGTTGTCCTGGTGGTGCTTCCGATGTGCACGCTGTTCGTGTCGATCCAGACTCTGCGCCGCCGCAAACAGTTCCTGCCGCCGATCATGACGTGGTTCGCGGTGACGCTGTTCGCGGTGCTCCCCATCCGGAATCTGTTCCCCGGCGCTCCGCCGATCGGGTCGTGGGTGGATTACACGGTGGTCCTGTGGGTGGTGGCGGGCCTGGCGACGGCAATGGTGCTGTACGTCGTCGCGTGGTGGCGGCAGGGGCCCTAGGGGTGGGCGGCGACCGGGAGTCGGGCCGGTCCGCGCGTACCGTCGAGTCATGATCGAACGGCTGAGGACGACGGTGACGCAGGTGGCCGATGCCGCACTGGGGACCGTGGGGATTCGTGTGGGTACCGAGGAGCCACCGCACACCACCGAGACGCTCACGGGTGCTGTCGAGATCCGCCGATACGAACCCCGCATCGCCGCGGAAACCGTCGTGGACGCCGACGAGGAGCGTGCGCGCAACGAGGGTTTCCGCCGACTCGCGGGATACATCTTCGGAGGAAATCGGGGTGCCGACAGCATCGCGATGACGGCGCCCGTGGCCCAGTCGGCCTCGCGCGGACAGAGCATCGCGATGACCGCACCTGTGTCGCGCGAGGCGAGCGACGAGGGGTGGGTGGTCCGCTTCTTCATGCCGTCGCGATGGACGATGGACACTCTTCCGGCGCCGAAGGACGATCGGGTGCGCCTGGTGGAGGTGCCGGCCGAGACGGTGGCGGTGCTGCGATTCAGCGGTGACCGCGGTGCGCAGGCCGTGGCGGCACGCACCACGGAGCTGCTGGACACCCTGAAGTCCCGCGGCATCGACACGACCGGGGAGCCGATGTCGTGGTTCTACGATCCGCCCTGGACGGTGTCGTTCCGCCGCCGCAACGAGGTGGCCGTTCCCGTCGCCCGGTGATCAGACGCTGAAGCGGATCGTTCGTCCCGGAGCGCACTGCGCCGCGGATCCGAGATCTGCCGACGCCACGACGGCGATCACCGGGTAACCACCGGTCACCGGATGATCGGCGAGGAACAGCACGGGCTGTCCCGACGGCGGTACCTGCAGCGCGCCGGTCACCATGCCCTCGCTCGGGAGCTCGTCGTTCCGCGACCGTGGCAGCGGCTCGGCGCCCTCGAGCCTCATGCCGACACGGTCGGAGTCGGTCCCGACCGTCCACGGCTGGGTCGTCAGCAATTCGAGAGCGTGGTCGGTGAACCAGTCCGCCCGCGGGCCGGGGATCACCCGCAGGGTGGTGCGGTGCTCGAACGGGTACGGATTCACGTCCGCTCGAGGCCAGTCCTCGGCGTCGTGACCGACCGGCAGCACGGCGCCGGCCGTCACTCGCTCGGGTCCGATGCCGGACAGCGAGTCCGTGGACCGGCTGCCCAGCACGGGGGTTACGTCTATCCCGCCGCGGACGGCAACGTACGAGCGCAGTCCCACCGGCGACCAGTCGAGGCGGATCTCGGCGCCCGACGGCACCACGACGACGGCGCCGTGCCCCTGCGGTGCGCCGTCCACCGTGAACGGGGCCGGAGCCCCCGTCACCGCCAGAACCACCTCGGCGCGTGCGCGCAGCACCAGTCCACCGAGCGTCACCTCGAGCGTCGCGGCGTCGATCATGTTCCCCACCAACCGATTCGCCGCGTCGTGCGAGCGTCGATCGGCCGCGCCGGACGTGCCGACACCGAGCGAGGACCACCCGGTGCGTCCTCGGTCCTGCACGGTCGTCAGCGGCCCGGTTGCCAGTACCTCGAGCATCACATCACCGCGCGGAACTGCACCCGTGTGCCGGGCGCGAGCAGCGCGGGGTCGTCGCGGTTCACGTCCCACAGCGCCGCGTCGGTGCTGCCGATGATCTGCCATCCGCCGGGCGACGACGTCGGGTACACCCCGGTGTACTCGCCGGCCAACGCCACGGATCCCGCCGGCACCGAGGTGCGCGGATCGGCGCGGCGCGGGATCGACAGTGGCTCGGATCCGACCAGGTACGCGAAGCCGGGGGAGAAGCCACAGAACGCGGCAGTCCATACTTGGCCGGTGTGCACGGCGACGATGTCCAGTCCCGTTGTCGCGCAGACATCGTCGAGGTCGGGGCCGTCGTACCGCACGTCGATCGTGATCGTGTCACCGGAGCCGCCGAGCACCTCCGCCGGCGGCGTCTCACGGAGCCACGACGCCACCCGCGACGGCTCCGCATCCTCGGTCATCGTCACCAACACGGTGCTCGCGGCAGGAATCAGTTCGACGACACCGGGGTGCCCGCTCGCCCAGCCGGCATGGTGAGCGGCGACGGCGCGGACGTCATCGAGGTCGACCAGCAGGGCGTGATCACCGGCCGGTGAGATCTTCACGACACGAAGGGGGTCAGGGTGATGCCGTTGCGCGACAACACGTCACGTACTGCCAGCGCCATGTCGACCGCAGCGGGAGTGTCGCCGTGCAGGCACACCGAGTCGGCCGACACCGGGACGTCCACCCCGTCGACCGACGCCACCACGCCCTCGGTGACCATGCGGAGAACGCGTGCGGCCACCTCGTCGACGTCGGAGAGAACCGCGCCGTTCTCCCGTCGCGAGACCAGGGTTCCCTCCGCGGTGTACCCGCGGTCGGCGAACGCCTCGGTGACGGTGCGCAGGCCGGCGTCGGCGGCGATGTCGAGGAACACCGATCCGGGTAACCCGAGCACGGGGAGCGAGGCGTCGTACGCCAGTACGGCGTCGACGACTGCACGGGCCTGCACCTCGTGACGGACGATCGTGTTGTACAGCGCACCATGCGGTTTGACGTAGCGCACGGACCCGCCGACGCTGCGTGCCAGGCCGTCGAGCGCACCGATCTGGTAGATGACGTCGGCGCGGAGATCCTCCGCGGTCACGTCGACGAAGCGCCGTCCGAATCCCACGAGGTCGTGATACCCCACCTGCGCGCCGATACGCACGTCGGCGGCGACAGCGTCGGAGCAGGTTCGCAGCAGCGTGGACGGATCGCCGGCGTGGAACCCGCACGCGATGTTGGCGCTGGTGACGATGCGCAGCATGGCGGCGTCGTCGCCGAGTGTCCAGGCGCCGAAGCCTTCGCCGAGATCGGAGTTGAGGTCGATACCCACTCGTCCACACTAGGCGAGACCAGAGCGTGTCTCATGTGTAAAAAAAGGTCGGGTTTTTTGACACGTTTCGTCGACGTGTGAAGTTTCTTGCTACTGGCGGTCGTGGGGTCGCACGAGCAGTCGGAGAAACTCTCGGTTGATGAACAGTCGGTCCCGCCCGACCTTGCTCTCTTGCAACATCCCTGCGCCGACAAGTGCTGAGAGCCAACTTGTCGCTGTCGGTCGGGACACGCCACATCTCGAGACGACCGTGCTGATTCGGCAGTACGGCTGCTCGAAGAGAACTGACTGGAATTCGGAATCTGCACCGCCCTTGGAGACTGCGCGCGCCCGGTGGCTGAAGTCTTCCTGGAGTGCGCGGATGGCGTGCACCGTGTGAAGCGTGTCGTTGGACGTCCGTTCGACACCGGCGAGAACGTACAGAACCCACGCTTCCCACGCCGCGTCCGACGTGACCTCGAGCAGCAATCGGTAGTAGTCGTTCTTGGTGTCGTTGATGTACCGCGAGAGGTAAAGCACCGGCATTCTGAGGAGCCCGGCTTCGATCAAGAGCATGACGTTGAGGATTCGTCCGGTTCGACCGTTGCCGTCGGCGAAGGGGTGGATTGCCTCGAACTGATAGTGGGCGACGGCCATCCGGACCAACGGGTCCATGCCGTCGTCATCGTGTATGAATCGTTCCCACGCGCTGAGCTTCTCCTCGATCAGCGCACGCCCTTCGGGTGGGCTGTACACGACCTCCCCGGTGGAGGGGTTGCCGATACGAGTGCCGGGAATGGTCCGGACCTGCATCTCACGGCCCTTGATGGTGCTGCACACATCGATTGCGGTGGACGTCGTCAAGCCTCGCTCGGTGGTTCGATCGAAACCGACTTTCAGGGCAGTGCGGTATCTGAGCGTCTCGCGGGTGGCGGGGTCCGCACCGGCATCGTCGTCCAGGTGCCGGAAAAGTTCGTCCGTCGTGGTGACGATGTTCTCGATCTCCGAGCTGGCCTGCGCCTCGAGGATGGGGATCGAGTTGATGAGCACTGTCGGATTAGGTATGGACACGACCGCTTGATCGAGCTTGGCGAGTGCAGTGTTCGCCGCGATGGCAGCCTTCAGGACTGCGCGGGTTTCGAGCTCGTCGGCGCCGGGGGGTGGAGGAAGCTCGTTGAACGGGATGTCGGGTTGCCACGCTGCCATACGGAGACGATGGCACGCTGATGTGGACATGTAAAGAAATCGGCCCATTTTTTACATATCGGCGGGAAGTGTGAACTTTCTTTCGTCAGCCTTGCCGCGCATCCTGTCAGGTGACGACGGCGCGTGCCGGGGTGCGGCGGCCCACCGCCCGGCAGACGAGGTAGATCACGAACGAGATGGTGGTGACGAACGTCGACACGGGGACGCCCGGCGCGAGGGAGAGCAGGATGCCGCCCACCGCGGCAGTCTCGGCGAACAGGATCGACAGCCAGGTGGCGGTGACCGGGTTGGCCGTCACCCGCGACGCCGCGGCGGCGGGGGTGATCAGGAGCGAGAGCACGAGGAGGGCGCCGACGATCTGCACTCCCAGCGCGCAGGCGACGCCGACGAGAACGGCGAAGACGATGGACAGCAGCCGCATCGGGACACCACGTGCCTCGGCGCCCTCGGGGTCGGTGCTGGCGAACAGCAGCGGCCGGTAGACCACGAACAGCACCACGATGACGATGAGGGCGACGGCGAGAAGCAGGGTCAGGCCGGTGCTGCCGACACCGACGATCTGGCCGACGAGCAACGAGAAACTGGTGCCGGTGCGACCGGGGTAGGCCCACAGGAACAGCACCGACAGGCCGAGTCCGAAGCTCATGATGACGCCGATGACGGAGTCGCGCTCACGGGCTCTGCGTCCGAGCAGCGCGAACAGCACGGCGGCGATGACGGATCCCAGGATGGCGCCGACGCCGACCGCGAGGCCGACGAGCAGGGCTGCCGAGGCGCCGGTGAGGGACAGCTCGGACGAGCCGTGCACGGCGAAGGACCACTGACGGCTGACGATCAGCGGACCCAGTGCGCCCGCCAGGACACCGAGGATGGCGGCGGCGATCAGTGCTTGCTGCACGAAGTCGTAGCCGAGGAGGTCGGCGGTGGTGCCGAAGTCGAGAGCTTTGCTCAGTGCGTCGATGACCTTGTCCACTGGCCTCAGATTTCGTTGTCGAGATGGTGTGCGCAGTCGCCGCCCGCGGCACCGAGAGCGTCCATGGCGTCGCCGGTTCCGACCACGACGAGTCGGCCGCGCACGCGCAGCACCTCGACGTCGGTGTCGTACAGCTCCGAGAGCACCTCGGACGTCATGACGTCCTCGGTGGTGCCGATGCGGAACTTGCCGTCGACGAGGTAGACGATGCGGTCGACGATCGGCAGGATCGGATTGATCTCGTGCGTCACGAAGACGACGGACGTGCTGTGCGAGCGTCGGCGTTGATCGATCAGGTGCGCGACGACCTGCTGGTTGGCCAGGTCGAGGCTCAGGAGCGGCTCGTCGCAGAGCAGCACGTCCGGGTCGCCGACCAGGGCCTGTGCGACGCGCAGACGTTGCTGTTCTCCACCGCTCATCTGTCCCAGGGGCGCATCGGCGAAAGCCTGTGCGCCCACCGAGGCGATGGCGGCGTCGACGGCGTCGCGACGCGCGTGACGCCCGCGGAACCCGATGCCCCAGCGGTGACCGTCCCACCCGAGTCCGACGAAGTCGCGGCCGCGCAGCGGCACTCCCTCGTCGATCGCCTTCTGCTGGGGGATGTACCCGATGGACGAGCGTCCGCCGGCGATGCTGGCGGTTCCGGAGGTGAGGGACGTCTGCCCGAGAAGCACCTTCAGCAGGGACGTCTTTCCCGACCCGTTGGGGCCGAGGACGGCGACGAATTCTCCCGGTGCGACGGTCAGGTCGAGATCGGACCACAGGACACGCTCGCCGTACGCGAGCGTCGCCCCGGTCAGTTGGACGGACGTCATCGCCGAACTCGCGTCACGAGGTGACACCCAGCGCGTCCGCGAGGTCCTGCGCAGCGGTGCGCTGCCACGAGACGTAGTCCTGCCCGGCGGGCAGGGTCTCGGTGACCTCGACGACGGTGATGCCGTTCTCCTCGGCGATGCGGCGGACATCGGCCGTCACGGCGTCCTCGGTCTGGATGTTGTAGACCAGGACGTCTACACCCTTGCTGCTGAACAGGTCGCGCGTCGCAGCGACAGCGGCGGGCGAGGGATCGTTGCCCTCCTCGATGGCGTCCTCGAAGTCCTCGGGGGTCTTGTCGTCCACCCCGGCTCCTTCCAGCAGGTAGTGCGCGATCGGCTCCGTCTGCGCGACGGGTGCGCCCGGCTTCTGCTGGGCGATGCGATCCGTGATGTCGGTGATCTCGTGGATGTCGTCGTGGAACGCCGCGGCGTTCTCGGTGTAGTACGCCGCGTTGTCGGGGTCGACCTTACCGAGTTCCTCGGCGATCGCCTCCGCGGTGGCAGCGGCGATCTCGGGGTCGTACCAGACGTGCTCGTTGGTCTCGCCCGAATGGTCGTGGGCACCCGCCTCGTCGGCATGGTCGGCGTCGTCCGCGTGCCCCTCGAGCAGCGAGTACGCGTCGACGGAGGGCACGTCTCCCGCGGAGGCGAGAACGTCGTCCACGAACTCGTCGTAGCCGCCGCCGTTGTAGACGACGAGGGATGCCTCCGACAGCGCAGCGGCGTCGCCCGGGCTGGCCTCGTAGGAATGTGGGTCGGCCGACGGGTCGGCGATGATCGCGGTGACGTCGGCGCGGTCGCCCGCGACGGACTCGGCTACCGAGCCCCACACGTTCGTCGACGCGACGACGGTCGGTCGCCCACCTTCGGCACTGCCACCGTCCGAGGAACTGCATCCGACCAGCGCCGTCGCCGTGAGGGCCGTCATGCCGAGCGCGGCGACAGCGGTGCGAAGGGGGATTCGGGCGGGTGCGTACACGGCGGGTGCTCCTGGGTTGTTGGTTTGTTATCGCTAATGGAAACCGTTGTCACGACCATACCGGCCGACCTCCCCGAAGACGAAACCGTCCCGTAGGCGACGTCGACGCCGTCGAGCGGATACCGTCTCCTCCATGGCGAGGTCCACGGAACCGCGACGGATGGCCACGCTCGCCTCGCTGGCCGCCGAACTCAACATCTCGCGCACCACTGTGTCCAACGCCTACAACCGCCCCGACCAGCTCTCGCCCGAGATGCGACTACGGATCCTGGACGCGGCGCGCGCCCGCGGATACCCCGGCCCGGACCCCGTGGCCAGGTCGTTGCGGACCCGGCGCGCCGGCGCCGTGGGCCTGGTGCTCACCGAGGCGCTCAGCTATTCGTTCTCCGATCCGGCGGCCGTGCAGTTCCTGACGGGTCTCGCGGAGTCCTGCGAGCAGGCGGGGCGCGGTCTTCTGCTGATTCCCGCCGGTCCGGCCTCGACTCCCGAGGACGCCGCCGCCGTGGTCCAGCAGGCGGGTGTCGATGCGTTCGTCGTGTACTCGGTGTCGGACGACGATCCGCACCTGACCGCCGTGCGCGAGCGTCATCTGCCCACGGTCGTCTGCGATCAGCCGCGGGATGCTGCGGAGACGTCACTGGTCGGCATCGACGACAGGGCCGCGATGCGCGAGATCGCGGAACAGGTTCTCGCACAGGGTCATACGGAGATCGCCGTGCTGTGTATGCGACTGCGTCGTGATCGACACGATGGTCCCGTCGGCCGGGACCGGCGGGGCGCCATCACCTTCCACGTGCAACGCGAGCGCATCGCCGGGATCACGGATGCGATGACGGCGGCGGGCGTCGACCCGGACGTGGTCGTGGTGGAGCGCTTCGAGCACAGCCGCACGGCAGGTCGCTCCGCCGCCGCCGAGGCGTTGGAGGCCGCGCCCGGCGCCACAGCGTTGATCTGTACGTCCGATGTCCTCGCACTGGGAGCGCTCGATCACCTCGACTCCCTCGGCATCGACGTCCCGGGACGGATGTCCGTCACCGGCTTCGACGGTGTCGACGAGGCCGTTCGCGTGGGGCTGACCACCGTTCGTCAGCCCGTGCTGGAGAAGGGGCGTCTGGTCGGCGAGATCGTGCTGGGCGTCAGCCACTCAGGGGTCGACCGGACCGAGCACCTCCCGACGCATCTGCTCGCCGGGGTGACGCTCGGCCCGGTGCGGACCGGCTAGCGGGCCAGCAGCTGGGCGCACCGCAGCAGCCCGAGGTGGCTGTAGGCCTGCGGGTGGTTGCCGAGCGAGCGTTCGGCGACAGGGTCGTATTCCTCGCTCAACAATCCCGTCGGACCTGCTGCGGCGACGAGCTGGGTGAACAGAGCTTCGGCCGGAAGTCGTTGCCCGATCAGCAGATACGCCTCCACCAACCATGCCGCGCACAGGTGGAAACCGCCCTCGCCGCCGGGAAGGCCGTCGTCGTGGTGGTACCGGTACACCGTGGCGCCGCTGCGGAGTTCCGCCTCTGTGGCGACCACCGTGGCGGCGAATCGCGGATCACTGGGATCGATGAGACCGGACAGGCCGATGTGCAGGGTTGCGGCGTCGAGATCGGTGCCCCCGTACGCAGAGGTGAAGGACTGCGCCTCCTCGCTCCATCCCTTGTCCAGCACCTGACGACGGATGACGTCGCGCAGCGTGCTCCACCCGAGTTGGGCGTCGCGGCTGTAGGTGTCGGCGAGCCTGATGGCGCGATCGACCGTCAACCAGCACATCACCTTGGAGTAGACGTGGTGGCGCGGATTGCCGCGGATCTCCCAGATGCCGTTGTCGGGTTCGGACCATCTCCGTTCGACGGCGTCGACCATGGCGCACACGAGGTCCCAGTCCTGATCGGTCAGGATCTCGGTGTGTTCGGTGATGCCGCTCGCGGTGCGCGAGTCGGCCAGCGTCGTGATCAGGTCCACGATCGGACCGAACACATCGAGCTGCACCTGCTGATTCGCCGCGTTGCCGACGCGCACCGGACGCGACCCCGCGTAGCCGGGGAGCGCGTCGATAACGGCCTCGGGCGGCAGCGACTGGCCCCACAGCGTGTAGAGCGGATGCAACCGCTCGGGTCCGGTGACCGTCTGCAGGACGTCGTGCACCCACAGCAGGTAGTTCTCGGCTTCGGATCGCGAGCCGAGCGACACCAGTGCCGATGCGGTCAGGGCGGCGTCGCGCAGCCAGCAGTAGCGGTAGTCCCAGTTGCGGACGCCACCGATCTCCTCGGGAAGCGACGTGGTGGCGGCGGCCATGATGGCGCCCGAGTCGGCGTGCACCAGACCGCGCAGCGTCAATGCGGACCGCTTCATCAGGTCGGGCTTGAGCTGCGGCAGGGTGAGTCCGGCCGCCCAGTCGTGCCAGTACGACTCGGCCTGCGCGCGGCGCTCGGGCTCCGGAACTTCCGACGGTCCCAGATCCGATGTACCGCAACGCAGTTCGAGTACGACCGGTCCGCCCGACGGATCGATCTCGGCGCGGGCGGTTTCCTGCCCGTGCTCGGTGGTCACGGTCCAGGAGATACCGGGTGCGCGCAGCACCATCGGATCGTTGGTGCCGAACACTCGGAGGCCGTCGTCCTCGGCCTGGAGCCGCACGCGTGCCTGGCCGAACTCGGGGCGGGGAGCGAACGTGACCACTGCCTTCGCCTTGCCCGTGATCACGCGCGTGAAGTCGGTGCGGTCCCGCGGGACGTCGTGCGCGAGGTAGTCGTCGACCTGCAGGCTCGCCCACCGTGTCTGCACCGTCATGGTGCTGTCGAGGTACTGCTGACTGAGCGGCAGCGACGCACGCGCCGGTCCGACGGTGAAGTGGCCGGCCTCGTCGCCTCCGAGAAGGTGCGCGAACGCGGCTGCGGAATCGGGCTCCGGGTGACACAGCCAGGTCAGTCCGGCCTCGGGAGTCAACAGCGCGACCGATCGAGGGCTGGCGAGCATCGTGAGCCGCTCGATGCGGGGAGCGTCCGCACCCGACAGCCATCGGCGACGCTCCTCGTAGAGGAATGCGAGTGCGGCGGCGACCTCCTCGGTGCTCTCGACGCGGTACTTGGCCAGCGATTCGCCGTCACCGACCTTGACACCGACGTCGGGACCGTGGAGGCGTCGGAAAGCCTTCTCGTCGGTGACGTCGTCGCCGAAGAAGACCGCGGCGGACGCACCGTCCTGGTGGCGCAGGATGTCCAGTGCCTGGCCCTTGTCGGTGACGATCACGGCGAGCTCGATGACGGACTTGCCCTCGGTGACCTGCACGCCGTCCCAGGTGGCGGCCCCCGCGCGGACCTCGTCGAGCGCGCGCGCGCCCGCCTCGGGATCGGCGTTGCGCACATGCAGGGCCGCGCTGGCCGGCTTGGTCTCGACAGAGATGTGTTCGGCGCGGGAGGCGATCGACCTCAGTTCGGAGACCACTCGCTCGAGAAGGGCCGTGGCCTCGCTGCCGAGTTCGGTGACGAAGCCGGCGTCGAACTCGGAGCCGTGGCTTCCGACGAGCTGCACCTCGACGGGCAGGCGGGAGAGGATCGCCAGATCCCGCAGTGCGCGCCCGGAGATGACCGCTGCCTGTGTGCCGTCCAGACCGGCGAGTGCACGCAGCGCTCGAACCGACTCGGGGAGCGGGAACGCCTTCTGCGGGTCCGACACGAACGGTGCCATGGTGCCGTCGTAGTCCGACGCGACCAGCAGTCTCGGGACCCGCGCGACACCGACGAGTGCGCGGCGGAGATCGAGGGGGAGGTCCACTGCACTCACAGCGCACACCCGTGACGGCGGCGGCCTGTACGGCAACGAGCGGGACGACAACCAGGGCTTCTCACGAGGTCAAACTTAAGGGAGAGCGGGCCGTCGCGCCGCATCGGGGATCGAGGCTCGGCGGTTGTGCACTCGGGGGTTCGGCGATGTCGGCGGGTTCGGCGATTATCTGTAACTCGTCGATACGTCCTGGAGGTGCTTCCCGAATATGCGGCATTAACTTTTTGGACGATTGTTCGTAATGTAATACTGACAGCGTGACGTCGCATACGAGGCGAACTAACGAGGAGCGTCATGTCCAAGCCTGTCGAGTTACCCGAACCTATAGCCACGACCTGGGAGTGGCAACTGCACGGACTGTGCCGCGGGATGGATTCCGCAGTGTTCTTCCATCCGGAAGGTGAACGGGGACATAAGAGAACGGCCCGTGAGGAGCAGGCGAAGCGCGTCTGCCAACAATGCCCGGTGATGCAGCGGTGCCGCGAGTACGCGGTGGCCGCGGGGGAACCGTACGGCGTCTGGGGCGGATTGTCGGCTCCCGAGCGTTCGCTGATCGAAGGACTCCAGGATGTCCGCGCAATCGGTTGAACGAATGAATTCACGGTGATCGAAAACGGCGTAAAGCTTGGAATGTCAGAATATTCGAGCTAAACACCTGTACGTCGTAAACCCGATGATCGTTGTCCGGGTCGGGCTGCAGGTCTACGCTCGCCTGGCATGTGCAGAAACATCACCGAGCTACGCGGCCTCGAGCCCGCGGCGACGGACGAGGAGATCGAAGCGGCTGCCCGGCAGTTCGTGCGCAAGGTCAGCGGGCTGCGGACCGTCTCGGATGCCAACCGTGCCGCCTTCGAGTCGGCGGTCGCCGAGGTGACGGAGACGACGACCCGACTGTTGGGTGTCCTGCCGCCCCGGAAGCAGCCGCCACAGACAGTGCCGCCGCTACGGCGACTGGCGCACGCGCATCCGCACTGACCCGGATTCAGCCCAGGGGATCGTGCTGGACGTTCTGCATCGGGGTTCCCACCCGACGCAGCGCGTACAGCGTCGTGCGCACCATCGAGGGTGACCCGCACACCTGGATCTGCCGGTCCGCCCACGATCCGAACCGCGTGACCACCTGACCGAGCTTGCCCACCATCGTGTGGTTGAGGCCGGGCGGGAACTCCCGCGCCGGGCCGGGGCGCCACCACGGCTCTTCCGGGTGCTCGACGACGGGGACGACGGTGAGCCACGGGTTGGTCCGCGCCAGATCCCACAGGGTGTCCAGGTCGTAGAGGTCGCTCGGATACTCGCCGCCGACGAACAGGTGGACCCGCGGAGTGCGACTGCGCATCGCCATCGCCATGAGCTGGGCACGCAGCGGCGCGATCCCGGTTCCCCCGGCAACCATCAGGACGTCCGGGCTGCCGGGCGCGGTGTCGAGACTGAGACCGCCCAGGGGTGGGCCGAGCAACCATCGGTCGCCGACCACCGTCTCGGACACGATGGCGGGACTGACCCACCCGGCGGAGACCCGGCGGACGTGGAACTCGATGCCGCGGTAGTCGTTCGGCGCAATCGCGGGGGACAGGTATCGCCACATGCGCGGCCGCTGCGGGATCTGGACGCTGAGGTACTGGCCGGCCTCGAACGGGATGTCGTCGTCGGTCTGCAACCGGACGACGGCGAGATCCTCGAGAAGCCGATGATGTTCGACGACGGTGGCACCCCAGTAGGGCGGCAGGTCCTCGGTGTCCGCGCCCACGGCCATCGAATTGCAGATGATCGACACGACGCGAGCCCACGCATCGTCCGTGTCCGACGTCCACGTCGACTCGTCACCCGAGATGCGGAACGCCTCCACCAGCGCGTTCCGGGCGGCGAGGAAGTGCGCTCCGGTGAGTCCGTGCTTGCGGTGATCGCGACCCAGCTGGTGTAGGAACGGCAGGAACTCGCTGTCGTCGAGGTGTGTGACCACGTAGTCGACGGCACGGACGAGGCGGTGCCTCTGCTGGTCCATCGCCGCCGGGAAGTAGCCGCGGAAGTCGGGATGTTCGGCGAAGAGGCGCGCGTAGAAGGCCTTGGCGACGGACTCGGCGCCGTCGTCCGCCGACAGCACGGCAGCTACTCCGGCACGCACGTGCGCGAGGGCCTGTGCGTCGAGCAATGGGCACCTTCATCGTGTTCGAGTGACGGGTGGGGTTCGCCCTCGAGACTACTGGTCCTCACCGACGTGCGGCGAGCCTCCCGCTGTCCTGCGTGTTGGACCGTCAACTAACTTGAGCGGAATAGACTCAAGTCCGGTATGGTTGATCCCGGCGACACCAGGTTCGACATGCACGACAGAAGGAAGGTGACCGGTGGACTCGTTCACACCCACAACGAAGACCCAGGCAGCGCTCACCGCTGCACTGCAATCAGCATCGGCAGCGGGAAACCCGGACATCCGGCCGGCTCATCTGCTCGTCGCTCTGCTCGACCAGACCGACGGCATCGCAGGTCCCCTCCTGAAAGCTGTCGGCGTCGATCCCGCCGTCGTGCGCAAGGACGCTCAGTCCCTGGTCGACCGCATGCCGTCGGCGACCGGGTCGACCACGCAACCCCAACTGGGGCGCGAGGCTCTGGCCGCCATCACCGCGGCCCAGCATCTGGCCACCGAACTCGACGACGAGTACGTCTCCACCGAACACATGGTGGTCGGACTCGCGACGGGTGACTCCGACGTCGCCCGCATCCTGCAGGGCCACGGCGCGACGTCCGCAGCACTGCGCGATGCGTTCACCACGGTCCGCGGCAGTGCGCGTGTGACGAGTCCCGATCCGGAGGGCACCTACCAGGCTCTCGAGAAGTATTCGACCGATCTGACCGACGCCGCGCGCAGCGGCAAGCTCGACCCGGTCATCGGGCGCGACACCGAGATCCGTCGCGTCGTGCAGGTCCTGTCCCGTCGGACCAAGAACAACCCGGTACTGATCGGTGAACCCGGCGTCGGCAAGACCGCCATCGTGGAAGGCCTCGCCCAGCGCATCATCGCCGGCGACGTGCCGGAGAGCCTGCGCGGGAAGACCGTCGTGTCCCTCGACCTCGGATCGATGGTCGCCGGCGCGAAGTATCGCGGAGAGTTCGAGGAACGGCTCAAGGCCGTCCTGGACGACATCAAGAACTCGGCCGGACAGGTCATCACGTTCATCGACGAGCTGCACACCATCGTCGGCGCCGGCGCTACCGGTGAATCCGCGATGGATGCGGGCAACATGATCAAGCCGATGCTCGCCCGCGGTGAGCTGCGGCTCGTCGGCGCGACTACTCTCGACGAGTACCGGAAGTACATCGAGAAGGACGCGGCCCTCGAGCGCCGGTTCCAGCAGGTGATGGTCGGGGAGCCGTCCGTCGACGACGCCGTCGGCATCCTCCGCGGACTCAAGGAGCGGTACGAGGTGCACCACGGTGTGCGCATCACCGACTCCGCGTTGGTCGCCGCCGCTACGTTGTCCGACCGCTACATCACGTCGAGGTTCCTGCCCGACAAGGCGATCGACCTCGTGGACGAGGCCGCGTCGCGTCTGCGCATGGAGATCGATTCGCGGCCTGTCGAGATCGACGAGATCGAACGCGTCGTGCGTCGGCTCGAGATCGAGGAGATGGCGCTGGCCAAGGAGACCGACGACGCGTCGAAGGCTCGCCTCGAGAAGCTGCGCGGAGAACTGGCCGACAGCAAGGAGAAGCTCGCCGAGCTCAGCACACGGTGGCAGAACGAGAAGAACGCCATCGATTCCGTCCGAGATCTCAAGGAGCAGTTGGAGTCTCTGCGCGGAGAGTCCGAGCGAGCCGAGCGCGACGGCGATCTGGGCAAGGCCGCCGAACTGCGGTACGGACGCATCCCGTCGCTCGAGAAGGAGCTGGCCGAAAAGACCGCGGCCACCGTCCCGCAGGGCGATGTGATGCTCAAGGAGGAGGTCGGGCCGGACGACGTCGCAGATGTCGTCGCCGCATGGACCGGCATCCCCGCCGGGCGCATGCTCGAAGGCGAGACGGCCAAGCTCCTACGCATGGAAGACGAGCTGGGCAAGCGCGTCGTCGGCCAGGCCGACGCCGTGCAGGCAGTGTCCGACGCGGTCCGCCGGGCTCGTGCCGGTGTCTCCGACCCCAACCGTCCGACCGGATCGTTCCTCTTCCTGGGCCCGACGGGCGTGGGCAAGACGGAACTCGCGAAGACGTTGGCGGACTTCCTGTTCGACGACGAGCGCGCGATGATCCGCATCGACATGAGCGAGTACAGCGAGAAGCACTCGGTGGCCCGCCTGGTCGGTGCTCCTCCGGGATACGTCGGCTACGAGGCCGGTGGCCAGCTGACCGAAGCGGTGCGCCGTCGCCCCTACACGGTGGTGCTGTTCGACGAGGTCGAGAAGGCGCACCCGGACGTCTTCGACATCCTGCTCGCCGTCCTCGACGAGGGCCGTCTGACCGACGGTCAGGGGCGGACCGTCGACTTCCGCAACACGATCCTGATCCTCACCTCGAACCTCGGTGCGGGTGGCGACAGGGAGCACGTGATGGCGGCAGTGCGCAGTGCGTTCAAGCCCGAATTCGTCAACAGACTCGACGACGTCGTGGTCTTCGATCCCCTGAGCGAGGAGCAGTTGGAGTCGATCGTCGACATCCAGCTCGAGCAGCTGCAGCGTCGGTTGTCGACACGCAGGCTGACGCTCGACGTCACCCCGTCCGCTCGGTTCTGGCTGGCCGTCCGTGGATACGACGCCCAGTACGGCGCGCGTCCGCTGCGCCGGTTGATCCAGCAGGCGATCGGCGACCAGCTGGCCAAGCTGTTGCTCGCCGGCACGATCGTCGACGGCGACACCGTCGTGGTGGGTGTCTCCGAGGGTGGAGATGCGCTCGAACTGAGCTGATCTACAGCGCGTGAGCGTGCATGTCGACAGTCCACGTGGGCAGCGGGTCCGGATAGCCTTTCCAGGCGTCCGGGCCCGCTGCCATTTCGTCGTCCGTCAGAACCGCCGCGCGGAGGATCGACTCGACGTCCCTGTCCTGCAACCGGATACCGATGACGACAATCTCCTGGCCCGCCGGCACGTCGATCTCGCTCCACGGTTGTGCACCGTCGATCGTCAGAGCCGGCCCCGCCTGTGACCACACCGCAGCTCGCTCCGGCCTGCTCGCGATCCAGCAGAAACCCTTGCTGCGCAACACACCCTGCAGGCCGTCGAGTGCGGTAGCGAGCCGGGTCGGATGGAAGGGACGATCGGAGACGAAGACGGTGCTCGAGATCCCGAACTCCTGCGTCTCCGGAAGGTGTGTGCCGGCGAGTTCGTCGTCCCAGCCCGGTGCATGCAGGGCTGCCTCCGGGTCGTAGAGGCCGGTGTTCAACACGCGTGCCGGGTCCACCGCTCCACGCGTCGTCACGACCACGTCGGCACGCGGATTCAGCCGTCGCACAGCAGCTTCGGTGGCACCGGCCAACGCCTCGGAGACCAGGTCTGTCTTCGTCAACAGAACGATGTCCGCGAACTCGACCTGGTCGACCAGCAGATCCGAGATGGATCGCTCGTCGCCGTCGGCCACGTCGAGGTTCCGAGTGTCGAGGGTGTCGCCTCGTGAGATCTCGCCCAGGAAGGTCGACGCGTCGACGACGGTCACCATGGTGTCCAACCGGGCCAGTGTGCCCAGGCTGACGGGGGAGTCGCCGTCGGCATCGCCGAAGTCCCAGTCGAACGACGCCGCAACGGGCATGGGTTCGGACACTCCCGTCGATTCGATCAGCAGGTAGTCGATGTCACCCGCCGATGCCAACTCGCCGACTGCCTCGATCAGGTCCTCTCGGAGCGTGCAGCAGATGCAGCCGTTGGTGAGCTCGACGAGACGTTCCTCCGTGCGGTGAACGCTGGTCGTACCGGTGACGGAACCGTCGAGAAGTCGCGCGTCGATGTTGATCTCACTCATGTCGTTGACGATCACCGCGACTCGTAGACCGTCGCGGTTCGCCAGGATGTGCTCCATCACGGTCGTCTTCCCCGCACCGAGGAATCCGGACAGGACGGTGACGGGCAGCAGGGATCGTGAGGTCATGCATTAATGATAATCATTGTCATTAGCTAAGGATGGGCGGGGTGGTCGTCATCAGCGCCGATGCCGCGGGCAGCGGCTTGCCCAGCAGATATCCCTGCACCATGTCCGCGCCCACCTCACGGGCCGTCGCCAGTTCCTCGGGAGTCTCCACGCCCTCGAAGATGCAGATCGCGCCGATCTCACGGCTGAAGGTCGAGACGGAGATCGCCGCCGCCCGGCGCATCGGGTCGGAATCGATCCCGCGCACGATCGAGGCGTCGAGCTTGACCACGTCCGGACGCAGCTCGACCAGCTGCCGGAGCCCCGAATATCCCGATCCGACGTCGTCGACGGAGATGAGAACCCCTGCGCGTCTGAGCATGTCGACCGCGACGCCCATGCCGTCGTAGTCCTCGATGCGGTCACGCTCGGTGACCTCGACGACCCACTGTCGGCGGACCATGTGGTCGACGAGACTGCCGGCGAGGTCGGTGGACAGAATCGTGTCGGCGGACGCATTGACCGCGACGAACGCCCCGGCGGGCAAGGGTGCCGACGCCGTGATGGCGGCGTCGATGGCGCAGACCTCGAGCTCGACCCGCAGTCCGACGGTGTTCGCGTCGACGAACCACGTCTGCGGAGATCCGTGCCCGTCGGGGAAGCGAGACAACGCCTCGTATCCGACGACGTCGCCCGTGCCGGCCGTACAGACCGGCTGGAACACGATGTCCGGCCCGCCGTCGGCGATCAGCGCCGAGATGCGGTCGTGGATGGCCTGAACGGCGGTCGAACCCTGCAGCCGCGCCGCATGACGCCGATGCATCGTGGCTTCCGCCCGTGTCATCAGACGGTGCAAGGTCGACCCGGCGTCCGCATGTGGATCCACGGCTTCGGTGATCGATCCCGTCGTCAGGGTGACCGGTGCGCTGCGCAACGTCGTCGACTCGAGCGCGGCGCCGAGTGCTCTGCTCTCCTCGCGGCCCGACTCCTCGTTTCGTGCGCGATGTACGCACAGGAACTCGGACGTGGACAGCCGGGCCAGAAGTGCCTCGGTCGGCGACGCATCGACGAGTCGTTCGGCGATCTCCACGAGCACCTCGATGGAACTGTCGCGGCCGAAACGCTGATCGACGTCGGCGAAATCCGCGACATCCACGACGGTGGCGGCCATCGTCCACGGTCCGTGCGAGCCCTGGGCGTTCTGCGACATCGACGACATCCGGTTGTAGAGGCCGCGTCGGGTCAGCAGGCCCGTCAGCGGATCGCGTTGCGCCGCATCGACCTGTCGCCGGAGGAAGGCGACATACATGCGGATGGCGAACGGCGTCGCGAACATGCTGCCCAGGGCCAGGGTGCGCGAGAGCGTCACCCACACCTCCGTGCCGTCCCGCAGGGACAGAACCGTCAACACTCCCAGGACGCACAAGGAGTACGCCACGTGCAGGACCAAGGTCCTGGTGCCGGTGAACGCCGCCGCGAACAAGGACACCAGGACCAGGACGGCGATGGACGGCATCGACAGGAAGGCCGACTGGAACATCGCCATGACGGCGACGACTCCGATGTCCGCGTAGATCACGTACGCCGTCTCGAAGTGCGGCAGACGTTTCTCGGTGAGCCAACCCAGCGCCACCGGGATGGTGGTGAGCGAGAAGATCAGGATGAGTATCGCGCCGCCGGGGCGTAAGAACTGCGACGGCATGAGAACCAATCCGCACACCCCGACGATCAACGTGCTGACGGCGATGACCGCTCGTGAGCGCTCCGCCGGCCTGGGTGTCAGCGCGAGGAAGGACAGCGCGGGATCGGGGCTGATCCGCTGTGATCTCACGAGGCTCGTTTCCGCGGTCGGCACTGTCGACGGGTCGAGCCAGACTTTACCGCCGGGGAACCCGCGCTGCGGCCAGAACCGAGTCGGCGGCAGGCTTCCACGGCATGAAGATCGCCACTGCCACAGCGCACGCCAGGCACGCGGACACCGTGACGTACGACGCGAACTGGAATCCTTCGAGGCTCGCGGACTTCATCGCAAGTATCAGGTCGGCCTTCTGCTGCTCGAACAGCGACGGTGTGGGCCGTTTCGCCATCTCGATCACGGCGATGACGGTTTCCCGGGCAAAACCCTTCTCGCCGTCCGTCATCAGCGTCGACGGCACCGCGTCGACCAAGGGGGAGACACGGGAGGTGTAGATCGACGCCACGATCGAACCGAGAACCGCCACGCCGAGGGTGCCGCCGATCTCGCGCGTCGTGTCGTTGACGGCCGATCCCGCTCCCGCACCGTCGAGGTCGACGGCCGACATGATCGAATCCGTCGCCGGTCCTTGGACTATCGCGAGTCCGAGGCCCATCAGCACCATCGAGAGCAGCACGGGACCGAAGTACGGGGTGTCCACCGTGGTCTGTCCGGCGATGAACATTCCGGCGCTGACGATCATCAGGCCGACGACGATGACGGCGGTCGTTCCGATGCGCTGGGCGATGAGAGTCGCCACGGGGGCACCGACGGCGACGGCCACGGCGAACGGGAGCGAGTGCAGACCGAATTCGAGCGGCGAGTATTCGCGGACGCCCTGGAAGTACTGCGTGATCATGAACAGGAACCCGAACATCGAGAAGTATCCGACGGCGATGGACAAGGCCGGGAGCGAGAAGCGTCTGTTCGAGAACAGCGACAGATCGAGAACGGGAGCGTCGGTTCGCTTCTCCCAGAGGATGAATCCGGCGATCGCGACGGCCGACAGCAGGTATCCCGCGAGGGAGTAGGCCGAGAGCCACCCGCGGTGCGGAGCTTCGATGATGGTCCACACCAGGGCGGTGATGGCGACGAGAGACGAGATAAGCCCGATGGTGTCGAATCGTCCGACATGTTCGGCGCGTGATTCCGGGATGAACGCACGTGCGGCGGCGGCCACCAGAAGCGCGACGGGGACGTTGATCCAGAACACCGAGTGCCACGAGAAGTGCTCCAGCAGATAGCCTCCCGCTGTCGGGCCGATGGCGATGGCGAAGCCGGCCATCGCGGTCCAGGCGGCGATGGCAAGGGCTTTCTCACGGGGATCGGTGAAGATCGTGATGATCATGGCCAACGTCGCAGGGAAAACGGCAGCTGCGAACACGCCCATGACGGCCCGTGCCGCGACGACCTGTCCGAGGTCGGACGAGAGCGCGCCGACGATGGAGAGTGCGGCGACACCCAGCAGGCCGGTGATCATGACGCGGCGACGGCCGTAGCGGTCCCCGAGGTGACCGAGTGCGAGGAGGAAGCCGGCGAAGGTCAGCGTGTACGCGTCGACCACCCACTGCAGTCCGCTCATCGATGTCTGCAGTTGCACGCCGATCGACGGCAGCGCGACGTTGACGATGGTGTTGTCGAGCACGACGAGCAGTTCTGCCGCGCAGATGACGAGGAGTGCCACGGCGCGACCTCGTCCCGACAGTCCCAGTCGTACGGGTTCGAGTGATGCGTGATGACGTGCCATGGGCCCTCGCTCCGAGTAGAGTTATGCGAACTGGCATAGAAGTGGAACGAAAGCTAGCTGTGTCGGGAAGTAACGGTCAACGACATGTGACGGCACGCACAAACGAGTGATCGAGGGGTCCTACAACACATGGCACGGACGTCGACGCGGCAGAAGATGATCACCAGCGCGGTGGAACTGCTCCGTGAGAGGGGCGCATCGGTGACGGTGGACGCGGTGCTCGAACGGAGCGGAGCGCCCAGAGGCTCTGTCTACCATCACTTTCCCGGCGGACGCGCCCAGATTCTCACCGAGGCGCTGGACGCGGCGGGCTCCGTCATCACCGGGTTCATCGAGTACTCCGCCGTGGACGGTCCGATCGTGGCTCTGCACCGATTCGCCGACTTCTGGAAGACCACACTGGTGGACAGCGACTACATCGCCGGGTGCCCCGTAGCCGGAGCGACCCTCGGCGGCGGTGACGACAGCGACGCGATGCGCACAGGATCCGCCGCGATATTCGGCCGGTGGATCGACGCGATGACCGCCGCGCTCGAACGCGAAGGCGTCGACTCCGGCAGGGCCCGAAGGCTGGCATCGATGTCCATCTCGGCCTTCGAGGGCGCCATAATCCTGGCCAGGACCTTGCGGAGTGTCGAACCGATCGACGATGTCGTCGAAGAACTGAACCTGATGCTCGAGTCGTTGGCGCGCTGAGGGGTCGCTGCAGGGGGTGTGCACACCGTCTGTGGTGAGCGCACACCCTGTACGGCTGACTGCAGAGGGTGTGCGGTTGATGGTGGGGGTGTGCGCACCTCTGTCATGGGTGCTCAGCGGTGCCGGGACGTGTCCGCCGCGGGCGCACTGCAGGGGTTGTGAACACCCTTTCTGGTGAGCGCACACCCTGTACTGCTGACTGCGGCAGGTGTGCGGTTGACGGAGGGGGTGTGCACTCGGTTGCCGTGGGTGCGCAGGGATGTCGGAGCCACACCGTCGCCGCCGGGTGCGCTGCCAATGGCGTGCGCCTTGCCCGTGAGTGCTCAGCGATGCCGAGACGTGGGCCTCCGCGTTGCCGGGTGTGTTGCTGGTGGTGTGCACACGGGTTCGGTGAAGCGCACACCCTCTACCGCTGACTGCAGCAGGTGTGCGGTCGACGTAGGGGGTGTGCACTCAGTTGCCGTGGGTGCGCAGCGGTGCCCGAAGCCCACATCGACGCCGCCGGGGTGCGCTGCCGAGAGTGTGCACACCCCCTCCGCAAAGCGCACACCCTCTACCGCCGGCTGCAAAGGGTGTGCAGTTCACGCAGCAGGTGTGCGCACCCCCTGCAGGCCGCGACGACACCCCTGCAGGGCCGCGACGACGCCCACCGAACCGACTCAGATGCGCACTGCCTCCCGCGACGTGACGCGTCGCTGGCGCAGGATGCCGGCGACGACGGTGACGGCTGCCAGCACTGCGGACAGGCCTATCGCTGTGCGCTGCTCCGGCATGATCACCATCATCACCAGAACGAACACGATGAAGCCGATGGCGAGATAGGTCAGCCACGGGTACAGCCACATGCGCACCGGGGGCCGTCGATTCTCGCGATCGAGGGTGCGGCGCAACACGAGCTGGCTTGCCGCGATGGCCAGGTAGACGAACAGGGCGACGGCGCCCGTGGTCGCCAGCAGGTAGCCGAACAACTTTTCCGGCAACGCGTAGTTGCCCACCACGGCAACGAAACCCAGTGCGGTCGACGCCAATACGGACACGTACGGAACGCCGCGACCGGAGACCTTGCGCACCACTGCCGGGGCATCGCCGCGCTCGGACAGCGAGAAGAGCATGCGGCTCGCCGTGTACAGCGCAGAGTTCAGGCACGACGCCACCGCGGTGAGGATGACGACGTCCATGATGCGATCCGCGTGCGGGATGTTCATCTGGCCCAGAACGAATTGATACGAACCGGTTTCGGCGTCGAGCTCCATGGACGGAACCAGCGCGACGACGATGAAGATCGAGCCGAGGTAGAAGATCATGATGCGCCAGATGACGGAGTTGACGGCCCGCGTGATGCCCTTCTTCGGGTCCGGCGACTCGGCCGCGGCGATGGTGACGATCTCGGTGCCCATGAAGGAGAACATCGTCGTCAACATGGCGGCGATGACCGCCCCGAAGCCGTACGGCATGAAGCCGCCGTTGGCCCACAGGTTCGAGATACCGCTGACGTCGCTACCGGGCAGCAGACCGAGAATCGCCAGCACACCGAGAACGATGAATCCGATGATCGCGACGACCTTGATCAGCGCGAACCAGAACTCGAACTCACCGTAATTGCCGACACTCAGAAGATTGGTGACGGTGAGGACCAGCGTGATGGCCAATGCCCAGATCCACTGGTCGCCGCCGATCCACGACGACATGATCAGTGCACCGGCGGTGGCCTCGACGGGAATGACCAGCACCCAGAACCACCAGTACAGCCACCCGACCGAGAATCCCGCCCAATGTCCCAGTGCCCTCGTGGCATACGTGGAGAACGAGCCGGTGTCCGGATTCGCGGTGGCCATCTCGCCGAGCATCCGCATCACGAGGACGACGAGTATTCCGGCGAACAGGTAGGACAGCAGCACCGCCGGGCCGGCGAGGTTGATCGCCGTGGCGGAGCCGACGAACAGTCCGGCGCCGATCACTCCGGCGATGGAGATCATCGTGATGTGCCGTGGTTTCAGGCTGGTGCCCAGTGAACCGGGTTGGCCGGTCGAGGCGACTGGGTCCGCGTCCTTGTTGTCTATCGACATGGGAAGTCTCCTTGTGAGAAGCGAACCTTCCGAGTCGATCACATCGGACGGGTCGTCGCATGGTCACGGGACATCTCGTCCGGTTTGCCCGAATACGACCCGATTCGCCCACGCGCGGCGGGTCTACCCTGGTCGCATGACCACGCCGCGTGACAACGACGATTCGGCTCGTGACCGCGATCAGCCGACCGAGTACCTCGAGACAGGTCATCCGGGGTACACCTCGGACCCGACTCAGGCGTACGGCCGGCAGGAATACCGTCCGACCGAGGCATTGCCGACCGGCGACTACTACGGTAACCAGCAGGGCTACCCGCAGCAGAACTACACCGGCCAACAGAACTACACCGGCCAGCAGGGCTATCCGCAGCAGAACTACACCGGTCAGCAGGGCTACCCCCAGCAGGGCTATCCGCAACAGCCCCCGCAGTACGGCGAGGCACCCTTCCTCGACGACGGCAACGGCAAGAACCCGAAGTCACCGAAGACCGCACTGATCGTCCTCGCGGCTCTGGTCGTCCTCGCGGTGGTGGGATTCGGGGCGTATCTGGTCTTCGACTCGCAGTCGTCCTCCCGCACTGCCGCGCCGGCCATCACGCCGCGCTCCGCGGCCCCCACGACGACGCCGCCGACCACGACACTTCCCGCGCCGACGTCCGGGTCACTGCCGGGACTGGACAGCATTCCCGGCGGTCTGGGCGAGGCGTTGGGATCGCAGGGCGCCTCCATCGGCACGATCACCTCCAACGACGGCACGACGATCGTCATGGACGGCATCGGCGGATCGTCGGTGACGGTGGTGACCGACGCGAACACTCAGATCGTGGCGCTGGGGGCATCGACGGTGGCGGATCTGCAGCCGGGAACGTCGATCGTCGTGCAGGGCACACCGCTTGCCGACGGCCGCATCACCGCCGAGGTCATCGTCAGTACGGGTATCGGCTTCAACTAGAACAGCCGCGCCCTTCGATGAGCGAAGGGCGCGGCTGCACGAGTGTTCCTACTGACGTGCCATTCCGCGTTCGATGGCCGCGACGATCTGCGGGCGCAGTTCGGCGGCGGCGACGATGTGGTGCACCGACCCGACGGTGCGGGCGCGCTCGATGTTGTGCACTGCCTCGAACTCCGATGCCACCTCACCGAGCTTCTCCGAGCGGACCGCGGTGCGCGTGGCCGACAGTTCGACCTGCAGGCGGGCGCGCTCGGTGTCGTCCTCGGAGGAGTTCATGCGTGCCTCGAGGTCGCGGACCGACGGGTCCGCCGCGGTGCGCTTGTTGACGTCGCGGGTGAACACGACGGCTGCGGCCGGGGCGCCGCCGAGAACGGAGGCGAAGGAGCCTTCGACGGCGAGCACCTCCATGTTCTCGTTCAGCGCACCGGAGAACACGACGAAGGCGCCGCCGTGGTAGCGGGAGACGACGCAGAACACGATCGGGCCGTCGAAATTGACGATGGCACGGCCGATTTCGGCGCCGTACTCCAACTGGAGGTTGCGCAGCGACTCGGGTGATCCGTCGAAGCCGGACAGGTTCGCCAGCACCACCAGGGGCCGGTTGCCGCTGGCCGCGTTGATCGCGCGAGCCGTCTTCTTCGACGAGCGCGGGAACAGCGTTCCCGACGTCCACTGGTCCGGGCCGTCGGCCGGGAACCATCCCTTGCGGGGGATGGCCCTGGACTCGATGCCGATGACGGACACCGGGTATCCGGCGAGGTGCGCGTCGAAGACGACCGAGGTGTCGGCGTCGGCCATGTCGGCCCAGCGCTCGAGCACCGCGTGATCCTGGTCGACGACGGCGCGCATGACGGTGCGGATGTCGAACGGCTTCTTGCGCTCCGGGTTGGTGGCGGAGGAGAAGATGTCGCCGACGGTCTTGAAGTCGCTCGACGGGTGCACGTGCGGGTAGGTCCGGACGTCGCGGTCCACAGGGTCGACCGTCGTGGTGCGACGCGGGAAGCGTTCTCCCGGTGCGCGATACGCGTGGTCGTAGTGCGCGAACAGGACGTCGCACGCTGCACCGAGGTTGGGCGCCCAGTACTGCGCCTGACCGTTGGGGCCCATGACGCGGTCGTAGCCGCCGATGCCGAAGTTGTCCTCCGCCGACACTCCACCCGAGTAGTCCAACGACTGCTTGCCGGTGAGCACCATGGCGCTCTCCGGGGTCATCACCAGGATGCCCTTGGTGTGCATGAGCATCGTCGCCTCGGCGTTCCAGTACGGCTGAGCGCCGACGTTGATGCCGGCGACGATCACGTTGATCTCGTGGCCTGCCTGCGTGAAGGTGATGATGCGGCGCAGTGCCCGCGACACCCAGTCCATGTTCTCGGTGCCGCTGCCCATCGAGATGGTGGCACCGGAGGAGAGTGCGAACCATTCGACCGGGACGTTCATCTCCTCGGCCAGGTCGATCGCGGCGACGACGCGAGCGCACTCGGCCTCCGCCACCGTGCCCAGGGCCTTCGTGGGATCACCGAACAGGGCGACGCGGGTGATGCCCTCGGGGTACAGCGTGGTCGGTGTCGACACCAGGCCGACGATGATGCCCGCGGTGTTCTGACCGTACGGCCGCGAGATCGGTTGCAGCGCACCGCTCTCGTCGAGGTCGTACTCGACGAAGGATCCGTCGCGCTTGGTCAGCACCGGGATCAGCTCGTACGGGTAGACGGTGCCGCGGGCCTGTGAACGCTGCACGTTCTGGGTGTACGTGTCCAGCGGACGCATGGGCTCGGTCGGCGGATCGGTGATCTTGGTGACGACGCCGGTGCCCGGACGGTACGAGAAGCGCAGAGCCTGCGGCGTCGGTTCCGCCCCGGGACGCACCGGGACGCGGGCGAGCATCGTGATCTCCTCGAGGCCGGCGGCGACGGTGAGGGGCGCGAGATGCCGTGCGACGGTGCGCAACTTGTCCAGCGGCAGGTCGAGCACGGGCCACACGTAGAGAACGACGCGGTTGTGGTCGAGTCGCCGGTTGCCGCGTCGAGCCTGTGCCCGCCGGATGCCGTCGAGGCACGCGGAGATCGTGCGCTCGAACGCCGGAACCGAGACGACGTTGCCCTGGGCGTCGAACTGCACTGCGGCATCGCGGATCTCGGCCAACGCGACCAGGCGCTCGTCCTTCGGATTGTCCTTGGACACCAAATCGAACAGGTACGTGCCGGGTGCCGACGGGATGCGGGTGCCGTCGAAGTTCTTCAGGCGCCACAGATCGAGTCGCTGTCCGGTGAGGGGATGCAGGTCGCGCAGGGACATGTCCTCGGTGAGGACGCCCCCCTGCGGACGGAACGTCACCTGTCGCGAGATGCCGGTGCCCTTCCCGAACACCGTGACGGTGACGCGTCGCCACGTGGTGGTGACATCGTGCGCGGCGATCTCCGCGCGCAGTTCCTCGACGACCTGGTCGCCGTTCTCCGGGGCCGTCGGCCACGCGAGGTAGACGTCGACGGCGAGGTTCTCGGGGGCCGGTCCCGCGGTCTCCGCCAATGCGGACAGGGTGGCGGACAGTCCGTCGCGGTCGGTCATCGTCGAGAGCAGGTTGACCTTGCCGCCGACGAGAGTGAAGGTTCCCGACACATAGTGCCGCCCTTCGCGATCGAACGCCTTCACGTCCTCGAAGTTGCGGATCTCGTAGTACTGGCGCGTGATCACCTCGAGCAGCGCGCCGGGATCGGACATGCGCTGCGAGAGCAGCTCGACCAACGGCTCGCCCGTGGCGACGAGGGCGTCGATACGCTCCTGGTGGTCGTCCGCGTCGGGGTTCTCGGACAGGTACTGAAGGCTGCCGCGGACACCGTCGTAGACCTGCTCGCGGGCCTTGCGGATCTGCGGCTCGTCGAACAACTGGAAGCGCAGGTTGCGGGCGACGTCTCCGATGACCGGGTACCGCACCTGCGTGGCGACGACGAGGCGGTCGAGCACCTCGCCGACGGCGCCGTCGGCATCCGGGGCGACCGACGGGTCGGCGATCCAGCGCTCGAGGAGCGCGGCGATGGCCGGGACCTGGTTCTCGATGCGCTGCTGCGCCAGGAACAGTCGGTAGACGGCTTCTTCGAGGTCCGTGCCTCGTTCGAGGTCGTTCTTGTCGTAGTGGCGCAGAACGCGAGCCAGCTTGTCGCGGAACTCGTCCGGCAATCCCTGCACGTCGGCGTCGAGAGACTGCAGGAACGAGTGGAAGTGCTCCCGCGGGCTGTGGACGCGCTCGTCGGTGTCCTCTTCGTCCATGGTCGGACGGTTACGGGTCAGCTCGCACATGTCGGCGAACGTCGTCAGCAGATCGAGCTCTGCCTTGACCAGCTCGCCGTCGCCGCGGGGGAGTGCGCCGCGCAGGGCGTCGTACTCGGCGATGGTGTCCAGAGCGCGCGAGGCACTGACGTCGTAGCCGCTGAGGAGAGCGCGCAGTTCGTCCAGACGAGCGAGCGCGTCGACCCGGTCGTCACGGACGGCGTCGGCACACGGTGAGCGGAACTCGACGCGTGCCGTGGTCGACGCGGCGGCCTGCTCGCCGATGGGATCGACGCGCAGCAGCGCAGCACCGTTGTCGACCTGAGCGTTGACGATGGCGAGAACTTCGCTGACCCGACCGGCGGTGGTGGCCCGGACTGCGGTCTCCATCTTCATCGCCTCGAGGACGACCAGCGTGGCGCCGGCCTCGACGACGTCACCGACGGCGACGGGTACGGCGACGACGACGGCGGGAGCCGGTGCGCGGACCAACCCGGCCTCGTCCTGGGAGATCTGGTGGCTGATGCCGTCGACCTCGACGAGGTACCCGGCCGGGCCGGGAACGGTGACGACGGAGTAGCGGGTGCCGTCGATGTCCGCGCGGCGCTCGAAGGTGCCCAGGCGCTCGACGTCGATGGTGATCTCGCGGTCGTCGACGGACACCAGGTAGCGGTGCGGACCGACCTGGCCGACGGTGATGCGGTAGCCCTGGCCCTGGTAGTTGAGCTCGACGGTCCGGCCGATGTCGTGGCTGGCGCGGGGACGTCCACCGCGTGCGGAATGCAGGAACTTGATGCGCTCTCGGGCCTCGTCCGCGTCGTAGGCGTCGACGGCCGCGGCGACGAGCGCGACGTCGGAGACGCGTGTCGGGCCCTCTGCGGTGCCGGCGCCCGTGCGATCGAGCCAGCCGGTGTCGGCCGTGGCGTCGATCAGTTCCTCGCGGTCGAGGAGGTCGAGCAGGAAGGATTTCGTGGTGGTGCCGCCGTCGATGACGACGGTGGTCTCGCGCAGTGCGGTTCGCAAGCGCGCCAACGCTTCCGAGCGGTCGCGTCCCCACGCGATGATCTTCGCGACCATCGAGTCGTAGTCGGGCGGGATGACGTCGCCCTGGGCGATGCCGGTGTCGACGCGCAGGCCGGATCCGAGGGGGAACTTGAGCAGCCGGACGGTGCCGGGGGCGGGAGCGAAGCCGTTGTCCGCGTCCTCCGCGTTGAGGCGGGCCTCGACGGCGTGGCCGAACTCGGACGGGCACTCGCCCTCGAGCGCATGGCCGCCGGCGACGAGGATCTGCAGCTTGACCAGGTCGAGGCCCGTCGTCACCTCGGTGATGGGGTGTTCGACCTGCAGGCGGGTGTTGACCTCGAGGAAGGTGAAGATCTTCTGCTCGGGCTGGTACAGGTACTCGACGGTGCCGGCGCCGTGGTAACCGGCCGCGCGGACCAGTTCGGCCGACGCGGTCCGCAACTCGTCTGCCTGCTCCTTGGTCAGGACGGCGGAGCTGGACTCCTCGATCACCTTCTGGTTGCGACGCTGGATGGAGCAGTCGCGGACGCCGGGGGCCCACACGTTGCCATGGGTGTCGGCGATGACCTGGACCTCGACGTGGCGTGCCTCGGTGACCAGACGCTCGAGGAAGACGACGGGATCGCCGAAGGAGCGCTCGGCTTCACCCTGCGTGCGCTCGAGAGCGAGTTCGAGCTCGTCCTCGGCGAAGACCTTGCGGATACCGCGGCCGCCGCCGCCGCTGCGCGCCTTGATGATGAGGGGGTAGCCGATGGCCGCGGCGTGACGACGCGCATCGGCTCGGGTCTCGACGGGACCACCACTCCACGGCGCGACCGGCACGCCGACCTTCTCGGCGAGGATCTTCGCCTCGACCTTGTCGCCCAGCAGACGCATCGATGCCGCGGACGGTCCGATGAACGTGATGCCCAGGCGTGAGCAGACGTCGGCGAAGGTCGGGTCCTCGGCCACGAAGCCCCAGCCGACCCACACGGCGTCGGCGCGCGCCTCGACGAGCGCACGTTCGAGTTCGGCGTAGTCGAGGTACGGGTTCTGCACGCCGGTCTTGTGCAGCGTGACGGCCTCGTCGGCCTGGCGTACGAACATCGCCTTGCGCTCGGCCTCGGTGTGGAGTGCGATGACACGCAGGGGTTCGGTGGAGCGAGATTCGCTGTTCAGTTCGCGTACTGCTCGGATGAGGCGCACTGCTGCTTCGCCTCGGTTGACTACTGCTATGCGTGTGAACATGCGCTCCGCCGTCTCGAATGGAATGTGTCGTCCGGCCCAGTGTGACGTCCTCACGGCGTACTGGCGAGTACATCCGAATATGGTGGCGTGAGGTAGTGATCGGTCACTGACCTCGGCAGATGCGTTACCAGTCGGTATACCGACGGGTAATGCAGCGGCGGGGCGGATCCTTGTGCCGCGCGCGGGAAAAGTACAGTGGAGGGCGATGACAGCGATGTGGTTCGGCCTTGCTCTGATCGCACTTCTGGGTGCGGTGGCTCTGCTGTACATCGACCGTGCCCGTCGTGGGCAGCAGGGACGCGTGCGTCAGATCTGGGCGAAAGCCCAGGGCTACCACTACGTTGCGGCCGATCGCGACCTCCCGGCGACCTTCGGTCGCGCGGTGATGGCGAACCAGGAATTCCTCGGTGCCGTGGACGTGGTCGAGGGTGTCCGGCGCGGCGAGGAGTTCGTTCTCTTCGACCTCGAGGACGCGGCGACGGTCATCGCGGTCCGACGCGAGGTGGGCTCGGACGTGGACATCGATCTGCGGTCCAGGACGACACCGCCTCCCAAGGACGCCGACATGCAGTTGCTCGGGTCGTTGGGGCCTCGCATCATCTTCGCGACCGATCTCGATGTGGCCCGCCGGGTCTGTGACCAGCGGATGGTCGCCTTCACGCACTCGGTTCCCGACGTGGTCCAGCTGCTGTGGAGCGAAGGCGAATGGACGCTGGGGACGGTGCCCATGGGGAGTACGGGACGCGAATGGGACGCCGCCATCGACACGGTCACCCGGTTGTCCGGCCTTCTTCACGTCCTGCCGCCGTCCCGCCGGCGGACGACGCCCCGCGCCGAGAACTGACGAATTCGTCAGCCACCCTGTCGGGTGAGGAAGCTCACCGGCTAGTCTCGTCCGCATGTCGTCTCCGACGCCGCGCACGACGCGGCCCATCGCCCTCGTCACTGGTCCCACGTCCGGAATCGGCGGGGGATACGCCCGCAGACTCGCCGCCCGTGGCCACGATCTCGTCCTGGTCGCTCGGGACACTGCGCGCCTCGAGGCGCTGGCGCAGGAACTGACCGACGCCTACGGCACGTCGTCGGAAATTCTCTCGGCCGACCTGTCCACCGACAGCGGACGCGCGATGGTTGTCGAGCGTCTGGAACAGGGCGTCGAGGTACTGGTCAACAACGCCGGGTTCGGCACGTCCGGCGAATTCTGGACGGCGGATCCGGCGGCACTCCAGCGCCAGCTCGACGTCAACGTCACGGCCGTCATGCAGTTCACGCGGGCCGCGCTGCCGTCGATGATCGCCGCTGCCTCGGGCACCGTCGTCAACGTCGCGAGCGTGGCCGGCCTCCTGTCCGGCCGCGGATCCACCTACTCGGCGTCCAAGGCGTACGTGGTGTCGTTCAGTGAAGGCCTCGCCGGTGGTCTGGCAGGAACGGGCGTGCGCATCCAGGCTCTGTGCCCGGGCTTCGTGCGGACCGAATTCCACGAGCGCGCGGGCATCGAGATGTCGACGATCCCGAAGTTCATGTACCTGTCCGTGGATCAGGTCGTGGATGCGTCGTTGAAGGACCTCGACAAGAACACGGTCCTGAGCATTCCGGGGCTTCAGTACAAATCACTGACTTCGGTGACGCGTCTGGTGCCTCGTTCCATCGCCCGTCGCGCAGCGTCGCTGGTAGGCAGCGCTCGCGGTCGAACGTAGGCCTGTCGGCGGGGGGCCAACCCTCGACCTCGGGTCGACGGTGAGGCGTGACGTCGCTATGTTTCCAGTGTGACTGTTGTGGCCCTCGTGGCGTTCCTGATGATCATCGGCATCGTGTGGATCATGTCCGTCGTGCGTCGGACACGTCGATCCGCCGACACCGTGGCGGCCGGATTGCACTTGCTCGAGATCGAGCTGGATCGCCGCCGCGCGGTGATCCCCGACCTGGTGCGCGCCGCTGTCGACGCCGAGATCGACAGGGCTGCGGTCAACCAACTGGTCGGAGCGCGGTCCTGGTCCGCGATGATGCGGGACCGTCGTTCCGAGCTCGGTGATCGCGCCGCCGCCGAGAACGGACTGTCCGTCGCGTTGCACGACGTGGTGTTCGAGGGGCGCGCGAGTGGACCGACCGGCTGGGACTTCGCTGCTCCCGCAACGGAACTCGATCACATCGAGCACCGGATCGCCGGCGCGGTCCGCGTCTACAACACGCAGGCGTCGATTCTCCGGTCCCTCGCGGGGTCGCCTCTCTCGCGTCCGATCGTGCGAACTCTCGGCGTCCGTGCGCCCGACCTGTTCGCCGAGACCGTCGACATGTCCGGCGAGGGAGCGCACGTGCCCGCCGTGAGGACACCGCAGCGAGCGACCCGCTAAGTTCTTCTGCGTGAGCGCTACCGAGAAGTCCGAACTGGCCGAGCTCGTCCGCGATCTGGCCGTGGTGCACGGCAAGGTGACCCTGTCGTCCGGCAAGGAAGCCGACTACTACGTCGATCTCCGCCGCGCGACGCTCCACCACCGCGCCGGGGCCCTGATCGGTCGACTCATGCGAGAACTCGTCCAGGACTGGGACTTCGACGCGGTCGGCGGACTCACCATGGGCGCCGACCCGGTGGCGATGGCCGTGATGCACGCGCCCGGGCGGGAGATCGACGCCTTCGTCGTCCGCAAGGCCGCCAAGGCGCACGGAATGCAGCGGCAGATCGAGGGCCCCGACATCGTCGGCAAGCGTGTGCTGGTCGTCGAGGACACCACCACGACCGGCAACTCGCCGCTCACCGCCGTCGCGGCGCTCCGCGACGCCGGTGCGACCGTGGTCGGCGTCGCCACGGTGGTCGATCGCGCCACGGGAGCCGACGCCGTCATCGCCGCCGAGGGTCTCGAATACCGCTCGCTGCTCGGGCTCGCGGACCTCGGTCTCTGACGATTACTGCCAGCCGACCGCGGTGAAGGGTGCGGCGGTGGTGATCCGACCGACGATTCCGGCGTGCGCGAAGTCCTTCGCCGTTGCCACGGCGTCGTGGACCGACGCTCCCTTGGCCAACTCCGCGGTGATAGCTGCCGCGAATGTGCACCCGGCCCCCGACACGCGTTCGTCGCCGATCTTCGGCGCCCGGAACACCGTGACGTCCTCACCGTCGAACAGCACGTCGACGGCTTCGTCGCCGGGCAGGCCCGCGCCACCCTTGACCACCACGTAGCGGGGGCCGAGATCGGCGATACGGCGCGCCGCCTCGCCCAGGTCCTCGACCGTCTCGAGGGACTCCATGCCCGAGAGAGTCTGCGCCTCGAACAGGTTCGGGGTGACCACGGTGGCCAGCGGCAGGATGTCGGCGCGCAGGGCGTTGTCGGTGTCCAGTGCAGCGCCGGGCTCCTGGCCCTTGCAGATCAGAACCGGGTCGACCACGATGTGGCGCCACGACTGCTGTCGCAGCGAATCGGCAACGGTCGCAACGGTACCCGGTGTCCCGAGCATTCCGATCTTTACAACGTCGAGCGAGTGGGCGGCCGTGGCCGCCTCGATCTGATCGGCGATGACGGCGCCGTCGACAGGGACGAAACGGTGGCCCCAGTCGGCTTTCGGGTCGAACGAGACGATGCACGTGATGGTGCCGACGCCGTAGACACCGAGACGTTCGAAGGTCTTCAGGTCGGCCTGGATTCCGGCGCCTCCGGTGGCTTCCGATCCAGCGATCACGTAGGCGAGTGTCGGCATGATGGGGGCTCCTGAGGTGAGATGGTTCCACCAGTATCTCAGGAGCCCCCGCCGCTACTCGGGGTGTGTCAGGAGTTCGACTTCTTGCGACGCGACAGCGCGACCGCACCGCCGACGCCTGCTGCCGCGACCAGCGCGACGCCGGCGCCGATGGCGACGGTCGACGTTCCGCCGTCCTCCTCGCTCGCGGGTGCGGCGAGGCTGGTCTCGGACGACACCAGCGAGATCTCGGGCAGCTCGCCCGCGACGATGACGTTGCCCTTCTCGTCGTCGGTGAAGTAGTCGACGACCTTGAACGTGCGGGTCGGTCCGTCGACGTAGAAGCCGATCAGACGGACGCCCGACGCGGTCACCTCGACGGTGGTGCTGTCGATGGCCGCAACCTCGACGTCCTCCTTCGTCTCGTCGCCGACCTCGAGCGTGACGGTCTCCTTGGCGGCGTTCTCCGCGGCAGCCTCGTCGGCGGCCTTCTTGTCCGCGGCATCCTTCGCAGCTGCCTCGGCCTCGGCCTTCGCTGCTGCGGCGGCCTCGGCTGCTGCTGCCGCCTCGGCGTCACCGGCTGCTTCGAGCCGCTTCGCGTTCTCCTCGGCGACCGTAGCGGCCACCTGCGTCGTCGCGGCCTTCACGACGGCGGCGAAGAGCGTCGAGGCGCGGGCGTACGCGGACTGGATGGCGGTGGTGACCTTGGCGGCGTCGAGAGTCGCGACGGCGTCGCCGACGGCTTTCAGGGAGTCCTCGGCGGCCTTGGCTGCTTCTTCTGCAGCGGTGCGCGCTGCGGCTGCAGCCTCTGCCTTCGCGACGGCGTCCGCACGAGCTGCCTCGGCTTCGGTCGGGTCGGCGGCGGTGTCGCCCTCGGTCTCGTCGGCCTTGTCCTTGGCGGCGTCCGCCTCGGCCTGTGCCTTGTCGGCGTCCGCCTTCGTCTGTGCCGCTGCAGCTTCCGCGGCGTCGGCGTCTTCCTTGGCCTTGGCGGCGACGCCCGCGGCGACGATGCTCTCCTGCTCGGCGACCGACGCCGATTCCTCGGCCTTCGATGCCTCGAGCTCGGCCTTCGCCTCGTCGACCTCGGCCTCGGCAGCGGCGTCGCCGCCCTGCGCTGCGGCGATGGCGTCGTCGAGGAATGCCTGCGCCTTCTTGATGGCGTCGACGGCGGCCTTGGTGGCGTCCTTGGCCACCTGCAGTGCCTTCTTCTCGTCCTCGGTCAGCTTCGCGTCGATGTCGATCTTGATGGACGAGTTGCCCTCGTCGTCGACGACGACGGATCCGGTCACCTGCGGCAGCGGACGGGCGGGCGGAGCCGTGGTCGGCACGGTGGTCGAGGTGGACGAGTCCCCGGCTGCCGGGGCTTCCTCGGTGCTCGACGGCGCAGGAGCCTCGGTGGTGGTCGTCGCCGATTCGCTGCTCTCGGAGCTGTCACCCGGTGTGTCCTGGGCGAGCGCGACGGACGGTGCGGCAACGGCGAGAGATACCGCGAGCACGGCGCCGGCCGCGGCGAGGCGGGTCTTCCGAGCGCGAACGATGGACTTTTCCGACATGAATGGCCTTTCGATCACAGGAAACGACAGTGAATGCCGAACCCGAGAAGCGTGAGAATGGTGTGCGCGTCCCCTGACGAACAGAACGTACCTTCCGGTTCGCCCATCTCTTTACTCGGATTTTGCTTCGTCATCGAAGTGTGACCTTTGGTGCAGCCGATGTTCATGTGGTGTATGTGACTGTCGTGACTCACTTTCCGCTGGTGAGCTGCGCAACCACCACGTAGTTGTTCGCGGTGGGCTCGCCGTTCCGCACGTCGCAGTTGGCCAGGATCAGTCGGCCCGGGACCTGTGCCCGAAGCTCGTCGTCACCCAGCAGCGACCCTTTCGGCAATGGCCCGACAGTCTGCACGCCATAGGACAGCACGCCGTTCGGAGTTCGGAGGAGAACCGTGTCATCGGGTGCGACGGCTTCCAGCGCGCGGAAGGGAGCGACGCGCGACGAGTAGTTGTGACCGGCCACGACCACCGTCTCGGCCGTCTCGGTGCCGGGCATTCCGCTCTCGCCCCACCACGCCGGACGCTCGTCCGCGGGATTGAGCTCCTGACCGGTCGAGCCGCCCCGGACGATCGGATCGGGATACATCTCTGCGCTCAGGTACGTGGCGCCGTCGGGAGTGCGCAACTCGACCAGATTCGGTGGAGCCGGCGCGATGACGGACGACGGCTCGGCGGCCAGCTGGGAGGACACGGCAGACCGGGCGGGGGCGGACACCGACGTGTCCGCCCCGCACCCGGTCAGTGCGGCGCCGACCACCAGGGCCGACGCCAGGAGCGCAGAGTAGTGGCTACGCCGACGCATCGTCGGACGCGCGGCGACGCATGAACACCACACCGCCGACAGCGGCCGCACCGAGAACGGCGGCGCCGCCCAGAAGCGCGGGAACTGCCGCGGATCCACCGGAGCCCTCGCCGCTGCCCGAGTCGCCCAGTGCCAGATCGACAGCGGGCAACGAGCCGGCGACGACCGTGTTGCCCGCGTCGTCGGTGGTGAAGTAGTCGACGGTCTCGAAGGTGGCACCGTCGGCCGCCTCTCCGTCGAAGACACCGATCAGCTCGGTCCCGGTCTCGTCGACCGACACCGTGGTGTCGTCCACCTCGGTCACGGGCACATCGGTGGCGACGGTGTCACCGAGCTTGATCGTGATGGTGAACTTCGGGCCGCTCGCGGCGAGCTCGGCTGCCTTCGCCTTCAGGTCGGCGTCCGCCTTCGCTGCCGTATCGGCGGCAGTCTTGGCAGCGTCCGCGGCGGTCTTCGCCTCGGCCGCCGCGGTCGTCGCGGCCGCCAGATCGGTCTTCGCCTTCTCGGCTGCCGCAGCCGCCTGAGTCGACGCTTCCGCTGCCTTGGTAGCGGCCGCCTCGGCGTCCAGCGCCTTCTTCTCGGCGGCATCGGCCGCGGCCTGAGCACTGGTCTGATCGGTTGCCGCGGTGGCTGCTGCCGCAGCTGCCTTCTCGGACTCGGCCCGCGCTGCATCCGCGGTCGCCTTCAGTGCATCGGCGTCGGACCGGGCCTTCGCGGCGGCGGCGACAGCGGCGTCGTCGGCCGTCGTGGCGTCTGCGGCGATCGCTTCCAGTTGCGTCGCCAGCTCGGCGGCGCGGGTGGCCGCCACCTGCGCCGACGCGGCCTTCACGACGCTGGCAGCGAGGTCGGCCGCCTTCTGGCGCGCAGCCGACAGCGCCTTCGCGATGTCGGCGGCCTTGCGTGTCTCGAAGGCTGCGGCGACCGCAGCTGCCGCATCCCGCGCCTGTGCCGCGGCGGTCTCGGCGTCGGCACGAGCCTTGTCGGCAGCGGCCTGCTTCGTCGTCGCGTCGAGGCGTGCGGCCGCAGCTGCGGCGTTGTCCTCGGCGGACCCGGAGGCTGCGGCCTTCGCTTCGAGATCCTTGGCGGCGGTGTCGGCCTTCTCGAAGTCGGCGGCCGCGGCGGTTGCCTTGTCGGCTGCGGCCTTCTCCGCGTCCTGCGCGGCCTTCGCATCGGCATCGGCCTTCTTGGCCAGACCGGAGGCGATGACGGCTTCCGCCCGCGCCTTCGCCGCGTTCTCCGCAGACGTCGTCGCGTCGAGCGCGGCCTTCTTGGCGTCGACGTCGGCCTTGGTAGCCGCGTCGTTCGCATCGGTGAAGTTCGCCATCGCCTCGTCGTACTCCGCCCGCGCGATCGCGGACGCCTCGGCGGCTGCCTTGGATGCCGTGGCGGCGTCCTCGAGGGCCTTCTTCTCGGCGTCGGACAGCTGCGGAATGACGTCGACAGTGATGGTGGTGTTGCCCTGCTCGTCGACGACGACGGCCCCGGCGATCTGGGGGAGGGGTCGCACGGTCGAGGGGGCCTCGGGGACTACCGCCGGGGCAATTCCCTGAACGGGAGGAGCCGGGTCGACCACAACGGGTGCGGGAGCGACGGGTGCGGGAACGATCGGAACCTCGTCGACGGGCGGTTGCTCCTGGTCCGGCGCGGTATCGGAGCCCTCCTCGCCGCCGGAGGGAGCGGGCGGATCAGAGGATTCCGAGGACTCGCCCGAACCCGTCCCGGGCTGCGCGACCGCTACGGCCGGCGCAGCGAGGGCGAGGGAGACGGCGAGGGCTGCACTCGCGGCGACGAGGCGTTTCCGACGAAACCTGACGATCGACTTTTCCGACATGCGAACCATCCTGGGGTCGTGGATATTCGGCGGTTCACCGCCGAACGAGAGAACACTGGTGCGGTGTTCGGTCCCCCGACCCGGTAGGAAACCTACCCGACGGTTCGCTCTGCATGTGGCAATTCGATTACTTCCCCATCGGAAACAGTTGCCGTCAGTCGCCGACGGTGAGCGCTGTCGCCTCGTCGACGCTGTGCGGTGCAGGGTCGTGATCGTCGACGTGAGCAAGCACCTTCCGGCCGGTCGCCAGGACGCCGATGGCCACGAACGTGCAGGCAGCACCCACCCAGAACGGGACGTGAACGTTGGATTCGCCGAGCTTGCCGGCAAGGTAGGGCGCTGCCGCACCACCGGCGAATCGGACGAAGCTGTACGCCGCGGACGCAGTGGACCGCTCGACCGGTGCGGAGATCATGACGGTCTCGGTGATGAGTGTGTTGTTGACGCCGAGGAACAACCCGGCGAGCACGACGCACACGATCAGCACTGTCTTGTTCTCGGTGAACAGCGCCATCGCGGCGAGGTCCACGGCGAACAGCAGGAGCGCCAGCATCATCATGTTCAGCGTGCCGAACCGGCGCTGCAGACGAGGTGCGACGAACACCGATGCCACCGCGAGGGCGAGTCCCCAGCCGAAGAAGATGAAGCCGATGGCGTAGGTCCCCAGGTCGAGAGGGAACGGGGTGTACGCGAGAAGCGTGAAGAAGCCGTAGTTGTAGAGCAGCGCGGTGATGCCGACGGTGAGCAGTCCGCGGTGGCGCAGTGCGCGGAACGGATCCGCGAGAGAGGTTCGATGCGTGGGCTTCTCTCCCTCGGGCAGCATGACGACGAGCAACACCACGGCCACGGCCATGAGCACGGCGACGCCGAAGAACGGTCCACGCCAGCTGATGCTGCCGAGGACGCCGCCCACCAGCGGCCCGGTCGCGATGCCGATACCCAGAGCGGCCTCGTACAGGATGATCGCGCGGGCGACTCCGCCGCTGGCGGCACCGACGATGGTGGCGAGGGCCGTGGCGATGAACAGGGCATTGCCGAGCCCCCAGCCGGCGCGGAATCCGACGATCTGGGCGATCGTGCTGGACGAGCCGGCGAGTGCGGCGAAGACGATGATGATCGCCAATCCGGCCAGCAACGTCTTCTTCGGCCCGAAGCGCGACGACACGACGCCGGTGACCAGCATCGCGACACCGGTGACCAACATGTAGGAGGTGAAGAGTAGCGACACCTGCGACGGTGTGGCGTCCAGCTGCTCGCCGATGGGCTTGAGGATGGGATCGACCAGGCCGATGCCCATGAACGCGATGACGCTCGCGAAGGCGACTGCCCAGACGGCCTTCGGCTGCTGCAGAAGGCTGGGCTGCTCGGTGGACTCGGCGGTCCTGTCTGTCGTCGATGTCACGACTGTTCCTCTCGTGCGGTGTTCTTGAGTACCGATCGCAGATCGTCGAGGCCCTCGACGATCCTGCGGAGCTGGGCTGGATCGGGTCGATGCAGGTGTTGCAGCAGTCCATCGCCGATGGCACGTCGCGACTCGGCGAGCCACGTCCGACCCGACTCCGAGATCGCGACGACCACCGCGCGGGAATCCGTCGGATCGGAGGTGCGCGTGACGAGGCCGTTGTCGCCCAGCGTGCGCAGCAATGCTGTCGCGGACGGCTGCGAGCACCGGTCGAGGCGGGCGAACTCGCTCACGCGGATGGCGCCGTACTCGTCGAGCAGGGAGAGGGCGCGTGACCACGTCCGGGGGTGATCGGTCGGCGACACCGAGGCGGCGAGCCGGGTGAAGCGGGACGTCGACGTGACCAGCTCGGAGAGCAAGTCTCGGAGTTCCGAGGTTCGGAGTTCGTCGGTAGCAACTGTCTGCACGATCGATAACGTTACATTGGCTAACTATCGAAATCCAGCGGTCGAGTGGCTACGGTGTCGTGATGCGCCTCACCGATGCGTCCTACACCGATGCCGCCTACGCCGCTGCTGCCGTCGCCACCGTGGTCGGTGCCGCCACTCACCGGTCGCGTCTGCACGCCGTCGCCAAGCCGTTGTTGATGCCGCTCCTGGCCGTGCGGTCCGGGGCGCACCGGCAACCGCTGCTCGCTCTCGGCCTCGGAGCCGCGACCCTCGGCGACATCGCGATGATCGATCCCGACGACGATCGACGGTTCACCCTCGGCGCGTCCTCGTTCGCGGTGATGCAGGGCTGCTGGTCGATCCTGCTGTATCGCAACGGCTCCCGGCCACACAGTGCCGACGTCGCACCGCGCGTACTCGGATGGGCTGTGGGCGCGGTCGTTGCCACGAGATGCTCGCCGACCGTCGCGCCGGTGTCGATGGCCTACGGGATCGCGCTGGGCACGATGTCGGTACTGGGCGCCGACGGGGATACGCGCGCCGTCGTCGGGTCGACGCTCTTCACCGTCTCCGATGCGCTGGTCCTGGCCCGGCGCGTGATCTCCGACGATCGCGCCCGGACGGCGCTAGAAGCGGTGGTGCTGACGACCTACATCGCCGCGCAGTACGCGCTCGTCGACTCGCTGACCGTCAGCCGAAGAGAGTAGGGGAACCGGACTCGAGGTCGAGGAGCAGACGTTTGCGCTCCACACCACCGGCGAAACCGGTGAGGCTGCCCGACATTCCGATCACGCGGTGACACGGGACGACGATCGACAGCGGGTTGCGGGCATTCGCGGACGCGACCGCCCGCACCGACGTCGGCCGCCCGATCGCCCGTGCCAGGTCGGAGTACGTCCAGGTCTCGCCGTACGGGATGGTGCGCAGCGCGGCCCACACCGACTGCTGGAACTCCGTTCCCACGGGGTCGAGGGTCAGCTCGAACCGACGTCGGTCACCGGCGAAGTACTCCGACAGCTGGGTCGTGATCTCCTCGAAGCCCTCACTGGATCCGAGTCCCAACCGTCCGACCGCCGGAGCGGGCTTGTGCGCGGGAAAGTAGACGCCCGCGAGCGCCGACCCGGCTCGGACCAGCGTCAGGTCGCCGACGGGTGTCGCCACGACGGTATGGACTCTGTCGAGAGCGCCGGTCACATCCATATCCTCGTGCGGTCGGCCGGATCGACCTTCACCGGGATCGTCGCACCCACCTCGAACGTGGACGACGGTTCGCGTCGACGCACCAGTCCGGGATAGCTGTCGGAACCCGGAACCGTGATGACGACGTCCACCTCGGTCATCGGAGCGGTCGCGGTACCCACCGTGCGCACGTCCTCGATGACAGCCCACCCCTCGACCCCGTCGCGGAGGAGTCGACGGTCCTCGGCGGTGGGACGGCCGGCGACCATCATTGCGAGTCCCAGCGCTGCGCCGAATCCGGCGACCAGACCGGCGATCTGGTACGGCACGGTTCCGTCCGGAGATCGGGGGAGCAGGACGAACACCCAGACCGCCAGGACGACGATGTAGGCGGCGGTGACGATCAGCAGCGCCCTACCGATGCGTTCGTGATTCATCAGTGGTTCCTTCCGGGCGACTGCTCGATCCTACTCGGCAGTAAGTTTTCTGCTCACCGCTCTGTTGCTGCTCAGCCCGACCCTTTACTGTTCATCTCATGTCTCAACCTACTGTCTTCATCACCGGCGCAGCAGCCGGCATCGGACGCGCTACCGCCCTGACGTTCGCCGCGGCCGGCTACCACGTCGGTGCATACGACATCGACGAGACCGGGCTCGCCTCGCTGGCCAAGGAGATCGCCGCCAAGGGGTCGACCTCCACCACCGGAATCCTCGACGTCACCGACACCGCGCAGTTCACCGAGCGGCTGAAGGAGTTCGACGAGGCAGCGGGCGGACGACTGGACGTGTTGATCAACAACGCCGGCATCCTGATCGCCGGGCAGTTCGCCGAGCAGGCCATCGAGACGCACCGCAAGCAGTTCGACATCAACGTCGGAGGCGTGCTCAACGGTCTTCTCGAAGCGTTCCCGTACCTGAAGAAGACCCGCGGCGCCCAGGTGGTGAACCTGTGCTCGGCGTCGGCGATCTACGGCCAGCCCGAGCTCGCGACGTACGGCGCGACGAAGTTCGCCGTCCGCGGACTCACCGAGGCACTCGATCTCGAGTGGCACCGGCACGACATCGCGGTCAAGGCGATGTGGCCGCTGTTCGTCCAGACCGCCATGACCAAGGGCATCGAGACGGGCACCACCGGATCGCTGGGCGTCAAGCTCACCGCTCAGGACGTCGCCGACGCCATCTTCAAGTCGGTCCAGCCCTCGAAGCGGCTCTACCACAAGGTGCACTTCCCGGTCGGGATCCCGTCCAAGGCACTGTCCATGGGCTCGCGTTTCTCCCCCGTGTGGCTGACCCGCGAGGTCAACCGCCGCCTGTCCCACACCTGAGTTGACCGAGAACGACCGGACCGACGAAGCGGGTGCCACCGAGTGGGGTGAGCACCCGCGCGGAGCACCCGCCTGGGACGTCGAGCGCGACGGACCCCGGCCCACCGATCCGCGCTACGACCCCGAACTTCTCGACGAGGGGGACCGGCGCAACGTCGTCGACGCGTATCGGTACTGGACACGCGAGGCTATCGTCGCGGACCTGGACACGCGTCGGCACCCGATGCACGTGGCCATCGAGAACTTCGCGCACGACGCCAACATCGGCACCGTTGTCCGCACGGCCAATGCGTTCGGAGCAGCCGTCGTGCACATCGTCGGACGCCGGCGGTGGAACCGCCGCGGTGCGATGGTCACCGACCGCTACCAACACATCGAGCACCACGCCGACGTCGGCGAACTTATGGCCTACGCCGCCGAGGCCGGTCTGACCGTCGTCGCCGTCGACAACGTGCCGGGATCCGTGCCGCTCGAAACCGCCGTACTCCCGCGCGAGTGCCTGCTGCTCTTCGGCCAGGAAGGCCCGGGCGTGACACCGGACGCTCGCGCCGCCGCGTCGATGACGGTGTCCATCGCCCAGTTCGGATCGACACGCAGCATCAACGCCGGCGTCGCCGCGGGCATCACGATGCACACCTGGGTCAGGCAGCACGCCGATCCCGGCCTGGCCTGGTGAAGCCGCCAGGGGCGTACTGGCAAGATCGAACCATGCACGACACGTGGGCCTCCAGGGCGGACGCCGCAGAGGAGGCCGTCACGTCGCGGCACGTCCGACGATTGTGGGGTCTCCCCGGAACCGCACTGGGAGTGGTCGCGTGGCCACCGGTCCGCCGCGAACGGCTCTTCTTCCGCTGGCACTACTGGTGGCAGGCGCACCTCATCGACTGCGTCGTCGACGCCGAGCAGCGTGCGCCCACCGCGAAGCGTCGACGCCGACTCGGTCGCCTCGCACGCACGCACCGCCTGCGCAACATCACGGGCTGGACCAATTCCTACTACGACGACATGGCGTGGCTGGGACTGTCCCTCGAACGAGCGCAGCGACTCCACCTCATCGACAACCGCGGAGCGATCTCCGCCCTCGAGGGCGAGCTCTTCGACGCGTGGGACCCGGCGCACGGCGGCGGAATCCGCTGGTCGACCAAGTCCGACTTCTTCAACGTCCCCGCCAACGGACCGGCAGCCGTCCTGCTGGCCCGCACCGGCAAGCTCTGGCGCGCCCAGGCCATGGCCGACTGGATCGACGCGACGCTGGTGGATCCGGCTACGAACCTCGTCTTCGACGGCATCCACACCGACGGTCGTGTCGAGAAGCCGTTCTACTCGTACTGCCAGGGCGTCGTCCTCGGTGCGGAGACGGAACTCGCGATCCATCTGGGCGACGACAAGCACCGCGAACGGGTGCACCGACTCGTCGCCGCGGTCCGCGACCACATGACCGAGGACGGCGTCATCGCCGGCGGTGGTGGAGGCGACGGCGGACTCTTCAACGGAGTGCTGGCCCGCTACCTGGCTGTCGTGGCCACTCAGTTGCCCGGCGACAACGACGAGGATCGTGAAGCCCGGTCGATCGCGGCGGACATCGTCCTGGACTCGGCCGACGCCGCGTGGGACAACTGCCTGTCCATCGAAGGTCTGCCGCTGTTCGGCAGCAACTGGTCGGCCATCGCGACCCTGCCGTCGTTCGGGGCGTCGATCGCCCGGTTCGCTGGGGGAACGGTGACGTCGTCGTCCGTCCCCGAGCGTGATTTCTCCGTGCAGCTCGGCGGCTGGATGCTCATGGAAGCAGCGCACACCGTCGCCGCCCACGAGCTCTAGAGGTCGTGGACCTCGACGGTCTCGATCGGCCGCTTCATCTCCTTGCGGTACTGGTACAGACCGAAGGCGGTCCCCAGCACGATCGACACGATCATCAGCGTGAGCACGGTCGGGAACAGCCACGACACCTTGTCCAGCACCGCGCCGAAGTAGAAGCCGACCAGCAACAGCACCGGTGCCCAGATGAGAGCTCCCAGCGTGCTGGCGATGGTGTAGCGGCGGTGGTTCATGCCACCGGCGCCCGCGACCATCGGGCACAGCGTGCGCACCCAGGGGATCCAGCGCGCGATCAACACGGCCCAGAAGCCGTGCTTCTCCAGTAACCGGCTGACCTTGTCCAGGTTCTCGGTGTTGAAGTACTTGCCGTTCTTGCGCGCGACGAGGCGATGGCCCGTGCGCTTGCCGATCATGAAGCCGACCTGGTTGCCGGCGATCGCGGCGACGAACGCCCCGGCGGACAGCGCCCAGACGTGGGAGGTGCCGGACGAGTGCGCTGCCAGACCGATGCCCGCCGTGATGAGAAGGGAGTCACCGGGCAGGAAGAGCCCGACGATGACGGCGCACTCGAGGAAGACGAACGAGACGACGATCAGCCAGACCAGCGCGGGTCCGGCGGATTCGACGAAGTGCATCGCCCCGCCCTCGGCGAGCACGCTGCTACCAGCAAGAAACATATCGAGGCGACCGATCAGGAGGACGTGTCACGAGGCGCGCGCTCGGACCACTTGGAGGGTTCGATCTTGCCGTCGATCGTCCCGTCGAACGCATCGACGGCTTCACCGAGCGGGGTGCGGCGTGAGGACACGATCCTCTTGCCCACCTCCCAGGCGATCGGGAGCACGGAGACCGCGACGATGATCAGGAAGATGATGTCGACGTTGTCGCGGATGACCGCGATCTGGCCCAGCAGGTAACCGAGCAGGGTGACGCCGGCGCCCCAGACGATGCCGCCGACCACGTTGTAGATGAAGAAGGTGCGGTACCGCATGCCCGATGCGCCCGCCACGACCGGCGCGAACGTCCGCACGATGGGGACGAAGCGAGCCAGGAAGATGGTGATCGGGCCGTGCTTCTCGAAGAATGCGTGCGACTCGTCGATGTACCGCTTCTTGAGGAAGCGCGCGTCGTCGGAGAACAGGCCCGTCCCGGCCTTCTTGCCGATGATGTAGCCGACCTGGTCGCCGAGCACCGCGGCGATGGGAATGGTCACCATCAGGACCCACAGGGGCGCGAACGGCTTGATCTCCTCGCTCTTCGACGCGGCGATCAGACCGGCCGTGAACAGCAGCGAATCACCGGGGAGCAGCGGGAACAGCAGACCGGACTCGATGAAGACCACCAGCAGCAGGCCGACCAGTACCCAGGTGCCGAAGGAGTTCAGCAGGTTCACGGGATCGAGGAACCCCGGGAGCAGGGCGAGGTCGGTCACGGAGGCGGCCACGGTAGTCACAAGCGCCCACAGTACCGGCGCCTCCGAGTACTTCTTCCGATGTAGTGCAACTCACCACGGCTACTCGCGAGTACGGCGGGCGGGGCACGGAGACCGGGTGAGAGTTGACATACTGCTAGGTGACCGCGCCCAGACGGGCGCCCCGTTCGCTCACCGTGGAGGTTTCTTCGTGCCGATCGCAACTCCCGAGGTGTACGCCGAGATGCTCGGCCGCGCCAAGGAACACAAGTTCGCATTCCCCGCCATCAACTGCGTGGGCTCCGAGTCCATCAACGCCGCGATCAAGGGATTCGCCGACGCGGGAAGTGACGGCATCATCCAGTTCTCCACCGGCGGTGCCGAGTTCGGTTCCGGCCTCGGTGTGAAGGACATGGTCACCGGCGCAGTCGCCCTGGCCGAGTTCGCGCACGTCGTCGCCGCGAAGTACGACGTCACCATCGCGCTGCACACCGATCACTGCCCCAAGGACAAGCTCGACACCTACGTGCGTCCGCTCCTCGCGATCTCGCAGGAGCGTGTCGACGCCGGTCGCAACCCGCTCTTCCAGTCGCACATGTGGGACGGCTCCGCGGTGCCGATCGACGAGAACCTGGAGATCGCCAAGGATCTGCTGGCCAAGGCTGCCGCGGCGCGAATCATCCTCGAGATCGAGATCGGTGTGGTCGGCGGCGAGGAAGACGGCGTCGAGGCCGAGATCAACGACAAGCTCTACACCTCGAACGAGGACTTCCTCAAGACCGTCGAGGCGCTCGGTGCCGGCGACGCGGGTTCGCGTTACCTGCTGGCCGCCACCTTCGGCAACGTCCACGGCGTCTACAAGCCGGGCAACGTCAAGCTCAAGCCCTCCGTCCTCGCCGACGGCCAGAAAGTCGCCTCCGACAAGCTCGGTCTGGCAGCCGGATCCAAGCCGTTCGACTTCGTCTTCCACGGCGGATCGGGCTCGGCCAAGAGCGAGATCGAAGAGGCGCTCGAGTACGGCGTCGTCAAGATGAACGTCGACACCGACACCCAGTACGCCTTCACGCGTCCGATGGTCGGTCACTTCTTCTCCAACTACGACGGCGTCCTCAAGGTCGACGGCGAAGTGGGCAACAAGAAGGTCTACGACCCCCGCAGCTACCTCAAGAAGGCCGAGGCCGGTATGTCGGCTCGCGTCGTCGAGGCGTGCAACGACCTGAAGTCGGCCGGACGCAGCGTCTCCGCAGGCTGACGATCGCTTTCAGGCGCAGACCTTCCAGGTCTCGCCGTCGAGCGCGAGATCGAACGTGCGCGCCGAGGGCTCCGCGCCCTCGGTGCGCGCGGTCACCTGAGCGATAGCTGTGGTCTGATCCGGCGGCTGCGCCTCGGTGATCTGCCCTGGCGGCTCCGCCGCTTCCGAGATCTGAATGGTGTCGACGCTCTCTACCACCGGCACCGTCCCGGCGGCGACCGCCGCATCGTGCGTCGCGGCGAAATCGGCGTCGGAAATCCCCCCGTAGAACGACGCCAGCGGCCCGCACGTCGCGGTGCGCAGTGTGGCCAGGTCGCCGTCGCGCAATGCCGTCGTGAAGGTGTCGATCGAGGTGCGGATCTTCTCGTCGTCGCTCGGCCCCGACGCCGACGCGCCGCCGCGAGTCAGCGCGAACGCCACGACACCGGCGATGGCCAGCAGCGCGACGAGTGCCGCGGCGATCCACGGCCCGCGTCGGCGACCCCCGGAGCGCGTCGACACCTTCTTAGGCGCGGTGCTGGGTTCGATGCGGCGCGGTGCGGCGGGGCGCGAGTTATCCGGGGACACGCGAGCACTGTATCCAGCGCCCGACGTCTCCCGCGCGCTCCGTGGGAGACTGTCGTGCATGACTTCCTTCGGTGATCTGCTCGGTCCCCAGCCCACGTTGCTGCCCGGTGACGACGAGGCCGAGTCCGCTCTGCTGAACCACACCGCCCCCGAAGAGGTGGCGGCCGCGCATCCCACCGCCTCCGTGGCGTGGGCCTACCTCGCCGAGGCCGCGCTCGAGGACGGCCGCACCATCACCGCGTACGCCTACGCGCGAACGGGCTACCACCGCGGTCTGGACCAGTTGCGTCGTAACGGGTGGAAGGGCTTCGGGCCGGTTCCGTACAGCCACGAGCCCAACCGCGGATTCCTGCGCTGCGTCGCCGTCCTGGCCCGCGCCGCACAGTCCATCGGCGAGACCGACGAGTACGCCCGCTGCCTCGACCTGCTCGAGGACTGTGACCCGCGCGCCGCGGAACAGTTGGGCGTCGGCTAGAGCGTCCCGGCGTTCATGGCCCGTTTCCGGGACTACCCGCAGTTCACGAGGCCGCAGCTCGGCCTCCGCCAGCGCGGCCGCGCCCGTGTCGCGGCGTCGTCACGCAGGTTGAGGGTGTCGGGCCTGCCCGTCATCCAGTGCGCGCTGGCCGCCGGCCTGGCGTGGTTCGTGGCCACCGACATCGTCGGTCACCTCACCCCGTTCTTCGCGCCGATCGCCGCCGTCGTCTCGCTCGGGGTGTCTCTCGGTGCGCGCATGCGCCGCTCGGCCGAGCTGGTGGTCGGCGTGACGGTGGGTATCGGTGTGGGGGATGCGATCATCGCCGGGATCGGCAGTGGTCCGTGGCAGATCGCGCTGGTCGTCGCCCTGGCGATGTCCACCGCGGTGTTCCTCGACGGTGGCGCGATCATCCCCATGCAGGCCGGCTCGTCGGCCGTGCTCGTGGCGACGCTGATTCCACCCGGCAACTCCGGCGGCGTCGACCGCATGGTGGACGCACTGGTCGGCGGGCTCGTGGGTCTGGCCGTCGTCGCCGTCGTACCTACCCACCCGGTACGTCGGGCGCGCAAGGATGCCGGCGCCGTCATCGCGACGGCCGGTCGGGTGCTGCAGTTGGTCGCGGACGGACTGATGGCCAACGACTCGGGCCCCATCGAGCAGGCGTTGAAGGCGGCGCGCGCGACCCAGCCCGCCATCGACACGATGCGCACCGACCTCAAGGGCGGGCGCGAGATCAGCCGGATCTCTCCTCTGTACTGGAGCAGCAAGCAACGGCTCGCGGAACTGGCCGCGACGGCCGATCCGCTGGACAACGCGGTCCGCAACATCCGGGTGCTCGCCCGCCGGTCGCTGTCCCTGGTGCGCGACGACGAGATCCTCGACCCGCGCCTGGTCGACCTGGTGGAGAAGCTCGCGCAGGCCACCGACGTCGTGCGGCACATGATGCTGGCGGACCCCGGCGAGCAACCCGACCGCGCCGAGGCCGCCAGGGTGCTGCGACACGTCGCGGTCGGTGCCAAGGCGGAACTCATGCGGGACGCCGGTCTGTCCGCAGTCGTGGTGCTGGCGCAGATCCGCTCCATCGTCGTCGATCTGCTGCAGGTCGCCGGGTTGTCGCGCATCTCGGCCCTGGCGACGCTGCCTCCGACCGTCGAGCACCCGGCCGTGCCGCCGGAATTGTTCGACTGAGCCTTCCCGCTGACCGTGCGTCTTCCCGCGGTCACTGCAACTACTGAGGGAAGCCGGAAGTCCAGCGGGAACTCCCTGTGGACGAATCCTGATTGCTCCACAGGCAGCAGCCAGCACCACGGCCTCGGCCGGCGGCGAGTCGCCCACACTCGTGCCATGACACTGCTGCACCGTTCGACGAGCGAGGTGACCGACGCGACGCTCCGGGGCCTCGTGAGCAGGGGTGAGCTGATCAGAGTCAGCCGCGGCACGTACATCACTCGTCAGGAGTGGGCGGCGGCGTCGGCTGACGAGCGCTATCGGATGAGAGTGCTGAGCACACTGTCGCGGCGATCGTCCGACGCCGTCGCCAGCCACGAATCGGCCGCAGTGCTGCACCGACTACCGATCCTCGCGCCCGACAGGACACGCGTTCACATCAGCATGGACGGGCGCGGCGGGGGATCGACCAGTTCGACGGTCGCCGAGCATCGAGTGCCGCTCACGGCGTCGGACGTCATGCTCGTAGACGGTCTCGCGGTGACCACACCTGCACGGACCGCGCTCGACATTGCGTGCACGGTCCCGTTCGAGGCGGCGCTCTGTGCCGTCGAGTCAGCGCTGAGGTGTCACCGAGCCGACCTGCCCGACACCCTCGAGCGCATGGGTCGTCGACGAGGTGTCGGGACAGCGCGGCGAGCTGTCGACATGGCGAGTCCGCTGACCGAGAGCATCGGGGAGTCCTGGAGCAGAGCTCTGATGATGCGGTGGCCCGAGGTTCCGGCGCCGAGGCTGCAACATGTCTTCCGTGACGTCGACGGTCGCGTCGTCGCACGGACGGACTTCGACTGGGACGGCACCCTGGTCGGCGAGTTCGACGGCATGGTGAAGTACGAGGGCGGGGCGTTGTCCGTCGTCCAGGAGAAGCTGCGCGAGGATGCTCTCCGAGCGCTCGGATGCCACGTGGTGCGGTGGACGTGGGCGGATCTGCGCGAACCCGAAAGGCTGCGACGTCTGCTGGCGGCAGCGATGGAACGGGCTTCCCGCTGACCTTCCGTCTTCCCGCGGTCACTGCAACCACGGAGGGAAGCCAGAACTCCCGCGGGAACAGGTGGCTCCCCATATGCACGATCCTGCATGTATCGTCACGGGCATGGGAGCGGGGCACGGACACGCGCACACACCGGCACAGGGGGCCGGCGAGGGGCGGCTGCGGCGGATGGGGATCGCCTGGTTCGTCCTCGTCGCGTTCTTCGCGCTCGAGTTGACGGTCGGCCTGGTCATCGGGTCCCTCGGCCTGCTTGCCGACGCGGGCCACATGCTCACCGACATCATCGGGATGACGATGGGCCTCATCGCACTGAGCCTCGCGCGCCGCGGAAGTAATTCTGCTGCACGGACATTCGGTTGGCACCGCGCCGAGGTGCTGACGGCCGTGGCCAATGCGGTGCTGCTGCTCGGTGTCGCGGTATTCATCTTCGTCGAGGCGATCCGGCGTATCGGCGACCAGCCGGACATCCCCGGCCTCGCGATGGTGCTGACGGCCGCGGCGGGTCTGGTCGCGAACCTCGTGGTCATGCTGCTCATCCGCGCCGACGCGAAGGATTCGATCGCGGTACGCGGTGCCTATCTCGAAGTGCTGGCGGACACGGTGGGCAGCGTCGGAGTGCTGATCGCGGGCGTCCTCCTTCTCGTCTTCGACTGGACGTGGGCGGACATCGTCGTCGGTATAGCCATCTCGCTGTGGGTGGTGCCGCGCGCGCTGTCGCTGGCGGGCCAGTCGCTGCGCATCCTCACCCAGGCGAGCCCGTCGAACGTGGACATCGCCGCCCTCGAGGCCGATCTCCGCGCGCTGCCCGGTGTCGTGGACGTGCACGACCTGCACGTGTGGACTCTGACCACCGGCATGGACGTGGCCACCGTGCACATCACCTCCGACGGCTCGGCGTCCGTGATGCTCGCCAGGGGGAAGACGGTGTTGTCCTCGTACGGTCTCGATCACGCGACCGTGCAGGTCGAACCTGCTGTTCACGGTCCGACATGCAGGGACGAACTCACCTGGTGACGGTGTGCGAGTATGACCGGAGCGAGTCACCAGCACTCGCTCCGTGCTGGTGAGGGGAACCCGGTGAGATTCCGGGACGGTCGCGCCACTGTGAACGGACTACCAGTCCGTGAGTCAGATCGCCGAGCCGTGCACGGTAACTCGAATCGGACGCGCAATCTGAGGAGTTCCACTCGTGCATATCGCCGAGGGTTTTCTGCCACCCGTTCACGCGGCAGTCTGGACGTGCGCCGCGGCGCCGTTCGTCGTTCACGGTGCTCGCGCCGTCGTCATCCAGGTCAGGGAGAACCCGAGCAGCAGGCTGCTTCTGGGCGCGGCGGGGGCGTTCACGTTCGTCCTGTCCGCGATCAAACTTCCGTCGGTGACCGGCAGCTCGAGCCACCCCACCGGAACCGGGCTGGGGGCGGTGCTGTTCAAGCCCCCGGTCATGGCGTTCCTCGGCACGGTGGTGCTGCTGTTCCAGGCCTTGCTGTTGGCCCACGGAGGCTTGACGACGCTCGGAGCCAACGCGTTCTCGATGGCCGTCGTCGGTCCGTGGGTGGGGTACGCCGCGTTCCGCCTCACCGGGATGCTGGGCGGAGGTCTGTCGCTCTCGGTGTTCTTCGCGATGATGCTGGCGGATCTCTCCACGTACTGCACGACGTCCGTGCAGATCGCGTTGGCGTTCCCCGATCCGCAGAGCGGCGTGCTCGGTGCCGTCACGAAGTTCCTGTCGATCTTCGCCGTCACCCAGATTCCTCTCGCCATCGCCGAGGGTCTGCTGGGTGTCCTGGTGTTCCGCGTCCTGCGCACCGTCGCGACGCCGGAACTGCTATCTCTGGGTGTGCTCCGACGGGAGAAGGGCGCCGTCGATGCGTAGGAACGTGTGGATCAACCTGCTGCTCGCGGGCGGGGTCGTGCTCATCGTCGGTGCTGCGCTGCTGCTCGACGCCGGCCGCAGCGGTGACCAGGAACGGTTCGTCGGATCCGATTCGGCGGCCACTGCGCGGATCGAGGAGGACCACCCGGACTACGTCCCGTGGTTCACCTCCGTGTTCTCCCCGACGTCCGGCGAGGTCGAGTCGGGCTTGTTCGCGCTGCAGGCCGCGGCCGGGGGACTGATCCTCGGATACGTGCTGGCGTCGCTGCGTGGACGTCGGAAATTGGAAGCGTTGCGCGCCGAACTCGAGCGGACCTAGATGCAGGGTCTCGCGACCGACGACGCGGCGTGGGCCAGTGCGTGGCGCACGCGATCCGTCGCCGACAAGGCACTGCTGTCGCTCGGTCTCGTGGTGTGCGCGTTGCTGCTGCCGCCGTGGCCGGGGGCCGTCGTCGTCACCGCGGTCTCTCTGGGCGCTGTGACGGTCATGGCTCGAACGCCGCTGCGGCCGGTGCTGCGCGCACTCGCTGCCCCTGCGGTGTTCATCGCGCTGGGTGCCGTCTCGGTCGCGATCACCGTCACGGCGACGCCCGACTGGAGCATCGGTGTGACGCAGGACAGCGTCGGGCGCGCCCTCGAGGTGTCCGGGCACGCGGTCGCCGGGACGTCGGCGGTTCTCCTGCTCGCCATGACGACTCCGATGATCGACATCCTGTCGGGACTGCGACGACTCCGGGTCCCGCAGGCGTGCATCGACGTCGCCGCCGTGATGTACCGGTTCCTGTTCGTGCTGCTGGTGTCGGTCCACACCATCCGTCAGTCGCAGTCCTCGCGGCTGGGCTACTCCTCGCCGCGGCGCTCGATGCAGTCGGCGGGTCTGCTGACGGCTGCCGTCCTGGTGAAGTCCTGGGATCGGGCGTCCCGACTCGAAGCGGGGCTGGCCGGGCGCGAGTTCGGTGACGCCGTGTCCGCCGATCCGATCGACGTGCAGCGCAGTTCACCGGCTTTCCTGTCGGTCACGGTGCTGGTTCTCGCCGCGGTGGTCGCGGTGTCGCTCGGAGGTGCGCGATGAGCCATCGCACGATGACTGCTCGCGACATCGTCGTCCGCTATCAGGGCGGTCCGCCGGTCCTGCGGGGTGCGACGATCGACGTACCCGCGGCGCGACGGGTGTCGCTGTTGGGAGCCAACGGGTCGGGAAAGACAACTCTGCTGCGCTGTCTGTCGGGAGCTGTCGAGCCCGACGCCGGCCGTGTGGAGATCGACGACGTTCCGCTGCGGTATTCGCGGCCCCGCCTGCGCGCGCACCGACAGGAAGTGCAGTTGGTGCTGCAGGACCCCGACGATCAACTGTTCTCGGTCGACGTCTATCGCGACGTCGCGTACGGCCCGGTCAATTTGGGCCTCACCGCCGGGGAGATCCGCGACCGGACGGACGCCGCGCTCGACGTGATGGGTATCGACCATCTGCGGTCCCGCCCGACGCATCAGCTCTCCTACGGCGAGCGCAAGCGTGTGGCGACGGCAGGAGCCGTGGCTATGCGTCCCTGCATCCTGCTTCTCGACGAGCCCACTGCCGGCCTGGATCCGCAGGGTGTCGACGAGATGTTCGCCGCGCTGTCCCGCCTCGAGAACGCGCATACGACGGTGGTGTTGTCGACGCACGACGTCGCGCTCGCGCTCGAGTGGTCTCACTCGGTTGCCGTCGTCGTCGACGGCGTCGTGGTGCAGGGGGACCCGGTGACACTGCTGTCGGACGAGGATCTGGTGAGGCGGGCCCGTCTGCGGACTCCGTGGACGCTGGCGTTGGCGGCGGAGCTGGCGGCCGACGGGTTGCTGGATCCGAACGCCCGGCCTCGCAATGCTGCCGAACTGCGTGAGTCCTTGGCGGCCTCGCGGAACGCCGGCGTCTAGGTCAGCGGACGAGCAACCACTGCTTGTCGTGGCGGTAGATCGTCGACCGCGTGGTCTCGCGGGGAATGTCGACACCGTCCTTGGTGAGCCGCGCGGCGGTAGCACCCAGCTGCATCGCCCGGCCGGTGATCCAGCGCTTACGGAACAGGCCGCGCTTGCCCTGGACGCGTGCCCGCAGACCGGGCATCTCCAGGGTGGGGGAGACCTCGATGCCGGGCACCTCACCGGAGAAGAGTCGGGTGTCGTCGACGTATGCCTCGCCGACCAGGTGGCCTCGCGGACCGGAGACGGTGGCGAGCCCGACGACCGCGGAGCCGGCATCGTCGCGGATCAGCGGGGTGGGGGACGCTTTTCCCGACAACGCGACCTTCGCTGCGCGGGACCCGGTGCCGACGCGGAACAGGTGGCTGGCCTCGCTGGCCGATTCCGCGACGTACGCGAGTTCGATGTCGAGACGGTCGCGTCGCATGAGTCGGGTGAGGACGGCGGCGAGCGAGGCGTCGGTGCCCAGCACGATCAGACGCGGGTCGTGCAGTCCGTCGAGTTCCGCGAGCACCGCATCGCATTCTTCCTTCGACGGCACCTCGGGCACCGCGGTCAGCGGTAGCGAGGACAGCGCGATGGGCACCAGGGGCCTGCCGCACTGCAAGACGAACGGAGTCACGCGAAAGGGTCCTTTGTTATCGCTCGGGAGGGTCGTTGTCCACCATAATCAGGACTTCGGGGACGTGGACTCCGGAGTGAGCGTCGCCGGGTCTCGATTACGCGTCGCTTTGACCGGGCGACCGCGACAGAAGACCAGGCAGTACGGTGTGCGGTCGGCTGCGAGCGGTGGCGTTCGGCCCGGGCGGTACACTGTGTCACCGGTCATGGTCGATGCACGACGTTCGTCGTGTCATCCTCACGAGCCGCAGCCCGGGACGGTCCGGCTGCTCATTCGAGTGATGGAGCAACACATGCCGGCAATCGTCCTCATCGGCGCCCAGTGGGGCGACGAGGGCAAGGGCAAGGCCACCGATCTCTTCGGCGAGCGGCTGCAGTGGGTGGTGCGCTACCAGGGTGGCAACAACGCCGGCCACACCGTCGTCCTGCCCAACGGTGACAAGTTCGCGCTGCACCTGATCCCGTCGGGAATCCTGTCCCCGGGCGTGAACAACGTGATCGGCAACGGCGTCGTGGTGGATCCGGGTGTGCTGCTCACCGAGCTCGACGGCCTCGAGAAGCGTGACGTCGACACCACGAAACTGCTGCTCAGCGCCGATGCGCACCTGATCATGCCGTACCACGTGGCCATCGACAAAGTCACTGAACGGTTCCTCGGAGCTCGCAAGATCGGCACCACGGGCCGCGGCATCGGCCCGTGCTACCAGGACAAGATCGCCCGCGTGGGAGTGCGCGCCGCGGATGTCCTGGACGAGAAGATCCTCACGCAGAAAGTCGAGGCGGCGCTGGAGTTCAAGAACCAGGTGCTGGCCAAGATCTACAACCGTCGCGCGCTGGATCCGGCAGCCGTCGTCGAGGAGGTTCTCGGCCAGGCCGAGGGCTTCAAGCACCGCATCTCCGACACCAGGCTCGCGCTGAACCAGGCGCTCGAGCGCGGGGAGACCGTGCTGCTCGAGGGTTCGCAGGGCACGTTGCTCGACGTCGACCACGGGACCTATCCGTTCGTGACGTCGTCCAACCCGACCGCGGGTGGCGCATCCGTCGGATCCGGTGTGGGTCCCGGCCGCATCACCACGGTCCTCGGCATCCTGAAGGCGTACACGACGCGTGTCGGCTCGGGCCCGTTCCCCACGGAGCTGTTCGACGAGTCGGGGGAGTACCTGGCCAAGCAGGGCGGCGAGGTGGGTGTCACCACCGGCCGCGCACGCCGCACCGGCTGGTTCGATGCCGTCATCGCCCGCTATGCGACGCGGGTCAACGGCATCACGGACTACTTCCTCACCAAGCTGGACGTGCTGTCGTCACTCGACACCATCCCGATCTGCGTCGCGTACGACGTGGACGGCGTCCGCCACGACGACATGCCGATGACGCAGACCGGTTTCCACCACGCGAAGCCGATCTACGAGGAGATGCCGGGGTGGTGGGAAGACATCTCGGGCGCGCGCTCGTTCGAGGAGCTGCCCGTCAACGCCCAGAAGTACGTGTTGCGACTCGAGGAGCTGTCCGGGTCCCACATGTCGTACATCGGCGTCGGGCCGGGTCGGGATCAGACCATCGTGCGTCGGGACATTCTGGGCTGACCGGTCGATTTTTCCGGCTTGTCACAAATGTGATGACGAAAGTGCCTGCATAGCTCATACTGTGGCTCAGGCTCGCTATGAGACGGAACAGTTGGATCCGTTTCTCGGCGGGACCGAGTCACTGGAGGGTGGCCGCCATGGACAGCACGTACGTCGGACTCGAGGTCTTCGAGTGCCAGTTCGAGCGGTTCGCCCTGGAGCATTCGTGGATCGGCACCCGTGTCGGTGAACTGATGCTCGGTCCGCGCGGCGGCGGCATGCTCGAGTTCCAGCACGCGGTCGTGTTCGCGCTCCCCGAGGGTGGTGCGTTCGAGGTGCACGGCGAGATCCTCGCCTGGTATCTCGACCACGGCGGAGCCGGCGGCACGCTCGGGTATCCGGTGACCAATCAGAAGCGCACGCCTACCGGCCACGGCCGGTACAACGTGTTCGAGGGTGGCACCGTCGGGTGGCTACCGGGCACGGGCGCCTTCCTGATGGGATCCGCCCGCACGGCCTGAGCGATACTGGCTCTCATGGTGAGTCGAGTGATCGGTGCGGCGACGCTGGTGCGCGACCTCGGTCACTGGCGTCCGTCCGGCAAGCATCGGCCCGTGTACCGGGCGCTGGCCGACGGGATCCGCCTCCTGGTGCACGACGGCCGTATCCCGCTCGGGGTGGCGCTGCCCAGCGAACGCGACCTGGCCGGTGCGCTGACCCTGTCCCGGACGACCGTCACCAATACCTATGCGGCACTGCGGGACGAGGGCTACCTGCTCAGCAGGCAGGGCTCACGCAGCACGGTCGCACTTCCACCGGCGACCCGCCGTCCGAGTTCCGGTCGCGCCGTGAGCGCCGGGCAGCCCGGGCCGGCATCGGTGATCGACATGACCCATGCTGCGGTGACCGCACCCTCCGAGGAGGTCACGCGCGCGTATACCGCTGCGCTGGAAGCGCTTCCGGCGTACTACACCGGCCACGGTATCGAGCCCGTCGGGATCGTCGCCCTGCGTCGCGCGATCGCTCGACGCTACGACGAGCGTGGTCTCCCGACGTCGCCGGATCAGATCATGGTGACCTCCGGCGCGCAGCAGGCGTGGCGACTCCTGCTCGAGGTGTTGGTCTCGCCCGGCGATCGGGTCGTGGTCGATCATCCGACGTATCCCAATGCGCTGGAGGCCATCCGACGTACGGCAGCCCGCGCGGTACCGGTGCCGCTGCGCCCGTCCGGTGACTCCGCGCGACGGTGGGATCTGGACGCGATACGCGACGCGGCGTCGCAGACCGGGGCCCGGATGGCCTACGTTCTCCCCGACTTCCACAATCCGACGGGCGCACTGCTCGACGCGGACGGTCGAGCCGAACTGGCGTCGAATGCGCGTCGTACCGGCACGACCCTCGTGGTCGACGAGTCCATGGCCGATCTGTGGCTCGACGAGGCGCCCCCGCCGCCGGTGGCGTCGGTCGGGCATCCGTCGACGGTCGTGACCGTCGGGTCGGCCTCGAAGTCGTACTGGGGTGGACTGCGGGTCGGATGGATCCGGGCGGCACCGTCGCTGATCTCGCGCTTGGCGACGTCGCGGGCAGCCGTCGACATCGGCACGCCGATCATGGACCAGCTGGCGTGCGCGGCCCTCATCGAAAGGCACGACGAAGTGGTCGTCCCTCGCCGCGCCGAACTGCGGCGCAACCGTGATGCCCTGACGGCCGCGTTGGCGGACCGTCTTCCCGACTGGACCTACGACCGCGCGCCGGGCGGCCTGTCGCTGTGGTTGCAGATGCCGACGGCGACGTCCACGGCGCTGGCGGCCGTCGCACCGTCGCACGGGGTGGCGGTGGCGGCGGGTCCTCGTTTCGGAGTGGAGGGGGCTTTCGAGCGCTATGTCCGATTGCCCTATGCCGAGAACGGTGATCGTCTCATCGCTGCGGTGCACCGATTGGAAACGGCGTACATGTCGTTGGAACCGACCGCGGAGAATGCTTCTTCGGTCGTGCTGTAGATATCGGACCGTTATCGGCAGAACGGTCAGCGTGAACCGTGGAATTCCTGGTCGATCTCGGCGATGTCCCAGTCGTTCTGCGAGCCCAGCTCCTCGCGATCGGCACGAGATGCCGCGCGTCCGAGGAGCACAGCAATGGCCAGTGCGGCTCCGAACCAGAGCACTGCTATTGCCACGAAGACGATCACAACGCCGTTTGTAGCACCCCGGGCTGAAGATTTGCTGGGAAACGAGTGTGTTGCGCGGGTTTGTACGAAGTAAAGCGGCACGAATACGGCTCGGCGAGCCAATGGACCGCACCGTTGCCGTTTGTGGCGCACGTCGAGACGGTTTGCGAGGACGGCGCGATGGGTACAGTCGAACGTATGAGCGATGACAACACACCAGAGAACACCGGCGCTGTCGACCAGAGTGCCGAGAAGGATCCGTCCGACTGGGTGACCGGCGACGAGCCGCCCACCGGTCCCCAGCTGAGCTACCTGGAGACGCTCGCCCGTGAGGCCAAGGAGGACGTTCCGTCCGACCTGAACAAGGCGCAGGCGTCCGAGATGATCGACCGGCTGCAGTCCGAGACCGGTCGCGGCACCAGCTAGATCGTGGCCGTGCTGCGCGCGTCGTACTCGGCGCGCGCAGCCGTCACGGTCGCGATGTTCGACTGGACGAGGTCGATCAGACCCACCAGGTGGTCGGCGGCCGCACGCCCCAGATCCGTCAGGGTGTACTCCACCTTGGGCGGGATCTGCTCCAGCACCGTCCTGGTGACCAGACCGTCGCGCTCGAGACGTTGCAGCGTCTGGGACAGCATCCGCTCGCTCACTCCGTCCACGCGGCGTCGCAGCGCCCCGAAGCGGTAGGGGCCCTCCGCCAGCGCAGCGAGCGCCAGCACGCCCCATCGACCGGTGATGTCCTGCATCGTGTCGCGAGACGAGCAGTTGCGCGAGAACACGTCTGCTTCGAGTGTGGGATCGATGTCGGGCACTCGTTCAGAGTACCAGCCGAACAGTCACTGGTTACTGATGATGTTGCACTGTACGAAAAGTAAGTGCATAGTGGTCGACGAGCGGTTCGGACCGAGCCGCGTTCGCCTTTTCGACCCAGGAGACATGTCATGACCACATATGCGGTGACCGGAGCTACGGGCCAGTTCGGTTCGGCAGCCGTCCACGCACTTCTCGACCACGGTGTCGCGGCGAGCGACATCGTCGCCGTCGTCCGCAACGAGGCCAAGGCTGCCGATCTGGCCGCTCGCGGCGTGACCATTCGCGTCGCCGACTACGGCGATCCGGCGAGTTTGCGCGCCGCGTTCGACGGCGTCGACAAGCTGCTGCTCGTGTCGGGTTCGGAGGTCGGCAAGCGAGTTGCGCAGCACACCAACGTGATCGAGGCTGCCGAGGCCGCAGGTGTCTCACTCGTCGCGTACACCAGCCTGCTCAAGGCCGATACCAGCACGGTCAGTCTCGCTCCCGAACATATCGCCACCGAGGAGCGCCTGGCGTCGTCGTCGGTGCCGTCCGTCCTGCTTCGTAACGGGTGGTACTGGGAGAACTACGCCGCGTCGGTCGACCAGGCTTCGGCGACCGGAGCCATCATCGGCAGCGGTGGCCAGGGTGTCCTCGCAGGTGCGGCACGTGCCGACTACGCCACCGCTGCGGTGGCCGTCCTACTCTCCGACGATCAGGCCGGCAAGGTCTACGAGCTGGGTGGCGAGCGTCTGACCTACGACGGCGTGGCCGACGCGATCGCCGCGGTCATCGGCTCCGGCGTCACCTACAAGGATCTGTCCACCGACGAGCACGTCGGTGCGCTCGAAGGTGCAGGTCTGCCCACCCCGGTCGCGCAGATGCTCGCCAGCGCCGACGCGGGCATCGCACGCGGGGATCTGGACACCGAGTCCGGTGATCTGGCGAGGCTCCTCGGCCGCGAGCCCGTGTCGGCCGCCGATGCGTTGCGAGCCACCCGGAGCTGACACGGGAGCGGTACCGGCAGCTCGATCGGGGTGCCGGTACCGCCGTGACCCTTCTGTTATTTACCGTGATCTATTCGTGATCTTGCCGTCTGTGGGACCGTCACCCGGGTCCGGCAACATCATCGACACGGTGGTCCAGAGTCGGGCCCTTCGCTCAACACACCCGGTCGTGGCCGGGAAGCGCCGAAAAGGTACATCGATGACGTCACACACCCCGTCCACCGATCAACTCCCGATCTCCTTCACCATCGATGCCCCCGTCACCGGCTCGCCGACGCTCACCGTTCACGGCGACGTCGACCTGGTCACGGCTTTCGAGTTCGAAACCGCGCTACGACATCGGCTGGCGGTCTCCGCCCTAGTCCTCGATCTCGGCGGCGTCGAGTTCTTCAGCTCGGCCGGCGTGACGGCCATCGAGAACGCGCTGGCGGAGTCGCCGCACGCCATCGACAGCGTCATCGCGCCGTCGATGCGCGTACGGCGAACCCTCGGTGTCCTCGAGCTCGACCGACTGGTCCCGATCACGGTCGGAGAATGATCTTCACCGCGCCGTCCTGCTTCTTCTGAAAGATGTCGTAGGCGTGCGGTGCGTCGGCCAACGGCAGTGTGTGCGTCGCGAAGTCGTCGACGCCGAGCGGATCCGCATCGGTCAGTAACGGCATGATGTCGTCGACCCACCGCTTCACGTTCGCCTGACCCATGTGGAGGCGGATCTGCTTGTCGAACATCGTCATCATCGGCATGGGGTCCGCCGCGCCGCCGTAGACACCCGACAGTGAGATCGTTCCGCCGCGGCGCACGATGTCGACAGCGGAGTACACCGCGTCGAGTCGGTCTACTCCCGCTTTCTCCATCATCGGCTTCGCCAGTGCATCGGGAAGTAGACCGGCGAGCTGCTGCGCCGCCTTGGCCACCGGGGAACCGTGCGCCTCCATGCCGACAGCATCGACGACGGAATCCGTTCCGCGGCCGTCGGTCAGGTCACGGATGGCATCCCCGACCTGTCCACCGTGGGCGCGGAGATCGACGGTCTCGACACCGCGGGCGCGCGCACGTTCGAGGCGCTCCGGCACCCTGTCGACGCCGATGACTCGATAGCCCAGATGGATGCCGATGCGTGCGGCCATGTCGCCGATGGGGCCGAGTCCGAGAACCGTGAGTGTGCCGCCCTCGGGTACATCGGCGTACTGCACGGCCTGCCATGCCGTCGGCAGGACATCGGACAGGTAGACGAACCGGGAGTCGTCGGGACCCTCCGGCACCGCGATGTGAGTGAAGTCGGCGTGCGGGACCCGGAGGAACTCGGCCTGTCCGCCGGGCACGGATCCGTACAGCTCGGAGTAGCCGAACAACGCTGCGCCCATGCCGGATTCGCGGACCTGCGTCGTCTCGCACTGCGTGTAGAGCAGCTTGTCGCACATGTAGCACGAGCCACAGGAGATCTGGAACGGGATGACCACACGGTCGCCGACCGACAGGTTCGACACCGCGCTTCCCACCTCACGCACGATGCCCATGGGCTCGTGGCCCAGGATGTCGCCCGCATTCATGAACGGGCCGAGCACCTCGTAGAGGTGCAGATCGGATCCGCAGATGTTGGTCGATGTCACTTCGATGATGGCGTCGGTGGGCTCCTGGATCACCGGATCCGGGACGGTATCGACTCGAACGTCACGCTTGCCGTGCCATGTCACTGCTTTCATGAGTGTTGCCTCTCAGAGAATGGGTGCGCCACCGGTGACACCGATGACCTGACCTGTGATGTAGCTGGATTCGCCCGACGCGAGGAACACGTAGGCGGGTGCGAGTTCGGCGGGTTGACCGGCGCGGCCCAGCGGTACCTGGTCACCGAAGCCGTCGACACTGTCGGACGGCATCGTCGCGGGAATCAGTGGGGTCCAGATCGGCCCCGGCGCAACGACATTGATGCGGATGCCGCGAGGCGCCACCTCGGACGCCAGTCCTTTCGAGAAGTTGATGATGCCGGCCTTGGTGGTGGCGTAGTCGAGCAGCTCCGGTGACGGGGACACCCCTTGCACCGAGGCGGTGTTGACGATGGTCGCGCCCGGCTCCATCACCGACACGGCCTTTTTCGACAACCAGAACAGTGCGTACAGATTCGTCTTGAGAACTCGGTCGAACTGCTCGGTGCTGATGTCGGCGATGCCGCCGCTCTGCGCCATCTGGAACGCGGCGTTGTTCACCAGGATGTCCAGACCGCCGAGTTCGCGGAACGCCGTGTCGATCAGATCGTTGCAGTGCTCTTCGCTGCGGATGTCGCCCGGAGCCTTCACCGCCCGCCGGCCGGCCTCCTCGACCAGGCGCGCCGTCTGCGTCGCGTCCTCCTCCTCGGCGTCGAGATAGGACAGGACGACGTCCGCGCCTTCGCGCGCGAAGGCCAGCGCGACGGCCCGGCCGATGCCGCTGTCGGCGCCGGTGATCAGCGCTTTGCGGCCCGTGAGTCGGCCCGATCCCCGGTAGGTGCTCTCCCCGTGGTCGGGTGTGGTCCGGAGGTCGCCGGTGAGTCCCGGATGCGAGATCGGTTCCTGCCCTTCGCGATCCGGTACTCCGTACGCAGTCGTCGGGTCACGTTTGGTGTACTGGTCGACTGTCTCTTCGGTATTCGTCATCTTCGGCGGGTACCCGAAGGACGACGCCGGAACCACCCGTCAGGACTTGGGATGCAGCATTGCCCGCGAGATCTTCCCGGTCGGGGAGTGGACGACGTCGCCGTCCTGCAGGCTGACCACGCCGCCGGCCCACGAGGGGTCGGTGTCGGCAGCGGACTGGGGATCGGTCGTTCCCTCCGCGTCCGTGCCGTCGTGGGTGCTGGTTTCGAGGGAGCGCCTGATCGACTCGTCGATCCCGACCAACTCGCCCACCGCGTCGGCGAAGGTGTCCGTCGCCGCGTTGCCTCGTCGGACGATCATGTCGTGGTGAAGGCTGTCGACCAGAGAGATCACGGTGCCCGGGGGCATGCCGGTGATGGTGGCGACCGCCCGCCCGACGACGGGTGTGGGGACCAGCGGTACTCGGAACTGCGGCCGCGCCAAGCCCGCGATGTCCGCGTAGCGCGAGAGCAGCTCGGGGTAGGTGAGCACTTCGGTTCCGCCGATGTCGAAGGATCCGGCGATCGGGTCGCCCTTCAGCGCGGCGGCAATGATCTGCAGGACATCGGTCGTGGCGATGGGCTGCACCTTGTTCACCATCCAACTGGGAACCGGGGTGACGGGCAGCCGCTCGACCATCTTGCGGACCAACTCGAACGACGTCGATCCCGCGCCCAGGATGATTGCCGCGCGCAGCACGGTGGCCGGCACCGACGAGTTGAGGAAGACCTCCTCGACCTGTAGGCGGGAGCGGATGTGGTCGGACAGCTCGATGTCGTCGTCGGGAACGTGCCCGGAGAGATAGACGATGCGGCCGACGCCGTGCTTCTCCGCGGCCGCCGCGACAGCCTGAGCTGCCTCGCGGTCCTTGGTGACGAAGTCGCCGTCGTCCATCGAATGCACCAGGTAGACCACCGCGTCGGCGCCGCTCACCGCGCTGTCGATGGAGTCGTGGTCGGTGATGTCGAAGTGCACCGGCGTCACGTCCTCGTTCCAGGCGAACGACGACGCTTTGCTGTCGTCGCGCATGGCTGCGAGGACGACGTGGCCGTCGCCGAGGAGGAAAGGGATGAGCCGGGAACCGATGTAGCCGGTGGACCCGGTGACGAGAATGCGCAACGACGTGCCTTTCGGTGGGTCGTCCTTGTTTACCCGAGGGGCCGCGCGGTCAATCCATAGGTGCCGACGGACACATATGTCCGGTCGGCACAGTGGGGTGTTCCGTTCAGCCCTCCCGACATGGATGGAGCAGCGTATGAGCGAGCGAGACATCACGTCGGCGTTGGCGCTGTTCGCCCGCGACCTGACGGCGCACGGCGACCTCGACACCAAGCTCAGAGAGATCACGCGAGCGGCGTTGGACCTGGTCCCGGGCGCCGACGCGGCGGACATCGTGGAGATCGCCGGACGCAAGTCGACGTTCACCTCGCATGGACCGACGTCCGATCTCCCTCCCCGCCTCGACGCGCTGCAGATCGAGTTCGGCGAGGGTCCGTGTCTGGACGCGGCGACGTCGGTGGAAGTCGTGCGAGCGGACGATCTCACTCTCGAGATGCGGTGGCCGAAGTACGCGCCCGCAGCCGTCGAGGCCGGTGTCCGTAGTTCGCTGTCGTTCCAGCTGTTCACCCACAGGGACACGTTCGGCGCCCTCAACCTGTTCGCTCATGAACCGTCCGCTTTCAGCGACGAGGCGATCGCCGTGGGGGAGGCGTTGGCGACCCACGCGGCTATCGCCCTGACCTCCAGCCGGGTCGAGGACCAGCTCCACTCGGCCCTGGCGTCGCGCGACATCATCGGTCAGGCCAAGGGAATGATCATGGAGCGGTTCGGTGTGGACGCCGAGCACGCGTTCTCCCTGCTGACCCGTCTGTCCCAGGATTCCAACACCGCGATCAGCCGGTTGTCGGCCGAGCTCGTGTCGAAGGGTTCCGAGTCGAAGAACTCGGGGTCGACGGGCTGATCTCAGCTCGAGAATTCCGCGTACAGCTCCGGTAGGAACTGCGCGAGGTGGTTCATCTCCTGCCCGCAGTGCAGCATCAGGTCCCGACCGAGGTCCAGGCCCAGTTGCAGGTCCGTCGGGTCCACCGAGGCGCCTCGGGCTATGGCATTCGCTGCCTGCGTCAGGTCGGGAACGTGCAGCCCCCGCAGATTGAGGTGGAAACGGCTGCGCATCTCGGCGCCGCCGTCGATCGGCCGGACCTGATGGGCGAGCCACCCCAGGTCGACCGGTGCGATGCTGCTGCCGACGCGTCCGAAGATGATCGTCTGGTCGGCCGGCACGGTGAATCCGTGAGCGACGGGGTCCCGGAAGTTGATCCCCAGCTGCTGCAGCTTGGGTCCCACGTACTCGTCGACGTACGTCGTGTTGCCGATGTACTTCTGCTTGTCCGGCAGCGATGTGCCCGTCAGATCGGTCGCCAATGACGCGTACTGGTGGGCGTCGGGGTGCCACAACTTGTAGCGCGCGGCCTCGGTGGAATGCCATCCGAACCACCAGTCCCACATCGCGGCGGTGACGCCCGGCATCTCCGTCCGCGCCGCCACGAACACCACACTGTCGGCGCCCTGCCCGTATCCGGTCTCGACGGCCGAGGTTCCGGTGGCGGCGAGGTCGCGGGTGATGTCGTCGAAGCGGGGCACCGCTGCCGCGGGCAGTGGGGGAGCAGCGACGGCGTCGAGCACGTGCTGCTGAGCGGGGGCGGTGCGCGGCTGCATGTACCGCGCGTAGGGCAGATCGACGTCGGCGCCCCGGTACCCCGGATAGCGGTGCGTGTCGGCAGGCGCTCCGAGAGCGACGGGAGCGGCGGAGCTTCGTGGTGCGACGGCGATCGTGACAGCCCCGGCGGCGACAGCGGCAGCAGCGAAGAAGCCGCGGCGACCCATGGTTCGATTCCTCAACATCTGTATAGAAAACGGGTCGGTGGCTCCGGTGTCAAGAGCTTCTCCCCGGACCGGACATCGATGCGACGGCGGGCACGGATGTCCGATTGATTATCTTTCCGCACGTCAGGGCCGTAATATGCTCGACGTGGATCCAGCGAACAAGCCCAGTAGGCGGCTGCTCATCGCCGAAGCTGCCGTTCGTGTGCTGGCCGAACGCGGGCCGCGGGGGTTCACCCATCGCGCTGTCGACGAGGCCACCGGCCTCGGTGCCGGGGCCGTCAACTACCACGCTCCGAACCGCGCGACCCTGCTCGCGTTGGCCCTCGACGAGGTGTTCCGCCGCGATCTCGAGGTGGCCGCGCGGCACTTCGCCCTGCAGTCGTGGGAGCACGAAGCAGTCGTCGGTGCCCTCGTGGGGTTCGTCCGCGAGATGTGCAGCGACGCGCATCGCGGCCGGGTCATGGCGCGTCACCACCTCCTCGGCGAAGGCTTGGTGCGTCCCGAACTGAAGGCAGCGTTCGACTCGCAACTCGGGGCATTCGTGGCCTTGGTGGCGTCCAAGATGGCCGAGGCGGGATACCCGGCCACCGTCGCATCCGCGGAGTTGTTCGCGATGTCGGTGGACGGTCTGCTGAGCAGACAGGTCGTGATCGGGTCGGAACCATTGCCGGACGACGAGATTCCGCGCATCGCGGAGATCATCGCGCGACGGTGGTGACCATTCTTCGCGGCGTTTGAGTAACCGGTGAGCGGGAATGCATAGGTAACTGATGGCGGCAATTGTCGCCAGCGCACCGCTGCGCCGACGGAAGGTACTCGTGTGACGACGGTTCACCGCGACACGATCGACATGATTCGCGCTCACCCCGGTGTGTATGCGCCGCAGGACGACTCCCGACTGATGTGCGACGTCATGCCTGTCGCAGCATCGCCGCTCGATGCCCGAGTCCTGGACCTGTGCACCGGAACCGGCGTCCTCGCCCTGGAGGCGGCATGTCTCGGGGCTCGCGAGGTGCTCGCCTACGACCTCGACTCCCGTGCCGTCGCGTGCGCATTGGACAACGCCGATCGGATCGGCGTGACCGTCGATGCTCGGCAGGGAACTCTCGAGGACGCGCTTCTCGAGGCGCCCTTCGATCTGGTGGTGTCCAATCCTCCCTATGTTCCGTCGCCCGCAGCGCCCACCGGACGCGGAGTGCATCGCGCGTGGGATGCGGGTTCCGACGGCCGGATCGTCCTGGATCCCCTGTGCGACAACGCGTTCGATCTTCTCGTCCCGGGCGGCACGATGCTGATCGTGCAGTCCGAGTTCGCCGGGGAGGCGCGCACGGTCGAGCGCCTGCGTCGCGCTGGAACCACCGTGGACGTCGTCGCGCGTCGCCGCATCGCGTTCGGTCCGGTGATGCACGCACGTGCCGAGTGGCTCGAGTCGACAGGTGCGCTGCAGCCGGGCCGTCGTTCCGAGGAACTGGTGGTCATCCGTGCCCGACGCCCCTGACCCGCGGGCTGCCCGAGCCGTCCGGATGGTGCCCGGCGGCCCCGTCATGGTGGAGGGTCCCGTCGTCGTCGAACTCGACGACGGCACGAGCGTGCGTTCCGATCGGTTCATGGTGGCGCTGTGCGCGTGCCGCCGCAGCAAGAATTATCCCTTCTGCGACACCAGTCACCGTCGCAAGATCAGGGCGGCGGCGCCGACCACGGACTGACCGGGACGAAGTGGTTTCGCACGTCCGTCCGAGGGCACACCGGCGTCGTGCAAACAGACGAAGTCGCGACGGTCGCACCGTCGGAAACGCACTGGAAGCGGGTGCTGCGCGATCGAGGCCTGCGGGTGACGCGGCCCCGCATGCGAGTGCTTCGCGTGGTGGCCGAGCACCCGCACGTCGACGCCGGTTTCGTGGCGCGCACACTGTCGCCGCAGGGGATGTCCCGCCAGACCGTGTACGGGAACCTGGACGCCCTGGTGTCGGCGCGGTTGCTCCGCCGGATCGAGCCGGCCAACTCCCCCGCGCTGTACGAACTACGGGTGGACGGAGACGACCACCATCACCTGATGTGTCGGCAATGCCGGCAGGTGTTCGACACGTCGCTGACCACCGACGTCCGCCGCTCGACGGGCGACCCGGACGACTTCGCGGTCGACGGTATCGACGTCTTCTTCTGGGGGGTGTGCGGACGCTGTCGCGGTTCGCACGGATACGGCGAGGGTAACCACTCGACATGAGTGAAGACCGCGAGAAGATGCTGGCCGACCACCGCCGTCCCACCGACGCGGACGACGCCACGGTGTCCGCTGTGGGTTCGGTGTCCGAGGCCCTGGAGTGGGTGGAACGTGCACGCGGACAGCTGTATTCGTTCCATCAGATGATGGGGCACGCAGATCTGCAACTGGGTAAGGCTGCCGACGAGCTGCGGGAGGCCGGCCACACTGCTGCAGCCGACGCGCTCGAGGCAGAGGTCGTCGGACGCAACGTGATCGAGGGCCGATGGACCTTTCAGATCGTCGAGGATTTCGACGACGGGTACTGGTCCACGGTGCGCGAGCACGAGCGTCGGATCCGCGACGATCTGATGGGCGGCCGCAGACACGTCTTCGAGGCGGAGATGAAAGAGGACCGTCGCACCCACGGCCAACGAGGGCACGAAGCCACGCCCTGACCTTTCGAGACACGAGGAGAACGACGATGACAGTGACTGCAGACATGCTCGAGCACCTGCTGGAGGCACCCGACGGAACGTCGTTGGTGCTGCGTGACGGTCGGCCCGTCGTGACCGACGACGAGTCCGACTCCGTGTTGATCACCACGAAAGCGGCGATCGTGGAGCAACTGGGCGACGACAGGTCCCCGGAACGTTTGGCGACCGCGGCGGCCGCCCTGGACGACACGGTGGACAAACTCGGAGCCTGACCATTCCTTCCGGTTTTCTTCGGTGAGAACGGTTTCTCCGTTCTTCGCGGGGTATCTCAGCCGGGTCCGAGTACGACTCGCGAACCTGTTGAGACATACCATGACTCACTCCACCGGAAATATTCCTGCACCTCCGCCTCCGGTGTCCGCGGGCCCCCGCCCGGCCGAAGCACGTGGCATCCGTCGCGCAGGATCAGGCTGCGTCCGTCGCCGGCGAGGCGACCGACCGCGCGAAGGAACTCGCGCACCAGACGCGACGCGAACTGACGGATCAGGCGGGCGCGCAACAGAAGCGGGTCGCCTCCGGCCTGCGGTCCCTGGCCGACGAACTGGGTTCGATGGCCGACGGCTCGCAGAACCCGGGCGTGGCGACCGATCTGGCACGGCAGGCCGCCGAGCGCTCGCACACCATCGCATCGTGGTTGGACGACCGTGAACCGGGCCACGTCCTGGACGAGGTCACGGGCTTCGCACGCCGACGGCCGGGTGCCTTCCTGGCGATCGCGGCGGGTGCCGGTCTGTTGGCCGGCCGTCTGGGACGCGGCTTGTTCGCTGCGCAGCAGGACGATTCGGGATCCGACGCAGCGACGCCGGTACACGCCGACGGCGGCGTCGAACCTCTCGCCACCACGACGACGGTCGGATACGCCGATCCGGGTGCGGGCGTCACCCCCGGTGGCGGCATTCCACCCACCGGCGGCATCCCGCCCGCCGGGGGTGTGCAGCCGTCGGGCTTCGGTGAGGCGATGGGTCCCCCCGACTTCGGCACCGATCCCACCGGGCGGCTGCCGTGACCGCACCGAACACCCGGTCGGACGGAAACCCGTCGATCGGTGAACTGCTCTCCAACGTCAGTGCGGATCTCTCGGTGCTGATGCGCCAGGAGCTCGCGCTGGCCAAGGCGGAGGCCCGTCAGACCGCCACCCGCGCCGGTAAAGGGGCCGGAATGCTCGCCGGCGCAGCAGTTGCCGGGTATTTCGTGCTGCTGTTCCTGTCGGTCGCTCTGTGGTGGAGCCTCGGCAACGCCATCGGGCGCGGATGGTCGGCACTGGTGGTGACCGTGATCTGGGCCGTCATCGCGGCCGTTCTCGCCGTGGTCGGGCGCTCGTCGCTGAAGTCGGCACCCGGGATGCCCCGCACCACCGACACCGTGAAGGACATCCCCGGGGCGCTCACACCCCACCCGGACACCGTCGCTCGAGACACGAGCGCACATCATGAGGAGAGGCGACCATGACCGAACCCGATGCGATCCGCGCGGATATCGAACGTACGCGGCGGACACTGAGCAACGACGTCGATACCCTCGCCTACGAGGCGAATCCGGCCACCATGGCCAAGCGCAAGGTCAGCAGTGTCACCGGAGCCGTGTCCGGTGTCCGGGACCGTGTGATGGGGTCTGCCCACGACACGACGTCGAGCGCGCAGTCGTCGCTGTCGTCGGCGGGGGACAAGGTCAAGGGTGCTCCGAGCGGTGTCACGGGCGCGGCACGAGGTAACCCGTTGGCGGCCGGTCTGGTGGCGTTCGGGGCGGGACTCATCGCCGCGTCGCTGCTCCCGGCGAGTTCGAAGGAACAGCAGGCAGCGGAAACGCTGAAGGACAAGGCTTCCCCGCTGGTCGACGAGGCCAGGGATGTCGCGCAGAGCACGGCGGCCAACTTGAAGGAGCCGGCAAAGGACGCGGCGATGTCCGTCAAGGAGACCGCCACCGACGCCGTCGGCACCGTCAAGGACGAGGGCACGTCCGCGGCGCAGGATGTCGGCAACCAGGCCAAGGACGCGAAAGACACTGTCCAGCAGCAGAGCTGAGGCTCAGCCGACCTTCCTACCGAGGAACGCACGACCTGTCGAGACCGTGAGGCCGAGCAGTCCGCGCAGACCCCCGAGGGTCAGCGCGGTCGACCACACGGTCTCGGTGGTCGAGTCGGGCAACGGCTTTCCGGCGAAGCGGTCGGCGATCCAGTCGAGCGTCGCGGGAGCGGCGATCGGGTGCAGCGACAGGTGCTCGCTGAGACGGTCGCGGACGTACGTGACGTGGGCCCCGGCGGCGCGGTACCGCTCGACCTGTCCGTCCACGTCGTCGACGGCGATGATCGGATCGTGCACGGCTTGGAACACCAGCAGAGGAAACGTCGGTGCCGATTTGCCGGGCTGGATGTCCTGGAAGATCTGCACCAGTGCGGGTGTGGCCATGACATCGGCGAGGGGAATGTCGGTGTATCGCTCGAGATCGTGCATGAGCAGGGTCATCACGGCGTGCATCGTGGTCTTGCGTTCGAGGGTGTCCAGGATGTGGAGGCCGGGGGACGCGACGTGCTCGCGGATGACCGAATCGAGTGCCGGGTACGTGCGCCGGAGGCCTTCGACCACCATCGTCGGCAGAGCCGCGAAGAGGGTTCCGTTCAGTCGCGAGAACGCCGACGCCGGGTCGCCGACCGGTGACCCCAGCGCGGCGCAGACCACATCGATCTCCGGGGCATACTCGCCCGCAGCCTCGACTGCCCACGACGTCGCCAGTCCACCGCCCGAATATCCCCACAGGGCGACGGGAGTGGAGGCGTCCAGTCCGAGCGAGTCGAAGGACAGCGCGGCGCGGATACCGTCGAGGGTGCAGTAGCCGGGCTCGACGGGTGCTCCCCATCGCCCGTCCGTGCCCTCGTGGTCGGGAAGGGACAGCGCCCAACCCCGGCGCAACGCGTACAGGATGATCATCAGTTCGAACTGCGGAACCGCGCCACTGGCGTGTGCGCCCTTGCGCAACGCGTACGACGGGAAGCAGCGGTCGGAGACGGCATCGATGGCGCACTGGTACGACAGCAGGGCCTGCGGAGCACCGGGATCCGCGCCCACCGGCAGCAGGACCGTGGTCACGGCGACGCGAGGTTCGTGATCGATGCTGTCGGTGCGATAGAGCAGCTGCCACGCCGTGACCTGCTGACGGACGATGCCGAAGAGCGCGATCGATACCTCGCGGGAGCGCAGCACCGTTCCGGGACGCGTCTGCTCGAACCCAGCCGGAGCTCGGTAGAACGGGTCCTTGCCGGGAGTGATGACGGTGTCGTAGTCACCGTCGTCCGTCTCCCGATACTCACTGCTGAGCGCTGCATCCGGTTCGATGCTCATGGGCGTCTCGCTTCCTGCTTCGTCGAGTCACAGTAACGCGGCTCGGCGACGCGACCGACGGAACGCCCGTTCAGCCGGTCAGGACAGGGCCACCAGCTCGTGGATGTCGTCACGGGGAAGGTCGCCGGAGACGACGGCCGTGACGGTCGAGCTGTTCAGGGTGATCGAGCCCTTGTGGTTGTCCAGGAACGCGGTGTCCGCAGCGTCGCGGCCGGTCGCGATACGGACCAGGGTCGAGCGCGGCGCGAGGCACGTGGCATCGACGACCTGCCAGGTATCGCCCACCAGAGCTTCGGCGACGGCATGGAAGTCCATCGGGTCGCATCCCGGTGCGTACACCGCGACGAGACGCGCGGGCACGTTCAGAGCGCGGAGCATCGCGACGACGAGGTGGGCGTAGTCGCGGCACACACCCGCGCCGGCCAACAGCGTGTCCGCCGCGCCGTCGATGGGGTCGCTGCTGCCCGGGACGTACTGCAGGCGTCGGCCGACCCAGTCGGACACCTTGGAGAGGAGGACCGCGTCGTCCGACTCGCTGCCGAACTCGGTGGCGGCGAACCCGAAGAACTTGTCGGCCTCGGCGTAGCGGCTGGGGCGAAGGTAGACGGAGCGATCGAGATCGGTGACCGGCGCCGGCTCGGCGTTTCCGGTGATCGTCGCGTCGTAGTACACCTGCAGGTTGCCCTCGCCGACCTCGAGAACGTGGATGCGGTTCCCGTGGTTGCCGCTGACCTCCCGCGCGTCGACAGCAGTGCCGTCGAGCATGAACGACAGCGTCTCCGCCACCTGTGCACCCGGGTGCGGGGCGACCGCGATCTGGAACTCCAGGGTGCTGGCGGCCGTGATGTCGACATCGAGGCGTGCGGAGACGACGCGTTCGGTCATGGAGGTACTCGTTTCGGGGAGGTAGACAGTGATGGGCGGACGTGTACCCATCCTGACCAGGAACGACGCGTGTCGCCGGACACAGTGGATGCGGATAGTGGAAGACGGACCCCGGATTCCGGGGTCTCGATTCCACTATCGCCCGACTGGGCGAGGTGGAGCCGATGACGGGAATCGAACCCGCGTATTCAGCTTGGGAAGCTGATGTTCTGCCATTGAACTACATCGGCGCGGCACCCGTGAGGTGCGCAGCGACCAGATTAGCAGGGCGAACATGGAGGCAGGCGCTGCCGGTCTATAGCCTTCTGGACGTGCTGCTCTCCGATCGTGACATCAAGGCCGAGGTCGACGCCGGGACGCTGGGTATCGAGCCGTACGACGAGGCGATGGTGCAGCCGTCGAGTGTCGACGTTCGACTGGACGGCCTCTTCCGGGTGTTCGACAACTCCCGCTACACCCACATCGACCCCAAACTTCGCCAGGACGAGCTGACGACGCTGGTCGAACCCGCGGAGGGCGAGCCGTTCGTTCTCCACCCGGGCGAGTTCGTGCTGGGGTCGACGCTGGAGCTGACGACGCTGCCGAACGACCTCGCGGGCCGGCTCGAAGGCAAGTCGAGTCTGGGCCGTCTGGGACTTCTCACACACTCGACGGCGGGCTTCATCGATCCGGGCTTCAGCGGCCACATCACGCTGGAGCTGTCGAACGTCGCCAATCTGCCCATCACATTGTGGCCGGGCATGAAGATCGGGCAGCTCTGCTTGTTCCGTCTCTCCAGTCCGGCGATCAATCCGTACGGCAGTTCATCGCTCGGTTCGAAGTATCAGGGACAGCGCGGGCCGACCCCGTCGAAGGCTTATTTGAACTTTCTCCAGTAGACCTCCGGTTTGTTTTTACGGTCCGCTACATTGCTATGCCCGGTTTGAGGCTCTACTATCGGTCGGTACGTTCCCCCGACAGCCGATGGTGGTGATCCATGATGCGCTCCGACACGGAAACGTTCGGTGTCTCCATGAGCACCGGGTGTGTACGTGGAGTGGTCGTGGACGGCGGGGGCCGTCTGGTCGAGGCGCGGACGTCGTTCACCGACGCCCTGCATCCGCTGACCGATGCGTCGACCGCTGCCGCGGACATGTCCGCCGAACTGGGATGGGCCCGCGACGCGCCCGTCATGGCAGTGGGCGGTGACCCCGAGGACGTGTACGGACCGGGCGGCGTCCGCCTGATCGGCGAGTGCGATGCCTTCCTCGCCGCGGCTCGCATGGACGGCTGCCTCGAATTCGCCCGCACCGTCGCCATCGTGGACCTGGGTCGAGTGGGCACCCGCGTCCATGTCCTCGACTCCTCCACAGGCGAGTTGTTCTTCAGCGCAGGCACCGCGGAACTCAGCGGCGACGCTATCGATGCCGCTGTCGCCGAGTACCTCGCGGCCACCTTCGGCGCTGCCGAGAAGATGAGCCCTGCCGCCGTGCAGAACCTGGCTCAGGACAGCGTCGTCGCCAAGGAGATGTTGTCGGACGAGCGCGCCATCGACATGTCGGGGCCGTTCGTCGTCGATCCGGTTCGGTTGCGCCGCACGGACTTCGAACTTCTCGTCACTCCGTTGCTCGCGGAGTTCCTGGGCCATCTGAGCGATGCGGTCACGCAGGGCGTCGACGCCGTGCTGCTCGTCGGCGGCGGTGCGCACATTCCCTTCCTCCAGCGCGTGGTGACCGAGCACGTCGCCGTCCCGATGGTCGTCGCCCGGTACCCGCAGCACTTCGCAGCACTCGGCGCGGCGCACCTCTCCACGGTGATCCCACCCTCTCCGATGAGCGCGCCGATCCCCGTCCCCGACCAGTTTCCGGCCGACGACTCCGTCACCACGGTGCTCACGCCGGTCTCGCGTGCGGTTCTCCCGACACCGCCACCCGCGCGGTCGTCCGTTCCCGTGCGTCGCTCACGGCCGGCACGGCGTCGGCGCCGCTCGCGTGTCGGCGTGGTCGTGGGTACGTCGGCGCTCCTGGCGGCCGTGACTCTCGGCGCCGCAGCGGCAGCGTCGGGCCAGTCCGAGGACGTCGACGTGCGGTCGGCCGATCGTGTCGTCGTGACCTCCTCCGTCTCCCCGACGACCGCCGAGACCACGACGCCTGATACCGAATCGCCGCAGGCGCCGCCTGCCACGACATCGGTGGAGCCGTCGACGCGCACCTCGACCACGACCACGACATCCGTCACGGATGTGACCGATGCGCCGTCGACCACCGCCGTCACCGAGCCCACGCCGCAGAGTCGCCGGCCCGTGGCCGCCCCGACGCAACCTCAGGAGGCGGCTCCCACAGAGCAGGAGTCGCCCGTGACGACGACGCGTCGACCGAACAACCGGCCCACCACGTCGGCAGTGACGACCGCGCCCTCCGCGCCGGTCACCACCACGGTCCGACCGACGACCACGGTCCCGGCGCCGACCTCGACCGGAACCCGCGTCAACTGACCGTCAGCGCACGACCGAACGAACGAACAGAAGGGGGAGAGACGTGCACATCGTGCTGGGTATCTCGGCGACTGCCGATGACGTGACCGCGGCACTCGTCGACGTCGAACTCCCGCATCTGGGACCGGTCGACGAGCGGGTCACCGATCTCGGGGGCGACTCCGCGGCCGTGGGCTCCGCCGTGGCCACGGCGGTCGGGCTGATGCGGCTCCGCGCCGCTCGTGCCGACCTGCCCGTCTGGGGAACTGCCGTACTCCTCGAGTCGCCGGCGCTGCGCGAACCGATCGCTCGCGCGCTGGCCGATCAGCACATCAGCGACGTCACCCTGGTCGACGCCGTCGACACCGACCTGTCGTATTCACCTGCCGTCGCCGTGGCGGTGTCGTCGGATGCGGTCGTGTCGGATGCGCAGACCGGACCCATACCTGTCGTTCTCGCGCTGCCCGAGCCCGTTCCGGCGGACACTCGACGTGGTTACGCAGTGGTCGGAGCCGGTATCGCCGCGGCCGTCATCGCGGGATCGTTCGCCGTGTGGGCCGTCACCGGTGCGCGCGACGCCGAGATCGCCGGTGTGACGCGGACCGGGGCCGACTCGGTCGCCGAGAGCGACACGACCATCGAGCCGAATCCCGCGGCGCCCGCCTCGTCTCCGGCTCGGCCCGCGCCCTCTGCGCCGGGTTCGACGCAGCCGGGCGTGCCGGCCACCACGTCGAGCGACGGCCTGGTCATCGATCCGGGCCCTCTCGGTACCGGCGCAGCGCAGGCTCCGGCTGCCGGCTCCGCATCGCCCGCTGCGCCGCGGCCGAGGCCGGCATCGCCGTCCGCCGGGTCCTCGACGCCGAGGGCGACCGGTACGGACGAGGAGCCGACCGCCTCCGGAGGATCCGGTAGCACAGGGTCAGGAGGCTCGGGCGGTACAGGCACGGGCACTGGGACAGGGACCGGCGGTACGGGTTCCGGATCGGGCACCGGCGGCACCGGTTCGGGTACCGGAACGGACGGCACCGGCACAGGTGGCACGGGTACCGATTCCGGAGGCGGGCCGGTCGTCACCGACACGGATCCGGCGCCGGAGCCCACCACGCCCGACCCCTCCGACGGTCCGGCGCCCGACGGAGGCTCGTCCGACGCGGAGTGAAACCGTCGGCTCGTAGTGAAACCAACCAAAGATCGTGCGGAACGCTGGAGAACCGACCTTTTCCCTGTTCGGCAACATAGGCTGCGAGTACGAGCAGGTACGAACGGGGCGGGTCATGCGAGCAGTGGTCGGAATTTCTCTCGGTGCGTCGGCAATCCGGGCAGCAGTCATGGACCCGATGGGCCGCGCGCTTCTCGGCACCGAATCCGTGCCGGTGGTCCGCGGACGTGACCGGTTGGAAGTGGCGGTCGAGGTCGTCGATTCCGTCTGCACCCGGCACGGAGCCGACCGCGACAGCGCAGTCCTGGTGGTCCCGGACGAGCCCTGCTCCCGCATCGGAACCATCGCGCTGTCGATACATTCCGGCGGATGCGTCCGTCTGGCGTCCGAACTCGGAGCGCAGTTGATGTACCTGCGCATGCGGGGTCTGGTCGAGGCCGGGTCCACCGTGGCCATCGTCGACATGGGCAAGAGCGGAACATCGGTGTCCGTCGTCGATGTCGCCACCGGCTTCGTACAGGACGCAGCCTGGACCGACAGGTTCCGTGGCAGCGCGTTCGCGGACAGCGTGCGTGAACATCTGCTCTCCGCATACGGAACGTCGGACCCGTTGTCGCCCAGCGACTCCCAGTCCTTGACCGACGGTGTGGAGTGGGCGATGGAGATGATCGCCCTGCATCGCGTCGTGCGTGTCAGCGGCCCGTTCGTCGGTGGGACCGTGAACGTCTGGCGCACCACCGTCGATCGCTTGATGCTCGACTACGTCTCCGACGCGGCGGACTGGGTCAGCGATGTCGTACGTCGGGGGCCGCGGCAGGTCGACGCGGTCGTACTCGCCGGCGGTCCGGCGAACCTCCCGTTACTCCGCGGCGTGTTCGCCCGTGAATGGGGTTCGTCCCTCGTCATGCCGCAGGAACCGCAATCCATCGCGGCCACCGGCGCGGCGTTGTTGGCTGCGCGACGATCGGGTTCACCTATCAGCGGACCTATCCGAACAGTCGAGTCGCAGCCCCGTCACGCCGCACTCGTCGTGTGACCGTCAGCGCGAGACGGCGCGGTCGCTCATCCATCGCATGACGACTGTCGTTCCCTGATCCGTCGTCTCGACGGATGCCTCGTGTGCCAGGGCGTGAATCAACGGCAGTCCTCGTCCTCGGCGCGGGTCGTCGGCGCTGATGGTCCAGATGCCCTGATCTGTCACGCGGATCACGACGCTGCCCTCGGGGCCGAACTCCGCTCGCAGGTCGATGGTGCCCGGGCCGCCGCTCGGCGCATGGTCGTAGGCGTGCTCGACGCCGTTGGCCAGCGCCTCATAGGTGGCGAGCGTGATGTCCTGGCAGGTGTCCTCGTCCAGACCGCGTGTGCGCAGCCATCCGAGAACAGAGGTGCGCACCGCTGTCAGTCGAGCGGCGACGGCCGGAATGGCGTTCATCACCAGGTCGGACGATGGATCACTCGTGGCGGTAGCGGGCGCTCCGGCCGATATCGAGGTGATCACAGACCCTGTGTACCCAGAGCGGGCGATTTATCACCTCGATGGCGCACATCACTGCTGGGGACCGAGTGTGCGCCGCACACGTAAGGGGAGTGCGACGCAGACCGTCGCGAAGAGGCAGGCGGACACGGCGCCCGCGACCACCCCTGCCACCGGACCGACGACCAGGCCGAAAATGATGATCGGGACGCCGGACATGGCGATGCCGAGGAGGACGAACCCGATGATGGCGAAGCGGTTCGCGTAGTCGACGAGTTGTCGGAGCGCTCGGCGACGGAAAAGGATTCTGTGCAATGCCACAGGAGCGACCAGCAGAATGGTTGCCGTCACGGAAGCGCCCAACGTGACCAGGTAGATCACCTGTTCGTACGTTCGCAGCTCCGGGAATCGAGCCTGGAAGGGAAGCGTCAACAGGAATCCGGTGAGCAATTGGATGCCGGTCTGGACGACGCGCAGTTCCTGCAGCAGGTTCGACCAGTTCCGGTCCAGCCGCTGAGTGTCCGTCTCGTTCCTCTCGCGGGCGTTCCAGTCGGAATCGCGAAGGCTGTCGTCCGCCGTCATCGACCGATGATACGTCTCCCGTAAATGGTCGGGGTGGCTGTTTCCGAGGCGGTAAAGTGTGACCTTCTCGGTTCGCGTGAAACATTGTCTCGTCCGTGACCGATACGGGCGGGGAACAGGTACGAATCACTGAAATATCGTCGATCGGTTGTTCAGGATTGCGGGGTCCTGCGGAAGAACGGAAGTGCGATGCACAGGACTGCGGCCAGGCGCCAGAGCGAGTCCGCGCGCCACTACGTCGATTTCTCGGTCAGCGATCCGGCCCTGAGCACGCTGGCATCCCTCGCCGCCACGACCCTGGGTTTCGGTCAGGCCATGGTCAACATTCTCGATGCCGACACCCAGTACACGTTGGCGCAGAGCAGCGGCGACACGATGGCGCTGCGTCCCCGATCGACTGCTACCTGCGCGTTCGTCGTGGACAGTGCCGGCCCCGTCGTGGTTCCCGACGCCGACCGCGGTCGATTCTCCGCCGATCCCGCGCACGCAGCAGCGTCCGAGTCGGTGTTCGCGGCATCGTGCGGTTCCTACGTCGCCGTCCCGCTGTACGGCCGTGAGGGCCTCGTCGTGGGCACCCTGTGCCTCGTCGACGACGATCCGCACCCGGCGGACGAGTACACCGTCTCCACCCTGCTCGAGTTCGCTCGACTCGTCGAGACGCACCTCGACGGCATGCGTGCGCGCGGCCGGTCCCTGTTCTCGCTCCGCGATCGCATCGTTGCCGACGCGGTGATCGCCGGCGAAATCGTGCCGTGGTTCCAGCCCGTCGTCGACCTCGAGTCCGGCACCGTCACCGCGGTGGAGGCGCTCGCGCGCTGGCACCGGCCGACGAGCGACGGAACCGACATCACGGTGGTGAGCCCGGCGGACTTCCTCCCGTCGATCGAGGGCAGCGAGCTCGAGATCGACGTCGACCACGCCGTGCTTGTCGCTGCGCTGGTGAGGTTCGAGTCCTGGTTGGCCGAGGACGTCGATCTCCACGTCAACCTGTCCGCTCGGCACCTGGTCACACCCGATGCCGTGCAGTTCCTCGTGGGCATCGTGAACCGGTCCGCTGTTCCGGCCGGTCGCGTCGTCTTCGAACTCACCGAGACCCGGTCGAACGCCGATCGAGCGCGAGCTCACGACTTCGTCGTCGCGCTGCAGGCCGAGGGCTTCCGCGTGCTGCTCGACGACATCGGCATCGGCTTCTCCTCCCTCGAGCGACTGATCGAGTATCCGGTCGACGGATTCAAGATCGATGCGGCCATCGCGAGAACTCTCGGTACGCCCGCCGGCGACTCCCTGGTGCGAGCGCTGGCAGGTTTTGCGACCGATACGGACCGCACTCTGGTGATCGAAGGCATCGAAACCGACGCTCAACTTGCATCCGCTCGGCGTAATGGGTGCACACGCGTCCAGGGTTTTCTCTACTCTCGTGCGGTACCCGCGTCCGATATCGGTGTTCTTCTGGGTTGAAACGCCGACAGCGCGGGTATATAGGCCTTCGCACGTCCGACGCCCGCAGGAGAATGACGAGAACATGCGCAATGCCTACACAGTGCAACTCGACGAGTTGAACGCTGATCTCTGTGCACTCGCGGACGCTGCCGAGTCGGTCATGCGGGATGCCAGTACGGCGCTGCTCGATGTGAATCTCTCCGTCGCGGAGAGTGTCATCGCGCGCGGTGAGTCGCTGGGTGCGCTGGGGGCGCGGTGCGAGGATCAGGCCGTGACGGTTCTGGCATTGCAGGCGCCGGTGGCCGCGGATCTGCGTCGCGTGTTCTCCACCGTGCGCATCAGTAGTGATCTGGCACGAATGGCGGGATTGGCTGTCCACATCGCCGAAGCAGCGCGTCGCCGTTTCCCGGAGCCGATCGTCCCGGATCACCTTGCGCCCCAGTTCCGCGAGATGAGCGACCTGTGTCTGCAGATGTCGCGCAGCATCGTCGAGGCGTTGCGCACCAACGACCTCGACACGGTCGGTTCGCTCAGTGCGCAGAACGACAGAGTCGACGCATTGAAGACAACGGTCATCGACACCGTATCGCTGGACGAATACGGGCACGATGTGATGAACGCCGTCGACATCGCCCTTCTCGGTCGGTATTTCGAGCGATATGCCGACCAGATAATCGATGTGGCATCGCGAATCGTCTTTTATGTCAGCGGTCGGAAAGAATTGGTCCGGCCCATTTCGGACGACCTTTGAGTCCAATATATTAATTCTGTGAAAACAGGCGATGTGATCCATCGCACTGTGCTTGTCTGGGCGGGTTGTCCGGTGAGGCAATAGGGTTTCGACAGTGCATCACCGCACTCGACCCCGCTGCCGAGTCCAGAATCGAGGCCGAACGTGATTGCTCCGAGTCCTGAGCACGGCGCCGAGCGGTCGGTTGCTGCCCTGACTCGGACGAGGCGAGTCCGTCGACCGTCGTCACGTCGAGAGTGGGAGCGCGGGTACATCCATCGCGTTCGCGTCACCGACGTGACGGTCGTCGTGGCCGCGGTCGCCTGTGCGCAGTTGGTTCGCTTCGGCACCCCCGCCCGGGAATCGGTGATGGCCGCGTTCAACTACACCGCCGTCTCCGTGATCCTCGCCGCGACGTGGATCGCCTTCCTCGCCATCTTCCGCACCCGCTCGCCGCGGGTGCTGGGATCCGGCGCGGAGGAGTACCGACGAATCCTCTCGGCGACGTTCCGGTTGTTCGGTCTCGTCGCGATCGTGTCGCTGCTCTTCCGAGCGGAACTCGCGCGCGGGTATCTCGCCATCGCGCTTCCGGTCGGGTTGGCGGGATTGCTCACGACTCGATGGCTCTTCCGCCGGCACGTGGCCAAGGCCCGGCGTCACGGCCGGTATCAGACCGCCGTGGTCATCGTCGGCAGTCTCAGTTCGGCCCTGTCGATGGCCCGATCGTTCAGTCGCGACGGTTCCGCCGGGTACTCGGTCGTGGGTGTCTGTCTTCCCCGGACGCAGCTGGTGGACGACGAGCAGCTGTCGGTGGACGGACTCGAGATTCCCGTGCTGGGCACGGAGCAGGACGTTCTCGACGCGATCGAGGTGTCCGGCGCGGACACGGTCGCCGTGACGGCCACCGACCACATCGGCCACGACGGTATCCGCCGGATGGTGTGGGACCTGGAGAAGAAGAACGTCGACCTGGTCGTCGCTCCCGGCGTCGTCGACGTCGCCGGCCCGCGCCTGCACATGCGTCCGGTGGCGGGTCTGCCGCTCATCCACGTCGAGAAGCCGCAGTACAACGGAGCCAGCAGGTTCGGGAAGACGGCCTTCGACCTGGTGTTCGCGATCGCGGCCCTGACACTCGTGGCGCCGATGCTTCTCATCGTCGCCCTGCTGATCAAGCTCACGAGCAGGGGCCCGGTCTTCTACCGCTCGGAACGGATGGGGCTGGACGGCAAGCCGTTCCAGATGATCAAGTTCCGCTCGATGGTCCAGGATGCGGACACCAAGGTCGCCGACCTGCTGTCGCACAACGACAGCGTCGGCGGGGTTCTGTTCAAGATGCGCGAGGACCCGCGCGTGACCACGGTGGGACGGGTCATGCGGCGGTTGAGCATCGACGAGCTTCCCCAGTTCTTCAACGTGGTGCGGCGCGAGATGTCCGTAGTGGGTCCGCGTCCGCCGTTGCGCCGCGAAGTCGAGACCTACGACGGCGACGTGCGACGCCGGCTGCTGGTCAAGCCGGGTCTCACGGGTCTGTGGCAAGTCAGCGGGCGGTCCGATCTCTCCTGGGAGGAGTCGGTGCGCCTGGACCTGAGTTACGTCGAGAACTGGTCGATGACCGGTGATCTGCTCATCGTGCTCAAGACGTTGAAAGCTGTCGTCAGCAGCGACGGCGCGTACTGAGGTCAGACCCCGTCGATCGAGTCGACCACGGCGACGGCCGCGTCGTGAAGCGTCGTTCCGTTTCCGAACGCGAGATCGTTCAGGGCACTCACCGCTGCCGGTAGGTCGCAGTCCCGACGAATCATGAGGATGCCGATCGCGAGATCGATCACGACGCGTGCGTCCATCAAGTCCTTCACGCGATCGGCGGCGCGGCGCCACGACGACTCGAGGCCCAGCGTCGTGAGGGACGCGCAGAGATACGTCACCAGCACCGCGATCACGTCCTCGCACACGTGCGTGGGCGCGATCCGAGCCGTGTTCCTGCTGTAGAGATTCACGGTGCCCAGGGTGTCGGCCGACTCCGACAGGACCGGGTACGCCGTGATCCGACCGATGCCGGCCGATCGCGCGAACCGGGCCAGGACGGACCACGTTCCGTCCAGATCGTCGACGGACATGTCGACGACGGTTCCGGTTCGCAGGGCACGCAGGGACGGGCCGTCGCCGATGTCGTACTGCGCGCGGTCCAGGGACGACGACGACTGGTCGGTGGCGGCCGCCGTGAACGGGCGAACCGTGTCGAAGGCCAGCGTCACGGCGGCGCTGTCCACTCCGGGTACGTATCGGACGGCCAACGCAGAGACTCGTGCCGCGAGTTCCAGGACGTCGTCGGCGCTCTCGATCCGGATCGACAGCGCGTCGGCGAGGGACTGCGCCACATCGCCGTCCGCCCGGAGCAGACGGCGGAACGCGTCGGATCCCAACGGGTCCGGTCGATCGTTGTCGACAGGGTCGGAGCTCATCGCGTTCGGCTCTCTGTCGGTGCGGTGTCCGGTTCGGACGATACGCCGGTCGTACATTGTGATCGATGTGTTCTCGTGACGGTTGGATGATGGTACGTCGGGCATCCTTGCCGCAGAATCGGCATGGAGAGCACGGCGATCGGGCGTCGACGAGCAAGGAGCTGGCACAGGCATGACGAAAGGGTCCGGTGGAGACGACGACGCGGACGGGTCGTTGGCCATCACCGACATTCCCGACCTCTGCCGCAGCGTCGTCTCGCTGGTGGACGTGGACGGCGCAGCGATCACGGTGATGAGCGGCAACACCCGTGAACTCGTCTACGCGACCGATGCGGTCGCCCAGTACCTGGACGAACTGCAGTTCACCACCGGTCAGGGCCCGTGCGTCGATTCGTTCGACCGTGGCACGTCCGTCCTCGTCGCGGATCTGGACACGGAGGCCGAGGAGCACTGGCCCGGGTTCGCAGCGGATGCCTCCAACGGGGGCGCCTCCGCCCTGTTCGCATTTCCTCTCCGCGGAGGGTCGACGGTCTTCGGCGTGCTCGAGCTGTATCGCGCGTCGACGGGTGCACTGAGCGAGGAATTCGCAGCACTGGCCCAACTGACCGCCGATGCCGCAGCCGTCAGCCTTCTCGAGGCGTTCGCCCCGAAACTCGGCCACACGGTGGACAAGTGGGGCTCGCCGGACATCAGCTCGCTGGGCGATCACCGCACCAGGCCCTACGTCAATCTGGCAGTCGGCATGATCACCGTGCAGTTGAGAGTCTCTCCGACCGAGGCGCTCGCGCGCCTGCGTGCCGCCGCGTACAGCGCGCGGAGGCCGGTGGACGACCTCGCTCGCGAGGTGGTCGAACGCAAGGTTCGCTTCTCCGCCGACGACACCGCTTCCGACTCGACGACGAAAGGACAGCCGTCGTGACCCTTCCTCCGACCTTCGATCGACAGGATGTCGACACCTCGGGCGACGGTCCCGACAACCCGTCGCCCGTCGTCGTCCTCGCCGAGCTCACCGGTCATCTCAGCTCCGGCGTGGACATCTCGTACGTCCTGCACGGAGTGGCGACTCGAACGCGTGACGTGCTCGACGCGGCGGCGGTGTCCGTCGTGATGGACGCGGCATCCGCACCGGACGGCGACGACTTCGACCTGGTGTCGGTGGCGTCCAGCGGATCGGTGGACAGGTCGCTGTCCGTCACGGGTCCGGCCACGATGTGCGTCCGGACGGGCGCGGCGGTCCTGGCCGACGATCTCGAGTTCTCCCCGGGGTGGTCGTCCACACGGTCGGCCCGTGGCGGTCCGGCGGAAGCGCCGCGGCATTCGTGCAGGCAGTGGCGGACCTGACGGCACTCGCGGTGAGTGCCGACACGGACGGCGAGGAGCGCCTGTCGGCCGAGGCCCGGCGTCGACGCCGGGTTCTCGACGATTCCGCCGTCATCGATCAGGCCATCGGGGTGCTCGCGGAGCTTCGAGGTGTCGACATCGCGACCGCGACCGCCATGCTGGTCGTCGAGGCACGACGCACGCTCGTACCGCTGTCGGAGCGAGCGCGCGCCATCGTCGCTTCTGCCGTCTGACTTTCGACTCACGCGAGCACGCGGAATTGCTCCAGCGAGGAGACAGGTCGGGCCAGTTTCGAGCGCCCAGCCGCGGGTAACGCAGCGCCATGACCGACTCGCGACCCGACGACACGTCCGTTCTCGCCGGTCCCCGTGCGCTCCGGTACGCGATGAGACTGATGGGCCCGTCGATCGCGGCGGGAGTGATCCTGCGTCGTCCGGGGGCCATGGCGATGGCAGAGAAGGTGGGTGCCGACGCGGCCACCCTGTCCGCGATGCGGGAGCTCCGCCGTGCTCACGGATCGGCGCCGGTGCAGCTGAGGATGCCCGGGCGCACCGTGGCCGTCGTCCTCGACCCCGCCGATGTCCACCGAGTTCTCGTCGAGTCGCCGGAGGACTTCACGGCGGCGAGTCGGGAGAAGATCGGTGCGCTGGGGCCGTTCCAACCGCACGGGGTGCTGATCTCCCGGGGCCGGGTGCGTGAGCAGCGCCGCGCCCTGAACGAGCACGTACTGGACACGCCGCAGCCGATGCATCACCTGGCGATCCCGTTCGTGTCCGTGGTGGACGAGGAGGTGGACACGCTTCTGTCCGGCGCATCCGGCACCCTCACTGCGGACGATCTGCTGCGGATGTGGTGGCGCATCGTGCGCCGCGTCGTGCTGGGCGCCTCCGCCCGCGACGACGAGCAGGTGACCGATCGTCTGCGTTCTCTGCGCGGAGAGGGCAACTGGTCGTACTTCGGCCCGCGGCGACGACGGCTGAAGGACGCGTTCATCGACGATCTGTACCGCTATGTCGCTGCGGCGGAACCGAATTCGCTAGCGTCGGTCATCGCCGAGGCGCGGGTCGGTGGAGCAGTGGACCCGGTGGGTCAGATCCCGCAGTGGTTGTTCGCCTTCGACGCCGCCGGGATGGCCGCGGTACGGGCACTCGCGTTGATCGCGGCACACCCAGAGGAGGGCGAGCCGGCACGGGACGAAGCGAATTCGGGAGACGCGGGTCGCCCACGGGAGCTCCCGTACCTCAGGGCCTGCCTTCTCGAATCGCTGCGGCTGTGGCCGACGACCCCGGCGATCCTGCGGGATTCGACCGTGGACACGCACTGGTCGGGTCCCCACGGGACCCGCTCGATCCGGGCCGGGACGTCGTTCGCGATCCTGGCGTCGGGCTTTCACCGCGACGACGAGGCGCTCCCGTTCGCGAATCGGTTCACCCCGCGCATCTGGCTCGACGGCACTGCGGAGAAGTATCCCCAGTTGGTCCCGTTCAGCGCGGGTCCTGTGGTGTGCCCGGGTCGGAACTTGGTGCTGATGTCCACGTCGGCGATGCTGGCGTCCCTGCTCGCCCGCGCTCGGGTTCGCCTGTCGCGGCCGATGACGACCGACCCCCTGCCGCCCACCCTGAACACGTACTGCGTGGAGTTCGCACTCGACGCCGTCACCGACACCCCCGGAAAATGGTGACCAGCATGACCGACCACGACGAGTCCCTCCCGTCCATCGCCGACGCCACGGTGGAACAACTCGGCGGGCGCACCAGTGTCCTTGCCCGGCAACGCCGCGACCACATCGAACTCGACGAGCTCCTGAGGCGGCGTCTGGACACCGCGACAGGCCGCGAGCGCGCCGATACTCTGACGGCGTTGTGCCGCTTGGTGTTCCCCCACGCCTTCGCCGAGGAGTCGGTGCTGTGGCCGGCGATCCGGAAGTGGTTGCCCGAGGGGGGGTCGTCGACTCTCGAGATCGAGCAGGAGCATCAGGAGATCAACGAGTTGTTCTCCGAACTCGAGGTGCGCGGCCACGAGTCACCCGAGGGTAGGGAACTGTTCGATCGCATCACGGTGCTGCTGCGCGAAGACGTGCGCGACGAGGAGGACCGGCTGTTCCCGATGCTGCGCGCCCGCCTGAACGACACCCAGCTGCAACGGCTCGGCTATGCGTGGGAGGCAGTGCGGCGAACGGCGCCCACCCGGCCACACCCGGTGGTGGCGCGTCGCCCACCGGGCAACGTGGTGGCGGCGCTCCCGCTGACCGTCCTGGACCGGGCCCGCGACGTGCTGGACACGACGTCGCGTCGGACCGGGGGAGCGGCGACGTCGGCCACGTTGCGACGCACCAGCGACATACTGCGGCGAGCGGCCGGGGTCGTCGAGCACGTCCCCCCGTTGACTCGGGGAGATGACCCGTCTACCCGTTCGAGCCGACGCGGTCGTGGACGGTCATGAGCAGTTTGCCCAACTCGCCGGCCAGTGACTCGGGAGCATCGCCGAGCGCGGCGATGTCCGAGATCAACTGCTCGCACAGTGCCCGCACCTTGATGTTGGTCTGCTGAGAACGCCACAGCAGCAGATCGAACGCCTTGTCCGCCGAGACGTTGAGCCCGAGCATCAACGCACCCTTCACCTGCTCGATCGCGGCGCGCGATTCCAGGGCTGCGGCGTAGTCCTGTGCCTGCCGGTTCGCGTGGCCGTACTGCTCGACTCCGGTCAGGACGGACTGGGCGGCGTTGATGTAGATGCGCATGGCCGTCTCGTCCACCGAATCGAACCGGTGGCCGCTGTGGCTGTAGAGGTTGAGGGCGCCGACATACGTGTCACCCGCCGTGATGGGCGCGGACAGGAAACTGGTGATGTCCACGTCGGCCACTTCGGCGGCGAAATCGGGCCAGCGGCGCTCGGCGTCCGTGAGGTCCGCTCGGACCAGCTCGCGGGTCAACGCGGACTCGATGCACGGACCTTGGCCGTGCCGGTACTGAGCGTGGTCGACAGTCAGCACGAAGGTGCTGGTACTGGCCACGGTCTCGGGCTTTCCGCGACGGAACACAGTGATTCCGGCGGCGTCGGCGTCGGAAATCGCGGAGACGACGCGCGTGCAGATGGTCGTCAGTGCGATGTCTTCGGGCTGGTGCGACGAGCGGACCAGATCCAGATCCTCGATCGCGGCGGCCAACGACGACAGGGCCGTGTCGTCGTCGAGCCGGCGTGGGCTGTCGGTCATATCGCATCTCCTCACGTGGTGGAGCATCGATTGTCCGAACCCCTGAACGCCGATCCGAGACCACCGTACCCCCGACCATCTGTCCGGTTATGATTGCCGCGAAGGCGACACCCCGCCCGGCGTCCAGCAGTAGGCGTCGGCACTTGTGGGTGCCGCCTTTTGTCGTCCCTGTCGGCAGGAACGACGGACATCGCAGACGAAGGGATCACCACCTCACATGAGCAACGACGGTCGGCCGGCGAGTGCCGATCACCTCGATCTGGTACGCACGCTGGCTGATCTGGCGCGTGAATTCGGAAACTCACGGCAGGTGCGCACCACCGACGATGTGCTGGACAGCGTGTTGTCGGTGTCGATCGAGCTGGTCGAGCCGGCGGACCACGCGTCGGTCGGCTCGGTGGGCGGCGCGGCGACGAGCGCTACCGGTTTCCCGAGACGGGCCACGAGTGATGTGGCGTCGACGCTCGACGACGTCCAGGTCTCGGCGGGGGCGGGACCGTCCGTCGAGGTGCTCTCGACCGTCGACGAGGAGCCGACCGCGATCGCCGGGTCGGTCGAGCAGTGGCCGGCACTCGCGGAGACGGCGACGGCGTCCGGTGTCCGGTCCATCGCTGCGGTGCCGATGTTCACCAAGGAGCGCACGCTGGGTGTGTTGACGCTCTACTCGGTGACCGAATCCGCGTTCGACGACGACGATCTGACCGTGGCGACGGCTGTGGCAGCGCACGCGGCGATCGCGCTGCAGGGTGTGCAGAAGGAAGCCCAGTTCCGGTCGGGGCTGGCGTCGCGGGACATCATCGGCCAGGCGAAGGGAATGCTGATGGAACGGTTCGAGGTCGATTCCGTCCAGGCGTTCGAGATGTTGTCCCGGCTGTCGCAGGACAACAATCGTCCGCTGCATCTGCTGGCGGCGGACATCGTCGAGGCCGGAGCGAAACTGCGTCAGGAATCGAGCTGAGGTAGCTCGGATTCGAGCCGGTCCAGCAGTGCTTCGAGAGCTTTCTCGAATTCCGACAGGGCGAGATCCTTGGACAGCTCGGCCCGCATCCGGATGATCGTCGGAAATTCGGACGGGTCGATGTCGCTGTCCTGCCCTGTGTCGGCCTCGTCGACGGGGCCGATCGAGACCCCCTTCGCAGAAACTTCCAGCAGCAGATTGCCCATCAGGAAGCTGGTGAACGACCGGTACGCCGCAGCAGCGGCGGCGTCGTCGAAACCCCAGTCGACAAGGCTCGCGAGGAAGTTCTCCAGCCACCGCACGCTGCGCAGAGGTGGGCGCACCCACGGCGCGCTGTGGGGGCGAGTGGCGATGAGGGGAAAGATCTCGGGATGTTCGAGCGCCATCCTGCGGACTCCGTGCGCGAGTCGCTGCAGGTAGTCCTGCCAGCTGACGGCGCCCTTCATCAGCACCTGCGGATCGCTGTCCAGATCGTCGATGACCTGGTCGACTATTCCGTCGAGCAGATTCTCCTTGCCGGGAAAATAGTGGTAGAGCGCCATGGCCTCGACACCGAGACGCGCGCCGAGGCGGCGCATCGTCAGATCGCCCGCGCCGTTGTCGTCGATGAAGGCGATGCCGGCTCGGAGAATCACGGTGCGGGTGAGCTGCCCGCGACCGGCAGGCATGGAGACAGCCACGACTCACCCCTTTTCTCGAGACGATGTGCGGCCGACTCTAGGCGTGTTCTGGCACGGTCTCTACATGAGCACGGTTCCGATGTCCGTTCACGACGCCATCGCCGCACGTCGAGACGTGCGCGCGGAGTTCTCGGGAGAGGTGGTGGCCGACGATGTCCTGGAGCGCATCCTGACGGCGGCGCACCGAGCTCCGAGCGTCGGCAACACCCAACCGTGGGACTTCGTGATCGTTCGGAACGAGGACACGTTGACGCGTTTCGCGGCCCACGTGGCGCAGTGCCGAGCGGATTTCGCGGCATCCCTGCCCGCGGACCGTGCTGAGACGTTCGACCCGATCCGTGTGGAGGGGATCGTCCCGAGCGGTACCGGCATCGTCGTCACCTACGACGAAAGTCGCGGTGGTGACCACGTTCTCGGACGTGCGACGGTGCGGGACACGGGTCTGCTCTCGGTGGCGTTGGCCATCGAGAACCTGTGGCTCGCGGGGGTCGCGGAGGGCATCGGTGTCGGGTGGGTCTCGTTCTACGACGAGGAGTTCCTCCGAGACCTGATCGGTGCGGTCGACGTGCGACCCGTGGCGTGGCTCTGTGTCGGCCCGGTGACCGAATTCCAGGAGGTCCCGGACCTCGAGCGATTCGGGTGGCGTCCGCGGCGTGCCCTGTCCGAGGCGATCCATCACGAACGGTGGGGACGCCAGGGTTAGCGTGTGGGCGTGATGTCCCCGACTTCCGCGCGTGTGGGTGCGGTCACACGCCGTGGGGTCCCGGTGTGCCCGTCCGATGTGCGTGTCGCCGACGCGGCCGCCGCGATGACACGGGCGCACTCGCACACCGCGATCGTGTCGTACCCGGACGGGTCGCGGGGTGTGTTGACGGACGGCGATCTGCGCCGACGAGTGGTGGCCGCCGGTCTCGGCTCGGACGTTCCGCTCTCTGCTGTCGCGTCGACGCCCGCCGTGACAGTTGCCGCCGACCTCCCGGTGCGCGACGCCGCCGGTGTGGCGTTGAGCGCCGGGGTCCGTCGTCTGGTGGTGCTCGACGCGGGCGGCGCCGTGCTGGGTGTGGTCGACGACGCCGATCTGATGTCGCCGGCGCTCCGACCGGGTATCGCGGTGCGCGCGGAGATCGCCCGTGCTGCCGACGCGGATGCGCTGATCGCGGCCTGTGCGCAGCTGACGCCGATCATGGTGTCGCTGTGCGACTCTCGCGTACCGACGTCCGAGGTGATGATGATCCGTTCCGTCGTCGTCACCGCGGCCGTGCGTCGGGCGGCCGAACTGCTGGGAGACGACGCGTCCTCGTGGCTGGTGTCGGGCAGTGTCGCGCGCCGCGAGTCGGCGTTGTCGTCGGATGTGGAGACGGCGCGGGTCGCCGGTGACGGCGGGGCATCCGGCGAGAAGGTGCACGCACTCCTCGCGCAGTGTGGTCTCATCGCGGATCCGAACAACGCGACGGCGGCGTCCCGGCGCTTCGTCCGCACCCGGGAGGAGTGGTCGACGGCTGTCGACGGCTGGGCACGGGATCCGTTCGAGGACACGGGGTTGGTGATGCTCTCGCTCGCTCTCGACGCACGACCGGTGGTGCCGGGTAGCTGGGGCCCGGCGTCGGCCGCGGTGTCCGCGATGACGGATGCGCCCCGTTCGCGCACGCTGCTGTTGCGGGAAGCGACCGAGAACCGACCTCGGGTGAGCATGCGGGACAGGATGTTCCGACGCGCCGAGGTGGTCGATGTCAAAGCAGGGATCCTCGCTCCGATCGTCGACATCGCGCGGTGGGCCGGCGTGTCGGCCGGATACGTCGGGCATTCGACCCTGGCTCGCCTCGCCGCGGGTGCCGACGCGTCCGTGCTGTCGGCGGACGACGCGGCGGTGTTGGCCGAGTCCTTCGAGGTGGTGCAGCGCATCCGACTCCGTCATCAGTGCGATGCGGTCGCTGCCGGCGATCCGGTGGACGATCTGGTGCGTCCGTCGGAGTTGACGCCGCTGGATCGCAGCTTGGTGGGCACGGCGGCGCGAGAAGTCTCCGGGGTGGTGCGCGCGTCCGCGTACCTGGCCGGATGAGACCGTCACGGGACGCCCCGGACGTCGTCGCCGGTCTCGATCGCCGGCAGTGCCGTGCGATGGATCAGGCCGTCGCTGCCGAGCAGTTGGAGGGGTGGCATCCCACCCGGGACGAGTTGCTGCTGCTCGCGGCGGAATGCCGCGGGGAGGAGGTGCTGGACGGTGTGCGCACCGCGGTTCGCGGGGACGGTAAGATTCGTGAATCGCGCTGGGCTGCACTGCGTCCCGGCCGCGCGCCGTATCTCCTTCCCGGGTCGAGGGTCCTCCGGAACGAGCTCGGACTGCACGACGCCGCCGCGTTGCACCGCGCCGAATCGATCCTGACGGCCATCAGGCTCGTCCGATGCCACACCGACAGGGCGGACCCTCTCGTCGAGGACGGCATCCACCGCCTGATCGCGCTGCACCGCTACGTGTTCCAGGACGTGTACTCGTGGGCCGGGCAGGTCCGAACCGTCGACCTGTCCAAGAACGGCCATTCCTTCACCCGGGCATCCGCTGTGTGGGACGTCCTGATCTCGATCCACGACGCTCTGCTCGCAGCGCCGTGGGAGTCGGCGGATCTCGGCGAATCGGCGTACCTGCTCGCACGGACGTACGCGGAGCTCAATCAGGCGCATCCGTTCCGCGAGGGCAACGGCCGTACGGGCACGATGCTGCTGCATCTGTTGGTTCGGCAGACGGCGTTCGACCTGGACCTGACGGGTGTCGACCGGGCGGACTGGATCCAGGCGTCCCGCGATTCGGCGCCGTTCCGGCAGGCCGGTGCGCCGTCGCCGAGGCCCTTCATCCCGATCTTCCGGCGTGCCCTCGTCCCTCGCGAGGGTTAACAGAGATGCAACATCGTCGATACCGGCGAGACCTTTGCGTCGGATTAACTATCACTCGACAGTTAAGCCACCCCTCCTGATGGAGAACACCATGAGCCAGGCCGTGCTCCCACCCCCGTCGGACCGTCGCGCAGACGGCGACTCCGACGATCTGCTCGAGTTCGGGTACGAACAGCAACTGCACCGCAAGCTGGGCAAATTCGCCTCGTTCGCGGCCGGGTTCTCGTTCGTCTCGATCCTGACCACGATCTTCCAACTCTTCGGCCTGGGCTTCAGCTTCGCCGGACCGGCGTTCTTCTGGGCCTGGCCGGTGGTCTTCGTCGGCCAGTTCATGGTCGCGCTGTGCTTCGCCGAACTGGCGGCGCGCTACCCCATCTCCGGCGCCATCTACCAGTGGTCGCGGCGCGTGGGCGGCGAGATCACCGGATGGTTTGCGGGCTGGTTCATGATCATCGCGCAGATCGTGACGGCCTCCGCCGCCGCGATCGCGCTGCAGGTGGTGTTGCCGAACGTCTGGAGCGGCTTCCAGATCGTCGGCTCCGACACTGCGCTTACTTCCTCGGACGGTGCCACCAATGCCGTCGTGCTCGGCACGATCCTGCTGGTGATCACCACGACCATCAACTCCATCGGCGTCAATGCGATGGCACGCATCAACTCGATCGGCGTCACGTGCGAGATCGTCGGCGTCATCGCCGTGATCGGGGTGTTCTTCACTCACGCCCAGCGTGGACCCGACGTCGTCTTCGACACCGGCGGTGCCGCAGTCGATTCGAGCTACATCGGCGCATGGATCGTCTCCGGCCTGATGGCCGCCTACGTCATGGTGGGCTTCGGCTCGGCGGGCGAGCTGGCCGAGGAGACCAAGAACCCGCGCCGCGTCGCCCCCCGCACCATCCGGCTCGCCCTGTCGGTGTCGGCACTCGGCGGTGGCCTCATGATCATCGGCGCCCTCATGGCAGCGCCCAGCCTGACCGACGGGGAACTGGCGACGCAGGGACTGCCCTACGTGTTGAACTCGGTGCTGTCCTCGCCGTGGGGCACCGTCCTGCTGGTCGACGTCGCCATCGCGATCCTCATCTGCACCTTGGCAATTCAGACCGCCGCATCACGCCTGATGTTCTCGATGGCTCGCGACGGCCGGCTGCCCGGCTCGCGCATCCTGGGCAGCGTCAACAAGACGACGGGAACACCCATCGCCCCGGCCGTCGTCATCGGCCTCGGCTGTGTCCTGGTCCTGGTGGTCAACGTGGGCAACTCGGCGATCTTCTCCACCCTCGCCAGCGTCTGCATCGTGCTCATCTACCTCGCGTACATGATGGTGACGGTGCCGCTGCTCCTCCGCCGCCTTAAGGGCTGGCCGCACCGCACCTCGCAGGTCGACTCCGAGGGCAAGCCCCTGTTCACGCTCGGATGGCTCGGGTTGCCCGTCAACATTCTCGCCGTCGTGTACGGCGCCGCCATGGTGATCAACCTGTCCTGGCCGCGGTCGGAGATCTACGACCCGTCCGGCGACTTCCCGCTGCTGCGCTGGGCCGCCCCGCTGACGGTGCTGGCCGTCGTTGCCCTCGGTGCGCTCTGCTTCCCGCGCGGCAAGAGCCACCCCAACCCGATTCCGACAGGAGCGAACGCATGACCGCCACGACCACCGCGGCTCGCGAGCACGCCCGTGCACAAGCCCGTGAGATCACCGATTCGATGCCCGTCGTCCCGGCATCGTTGTGGCCGAACGAGATCGACGGTACTGACGCCGCGTCGTTGATCTGGGCGGAAACTGTTCCCGGAGGCCGGTACACCACCAAGGTGCTGCAGCGCGGCACCCGGCTGCGGTTGCGGGACGTGCACGGACGCGCCTGCGCACACGTCATGCTCCACCGTGCCGATGCTCCGTGGGAGCGTCTCAACGCGGCCGACACCGTCAAGGTGCCGTGGCAGGCGTACATGGGCGTCGGGCATCCACTGCTGTCGGACCAGGGCCGCGTCCTCGCGACCGTGCTGGCCGATACCTCCGGTCGGCACGACGCGCTCTGCGGAACGACCACGCTGCTGACCAACACCGACAAGTACGGCGACGGCTCCGCCTACTCGGCATCGCCGGCCGGACGGGAGCTGCTGGTGCTGGCCGCCCTGAAGAACGGTCTGGGCCCGCGCGACGTGCCGCCGACCGTCAGCTTCTTCCACGGCGTCACGGTGGACCCCGACGGCGCGCTGCGCAGTACCGGATCCGCCGGGGCGGGAACGATCGTCGACCTGATCGTGCACCTTCCGGTCATTGTCTCCATCGCCAACACGGCCCACCCGGTGGACCCGTCGCCCACGTTCGACACCACCTCGCTCGAAGTCCTGGCATGGCCGTCGCCGCAGGATCTCGAAGAGCTGCCGAACACCGATCCCGAATACCTCCGCGCCGTCGCCAACACGGAGGACACGTACGCAGCAGGAGGCTCGAAATGACCGCAGCAGTACAGGAACTGGCGCTGGTGGCCGGCCGGGTGATCCTCGACGAGGTCGCGCCTGCCCGTGGCCCGTGGTCGGCTGTCGTCCGCGCCGGAGACGTCCTCACGATTCTCGACCTCGAGGGCAACCAGGCCGTCGACACGCTGGTCTACGGCGCCGAGGACCACAGCGTCCGCTACAGCGCACCCGCGACGATGGTGGGTCAGGGCAACGTCTACCTGACCACCGGAACTGTGCTGCGCGACAGCGAGTCCCGGCCGATGATGACCATCGTCGCCGACGAGGTGGGCAACCACGACACCATCGGCGGCGCCTGCTCGCAGGAGTCGAACACGCTGCGCTACGGCCATCACACCAAGCACCAGCATGCCTGCGTCGAGAACTTCATTCTCGAAGGCTCGCGCTGGGGCCTGGGCAAGCGCGACATCGTCTCCAACATCAACTTCTTCATGAACGTGCCGGTCGACGCGGACGGCACCCTCGGCATCGTCGACGGGTTGTCCGCGCCGGGCAAGCGCCTCGCCCTGCGCGCGGAGATCGACTCGCTGGTGCTGATCTCGAACTGCCCACAGATCAACAACCCGTGCAACGGTTTCGACCCGACGCCGGTCCGGCTCATCGTCACCAGGCCGGACTCGTGACCGTCACCGTCGAGCGCCCCGGCATGCTCACCACCATCCAGGACTGGCCGGGACGTGTCGGCTACTGGAAGGTGGGCGTTCCGCCGTCGGGACCGATGGACGACCTGTCGCTGCGACTGGCCAACATCGCCGTCGGCAACCCGGAGGGCGCTCCCGCCCTCGAGACGACGATGAGCGGTCCGGCCCTGCGTTTCGACGACGAGACCGTCGTGTGCGTGACAGGTGCCGATTCGCCGGTCACGGTGAACGGGATTGCCGTGGACCGGTTCACACCCGTGACGGTGCCGGCCGGCGGCGTGCTCGACGTCGGCCTGGTCTCGGGCGCCGGATTGCGCATGTACATCGCGATCCGTGGCGGTGTCCTGGCCGAGGAGTACCTGGGCAGCGCGTCGACCTTCACGCTGGGCACGTTCGGCGGCAAGGACGGCCGCGTGCTGCGGGACGGCGACGATCTGCAGTTGGACACGCGCGCCGTCGGCACACCGGCGGCCGTTCCGATGGAACACGTTCCTGCACTGACCCATGCGTGGCAGCTCGCGGTCACCGAAGGTCCGCACGGTGCGCCGGAGTTCTTCACCCGCGCCGACATGGACACCATCGTCGGCACCGATTACGAGGTGCACTTCAACTCCGACCGCACCGGTGTGCGACTCGTCGGACCGCGGCCGGACTGGGCCCGCACCGACGGCGGCGAAGCCGGGCTGCACCCGTCGAACATCCACGACAACGCGTATTCCGTCGGCGCGCTGGACTTCACGGGCGACACCCCGATCCTGCTCGGTCCCGACGGCCCCAGCCTCGGCGGATTCGTCTGCCCGGTGACGGTGGTCGCGGCCGACCGCTGGAAGCTCGGTCAGCTCCGCCCCGGTGACACCGTGCGCTTCGTGCCCATCGAGGTCGCGGCGGCAGCATCGAAGAACACCGTGGGTCTCGCCCGACGTGCATCGCTTCCCGTCGTCTTCTCCCGCGGCGGAGACGGAGACGACGGAGTCATCGCGCGCCGCGACGGTCTCACCCCGGTGACCTACCGCCGGTCCGGCGACGACAACATCCTGGTCGAGTACGGCGAGATGTCGCTGGACCTCGCGCTGCGGGCCCGGGTGCACGCGTTGCACGAGGCAGTCCAGGAGATCGGTCCCGCAGGACTGGTGGACCTGACTCCCGGTATCCGCTCCCTGCAGGTCAAGGTCGACCCCGACGTCCTGCCGACCGGGAAGCTGCTGGATCTACTGCTCGAGGCGGAGGCGGCACTTCCGGACACGTCCGAGCTCAGCGTCCCCAGTCGTCATGTGCGGCTGCCGCTCTCGTGGGACGACCCGTCGACACGCGAGGCGATTCAGCGCTACATGCACGGTGTCCGCTCCGACGCGCCGTGGTGCCCGTGGAACATCGAGTTCATCCGCCGCATGAACGGTCTGGACTCGGTCGACGACGTGTACGACACGGTGTTCGACGCCGAGTACATGGTCCTGGGGCTCGGGGACGTGTACCTCGGTGCTCCCGTCGCCACGCCGCTCGACCCGCGCCACCGTCTGGTGACGACCAAGTACAACCCGGCCCGCACGTGGACTCCCGAGAATGCCGTCGGTATCGGCGGCGCCTACCTGTGCATCTACGGCATGGAGGGACCGGGCGGCTACCAGTTCGTCGGGCGGACCACGCAGGTCTGGAACCACCGCCATCCTCTGACCGCGAAGGGGTTCGAGGAGGGCACGCCGTGGTTGCTACGTTTCTTCGACCGCATCTCCTGGTACCCGGTCAGCACCGAGGAACTCGGCGACATGCGCGCGGACCTCGCCGCCGGTCGCGGTGCGGGCGTCGAGATCACCGACGGCACGTTCTCGCTGGCCGATCACGACGAGTTCCTCGCCGCGAACGACTCCTCCATCGCCGAATTCCGGAAGAAGCAGGCCGAGGCGTTCGGCATCGAACGCGACGCCTGGTCCGCCGCCGGAGAATTCGCCCTGACGACCGCACAGGAAGCGTGATGACTGCAACCGATCGAGTACTGCTCGCGTACAAGCGCATTGCCGAGGTCGACCGCCCCGAGGTGTGGATCGCACTGCGGGACGAGGCCGAGGTACTGGCAGAGGCGGCGTCCCTGGCGGAGGATCTGCCGCTGTACGGGATGCTCGTCGCGGTCAAGGACAACATCGACGTGGCCGGGCTCCCGACCACCGCCGCGTGCCCCGAGTTCTCGTACGACCCGACCGAGGACGCCACCGTGGTGGCACGGCTGCGTGCGGCCGGGGCGCTGGTGCTGGGGAAGACCAATCTCGACCAGTTCGCGACCGGACTGGTCGGCACCCGCAGCCCTCACGGAGCCGTGCGGCATGCGCACGATCCCGAGAAGATCTCCGGCGGCTCGAGTTCCGGGTCGGCCACCGCTGTCGCGCTGGGGATCGTCGACGTCGCCCTGGGCACCGACACCGCAGGCTCCGGTCGGGTGCCGGCGGCATTCGCGTCGCTCGTGGGCATCAAGCCCACGCTGGGACTGGTGCCGAACACCGGAGTGGTGCCGGCGTGCGTCGACTACGACGCGGTCACCGTCTTCGCGGACGACACAGCGACGGCGGCCACGGTGATGAGCGTGATGATCGGGCCGGATGCCGCCGATCCCCGGAGTCGCTCGTGGCCGGCGACGGTTCCGCTGGCTGCTCCGCCTCGACCCCGTGTCGGTGTCCCGCGCCGCGAGGACCTCGTCGCACTGTGCCCGGAGTACGCGGAGGCGTTCGCGCGCACCGTGACCGGACTCGACGCTGCCGGTATGGACCACGACGTCGTCGACATCTCCCCGCTTCTCGACGCCGCGGTGTTGCTGTACGACGGAGCGATCGTGGCGCAGCGGTACGCGGCGGTCGGTGAGTTCCTGTCCACGGGTCGGGCTACTGCCGACCCGACGGTCGAGGCGATCGTCCTCGGCGCGCGGACGCCTGCCGCGCACGCCTACGTCGACGACCTCTCGACGCTCCTCGCCGCGAAGTCCTATGCCGCGACGCTTCTGGACGGACTCGACGGCCTCTTGCTGCCGACCACGACCGAGCACCCCACTATCGCTGCGGTGCAGGCGGATCCGATGGGGATCAACCGGCGGCTCGGCACGTTCACCAACTTCTGCAACCTCCTCGACATGGCCGCGGTGGCGGTTCCCGGCGCTCCGACGACGGCCGGTGCCCCGTTCGGCGTGATGGTGGTGGGACCGGCGTTCAGCGACCAGGTGGTCCTGGACGTCGCAGCACTGGTAGCGGGGGATCGGACTGCCGTGGTCGTCGACGAGGGTGTCGACGTCCTGGTCGTGGGCGCGCACCTGCGGGGCTTCCCGTTGAACGGCCAGCTGGTCGAGCGCGGTGCACGCTTCCTCGGTGAGGTGGGCACCTCCGCCGACTACCGGCTGGTCGATCTGGGCACGACCCCGCCCAAGCCCGGTCTGGTACGTAACGGCAGTGCCTCCATCGCGGGCGAGCTCTACCGGATGGCGCCCGCGCACCTCGGCACGTTCCTCGCGGCGCTGCCGGCGCCGATGGGTCTGGGCCCGGTGACGCTGTCGGACGGTCGGCAGGTTGTCGGCTTCATGTGCGCCGCCGACGCGGCCGAGGCGGGTACGGACATCACCGAGTTCGGGGGCTGGCGGGCGTACATGGCTGATCGTGGACTCTGAACCCCGGATTCCGGGGTCGGGATTCCATGATCAGTGGATTACTGTTCGGTAAGTCTTGTGTTTACGCCCGGTTACAGACACAATCCGATGCGTGACGAATGTAAGTGTTACCTCGGGTAACTTGATCGCACAGGCGCAAGCCGGTGGCGGCGCCGCTCTCGATCAGGTCTTCGGCATGACTGCTGCGGCGGGTGTCATCTCGCTCTTCCTGCTGTACCTGGCGGTGATGCACCGGACAAGGCGCATCACCTGGCTGCAGCGGCTCGCGGACTTCGCGGGCGAGAAGCTGCACCGCCCCGGGTGGGTCGCACTGCCGCTCGTCATGTTCATCTCGACGATCCTCACCGCGTTCTTCGGCTTCATCTGGGACGTCAGCCTGCACATCGGGCGCGGCCGCGACGAGGGCCCGCTGGCCAACCCGGCCCACTACTTCATCCTGGTCGGACTCTTCTTCCTGTTCATCACCGGCGCGCTGGCCATCATTCTGCCGCGCGACGAGAAGCCGGGGCCTGCGGCCATCAAGATCACCCGCACCTGGTACGCCCCCACCGGCGGACTCCTCATCGCCGGTGCCGGGCTGTACGCCCTGATCGGCTTCCCGCTGGACGACATCTGGCACCGCATGTTCGGCCAGGACGTCACGCTGTGGGGCCCGACCCACCTGATGCTCATCGGCGGCGCGGGCCTCTCGCTCGTCGGCGTCCTCCTGCTCGAACACGAAGGTCGCGTCTCCATGGCGTCGACCGCCGTCACCACGGCCGAGACCGCCGGCGAACCCGACGGCGACATCAAGGCCGATCCTGCGCAGGCAGTCGACTCCCGTCAGCGCTCCATCATCACGTGGTTCCTGCGTAGCTCCGCGTTCGGTGGACTGGTCATCGGCCTGTCCGTGTTCCAGATCGAATACGACTTCGGTGTCGAGCAGTTCCGCCTGGTCTTCCAGCCGCTGCTGATGACCGCAGCCGGCGCCTTCGCACTCATCGCTGCCCGCCTCATGGTCGGTCGCGGATCGGCGCTGTTCGCCGTCGCGTTCGCCGCCGTCATCCGCGAGATCACCGCGTTGATCGTCGGACCCGTCCTCGGCGAGCCGCACAGCGTCTTCACCCTCTACCTCGGCATGGCCGTCGTAGTGGAGATCCTGGGCCTGACCGCACTGATCAAGCGCCGCATCCTGTTCGGCGCCGTCGCCGGCGTCGCCGTCGGAACCATCGGCCTGTACCTCGAGTCCTTCTGGGTCGACGCCGTCTTCCTCTACCCGTGGCCCAGCAGTATGTGGGTCGAGGCTCTGGCCACCACGGTCCCGGCCGGACTCGTCGTCGGTCTGACCGCCGGTCTGTTCGCGCAAGCGCTCAGCGGCGACGGCATCCCGCGACCGGCGGTCCGTCGATCCATCGTCGTCGCCATGGTGCTGGTCCTCGGCGGCAGCGTCGCCAACGGCCTGATGATCGAGGTCCCGGAGAACGCGAGTGCCACCGTGTCCTTGACCGACGCTCCCCGCGTCGACGGGTTCCGCATGGTGACCGCGACCGTCAGCATCGACCCGAGCGACCTGGTGTCCGACGACCCCCAGTGGGTGTCCATCCTCGCCTGGCAGGGCGCGGGCGACTCGCTGCACGGACTCGTCGTCGACAACCTCGAGCGCACCGGACCGGGTGAATACCGTTCGACGCGAGCGGTTCCCGTCGACGGCACTTGGAAGACGTTCCTGCGCGTGCAGGACGGCCGCACCATGGCCGGCGCTCCCATCTTCATGGCGGGCGACGAGGGCATCGGAGCCGAAGAGGTTCCGGCGACCACCGAGTTCACCCGCGACCTGCAGTACGAGACCAAGCTGCTGCAGCGTGAACGCTCCTTCGACCACCCGGCCTGGCTCTTCACCGCCGCGTGCCTCGTGGTGCTGGCCTGCTCGCTGGCCCTCATCTGGTCGCTCTCCTGGGGCACCGCGCGCATCAGCCTCGCCACTCCGGGTAACACCGCGACGAAGGGCAGCAAGGAGCGCAGTCGCGTATGACGCCTGCCCCGAACGTGATCTACCTGGCGGATCACTCTGTCGTCCTGGCACTTCCGGCTGTCATCCCGGCGCTGCTGATCGCCCTCGTGGTGATCGTCATCGTCGTGCGCGACCGGCGTGCCGAGCGGGCGGAGAACGCCGAGAACGAGCTGAAGGATGCGAACGAGAGGGAGGACACGGCGTGAGGCGGGTAGTGGTGCTCGGGTTGGCGGCCTTGGCGTTGGCGGGGTGCTCGCAGTCGGAACCGGAGACCGAGGCAACGCTCGAGCAGGCGTCGTCGGCACCGGCCACATCTGTCGCGGCGTCGGACGCCCCGCGCATCACGCCCACCACGACCCTGGACGTCTCCATCGCCGGCGGTGAGGTCACGCCGGTGGACCAGCGCCTCGAGGGCACGGTCGGCGAGGAGATCCTCGTGACCGTGTCCAGCGACGCGGAGGACGAGATCCACGTGCATTCGGTTCCGGAGCACAGCTTCCCGGTGGCCGTCGGTGACGATCAGCAGTTCCGCTTCACGGTCGACGTGCCGGGCTCGGTCGACATCGAACTGCACGAAGCCGACGTCACCGTCGCCACGGTGCTCGTTCGGCCGTGAGCAGCGAGCTCCTCGCCCACGGACTCGGCGGCTCGTCCGATCTCCCCATCCCGGTCACGTACGCCCTCATCGGCGGCGCGTGGGCGCTGGCAGCCTCGTTCGCAATCCTGTTGCTGGCGTGGAAGACACCGCGACTGAACCCTCTGCGGTACTGGACCGCGACACCGCTGGCCCGCGTCGTCGATTCTGCCGTGTTCCGCGGAGTCGTCGGCGGGGTGTCCGTCGCGTCGGCGGTGTGGGTCGGAGCGGCATCGCTGCTGGGACCGCAGGACTCGTCCAACGCGTTGCTCGGAGTCTTCTACGTCCTCGTGTGGGTGGGCCTGGTTCCGGCGTCCCTGATCTTCGGGCCCGTGTGGCGCATCGTGTCGCCGGTCCGCGCCGTCTACCGGGTGCTGCCCGTGCGTCCTCGTCGAACGTTGCCGGAGAGCATCGGGGTACTCCCCGCGGTGGTCGGACTGTTCGCGTTCGTGTGGCTCGAACTGGCGTCCAGTGACCCGGGTTCTGTTGCTGCAGTGCGACTGTGGTGCCTGCTCTACGTGGTCGTCATGTTGGTCGGCGCCCTCGTGTTCGGTGAGGAATGGTTCGCGCGGGCCGACCCGTTCGAGGTGTTCAGCGACACTGTCGCTCGACTGTCCGTGACGGCACGCGATCCCGAGACGCGGCAGGTGGTGCTGCGCAACCCGCTCGACGGTGCGGCGTCGCTGCCCGTCCGACGGGGAACTGTTGCTGTCCTGGCGATGCTGCTGGGCTCCACTGCCTTCGACTCGCTGGCGCAGACACCGACGTGGAAGAACCTCGTGCGCGACGTCGGTGATCCGGTGGTGGCGCGCACCCTCGGAATCCTGGTCTGCGTCGCCGTCGTGGGTGGGTTCTTCCAGCTGGCGTCACGTGCGACCGGCGGGGTGACCAAGGAGAAACGAGCCCAGCTGCCGGGGCTGCTCGCGCACTCGTTGATACCCATCGTCGTCGGCTATTTCTTCGCGCATTACCTGACCTATCTGGTGGAAAAGGGTCAACAGAGCATCTTCACGTTGTTCGATCCGTTCGACCGAGGGTGGAATCCGCTGGGGATCGCGGATGCGTCGGTGAATTACGCGCTGTCCTCGCACCCGTCGGTGGTCGCGACCGTCACCGTGTTGAGCGTGGTCATCGGGCACGTCGTCGGAGTGACGCTGGCCCACGACGCGGCATTACGGCTGATCCCGAAGAGGCATGCGCTGCTGGGGGAACTGGCGCTGATGATCGTCATGGTCCTTTACACGTTTCTCGGGCTGTACCTCTTGTTCGGTGCGTGAGTAACCGTTGACCTCTACGCAACCGTAGGTTACCGTCCGGTAAGCTAGTGGTGCCGGTCACAGATCGAGCGCCTTTCCTTGTGAGCATGGGGGCTCGAGTGCGGCGTCGTTCCACGGTCATGTCTGGCGTTCTGGTCGCTCTTCTCGTCGCATCCGGTACCGCGGTGCCGGCGACGGCAGACCCCACCGGCGGCGCCGACGCTATCGCCTGGACCGCCGCGGCCGATGCCCCGCCGCAGTACCCGCAGGTGGCCATCGACTGGGACGTACCCATCACGATGAGCGACGGAACGGTGTTGCAGGCCAACATCTACCGGCCCGCGGACGCGTCCGGTCGCCCGGTGGAGACCGACCTGCCGACGATCCTGAACATCACGCCGTATACCAAGCTCGTCGGCAACCTGATCGACTCGATCCAGCAGATCCCCGGTGTCAGCGAGCCGGTGCTCGACTTCCTGGCGAGCCTGAACTTCGCGGGGACACCGTTCGACGGCATCACCGATCTGACGCAGGCGGTCGACGGCGGCGGACTGCGGATCTTCGCCGTGAACCGGAACCTCGTCCAGAACGGGTACGCGCAGGTGGTCGTCGACGCCCGCGGAACCGGCTTCTCCCAGGGTGCCTGGGACGTGTTGGGTCCACGCGAGCAACAGGATTCGGCGGAGATCATCGACTGGACGTCCCGGCAGTCCTGGTCCGGCGGCAAGGTCGGCATGTCGGGGATCTCGTACTCGGCCATCAATTCCGTTCAAGCTGCGGCACTTCGGCCGCCTGCCCTGAAGGCCATCTTCCCGGTCGAGCCCGGCAACGACCTGCTGCGCGACATCGTGGGCACGGGCGGCGCGCTGGGTGTCGGGTTCATGCCGCTGTGGCTCACGTTGGTGAACGTGCTCAAGTTCGTCCCGAACGTGCAGTCGATCCTGCAGGGGCAGTTCGACACTCGGTGGCTCGCGGACCGACTGGCGGATCCGGCGATCCTGATTCCGGAACTCGCGAACGCTTTCACCGCGCCGACCATCGGAGACATCCGGCCCGAGACCCTCGGTGTCGCGCAGGACGGTGCGTTCTATGCGGATCGATCCGCGAACTTGTCGCAGATCGAGGTGCCCACCATGGTCTACGGCGGCTGGCACGACATCTTCACCAACAGCGAGCCGCGCATCTACAACGACATCCCGATCGAGCCCGGGCGCAAGCAGTTGATCATGGGCGACGGCTACCACATCAACCCCGGTGCGGGTTTCGGTCGCCCGGGCAACCCGCCGCGTCTCGACGCGCTCGAGCGCGCGTGGTTCGACCACTGGCTCAAGGGGATCGACAACGGCGTCGAGAATTACGGACCCGTGACATTGCTCCAGCAGGGCGGCGGATGGACCACCACGGATCAGTTCCCCCGCGCCGGTGCGGAGTCGCAGCGCACCTATCTGTCAGCGGCACCCAGTGGTACCGCCGGGCATGCGTCGTACGACGGCACGCTGTCCTCGTCGCCGACACCGGACACCGCGCGGCTCACCGTCGCTCCCGGATTGCGGGGCGTCTGTTCGCGTGATGCCGCTGTCGGTACGGCGGGCGCGGCGGCGATTCTGGGCTCTGCGTGCACGAAGGACTCCCGGTTCAACGAAGCCGAGGCACTGACGTTCACCAGTGCGCCGGCCGAGTCGCCGACGCAGATCTCGGGTGCGACCAACATCCACCTCAACACGGTGCTGGATCGACCCGACGGATTCTGGGCCGCCACCATGAACGACGTCGCGCCTGACGGCACGTCGACGCCGCTGACACACGGTGCTCTCACCGCGTCGCTACGCCAGATCGACGAGGGCAAGAGCACCCGCTCCGCCAACGGTGATTACGTCGACGCGAAGCCCGCGCTGACCTTGGCCAGCAGGCAGCCACTGGTGCCCGGCGTCCCGACGACGGTGGACATCAACCTGCTCCCGACGGACGCCGTGATTCAGCCGGGCCACCGGATCCGCGTGGACATCTACGCCGCCAGCGTGCCGCGCTACCTGCCCCTCGGCCCGATGCTCGTCGACTCCGCCCTGGCACCCCAGCACGTGCAGTTGGACCCGGCGAATCCGAGCTTCGTGAACATTCCGTACGTGAGGTGAACTCCGAGACCTGATCGTGACCGACCACGGTCATCCTCGTGATCGGTGGTGACGAAAGCTGATCGTGACCACTGGGTGGATCGTCGTCGGCGTCGTGGCCTTCTGGGTGCTGGTCGCGGTCATGATCGGAGTCTGGATCGGCCTTGCTCTCCGCACCGCCGACATCGAGGACGAGGCCCGCCGGGTCCGCCGCGACGAGTGTGACGTCGTCGAGAAGGAACCCCACCACGATCCCGAGTCCGCTGTCTGAGGAGTCCGTGCGTCTAGAGTGACACTCGAACAGTCGTTCAGCGAGGGAACCCGGTGTGACTCCGGGACTGGCGCGCAACGGTGACGAGCTCCGGCTCGAAGTCCGATCGCTTGCTGTCCGGCACCACCCTCGAAGCTCCGCGCACGGGCTCCCAGCAGGACGGCACAACAGAACATGACCCCACGCCTCGCGATCGCCGCTGTCGTCACGACAGTCGGCCTCCTCGCTACTGGATGCACCACCGGCCCGACGACAACCGCCGACGATCACTTTCTCACTCTCGAGAACTGCGGCCGCACGATCACCCTCGATGCGCCTCCGCAGCGCGCGGTGTCACTGAACCAAGGATCGACCGAAATTCTGCTGTCCCTCGGCCTGGCCGATCGGATGGTGGGCACCGCCACGTGGACCGACCCGGTGCGGGCGAATCTGGCCGACGCGAACTCGACGGTTCCCCGACTGGCAGACAACCAGCCCTCCCTCGAAGCGGTCCTGGACTCCGATCCCGACATGGTCACCGCGTCGTTCGGCGGCACGCTGGGGGAGGGCGGGGTCGCGGATCGGGACCGCTTCGACGCGCTCGGCGTCCCGACATACCTGTCGCCGACCGACTGCATCGGCAAGTCGGCCACCAGTGTCAACGCGGACGGTGCCCGTGACGAGCCGCTGAGCATCGAGACCGTGTTCCAGGAGGTGCACGATCTGGCGGCGATCTTCGACGTGCGGGAGCGCGGCGATGCTCTGGTGGACTCTTTGCGGGCGCGCTACGACGCAGCGTCCAGCCGGGCGTCCGATGCCTCGCTCGCGTTCTGGTTCGCCGATACGACGGCGCCGTACATGGCCGGCTGCTGTGGAGCGTCGGGTGTCATCTCCGACGCGGTGGGTGCTCGCAACATCTTCGCGGACACGACAGACGAATGGCCGCAGGTGAATTGGGAGAGTGTTGCAGACCGCAACCCCTCCGCACTGGTGCTCGCCGACCTCAGTCGACGCAGCATCGACGGCGACGCGCTGGCGAGCAAGATCGCCTTCCTCGAGAGCAACCCGGTGACCAGTCGCATGCAGGCGGTGATCGACAAGCGCTACATCGTGGTGAACGGCGCGGATCTCAATCCGTCGATCCGCACGATCGACGGCATCGAGAAAGTGGCTGCGGCCCTGCGGGAGTGGAACCCCAGCACGTGAGAGTGGCGGCCGCTCTGGTCGTCGTCCTCGCCTCGATCGCCGCGTCCATCGCGCTGGGTCCGGCGAACGTGACGGTGCCCGACGTCGTGGCAGTCGTGATCTCGCATCTCGGAGGACCACCGGCCGACGTGAGCCGTATCCAGGACGGCATCGTGTGGGAATTGCGGCTGCCCCGTGCGCTTCTCGCCGCGATCAGTGGATGCGGTCTGGCGCTGTGCGGCGCGATCATGCAGTCGCTGCTGCGCAACAGGCTCGCGGACCCGTTCGTCCTCGGTATCTCTTCCGGCGCCTCGACGGGCGCAGTGTCCGTTGCGGTGCTCGGAGTAGGGGCGGGCGCGCTGTCCTTGTCGACGGGCGCCTTCGTCGGTGCCCTGGTGTCGTTCGTGCTGGTGATGTTGCTCGCGACCGGTGCCGGTGGTGGCACCGGTCCGGTGATCCTGGCGGGTGTGGCAGGAACGCAACTGTTCTCGGCCCTCACCTCGTTCATCGTGCTGTCGTCTGCCGACGCCGAACAGACTCGTGGCGTGCTGTTCTGGCTGCTGGGTTCGCTCGCCGGGGCAGGGTGGAGCGATGTCGCGGTGTGTGCAGGGGCAGTCGGTCTCGGAGTGGTGGCCTGTGTGGTCGCGGCACCGTCGCTCGACGCGGTCACACTGGGATCGGATACCGCGCGCGCTCTGGGAGTGTCACTGCTCCGGCTGAACATCGTTCTGCTCGGCGTCACCGCGCTGATGACCGCGACCATCGTGGCGTCGGCAGGTGCCATCGGCTTCGTCGGGCTGGTGATACCGCACGCCGCCCGCATCCTCGTCGGTACCGCGCACCATCGGGTCTTGCCGACGTCCATGGCTATCGGCGCCGTCTTCATGGTGTGGGCGGACACCCTGGCGCGCAGCATCTTCGCGCCGCAGGAAATTCCGGTAGGTGTAGTGACGGCGCTCGTGGGTGTGCCGGCGTTCGCGGTGATCCTGCTGCGTGGGAGACGGGGATAGTGGAATCGGGACCCCGGAATCCGGGGCGCCGATTCCACTATCGACGCAGAGCCCGACGCACCTCGGCGATCACGGCATCCGGTTCCCGTATCAGCCGGTGGTACGTGAACCGGAGCACCGTCCAGCCGTCGTTCACGAGCGCGTTCTGGCGCACCGCGTCGTGAGCCATGCGTTCGGACGTCCGGTGATATGCCCAGCCGTCGATCTCTATCGCCACCCGTCGGTCGACGAAGGCCACGTCGATCACGTAGCCGCACGACCGAACGGCGCACGCCCATCCCGTGATGCGAGCGGCGCGCAGTAACCGCAGGAAGATCCGCTCCGCCTCGGACTCGCCGCCGGATGCCGCGTGTACGAGCATCGCCGCGGAACGGGGGTTGCCGATCCGTCCGGGGTTGCGAGCGTGCGCACTCATGAGGCGTGCCAGCGAGGTGCTGGTCTGCAGTGCTCGATCGAGGAACTGTGTTCCGTCGCCGGGCCGTGCCTCCTCCAAGATCATGGCAGTCTCCAGCACCGTCAGAGCGACGCCGGTGACACGCAGCTCACGGACGACTGCCACGTCGGCCGCGGGAACGTCGCGTCGCCTCACCGTGACAGACCTGTCGCGGTACCGACGCTCGCGCGGAATGGTCACCCAGGTGTGGGTGGGCGGTCGTTCGAGGAGGCCGAGCCACCAGGCGGCGGTGGGTCCGCACGCCAGCGCGCCGCGACCGCATCTCAGTACCGCGATGCGCACCATGGCCTTCTGGCTGATCGGTTGGCCTGCCGGCATGTAGATGCCCGTTGCCATGCGCGTCCACCGTCCCACGGACACGCGGCGCTCGAGCGCGGTGGACGACAGACCCAGGTCGAGTGCCTGCGTCCGGCTGATGACGCCGTCGTGCCGGCCCGCGAATCTATCCAGTTCGTCCACACCTCCTTGGACGCCGATGCGCTCGTCGAGGATCCGTCGTACGAAGGTGGAATGTGGACCCCGGAATCCGGGGTCCACATTCCACGATCAGCAGCGCCGCGCCACCACGAAGGCCTGCGCTGCGGTTTCCGACGCGTTGGCAGACCGCACGGCATCCCGGTGCAGCAGGTAGCCGCTCTCGATCAGGAGGGTCTGCACCTCGTCGACGTCGTGGCGGAGGTAGTCGAGGTGCACGGGCTGACCGAACGCCGAGCGCAGTTCCAGCGTCGGCGCCGCGGTCTGGAACGCCAACAGGAGCCAGCCGTCCGCAGCCGTGACGCGCCGGAACTCCGCGAACAATGCGCCCAGCGCATCGGTGGGGGTGTGGACGATCGAGTACCAGGCGCACACGCCGTCGACGGAGCCGTCGGCGAGAGGCAGCGATGTCATGTCGCCCACCACCCACGAGGCCGGCCCGGATGCCGCCGCGATCATGCCTCTCGACGCGTCCAGACCGATGACGTCGAGTCCGGCGCCAGCCAGTTCCCGCGCCGCCTGACCTGGACCGCAGCCGGCGTCGAGCACGGTGGTGCCGCGCGTCGAGTGCACGGACCGCGCGAACGATGCGAGGAAGCCGCGGTCGAAGGGGCGGGATGCGAACTCGTCGTGGAACTCACGCGCATAGTCCGCCGCGATCGCGTCGTACAACGCCGTTTGAGCCACCGCCTCAGCGTACTCAGGAACCGATCCAAGCGAGCCCTCGCAGCGAGTGGCCATCTACGGAGCAGTAGGACCTGCGCTTGGAGCTCTGTCACACCGGCGGAAGCTTTTCTTGTCGGGCCTCAGAGCTAACTTGTTCAGCGAGTTCGAGTCGGGAGAGGGGCCGGGGGCCAAATGTCGTCACATGGTTCGCATACCGGAAGCGGTAGCCGAAGCGGAGTTGGTGCAGCACCGACTTCGGCAGGTTTTGCAGGTGAAACGGAGGTCATTACCAAGACGGGCGTAACGACCATTCGCGCTTTAGCGGGAGCAACGCATCCAGTGTTGTCGAATGGTGGGGTGTGGGTCGACGCCACTGTATCGGGACTCGGCCGGCGAGAGATCTGTGAGGTCGTTCTTATCCGGTCTGGCGTCCGTAAGACGATTCGAGCGGCTCCCCAGCATCCATGGTTCGTACGAACACGTCGCTCTCGCGTGTACCCCTCGCCAACAATCGATCTACGCGGCGGCGACATCATGCAGTCAGTGTTCGCTGCTCGACCGGATGGGGTGACGGTCGACGCGAGTTCTGCGGCTCGCGGATTCGTGTTCGGTGACGGCACGCGGCCGAGAGGCCGTACCAAGTCCATCGCACTGTTCGCCGGCGAGAAAGACAAGGCGCTTCTTCCACTCTTCGAGGGAATCGGCAATGCGCCTCGGGCTTACACCGGGTTGATCAAGATCAGCGGACTTCCTGGAGCTTGGAAGTCGCATCGTCCGGATCTCGACCAACACCAGTCAGTCCTATATGGATGGTTGGCCGGCTACTTTGCAGCGGACGGCGATGTGGGTAAGACGGGCCGACCAACCATTTGTTCAGCGGTGTTCGAAAATCTCGAGTACGTCCGGACGTTGTGTCGCCTTATCGGTGTAGGCACGTTCGGGATCCGAACACGTTCAGCGATAACACCTTACAGTCGAGGTGAGAAAGCTATGATGTACTTGATGGGTCTGATGCGCGCGGATTTGGATCCCTCTTTCTTCCTCATCCCTGATCACCGCGAACGGTTCATCAGCGGGATGCACGCAGCAGAGCGGCGTAGTTGGAGAGTCGAGTCGATGCGATTGGCAGGCGACCAGGCTGATGTCTACTGTCCCGCGGTTTCTCCGCAGCATGCCTTCGCTCTGCAAGACGACCTACTGGTGGGGGATGCTGAAGTCTCCTCGTGACGGTGGGGGCCTTGTCCGACGTACATCTTCGCGATTACATGCCTACTTGCCGCGCACCAGGGGACCGGCTACGTAGCAACGAGCCGTTAGACGTTCCGCCACGAGTCGTCGGGCACGAACTGCACGGCTTGTGGACCCATCAGTGCCATTCCGCCGTCGACCACCAGTGACGCTCCCGTCATGTAGGAGGACGTGGCCGACGCGAGGAACGCCACGACGGAGGCGATTTCACGCGCGTCCCCGGTACGCCCCAGCGGCACGCCGGGGCGCGCGTTGATCTCGCCCTCCTGACCGGTCATGGGTGTCGAGATCTCTCCCGGTGCAACCGAATTGACCGTGATGCCGTGCTGCGCGAGTTCCAGGGCCATCACCTGGGTGAGCCCACCCAGGCCGGCCTTGGCCGCGCAGTACGGTGCCGCGCCGACCTTCGGGAGATGCTCGTGAACGCTGGTGATGTTGACGATGCGACCACCGCGGCCCTGCTCCACCATCAGGCGCGCGGCGCGCTGGCTGCACAGGAAGGCGCCGTCGACGTCGACGGACAACACCTCGCGCCACGAGTCGTAGTCGAGGTCGAGGTCGAGAAACGGTGTGGCAGTACCGGTACCGGAACAGTTGACCAGTACGTCGATGCCGCCGAGCTGGCCGGCGAGGGTGTCGACGGCGGCGGCGGCACCGGGCAGGTCCGTCAGATCCATGTGGGTGCTGAACGCTGCACAGGCCAGTTGACGGATCTCCTGCACGGTGGCGTCGGCACCGTCCTTGTCGCGGTTGTAGGTCACGCCGACATCGATGCCGGCGCCGGCCAGAGCGACGGCGACTGCGCGGCCGATGCCGGAATCACCGCCGGTGACCACCGCGGTGCGGGGAACGAACGTCGAATCGGTGAACGGGGAAGTCATGGTGTCGGCTGTACCCGGTCAGGGAGCGATCATGCGACCGTTCACTCCGGAGATTTCCTGCGGTCGGCCGACGAGGAAGCCCTGCACCATGTCGGCTCCGAGAGCCCGCGCGGAGTCGAGTTCCTTCTGCGTCTCGACGCCCTCGTAGATGCACTGCGCACCGATGGCGGCCGCGAACGTGGTCAGTGCGCTCGCAGCGGCGCGGCGCATGTCGTCGGTGTCGATGCCGCGGACGATCGACGCGTCGAGCTTGATGACGTCGGGCTTGATCTCGACCAGCTGACGCAGACCGGAGTATCCGGCCCCGACGTCGTCGACGGAGATGGACAGGCCCGCGTCGCGCAGGTGGTCGAGGGCTGCGCCCAGTGCGGTGTAGTCGCTGACCAGGTCGTGCTCGGTGATCTCGACGACGACGCGTCGACACGTCGTGGCCTCGTCGAGGATCGGCACCAGATCGGTGGCGACGATGGTGGTCGCCGAGACGTTGACGGCGAGGAAGGCGTCGGCCGGGAGATCGCGCGACGCGGCGACAGCGCGTCGCACGGCGGCGAGTTCGAGCGGGATCTGCAGGCCGTCGGCAGCGGCGTCGAGGAACCAGCTCTGGGTGGTGCCGTGCCCGGAAGGGAAGCGGGACAACGCTTCGTAGCCCATGATGCGACCCGTCGCCACCGACAGCACGGGTTGGAAGACGATGGTGGGCCCACCGTCGGCGATGAGTTCGGCGACGTGGTCGTTGTTCCGGGGAGCCACGACGTCGCCGTACTGGAGGAACGCGGCGGCGGTGAGTGTCTTGCCGAGCGCTACGGTCGCCGTGGTGCGGTAGTCGACCGGCACGGTGGAACTGGTGCACGTCATGCTGACGGTGGCGCTGCGCAGACGGGTGGACTCGACGAGCGACCGGACCGCGGCGAGCCGGGACACCACGTCGTCTTCGGAACCGAGCCAGATGCAGGCGAACTCCCCGGGTTGTGTCCGGGCGACGATGGCATCGGGGAACGCCTCCGAGAGCAGTGCAGACGTCTCGGCGACCAGGTCGTGGCTCGTGGCGCGGCCGAGGCGACGCTCGATCTGCACGAAGTCCCGGAGGTGGACCACAGCCGCGCCAAGGGTCTGCTCGACTCCGCGGGCAATGTCGAACCGCGCGACGGCACCGTCGAGCCCGCGTCGGTTGAGCAGACCGCTGACGCCGTCGCGTCGGCTGTTCTCGAGCTTCTCGGTGAGGTAGTCGACGTGCATTTTCAGCAGGATCGGCACGATGATCGCGGTGAGCAGGGTGAGGGATCTGGAGGAGACGAGCCAGCCGTCGACCCCGTCCTGCAGCGAGAGCACGGACAGCGCCACTAGGACGACTGCCACGAAGATCAATTGAACAGTGAGAACGCGTCCGCTTGCGAAGACACCGGCGAACAGGGACACCAGCATCAGCAGGACCACGCCGGGAAGTGCGTCGAATGGTGACTGCGAGCTGAACAACACGAGGCCGATACCGATGTCGGAGTAGACGATGAAGGCGATCGAATACCGCATGGTCCGGCCGTAGAGATAGAACAGGGCGGCGGACGGGAGTGTTGTCAGTGCCGCCACGACGACGACGGTGAAGGACACGCCGTCGAATTGCGGCGACATCCCCCAGGCAAGTCCCGACAGGCCGACCGTGATGACCAGCGTCAGGACGATCAGACGCATGGTGGGCACGCTCGGGTACTCACGGTGAGCCGAGCCGCGCTCGGCTGTCGGGATCGGACGTACGGGCAACGCACTCTCTCGTTCGTCGAGCCGCGTCGACCCCCGACGAACGATGCGGCAGTGAAGAGAAGGACAGGTCGAGTTCCCGGTATTCGGAACAGCGGTACGGAAGGACGGGCGAAACGGTACCCGACGTTCGCAGAATAGTTGCCGAGTGAATGCAACAACCGGGAATGGCCCGATTACCGCCATGATGACAACGAGCGTTGTACCAATCAGGGGCGGCTCAGTGGTTGCGTGGTACAGCTGGTTGCAGTAACTTTACTGCGACAGCCTGTCGCATCAAGTCGGCCCGGCACTCACGGAGGTTCACGCCATGACGATCACATCCGACACGCGCTCCGAGTACGAGCAGACGCTGCGCACTCTGTCGGAGGCGTCGGTGCATCAGCACTTCGACGCTTTCCTCGACATTCCCTGGGACGATCCGCACTACGCGATCGTGGCCGACGATCCCCGCTGGGTGCTTCCGGCTGCCGATCCGCTGGGCAACACCGACTGGTACCGGTCGCTTCCGCTCGATCGGCAGATCGCGGTCGGCATGTACCGCCAGGCCAACATCCTCAAGGTGGGTCTGCAGTTCGAGCAGGTGCTTATCGCCGGCATCATGAACTACGCGCTGCGCCTCCCCAACGGCTCGCCGGAGTTCCGCTACTCCACGCACGAGGCGACGGAGGAGTGCCACCACACCCAGATGTTCCAGGAGTTGGTGAACCGTATCGGCGTCGCTGTCCCGGGTGGCCCGAAGTGGTTCCGCAAGGCCGGCCCGCTGCTCCCTCTGTTCGCAGGTCCCTTGCCGTTCGGCTTCTTCGTCGGAGTGTTGGCGGGCGAGGAGCCCATCGATCACGCGCAGAAGTCGATCCTGCGTGCCGGCGAGTCGCAGCACCCGTTGATGACGCGCATCATGCAGATCCACGTGGCCGAGGAAGCGCGGCACATCGGGTTCGCGCACCAGTACCTGGAACACCGCGCCCCGAAGCTGTCCCGACGTCAGCGATTCGCGATGTCGATCGCGACGCCGATCATCATGCGCGTGCTGTGCGACGTCATCATGAAGCCCAGCAAGCAGGTTCAGCGCGAGCTCGGCATCCCGCGTGAGGTGGTGCGTGAGGTGTGGTGGGACAACGACGCCTCCGCGAAGACGTTGCGCGACATGTTCGGTGACGTCCGCAAGCTGTCCGAGGACATGGGCCTGATGAACCGCGTCTCGAAGCGTCTGTGGACGAGTCTGCGTATCGACGGACGCCCCTCGCGGTTCCGCAGCGAGCCCGCCTCCGCCGCGGCCTGATTCGATGCCCCACGTCGTCACCGGGACGTGCTGCGCCGACGCGTCCTGCGTCCTCGCGTGCCCGGTCAACTGCATCCACCCCGCACCGGGCGAGCCCGGGTTCGGGACCACCGACATGCTGTTCATCGATCCGGCGACGTGCGTGGGGTGCAGTGCCTGTGTGACGGCGTGCCCGGTGGGCGCGATCGTTCCCGACACGAAGCTGACGATCGCGACAGCTCCGTACGCCGCCCTCAATGCGGAGTACTTCGAGAGGATGCCGCACGCCGATCGCACACCGCTGGCTCTCGTTGCGCCGCAACGACGTCTGCGCCGCGGCGGTCCGTTCCGCGTCGCGGTGATCGGTGCCGGTCCGGCCGGGTTGTACACCGCGGACGAGCTGCTCAAGCATCCCGAGGTGGCGTCGGTGGACGTCTACGACAAGCTGAATACTCCGCACGGTCTGGTGCGGCACGGCGTCGCGCCCGACCACGCGACCACCAAGAAGGTCACCGATCTCTTCGAGGCGATCGAGAACGAGCCGGGTTTCCGGTACGTGCTGGGAGCAGAAGTAGGATCCGATATCACTGTGGCGCAACTGCAGTCGGTCTATCACGCCGTCGTGTTCGCCGTCGGCGCATCGTCCGATCGCGTGCTGGGGATCCCCGGCGAGGGGCTGACGGGTTCGGTCGCCGCGACCGACGTCGTCGGCTGGTACAACGGCCATCCCGATCACCGGGACGCCGCCGTCACGCTCGATCACGAGCGCGCTGTCGTGGTCGGTAACGGCAACGTCGCCCTCGACGTCGCGCGCATGCTCACCCGCGACCCCGAATGGCTCTCGGAGAGAACGGACATCGCGCCGCACGCTCTCGATCAGCTCAGGAACTCGGGGATCCATGAGGTACAGATTCTTGGTCGACGCGGACCGGCCGACGCGGCCTTCACCGTGCCCGAGCTGATGGGTCTCGCAGCGCTCACCGATGTCGACGTCGTCGTCGAAGCGGACCCGGCGCAGCTGCAGGGTGACGATCAGCGGAGTCGCCTGCTCGCCGAACTGGCTGCTCGACCGCACTCGACGGATCCCACGCGTCGCCGCATCGTGCTGACGTTCGCGGTGTCGCCGGTGGAGATTCTGGGCGAGGACGGCCGGGTGACCGGCGTCCGCGTCGCGCGGAACGACCTCGTCGAGGGTGTCGACGGTTCCGTCGTCGCCGTCCCGAGGTCGGAGGAGTACGTCCTCGACGCCGGCCTGGTAGTGCGATCGGTCGGCTTCCGCGGCGTCGGTCTGCCCGGGCTCCCGTTCGACGAGCGCACGGGCACCGTCCCCAACGATCACGGGCGGGTGGCGCCGGGTGTGTTCGTCGTCGGGTGGATCAAGCGTGGACCGCGCGGCTTCATCGGCACGAACAAGACCTGCGCGCAGGAGACGGTGGAGGCAGTGCTCGACCACCTGGACTCCGACATCGCCGATCCACACCACACGCCCGACGAGCTCATCGCGGCGACGACCCCGCGGGCGGGTGACCTGGCATCGTGGCGCCGGCTGGATGCGGAGGAGCTCGCGCTCGGTCGACGCGCAGGCCGTCCGCGCGTGAAGATCGTCGATCGGCTCGAACAGGAGGCCGTCGCGGCACGCGTGAAGGTCAGGGCACCGCGGAGACTGCTGCGTACGTGAGATGCTTCGGTGCAATGAGCACCGAGCGCACTGCCTCCGGTGACGGCCGGAGGCGACGGTGGGAGCAGCACAACGCCGACCGTCGCCGTCAGGTGATCGCCGCTGCCCTCGACGTGCTCGAGCGGGGCGTGAATCCGGGGGAGTGGATCACGGCGCAGCAGATCGCCGACGAGGCGCGCATCCACCGCACCGGCATCTACCGCTACTTCGCCGACCGCGCTGACCTCGACGTCGCCATCCAGCGCACCATCTGCGAGCAGCTGGAACAGACCCTGACCGCGTCGGTGACGCTCGAGGGTCTGCCGCGCTCGGTGGTGCAGCGTGTCGTCGATTCCTACGTGCGTTGGGTGGTGGCCCATCCCACCTGGACATACGTCGTCGAACAGAACGTCACCGGCTCCTCGGAGTCGCCTCTGCAGAGCACGATCGCCCGCGTCGCCCAGAAGATCGAGGTGGCCGTCGGCGGCTTCCTGGCCCTCGTCGGCGCGGACCTGGGTGACGACGACCTTCGCTTGGTCGGACCCTGGGTGTCGAGCCTCATCTCCGGCTGCGTCGGGGCCGTGAGAACCTGGCGCACACAGGAGGATTCGGTCGGCCTCGACACCTTCTCCGCATTCCTCGCCGACACCATCTGGCTGCAGATCACCGGCCTCGGCGCATCCCGCGGCATCACGATCCCGGACGTGCCGCTCGAGCGGGTTCTGGACGGCCCCTGATCTCTGGCGTCATGGTGGCTTCCACGCTCCCGTCCACCGCACGGGTCGGTCACTGCCCGTAGGTGAATCGCAGGTTCGCGTTGATCAGCCTGTCGATGCGCTTACGCAAAGTCCGAACGACGTCGTCATCGGGGTGCGGTTGATCGAGTAACAACGTCCATCGAAGACTCGTCCCAGTGCCGTCCTCCGCCAGGTCGAAGCGAATGAGGGCACCGGGTCTCGCCGGCCAGAGCGACGACCACACGACGAGCGACGGAGCTTCGGACTCGACGACACGCGGGAGCGTCTCATCGTCGAGCAGGTGCAACCACGGCCGTATGGTCTCGCGTCCGGGATTGACGAGATCGTCGAAGACGACATGACGGGGCGGCGGCTGGTTCTTCCGCCGGGTCACCACCTCGTCCATGCACCGAACCGTACGGTGTCGACGAGATCATGAAAAACAATTATTCGAGCACCGGAATGCTTGCCACACTGGACCGATGTGGGGCCATGATCTCGAGTACGTCGATGAGTGGACGCTGCCGTTGCTCCCCGAATCCGGAACGGGTGCGCCTACCCAGATGGTCGACGCGTGTTTCGCGGTGGGGTCGGACCTGCACTGGCGCCGGTCCGGTGCCCACCTGGACCTCGACCGACTTCGATGGACCCTCTCGCTGCACGAGACGGGTGTCGTCGGACTCGGAGTGAACTCCAGCGGCCCTCGCCGAAGAGTAAAGGTGACCAGCGTCGACGAGAGGACCGTCGGTATCTCGCTCTACACGGTTGCGCTGCACATGGATCTGTCCCTCGCGGAGGCGACCGTGGTCATCGCTGACATCGTGCAGACCGAACTCGCGGGGTACCCGCCGTGGGTCGAGTGGCCCGTCGAAGAGAAGCGTCTGCTGTGGCCGACGGTCGTCGACGGGGAAGCAGTATGGCGCGATCCCCGCACCGATCGGGAGATAGCACCGATCGGACTGCTCGCAGCGAGAGAGGATGACTGACGTGACGTCGTACGTACGACCGACGATCGACGAGCAGGTCTTCCGTGACTCCGACGGTCGGAGAATCGACTACGGGAACCTGTGGGCAGACTCTCCCCCGGAGAGCGCCTATTCCGTGACCGAACACCCGGAACGCTATGCGCCCCTTCACACCGTTGCCGACGCCCTCATCGAACACATACGCGTAACCTACGACGTCGAGATCGACGAGGGACCGGAGGCGGCCGCGGAGTTGGTTCGCCCGCATCGCGATGCGACCCGTGCTGTTCGGATCAGACCTAACGATTCGACCTGCGCGACACTGACATTCGTATTCACGTCGTACCCTGGGATCGGGATGCACGCTGGTCTGCTGCACGACTTCTACTTCCCGAGCTGCGGGTGCGACGCCTGCGACTCGACGTGGCAGGAGGAAGCCGATCTCCTCGAGCGTCAGGTGTTCGCGGTCGTCACCGGCAACTACCGCGAGAAAGTCGAACGCGGTAACCGTCTGTGGGTCGAGCACTCATTCACCTACCCGGGCGGCGGGAACTCGGGGAAGTCCGGCGCCGGAGGTATCCCCGCAGCACGTATCGACGCCGCGGACCGCATTCTCAGTGCACTTCCTGGCGGCTGGGCCGCCTGGCCGCCGCGACCGTGATCGCATCAGGCCCATGTGTCGCGGCCCGGCATGCGGGTAACTGCTGACGACGGCACAAGGACGGAGGTAGTCGATGGAACTTCGTATCGGCATCTCCGGCTGGCGTTACGCGGGCTGGCGGGGCGACTTCTACCCTGCGGGGCTGGCCCAGCGCCGCGAGCTGGAGTACGCCTCGCGTGCCCTGACCTCCATCGAGATCAACGGCTCGTTCTACTCCCTGCAGCGGCCGTCAAGCTATCAGCGGTGGCGTGCAGAAACGCCGGACTGGTTCGTGTTCGCGGTGAAGGGGCCGCGCTTCGTCACCCACATGAAGAAGCTTGTAGGAGTGGACGCCGCGCTGGGCAACTTCTTCGCGTCGGGTGTTCTCGCGCTGGGGCCACGGCTCGGGCCGATCCTGTGGCAGCTGCCGGCTACCTTTCGTTTCGACGCCACCAGGATGGCCGACTTCTTCGCGTTGCTGCCGCGGTCGACGACGGAGGCAGCCCGGCTGGGGGAGAAGCACGACGACAAGCTCGCCGACGACCGGGTGTTTCTCGACGTCGACGAGGATCGTCCGCTGCGGCACTGTCTCGAGGTGCGGCACCCGAGCTTCGACTCACCCGAGGCGTACGAGCTCATGCGCGCACACGACATCGGCTGTGTGGTCGCTGATTCGGCCGGAAAGTTCCCGATGCTCACCGAGGTGACGAGCGACGTGGTCTACGTCCGGCTGCACGGCGACACCGAGCTGTACACGAGCGGGTACTCCGACGATGCGCTCGGCCGGTGGGGCGAGCGCATCGGAGAGTGGCGCGCAGCGAAGCGAGACGTGTACGTCTACTTCGACAACGATGCGAAGGGCTTCGCGCCGTGGGATGCGTTGCGGCTCATCGAGATGACTCACGCGGCTGGCTCGTCGTCCTCCCACAGATAGTCCTGTGGATGGTGATAGTGGTTCACCCGGCCTGTCCTTGACGGGTCGATGAGGGCAGGCGGGTGCCACAGAGTGCGCCCGGCGTAGGGGTGACCTGGTGGCGCTGTGGTGGTGGACCATCCGAGTGCGCCGTCGTTGATCATCGGATGGTGCATGTCGCACACGAAGGTGAGCGATTCGATGTCGGTCGGCCCGCCGTCCTGCCACTCGTGGATGTGGTGCGCCTGTGTTGCGACGGCGGGGCGATCGCATCCCGGTGCGGTGCACCCGCGGTCGGTGGCCATGAGGACGAGGCGCTGATCTTCGCTGGCGATGCGGCGGGTGCGGCCGAAGTGCAGTGGCCTGCCGTCGTCGTCGCCGAAGACCGCGAGGTAGTGGTCGGCGTGCGACCCCATGCGGATGACGTCTCGAATCGACACGGTGGAACCCGTTGCGGTGGTGGCGAGTCCGGTGCCGCGCAGCAGGTCTTCGAGCCTGGCGACGATGATGACCTTGACCGGCACGCCGCGATGCTTGCCGAGATCGTCGGAGGCCAGTGTGTCGCGCAGGAGCAGCTTCAGGGCGTCGTGCCTGCGTTGCGGTGTGGTCCGGGTGTCGCGCCGGCGGGTCTCGTCGTCCGGGTCCGTGCCGACGACGGGCGCACGCGTGTCCTCGGGATTCCCCACTCCGCGCGCCGCGTACTTGCTGTTGTAGGCGTCCATGTACGCCGCGGTCTCGGAATCGAGAACGAACCTGCCGGTGCGCATGCCGTCGCTGCCCTGCTTGTTCATGAAGATGCCGCGCTTACGCACGCGCTCCGGTGGCAGCTCGAACTCGCCTTCCTCGACGATGTGCGCGGTGAGGCGCTCGGCGAGTGCGGTGAGCTCCGCAGGACGGACCTCGCGCGCCGCAGTGGCCAGGTGCCGCTCAGCGTGAGCGCGGGTGTCGGCGTCCACAGCGGCGGGGAGGTTCTTGTCGAACTTCCGGATGACCGTCACGTGAGCCGGGTCGATGGCGCCTTCACGCAGCGCTGCGGCTGTGGTGGGTAGCTCCGGTTCCATGACGTCACCGAGCAGTGTGGTCCTGTTACCGAGCTGTGCGGCGAGGGCCAGGCGCGTCGAGGCGGCCGAGCGGTCGATGGTGAGGAGCAGTGCCAGGGCATCGGCATTGCGTGCTCCGGTCTCCTCGAAGCCGCGCTGCTGCTCGAGCTCCGCCAGCCACACGTGGGCCTGGCCCAGACGGGCACGCGTCACCTTCTCGTCCCGCACCAGGAGAGCGAGACGGTCCGCCGTGTCGAGGTGCTGTGTGCCGTACGCCGCGATGCGACGCGTCAGCTCCTCCTGCTCGGCGATGAGCTGTGCGAGAACGGGGTCGCCGATGGAGCCGTCGTCACGACGACCGTCCCCTGCGTTTCCCCCCGAAAACATGACTTACGGTACCGCGACTCACCGACAAAATCGAACACACGTTCGATCTGCCTACATGCGCGCAATGTCAGAGCAAGCCGTGACTCACGCACAAGCCCAGCAGGACCAGAAAAGCGACAAAACTGATACCGACGGAACTGACTTGTCCGAGCGTCGGTTTATCGGGCGCAACAATGCGCGAGCGTCTCTTGGCCATGCGGAAAGTATGGCCAGCCGCTGTTTCTGCTGCAAGTCATTCGGCTACCCGTCCGCAGAGCAGGCAGCGCCGAATCAAGGATGAACGCGGTCTGAACAGCGCCGACCGCCAGAACCGGCCTCGACTCCGTCGTGCAACCGAATGACAGGCTCTGCGCAGCAGACGGCCGCCCTAGTCTCCCGTGGTGGCGCTTCCGCGCGCCGTAAAAAACGTTCTTGATGGTTTTATTGCCATTTTCGTTGCAATTCCTGGTTCCGGTGTCACACTCGTGTGATGTGGTGGATCGTCTACGGCATCGGCGCCGTCTGGGTTGTTGCAGCCCTGGTCGCCAGCGTCATCATGGGCCGAGCCATTCACAATGCGGACATAGAGGACGGCGCTCGCATTCTGCGCGAGGACACGCCTGTGAACCCTCTTCTCAGGAAGCCGGCCACGCTGGAATAGCGGCGGCGATCTCACCGATCCCGAACGACCACTGCCCCGTCGATCGGCGTCCACAGGATGCGGCCGAACTCGAAGTCCACGACGCGCTGACCGTCGGGCGTCTCGTACTCCCCGGTGACCGGGAACCCGAGGTCGGGCCGCCACCGATCGAGGATCGCGCCGACGACGGCCCACGTCCCGAACTGCGGGTGAGAGAACACGCGGAACCCGCCATCGGCGAGCAGATCCTGGTACCCGTCGCGGAACGGGCCTGCCGGAACGAGCCCGGTGGTGCGGGCGATATCCGCGACCGCCGGCGGTGAGGTGAGCCAGCCGCCCGCAGTCGAATACAGGCTGCCCCGCGCGTACTGGCGGCCCGCGCCGGCGGAGAGGGCGAAGACCGGACCCAGGGGGTCGCCGAGGTCGGGTGTCGCGGCGGCATCGAACCGGTTCGCGACGTCGCGGTTCGGCAGGCCCGCTGCCGCGAGCGCGGCCAACTGCCCGTAGACGGGTTTGGGTACGAAGGCGTCGTCGAGCACGCCGAAGCGAGCCTCGGAATCGGCGGACGCGCTGTCGCCGTCGCGGACGGTATAGATGTAGAACGGCCCGCCGTACGGCACCTCGCCCCACTGCTGGGCGGAGTCCACGATGAGCCGCGCCTGCGTGTCCGCGTCCACGCCGGTGTCGGGTGCGCCGTACTCGGTGATCCAGATGCTTGCCGACGCGTCCCCGCGCTCCACCATCGTCTGCCGCATCCTGATGATCTGCTGCACAGCGGAATTGGGGTACAGGCCGGCATCCGCGAGGGTGGTTCCGTAGTCGTACGCGTGGTAGGACAGCGCGTGGAACGACCCGGCCGCACCGGCGTCGTACATGCCCACGAGGAAGTCGTGAGAGTCGACACGGCCGTCGGCGGTGTCCGTGTTGCCCAGTGCCCCGGCCACGACGACGGCGTCGGGGTCCGCGGCGGTGACGGTGGTGAAAGCCGATCGCAGCATCGCGGTGTAGCGGACGGGGTCGGGGTTCGGCCAGAAGAACAGTCGACCGTTCGGCTCGTTCCAGATCTCGTAGGACGACACCCTGCCGCGGTAGCGCTCGGCGACGACGCCGGCGAAGGCTCCGTACTCCTGAGGGTTCCGGGGAGCCGCTGCGGGCAGGTCGGAGAACCCGATGGCCGCCCAGGCCGGTGTCGTGGTCAGCGTGGCCACCACGTCCAGGCCGGCCGCCCTGGCGGCATCGACCACCCGATCGGAGGGTCGCCAGTCGTACTGTCCACGAACAGGTTCGGCGAAGCGCCACGACACGTCGATGCGCACCGACGTCGCGCCGCCGTCACGGACCGCGGCCATCGTGCGGGTCACGTCGGCGTCGTCGGCCCACAGGATGGACGCGCCGGTGGAGTAGCCGAGCACACGACGCGACGCTGCGGCCGGGACAGTGACGGTCCGGTCCTGCGCACACCCCGCGGCGACCGCGGCCGCGGCGAGCACGAGGAAGCCCCGTCGGTTCACGCGGTGCGTCCGGCCCGCCACCGCATCATCGGTCGTTCCACGAGGTAGTAGGTCAGCGACCCGAGGATCACCGTGATGGACATGACCAGCACGAGTCCCCACAGCAGGCCGAGGGCCGTGGGCGGGATGGGAACGCCGGCACGGCCCACCAGGACGAGGACCGGGTAGTGCCACAGATACGAGGACAGCGAGACCATGCCCAGGTATTTGAGGGGTGCCCAGTCGGTCAACCTCGCGAGCCGGGAGTCCTCGCCGCGGCCGAGCGGCGCGACGATCGAGAGAATGAAGGCACACGACGCGATCGCGAACACCGATGCGGTGTAGCGAGATCCGAGTGCGAACACCAGCATCGAGGCCGATGTCGCGAGGATGGTGATGCTGATGAGAACTGCCGACAGTCGCGGCGTCGACAAGCGTGAGAAGGCTCCTCGGGCAATCGCGGCGTAGACGACGGCCGCCACCATGCCCCACGCAAAGTTGTCGGCGAGTGCGAGGAAGCTGCGGGAGAACACCGCGATCCAGTTGGGTCCCCAGTACTGCTCGAGCGGCGGGAGACCACTCGCGTGCTGCAGCCGGCCGACCACGGTGTTCGCGATCAGTCCGAGCGCGATGAGCGCCCCCGCCGGTATCAGCGCCGTGACGAAGGGGTGACGGCCTCCGCGGCCGAACCGGAACAGCAGGAAGCCGGCGAGCGGGAGTACGAGGTAGAAACCCCACTCCGTGCTCAGCGACCAGGCGGGGTTGATGCCGGTCTGCAGGGTGCTCGGGAAGTACGACTGCGTCAGGGTCAGGTGGGCGAGCAGGGGGAGAGGCGCGGTGATGGTGCCGGTGCCGTTGTCGGAATGGTCCCACCCGTTCGTCACCGGATTGACGACGTAGCCCGCGCCGAGTACGAAGTTCACGATCAGGAAGATGACGATGTAGGCGGGGAACACTCGTCGGATGCGAGCGGCGAAGTAGCGCTTCGTGTTCGGATACGCCGCACCGTTGGCGAAGCGCGTGACGTAGGGCAGGTACAGGAGGAAACCGGACAGCGCGAAGAAGAACGTGAGGGCCTGGCCGAGGAAGTCGATGCGTGTCGACTCGACGATGTTCGGGGCGTACACGACGGACACGTGGGCGAGGACGACGCAGATCGCGGCGATACCGCGGGGGCCTTCCAGCCCGGCGATCCAGGCCTTGCGCTGAGTCGGTGGTGCGGTGACGGGAGCGGGGGTATCGGTCACCGCGGAACCTCCTGCAGTCGGGCATGGTCGGGTTCGACGGCGGTGTCGTCCGGAGTGGGTGTCGGGTTGGCGGCCAGCATGGCCAGCAGGACCGAGAACATCATGGTGACCACCGGGTTGGTGACCACCGGGAAGTCGAGTTGCAAGGCCACGAGCGTGAATCCGACGAAGGCCGCACCGATCACACCGGACTGCCAGTGGGTGCTCGCTCGCAGATGCCGGTAGGCAGCCACCACCCCCACCACGAGGAGAACGAGGAAGGCGACCCCGACAAAGATGCCTCCGCGGTAGAGCGTCAGCAGCGGCGTGTTGGCGACGTAGTTGGCGTTGTAGCCGGCGACCTCGTCGATCAATTCGATCGCGCCCCATCCTCGGCCGAACAACCAGTGACCGTCCATCGACGGCAGGAAGTCGTGGAATGCCCTCGCCCTGTCGCTGGTGCCTCGATCGGAGGAACCGAAGCTGTTGAGAAAGCGACTATTGACGGCCGGGACGGCCAGCGCGACGGCGGTTCCTGCCAGTGTCGCGACGACGACCATGGCTCGCGTCAGGGCGGTCAGGCGCTGGAACGCCAGGAAGACGGCGAGCGCCACGATCGCCGACAGGATGGCCGACCGCGACAGTGTGGCTATCAGGGCAAGCCCGATGATGCTGCCGGACAGCACGAGTACCCATCCGCGCGTGAGTGCCAGCGCGAGGGTGAGGCCGAGGAACAGGAAGATGCCGGCGACGTTCGGGTCCACGTACGTGCCGGCCAGGCGGGTGATGGATGCTCCGTCCACCTGGAACGACCGCAGTGTCGTACCGGTCGCGCCGGTGGCCCCGTACCCGATGGGCGAAAGGATCCCGATCAGGGAGCCGGTGCGATCGACGAACACGAGGAGGAGCGAAAAGCCGCCGCCGACAACCGCTCCGCAGACGTAGGCGAGCCCGAAACGACGGAGATCGGTGGCGCCTAGACGCAGGAGCGGGAACATCACCGACGTCGCGACCACCCACTTGAGGAATTCCGTGACATGCACACTGCTCGCTGCACTCTCGGTGACGGACGCGAGTGAGACGAGCAGGAGGAGAGCTACCGACACGTCGAGAGTCCGGATACGCCAGTTCGGAGGTGGATGGGTGAGCACCGCTGCCCACACCGCCACCGCGAGCAGCAGAACGGCGGGACCGGCGCCCGGGATCACGGCGAACGGGATGCCGCCGAGCGTGAATGCCAATGCTGCGTAGACGATACGAGGCGATGCCAGGGTCACCGTCATACCGACCACCATGCCGATGACGGCGATCGCCAGCAGGCGTGCCGCGGTGGTGCTCGCTCCGGACAGCAGCCCCACCGCCACGGCCACGACGGCTCCGAGAAGTCCCACGAGCAGGGACGCCGTGCGGGGACTCACGGTGCCAACCACTCCTGCACCGCACGGTGCGGTGCGCCGTCGTTCCATCGATCGGAGTTGGTGCGGTACAGGGCGTCACCGTCGGATACCGCCGCGGAGCGATCCAGGAGGTAACGGCGGCAGCGCTGGACGAACTCGTGCTTGTCGTCGATGCCGTCGATACCCAGAACGGGTCCGAGGGATCCGACGGCGGCACTGGTGCCGACGACGGGCATGCCGCGGCTGGCAGCGTCGAGAATCTTCACCCGGACGCCGCCGCCGGTGACGATGGGCGCGACCATGGCGCGGCACGTCGAGAGGAACGCGCCCAGATCGTCGACGAAGCCCATGTCCTTCACACCGGCGGGCAGCGGTAAGGCCTTGCCGGGCCCCGGTGAGCCCACGATTCGGAGCTCCGCACCGTCGATGCCGTGAGCGATGTCCGGCCACCACGTCAGCAGGCGCTCGTATGCCTCCTGGTTGGGTGACCACTGGCGATCACCCAGGAACACGAGGCGGGGGCCCGAGTCGCCGATGTCCACCTGCGCGACCGGCGGCAGGGTGAGATCGAGCCAGTGCGCACGGCGAACTCCGTGGTCGGAGTAGAACTGCGCTTCTTCCTCGTCGTAGGTGCCGACGGTGTACGCCTGGCGCGCGACACGTAACTCGTCCCGCACGATGCGGTGCGAGTCCACTCGACCCAGCATTCCCCGAGTCGCTTTCCACACCAACGTCTCCGACACGACGGTGCTGACAGCAAGGATGGGGTCGCCGTGCCGGCGGGTGTGGGCGCGGGAGGACTGCAGGAACGCTTCTGCCATGTAGCTGTGGTCCGCGACGACGATGTCGGAATCATCGTTGTCGACCGCCTGGACCAGCGGGTCCGACGTGAACCGGGTGTGGACGAGGCTGCGCCTGCTGCGCAGACTGCGGCCGACGAGATCGGTCACTCGCGGCGACGTCTTCGCGATCCGCACGACGCCGCACTCCTGCACCTCCGGTCTGCCGGACAGGCAGATGACGGTCACGTCGTACGAGCTGCGGGCCAGCGTCATCACGAGATTGGCCATCGTCAGGTCCCCGGTGGACTCGAACCCGGGGTCCTTCGCGAGCAGGAATGCCGCTTTCATCGAGCCACCTTGTCCTGGTGCGGTAGGTCTGTCGGCAGCGTCGTTGCTGTGCCGTGGACTGCGCGGTAGTAGACGATCAGGAGAGCCGCTTCGCACACCACGCAGGCCGCGGCGGCGCCGTATCCACCGAGCGGGCCGACCAGAAGAGCCAGGGCGGCGAGTTTCGCGAGGGCAACGGCAACAGTTGCTTTGACGCGGAAAGCGTCGCGCTTCTGGACGAACAGCACCACGATGAACGAGTGGTTGACGGCACGCGCGACGACGAAGAGCGACAGGATCAGAGCGATGTGCCCGGTGTAGTCGGCGCCGCCCCAGAGGAGGATTCCGATACCGATCGCGGCCATCGAACCACCCGTCAGCAGTCCGACCTTCACGACATCGCGGACGGCTGGTGCTCCTGATACGTGACCGCCCGCGGCTCGGATCTGTTCGAGGTACGTGTTGGCGTAGTTCTGGCCGATGGTCGAGACCGCCAGTGCGGCAACGAGTGCCACGGAGTAGTAGCCGGCGACCTCGTCACCGGCGACCCAGCCGATGACGACCACGTCGCCCTGCGCGTACAGCGCCGCGGCCAGAGCTTCGAAGGACAGCAGGGCGAATTCCTTGGGGCCACCCGGAAACGCGGGGACCTGGCCGGGGATGTAGCGCAAGCACGCGCCGACCACGACGAGGTAGGGGAGGACGTACAGCGCACCGGCCGTCGACAAGGACGGTGCCTGCGCGGCATAGAGATACGAGGCGCCGAGCCCGATGCTCGCGATCTGTCGGACTGCGTCGTAACGCATGGCGATGTCGGGTCGGCCTTCGCGGAGGAGGTGAGACTTGTACGTGTTGAAGAGAAGTTCGCCCGCGGCGACCATGACGGCGAATCCGACGACGAACGACATCGTGAAGCCGACGACACCGGCCACGGCGACGACTGCACCGAACAGCACTCGTGCGCACCGCTCCCGTCGGTACCGCACGTCGTCGAGCCGCAGGGACCGCACGAAGAACGCGTTGTCGATGCCCGCGTTGACGATGGCGGCGGTCGCCACCGCGATGGCGTACTGCCCGTAGGACCCGATACCGAGCTGGTGGATCAGCGCGAACGTCCAGCCGAGACCGACGAGTCGGCCGCTGTAGTTCCAGAACGACGCCACACCCGTGCGGAGGAGGTGGCTGTCGAGCGCTTTCATCGCGTCGAATATTCGGGTGTATCGACGTCTGCCAAGGCAGCCCACGCGTCGAGGAAGACTGCGGCGCATCGGTTCATGGCATCGGCACGACGGATTTCTGTCACCTCGCGACCGAGTCGGTCGAGGCTAGCGGTGTCCCGGACCACGTCCAGGACGGCGGCCGCGAGGTCGTCCACCCCGTCGACGCCGACGGCGCCACCTCGGCTGACCGTCTCGGCGAGTGCGCCCTCGGTGATGCACACGATCGGCGTGCCGTAGGCGAAGGATCGGGTGACGGCACTCGACGCCGGGTAGGCCTTGCCGTAGGGGTTGTGCTTCGAATAGGGCACCAGCAGCAGGCGGATGGATTCGAAGAAGCGGTCTTCGTCGGGTCCGTTGACCTCGCCGACCAGCGTCACACCGTCGACAGGGGGCAGGTCGGCCGTTCCGCGACCCGCTGCCCGGATGTCGATGTCGGCGTCCAGTTCCTCGCGGAGACGGCCGATCAGGTCGAAGCCCTTCCCTCGGTACACGTGGCCGAACAAGCCGACGGCCAGCGGGCGTTCGGCGGGTGGCGTCAGATCTGGGCGGGCGGGCACGAAGATGCGCGCCGCGATCGGTGTCGACTGCGGGAACTTCTCCCGGATGCTGTCGGCGCCCATCGTCGTCAGCGCGAAGACGGTACGGCCGCGCAGAACCCGGCGCTGTAGGACCGTCGTGACGGCGCGGAACGGGTAGTGAACGGCGTGGTGCAGCAGACGGTGACGCCCGACGAACTTGGTCTTGAACGGCCACCACACCGGGAACGGCGGATCGTGCACGGTCGCGGTGACGTTCACACCCCGGAGCAGGGACGCCCAGAACACCGACAGCGAGCCACCACTCTGCTCGACGTGCACCAGAGTGGGTCCGAGCTTCGCTGTCGACACGACCAGCTCACGGACCCGGCGGGCATGGGCGACGACCTCACGCACGGTCTCGGCGCCCTCGGTCTCGATGCGGTAATCGACGACGTCGAGAAAGTGAGGCGCTACCTCGGCGAGGAAGTCGTCGGCGTAGTCACCGACGCCGCTTCGACCGGCGGCCGGTGCGACGTAGATCAGCCGCGTGCGGGCGAGATCGACCACGGGGTGTCCCTCTCTGTAGTGCGGCGGTTTGGTGGGGGATCAGTAGAGAAGAGGACGGAACGTGGGGTGGTAGTCGAGGGCGGACGTCCGCTTGCCGAGGGCCGTCGCAGGAATGCCGGCGGCGATCTCCATCTCGGCGACATCCCGTCGCACCAGTGACGACGCTCCGATGACGGCGCCGGCACCGATCTCGACGTCCCGCAAGACGGTGGCGCGACTGGCGATCCACACGTGGTGTCCGACGTGGACAGGCCCGAGCCGTACCGCGAAATCGTCACTGTCGACGTCGTGGTCTCCAGTGATGATGTGAACGTCGGAGGCGATCACCACGTCGTCGTCGATCAGCAACCCGCCACGGGCGTCGAGAAGAACGGACGAGCCGATGGAGACGTTGTTCCCGATGACCAGCCGCCGGAGCCCGAGCACGGTGGACCCCAGCATGATGGAGGACCCCGTTCCGATAGTGGCGCCGAAGAAGCGGAGCCAGCCCTGTCGGACCGTGTGGGAGGGGATGTTGGTGATCAGGAAGTTGAAGACACGCTCGCCGAGCTGTTCCTTGCGCGTGCTCGAGTAGGTCGCCGTGTTCACAGTCCACCCGCTGCGCGCTTGGACTGATCGTCGATGTCGTGTCGCACCATCATGCGGACCAGTTCGTCGAAGCCGACCTTGGGCCGCCACCCCAGTGTCTCTCGCGCTTTGGTGGAGTCACCGATGAGCTCGTCCACTTCCGCCGGCCGCATGAAGGCGGGGTCGATCTCGACCCGGTCGTTCCAGTCGGAGATGCCGATCTCGTCGAAGGCGATGTCGAGAAGGTCGCGGATGGAGTGGGTCACGCCGGTGGAGATGACGTAGTCGTCCGCGTGATCGTGTTGCAGCATCAACCACATCGCCTCGACGTAGTCCCCGGCGAAACCCCAGTCCCGCTTCGCATCCAGGTTTCCCAGAGCGATCGTGTCCTGAAGTCCGAGCTTCATGCGCGCTACTGCCTGCGAAACCTTCCTGGTGACGAATTCCGGTCCCCGGCGCGGTGATTCATGATTGAACAGCACGCCGGAACTGGCATGCATCCCGTACGACTCGCGGTAATTGATGGTCATGTAGTGGCCGTAGACCTTGGCGACGCCGTAGGGGGAGCGCGGCCACAGCAGAGTCGACTCGCTCTGGGGCACTTCCTGGACCTTGCCGAACATCTCGGAGCTCGACGCTTGGTAGAACCGGACGTCACGTCCCGAGCTGTCCTGAAAGAAGCGCACTGCCTCGAGAATGTTCAGCACGCCGCCGCCGGTGACGTCACTGGTGAGCCTGGCGTTCTCCCACGAGTAGGCGACGAAGGAGATGGCGCCCAGGTTGTAGACCTCGTCCGGCTTGGCATGGGCCACAGCGCGAATGAGGCTGACGAGGTCGAGAAGGTTCCCGCTGATGATCTCGACGTAGGGGTGAGTGATGCGGAGTTGATCCGCCTTGGGGTTGTTCTGCCCGGCCACCAGACCGAACACGTCGTATCCCTTACCGTGCAGCAGTTCGGCGAGATACATGCCGTCCTGGCCGGTGATGCCTGTGATGAGAGCCCGCTTGGTCAACACACACCTTCGTTCGCTATTCGTACTGCCTATTTGCACCCCGACAAACAGGGCGATCACTCGGTTGCGAGAGCCATTCTGTCTCGGAGCGGGTCGTGGCGGTGACAATTCTCGGGTGCCGTTGTTGCACTGCGCATTCATCCGATGCACGCATACTATGAGCAAACATTCCCGGCCACAATCGCTGGGCCCATTCCGCGGGGAGACCGGGTCATGGACATACGGGAGTATTTCGCAGCCTGGCGTACCTACTGGGTCACGGTCGCGCTGTGCGCCCTGTTGGCGGTCGGCGCTGCTGCCGGGGCGTCCGCACTGTCCTCGCCGACCTACGTCGCGACAGCACGGTTGTTCATCTCCACCACGGGTGCGGGCTCGATCAGCGACGCGTACCAGGGGAGTCTGTTCTCGACGGGACGCGTCGCCTCCTATGCGGGACTGGCGGTGGGCAAGCAGGTGGCCGAGCGAGCCATCGACGAACTCGGGTTGACCATCTCGCCCGAAGAAGTGATGTCCAGGGTCACCGCGACGGCGGTGACGGGGTCGGTGCTGCTCGACGTCACGGTCACCGACACCGACCCCGTCTCGGCACGTGACCTCGCCAATTCGATCGCGTCTCAGACGAGTCAGCTGGTGCAGGAATTGGAGACGTCGAAGACAGGTGGGACGCCGTCCGCCACGGCCACGGTGGCGGGCGTCGCGGATCTGCCCGCTGCTCCGTCCACCCCGCGATGGGGTCGCAACCTGGTGTTCGGGCTGTTCGGCGGGCTGGTGCTCGGTCTCGCGGCGGCAGTGGGGCGGTCGGCGTTGGACTCGACGGTGCGGACGGACGACGACATCGAGGCGGCGGCCGGTGTGCCGGTGCTGGGCATCATCCCGCGCCAGAAGAAGTCGTCCGCCGAGTCGCTCCTCGTGGGGCCGGCGTATCCGGCCACGGCGGAGGCGTTCCGAGAGATCAGAACGGTGATCCTCGCGTCGAAGACGACGACTCCTCACCGGACCATCGTGATCGCTGCGCCTGCAGCGGGGACAGGCTCGACTACCGTGGCGACAGGGTTGTCGGTGGTGCTGGCGGAGACCGGCAGGTCGGTCGCACTTGTCGACGCTGACTTCCGCGGCGGGAAGATACCGACCCTGTTCGGAATGGGGCCGGGGCGGGGACTGAGCGAACTACTCTCCGGCAAGGCATCTTTGGACGACGTAGTGGTTCCGACCGACCTGGACAACCTCAGCATCATCGGAACCGGCGCAGCCAAGGAGTCGTCCAGCGCGCTGTTCGGTCGCGTGACGATGACCGAGATGGTCAAGCAACTTCACGAGTACTTCGAATTCGTGGTGATCGACGCACCGCCGGTGATGTGCTCCGCCGACGCGGCCGTCCTGGCGGGTGTCGCCGACGGCGTCCTTCTGGTGGCTCAGCTCGGGTCGACGACATCGGGCGATCTGAGACATTCGGTCGGCAAGCTGGGTCTCTCGGGTGTGCACGTGCTCGGCTGCGTCGGCAACAGTCACCGTCGACGCCGGTAGCCGTCACTCACGTCAGAATCGGCGGTGCTGCCGGGTGGTAGTCCAGTGTCGAGTTGCGTACGCCTATCGGACGAGCAGGGACGCCGGCGACGATACTCATCGACCCCACGTCGTCCCGAACCAGGGTTGCCGCTCCGACCACGGCACCTGCGCCTATCCGCACACCGACCACGATCATGCATCGATTCGCGATCCACACATGGTGGTCGATGACGATGGGGCAGTACGTGGTTCCGAAGTCGTCCGAGTCGACCACATGTTGGCCGCTGATCATCTGCACATGGGAGCCGATGGTGACGTCGTCGCCGATGGTCACCTGTCCACGGGCATCGAGCAGGCAGCGGGATCCGATGGAGCAGTTGTCGCCGATGACGAGGGACCGCAGTCCCAGCACGCGAGTGTTCAGTTCGATCGACGTGCCACGTCCGATCGAGGCCCCGAACCCCCGCAACCACGCCAGTCTGACCCAGCGTGACGGGATCCTGGTGATGACCACGTTGTACAGCCGCTCGCCGAGCTGCTCGCGTGCGCCGGTCTTCACTCGCGAGACCCACTGCTTCGGCTGTGCGGCCGTCTGCCCGCTCGCAGAGTTCGGTGCCACCATGTGCTCACTATGGCACGACGCAGGCTTCGCGTCCTGTTTCGAACAACGACACCGGGATTGACAAAACGTGCAGAACGACTCCTTCGCGGGCAGGTAGCAGTCCGATCGATCAGAACGAGGAATCGTTTTCTTTTGTAAGAATCAAAACGGCCGGAAGCGTCATTGTTCGGGGTGCAGCAAATGGTCATGGGCGTTATGTTCTGTGGGCACGCGGGCCGGGAGCGCGGCACCACCCCACGACGAAAAGGTGCTGGATGAAGATCGTGCACGTGTCGGAAGCGTTCGGCGGTGGGTTGCGTAGCGCCATCGTCAACTACGTGCGCGGAGCCGACACTCACGAGCACCATCTATTCGTCAGAACCCGTGTGGGACATGAAACCTTCGATGTTCCCGATACCGCGACGGTCACCACGTTCGACGGCGAACTCATGGGCTTCCTACGGGACGCACGCAGGTTCATTCTCGACAACGACTTCGACATCGTGCACCTGCACTCGAGTTATGCCGGCCTGCTGCGGGCGATGCTGCCGGCGGGAACACGCATCGTCTACTCACCGCACTGCTACGCCATGGAAGAGGGGCATCCGCCCGTCAAGAGACTCACGTACTGGGCGGTGGAACGGTTTCTCGCCGGCAGGGAGCAGATGTTGATGGCCGTGAGCCCTCGGGAGCTGGCCATCGGCCACGAATTGCGTCCCGGCATGCCCAGCCGCGAGGTTCCCAACACCGTGACCCCGATGGCGCTGGTCGTCGACCGCCCGCCACCCTCCGCCCGACCGATCGTCGCGATGCTCGGACGCATCGCAGACCAGAAGGACCCGCACTTCTTCGCCGAGGTGGCCGAGGTAGTCGGACCGTCGTGCGAGTTCGTGTGGATCGGCTCCGGTGACGAGGGCCGTGAGTGCCTCGAACGAGCCGGTGTGCGCATCACCGGGTGGATCGAGCCGGCCGAGGTGCGCACACTGGTCCAGGCCGCGAGCCTGTATCTACACACGGCGGCGTGGGAGGGCGCGCCCCTGTCCACACTCGAGGCAGCAGAGATGGGATGCCCGATACTCAGCCGTGCGATTCCCAGCATGGTGTCCCTCAACTACCCGCTGGCAGGAACCACACCCGTCGAGATGGCGATCGCGGTGCGGCGCTTTTTCGCCGACCCCGACTACAACGAGTCCGTCCGTGCCCAATCCGTCGAGGTGGCAAAGTCGTTCGACTTCGCGTTGATGGCCGGGCGGTTGACCGAGGCCTACGACTTCGCCAGGTCCAGGTTGGGCAACGGCACGAACGGCGTCCCGAATCGGAAGAAGCTGGACGGCATACTGACCCCATGAGCACCGACGCGACGTCCACACCACCTGTCGCGATGATCACCGGCGTAGGTGGACAGGACGGGACTTACCTGGCCGAGCTCCTGGTGTCGAAGGGATGGAACGTCCACGGCATCACCCGCCCGGACGACAACGCACCGCCGATCCTCCAGTATCTCGACGGTGTGACCGTCCGGTACCAGGACATCGCAGACCCCACAGCTACTGCCGCGGCCGTCCGGGAGATCGCACCCGACTATGTGTTCCATCTGGCCGGCATTTCGTCGGTGTGGCAGTCGTGGCAGGACCCGGTGACCACGACCCGAGTCAACGGAGTGTCGGCTGCGGCACTTCTGGATGCTTGTCTGCAGCAGCAGGAGGAGTCGGGCAAGAAGGTCATGGTGGTGAACGCGTCGTCGGCCGAGATCTTTGCCGGATCATCGCAGTCGCCCCAGACCGAGGAGACTCCGATCAAGCCGACCTCGCCGTACGGTGCGTCGAAGGCGCTCTCTCACAACTTGGTCCAGATCTATCGAGCTCGTGGCCTCGAGGGCACGAACGCGATCCTCTACAACCACGAGTCACCCCGCCGGCCGACCACCTTCGTGACCCGGAAGATCACGTCGGCTGTGGCAGCAATCGCCGCCGGCAAGCAGGACACCCTCACCCTCGGCGACACAAGCATCCGTCGGGACTGGGGCTGGGCCCCGGACTACGTCGACGCTATGTTCAGGATGGCGATGCACGGTAAGGGCGACGATTTCATCGTGGCGACGGGGGAGGCGCGGTCGATCATGGACTTCGTCGCCGCTGCGTTCGACGCGGCCGGAATCTCGGACTGGCAAGGTTTGGTGCAGTCGAACGCGTCGCTGACCAGGCCTGTCGATTCCGCAGTGAGTATCGGCAACCCCTCAAAGGCACGGTTTGAGCTGAAGTGGCATCACTCGGCAAATTTCGATGCCATCGTCGCGTCAATGGTCCAGTACGACCGTGCACTCGTCGATGCCGGGTTCGAAGTCGTGCGTGGAACGTAGACACCAACGGGACGCCCGATGTCCCATTGATCAGACGGTGGCAGTTGGAAATTCTTTGGACACTCCATGCACTAAAAGTTAAGGACAGATTACCATTCCGAAAATTAGCGACGGAAAAGGAGCGTGGACCTTACCGAACTTAACGTTCAGTCGTAAGCGAGCTGTCCAGAGCGATGGCTAACCCGTGAGGCTCCCCTTCAGCGGCATTCGCGGAAACAGAACGGCCGATGAGTTGTTGCGACTGTCGCAAGCTCGGAGTTTGCTCGCAGACTCGTTTGAGATGCGTGTTCGCACCAGCAAGCCGTCTTGTGTGATTCGCCCCACTCTTTGTTCACGGCGCCGCACGGGGCCTTTCTGGAGACTTCACTTTGAGAAATATTGGAAGCACCAGCTAACCGGGCCGCTTCAGCATAGCGGTTGTCTGCATCAGCGGATGACGACGCCAGCCACACGGCAGCTGAACGGTAAGCGGGCGGCAGGAAGCCAGCTCGAAGCCACTTTCGCGACGGCGACGCCTACCACCCGCGCACCTGCCATGTGACCAGTCCGAGGGAGCAAACTGGGGAGCTGGTCGCAACTGGTGCACTCAAATTGAGGTTTCGACGATTGCATCGGTCCGAACCAGTCAATCGCCGAATCGACACCCCTCATCGAGAGCGTGCAATCGTCCGAGTCGCCTCGGGGCGGGTTCGACCGTATTCTTACGCAGTCCGATGCAACAGTGGCCCGGCGGGAGGTCGAAATCGTAGTCGTACAGGGCTTGCCGAGTGACGTCGAACTGACTGACGAACATTCACCGGGAGCGAAGCTACTTGCTGGGGCCATCGGCGGCCGAACAGGACCGAAAGATCGCGGAAGATTGTGAGTGCTCCTTGCATCGTCTCGGGTACGTATTTTTGAGTCACAGTTACTTCGATGGCGGGGTGCGGGTTGGCAGCCATCATCTCTCGGAGAGGATCGCGAAAGCGGAGCAGGAGGCGGTTGTCCTTCATGCCTCAACACCAGTTTCCTCCCTACAAGCTAGGGTGCGTCACGAGACGGATACTCGCCGATATTCTGCATCTGCTTCCGGGCCGGTGAACAGAGGTCATGTACTTGATCTCGTGCCAAGACAGGTATGGCCGCCCAAGTTTGGTGTGCGAGGGCAAACCGCGACCTGGGTTTCCTCCACGCTTTCTGCGCATGACGTATCGAGTGTTGTAGTCCTCGTCGATCAGCCCTTGTTTTCCGCTACCGCACGTCGAATAGCGAGGGACTACGGCTCAAGAAGCTTGATCGTGTATCGCCCGACAGATATTCACCCGAGCGGTGCCCTCGCTAGAGCAGAGCGGCGCGTTGTGGGTATAGCGGACGCAATTGTAGCTACATCACGTTTCACACTGGATACGGTAGTCGAGCAGACGAAACCGAGATCTGCTGTAGCTAAATTTGTCTTGGAGAATGGAGTGGACGCCAACCTATTTGAATCATCAGGTACCGCAATGCCTTGGAAAGACCGTCGCGGCTTCGTTTACGTTGGTGCCATCGACACAAGATTCGATTGGAATGCCGTAATTTCGATCGCCGAAACGTATCCGAATGAGCCGGTGACACTGGTCGGCCCCTTAACAACTCATAGAGCGAACCTCCCGTCTAATATCGCCTGCGTGGGCGCGAAGCCATATCTCGACACGCCGAAACTACTCTCACAGGCACGAGTCGGCCTCTTGCCGTTCAACTCGAACACCCTGAATGCCGGCCGCAGTCCGATGAAATTCTATGAGTATCTGTCAGCTGGCCTCGCAGTAGCGGGAACACGCACAACCGAATTGAGCACACGTAACGCACCGCTGACATGGCTCTGGGAAGGTGAGTCAGATATTGCCCTACAAGCCGGTCGTGCACTGGCTGGCAACTGGACCGCAGCGGGCGTCGCACATGCGAGGGAATTCGACTGGGACACTCGTGCAGATCAATTAAAATCGATACTGCGTCCTTTAGTTGAATCAAAGATAGGCGGGGGCATCAGGTGACCGATTCGTACGACATGCAGAACGCACCCAAAAAGCTTGTATTCCGAAGCTACTGGTGGATGAATCCGCTTTGGGTCATTGCCGTCTTACTCCCCATTATTGTCCTATACGCCTACCGATCAACTCCGCAGCAATATGCATTGTGGCGCGTGCAAAAGTTTATAGACCTCGACACCGTGACTGTGATGGCGCTTGGTTTGATAGCGATGGCGCTCGGATTTGCATTCTTGGCTCTTGTCAAAGCTCCGAAGGCGCCTAAAGAAGTGTCGCTTTCATGGACTTTGCTGCACTCTCTTAATCGAATCAGCACCGTAGCTTTCGGGCTTCTCCTGATGTCATACGCGGTTTGGGGTGTGCTCGCGGTCAGAGGCGGGCTGAGCAGCGCAGATATAGAAGCTGTGCTCGGATTTCAGAGAGGTGCCGTCTCCGGGGTCAAGGATCGCGCGGCGCCCGTAGGCGGCCTCACGTCTTTTACCCAATTGGGTCCCGCAATCATTGTCCTAGAAGTTCTGCTACTGCGGTCATCGATAAGAAGTACACGTCGCATTATTTTGACGGTTGTGTTCCTCGCTGCAGTCAGAGCGCTTTTCTATGGTGAGCGCCTTGCTCTAATTGAAGTTCTTCTTCCACTCGCATTCATTACTATGGCACTTCCGAAACACCCGAGATCCATCTGGAGGACTAGCCTCGGAAAATGGGCACCAGCAGCAGCTCTGCCTATTCTGTGGGCCATCTTTGCAGTTTTTGAATATGGAAGAAGCTGGGCTTCCTATAAGAACTCGTTCGACGGTAGCTATGCGGAATTCGTAACACAACGGCTCAGCGGCTACTATGCTACGTCTGTCAACAATAGCGCTCTGTTCTATGATTTTTATCCGAAAGTGAATACTGAACCGCTGTATTCTTTCGCGTCGGTATGGGATGCACCTTTACTATCTTCTATTTTAGGAACTCCAGAGATTGGATCGCTTGGCGTCAGAACATGGTGGCGGTGGACCCTTACATCCGAAGCCAATCCCGAATTCAACAACCCTGGATCGTTCGCGGTGACAGCTGCGGAACTAGGACTGATGCAAATGTTCGTTTACTGGTTGATCGGTGGATTTGCGATAGCAATTGTGTATCGCTCTTTTCGAACGGGATCGATATTCGGACTGGTTGCATTGCCGATTTGTTACGTGGGATTGATTGAACTGCCTCGAATTATTTACTGGATGCAAGGCCGGTTCACGGCCACGATTCTCGTGCTCATCGTAATAGCATACGTCGTTAAGCGGGAATCACATGCGACCGAGAGATTTTTTAAGCCAGAATCTCGTAGGGCCACCTCGGCCAAAGACAAGAAAGTGTCTCAATAATGAGTATCGACATTCGGGGCGTCAATACCCACAACAAAGGCGCCCACTTGATGTTGGTGGCCATCGTCAATCAACTTGACGCTGACATGTTGCCGGCCACTAGTCCGAACGGTTCGTCGTTTGAGGATCGCGCGGCGCTGGGACTACGCCAGACTGTTTTGCTTGATCAAGCAGCAAGACTTTCAGCACTGGGGGGATCGCTGCTGCCGAAGCGTGGGACTGAGCTTTTCGGGATGACGCGAATGATAGATCTAACAGGCGTGTTAGATGCGTCTGGCTTCGCATATTCTGACGCATTCGGTCCGCTGCGCGCTCGGCGAGAAGCGTCGTTAGTGCCGCTGTGGCGTCGAAACGGGACCCCTAGAGTGTTCCTTCCGCAGGCCTTCGGACCTTTCCGTGACCCTACGACGGCAAAGTACAGTCGGAAACTCCTGCAGCAAGCAGACCTCGTTTACGCACGCGACCAAGTTAGTATGCAGTATCTCATAGACCTAGGACTGCGTTCTAGCCGACTTCGTTTGTGCCCCGACTTTACGGTGCTTGAGGCCGGCACCGCTCCCCGGCAGTTGCCGGCTGGTCCATTCGGCGTTCTCGTCCCAAATTCGAAGCTTGTCACGCACGGCACGAGGTCGATGAGCGATTACATTCGTACATCGCGACAAGTACTTGGTACATTGGCACGATTAGGGCTCCGGCCGGTCGTCGCGCCACATGAGTCGACGGACATTAACCTGGCCAAACAGATTGTTGAAGGGTCCAACGCGGAGGTGTACTGGACTTCCGATCCACTTGAGATCAAGGGCTTTCTGGGTGCGGCGGAGATTGTTGTCGGCAGCCGCTTCCACGCGTTGGTAGGTTCGCTCTCCTCTGGACGCCCAACCGTTGGCCTCGGTTGGTCCCACAAGTACGCAGAATTGTTTGCAGATTACGGCGTAAGACATTGGGTGGCGCATGACGGCGAGGATCTAAATGAGTATGTGACAAACGTGTTAAGCGACAAAAGTGGTGCTGAAAACTTGAGGCTTCGCGGAGCGGAGATCAAGAAATCTGTGGCTGAAATGTGGCTGCAGGTCCACCGCACTTTGGGGAGTTCTTCATGAAGGTTGTCATTAAGCGTGGGGTGAAGCGACTGCTTCCCAGGGATGTCGGCGAACGGGCAGCCCAAGCCGAGCAGATTATGCGTCGGTGGTACTTTGACGACGGGTATCGGTTAACGCGTCTCTTGTACACCCGTGGACCTAAGAGTTACCGTCGGGAAAAAGCGGCGTTTCACGCAGGCGCCAGGAAATATTACCGAGAATCAGCAACTGCGAAGCAGAAATTCGAACTGCGTAGGCACGTTCATATGATCGAAAAGGGCTTGTGTATGCGCCCGCGCAGGCAAACTTTTGCAGCCTCGTACATCGAGGCCACTGTAAGGGCCTTCGTGAACCTGTCTCCGGTGCTCGACATAGAGGAGCGAGAATGGATCGGCTCCGTACTTGCTACCTATGCCGACGCAACTGAATTGAGTGACGACAGTCGCGTCAAGCGTGCAGTCGGTAGTGTGACGTCTTCAGGCCTGCTGGAGGCGAATGGTGGCGAAAGCGCACCGTACCCAGTCGGTCACCAGAAGTCGCCGTTCGATCAGACCGACCTTGAAACACTCGCTAGCCAGAGGACGTCTGTTAGATGGTTTACGCCGGAAAGGGTGCCCCGGGAAGTAGTTGACGTGGGTGTAGCGACTGCGCTCCAGGCCCCAACCGCGTGCAACCGGGTCCCGTGGCATGTGAGAATCTTCGATGATGCCGACAGCGCGCAGAAAGTCGCCGCGTTGGCTATGGGAACCGCAGGATATCTAGACAGCGTGAGAAATGTTGCCGTCTTCGTCGGAGACCAGTCAGCGTACTTCGATGAGCGGGACAGGCATCTCATCTATATAGACGCATCGTTGGCGTCGATGAGCTTTGTGTTGTCTCTTCAAGCCGCCGGCGTATCCAGCTGTTGCATTAATTGGCCGGACATTCCGAAACGCGAATCGAAAATGGCCGAACTGCTGGGGTTAGAGGCGTACGAACGGGTGATTATGCTGGTGGCCTTCGGGTATGCAGACCCGACCGGATTGACCCCATATTCTGGGAAAAAGTCGTTGGATGCGACACGGTCTTATGGCTGAGGCGGCAAGAAGAGTCGCGAACAATACGACTCCACCAAGAAATCGGGACTCGGCTTGAGCGCGGCTCCGCGACTCGGTACGGGGGGCAATGCTGCCGTCCTGTTGACAGACAGCGTGGTCCGAATGGGTGCTGCGCTGCTGGTCGGAGTCTTCGTCGCCAGGGTCTATGGGCCTGACGGTTTAGGGTCTATAACTACTGCAATCGCAGTGTGCACTATTGTTTTAGGGTTTTCAGCATTGGGTATGAGCGGAATACTCGTGAAGGAGTTGATCGAAAACCCGCAAAAACGTGGCGTAGTCATGACTACCGTAGTCGTGGGCAAGCTCATACTGGGCTTAATCCTCTACGGGTTGATGTTGGTGATCGTCTGGTACTTCGATTCGTCCGAGTTATTGGTTCTAACGGCCATCATTGGGCTCGGTTACTTGTTCACCTCGCTAGATGTTTTCGAAGCAAACTTCAATGCAGACAGCGACTTCAAGCGATTGGTCGGGCTGCATATCGCGGGGGTTACGGTGGCAACAGGCGCTAAGGTGCTGGTTCTGCTGTTGAACGGTGACATCCGATGGCTGGCTGTGGGTTACGCTTTAGATTATATGCTCCTCTACGCTTTACCGGCAATGTTCTTCTTCCGCCGGATTGCGCGCCGAGCAGTTGAATCGATCAGTTATACCCCGGGCTTTCGTCGGTCAGAAATGTCGAAATTGCTCGGCCGAAGTTGGCCAATAATGATTTCTGGCTTTCTGGCTCAGGTCAACCTTCGTATTGATTCGATCATGATCGCCGCATTGGTATCTGTAAGCCAGGTAGGCATCTACAGCGCAGCGGGGAGGCTATCCGAGTCTTGGACAGTTCTGGCCATGGCGCTGGTATCTGCGTCGTTTCCAGCACTCGTGCGATCCTCGAAATCAGATCGGGACGCCTACTCAATTGGCTTAACGCGATTGCTCAGGTTGCTGATATGGATAAGCCTCGGAGGAGCCCTGGCGGTGATGGCGACGAGCCAATGGATAATTCAGATACTCTATGGCGATTCCTTCCAGGCTAGCTCCACGATTCTCTCCATCCATATTTTCGGCGGAATGTTTCTCTTTATGCGCACAGCGTTGTCTAGATGGCTAATTGTCGAGGATTTGTATATGTTCAGTCTAGTTTCGCACGGAACAGGCGCTGCCGTTAACATCATCGGGAACGCTCTGGTGCTTGACCGGTTTGGAATAATTGGTGCAGCCTGGGTATCTGTAATCTCGTACGCAACTTCCGGCTTGTTGTTCCTCCTATTTACATCGCGTACGCGGGTGTTGTTCTTCATAATATTGTGGGCAGCAGTCCCGGGGAAATACGGGTCGAGGGGGGTTAGGAAGTTGGTCGACTCATTGCCGTCAGCGGTCGGCCAAGCACCTGTATCTGATGACAACTTGGGGACAAGACTGTGATCGCCAGGAGAACGCTGCTGCAAATGATGATAGGAGCGGTCTGCGTCACCGCGACATCGTCATGCACAGGAGGGTCGCGAAGTAGCGTCGACGTCACTGGACTGGTTGAAAACGCAATCACAGGATGGTGGATCGATCCACCCGCGATGGGAATGGAGGGAATCACCTACTTCGGAGCGGCAGGATCAGACGGATCCGTACTGGTCAATGCTGTTGGCGAGTCTTCGAGTCAGTCAGTACGGGTCGCCAGATCGGGTGTAGACGACCATAACGGACCCGCGGTGTGGGCGGAGTCCGGCGTTCCTCTGGTCACCGCTTGGTCGTTGCACAACGCCGATCGACTTGTGAGGGTACGCGTCGGCGGTATCGCTGGGTCGTCGGAAGCGCTATCCTTTGGCCCGGAGTTTACTCTCGAGCTCGGTGGGACTGTTAGTTACGCCAAACTGTTCCGCGTGGGCACAGTCCTTTCAAGTAATTCTTGGCGATTTAAGTTGCTCGTCAGAGTGCGCTACGACGAGGGCGGCAAGTTTCTCTATACCTGGAGCGTCTGCAACCTGCTGGTTGACAAAGGCGATAATTCAGTTCAATGGCAGGGTAAGGAGGAAACGCTATTTGCATCGACCAACAACCGAGTTCCATATCTCAGTGCGGTTCAGGGAGGCGGAGAGAATCGGACTGTTCGTCTAGCTATCGGTTACCACCCGGTGACGAGCGGTGACCAAGCGCCTATCCGATATGCAACATACGATCTTGTAGACGATACGGTTTACAACGCGTCCGGGGTTCTGATGTGGTCCTTGAACGATGGCTTGAGTCGTGATCGAATTGACCGGCGCCTAGGCTACGTCGTCGGACCAACCGCTAGCGGGAGTATGCGTAGACGATTCCTAGGGGTAGCCGCGGGGCCGAGTGCTCCCGCGGTCCTGTACGCGGAGTGGGAGTTATCAAATGAGAACCAGGGTTCTTACATGGTGGCGTCAGAAGGTCCAGTCGGTGAGCTATGGACCGCCTCCAGTTTGGGGCCGGCCGGCGTTCGCTTCGGGCATTCCGACACTGCCAACTACGTGTCAGGTGCATGCTTCAACGGCTATCCTCGTGTTTCGCCGGATGTGATCATTGTGCGAAATATGGGACAGGCGTGCGTTATCGAAAGGTGTTCGCCAGGTTCTGTTGGATGGCTACGTGAAGAAATTGCCACCTTACCGTATATTGTTGCTAGGCCCATAGCTTCGGTTGCTGGCGGATCAGATGGAGTCATAGTGTCCAGGATCGAAACCTACGGGGACGAAGCGGGCGGTTTCAAAGAATTTAGTGGTCAGGTCGTTTCGCTCCATGAATGACATAGAGAACACTCCGTCAGTAACCACTGCCCTGGGACCGGTACGTGTCCTGCACGTTACCGAAGCGTTTGGCGGCGGCATCCAGACAGCGATCGCGTCATACGTGGCGAATTCGCCGGTTCACGTGACACACAGTGTTATTGCGCGCGAACGATCCGGACACGAGACTCACGCAGATCTAGGTTGCCCCGTGCAATTAGTTCGAGGATCGTTACGGCAATTCTTCGCATCTGTGTCTGCAGAAGTCACGCGTCTGTCGCCGGACATCGTCCATCTACACTCGAGTTTCGCTGGGGCCTATAGATTGCTCGCATCGCGGAAATTGAAGTTGATTTATACTCCTCATGCTTTTGCATTCCTTAGGGCGGACGTATCTCGTTTGAGTAGGTTGACATACCTCGTCATGGAATTGGCGTTTGCGCGTCGGGCGCACGTCGTAGCTGCCATCAGCCCCTACGAGTACAGACTCGCCAGGCGATTGTCGCCCCGGCGAACGGAGGTGCTGTACCTACCAAACGTTGTGATAGGTGATGGTGAACAATATTCGGATGAACAGTCAGTAGTTGCCTCGGGCAGTATCGACATCATCACTATTGGTCGAATCACCGCTCAGAAGGATCCACACTTCGTTGCTGATGTGGCGCGCCATACGGAAAAGAATCTCCGGTGGGTTTGGGTTGGCGATGGCGATGCTAGCGGTAAAGACGCCTTGCTCTCGGCAGGCATCGAAGTCAGCGGTTGGTTGCCGAATTCGGAAGTGATGAAGCTACTTCGGCAGTCTCGGGTTTATGTGCACGGGGCTGCGTGGGAGGGCGCACCGGTCACGCTGTTGGAGGCGGTAGCGAATGGTACGCCGGTAATAGCTCGTGACGTACCGACATTAATTGGCCTAGGGTTTCCATCGGGCGGGGATACTGCAGAAAAAATGGCTTCGTCGATTAGAGAGTTTTTTCTCGACGATGCAAACCAGCAAAAAGTGCGGGACCTTTGTGGCATATCAGCTCGCGTTCACTCAAGAGACGTACAACACGAAGCCTTACAAAGACTATATGCGGGTTTTCCGCTTCCTTCGGTTTTTGAGATCTCGGCGAATCCGCTGCGTGCCTGTAAGGGAATTGTTAATGACGCCGAAGGAGTTTCCTCTTGAGAGTTCTTTATCCCGGGCGAATAGTAAGCCGGAATGTCGGCGGCAATACAACTTATGGGCGCGCCGTGATGGCGGGCGTCCAGCGCGCTGGTCTGTCTACCGCTGAGATCCCGGCCGGCGAAAATCCGCTTTCGACTTTGATCAAGGAGAATGCGGCGCGTTACCGACGGCAAGTTCCCGCCGATTTGATTCACTACTTGGCAGACACCGGTTCCCTGATTGGTGGTGGTACGCCGTCCGTTGTGACTGTGCACGGAATAGCTAGTCGTTGGATTGACGGCGTGCGTAGTCCGCTCAAGGAGTATGTTTGGAGGTCTCGTGTTCACCGAGCCATTAGCACTTCGGTCGCTGTGGTAACTCCGAGTAAATCTTCGGCGTGCGATATCGCAGAAGTATTCGACGTTCCTATTGAGAGAATTGCTGTAATTCCTCATGGGATCGAACATATGACCCTAAATGGTGTCCTGCAACCGCTGTCTGAGGAAGTACGCAACCGTATACCTGCGGAGTTCCTTCTGTACGTCGGTAATATCGAACCGCGTAAAAACTTGGAAGCGCTTATCGCTGCGATGGACGAGCCGGGTGTCAGATCGTTGGGTCTCAAGCTAGTTATAGCAGGTAAGCCGGCTTGGAATTACGATATGACGATGGCGGCGATCAAGTCGTCGTCGCACGTAATCTACCTCGGCTTTGTGTCTGATTCAGATAGGAATGCATTGATGAAAGCGTGTACGGCTTTTGTTTTTCCAAGTCGTTATGAGGGGTTTGGATTTCCGGTTCTCGAAGCTCTGTCGGCCGGACGTCCGGTCATTACGTCCGATCGTGGCTCTCTAGCCGAGGTCGCTGGCCCCTCCTGGATTTCCGAAGACTTGTCGAGCGAAGGTATCGGCGACTCGATAGCTTCCGCGTTGAACGATTCCGGTTGGCTTGCGCACTGCGTTGAAGAAGGACCGCGCTGGGTGACGCGTTTCAGCTGGGAAGTAAGTATCAAGTCTCATCTCGACGTCTATCGGAAAGTTTGCGGCCAGTGAGGCGCAAGGTGTTGATTTTACACGCGTATAGTGCGGCTAATCTCGGAGACGGATTGCTCGTTAGCGAATCAATAGCTGCGGTGCGAGAAGCATTCGGCGCGGATGCGGCTATTACGGTGTGCGCGTCTTATCCAGCTTCCTTTGACATCCCCGATGTCAAGTTTGTCGATGCTAAGCCAAACCGTACCGGATACCGGCGCGAGTACATCCGGATGCTGTTTAGGGTGAATAGTTTTGATGTTTTAATCGGAGTTGGCGGAGGGTATCTCAGAGCTGGAAGCTTTTTGGAGGCAACTAAGGTTTTGTTAGTTCATGGACCGCAGCTGCTAACGGCGGTGATTTCTAAAAAGTCGGTTGCCTATTTGCCGCAGAGTGTGGGTCCGCTCAGGGGTGGATCTGGGCCCCTGATACGTGCAATCCTTCGCCGTGCGAAGGTTGTGTATTTGCGAGACGACAGGTCAATGCAAGAACTCGATATTGCCAACGCGGTCCGAACTTCGGACATGGCGATCTTAACAGCCGATGTTAGCTCTACTCGTGATTCAAATACGGCGCCTGACGTAGTTCCTGTGCTGTCTGTTCGCCCTATCGGCGGCGAGGTTCCCCCATTGGTTCAATCATTGGCTCACTCACTTAAGAAGTTTGACGGGTACGTCCAAAGCGATGCAGGGGCTAATCGCGACCGGACGACGATGGTGGAGCTAGGGCCTAGAGCTATTCTGTCGCAAGTTGAATTGCTGGGCCACGGTCCCGATGGTGAACGGCGCGTTGTTGTAGCAGTCCGTCTGCACGCAGCGTTGATGGCACTCCGCGCCGGGCATCTCGTCATTCACCTTGCCTATGAACGGAAGGGGTTTGGAGCTTTCCAAGACCTGGGTTTGCAGGAATACGTCCACAACGTAAATATGTTCGAGCCAGCACGCGTGCAAGAACAAGTTCGAACACTCGTCGAGTCGGTAGATGCGAGGTCTCGTTACGACGCCGCAGTGGTTCAAACCTTTACTGAGGCCTCCGTGAGTTATCGCGCACTGATCAAAACGCTCTCGTGTCTGGCGACCGATTGTGAGCGTGGCTAGGGTGATGCGGTTGCCTCCGGTTGCTGGTGGGGATCATGCGCCTATGTAGGGCAACACAGTTCGTGCGCCCACGTCATGGACTGCCACCGACCCCGCTGTTCTGCTTGATGTCGCAGGGGAACTGACGGTCAGTCCCCACGACGTCGGGGGACATTTTGAATACAAGGCGCATTGTCGGCACTCTGCTCGCAGCAGTCTCGATAGCGGTTGCGGGGGCGGGAACTGCGAGTGCAGCAACCACATCGGATCCTCTCCAGAACTTCGTCGAATCGTTGGAGACGGCCGTCGACGAGTGCTCGTCGGGGATGGTGACCGGCGCGATGGGAGGTGCCAGCGTCGGCGGAATGCTGGGCGCCGGGGGAGGGCCCATGGGAGTCGCGGTCGGAGCTGGCGTAGGCGGTCTGATCGGTGAGATCGCAGGCGGGGAGACATCGTGCGAGGAGCGCGTCATCTCCGGCACCGCAGTCGCAGATCCGGACGACGTGTCGCGCGGACACAAGGGCAGGGGTCGTAAGTGAGGGCGTCTCGCGTCGACGCACGTATCTGGGCGGCCCTGTCGGTCCTTCTTCTCTGCACCACGCTGACACTCATGGTGGGCGGCGGCCCTCCCGTTGCCGTCTGGGCCTTCGTCGCGTCGACCGCCCTGGCGGCCGTCCGGGCAATGAGGACCTGACGACCGCTCTGACCTGCGTACGCTTGTGAGATGAGTTCTCGGCAGGTGGACGAGGGCACGTACCAGGCAATGTTCGACGCCAGCACCGTTCCCATGGCGCTGGCCGACGAGCAAGGATTGCTGGTGCTGGCCAACGATGCCTACTGCCGTCTGGTCGGTCGAGCGTGGAACGACATCGCGGGCCTGTCCTCACGCGGATTCACCCATCCCGACGACATCGCCCAGCACCACGGGATGGAACAGCTCACGGCCGACGCCGATCGGCGCGGTGAGGTGCTGCGCCTCGAGAAGCGATACGTGCGTCCCGACGGTGAGATCCGGTGGGGATGGGTCTCGACCACCAGCGTCGTCAACGCCCGTGGAGCCGTCTGGACGATGGCGGTGATCCACGACATCACCGACCGTCGCACCAAGGAGGACGCCCTCGCGCAGGCCGTGATGACGGACGGCCTCACCGGCCTGCTGAACCGCAGGGGCTGGCGTGAGCGTGTGCAGTCGCTGGTCGGCGACGGCTCGTTGGTTCTCGCGATGCTCGACTTCGATCTGTTCAAGTCGTACAACGACGCTCACGGTCACGCGGCCGGAGACGCCCTGCTGGTCGGGTTCGCCGATGCGGCAACCCGGATGCTCGGCCCTGACGTCGTGCTAGCTCGGTGGGGCGGCGAAGAGTTCGCAATGGCGGTCCCCGATGGCGGCCCGGAGCGCGTCACCGCACTTCTGACCCGGCTGATCGCTGTCATGCCGGAAGAACAGACGTTCTCCGCCGGCTGGGCGATGCTGGGCATCGACGAGGACATTCACGACTGCCTCGATCGCGCAGACCACCTTCTCTACAGCGCGAAAAGAGACGGTGGACGGGGTCGCACGTACGGGGACAGGTCCCTCGGCTCTCCCGTCGACGCCACGTGGTGACGACGCGGAATGTCCGGTTCTTGCGATCGCGGCGCTGATCCAGCACCATTCCACAGTGTCCGAAGCCTCTCCTGACCCCCGTATCACCGTCGTCGTACCCACGTACAACGAGCGTGAGAACCTTCCGAAGCTGGTCGGGATGCTCACCGACCTGCAGATGAAGAACCTCGGCGTTCTCGTGGTCGACGACGGATCGCCCGACGGGACGGGTGAGGTAGCCGAGAAGCTGGGCGTCGAGGCAGCGATCCCGGTGAGTGTTCTGCATCGCACCACCAAGGACGGTCTCGGTCGCGCCTACGTCGCCGGCATCCTGCGCGCACTCGACGAGGGCGCGGACATCGTCGTCCAGATGGACGCCGACCTCTCGCACCCGTGCGAGGCAATTCCGCGCATGGTGCAGACCCTCGCCGACACCGACGCGGCCGTCGTACTCGGATCCCGCTACGTGCCCGGTGGCGCAGTGGCCGAGGACTGGCCGTGGCACCGCAAGGCCCTGTCCAAGTGGGCCAACCTCTACGTCAACACGATCCTCCGCCTGAAGGTCAAGGACGCGACCGCCGGCTTCAAGGCCTGGCGTGCGGCAACCCTGCGCACCATCGACGTCGGCTCAGTGGGAAGCAACGGATACGCCTTCCAGGTGGAGATGAACTACCGCGTCATCAAGCACGGAATGCGCATCGCCGAGGTGCCCATCCACTTCGAGGAACGCGTCGACGGCACCTCGAAGATGAGCCTGTCCGTGCAGCTCGAGTCGGCCGCTGTGCCGTGGAAGCTGCTCCGCTCGGGAATCGGGCGCAACACGACGAAATAGCGCCCCTCGGACGGCCGCACCGGGTGTCGTACATGGGACAATCGATGTCGGCGCACAGGGCGCCCGTGGAGGAGGTTCGCTCGTGGATGTATCCCCCGAGAGTCCCTGCCCCGATCACGAGGGTGCACAGCCCGATTCGGTGTTCTCGTTCACCGGCATCCGGCATGTCACCGAGACATCCGTTCGACTGACGGGTGTGGACGGTGCCGCGGTGGCGCTGCTCGGTTCCTCCCGCGATGTCCGGGAACTCGTCTTCGCCACCACGTCGCTCGCCCAGCAGCTCGACGAACTCCAGTTCACCATCGGTGAGGGCCCGTGCATCGATGCTCACCATGCGGCCGAGCCGGTGCGAGTTGACGACATCAGGTCCTCGTACTCCACCCAGCGCTGGCCCATCTTCGGCCGGGGCGCAGCGTCCCTGGGGGCGCGCGGGATGTTCGCCTATCCGCTCCTGGGCGGATCGTCGTCGTTCCGGTGTCCTCGAGCTCTACCGCACCACCCCGGTCGACCTCACCGACGTCGAGCACGACGCGGCCCGTATGTGTGCGCTCGCCATCGCTCGATCGGTGCTCGGCCACTACACAGCGTCCGACGCGGGGGAGACCGACAGTGACGCCGTTCCCTACGAGGCCGTCGAGACCGACCCGGACGACATCGTGTTCATCGAAGGCGGTGGCCACTACAGCCGCGCCGAGGTGTACGTCGCAGCGGGCATGATCTCCGTGCAACTGGCTGTGACCACCGACGTCGCGATGGACCGCCTGCGGGCACACGCCTTCGCCCGAGGTCGGAGCGTCACCGAGGTGGCCGCCGACGTCGTGGCCCGCCGGATCAGCTTGAAAGACGAACGCGACAGCGGAGGGGGATCCCTGTGAACACCACGCCTACCAGGCTGGCCGTCGCCGACATCACGGCAACGCTGGTCACGCACTTCGACCTTCCTGCGCTCCTCGAACGCATCGCCACGACAGCTCTGAACGGGTTCGACGCCCGGATCGTCGTCATCTCCTTGTTGGAGGGTGACGCGCTGCACGCCGTGGCGACATCCGCAGTGGGAGACGTCGTCACCGACGACCGGCTCTTCACGACGGGACCCGTCCTGACCAGCGCTCGCGAAACGGCCGTGGCCATGATCGGGGACGTGACGGTGCCGGGCACCGGACGGTGGGAGTCGTACCGGACGCTGGCGCAGTCGTCGGGGATGGGCGCCGTTCGCGCCTATCCCATCGCATCACTGGGCGTGGGACTCGGATCGCTGGCCGTCCACACTGCAAACCCGTGGGGCTCGGAACGCCCCGACGAGCTCGGGCAGATGCTGGCAGATCTGGCCTCTCTCGCACTCACCACCAGCACTACCGACGTGCGCCGCACGGACGGTACGTCCGCCGTGCAGTCGGTGCTCAACGGCGCGGCCGCGATCTCGGGTGCAACCGGTGTCCTCGCCGAATACTTCGGGGACTCGACGACGGAGGCGCGCATCCGGCTCGCGCGGCTGGCTCGCGCGCACGGGACCACCGACAGCAAGCACGCCGCCGCGATCATCGCCGCGCAGAACGTGGCTCCGGCCGACATCGGTTCCTCCGAACTCATTCACCTGCCGAAGGCACCGGTTCCGCCGCGACGCTTCGATTCCTGACCTACTTCGTGGTGATGGCGGCGCTGACGGCGTCGGGTCCGTCGTATTGATCGTCGGGCATGGACGACAGTGCGTCGACCACGTCGTCGTCGGCGCCGTTGCTCTTCGCGAGATCGGCCAGGTCCTTCGGCGACGCCGGGTAGTTCGCGCCGGCCAAGTGCTTCTGCAGTTCGATCGGATTGACGGCCATGGGACGGTCCTCTCGTCGGTCGGGTGACAGCTCGCGTGCGATCTACCCGAGGACGAGTGCGGCAAACCGACGCACGGTCAGGAGTCGGCGTACACCACCACGGTGTTGCGGCCCGCCGCCTTCGCGCGGTACATCGCGATGTCCGCGAGGTGCATCCCATGGTTGATGGTCGACGCGATGGGGGCCGCCGTCATCCGCGTGGTGTCGAGGCACGAGACCCCGATGCTCACCGTCACGGGGATGAGGTCGGCCGTGTCGGACAGTGCGAGACGGATCGACTCGGCGAGAGCGTGCAGTCCCGTGGACTGCGCGTCGAGCACCACCAGGAACTCCTCGCCGCCGCGTCGGGCGACCACCGCGCGATCGCCCAGGTGATCGCGTAGGCGCTGCGCAGCGAGCGCGAGCACGCCGTCACCGGCGATGTGGCCGTGATGGTCGTTGACCCACTTGAAGTGATCGAGGTCGACGAGCAGGAACCCCACCTGTGATCGACCGCGGAGCTGACGCTTCGCCTGCACCTCGAGGCCGCGCAGGTTCAGCAGTCCCGTCAGCGGATCGGTCCGGGCGCTGTCGATCTGGCGCTCGAGGTGCCGGTGCAGGGACATCGAGGTGGTGCTGACGATGGACATCGTCGCGTTCACGGCCAGCCAGATGCTGGTGGCCGCCGCAATGGTCGCCATCGCGCCGATCGGCTGCTCGCGCAACACCAGTGCCGTCATCCACGCGATCACGACAGTGGTCAGCACCAGGTGCACCACCACGGTGGCGCGCCCGCCGAAGAAGGCGACGTAGGAGCTGATGACCGCGAACAGGGCACACCCGGCCAGACCCAGAGCGTGACTGCTGCAGAGCAGAAGGAAGATCGACGTCCCCACGTCGGCGTAGACGGTGAAGGCCAGGGCGACCGCGCGCTGGGTGCGGGCCCGCCGCCACCACGTGAACGACTTGCGGGCGGTAGCGACCACCGCGGCCACGGGGAGGGTGGAGAGCAGCACGGCGATGGCGGCGATACGAGGAGCGCCGGCGGCGGGGCCGGCCGCGCTGAACATCGTCAGGATGCCGGGAACGGCGAAGGTCGGAATGAGCACAGCGATACGGCGACGGACGACGTCGGTCAAGGGTGCCCGGGACCGACCACGACTGCGGCCGCCGGAACCTGGGCGTATCACCTGTCGGACGGTATCAGCGTGGAACCTGCGTCGAGGGGCGGATGGGCGCTTCCGTCGGGCCGAATCCTTGTTTTGCGCGGACGTAACGGGAACGGAATCAGGAATTGTCGTTCTCGCTCGCAAGTCTCTCGATCAGCGGTCGGGTGCGATAGGGAATAGCTTCACGCATCACCACGGAGACCGTCGTGCGTTCGACTCCGGGGACCGCAAGAATGAGTCCGGCCACCCGATACAGATCGTCGGCGTCGGCAGCCGAGACTCCGATCTGCAGATCCGCTCCGCCCGAGACACCGACCACCTCGGTCACCTCGGCAATGTCTCGCAGGCGATCGATGACCGCCTCGAGGCGGTGTTGGTCCGTCACGGCGCCCACGTACGCGCGGAGGGGATACCCCAGGTCCCGAGGGGAGACGAGCCGGTCCATCGGCGCGAGAGTATGTGATTCGTCCCAACGAGAGAGTCTGGCCTGGACGGTGTTTCGAGCCAGCCCGAGGACCGAGGCGAGATGGACTCCGGTGGCGCGTGGGATGTCGCAGAGCGCGAGCAGTAGTCGAGCGTCGGTGCGGTCGAGCTTGGTCACATGGTGAACTGTGCCACACGGCAAGCGGAGTGGCCCGAAGTATGCAGTGCTCGTGCCTCCGATCGCGATTCCGGAAATCGGTATTTCTCACATTTATCGCGTAAAAACCGGAGTGGGGTATTCGTCACGTTCCCGAGATGCCCGATGGTCACGACATGGTTAAGGTGATCCCAGAAGTTTGTCCCCAGATGTGTGGTCGGGGTACTTGGTCCGGCCGTCATCGATGTGAGGAGTCGTCTCGGTGGAGATATCTGATTACGTGAGAATTCTCCGCGCGCGGTGGATCGTGATCGTGTTGACCACGGTGGTCGCCGCCGCGGCGTCCTTGGTGTTCTCACTCGTGTCCACGCCCGTGTACGAGGCCTGCACGCGCCTCTACGTCTCCACCGGTTCGTCGTCGTCCTCGGTGACCGAGGTGTACCAGGGCAACCTGGCCTCGCAGCAGCGCGTCGCCTCCTACACCCAGCTCCTCGGCGGCGAGAGCGTCGCGCAGCGCACCATCGACAGCCTCGGCCTCTCCATGAGCCCGTCGTCGCTGGCGTCGAAGGTCCGCACGACGTCGTCACCCGACACCGTGCTCATCGACACGTGCGTGTCCGACGCGAATGCCACCACTGCACGAGATCTCGCGAACGGCATCGGAACGACCTTCGTCGGATTCGTCGAGGATCTCGAGACGCCGCCCGGCGGCGGAGCGGCCTTGGCGAAGGTCAGCGTCGTCGAGCCGGCTCAGGTTCCGGCAGCTCCCGTGTCCCCGAAGACCACGCGCAACCTCGCACTCGGTATCGCCGTCGGTCTGCTCCTCGGAATCGCGCTGGCCGTGATCCGCGACCGCCTGGACAACACCATCAAGGATCGTTCGACTCTGGCCGATCTGTCCGGCGTCCCCGTCGTGGGCATCGTCCCGTTCGACAAGACGATCAAGGAGGAGGCGGCCCTGTCGTTCGCCGAATCCTCGTCCGGCACCGCGGAGGCGTTCCGCGAGCTCCGCACCAATCTGCAGTTCCTGGAGGTGGATTCACCGCCACGAGTCATCGTGGTGACGTCCGCGGTTCCCGCCGAGGGCAAGACCACGACTGCCGTCAACCTCGCCCTGGTGCTCGCCGAGGCCGGTCACCGTGTCGTCCTCGTCGAAGGCGACCTGCGCCGACCGCGCGTGTCCAAGTACCTGGGACTCGTCGGCTCCGTCGGCCTGTCCACGGTGCTGTCGGGTCAGGCCGATGTGCAGGAAGTGTTGCAGCCGACCAAGTTCCACGGCGTCGATGTGCTGGCGTCCGGTCCGTTGCCGCCCAACCCGTCCGAACTGCTCGGTTCCGAAGCCGCACGCACGGTCATGGAGACGCTGCGCTCCGCCTTCGACTACGTCGTCGTCGACGCACCGCCGCTGCTGCCCGTCACCGACGCGTCCGTCATCACCGCGCATGCGGACGGCGCCATCGTGGTCACCCGTCACGGCCACACGCGTCGCGACGAATTGACCCGCGCCCTGGGTAATCTCACGCAGGTCGGTGCGCCCGTCCTCGGTGTAATCCTCACGATGGCCCCGTCGCGCGGCAAGCGGGACTACGACTACCGCCACTACTACGAGACCGACAACACGGTCGCCCGTCAGGACGCTCCCTCCGCCGCAGTGCGGCCGGCGGCGTCGCCCGTCGTCCCCGAACCGACGCCGGAGCCCGCCCCCGAGAGCTACCCCGTGCCTCGCTACGAGCCGACGCGGAGCCACGGCGGCCGAGCTGCTCGTCGTCAAGCCGAGAACGGGAACGGCAACGGCAACGGCATCGGTTACGAGGCCGAGCAGGTTCCGAGTCGGTCGACAATGCGCCCGCCGCCTCGCCGCCCGTACCAGTCCTGACGGAGACGATCGCGCCTCGGCGCCCGATCCGTCCGTAGTCGCAGATTCCGTTCCGACCCGGCGCGACCGGGGAGGTTCAGGCTGCGGATTCCCAGTCCGGGTCCTGGTCGGCCGGCGTCTGGCGGCCGTCGCGCTCGCTCCGTCGGACACGGTCGGCTTCGTCCTCGATCTCGGCGTTGCGCAACGACAAACCGATCCAGACGCTGAGCGCGACTGCCACCAGCATCCAGACGGCCACGACGCCGACGATCACCCACCCCATCGACCGAGTGTCACATGTAATCAAGCAATCACCTCCGTTCTGGGGTCGATTCACAGAATCGTGCAGGTTTGCCTCGCAATGCGTGCGTGCAAGAAGGGTGGCACGCCATTGTGTCGTGAAAGTCGCTTCATTCGATCGAATGAATCATCGTGATACCGCTTTGACGTGAAAGTAGTTGCACTACAGTCGGTTTGCGCCGTTCGCGATGACCGGTATGCGGGGGTGCAGTCTGGTACGACCACGCGGCGCGTGACGGAAGGCCAATGATGACCTCTCGAACATTCGCTAAGCCCGCTCTCTACGCTGCTTCCGTACCGCTCGCACTCGGAGCGCTCCTGTTCGGAGCGTCGACCGCGTCAGCAGCAGTGGTGACGTCCCAGTTCGACCTCCAGGCGGCAACAGAAGGTTTTCAGGACTCCGGCGTCGTCGCGACAGCGACCGGTACGGCTACCGTCTCCGCGACCGGTACCGCGTTCTTCGCCGCCGAACCGCAAGCGACCACGACTCCGGCCGGCGGGTACGGACTCTGCGGCGACACCTGCCCACTGCCGAACGAACAGATCGGCGCTCTCGTCGTGAAGGTGGGTGACGGCGCCCCGACCCTCGCCGGAACCGGACCGACGGTAGTGACAGGTGTAGGCGCGATTCGATTCGCCTACAACGACGTGGCAGGCGCCGACAACTATGCCGACAACGCCGGTTCCTACGCTGTCACCATCACTTACGACGACGGCATCACCCCCGAGCCGGAGCAGCCGAACTGCCTCGACCTCGGCTTCGTCTGCATCCCGCTCTCCGCGTTCGGGTCCTGATACCCGACCGACCACGACCAGAAGCCCCTCGTCCCATCCGGCGAGGGTGCTTCTCTCGCTCCCGTACACGACGAAAGCCGCAGACCAGGGGTCTGCGGCTTCGTTGTCGGCGACGGTGTCCGCCGGTTCGCCTCTCGGCAGGTGGCCGCTCGCAGCGGCTGATGGTTGGTACCCGGGGCATCGGTATCGAACACCGTCGATGAGAGTAACGGCGCCCGTGGGCGGAGTATTCCGCGTGTCAGTTGTCCCCGGACTCGGTCTCGTCCGCGTCGGCTGTGGTCGTCGTCGTGCGGGTCCGGGTGCGCCGCGTCGTAGTGGTCGGCTCGTCGTCATCGGTCGTCGCTGCGGCGGTGGTCGGAGGAGGCGTCGTGGTGGGCCGGGGTGTCGTGACGGGCGCGATCTGCCACGTCGGCGACGGCGGCACCGACACCGTGGGGGCGACGGAGATGCTGCCCGAGACCGCGGAACGGTCGATGGCCGGAGGCGACACTCGCTGCACATCCGCGTCGAAGACTCCGCCGGCAGCGGCGACGGTGAGTCCACCGGCCAGGGCGGCCGCGGCGATGCCCATCACGACGGCGACGGCAGCTCTCTCACGCATCTTCTCCGCGCTCCGTTTCCGCCCGTGCTCTCGAGCCGAGTCATACCGTAACCGGGGAGACGGCGAGGAGCAGGACGAACTCCGATCAGCGAGCGCCCCAGATCTCGAACAGCGGACCGAGCGCCTCGGAGATGGCGTCGCCCACCCGCTCGTACACGTCGGTCGACTGACCGATCGGATCCATGATGTCGAGTTGCGTCACCGGGTTGGCCGCGCGCTCGGAGACCCACGCGGCCGGGTCGATCACCCCGGTGCGTCGTGCAAACTCCGCCGCCTCGAGCAATGTGAACGTGCGCCGCAGGTTGCGGGGCGTCACTGTCAGCACCTCGTCCCGGTGCCTGGAGGTCATCGTCAGCACCAGATCCGCCCCGGACGCGATGGCGGGGGTGAGCCGGCGTGCCACGAAGCCCGTGGGATCACCGCCCAGGGACTCGAGAACGCGAGCCGCCTCGGCCTGCACTCCGTGGCCGATCACGGCGCGAGTGCCGGCGCTGTCGGTGGTGACGTCCAGGCTCAGGTCGCGGGCGAACGCCGCGGTCAGCCGTTCCGCAGTGGGGGATCGGCAGATGTTTCCCGTGCAGACGTAGAGGACATGCATGAGCGGAGTGTAGGTCCGCGCCGGTGTCAGGCGCGCGCGTTGTCCGTCGTGGTGTACGCCTGTTCGTCGAACCGCAGGCTGTCCCCTCCCGCGCGCTTCGCCTCGTACATCAGGCGATCCGCGCGGCGGATCAGCACTTCGACATCGTCGACGTTGCGGGTCCACCTGCTGCCCGGAATCCAGGCGACTCCGGCACTCGCCGTGACGGGTACCTCGTCGGCGTCGCACCGGACGGCGGCGTGCACGTCGTCGAGACGGTTCCGCATCTCCGCGCACGTCACGATCCCGATGACACAGAACTCCTCGCCGCCGAGACGGGCGACGTACGCCCAGGTGTTCGTGCGGGTTTGCAACCGTTCGGTGACCCGTCGCAGCACCTCGTCGCCGCCGTCGTGGCCCACGCGGTCGTTGACCGCCTTGAACCTGTCGAGGTCGATCACCATCATCGCCACCACCTCGTCGTGGCGCGCCGTCGCCAGCAATGGCGCGTGCACCACCGCGCCGAGCCCCCGGCGGTTGAGTGCTCCGGTCAGCGGATCGGTGCCCGATTGATACGCGTCGTCCCGCAGGTTGGACAGCGGGATCTGCGAGAGCAACGGTGCGAGGAGGAACAGCGCCAACTGCACGACCAGTAGAACGGACAGGTAGGCCACGTCTCTGCCGCCCTCCACGGCGGCCGAGACGAAGAAGTACAGGGACACGGCCACCGTCAGCGCGATGTGCGCCACGAGCGTGCGGATCGAGTGGAAGTAGCCGCAGTAGATGCCGAGCAAGGCGAACACCACGGACACGGTGAACGAGGCCTGCACGTCGGCCAGCATCGACAGCCCCACCACCAACGCCACGTCGTCGCCGAACAGGAAGACGAGTGATTGTCGACGAGACGGCCACGTCCCGCGGAGCCACAGCAGCGCCGACACGGCGCCGGTGACCAGACAGGCGATGAACACGGCGCGGGCGAAAGGTGAGGGAGGTGCCCCGCTGGTGAACAGCAGCAGGGAACCGGCGAGCACCACCATGAGCACCACTGCGGCCATCATGCGGCGGTAGGGCCGCTGCAGCCCGCGCTGCGCCATGTAGCCGGGCATGGCGGAGTAGTCGAACGGCCGAGTCCACCACTCACCCACAACACGGAACATCGACTGGTATCTCTCGGCTGGGAAGAATGGGGAAAGGTAGACCTACTCACAAGTTCGTGACGACGCCCCGCTTCGTTACAGCACAGCGGCCTCGCGTGGCAGGATTTCGACCATGGTTGATGAACTTTCACGACAGCGCCCGAGCGTCGTCGTCGTCGGCGGCGGATTCGGCGGTCTCTACGCCGCCCGGCAACTACGGCACATCGACGGCGACGTCACCGTGCTCGACCGCGGAACGTCCCACGTGTTCCAGCCGCTGCTCTACCAGTGCGCGACCGGGCTGCTCTCCGAGGGATCGATCACCTCGCCGTTGCGGCACCTGCTGCGCAAGCAGGAGAACACCCATGTCGCGCTCGGGGAGGCGTCGGCAATCGACATGGAGGGGCGCACCCTCACCGCGTCGCGCATGGACGGATCGACTTTCGAGCTGCCGTTCGACTACCTCGTCTTCGCTGCCGGGATGCAGCAGAGCTACCACGGCAACGAGGAGTTCGCGCAGTACGCACCGGGCATGAAGACCGTCGACGACGCCCTCGCGATCCGACGGAAACTGATCGGCGCGTTCGAGATGGCCGAGTCGCTGCCCACCGCCGAGGAGCGGCGCCCGTGGCTGACCTTCGCCGTGTCCGGAGGCGGCCCCACCGGTGTGGAGATCGCCGGCCAGATCCGCGAACTCGCGGTGGGCGCCCTCGAGCACGAATTCCGCTCCATCGACCCCGCCGAAGCCCGCGTGCTGCTCTTCCACGGCGGCGATCGAGTCTTGGAGTCCTTCGACGCCCGGTTGTCGGGCAAGGCGCAGAAGACGCTCGACAGCATCGGCGTGGAGACGCACCTCGGGGTTCACGTGACCGACGTGAAGGCCGACCACATCGAAGTGACCCGTAAGTCGGACAAGCAGAAGACCACGTACGACACCCACACCGTGCTGTGGACCGCGGGCGTCGAAGCCGTGCCCTTCGCGCACACCCTCGCCGCCGCGCTCGGCGTGACGCAGGCACGCGGTGGCCGCATCCCGGTCGAGAAGGACCTGTCCGTCGCGGGCCACCCGAACGTCTACGTCGTCGGCGACGTCAGCGCGCTCGACGATCTGCCCGGTGTCGCCGAAGTCGCGATGCAGGGTGGTCGGCACGCCGGCAAGATGATCGCCAAGACCATCGAGAGCGGATCCCGTGTGGCGTCTCCGTTCAAGTACCACGACCTCGGCAGCGCCGCCTACATCGCGCGTCGCAACGCGTTGTTGCAGGCAGGGCCCATTCAGCTGTCCGGCTTCGTCGGGTGGGCCGCATGGGGCGCCATCCACATCGCCTTCCTTTCCGGTCGCCGCAACCGCGCGGGGACGTTGATCAACTGGGCTGCAACGTTGGCGTCGGGAACCCGGCGTGAGCGTGCGGTGACCTTCGGCGATCCCGAGACGGCACGCATGCCGTACGCCTGAATGGCAGGGAACGGAAACGGTCTGCGCGTTCACGGAATGGCGTAATAACCGTCGGTGCGACGGCTACGGCATTGTCTTGTTACACTCGGCGACTGCAAGCGCGCACCGACTCGATCGTGCGCTCGATCGGTCTGACTGGGGCGGTTCATGACTTCGGTACTCGGGGTGTCGGTAGGCACCAGTGCCGTGCGTCTGGCACGGCCGGTCCACGGCTTACGCGCCGGTGTGCAGGCAGCATTCCGCCACCGCGCGATCGACACGACCTTCGACCAAGCGGAGCAACTGGCCGCCGAGTCCATCGGCGTCATCCTCGCCGACCCTGCCGATCCCGAGTCCGTCTCGGCCACCGGCGTCGCCTACCGCGACGACGCGCAGGCCGGAGCCGTCGCCCGAGCCATGGCGCGCCAGCACATCGTCAACTACCGCCTGGTCCCCGAGGTGCACGCTGCCGTCGAGTTCCTGCGGTCCACCGGCGACCTCGACGGACTGCACGCCGTCGCCCTGTACGACCTGGGTAGCTCCGGCCTCAGCGTCACCGTGGTCGACCTCGACGACGGCCGGGTCCTGGCGTCGCAACGCAGTTTCGACGTCAGCGGCAACATGTTCGACGCCACCATCCGCGACAGCCAGATCAGCCGGCAGCAGAGCGGCCTGGACGACGTGGACGGCCGCGAATTCGAACTGCGCTGCCGCGTCGCCAAGGAGCAGTTGTCGTCGAGCGGTGCAGTCTGCCTGCCCGGCATCGGCGGACTGATCCTGCTGTCCCGCGAAGCGTTCGAATCGATGGTGGCCGTTCCGGTCGAGCAGTCCGCCCGGCTGACCCGCGAGGTCATCGCCCGCGCAGGGCGGCCCGTCGACGCACTCGTCATGATCGGTGGTGGATCGCGGATCCCGCTGGTCCGCGCAACGCTGGCCGGCTGGGTCGGCCTGCCCACCATCACCCCCGCGGAACCCGAACTCGTCGCCGCCAAGGGTGCAGCACTGTCCGCCACCCCGGTGGACTCTTCCGACGTCCCCTTCCGCGCCGCTCCCGTTCAGGGGCCGCCGGAGCCTGCGGTCGAGGAGCCCTTGCCTGAAAGGCCCCTGACTGCTCCGTCCGCGTCGACGATGGCGTACAGCGACGTGCAGGAACGCCCCGCGTCCGCGTCGGCTCTGCCTACCTCGGAGGTTGCGGATCCTCGCGCAGCCGAAACTCCGTCCTGGCTGTCCGGGTCGGGCTCCGTCGCGCCGGAACGCACCAAACGTCCCCGTCTGCCACTCGTCGCTGCGCTCGGACTCGCCGTGGTCGCGGCGATCGGCCTCGCCCTCGGCTACGGCGCGACCCCGGCCTCCACCGCGGACGAGTCGCCGGCCGAACCCGCTGCGGTGACCACCTCGTCGTCGTCCACGACGGTGCCTCCGACGACGTCGACGCGGGCACGGTCCACCACGGCTACCCCCACCACGACCATCGCACCGCCGCCTCCCGTCGTCGAAGCGCCGGCGCCCGTCGAGGAAGCACCCGAGGCACCGGCCCCCGCGCCCTATGTCCCGCCCACCATCCCGGGCCTTCCCGGTGTGCAGCTGCCCCCGGGCATCCAGATCCCGCCGGGGCTGATTCCGGGGTTCTGAGCTGCCGCCGGCGGTTGGTGTTGCGCTGCAGGTGGTTCAGTCGCGCCGGGCGCTGCAACGCCGGGCTCTGCGCACAACAGAAGTGAACCCGACCTAGCGCACGAAAAAGACGAACACGAGCGCCGTAGCCCCCGACGGCATCGCATCGCAGCGATGCCGCACTACGGCGTTCGTGTTCGTCCTGTGACGCGGCCACTGGGGCCGAGTCACTAGCACTCGCTATCGAGTGCAGCTTTGATGTAGCCGGCAGTCTGGTAGATGTAACTGCCGATCCACTGGCCTATGGATTCCTGGGTGGGATTGGGAGACATGGTCACTTCTCCGTCGAAGCACTGCTGCACGATGTAGCGCGACCGTGACAGGTGCGGCGTGTAGGTGACCACGATGATGTGTTTCCAGTTCTCCGCGGCGGCGCGACGCTTGATCTCCTCCGCCTCGCCCTTCGTGGAGTACGGATCGGGGAGGAAGCACGACACCTTCACCGTGTAGGTGCCGTTGCAGATCTGTTGCATGCGAACGTCGTCGGGGCCCACCGAGTTGGAGAGCACCACTTCGGGTGCGTACCCCTGCTCGGCGAGGTCGATGCCGTAGTGGAAGCGTCCGTAGGGCGTTCCACCGAGGACGACGACGGCGTCTGCCTGTCGGAGTGGGTCTACTTGCGGGTGGACGTACACAGGCCAGCCCGCGAGCACTACTGCCGCGAACAACACCGAGCACGCCACCAGGAGGCGGCGGAAAGTCACAGGTCTCAGCCACCGGTCCGCCGCAGCACGGACAGCACCGTACGGAGGAGGATCTTGACGTCGAGCCAGAGACTCCAGTTCTCGATGTAGAAGTTGTCGTACAGCGCGCGGTCCTTCAGCGACGTGTCGCCTCGAAGACCGTGCACGGCAGCCCAACCCGTGAGCCCGCCGGGCACGCGGTGACGTGCGGAGTAGCCCGGGATCTCGGTGGTGAACTTGTCGACGAAGTGGGGTCGCTCCGGACGCGGTCCGACGAGGTCCATATCGCCGACCATGATGTTCCACAGCTGGGGGAGCTCGTCGAGCGAGGTCTTGCGTAGGAACCTGCCCAGACGCCCGACACGATCGTCCTGCGAGATGTTCCACGTCGTGTCCGACTCGGAGCGCGACGCGGGCTTCATGGAGCGGAACTTGAGGCAGTTGAACAGCTCACCGTCGCCGGTGACGCGCAGCTGCTTGAACAGCACGGGCGCCGAGGAGTCCGAGACATGCACCGCTGCGGCGATGGCGAGCAGCAGCGGGGACAGCACGAACAGCGCCATTCCGGCCAGGATGCTGCTCAGCACACGCTTGATGCGCCAGGCGAAGGACCGGTGGGCATCGCGTCGGATACGCACGAGGGGGATCGCGTGCAGGCGGTCCATCTCGCCTGTGACACTGACGAATTCGAACAAACGTGGCACCACGAAGATCTCGCAGTCCATCCGGTCGCACTCGCGCAGCAGGGTCAGCAGAGCCGACTCCCGCATCGCCGAGAACGCGATGACGATGGTGTCGATCTGGTGCATGTCGATGTACGTGCGGAGCTGGTTGGCCAGCGGCTCGACCGGGATGTGGCTGGCGACGATGGCCGGCATCGGCGAGTCGTCCAGCAGCGCATGGGGTTCGAGCCCGTGCTCCGGGTAGGACTGCATGCTGTCGACCAGCTGGGACGCCACGACTCCGCTGCCGATGACGACGGTGCGACGTTGGAACTGAGGGCGTCGACGCAACCGGCGAGCGACGATGTACGAGGTCTCCCGGCCGACCATGGTGGCTGCGAGGACGGACGCCGCGATGAGAGCGGCGGTGAGCAGCGTGGTCGACGGCGCCACGATCACGATGGAGACCATCGAGACGAGGAGCACGATCGACGCCATGAGAGGCAGGTCGTCCAGGAGGGACAGCGTGAGGCGCTGACGGCGACGCTGGGGAAGGATGGCGAACACGACGATCATCGCAGCCACGAGGAGCCGTGGCGCGTCGAACGGCGCGAACAGGATCACCAGAGACACGAGGACGGATTCCAGTGCGATGCCGAGGGCGGCGCTCAGATGCAGGGCAGGCAACCGCGAGATGCGGCTCCGCGGATCCGGGATGTTGGGCCGGAGCGGGATGGGCGGAGTGACCTCGGTGGCGGTCGCCTCCTGCGCGGCCTGTGCGTACTGCACGGCCTCGGCGTGCCGGGCGAATCGCGGCAGCAGGTTCTCCGGCTGCGGGATGTCCAGGTCTTCGCTTCGAAGGTCGATGGGTGCGGTATCGGGATGCGATGTGGTCATCGTGCAACTCCCTTCGCCAGCTCGTCCGACGCGGGCACAAGTGCCGCCACGTGGTCGAGTGCGTCACGGATGGTGGCGATCGTCGAGAACGTCGAACGTCGCAGCAGATGGTCGGGGAACTCGACCTGGGCAGATTCCTCGAGATCGACGAGCACGGCCACACTTGCGTGGCTGCTCAAGCCGGCGTCGAAGAGGTTGTCGTCATCGGCGAGCGCCCACGGGTCGACTGGTAGTCGACCGGCCCGCTCGAGCGAACTACGGACGATGGTGTCCCGGGTTGGTGACGGGTGCGTCACGAGGGTTTACTCCTTGCCTACGGTTCAGACAGACAGTCACGCTCATATCGCGCCCCGCGGCGAATGCATCGTCGACTTACATGAGAAAATCAGACCCATGCGGCTCTTGTGGACGCCGCAACAATCTGCCAGAAGTGTATATCAAGAGTTTTCATACCGCAGGAAGGTTTTGGTACCGAGATGAGCGACTTCCCGACCGGGAGCCCGGCCGAGCAGGATCTGGACGCTTATCGACGCTCGTTCGGGGAGACGACACGCGCCTGGGCGAAGCACACGTTCGAGTGCACGGACTCCGGTTGGCTCGCGTTCAGCGGCATGGCACGACCGGACTACAACCTGGCTCTGGTGCACGGCGGCAATGCCGCTGAACAGGTCGGACAGGTCATCGAGTCGGTGTCCGCGCTCAGGAAGCCGGCGCTGGTGATGCTCGCGGGCGCCGGCCTGTCGGGCGCTCAGACCCTCGCGGACGCGGGGTGGGTCAGCCTGCAGGCCATGCCGTTCATGCACCGACCACTCGGTGGCGCCCGGCCCATCGACGGCGTGCGCGAGATCACAGAGGACGACCTGCCCGCATGCCAGGAGGTCGCCGCTCTCGCCTTCGGAGTCGGCCCGGAACTTGCCGCAGCCGTCTATACCGCCGAGACACTGCATCGACCGGACGCCACGGCCTACGGTCTGTTCGTGGACGACGCCCTGGTGTCGTGCCTGCTGTCGTGCCGCGCCGGGAGCACCGTGACCGGGTGGGCCCTGGCCACGCATCCCGACCACAGACGTGCCGGCTACGCCGCGCGGTTGATCGCGGGCGGCAAGAACCTCGAGGTGGAGCGGAACGGAGACTCGCGGGACCTGTGCCTCGCCTCGCCGGCGGGCGTGCCCCTGTACGCGTCCCTGGACTTCGTCACGGTCGAGTACTGGCAGGTGTGGTCGCGGCCGCGGTGGGTTCTCGGCGCATCCTGACCCCGACCGGCATTTCGTGCATTTTCCTGACTCGACCGCACGAAACAAGATGAGCATCCGGCGAACCGAATCAATGCAAAAGCCTCGGTCGGTCTTTTTCGGTGTGCATTGTCTTCCCGGTCACGCGCATCGGCGCGTCGCGACGTGAACTGCCGTTTCTTTGCTTGTCTGTGTGCAGCGCCGAGCGGGGGCCCGGGAGCGCTGCCAACGATGGTGAAGGGGTCGACCATGAACAACAGAGGTCCGTCGGGTTCCAGACTCGACCGCCGCGCATTGCTGATGGGCGGTCTCGCGGCCGGCGTCGGCACCACCGCGCTCGCGGCCGGCGGATTGTTCGCGACGTCCGACGAGCCCGTCGGCGTGACGTTGGCAGCAGGCGAGACCGACCCTGCCGCTCTTCTGGGGTGGGTCAACGTCAAAGCCGCGCCGTACAACGCGAAGGGCGACAACGCGGCCGACGACACCGCCGCGATCGCCGCGGCGTATACCGCAGCGCAGCAACAGAACCGACCGCTCTACTTCCCGCCGGGCATGTTCCGGGTGCGGACTCTGCCGCAGTTCGCCAACTACGCCACCGTGTTCGGCGCCGGCGCCGACCTGACCACGATCGTGCACACCAGCTCCGGCACCCTGCTCACTCTCAAGGACCGGCAGCGCGTCGCCCTGAAGAACATGGGCATCTTCTCGCAGGACCCGTCGTCTCTGGCGGTCCTGCTCGATCACTGCTTCCGCTGCTCGTTCGACTCGGTCGTCTTCCGCGGCAACCACACGCCGCAGAGCTATCCGCGATTCCTCGGACAGAAAGGCGTGTCGCTGATCAACAACACCGGCGGAACGTCGTTCGTCAATTGCGACTTCAACAATTACGGAACGGCGATGTCCACGACGGCCATTCAGTCGTACATCGCGAACTGCAAGTTCACCACCAACTGGATCGGACTGCTCGGAACGGGCAACAATTTCGCGTCGGGAATGTCCATCGTCAACACGGAATTCGTCTCCGACATCAATGCGAACACGACCACCTCGCACATCATCGTCGACGGCCGGGCCAACGACTGGTGGCTGACCAACGTGTGGTTCGAAGGTGCCGCGTCGGCTCTCGTCATCGGCAAGGCCGGGACGGGAGGGCCGTCGCAGTTCGGCATGGTGAACTGCAAGGTCGCCGCACGAGGAATCTGCCTCGACCTGCAACACTGCCGTCAGCCGTACCTGTCCAACGTCGCGTTCGACGCCGACCAGCAGTCGACGCCTCAGCTGATCCGCATCAACGGCCAGTACGTTCCGGAAGGAACGGCGATCAACCTCATCACCAGCCAGGGAGCGGACTTCCCCGGCAACACCTTCCCCGGCGGGTGGACCGTGCTGGGTCGCGGCAGGCTGACGTCGGCCGGTGGCGGACCCATCGTCAAGTCACCCGACGGCAAGAGTTGGCGCCTGTCCATCAGCAACACCGGTGTGATCAGCGGTCAGAACCTCGGCGTGCTCTGATCACCGGGGCCGATCGGTGCCCAGCGACTCGGTGGTCAGAGCACCGTCGGTGCCCACCACGAGACGCCAGTAGGCATTCGACTCGTCCTTGAGCACCACACCCGCCTCGCGCCTGTCGGACAGCCACGTGCCGTCCGACAGGACCGCGGCGGTCACGGCGTCACCGGAGTCGCGCGCTTGCAGCAGGTCGACGTCGTCCTGCACGGTCCGGGTCACGACGGTGCTGGTGAAGGTGGGCCCGGACATCGTGCCCCGACCGATCACCGTCCACGCATCGGGAAACAGAGCCGGATTCACGTCGTCGTTGATGCCCGAGATCAGGTTCACCGCGGTGCCGGTGGGGCAGTGTTCGGCGTCGATCACCAGTTCGGCGGGACGGCTGTCCGGATCCGGATCGAAGATGATGTTCGCCAGATACGGCTGGCGACAGTAGAGCAGCTCGATGCACGTCGTCCGAGCAGAGATCTTGCAGTTCACCATGCCGAACTGCGACGGCCCACCGGTGTCGCGTGAGCCGACGGTCAGCGCGACCTCGGACCCCTCGAACCAGACGTTGGTGAACCACCAGTCGTTGGCCGGGCCGTCGACGATCACGTGGCGATCGGTCGTCGACGGGTTGTTGTCGGACACGAACTCGACGTTGGTGAACGCCATGCCGGCGTTGAAGTCGCCGCCGGTGCCCAGCACGCCGACGCGGTTGCTGGTGAACTTCGACGCCGTCACGTAGTTCTGGATGCACTCCGACGTCAGGCCGACACCGTGATTGTTGATGTCGCAGTTGACGAATGTCGTGCCGCCCGTGTTGTCGGTCAACACGACACCGCGCTGTTCCGCGTACTGCGGGAAGTTCGACGACGAGTGGTTGCCCCGGATGGTGACCGCGTCGAACGAGCACCGGAAGCACGCGGAGAGCGAGATGCAGGTCGACGTGGCACCGGTGGTGAAGAACCCCATCCGGCGGAAGTTGACCCGCTGGCGACCCCGCAGGTCGATCAACGTGCCGTTCTGCTCGTACAGGATGGTCGTGACGTCGGCGCCGTCCCCGAAGACGGTGGCGTAGTCGGCCATCGCCGGCCACGCCGTCACGCGGTAGGTGCCGCCGGGGAAGTAGATCGCGGACGCCTGCGTGACGCCCTCGAAGGCCCGCGCCAGCGCGTCGGTGTCGTCGGTGGTGCCGTCACCGGTCGCACCGAAGTCCCGGACGTTGCGTGCCGCCGGGGTGTCGGTGACGTTGGGCGACTGGAACTGGGTAGCCGACGCGTCGTCACGCGAACACGCAACGGCGAGAGGGACGGTGGCTGCCACCAGAGCGCCGGTGAGCAGCCTCCGACGACCGAAGGACTCCGAGTTCACGTGGTCACGTCGCGTTTCTCCGTCGTGCGTTCGAGGACGGTCGAGATGATCGTGCGCCGCATGTCCACGTGGTACGCGGAGTGGTCACCGACGGGTGCCGGCACGATCTCGGGAACCGAGTGGAAGCGCCGCTCGATGCGGTCCATGCCTTCCGGTCCACGCTGATCGACGAACCAGCGGTGATCCGCCGGAGCCAGGATCACGGTGGACGTCACGCCGCTACCGGCGAGGGAGCGAAGGATGACCTCGGGAACCTGGGTGACTCCGCGGACGCCGAGCTGGCGCCACGCCCGATACGGCAGGTGCGTCTGCAGAGCGTTCTTCACACGTGCACGCGGCGTCTTCTGCCACGCCGGATCGGACCGGGGGATGCCCAGGTCGGCGGGGTCGATCTCGCCCTGAGTGGACTTCTTCCGCTTCCAACTCCACGCGATGGCGTTCACCATCACGGCGCCGCCCGCACCGATCTCGGTCGCGGCGTGAGCTGCGTTCCAGGACCCCGAGCAGATGCCGGCGAGGACTACGCGACGCGGATCCTCGTGCGCTGCACGGGCGGCCGCGACCACGTCGTCGGCGCTCTCCGCCGAGTAGATGGGGGTGTGCTCGTCGGCGCGGACTGTTTCCGACTCGCCTGTTCCGCGTCGATCGAAACGCAGCGCCGACGTGCCGGCGCGAGCTGCCTCACGGGCCAGTTCGACCCACAGACGGGCCGGACCCGTCCTGGTGTCGTTGGCGGTCGCGCAGAACACGAGGGTCCGGGCAGAGGGGTCCACCTCGGCCGGTGTCGAGCGGATGCCGAACAGGCCGTGGGCGCCGACGCTCTCGATGTGTTCGGTGAAGACGGTGCCGTCGACTGCCTCGTGCGTGACGCTGGTGACCGGCTCGAACGACACGGGAACCGCGACGTCGCCCCGGTGCGCGTCCTCGACGATGTCGACGATCTCGCGGACTGCTCGCGCGGGAATCGGCACGAGAAAGCTTTCCGGAGTGACGAATTCGGTCATCGGGCCGACGTCGCGAACCACGCCTCCGGAACGCTGGACGGCCTTGTCGAGCCGCGGCGAGGAGTAGCCGTCGCGCAGGGCGAACACCCAGTTCGACACCGACGACGACGACGCGGAGATCTCCATGGCGGACAGGGCGGCCGCAGCCTCCGCCGACAGGGAATGGCCGATGGTGTGCAGATCGGTGTCGTCCGGAGTCGACGCGTCGGTAGGCGTATCCGACCCGACTCCGAGGCGGTACAGCGCCTGCTGCTCGCGCAGGTACGCGCGTCCCCGAGGAACCGGATCCCACAGCACTGCCGTGTGGAGCGGTCCGACCGAGTCGGCGGCGCGGTCGAGCAGCAGCGCGCCGGATCGCAGGCCCACCGCGGACACGGTCTCGCACCCGAGGGAGCGCACCAGGGCCACCGCGTCCCCGATGCTGGCCAACCACCCATCCACCGCGGCCGGGTCGTTCTGCTCACCGCCGGAATCGCCGACGCCGAAGTAGTCGAATCGGAGCACCGCGAAACCGGCCGCGGACAACTCCTGAGCCAGCAGCTTGAGGCCGCGGTAGGTGTCGACGTGCTCCTTGCCCATCGAGGAGCACAGCACGACACCGGCCTTGGCCTGGCCGCCCTCCGGAATGTGAACGACGCCGAACAAGCGTCGGCCACCCGATCCGAACCAGGTCGGCGATGTCGACATGGGCGTGCGTTCCTCTCGGGATGCCGAGCCGATCGGGCTCGGGGCGGTGACGGGTCGGACTGCCTCGATCGTCATTTCGTGACTCGAATCGTTCGACGTCCCGCCGACGAGCGGGGACGCAGCGTCCGCGTCGCCTTCGTGACGGTGGTCTTGTCGGACTGCTCCGGTGCGGCTGCCTCCGAGTCGTCGGAGTCGTCGGAACTCTCGGCATCGTCGTCCGTGTCGTTCTCGGATACCTCCGTGGCGGGCACGTCGTCCTCGGTCGGCTCGTCGATATCCGACTGCGTGGCAACGGTATCCGCGACCTCGGGCTCGACGGCCGTCGTGTCGGGCTCGCTCGTCGGGGCGGGCTCCGGTGCGACGACATGGATCCGGTCCGTCTCGGCGTCGGCCGGTGACTGGACCACGTCGTAACGCTCGTCGGGCCGACCGGTCGGCCGCACGTACCGGTCCGCACGCGGTGCGGGCTGAACGGTGTCCCAGCGGTCGCCGTACGCGTCGCCGCGTCCGTGGCCGTACTCGTCGTCGTGCCGGCGATCGCTCTGCTGGTAGTCCATCTGCGGACGCGGTGCCGGTTCGTAGGAGCGCGACGGGCCGGCAGGCCGACTGGTGGTCGGCTCGTCCTGCACGTCGGATGCGGCAGCAGCCTTCGGAGCCGGTGCCTGCACCAGGTCGTCCTTGGACTCGGAGCGACCCAGCAAGGACAGCGGCCAGCGGCGGGTCGAGACGTGGGGGACCAGAACGGTCCCCGCGACGGAGACGCCGATCGAGTCGAGCTCGGTGAGGAACGCCCGCAGCTGTGCCGCGGTGGTGGTGCCGACCTCGACCGTGACGATGACGTAGTCGACGTGCACGGCGATGGCGAGCGCATCCGTGGCGTCCGCGACCGAGGTCGCGTCGATCACCACGTAGTCACGATCGGACGTCAGGGACTGCACGATCGTGCCGAAGCGAGGGGAGGCCAGGAACATCGTCGTCCGGTCGTCGCCGACGCCCATGGGGAGGATGCTCAGGTCCTCGACCTGACTCGGCCGCGTGAGGTCGGTCGCGGAGCGCTTCGGTGACCGCGCGAGATCGGCGAGCCCCTCGGCGTTCGACATGCGGGACGAGATACCGGTGCCGTCGGTGCAGGCGTCGACGACGAGCGTCGGGCGGCCGAGGCCGCTGAGCGCACGTGCCAGAGCGAGGACCGTGTCCGATCCACCGGCGGGCGAGACGCCGATGACGGCGATCGAATGGGGAGTGGTGCGACCCACGCCGGCGTCGAGGCGCAGCGCTGCGCGTCGGGCGTCGGCCGTGCGCGTGGCGGCCTTGACGTCACCCAGGAACGGCTTGTCCGCCACGGCGGGAACCTGACCGGTGGTGCGGATTCGCTTGTCGAAGCGATCGCGGACGTACGCCGCGGCACAGCCGAGCATCATGCCGGCGATGGCACCGAGCGCGAGGGTGCGCATCGGGGCGGGTCCACCGACAGCGGCGGGTGTGGTCGCCGGGTCGACGACGGTCACCTTTGCTGCCGGGGCGGCACCGATCTCGGTGGTCTCGATCTCGTTGACCAGGTCGCGGAACTCGACGACGACAGCGTCGTTGATCGCCCGCGCGCCGTCCGGCGTCGAGTCGGACACCGAGATGCCGATCAGCACGGTGGCCGGGGCGAAGGAAGTGGTCACCGTCGACGCGAGAGCGGCCGGGGTGGTGTCGAGCTGCAGGTCGGAGATGACCCCCGCCATGACGCGCTCACTGGTCACCAGGTTGACGTAGGACGTCACACGCTGCTGCGCCGCCATGTTGCCCTGGTAGGCGTCCGACACCGAGGTGCCCGTCGCCATCGAGACGTAGAGACGGCTCGACGAGGTGTAGGAGTAGCTCAGCGTCGACGTGTACGCCGCTGCCGCAACCGTTCCCAACACGACGAAGGCCAGGATGGTCATCCACCTGCGTCGTGCGATGTTCACGTAATCGATCAAACCCATGATGCTGATCCTTTGCTCGAAGAGCGGTCGAGTGCAGAAATGTCGTCGGGCACGTAGGTGGTCGGAGGGGGTGTCTCCGCACACTGACGTGAGTACTCGCCGACGAGAAGCGTCACTATCCACACGAGAATTGCCAATTGCAGTGACTTACCGATGGATTCGGTGGTGCCCAGGATCCCGCGCTCGAAGAGCACCGGGTACTCGATGAGCGTCAACCCGAGGACGACGAAGATGAAGTTCTTCGCCACGATCCATCGAACAGCGACCAACACCATGACGAAGGTGAACGTCATGGTCACGGCCACACCGGCGAAACCGCCGAAGACGTAGCCCTCGCTGATGTTTCCTTCGGCGAGGGAGACGGACACGTTGCGCATGTCCACCGACGAACCGCGGACCTGGTTGGCCCACGCGGTGCCGGACTGGAACTTCTCGGATCCGAGAAGCTGCGACGGGATGAAGTTCAGCAGAGCATTCTTCACCACGTCCGCGTGCGAGATCCATTGCCGGCCCTGCATGTAGTAGGCATCCGTCGCGGCTTCCAACAGATCGAAGCGACGCAGGATGGGCAGGAACGGTTGCACGACAGGGGGATAGCTGGCCTCGGCGGCCGCGGAGATCGCGCGAGCCTCGGGATCGACCTTCAACGACTGCAGGAGGCCGAAGGCTCCGATCGCCCCCACGGAGATTCCGAGGACACCGACGACGGTCGCGCGGGTCCAGCCGATCAAGGCGAAGCGCACGGCGACGGCCAGAGCCGCACCGAGGACCGGCGTCTTGGACTCGACGATGACGGTCCACACCAGCTCCATGCCCATCAGGCCGAGCAGCAGGGCGGTCGTCTGCCACAGCTTCTCCGGCCGCGCGAACACGATCAGACCGAGCGCGCCCACCGTGGCCATCGTCGCGGCGAAGTCGAGAAGCGGGTTGGAGCTCGAGACCTCGCCGGCCGACCCGGTGTTACCGGTCGCGAAGGAGACGAAGCGTCCGCCGAGGCCGAGCACGTAGATGGTGCCGAGGCTGCGGAAGAAGTTCGGATCCGACACCGCAGCGCCGATCGTCTGGCGTTCCTGCGGTCCCTTTCGCCACCGCCGGAAGAGCACGTACGCGACGACGAGAGCGACGTAGAACCACAACCCGAACACGACCGGCTTCAGAACCTCGGCGATGCCGATGTCGTACCCGATGGTGGCCAGGCGCGGATCGGCGAGGCTGTCCGCGAACTGGGGTGCCGGCAGAGTCCACAGCAGCACGACGGGACGCGCCACGTAGCTCAGGGACCAGTAGGCGGCCTGAGCCAGAATGAACACCTTGGCGATGCCCGGGACGAAGAGCGCCGACACGACGAGGGCGACGATGGCCGCAGCCGTCAGCGCGACGCCGGTCACGGCGGTCATCGTGCACCGCCGAGAGCACGGGTCACGGAACCGATGTCACACCGCATCGATCATCTCCCGTGCTCGGTCCACGTACGCGTGGTGGTCACCGACGATCCGCAGCCGACCGCGTTCCGCCATGTCCCTTGCTGCATCGGGTTCGGTGCGGCACCACGTCAGGATGTCATCGAGTTCCTCCGAACTCGAGAAAAGTCGGCATTCCCGTCCGTCCTCGAGGAGCGACATGTGCTCGTCGGTGCGCTCGCCGACGAACAATCCGCCGGCCGCGGGCACCTCGAAGGTGCGGCAGGTGTGCGTGTCGCGGTTGTCGGAGTTGAGCAGCACCAGGTTGGCCAGCACGGCCGACACCGCCACCGAGAATCCCTCGCCGTACACGGGACCCCCGATGTGAGCCGACGTCGTCCGCAGGGCGGACACCCTTCGCCATCCCGGTCCCTGGACCGTCATCGCCGACCCGTGCTTGCGAGCGAGCTCCACCATCGAGTCGCGACGGTCGGGGCGGCAGGCACCGATGAAGCCGACGAGGTACTCGGCCGGATCCCGACGGGCGGTCGGACGGTGCCAGGCCGGGTCGTACGCACTGTGGACGAACAGCGTGGACTTCGCTCCGCGCGACTCCAGCTCGGGCACGTTGTGCTGCTTGGTCGTGACGACGAGGTCCCAGTCCGCCTCGCGGCGCAGGTATTCCGGCGTGGTGTTGTAGGGGTTGGACACGTCGTCCGGGCTGTAGTGCACGTGCAGACCCGCCGGCAGAGCCAGCAGTCGGTCCTGGTCGAGGTGCACGGTGCGGAACGCGAACAGCATGTCCGGGCGGAACTGCGCTGCGGCCGCCTCGATCCGGCGGTGCAGAGCTTCGAGCACCCACGGGGCACGGCCGCGGCCGAGCTTGCTGTACACCCACGGCGGCGACAACCGTGTCGGCAGCGCGACAGGTGTCGTGTCGACGACGAGCACGGTGTGGCCCGCTTCGCGGAACCCGTCCGCCATGGACCGGGCGTTGCTGCCGATCCAGTCGTCTCCGAGGAAGAGGATCTTCATCGTCGGACCTCCTTGCCGCGAGTGCGGGCGGCGAACGGGACGGTAGGTGCGTCGGCGTCGACGACGTACAGGGGTGTGGTGGGGGCGTCGGCCTCGAGACGCAGCGCGTCGTCGGCACGTCGGTGCAGCATGCGCACGCGCAGCAGGTACCACGCGGCGACAGCGACCTCGCAGGTCAGAGTTCCGTACACCAGTGCCCACACGGACCCGGTGGACAGCGCGGTGGCCAGAGCCCCTGCGGCGAACACGGTGCCGATGACGGCGCCGATCAGCACGCCCTTGGTGTCCTGGCGGACCGGCAGGATCGCGGTGGTCACGAACGAGGTGATGGCGGTGAACGGAAGGATGAACACCTGCACCCGCATGATGGAGACGGCGGAGGTGAACTCGTCGCCGAACACCAGCGAGATCAGCAGCGGGGCGCTGATCCACAGACCGACGGTGGCCACGACGGCCACACCCACGCAGGCGGCGAGTCCGCGCAGTGCGTTCTGCCAGAACTGGTCCTCGCGGCCCCGCGCCAGTCGCGGCAGCAGGCCGTAACCGATGGCGTCGAGCAACGACTGGAACGCGCGGACCAGTCGGTCGCTGGCCGAGAAGATGCCGAGCGATGCCGCGGACAGAGCCACGGAGTAGAAGGTCGCCGCACCCTGGCCGTAGCTGGTGATCAGCAACCGCGAGGTCAGGACGGGCACGCCGAGGCGCACCATCGTGGTGACGTCCTTCGGCCGGCTCGGTCGACCGAACTCCCGGATGGTCAGTCGCCACGTCAGGGCGACGGGGACGATCGAGGACGCCAGCAGGCAGAGCATCGCCACGGCGGCGCTGGGGAACATCGGGAGCAGTGTCACCAGCAGGACGAGGTACAGGATGCGGGCGACGCCCTGGTAGACGACGCCGATACCGAACCGTGCTTGGGCAACGAGCACCCAGTCGTCACCGAAGGACGCGAAGCCGCCGGCGAAGAGGCCGAGCAGGATCATGTGCAGGTGCACGTGCGCACCCAGGGTGAGGCTGGCCAGCAGCCCGGTGCCCATCACGGCGAGCACGGTGGCGCGCAGCGCGAGGTAGTTCCCGCGCAGCTGGTTGAGGTTCTCGTCGTTCGCCATCGCCGCGAGGAACGTGGTGATGCCGAAGTCGACCAGCAGCGAGCCGATGAAGTACGCCGACATCGCGATCGCGAGCAGACCCAGTCCCTCGGTGCCCAGGATGCGGGCCGTGAGCGGCAACGTCACGATGGTGACCAGGTACTGGCCGTACTTGCCGAAGCTGACGAAGGCGATGTCGCGAACGGCGGAGAGCTTGTGCAGCGAGCCGGGACGGTTGTTCGGAGACTCGGTGGGGGGACCGCCCCGCACGCCGCCTCGGGTGAGTTCACCGACCATGGTGAGCACCCACCGTCACGCTGTCGAGCACACGCTCGAGGAAGTCCTCGACCGTGCGGGCCGACTCCTCGATGTCGAAGTGTGCTGCACGAGCCGGGGCGGCCGCGGACAAACGCGTCCGCAGGTCACGGTCGGCGACGACGCGATCGAGCATGGCGGTGAGCGCCTCACGGTCGCCGGAATCGACCAGCATGCCGTTGACGCCGTGCTCGACGATTTCCGCAGGTCCGCCCGGCCGTGACGCGACGACGGCGCACCCGGCCAGCATGCCCTCGACGACGACCTGGCCGAACGGCTCGGCCGTCAAGGTGCAGTGCACCAGCACGTCGGACATCCGCATGTAGTCCCGCGGATCGTCGACGTGGCCGGTGAAGGTGACGGGGAGATCGAGGGCGGCGGCCATGGCCTCGAGCTCGGCGCGGTAAGGCTCCTCGCCGAAGAAGGTGCCGCCGACGAGGAAGACGTGCGCCGGGCGGGTGGTCATCGCGGCGATCGCCTCGAGGAAGAGGACGTGTCCCTTCCACGGGGTGAGGCGGGCGACGAGGCACAGCACGGTGTCCTCGGGAGCGGACTGCTCGGGGCGGGCGCCCGTCGGGCGGTCCGCCGACCCGTCGACACCGGGGTAGGCGACCACGGCCGGCCGACGCCAAGTGGGGAGCGACTTCAGTGTCGACGTGCTGTTGGCGATGAACCCGCGGCAGGCGGTCCAGCCCAGGACGTGGAGGACGGCGGTGAACAGCGCGCCGAAGTACTCGCGCGATATCCGGTCGTGGGAGTGCCACACCAGGGGCACCCGGGCACGCCGCGAGGCGATGGTTCCCATGAGCAGCGCCTTGGACGACTCGGCGATGACGACATCGGCACCCGACTCGCGGACGACGGCGCCGACGGCCCAGCCGAGGCGGATCAGCCCGGTCAGCCCGCCGATCATGCGGCGGATCGACATTCCCTCGATCTTCACGGAGCGACTGTCGAACGCACCGTCCACGACGACCACGTCGGTGCCGTCGGCACGCAGCTTGTCGACCATCGGGCCCGACTCGGTGAAGACGACAGTGACGTCGGTCTTGTCCATGGCACGGACCAGGCGGTGCAGGGCGATCTCCGCACCGGACGGTGCCGCGGTGTGTGCGAGGAACAGTGCGCGGGTCATCGCTGGACCAGCTCTCGGTAGAGGTCGACATGCTGACGCGCCGACGATTCCCAGGAGAACGTCTCGGCGTGCGCTCGGCAGGCCGCGGCGCTGGGGACCTCGCCGCTCAGGGCGGTGGACAGGCGGTGGGCGAGTGCGTCGACGTCGCCGGCCGGGACGACCAGGGTGGGGTCCAGACCCGCGACGGCGTCGGGCAACCCGCCGCAGTCGGTGACGATCGGTGCACGTCCGCTGGCGCAGGACTCGAGCGCGATCAGTCCGAAGCCTTCGAGGCTCAGGGTGGGAACGACCGACACGGTGGCCTCGGCGTACAGCGCGGACAGACGCTCGTCGCTGGTGCGTCCGGCGAAGTCGATGGAGTCCGCGGCGGGGGAGTCGGCCGCGAGGCGTCGCAGGGCCGCTTCTTCGGTACCGGTGCCGACGACGACGAGTCGTGCGTCCGGGTGCTCGGCGACGACGGACGGCCAGGCGGCGATCAGACGGTCGATACCCATCCGTCGCTCGAGGCGACGGACGCAGAGGACGGTGGGTCGAGCGATGCTCGGTGCCGGCGTGACGGTGAAGCGGCCGAGGTCGACACCCGGCGGGATGACGGTGATCGCGGACGGATCGACGGCGTAGTCCTCGGTGAGGATCCGGGCCGAGTGTCCGGAGAGAACGATGAAGCGGCGCACGTCGAGGAATCGGAGGCGCTCGACCCAGTACTTGGCGCGGACGACCATGTCGCTCTGCCCCGACATCGCGCTCTCGGCGGCCCACGGGCCGTGGAAGTGCGCCACGGACGGATGGGCGCCGCGCAGACCCAGAGTCGGACGGCCGAAGAGGCTGAAGTGGCGGTCGATGAGAGTGGACTTCGGCAGGCCGCGGTCGGCGGACAGCGACGACCAGACGCGGGAGAGGGTCGACCCGGCCGTCGGTCCCCAGGACGACGCGCGGGGATCGGAGCCGGCGGTGCCCAGGTCCGAGTCGCCGAAGGCGGAGGCGGATGCCTCGACGCCGTCGAGCTCGGTCAGTGCGAGGAAGAGATCGGTGAAATAACGGTTCAGGCCGCCCGGGGTATCGGCGAACCATTCGGCGCCGGTCATGTGAACCTGCACCGTGGCCGTCAGGTCACGAGTGGCGGGTGCGGAGATCATCGGGGTCGACAGCCTTTCGTCTCGGTCCGGTGGACGACGACGCGCTCACTGCGACGGGTTGTGACACCGAACCAAAGTTCTGGATCGGAGCGCCCGGTGCGCCGTGTGTGCGTCGACGAAGCTCGGCCGTGCGCATCGGCCCCGCTCGATACGCTGCTCGGGTCGGAATTTCTGCGATCGATGTACCACCGACAGTCGCCCTGGGGCCCTACCTGGCAGTAATGTGTGCCCGGTCGCATCTGTGACCGGTATCGATCTCGCAGTTCCGTATTTCATCGTTTAACATACCGGAAGATTCTTTTGGACGCCATACGACCGAAGTCGTTCGGTTATGCCGTCCGAAGCAGGCGAGACGCGAACAAGGCTGTGACATGTGACAACGCAGATCGACCGACCACCACAGGGAAGGGAGCATCGAGGGATGACCGCCACCGACGCTGTGACATCGGTCTCCCCGGATGTGGTCGATACGGGCGTTTTGTCCGACTATTCGTTGGTTCTGCTGTACGACTTGGGCCGTCACGGCGCCACCGTGAGCCTCGTGGACGTCGACGAGATGGCTGTGATCGACAGCTCGACGTCCTCGGTGGTCGGCGGAGACGTCTTCGACCACATAGTGCTCGATCACATAGTCGACAAGGGCATTCTGGAACGGCCCGCCGAGGGTTCCGACGACACCGACGTCATGGTCTTCTGCCGTCGCGTCAAGGAGTCGCTGTCGTCCGCGACCGTGGCGCGCACACCCGGCGGCGGCGCGACCCTCATCACTCGGGACGAATTCGAGACGGCCGTCCGACCGTTGCTCGACGGCTCCCTGGATGCCGCGGCGTCACTCCTGGACGGCGAGCGCGACCTCGATGCCGTCGTCCTGATCGGTGGCGGAGCCGTCATTCCCGTCCTGTCGATCGCCGCCGCGGAGAAGTTCGGCGTGCCCGTCCTCACCGCGACGGATCCGAAGAAGCCGCGCGAGTCCCCTGTCGCTCCGCCGCCGGATCCTGTCGACGAGCCCGTGTATCCCTCCGAGGACGTCCGCCGGGAGTACTACGACGACGGACCCGTCGACCCTGTGCACGACAATCCGGTGCACGTCGATCCAGTGCAGATCGACCCGGTGCGCGTCGATGTCGTCTCGGTGGGCGGTGACCCGGTGCCCGACCCGCGGCGCAGTCGTGTCCCCGTCGCGATCGTCATCGCGGTGTCGTGCGCCATCATGGCGGGCGCGGCGGCGTGGACCTTCACGTCCATGCCGGCGCCCATGGACCCGGCACCGGCGAGCTCGTCGAGCGTCGTGCCGACCGCGACGCCAGCGCCCGTCGGGTCACGCGGGATTCCGCGTCCGTCGACGGTGACCACCACGGTTGATCCGTTCGCCGACGAGACCGACACCGGGGACGGTTCGTTCTCGAGCGACGACGGGTTCTGAACGGACGTCGCGCCGCTACTGTCGTCAGGGGACCAGCTCGGCGACGTCAGAAGGAGAAGCAGTGACGGTGAACCTTTCGGCCACCCCGGTGGGCGGGTCGCCCTTGCCCGCGACTCTCGACCCGGCGACGTACCGCTCCCATGCGCTGCACTCGTCCGACCGCACGTGGTCCGAGACCAACTGCTACGTCGACCTGTGGATCGAACTGCTGCACGCGATGGGCGCAGATCCGACGCCCGCGCTCGCCTTCGCTCTCAGTGCGGGCTTCGACGGCCGCCAGTGGGACTTCGTGAAGTTCCAACCGGAGGACCTGCGACTGCTGTACGGCATCGACGTCGCCGAGATGAACATCTGGAAGCCCTTCGGCGAGCACCTCGTCGAGAACATGCACGACGGCGTGCTCAGCACCGTCGAGATCGACGCGTTCTACCTCCCGGACACCGACGGCACCAGCTACGGCCGCGAGCACACCAAGACCACCATCGTGCCGACGACCATCGACACGGATGCACGGCGACTCGACTACTTCCACAACGCGGGGTTGTTCCGCCTCGAGGGAGACGACTTCGACGGCGCGCTCGCGCGGTCCCTCCCGCCCGGCGCGGTCGCTCTGCCGCCCTACGTCGAGCGGATCCTCGTCGACCGCGACGCGCTGGCAGCGGGACCCGAGGTGGACGACCACGATCTCGATGTCGTGCGCTCGCATCTGGCGCGCGCCGATCGCGGGAACCCGGTGGAGCGTCTCGGTCGGCGTGTCATCGAGGACGTCGCACTGGTGCGCGAATCCGGTCCGGACTTCTTCCACCTCTGGTCCTTCGGCACTCTCCGGCAATGCGGATCGACCGCCGAACTCGCCGCCGATCTGGCCGAGTACCTCGAACGCCGCGGAGTCGTCGGAGCGGCGGCCGCAGCTGAACCGTTCCGGGCCGTCGCGTCGGGCGCCAAGTCGGTGCAGTTCCGCATGGCACGCGCCGCCCGCGGACGCGAGGTCGACGTCAGCGAGTCGGTCGCAGCGATGGCAACGGCCTGGCAGACGGGGATGGACAAGGTACGTTCGGCGCTGTGACCGAGCCCCTCGATCTGCTGGCAGATGCTCGCTGGAACCTTCGAGGGACCGCACCGGGTGCAGTCGAGGGTCCTGATCAGCTGATCGACAGCGGTGAGGCTCGTGACGCTGTGGTGCCCGGGACAGTCGGGGGAGTCCTCCGAGCGGCGGGGGTCTCGTACGACGACCTCGATGACCAGGACTGGTGGTTCGACACCGTCGTGACCGTGCCCGACGGCGTCGAGTCGGTCCGTCTGCACCTCGACGGTCTGGCCACGATGTCGGAGGTGTGGATCGACGGCCGACTGTCGGCCACCAGCGAGTCGATGTTCGTACCGCTGGTCGTCTCCGCGCAGGTGTCGGGCACGATGTCGATCGCTCTCTGCTTCCGCTCGCTGAATCGTGCACTGAAGAAGCGGCGCCCGCGCGGGCGCTGGCGATCGTCGATGGTGTCGGCGCAAGGCCTGCGGTGGATACGCACCTCCATGCTGGGACGAGCGCCGGTGTTCACGGGTGCGCCGGCACCAGTCGGTCCGTGGCGGGCGGTGCGGTGTCTTCCCGTCGACGACACGGTGCTCGCTGTCCGTGGTTCCGTCGTCGACGACACGTGCGTCGTGCACGTCGTGGGTTCGGGCCCGCCGAACGCGCCGGTACGGATCACGCTGGGCGACAGTCGTTTCGACGTCGTCTCCGACGCCGACGGTCGGATCGACCACACGATCGACGTCGGACGCAGGCAGCGATGGTGGCCGCACACCCACGGCACCCCGGTCCTGCACCCCGTCACGGCCACTGTCGGAACTCGCGTCATCGAATCGCTCGTCGGCTTCCGCTCCGGTGAACTGCGGGGCACCACGCTGCATGTCAACGGCGTACCGATCTTCTGCCGCGGCGGATGCTGGGTTCCGCTCGACCCGGTCTCCCTGCAGAACGATCCGCAGCAGCTGCGCGACACCCTGCAATCCGTCGTCGACGCCGGCCTCAACATGGTCCGCATCACGGGAACGATGGTCTACGAGAGCGCCCAATTCCACTCCCTCTGTGCGGAACTGGGCATCATGGTGTGGCAGGACGTCATGCTGGCCACCGTCGACCCACCCGAGGACGAGGACTTCCACGCGTCCGTCGTGGCCGAGGTCCGTTCCCTCCTGGACACCGCCGTCGGACCGTCGCTGATGGTGCTCAGTGGTGGCAGCGAGACGTACCAGCAGCCCACGATGCTGGGCCTCGGTGCGGACGAGTCGCGGATGCCGTTGCTCGACAGTGTGATTCCGGAGTCGATACGCGACCGTCCCGACATCGCCTACGTTCCGTCGACGCCGTCCGGCGGCGACCTGGCGACCCACGTCGGATCGGGCTTCGCCCACTACTTCGGTGTCGGTGGCTATCTCAGGCCGCTCTCCGACGTGCGGACGGCGCGAGTGCGGTTCGCCGCGGAGTGCCTGGCGTTCTCGGTACCGCCGGAGCGACGCATCGTCGACACGGTGTTCGGATCCGCGCATCCCGCCGGGCACGACCCGCGGTGGAAGGCGACGGTGCCGCGCGATCGTGGATCCTCCTGGGACTTCGAAGACGTGCGAGATCACTACGTGCGCACCCTCTTCGGGGTGGAGCCCTCACTGGTACGGCGCGACGATCCCGAGCGGTATCTCGATCTGGGGCGGGCAGCTGTGTGCGAGGCGGTGACGCATACCATGGGTTACTGGAGGCGGCCGGATTCGGAGTGCGGGGGAGCGCTGGTGCTCACGCTGCGCGACCTCGAACCGGGCGCCGGTTGGGGCTTCACCGACAGTGACGGTGGGCCCAAGGCGCCCTGGTTCGCGTTGGCGCGCGCCGCTGCACCGACCACAGTTCTGGTCAGCGACGAGGGCATGGACGGACTACGGCTCGACGTCCTGCACGACGGTGCGGAACCGTTCTCCGGCACGCTCACCGTGAGGGCCTACTTACGTACCGGAGTCGTTGCCGCCGAGGGAAGCAGAGCGATCGAACTGGACGCCCACTCGGCGGTGGCGACCACCGCCGATGGTGTGGTCGGGCGGTTCACCGACATGACGCACGCCCACCGATTCGGTGCCCGCACGTTCGACAGCGTCGGCGTCGAGCTCGCGGGCGACGACGGCGTCGTCACCGAGACCGTGGTTCTGACCGAGAGCGGTCTGTTGCCGCTGCAGAACTCGGTGGGACTGTCCGCAGTGGCGACAGCGAACGATGACGGGCGATGGACGCTGACGGTGTCCTGTACCGACACCGCGCAGTACGTGTGCGTCGACGTCGACGGTTTCAGACCGTCGGACTCGTGGTTCCACCTGGCCCCTGGAACGTCTCGCGCCCTGACGTTGCTGCCGCACGCGACCGCCACGACCCCGAGGGGCCATGTGCGAGCGGTGAACAGCATCGCCAGGGCGACGGTGACCGTGTCAGGACAGGCGTAGAGCGCCCGGCCAGCGAGAGGTGTCGAGTCCGTGCGTGCGAAGCATGGCCAGAGCGATGCGCTCCATACCGAACCCGACACAGGCGCTGTGTGCCTCTGATCCGTCGGCGGTCTCGATGTCGAAGGTGTGTCCGAAGTGGTCGCGGTGGCAGTTGCACGACACCACCGCGGTGCCCTCGTCCAAATCACCGTAGAGGCGGACGACGAGCTCGGTCTTCAGGTTCTCGTTGCGCTGGTTCGCGGCGAGCATGCGGCCGGCGCGGCCGAAGAACGGATCGTTGGCGATGACGGGCGACGAGTCGAGACCCAGTTCGGTCAGGACCGTCTGTCCGCGATCGATCCACGACTCACGGTGCTCGACGGCCTGGTCGGGGGTGCCGACCTGGACGAACTCGTGCATGCGGAACGCCTGCATGCGTGCGGGATCCACGGCGGGCTCGTGGCGGAAGCAGTATCCGTAGACGTCGAGCATGGTGCCCTCGGCGGGCAGCGCACCCGTCAACATCGAGTAGGCGGGGTGGCACGCGGCGGAGACCAGCATGGTTCCTGCCGACTCGAGCCAGTGATCCCAGTCCTGACCCTCGGACCGCGCGGCGAGAAGCTCCGCGTGCGCCTTGTTGTCACCGGAGAAGGTGTTGATCGCACCGGTCAGATTGGGGAACGACGCGATGTAGTCCGTCTTCTCGAACGCATCGCGGGGGAACACGGGCGGAAAGCGGAAGCGCTGCAACTTGTTTCCGTGCGCAGCCCGGCCGGCAGCTTTGACCCGCTCGTCGATCAGGTCGATGATGTCCTCGAACTCACCGGAGCGGCCGTACAGGCCGTCGAGGGAGCTGGGGACCAGGAGTCCGGCAGCGACGAGCTGGTCGCGGAAATCCGACCGGGCCTGGTCGAGGTCGGACACGGTCTTGCGGTCGAGTGTGTCGGTCATGATCACAGCCCCTTGTAGACGAGAGACAGCTGAGCATTGTGGTTCAGGATCCGCTCGTTGCTCACCATGATCGCGGAGCCGTGCGAATCGCGGAGGTGGCGGCTCATGCGGAGCTCGCTGTCCTCGCGGTAGCCGGCGATGCCGCAGATGAGCAGCGCCCGAGCGACGATGTCGATCAGCAGATCGGACGCCGTGACCTTCACGTTGTTGATGGACAGCGCGAAGCCGATGGCACCGAGCGCGGCCGGGTCGTCACTGATGGCGTCGAACTTGGCGCCGGCGGTGAAGACGGTGTCGGACAGCTGCTGGTGCACGACGAGGAGCTCGGCGAGACGAGCGGCCGACGGCGGAGTGACGCCGGGTGTCTTGCGTGCCAGCTTCTGCACGGACTTGCGTGCCTTGCGCACGGCGGCGTCGGCGATACCGAGCCACGCGCCTCCCCACAGGACGTGGGCGGTCGGCAGCATCGTCTGTGCCGAGATGTCGCTGTAGGTGGCGGGGACGACCCACTCCGCGGAACCGGATGCACGGAGCATGAATCCGGGGCTGCAGGTGCCGCGGAAGCCCATCGTGTCCCAGGTGCCGGTCTTCTGCAGCGTGACGTCCTCACGGAGACACGCGACGAGAACCTGGTCGCTGGGGGCGCTCTCGGGAGAACGACGCGCAGTCGCGAGGACCACGTCGGCGTACTCGCCGTAGGAGATGACGGGAGCGTTCTTGGTCAGCGTGTAGCGGTCGCCCTCGTACTCGACGGCGCAGCTGCTCGAGCGGACGTCGCCGCCGATGTTGATCTCCGTCGTGGCGGACGCGACCAGCGGCTGGTCCGTCACCATCGACGCGAGGAAGTCGCGGATGACCGGCGACTCGAGGCCGTGACGCGAGAGCGACATGACCTGGGTGTGGTGCATCGCGAAGATCATGGCGGTGGACGCGCATTCACCACCGAGGGCGCGGGAGACCGTCGCCAACTCGGTGAGTGTCATTCCGGCACCACCGAGAGACTTGGGCACCGACGCCGACAGCAGTCCGGCGGCCCGCAGGGCCTGGACCGACTCGGCGGGGAAGCGGCCTTCGCGGTCGACCAGTTCGGCATTGCTGCGAACCACGGCGAGCACTTCGTCCAGGGGCATCAGGTCGAGACCGACGGCCTGTGCTGGAGATGTCTGGGGAGCTTCGAGTGTCGTCATCGCGATCACGCCAGCTCTGCGACAGCGTTGGCGATGGCGGTGACGCTGGCGAAGGTCGTCTTCTGGAGCAGACGGTCGGGGAACTCGACATCGAATTCGTCTTCGAGAGCGATCATGACGTTCACACTCGCGTGTGACGTGAGCCCCGCGTCGTACAGATCGGCGTCGTCGCTGACGCTCGTGATCTCGACGGGAAGCTTTCCGTACTTGCCGAGTACCTCACGGATACGGTCGACGTCCTCTGCGGCCAGAGTGTTCATTTTGTGTGTCCTCACATAGTCGTCGCGTTCTGCGAATATGCATCAAACAAACGCGCAGGTTCCCGAACCCTCCAAAACAATACATGAGAATGTTTTGTAGCACCACCGCATACCTCATGGTGACTCGCTGTGATGTTTCCCGAACGCGAATACTGCTCAGCGGGCGGAGTGCCGACCCGACCGCTCGGTCGCTGTCGAACGGCCACGAGGAGGCCTGGCCAGCATCACGGCGATGGCCGTTGTGAGAGGTACCGACAGCGCGAGTGCCGTGCCGCCGACACAGGAGCGCACGATCTCGATGGCCACCGCGTCGCCGGTGAGCACGTTGCTGATCGAGCGCCCCGCGACGCTGAACAGCAGAAGCAGCGGCAGAGCGCCGCCGGCGTAGGCGAGGACCAGGGTGTAGACGGTGCTGGCGATGTGGTCGCGTCCCACCCGCATCGCCGACGTGAAGATCGACCGCCGGGACGCGCCCGGATCGAGCTCGGCGAGCTCGAACGCGGCGGACGCCTGGGTGATGGTGACGTCGTTCAGCACACCCAGTGAGCCGATGATGAAGCCGGCCAACAGGAGCCCGGTGATGCTCACATGGTCCAGATACGCCTGGACATCGGTGTTCTGTTCCTCCGACAGTCCGGTCACCTTGGTCAGACGGATCGCCGCTTCGGACAGTCCAGCGGCCACGCCCATGGACACGACGGTGCCCAGCAGTGCCGAGCTGGTGCGCAGATTGAGGCCGTGCGCGAGATAGAGGACGCCGTAGAGGATGACGGTGCCGCCCACGACGGCCACCAGGATGGCGGACTTGCCGTCGAGGATCGCGGGGAGCACGAACGTCACCAGGACACCGAGCGCGAGGCCGAGGCCCAGCAACGCACGAAGTCCTCGCCATCGGGCCACGACGCAGATGACGACGGCGAAGATCGCCACGACCAGCAGCAGCGGTGTGGTCCGCGAGTAGTCGTCGAATCCGTAGATCGCGGTGCCGCTGTCGTCGGTGCCTCGCACCAGGCGGATCTCCTCGCCGACACGCAGGTCGGGGGTGCCCGGCCCGGGCGTCACCTCCAGCAGTGTCCTGGTGCCCTCGTTCACGCCGGTGTCGATGGAGACAATGCTGCGATTGCAGTCGAAGCCGGACACGGTCGGGGGAGTCGGCGATCCGGTGAAGACCCGTCCGTTCGAGGAGCTGCCGCACGGTCCGATGTCCTGGGAGACCACGGTGCCGTATTCCGTGGCGACGACGCCGCCGGCAGCGCTCTGGAACGGGGCGGGCACCTCGACGGTGCGATCACTGGGCCACAGCAGCACCACGCCGATGGCGGCCGCGATACCGACGACGACGAGGATTCCGACGACCAGACGCGCAGCGACCTTGCCGATCGGTGCGGGAGCGGAACTGTGTCCGTGGCCGTGACTCACGTGGCAACCCTAGTTGCCGGGGCGAGGTGAGAGCGCCTCGCGCGGCTCGACGAAAGCGGGTGGCGGGGAAGCAGGGGGGGTGTCCCCCGCCACCGACCGAGCGGCCCACCGGGGGGGTGGGGGGCCGATCGGCGCTTTCGGAACCCCGAAGGGCTCATGTACGAACATACCCGCCCGGAGGCGCTGAGATGGTCACGGGGTTGCAAATAGAGTCCGAAAAGTTGTGTGCCGTCACACATCGTGGTGTATGACACTGCGGGTCACACTATCGGCGGGCCTGATATCGCCGCGGCGCTCCCGCTGACGTTCCGGGTTCTCGTAGGCGTTGCAGCATCCGCGGGAACCGGAAACGTCCGCGGGAACCGGGCCTACACCTCCACCGCGGCGATCTCCGCCCGCAGCTGCCGCTTCAATTCCGCGTCCGCATACGACGCGTCGACCCCCGCCAGGGCGAGTGATCGCAACCCCTCGGTATCCACGCCCATCGAGTGCGCCGCCAGGTACTCCCCTGTCAGATCGGTGCCGAACATCGACGGGTCGTCACTGTTGAGAGTCACGACGAGGCCGGCGTCGATCATGGCCGGCAGCGGGTGCACGTCCAGCGACTCGACCACTCGGGTGCGGATGTTGGAGGTGGGGGAGACGTCGAGCGGAATCCGGTGCTCGACCAGATGCGCCACCAACCTCTCGTCCTGCATCGCGGCGATGCCGTGGCCGATACGCGCCGCACCCAGATCGTTCAGCGCAGACCACATGTGGCCGGGTCCGCCGGTCTCGCCCGCGTGGGGCAACGACGTCAGGCCCGCGGACCGCGCCCGGGCGAACACGTCGGCGAACTCGCCGCGGGGCACCTCGATGCCGCCGATGCCGAACCCGACGATCGACTCGGTCCGGTGGGCGAGCACCGCGTCGAGCGTCCGCTCCGCGGCATCGACGCCGAAGTCGCCGGGGAAGTCGGGGATCCACGCCGCGACGATGCCGCTGTCGGCCTCCGCGCGGCGGCGACCCTCCTCGATGCCCTCGAAGACCACGGCGGCGTCGACTCCGCGCATGAGGTGGCCGAACAGGCTCACGTGCATCTCGGTGTACCGCACGTTGTGCGCCGCGAGTGCCGTCAGGCTGTCGTATGCGAGGCGGGCGAAGTCCTCGGGATCACGCAGCACGCCGATCGACGTCAGATACACCTCGATGAAATGCGCGAAGTCCCGGAACTCGAACCACTCCCGCAGCGCGTCCTCGGTACGGGGGATCGCCTCGACGTCGTGCTTGTCGGCCAACGCCTTCAGCGTGCTCGGCCACATCGATCCCTCGAGGTGGACGTGCAACTCGACCTTCGGCAGCGCCTCGACGAACGCCCTGACGGTCACTGCCGGTACGACGACAGGAAGTTGCCGAACCGCTCGATTGCCGTGCGCAGATCGCGGGCCCACGGCAGCGTGACGATGCGCAGATGGTCGTGGTCGGGCCAGTTGAAGCCCGTGCCCTGCACCACCAGGATCTTCTCTTGCAGCAGCAGGTCCTGGACCAGCTTCTCGTCACTGTGGATCTCGTGGACCTCGGGGTCCAGGCGTGGGAACGCGTAGAGCGCCCCGCGTGGCTTCACGCAGCTGACACCGGGAATCGCGTTGAGACCGTTCCACGCCACATCGCGCTGCTCGAGCAGACGACCGCCGGGCAGAATGAGGTCGTTGATGCTCTGGTGTCCGCCGAGTGCGACCTGAATGGCATGCTGCGCAGGCACATTCGGGCACAGGCGTGTCGACGCCAGCAGGTTGATGCCCTCGAGGAATCCGGCGGCGTGGTCCTTCGGCCCGGTGATGGCGAGCCATCCGGCGCGGTACCCGGCCACACGGTAGGCCTTGGACAGGCCGTTGAAGGTCAGGCACAGCAGGTCGGGAGCCATCGTCGCCATCGAGACGTGCTGCGCGCCGTCGTAGAGGATCTTGTCGTAGATCTCGTCGGCCAGCAGCAGCAGACTGTGCTTGCGCGCCAGCGCGGCGATGCCGCGGAGCACCTCTTTCGAATACACCGCGCCCGTCGGGTTGTTCGGGTTGATCACCAGCAGCGCCTTGGTGCGGTCGGTGATCTTCGATTCGATGTCGGCGAGGTCGGGGTTCCAGTCGTTCTCCTCGTCGCAGCGGTAGTGCACCGCCTTGCCGCCGGAGAGCGTGGTCATCGCCGTCCACAGGGGGTAGTCGGGCGCCGGGATCAGCACCTCGTCGCCGTCGTCGAGCAGCGCCTGCATCGTCATCGTGATCAGCTCGGACACGCCGTTGCCGAGGTAGATGTCGTCGACATCGAGGAACGGGAAGCCGTCGACCAGCTCGTACCGGGTGGCGATGGCGCGCCTCGCCGACATGATGCCCTTGGACTCGGAGTAGCCCTGCGCCGTGGGAAGCGCGGCGATCATGTCGCGCACGATCACGTCGGGAGCTTCGAAGCCGAACGGCGCCGGGTTGCCGATGTTGAGCTTCAGAATGCGGTGGCCCTCGGCCTCGAGGCGCGCGGCGTGGGCGTGGACCGGCCCACGGATCTCGTAGAGAACGTTCTGCAGCTTGACGGACTGCTCGAGACGCCGGTGCACGCGAGGAGGAGACGCTTCTGATGTGCTCACGTCTGCCATCGTCTCACTGCGCGGCGGATCCAGTGGTCTGCCCCCGAGCAGTCCACTGGATCCTGGCGGTCTTTCTCAGGTGTCCTTCGACGCTTCCACGACGTCGGCGAGCCGCTCGGCGTCGTCTCGCGCCTCGTCCGCGGACTCCAACTTCTCCGTCGCGTCCTCGATCTCGTCGGTGCGCGGGGCCTTCGCCTCTTCTTCGCGACGCTCGACCTCGGACAGCTTCGCCTGGCGCTCGGCTTCGGCGGCGGAGATGCGCTTGTCGGCGATGTCGTCGGCGCGCGACTTGCGATCTTCGAGGCGTGCGGTCGCCTGCTTGCCGGCCTGCACCTTCGCGTCGATCTCGGTCTCGGCCGCGTCGTCGATCTTCTCCTCGGCGGTGCTGCGTGCCTTCTTCGCACGTGCCGACGCCTCGTCGACCTTGCGCTGCGATTCCCTCGTGGCCTCGGCGCGCTTCTCACGGGCCTGGGCCTCGAGACGCGCGGCCTTCTCCAGATCGGCTGCCGCGCTGCGCATCTTCTGTCCGCGCTGGGCCAATTCCTCGTCACCGAGGAGTGCGCCGACCGTTCCGTCGACACCGCCCATAATCTGCTGGTACGTCGCGCGGATGGGGCCCTCGGCGTCGAGTCGACTGATCACGGTCGCCTCGAGCGCCTGCAACGGGAGGCGGGCGATGGAGTACTGCAGTCGCAGGACGCGACGGGGTAGGGACAAGCTCACGAGTTCTCCTCCGTGTCGGTAGCGGCGTCGGCGCGGACTTCCTGCTCGGCCTCCGCGGCGCGGCGCCGGGCTTCGGCGGCTTCCTGCTCGAGTCGATCGGCGTCGTCGAGCGACTCCTGGTAGTCGTCGCGTGCGGCAGAGATTTCGTCGGCGGCCTTCGCCTCTTCGTCACGACGCTCCGCGGTCGCCTCGGCGATGCGTCGCTCGGACTGTGCCTCGGCGGACACCCGTCCCTGCTCCGCATCCTTCATGGCGTCGGCCTGCGCGGTCTGGTGGGCGCGCAGACGGTCGTTCTGTGCTGCTGCCTCGGCGGCGTCGGTCCTGTCCTCGACGGACTGGCGTGCGACCTCGGCCTCGGCTTCGGTCTCGGCGATGTCCTGCTGCGCTTCCTCGATCTCGAGTGCTGCGGCGGTCTCGGTGGCTTCGGCGTCGCGTCGACGCTCGACCTCGGCCTGCTCGAGTCGCCCGCGGTCGGCGAGTTCGTCGTTGTTGGTCACCGCGCCGGCTACTTCCTTGGCACGGCCCTTGATCTTGTCGACGAAGTCACTGCGCGCCTCGGAGGCGGCACCCTGGTTCTCGGTCACGTACGGCTCCTGTTCGTCGTCATGTGGGTCATTTGGGGTTCTCGTTGGCCAGCGCCCGGAAGCCCTTGGCGCCTGCGCGGTCCACGCCGGCCTTGACCAGCCCGTACACGACCCCATGCAGGGCTGCGGCGATCAAGACCTCGCGGTTGCTGCGCGAGAGGTCCTTCGGATCGGGCATTTCGGCGTCGTTCTTGCCGACGCGCTTGTAGATCTGGTTGAAGATCTGCCCGGCGACCAGGCCGCCGACGATGCTCGTGGCCAGGGAGAGCGGCTTGTAGAAGGCCTTCGACGTGCTGGTCATCGGCCGGCCAGGATGTCGATGACGCTCTGCTGCGCGACGGCCTTGCGGGCGCGACGACGGCGGACGAGCGCGACCAGCACGACGGCGAGTACGGCACCGGCGAGCGACGCGCCGGCGGTCTGCGGGTTCTGCTTCACCTTCGTGGCGCCGTCCTGGGCCACGGCCTGCACCTTCGCGGTGGTCTCCTGAGCGACTTCCTGGACCTTGGCCGTCGTGTCCTGCGCAGCCGCGGACACGCGGGCGGGGACGTCGACCTTGGCGGCGAGAGCCTCGACGGTCTCGGCGAGTTCCTCACGCTGCTGCTCGACGGGTGTGTCGACGTCGGCCTCGGTGCGCAAGAGGTGTTTGGGTTCGTGCTGCTCTGTCATGAGTGTGCCTTCCTGGCGTTCTGAACGGTCTGGACGTCGCGCTGCACGCTCGCCACCGTCGCCTCGGGTGCCGGCGGCACCGCTTTCTTGGCCTTCGTCGCACCGGTCTTGGCCAGGACTGCGCCGACCAGGAGCAGCACGGCCGCCACGATCAGAGCCGACAGCCACGGCGCGAGCACCGTGGCGAGTCCGAGGACCGCGGTGGCCACGAGAGTGGCGAGCCCGAGGAACAGCAGCAGCGCTCCTGCGCCCGAGATGCCGATTCCGACGCCGAGCTTGGTTCCCTTCGACTTCACCTCGTCGAGTGCGTTACCTACTTCGGTACGGACCAGGGTGCTGACCTGCTGCGTCAACCGCTCGACCAACTGCACCGTCGAGAGATCGGACGCGGCCGGGGACGGCGCGCGGTCCGTGGCCGGGGGATGTCCCGTGGATTCGTTCATGCCGCGGGAGTTACCCGCCGCCCACCCTGCTGAAACTGTGCGGTCCAGGCCGACGACCCGTACTCGCTGACCGTTCACAACAGTCAACGGTCGGGATGGGCCTGTCCGAAATGGGACAGTTGGGCTCTACAAGATCCTCGGGGGGACTGAAGCAGATGAACAACGTCGTAGTACCGGCGCTGGCCAGTGTGGTCGTGGGCGGTGTCCTGTCCTTCGCGGCGGTCGTGGGCATCACGATGTCGGCCGAGCAGAACGCCAGGCCCGACACGGTGTCCGCGGACATCGCCACCACGGTGCAGAACGACGTCCAGTACGGGACCAGGTGACCGGCGTGCGGAAGTTCCTGGTCGCCGGGTGCGCGTTCCTGGCTGTCGCCGCCGCGGGATCGGTCGCCGCGGTCATGATCCCGACCTACGTGCAGGACAAGTTGGCTGTCACGCCTCTCGATATCCGCAGCAGCATCGTGGCCTCCACCCCGGACGGGCAGGGCGGCGACGTGCTGGACACGTCGACGATCGCCAGCGCCGGCCCGCTCGAGGTGTCGACGGGCGTTCCGCTCGAACTGCGTCGCCTCATCACGGTCGAGGAACCCAGTGACGCCGACAAGATGACGTTCCAGGCATCGGTGACGGTGAGCCGCGGTGATCGCGATCCCGGCCTGTTGACGGCGTCGGTGGACCGGGTGACCATCGACCGACGGACCGCCGTGCCGGTCGAACCTGCAGGGTCGATCCAGACCGCGGCGAATGCGCAAGCCGTGCCGTTGCCGCGCACCGGCTTCCAACACCGCTTCCCGTTCGGGACCGAGCAGAAGACCTACCCGGTGTACGACGCGACGGCATGGACCACGTTCCCCGCGGAGTTCGTCGAAGCGATCGACATCGACGGGGTCGAGATCTACCACTTCCGGTCGACCGTCGTGAACCAGGATCTGTCCCTGACGACGCAGTCGCCGATCAACACGGTCACCCTCCCCGCGTCGAAGTGGGGTCTCGAGGGCGACGCGCCGATCACGATGAAGCGGTACTACTCCAACACCCGCGAGATCTACGTCGAGCCTCGCAGCGGTGGCCTGGTCGGTGGCCAGGAGCAGCCGTTCCAGTACTTCGCCCGCGACGCCGCGGTGCCCGAGGTGACCATCCTGAAGGCGTCGTTGTCGCTGAGCGAGGAGAGCCAGGCCGAGCAGATCGCGCGTGCCGGGGACTCGGTCGACAAGCTCGAGTGGATCGACCGCGGGCCGATCATCCTGTGGACGGTGGCTGGAGTCAGTCTCGTGGTGGGACTGATTCTGCTGGTGGCGGCGTCGCGCCGCCCTCGTGGCGACGCGCCGAATCCGACGGGTCAGCGGTAAGGAACGACGGTGTGGGCAGGCCGGATCGTGCTGCCGCATCGGTGATCGCAGCAGCAACCGCGTCCACCTGATCGAGAGATACCAGCGCGATGGCGGACCCCCCGAACCCGCCCCCGATCATGCGCGACCCGAAGGCGCCCGCGTCGAGCGCGGCGTCGACGGCACTGTCGAGTTCCGGGGAACTGACCTCGTAGTCGTCGCGCAGAGATCGGTGCGACGCGGTCAGCAGGGTGCCCAGTGCTGCGAGGTCGACGGTGCCGTCGAGCAGGTCCACCGCCTGCTCGACGCGTCGGATCTCGCTGGTGACATGTCGAACTCGTGCCGCGGTGGTGGGATCGGTCATGGCTGCGGACGCGGTGTCGGGGTCGAGTCCACGCAGCGTCGTCACGCCGAGGTCGGCGCATGCCTTCTCGATGGATGCGCGGCGGGCACCGTACTGACCGTCGACGAGGCGGTGGGGGGCGTTGGTGTCGACGACGAGGACCTGTGCGTCCACTGCCGCGAGATCCAGGGGGATCTGTCGGGTGCTCCCGTCGAGACAATCCAGCAGTAGAGCGTGGCCGGCTCGGGCGAACATCGCCACCGCCTGATCCATGCCCCCGGTGGACGCCCCGGCGATCTCGTTCTCGGCGCGAATGCTGGCCTGCACCAATGCCTGTCGGTCCACGTCCAGGTCGAACAGGTCGTGCAGGGCCAGCGCGACCGAACATTCCAGTGCGGCCGAGCTGGACAGGCCGGAGCCCAGCGGGACCGACGAGTGCACGGCGATGTCCGCCCCGTCGGTGATGCCGAGCGCCCACGCGACACCCGCGACGTACGCAGCCCATCCGGCCGGAGATCCGGGGGCGATAGCCGACAGCCTGACGCCCCAATGTTCGTTCGACGCGGTCGAGGCGCCGCGGAGGACTCCGTCGTCGCGGCGACGCACCGCCACCGCGGTGACGTACGGAAGCGCGAAGGGCAGAACGAGTCCGCCGGCATAATCGACGTGCTCACCGATCAGATTGACACGTCCGGGTGCTATCCAGACGCCGTCGGGCTCCGTGCCGAACGTCGTGCGGAACTGCGCAACGGCTCCGTCGGCGAGGTCGTTCTCGGCCACCACCGGCACCCACGCGGTCACGGGTGCACCTCGCGGAGTCGGTCCGCGATCTTCTCCGGTGTCGTGTCGTTGATCCACGCGCCCATCGCCGATTCCGATCCGGCGAGGAACTTCATCCGGCCCGGCGAGCGCATCATCGAGAACAACTGCAGGTGAAGGCGTCCGAGGTCGCGGTCCTCGCCGACAGGAGCCTGATGCCACGCCGCGATGTACGGCACCTCGTCCACGCCGTCGAAGAAGTTGTCCACCGAGCGCAGGAGGTCGCGGTACACGTGCGCCAACGAGTCCCGCTCGGCAACGGTGAGTGCGGCGAGGTCGGGGACGTCGCGCCGCGGTGCCAGGTGGATCTCGAGCGGCCAGCGCGACGCCGCCGGAACGTAGGCCACCCAGTGCTCGGTGTCGACGACGATCCTTCTGCCCGAACGCAGTTCGGCATCCAGAACGTCTGTCAGCAGCTTGCGGCCCGTGCGCTCTGCGTGCAGCTTCGACTGGCGCATCATGGCGTCGGTACGCGGGGGGAGGTACGGATACGCGTAGATCTGGCCGTGCGGGTGGGTCAGCGTCACGCCGATCTCCTTGCCCCGGTTCTCGAAACAGAACACCTGGCGCACACCCGGGAGCGCCGACAAGGCCTCGGTGCGATCCGCCCACACGTCGACGATGGTCCGCACCCGATGCGGATCGAGCGAGGCGAAGGACGCGTCGGGATCACTGGCGAAGCACACGACCTCGCAGCGCCCGGTTCCTGCGGCCAGCGGCCACAGCTCCTCACCGTCCACCGACGATGGAAGGTGTTGCGCCGCAGCGGACTGCGCGAGCGACGGGAATCTGTTCTCGAACACCACGACGTCGTAGTCCGATGCGGGAATCTCCGTCGGAGGATGGCCCGGCCGGCTGGGTGCGAGAGGGGATTCGTCGGGCGGGGGCAGGAACGTCCGGTCCATCCGCTGCGCGGCGATGACGACCCAGTCGCCCGTCAGGACGTCGAAACGCATCTGCGACAACGACTCCGACGTCGGTAGGGGGCGGGTGTCCACCAGATCCCTGGTCAGCTCGCCGGAGACGTACGGTTCCGAGTCGTCGAAATAGAGCAGTTCGCGGCCGTCGGACAGGATGGTGCTGGTCTTGCGTACCGCGTGGCGTGCGGGTGCCGACGGGTCGTGCGTGGTCATCGGACGCTCTTTTCTTCGACAGTGGATCCGGCGATGACGACGTCGTCGACGGCATCGTTCAGGGCCTCGCGTGCACCCTGGTCGAGGCCGGCGTCGGTGACGAAGACGTCGACACGGGAGAGGGGAACGGTGTTCGCGAGTGCGCGCACGCCCCATTTGGTGTGGTCGGCGACGACGATCACGCGCCGGGACGACGCGACCAGTGCCCGATTGGTCTGTGCCTCCATCAGATTGGGGCTCGTGAGCCCCGACTCCACGTCCACCCCGTGAGTGCCGAGGAACAGCAGATCGAGATGGATCCCGGCGAGTGCGTCGACGGTCAGGGGGCCGACCAGTGACTGCGACGGTGTGCGCTCGCCCCCGGTGAGCAGGACCGTGCGGCCGGCGGCATGGAACAGATCGGCCACGGGGAGCGAGTTGGTGACGATCGTCAGGTCGGCGACATCCAGCAGCTCCTGCGCGACGGCATGAGTGGTGGTGCCCCCCGAGATGCCGACGGAGGTACCCGGCCGGACGTAGCGGGCGGCGGCGCGGGCGATCGCCGTCTTGGCATCACGATCGAGCTCGGACTTGGCGGAGAACCCGGGCTCGTAGACGCTGGCGGTTCGGGGGAGTGTGACCCCACCGTGCACTCGCTCGACGAGACCGCGCGTGACCAGTTCGTTCACGTCGCGACGGATGGTCATGTCCGACACCGACAATTCGACGCCCAGGTCGGCGACCTTGACGGCGCCGCGCCGCGTCACCTCGTCGAGGATGCTCTGCTGCCGTTGGTGCGCGAGCATCACGGCGTCCGCGCTGTTTGCATCGACACAGCATCTCACACGAGTCAACAATTTCGAACAGAAACGGACTCGTGTGGGTTCGACTCGATCGAGGCGCCGAGGTGTCGGTGACCCGGGGCAGAATCGGACCATGTGCGGTAGATACGCGAGTACCCGGTCCGACGACGACCTCTCGTCCATCTTCGACGCTGCTGTGGCGCTCGGTGAGGCCCCGGAACCGTCGTACAACGTGGCGCCCACCGATCCGGTGCGCATCGTCCTCGAGCGAGGGGAGGAGGCGCGGCAACTCCGAACCGTTCGCTGGGGTCTGATCCCGTCGTGGGCCAAGGATCGCAAGATCGCGAGCCGGCTGATCAACGCGCGATCCGAGACCATCACCGAGAAGCCGGCCTTCCGGAAGGCCGCGGCGAAGCGACGCTGCCTCGTGCCGGCCGACGGATACTACGAGTGGGAGAAGCGGGAGGGCAAGAAGGTGCCGCACTTCCTCCACACCGACGGCGTTCTCGCGATGGCGGGTCTGTACGAGCTGTGGCCCGACCCCGAACTCGCGGACGACGATCCCGGCAAATGGGTGTGGACCACGACTGTGCTCACCACGACGGCCACCGACGAGCTGGGGCACATCCACGACCGGTCGCCCGTCGTGGTCCCTGCAGACATGCGTGATGCGTGGTTGGACCCGACGCTGACCGATCAGGGCGCGGTCGCGGACCTGGTCCAGTCGATTCCCGAGCCGCATCTGTCCCCGTACGAGGTGAGCACGGCCGTCAACAGCGTGCGCAACAACGGGCCGCAGTTGCTCGAGCCGGTGGCCTGAGCGGGCCGCGTGTTGCACTTGGAGCATTTCTGCGCCATGCTTAGCGCAAATCGTAGCTAAGGAGGCGTCATGTCGTTGATCGAGTGGCTCGGATCCACCGCGTTCGTGTCGTTCGGGGCACCGACGTCCTGGGTCGAGGTCGTCGGATTCGTCACCGGCGCAACCTGCGTCGTCCTGGTCGCACGGCAGTCGGTGTGGAACTGGCCCATCGGCATCGCCAACAACCTCGCCTTCGTCCTGCTCTTCTTCGGCGCCGGGCTGTTCGCCGACGCGGCGCTGCAGTTCGTCTACATCGCTCTCGCACTCTCCGGCTGGGTTCTGTGGGTCGGCGGCGGAACGCGGGGGCCGCTGGTGGTCACCTCCACCAGCCGTCGGGAATGGTGGTGGCTCGGCGTCGTCGGAGTGATCGCGACGGTGGCCATGACGTGGTTCCTCGACACCGCGACGACGTCGGTCGTGCCGTTCTGGGATGCGGTGACCACCGTGCTGTCACTGCTGGCGACGTGGGGGCAGGTGACCAAGCGCCGCGAATCCTGGTGGCTGTGGATCGCGGCGGACGTCGTCTACGTGCCGCTCTACCTCTACAAGGATCTGATCCTGACCGGCGTTCTGTACCTCGGCTTCATCGGACTGTGCGTTGCCGGACTGTCGGCGTGGACGCGGTCTATGACCGACGACCGGGTCGAGGTGGCGGCGTGACGCACGCTCTGATCATCGGCAAGTTCTACCCGCCGCACGCCGGCCACCACGCGATGGTCCGCTTCGCCGCCACGCTGGCGGAGCGCGTGACCGTCGTGGTGATGTCCGCGTCGGTGGAGTCGGTGTCTTTGCAGAACCGCGTCGCCTGGATGACCGAATCGCATGCGTGCGACGAGTCGGTCACCATCACCGGCATCGTGTGCGACGCACCGATCGACCACACGTCCCGCGCCGTGTGGGCGGCGCAGGTGGCGTGCATGCGTGCAGCTGTCGGGAACGAGCCCGTCGATGTGGTGGTCACCAGCGAGCCGTACGGCGAAGAACTGGCGCGGTGGTTCGACGCTCGACACGTGCCGTTCGATCTGCCGCGCACCGGCTTTCCCGTGTCCGGGACGTCGTGTCGTGCCGATCTCGCTGCTTCGTGGAGGTGCCTCGATGCGCCCGCCAGAGCGGGTCTCACGACGCGCATCGTCGTGGTGGGTTCCGAATCGACGGGCACCACCACTGTTGCCGGTGCCTTGACTACACACTTTCGGCAGCGATGGCCGGACACCGAGTGCGTCGACGAGTTCGGGCGGAAGGACACCGTCGACAAGTGTGCGGAGGTCGGTTCCGTCGACGACATCGTCTGGACCGGTGACGACTTCGCCCGCATCGCCCGCACCCAGGCTGCTCACGAGGAGGCGGCAGCGCGGCGTGGATCGCCCGTATTGATCTGCGACACCGACGCCTTCGCGACGACGGTGTGGGAGCGCCGCTACCTCGGCGTCGACTCGCATCGGGCCGTTGCCGACGACCGACACGCCCTGTACTTGGTGACCGATCACCACGGAGTTCCGTTCGTGCAGGACGGCATTCGTGACGGCGAGCATGTCCGCGCCGAGATGACCGGGTGGTTCCTGGACGCGCTCACCCGATCCCGACGCTCGTGGGTGCTGCTCACCGGCAGCCACGAGGAGCGTCTCGAGCTGGGCACTCGGGCGGCGGAGCAGGAACTTCGGCGGCGCACTACTTTCGCTGCACCGCTCGGCGGCATACTCGAGGCATGACAGCACTCGAGCATTCCGACTCCACCGTGATCGCCGCATCGGCCGACGCCGTGTACGCCCTCGTCTCCGACGTCACACGGACCGGCGAGTGGAGCCCGATCTGCCAGGAGTGCTGGTGGAACGACGGCGGCAGCGCCGACGTGGTCGGGTCCACCTTCACCGGGCGCAACGTCACTGCCGACCGAACGTGGGAGACGTTCTCCACCGTTGCCGTCGCCATCCCGGGCACCGAGTTCGCCTGGCTCGTCGGAGATTCGTTCGTGCGGTGGGGGTACACACTCGAGGCGATCGACGACGATTCGACGCAGCTCACCGAATCGTGGCTCTTCACCGAGCAGGGGATCGACTACTTCCACACGAAGTTCGGTGATCGTGCGCAGGAGGAGATCGAGATCCGCCGCACCGCGGCGCTCGACGGGATACCGCGCACACTCGCTGCGATCAAGGCGATCGCGGAGTCCTGACGGAAGCGTTGCCGGCCTGCAGGGGGTGTGCACACCTGTTGTGGTGAGCGCACACCCTTCGCTGCAGGCTGTAGGTGGTGTGCGCTCCACGCAGGGGGTGTGTGCACCTGTTCCAGCAGGGCGAACGCGCTGCAGGGGGTGTGCACTCTGCCGGCGCCGGGCTGCAGCGTGTGTGCACACGTGTTGTGGTGAGCGCGCACCCTTCGCTGCAGGCTGTAGGTGGTGTGCGCTCCACGCAGGGGGTGTGCGCACCTGTTCCAGCAGGGCGCACGCGCGTCCGGGGTGTGCGAGCTGCGGCTGCTCGGCGCCGGCCTGCAGGGGGTGTGCACACGTGTTGTGGTGGGCGCACACCCTTCGCTGCAGGCTGTAGAGGGTGTGCGGTTCATGCAGGAGGTGTGTGGTTGCGGTCGAGTGCCCGCTGCATGCGCTCGATGACGACGTTCGGCGTCGCCAAGTCCTGCCACGTCCAGCGCACTACCTCGTAGCCCGCGCCGCGCAGTGCATCTTCGCGGAGCTTCTCGCGCCAGAGCACGTCGGCCGGAGTCTCGCCGGTCGGGACGAGTCGGCCATACTTGACGCGCCCGTCGAACTCGCCGATCACGTTCGTGCCGTCCACCGAGAAGTCGACACGATAGGAAGCGTTGTCGCAGTTAATGACTCGCTGCGTCGAAATCGCGAAACCTGCAGCGCGTAGCAGCACGCGACTGCGTGACTCACCGACACTCTCGGACCCGGCATCCATGAACAGCGCGACGCGGTGCGCTCTCGCATGGCCGCTACGGGTGGGGCGTCGAGCGAGTATCTCCTCGACCTGCGTACCCGTCACTCCGAGTCGACGTGCCGCATCGTCCGCAGAACAGACTGCTTCGTCGAACGGCAAGCAACAGGCTAGATCGGCGATGGTGCGGCTCACGGTAGTCGAGCGGAACCCCGCCGCGTCGGTGACCTCGTCCGCGTCATAGGGCGACGCGTGAACGTGACGCACGCGGCCCGTACGACCACCTGTCCGCCGGTTGCGCGTCATGTGAACTGCGGAGAGCGGCACGTTCCACAGGTCGATACCGTGAGCGATCGCCGCCGACACGTGGCTCAGCACTGTGTCGGGCGCCGGGTTGCCTGTCGTCAGCATCGCGCGGGCCAAGAGGAGGTGGCGTTCCTGTTCTGAGAGGTTAGCGATGTCGTCCGAGCTGGCGTAGGCCCCGCGTCGCAAACGTGTGAGATCTCCGGTTCGGCACATGCGCCGCAGTTCGGAATCCGTGTAGCCCTGAGCCAATGCCTCCGAGCGAGAGGTTATGCGCGCCATCGGTCGATCGTTGCCGACGTGGACCTGGCCGAACGGTGCTCGAGCGGCAGCTGTGGATGGCCAGCACCCCTGTGGATGAGTGGTGCGCACACCCCTTACGTGAAGCGAACACCTGTTGCAGCGTGCTGGAGAGGGTGTGCGGTTGATGCAAGGGGTGTTTGGTGGGGGCCGCACGCATCGGCCGGCGTCCGTTCACGTGCACATGGTCGCCGCGTGCATCGACCGGCTGCAGAGTGTGTGCACACCTCTGCCGTGAAGCGAACACCTGTTGCAGCGTGCTGGAGGGAGTGTGCGGTTTATGGAGGGGGTGTCCGGTGGGGATGTCGTGATCGCCGCACGCGTCGGCCAGCGGCAGGGTGGTGCGCACACCTCTGCCATAAAGCGAGCACCCCCTCCAGCGTGCTGAAGGGGGTGCTCGGTTGGTGCAGGGGGTGTTCGGTCAGGACTTCTTGCCCGGTGCCTTCGCTCCCGACTTGAATCCCAGTCCGCCGGCCTTCGGAGCGGGCGGGGCCGGGTTGTCCTTCGGCTCCGCTGCACCGTTGGACTCGGCTGCACCGTTCGACTCGGCTGCACCGTTCGACTCGGCCGATCCGTTCGACTCGGCTGCCGGAGTTGTGGGCTCCGGTGCCTTCTCGACGGCCGGTTCAGCTGCCGCCGGTGCTGCTGAACCCGGTGCCTTGGCGCCCGGCTTCTTGAAGCCCGACTTCACCGCGAGGCCCTTGGCCTTGACGGTCGGCATGGACTCCGACGCCTGGGCTGGAGCCTCCGACGCCGGGGCCTCCGACGCGGCGGGTGCCGGGGTCTCGGCGACAGGCTCAGCAGCTGCCGGGGTCTCGGCGGCAGGCGCAGCGGCGGGTGCTGCCGATCCCGGTGCCTTGGCGCCCGGCTTCTTGAAGCCCGACTTCACCGCGAGTCCCTTGGCCTTGACGGTCGGCTTGACCTCCGACGCCGTGTCACCAGCGGCGGGAGCCTGTGCCGGGGCCTCAGATGCCGGGGCCTCAGAAGCCGTGGCCTCCGAAGCCGGAGCCTCAGCTGCCGGGGCAGGTGCAGACGCCGCAGCAGGCTTGCCGGGTGCCTTGGCTCCACCGGCCATGCCGAGCCCCTTACCGGGTGCCTTGGCCCCACCGGCCATACCGAGACCCTTGCCGGGTGCCTTGGCCTTGCCGGCCAGTCCGAGGCCCTTGGGCTTGGACGCATCTGCTGCGTCGTCGCCGTCTGCGTTGGGGGACTCGGCGGGCTTGGCAGGTGCCTTCGCTCCGGGCGCCTTCGCTCCCGGTGCCTTGGCGAGGCCCTTCATCTTCAGGCCCTTGCCGGGTGCCGGGGCGGTGGGATCGCCGCCGGCAGCAGCGGTCTCGATCTCCTCGACGCGGCCCTTCTCCTCCTCGGCAGCGACGTCCTCGGTGGCGACAGACTCGGCCTTGGGCTTGCCGACGGGCTCTTCCGCGGGCACGACCTCTGGCTTCTCGCGGGGGATGACCGCGATGTTCTTGCCCAGCTGTGCGGAGTCGAGGCGCGTGATGGAGCTGAGCAGCATCTGCGAGACGTCGATGACCTCGACGTTCTCGTTGCTGCCGCCCTCCTGACGTGCGGTGACACCGTCGTTGAGCATGACGCGGCAGAAGGGGCAGCCGGTCGCGATCTTCTGCGTCGCCGTGCCGCTGCCACTGAGCGTGTCCAGTGCTTCGTCGACGCGGTCGATGTTGATCCGCTTGCCGATCTTTTCTTCCATCCACATGCGAGCACCACCGGCGCCACAGCACATGGAGCGCTCACCGTGGCGGGGCATCTCCTTGAGCGTGGAACCCGACGCGGCCATGAGCTCACGCGGTGCGTCGTAGACCTTGTTGTGGCGGCCGAGGAAGCACGGGTCGTGGTACGTGACGTCTTCCTGCACCGACGCCACGGGAATCAGCTTCTTGGCCCGCACGAGGCGGTTCAGCAGCTGGGTGTGGTGGACAACTTCGTACTTGCCGCCGACCTGCGGGTACTCGTTGCCCAGTGCGTTGAAGCAGTGCGCGCACGTGACGACGATCTTGCGACGGCTCTCGTCGACTCCCTCGAACACGGAGTTCAGGGTCTCGATGTTCTGCATCGCGAGCTGCTGGAACAGGAACTCGTTGCCCGCGCGGCGAGCGGAGTCACCGGTGCAGGTCTCCTCTGCGCCGAGCACCATGAACTTCACGCCCGCGGTGGCGAGGAGTTCCGCGACGGCCTTGGTGGTCTTCTTCGCGCGGTCCTCGTAGGCGCCGGCGCAGCCGACCCAAAAGAGGTACTCGAAGTCCTCGAAGCTGTCGGCGTCCTGTCCGAAGACGGGGACGTCGAAGTCGAGCTCGGTGATCCAGTTGGTGCGGTCCTTGGCGTTCTGGCCCCACGGGTTGCCCTTGTTCTCCAGGTTCTTGAACAACCCGGCGAGCTCGGTGGGGAACTCCGACTCGATGAGCACCTGGTAGCGACGCATGTCGAGGATGTGGTCGACGTGCTCGATGTCGACGGGGCACTGCTCGACGCACGCACCGCAGTTGGTGCAGCTCCACAGCACCTCGGGATCGATGATGCCGCCGAGGCCACCGTCGTCCAGCGTGGTCTCGCCGACAAGCTTGCGCTCGGCCTCGTCGCGGGCAGCCTGCGGGATCTTGGCGAGCTTGGCCTCGTCGGGCTTGCCGTCGGCGTCGACCAAACCGACCTCGTCGCCGGCCATGTCCTTGCGGCCACCGGCGAGAAGGTATGGCGCCTTCGCGTTGCCGTGATCGCGGAGCGAGGTGATGAGGAGCTTGGGGGAGAGCGGCTTGCCGGTGTTCCAGGCGGGGCACTGCGACTGGCAGCGACCGCACTCGGTGCAGGTGGTGAAGTCCAGCCAGCCCTTCCAGGTGAAGTCCTCGATCTTGCCGGCACCGAACGCGTCGACGTCGGGGTCGGCTTCCTCCATTTCGAGGACCTTGCCGCCGGACATCATCGGCCTGGCTGCGCCGAGGGCGACTCCGCCGTCGTCCTCACGCTTGAAGTAGATGTTGAAGAACGCGCTGAAGCGGTGCCATGCGACGCCCCAGGTGATGTTGCGACCGACGATCAGCAGCCACACCATGCCCGACATGAGCTTGACGAACGCGAAGATCGACACCATGACCGCGCTGGCGGGAAGCAGCTTGGCCAGGTTCATGGTGAAGAAGTCGGTGTACGGGTTCGCGTGTCCGTAGGTGGCGATCTTGCCGGCCTTGACCAGGATCATGCCCAGACCCTCGAGCAGCACGACGAACTCGACGAAGTACGCGGCGCGGAAGTTCGAGCCGGAGAAGCGCGAGAGGCGCTCGGGGGAGCGCGGGTGGTTGCGCTGGCGGATGATCATCAGCGTGACGATGCCGATCACCGTGCCGAGTCCCAGGATCTCGTCCATCAGGTGGTAGATCGCCAGGTCGCCGATCAGCGGCCAGTGGAACTCGGGGTTGAAGGTCTGCCCGTACGCCTCGAACCACAGGATCGAACCGATCAGGAAGCCCACCATCACCAGCCAGTGAGCCCAGCCGACGCTGCGGAACTTGTTCATGCGGGTGTGCGCGGCGAACTCGATGCACATCTGCTTGAACCGCGGGATGAACGGACGCAGGCGCGTTCTGTCCGGCTGACCCAACGCGATGGATCGCACCATCAGCGCGGCACCGCGGAAGAAGTAGGCCCAACACACGATGCTGAGCAGGGCACCGACGGTGCCGAGGGTGATCGTCAGGGCATTCATGACGTTGCCTTTCTCGGGCGACAGAGCTACGTCCGTCGCCGTGTGCTTCCGGCCGGCCCGTGGGCAGTCCGATGGTCAGCCCGATACATCTGTCGACCACTAAGTTACCAGCCGGTAACCGGTGGGTCACTACTTGCCGGTAACTTAGCACCGGAAGTGGCATCTCCGCAGGTCGGACCGAGGGCTGGTCGGTCCGATCCACGCGATGCGCCCTACCGTATTACGGCACAGCGACACGCCTGCCGCACAGGTATTCCTAACTTGCCTTGTCGGTAACTTCGCGACGCCCGTCAAGAAGCACTGCCGGGGCGTCTGTTTTGTTACTCTTCACCCGCGCCACCGTCCGTGCGTCGTCCACGTCGTGGCAGTTCACACGGGCAAATCCTGACTCGTACCGGAAACGAACCCATGATTCGGTTCTGTCGCCCTCAACGGCTACAGTTCACCGGTCGGGGTCCGAAGCCTTGAACCTGAACGAACGGAACAACTAGATGAATCTGCGTCGACTCGTCGCTACCTCTGCGATCGCGATCGCCTCCTTGGGCGTCTGGACCGGCACTGCGTACGCGCAGCCGACCACCACCACTCCCGCTGTGCCCACCACCGAGCAGAACAGCGAGGTGAACTGGGCATCGCGCGTCGAAGGCGGCAAGGTCGTCACCACTGTCGACGCCGGCCTGTTCCGCGCATCTGATGACGGCAAGTCCGTCGTGCTCGAGGACAACGAGGGCAACCAGGTCGTCAGCCTGCCTCTGTCGTTCAACCTCAACGGCATCGAGTTCCCCTACGGTGTCGAGTACACCGACGAGGGCCGCACCGTCACCCTCATCCCGAACCTCGCAGCACCGATGGGCCTCACGCCTGCCGCGCTCGAGCAGAACGCTGCATCGCCCGCCGAGAACACCGCGGCCGAGCAGTCCTTCGCCTCGCAGCTCGGTGTCGCCACCGCCATCGGCGGACTGACGGGCACCATCGTCGGCGCTGTCGTCGGTGGAATCATCGTTCCCGCGATCGGCATCGTCCCCGGAGCGGGAGTCGGTGGAGTCATCGGCACCATCGTCGCCGGTGGACCGACGCTGATCGTCGCCGGAATCGATCTGCTCAACACGTACAACGCTGCTCCGGGAACCTCCAAGTTCGCCGAGTAATCTCTCCAGACACCGAAGGCCGCCACCCTGCTGGGTGGCGGCCTTCGTCGTGTTCGGACTCTTCTCAGGTCGCGGCGAGGAAGAGTGCGCCCACCGCGATTCCCACTGCACCGGTGAGGATTCCGATGATGGTGTCGGACCGGTCGGCGTCGGGAACACGCGTGGCCAGCCCGCCGGCAACGACGGCGCCGAGACCCAGAAGGATGCCGACACCGAAGCTCCAGAACGTCACCACCGACAGCGCGCCCAGCAGGACGGACGCATCGGCGAGGCGGGCGTCGAGGATGCGGGCGGTCGTGGTGTCGGCCGGGGTGTAGACGGCCGCACCGGCCCGGTTGTCGTAGGGGACAGAGGAATCGGCGAAATCGGTCACAGTGATACCCCCATCGGCGCGAAGCCGACGATGTGGGGGTATCGAACGCAGCGCAGCACAGCAGAACACCTTCTCGGGACGTGGGTCGGAACGACAGTCGGTGCGTCACGTCGACATTGACGGAGCGACTGCGTACTACCACGGTACCACTGTGACTGGAGTGCTTTCTGCGACAGAATCCGAAACGTGATGCGGCCGTGGCCTTCACGGTGACACAGCAACGGCCCCACCGTCGGTGACGATGGGGCCGCTGCTGAGATGTCAGCTGAGTGCGTTCGCGTTCAGAGCGATCTTGACGATGTATCCGAAGACGGTGAGAGCGAGTTGAAGCAGGTCCACGGCTGGCCTCCTGTGGGTCCGACGCGCACGGACTCTGCGCGGAGGCGCCTCGCCTCGGTCGGTGACATTACCGCATCAACGAGACCGAACGTTGTGCTTCGTCACGACGTTCGGACGGTAGTTCCCGTGGCCGCTGCGACAGCGTCGATCGGAATGCCCAGGCTGGCAGTTCCGCCGTACTGAGCGAGTGCCAGGTTGGCCTCGCCGCAGCTGGGTGCGCCGCCGCTGTTGGAGCCGCTGGTGATGCCCAGGGCGAGCGTGCCGGTGACGATCGCGCCGCCGCTGTCGCCCGCGAGTGTGCATGCAGTGCTGGCGAATCCGCGGATGGTCCGGCTTTCGCCGTCACCCAGGAACAACTGCGTTTCGACGCGGTCGGCAGCGACCAACCCGCAGGTGAAGGAGCTTGCCTGGCCGGACTTGCAGACGGGTGCACCGACGACGGGTGAGGCCGTTCCGGTGATCGTCAGGGCGGTGCCGTTGGCGCCGCGGACGGTGGGCTCGCTCAGTCCTGCGGCCACGCCGGCGTCGTCCAGTGCGATCACCGAGTAGTCGAGGCCGTCGCCTGCGCCCACGCTGGACTGCGCGAACTTCCCTACCGGGGTGCTCGCTCGGATGTCGCCGCGATCGGGCAGGTAGACCGAGGCCGAGCTGCCCGGATCGCAATGTCCGGCAGAGAGATTGACGGGGTTTCCCGAGCCGTCGGTGGCGCTGAAGCCGAACGAGCAGATCTCGATGTTCTCGAGCGGCGCCGTCGTGATGTCACCGGCTGCGGTGACGTAGTCGTCGCCACCGGTGACGGCGGGCGGCGGGGTGGGGGCCAGTGCGGGAGGTGACAGCACGACCTGGAGGTTCGCGATGGCCGTCGGCAAGTTCAACGCGCGGCCGATCGGACTGTTCGCGATGTCGACGACGATGCGGCCACCGAGAACGTCGACGGCTGCGGAGTTGACCTGGGACGAGACCTCCCGAGGGAGAGCCGACACCCACCGACCGAACTCGTCGAGCGAGCGTTCGAGGTTGTCCGCCGACACGGGGGACTGGCGGCTGCGGTAGCCGTCCCGCGCCACCTGACTGGCTGCCTCGGTGGTCGTGACAGCGACGACCGGAACGCCGTCGTCACCCATCCACGCGCCGGCGAAGTCGTCGGGGCGCTGCTTGCGGAAGTCGTCGGCGTACGAGCGGAGCCGCTGCGCATCGGACGCGCGGTCGAGGTATTCCTGCGGTGACATCCCGAGGTCCCGCTGCACCGCGTCGACAAGCTCGGTGGGCAACGCGTCCGCAGGAAGCTGAGCCTGTACGGGCGCTGCGCCGGCGGTGGCCGTGCCCGCTACGAGACCCATCAGCGTGGCGCCCAGCACGGCCGCCACCCGAATCCTGCCCGACGTGGGGTGAATCATGCCCGTGGCTCCGATGACCGCCGAGATACGCAAGAAAATCCTTCCGGGCGACGACGCGCATGGTCCTGCGCGCAGTCGATGGTCGTTATGAACGTCTGGAAAAGGGGCGCCGGCCGTGGCCGCGCCAGCGACCGAGCATAGGCCATCACGACCGACGGACCGCCGGAGTGGAAGCTCCCGGCGTCAGGTCAGGGACCGCTCACAGGGAGGAACGGAATCACTCGGGGCGCCGCTACCGACGGGACGACGACCGAGGTGGTGGTGCTCGTATCGGCGGTGGTGCCGGGCGCCGTGGTGGTGGCGGTCGGCGCTGTCGGAACGGTGACCTGCGGCAGCGTCGGGAAGTCGGGGAAGTCGATGTCGGGAGCGCCGAACGGGAAGCGATCGGAGAACAAGCCCTGATCGGGAACGGTGGTCTCCACGACGGGAGGTGCGACGGGCCGTTCGACGGGGTCGGGCGTGTCGACGTACACCGGTTCCGGCTCCACCGGCGGCGCGTCCTGTACCGGCGCGGGAGCATCCGTGGTGGTCGGTTCGAGCGTCGACGTCACGACGGGTGCTGCGGGGGTGATGGCCTGCTGGGAGTTGAGCGGCTCGACGGTGTTCGACTGCCTGTCGACGCTGCCGACAGCGCCTCCCACGGCGAGGACGACGAGTGCGACGGCGGCAATGGCGATGCCCGCTCGGGTCGGCGTCCCCGCACGGACGCGTCGGCGACGGGTGGATGCGGAATCGGCCACCATCGCGGCGAAAGCCTTGTCCGACGTGCGCGACGTCGATGCCGCGGACGCGTCGGGCGACAGGGCGCGCGCAGCTACGGCGACATCGTCGTCGGTCGCCGCGGACAGCACGCACTGTGACAGTCCGACGTAGTCGAGTGCGTCCCGCAGTGCCTCGACTGCCTCGGCGGACAGGACACTCGGGTAGGCGACGGTGCACCGCGCGTCGGCCGGCAGCGAGTACAACTCGGACATCGTGCGCATCAGCGTGTGGGCGAAGCCGGCGACGAGATCCTCTGCCCGGACCACGCGACCGTCGTGAAGCCTGATTCCGTACGGATTGCCGATCTGCGACACGAACCCGCGGATACCCGCAGGTGCCTGCGCGAGTTCGACGCGGCCGTCGTCGGTCAGGATCACGGAGGTCGGGCACTCGAAGAGTTCGACCCCACCGTCGATGTCGACAGCGACTGCCGTGGCGGAGTCCCCGACAGCCATGGCGAGGTGGATGGTCGGCGACGAGTCGGTGCCGCGCGCTCGTTCGGTCACGGTTCCGCCCCCTCTCGACCTCCACCGGGCATGGTGCAGCGACTCGATCACGAGCGCCCCGGTAGCCCAACCGTACCGTCCGTGACGCTTGGTCGCCGACGAACCGTCGTCTACGCGGGAGGAGGCAGGGGAGAGGAGCTGGCGCTCGACGCCGTCGCGGAGGGCGTCGCGTCAGGGGTCGTGGTGGGAAGTTCCTCGGTCACTGTGGGCTCGGTGGTGACCGGTGCCGGTTCGGGCGCAGGGGCAGGTGCGGGGGCCGGCGGCGCAGGGGGAGGAGGCGCCGCGGCGGTCGTCCGCGGCACCACGGCGGGGGCGCGGGTGGGTACGGCGGGCGCCGGTGCACCCGGCACCACCGTCGGGAATCCGATGCTCGACGACGGGGCCGCCCGCGTCGTCGTGGTGGTCTGCGTCGTGGTCGCGTTTTCCACGACGGGCACCGCCGTCGTGGTCGTGCGACCCGACATCAGATAGGTCACGCCCGCTGCCAGCACGAGGATCGCAGCGAGGATGCCCATGCCGGCGATCGCAAAGACCAGCCGTCGATCCTTCCGGGCGGGCGCACCGGAGTCCGTCGGTGCGGCCGGCACCCCTGTCGCAGCACGTGCGGCCACGACGGCGGAGGCGAGGCGGGAGTCGGCATGTCCGAGCGTCGCGGATGCGCTGGTCGACTCGGGGTGCAGCGACACCTGCTGCAATCCGAGGAAGTCGAGAGATTCCCGCAGCGCGTCGATACGGTCCGAGGACCAGTCGCGCGGGTGGGTGGCGCCGGCGGTGATGCCGGTGACGTCCTCACCGGCGTCGGACACTTCCGTGAGCAGCAGGAACATCGCCGTGGCCATCAGATCTTCGGCACGCATCGGTACGCCGCGGGCCGAGACGACGCCGGCCGGATCGCCGACATGGGTGACGAACCTGTCGACGACGTCGATATCGGTGCTCATGGTGTCCGGCCGACGCAGCGTCGACGTGCCGTCGGGGCGCAGGTACAGGACGGTGTCGTGGACGACCGGAACCCGCACCAGTTCTCCCGAGCCGGTCGCGACGACGACAGCGGTGGAATGCAGATCGGTCACGTGCAGACCGACGGATCGGTCCGACTGCGGCCGGTTCTCGGTACTCATGATCGGTCCTGGCGTTCCTTGCTCTCCGCGTATCCGGCTGCACGGAGCATCGACAACATCTGTGAACGTGACTGCGCACCCAGGCGCCGCCGGATGCGCGCGACGTGGTGTTCGACCGTCTTGGCCGAAATGTACATCTGCGCGCCGATCTCCCGGTACGTCAGTCCCAGAACGAGGTGATGCGCGACCTCCGCCTCGCGGTCGGTCAGCGCGCCCGCCACGGTGACGCCTTGATCGGCAGGCTCGGACGCGGCCGCCGTGCTGCCCATGTCACGGGCGATCTGGAGCAGCGAGGTCGCGTCCTTGGTGTCCGCGACGCGGAGGGCGGCATCGCTGGCCAGGCGTGCGGCATCCCAGGAATGGCCGAACTTGGCGATGGTCCGCGCACACGATTCGACTTCGGTCATGTCCGGCTCGCCCTGCAGGACGCGGAGCCACGCCTTGCCCGCCGCCGCCAGCGCCGCGGCGTAGGGACTGCGGTCGGAGAACGACCCGAGGGAGCGGGCGTGGGGGAGCAGGTCGGCCGGAGTGCCGCCGAGGATGGCGGCCTGGATGCCGTACCAGTGCCAGGTCGCCGCCCACGTCGGCGGCTCCCCCAGCGATGCGACGAGTGCGGTGGCCGACGCGACGGAATGGGAGATGCGATCGGTGTCCCCCAGACGCACTGCAGCAAGCCACAGTTCGCCGAGCGGAATCAACGAGAACAGGTCGGGTTCCGCTTCGGCGACGGTGCGTCGCGCGTCCTGCCATGCCGTCATCAGCGCGCCCGTGTCGCCGCGGCGGCGTGCCGTCGCGACACGAAGAGCGTAGTAGGACAGGGCATCTCGCTGGAACAGGTCGGCCGGATCCAGATCGCTGGTGTGGTCCGTGGCGGTATCGCCCGACGCCAGGGCCGTCCACGCCATCAATAGTCGGCTGCGTGCCGACTCCCCGCACGCGGAGATCATCTCGGACAGAACAGCTCTCGCGGTGCCCGGATCGCCCGTGTGCAATGCGAGCAGTGCAGCGATCGCCGACGGGTGCTCCGGTTCGGCGCGTGAGCCCATGGCCGTGTCCGACATCGACGACGCCCGGAGCAACGACCCCATGGCGGCGGTGGACGAGTCGCGCACCGAATCCAACAGTCCGCGGGCGACGAGACCCGACCGGGCATTTGCGGTGGTCGGCGGGGCAGAACTCACCGCGGTGGGCCTCGTGCCGGCCGACAGGGCGACGGCGCAGGACACGTCACCGACGGCGAGAAGCGAGGTGACGGCGTGGGACGCGTCCGGCCCGACGCGTTCGGGGCCGAGCCACCGGTAGAGGTCCGCGGCGTGAGAGGCGGTGCCGCGCATCATCGCGACGGTCGCCGCGATCCTCACCGCGGCGCGCAGATCGCGCACCGACGCCGTCTCCGAACTCAACACCGAATCCACGGCGAGCGCGGCGGCATCGAGGTCTCCGTCGGCGACGCACGCCTCGGCCGATGCGACGGCCACGGCGTCGCCCTGTGCGCCGGCCGAGACGGCTGCATCCCAGAGTGCGCGCGCCGCGGCATGATCCGCCGTCGACGCAGCCGAGACCAGATGCTCCGCCAGCAGTGGATCGCGGATACCGGCCGCGGCGACGGCCACCGCCAGCTCCGCCGTCGGGCCGCCCTGCTCGACTTGGACGCGAATCAATCGACGCAGCACACCGAACATGCCGTGCTCGCCCATCACGGCACGCAAGGCCTCACGAGAGGAGTCCGACAGGACGCCGGTCTCGCTCAAAATGCCGCAGCCCCATGCTCGTTCGACCGCGGCGGACGCGTCGGGAAGCGGGGTGGAGGCGACATCCGCGACGAGGTACGGATCCGGTGACAGCCCCACCGACGCGAGAGTCAGCACCGCCAGGGCGGTGTGATCACGCGAGGACAGCAGTGTCTCCAGAGCAGTCCGCTCGTCGAGCGAGGTCACTGGCCGGTGAGTCCGCCGAGAGCCCCGCCGAGTCCGTTCCCGACGCCGCCGACGACGCCGCCGGCCGTGTTCCCGAGGCCGCCGACGACGTTACCGAGGCCGTCGGTGACTCCTCCGACGACGCCCGGCAGCGGATTCGCGGGGAGAGGCGGCGGCGTGTAGGCCGGGGGCGTGTATGCGGGGGGCGTGTAGGCGGGCACGGACGGCGCCTGCACGCTCGGCACCTGAGCACTCGGAACGTTCGCATTGGGAGCGGCGCCGGGGACCGTGGCTGCTCCGGGTGCGGGAGCTCCGGCCGTGGGGGACGCCGCACCGGGAACGGCGGCAGCCCCGGTCGTGGAGGCTCCGGCCGCACCGGTGGTGAGCGGGCGACCGGTGACCGGATCGACGCCGGCGACCGTGGTGGTCGTCGGGGCTACCGAGCCGTCGGAGGCAGCGGGCTGCACGGCGCTGGTCCCGGCCGGGGTGGTGTCCTCGGACGTGCCCCCGACCAGTCCGGTGCCGGCGGCGAGACCGCCCGCCGCGAGAAGAGCGATCGCCGCGGCGACACCGCCGATGACGGCCATGCGTTTGCCTCGGGACGGGCCCGGCTTGGCGTGCGACGACGTGCGGGACACCGGCGCCGGCGTGCTGGTCCGTGCCGACGCGGGGCGCTCGGTGACCGGCGGGATGAGTTCGGTGTCATCGTCGTCGTCCAGTGCTGCGGCGCCGACGACAGCGGCGCCCGCTCCCACCCGGTCCAGTTCGGCGGATGTCGAGGCGACCTCGGCGGCGAGCAGAGCCGCGCCGGACGCGGACGTCGCCGCCGGGTTGGCCCCGACGGTGACGGGCTTGCGCAGTGCGGAGGAGACGGTCTCGGTCAGCATCGGGATGGCGGCACCGCCGCCGACGAGGAGGACACGGTCCACCGACTCCGGGTCGACACCCGCGGTGCGTAGGGCATCACCGACGACGCGGGTGACGTCGTCGAACGTCTCGCGCAGCAGTTCCTCGATCTCGGAGCGGACCAACCGGACGTCGGTATCGATGCCGGGCAGGTGAACCGGGACCACGGTCTCGGTGTCGGAGGACAACGCTTCTTTGGCGATCGCGCACTGCGCCCGCAACGCGGTGAGTGCGTCGACCGTGGCGGGTTCGAAGGGGTCCATCGACGAGGAGTCGATGTTGTCGAGGACGTGCGCCAGCACGATCTGGTCGATGTGGGCGCCGCTGACGTCCTCGGTGCGTGCGCCGCGTCCGAGGATCGCCGACTCGGCGCCGGTGCGGACGACCGACACGGTGAGGGCGCTGCCGCCCAGGTCGGCGACCAGGACGATGCCGTCGTCGACGGCGTCGGAGGTCTGCTGCATCCAGGCCGTGGCTGCGAGGGCGTCGGGAACGAAGGTGACGTCGGTCAGTCCGTGGCGCGCGGCGGCGTTGCGGAGACGGTCGACCGTGTACTCGGGCCATGCCGTCGGATAGGTGACGACAATGGCGGAGTTCTCGGCCGCACCGGCAGCGCGGGCCTCGTCGACGAGGCATTCGAGCGTCGTCGCGTACAGCTCGTCGCCGGTGTAACTGCGGCCGTCGTCGGTCACCAACGCAACCGGATCGCCGACGCGTCCGGCGTATCCGGTGAGGAACGAACTGTCGACCGTTCCCGGCGCGGCGAGCGCGGGTGCACGGTCGGGCGCGACGGACAGTGCGGTCGATCGCACGACGGTGATCGCGTCGTCCAGCCGTCCCGGCCCGTCGACGACCACGGCGGTCGAACTACTCGACCCGACTTCGATTCCCAGACCTGCAGCCATGACGCCGACTCCGTTTCCACTGCTTTTGCCGGTGTGTCGGACCGCGTTCTCCCGGGTGCGAGAGTGCCGTCCACGCATGACGTCGTCGCGAGGGGCCGATTCGTTACTCCTCACAACTCTAGAGCGGGACGATCCCCTATGCCCCCTAGTTCCCCCGAAATGTCCGGGTGCGAACCCCGGGGTGGAGGAAGGGGGCTGTGCCCCGTTGGGAGAAGTCACGGATCGCCCTAGTTTTGGTGACAACGAGCCGCACCCGTCGGCTTGATCGCCGGCTCACCAGCTAACCCCGAACACACAGGAGATTCACGATGGCCACCAACGCCGTTCTCGACTTCATCCTCAGCCTTCTCCGCGACGACAAAGCCGCCGCTGCCTACTGCGCCAACCCGCAGGCATCCCTGAACGCTGCCGGCCTGCCGGACGTGTGCCACTCCGACATCGTCGCCGTCGCACCGATGGTCGCCGAGTCCGGACTGTTCGCGGGTGGATCGCGCCTGGCCTCCATCGTGAACGCCGGCAACAACTACAGCACCGTCACCGTGGGCGGCGTGAACAACAGCACCGTGTTCGGCGGGAACAACGCGACCTTCGGCGGCAACAACGTCACGTTCGGCGGCGTCAACAACGTCGGGAACAACAACAACAACGGCAATTTCAGCAACAACAACTTCGGTGGCAACAACTTCGGTGGGTTCAACGTCGGTGGTTTCAACTTCAGCCCGACCCTGATCGGTGGCGGACTGGCCATCGGGAGCATCGGCAACATCGGCAACCTGAACCTCGGTGATCTGGACCTGAGCGGCCTGAACCTGGCCTCGCTCGATCTCAGCGGTCTGAACCTCGCTTCTCTCGACCTCGGCGGCATCGGCGACATCGATCTGCTCGGCGGACTCGACCTGAGCCTCATCGACCTGGGCGATCTCGACATCGCAGGCCAGTTCACCACCGTCCTCGCGCTCGTCCTGGCCAACGGCCTGTCGATCGGCGGCGACCTCGCAGCAGAGTTCGGCGCGGCACTGGGTGCGGCACTCGACGCAGTCCTCGCACTCGGCGGCGTCCTCGACCTCGACGCCATCGTCGAGCTCGGTGCCACCATCGCCGGTGCCCTCACCGCGGCGCTGGGCCTGAGCGCCGGTGTCGGTGCACAGCTCGCCGCAGCGCTCGACGCCGTGCTCGGTGTCGCCGGCGGCCTCGATCTCGACGCCGTCGTCGGACTGTCCGGCGTCCTCTCCACCGCACTCGCTGTCGGCGGCGTTCTCGGCGCCAACGTCGGAGCGACACTGGGCGGCGTTCTCGGTGCCGCCATCACCACGGGTGGTTCCATCGGTGCCGACCTCGCCGCAGCCCTCACCGCAGGACTCGGTGTCGCAGGCTCTATCAGCACGGTTCTGACCGGCGCACTCGGCGCGACCGCCGACGTCACGGCAGCACTCAGCGGCGCTCTCGGAGCCGTCGTCGACGTGGCCGGCGGCCTCGGTGCGACTCTCACCGCTCTGCTGGACACCAGCGTCGTCGCCGCTCTGGCGGGCACGTTGACCGGCGAACTCTCCGCAGCTCTCGGTGCCGCTCTCGCAGCCGGCGGCGACATCGCCGGTGAGTTCGGTGCATCCCTCGGACTGCTCCTCGGAGCTGTCACCGGCGCGACCGGCGCCCTCGATCTCGACGCCCTCCTCGGCGTCGGAGGAACCCTCGGTGCCACTCTCGCCGGAGCCCTCGGCCTCGGTGCCGGACTCGGCGCGCAGCTCGGCGCTGCACTCGACGGAGTTCTCGCACTGGCCGGTGACCTCGATCTCGCCGCGCTGCTCGCGAGCAACGCGGACATCGCCGCGGCTCTCGGAGCAACCCTGTCCGCCGCCCTCAGCGGCGTTCTCGTCGCCGGCGGCACCGTCGCGGGCACCCTCGGCGCAGCCTTCGGCGCTGTGCTCGGCGGAGTGCTGGGCGCCGATCTCGGCGCACAGCTCATCGGTCTGCTCGCAGGTGAGATCGACCTCGGCGCCGCTCTGGCCACCATCTTCGACGGCGCACTCGGCCTCGGCGGCCTGCTCGACGTCGCCGCTCTGCTGGATGTGGACGGCGCGCTGGGCCTCGGCGCCGGCGTCCTCGCCACCCTCGGTGGATCACTCGAAGCACTCCTCGGCGCGGGCGGCCTGCTCGGCGCTGATCTGACCGCACTCCTGGGCGCAGGCCTCGGCGCCCAGCTCGCCGCGGCACTGTCCGGAGCGATCGCAGCAGGCGGCGACCTCGCCGGTGACCTCGGCCTCGCCCTCGGCGGCGTGCTCGCCGGACTCGTCGACGTCGCGGGCGGCCTGGACATCGACGCCGTCGCCGGCCTCGGAGCCACTCTCGCCGCTGCGCTCACCGGTGCACTCGGTGTCGGCGCCGGTCTCACGGGCGGACTCGCCGCCGGCCTGACCGCACAGCTCGGCGCTGCACTCCAGGGCGTCCTCGGACTGGCGGGCGATCTGGATCTGCTCGGCGACCTCGACATCCTCGGTGGCGCGAACCTGGCCGCCACCCTCGGCGCCGCACTGTCCGGCGCACTCGCCGCCGGCGGAGCAGTCGCCGCCAACCTCGGCGCCACCCTCGGTGCAGTGCTGGGCGGCGTCCTGTCGGCCGACCTCGGCGCACAGCTCGTCGGCCTGCTCGCCGGTGGCCTGGACCTCGGTGCCGGCCTGACCACCATCCTCGGCGGTGCACTCGACCTGACCGGCGTCCTCGGACTCGACGGAGTCGTCGGCCTCGGAGCCGACCTCGTCGCCACGCTAGGAACTTCGCTCGCCGCCGTCCTCGGCGCCGGCGGACTCCTCGACGCCGACCTCGCGGGTCTGCTGACCGGCGGCCTCGCCGCACAGCTGTCCGCGGCGCTCGCCACCGCCCTCGCAGCCGGCGGCGACGTGGCCGCGAACCTCGGTCTCGCCCTCGGCGGCGTCCTCGGCACCATCACCGGCGGTCTCGACCTGAACGGTGTCCTCGGCGCCGACCTGGCCGCAGCCCTCACGGCCGCACTCGGCCTCGACGGTGACCTGACCGGCGGAATCACCGCTCAGCTTGCTGCTGCCCTGGACGCCGTGCTCGGTGTCGCAGGCGGCGCGGACGTCACGGCCGCACTGTCCGCGGCACTCGGACTCGGCGGAGAGCTCGCCGCCGGACTCGGCGCCACACTCGGAACCACCCTGGCCGCGGTGCTGGGCGCCGATCTCGGTGCACAGCTGACCGGCCTGCTGGCAGGAGGCGCAGACCTCGGCGCCGCACTGACGGCAGTCCTGGGCGGTGCACTCGATCTCGACGGCGTGTTCGGCATCGGTGCCGACGTCGCCGCCGGCCTGGTCGGCACGCTCGGAACCACCCTTGCTGCCGCTCTGGGCGTCGGCGGTCTCGCGGACGTCGACCTCACCGCTCTCCTCGGCGGCGACCTGACGGCCGTGCTGTCCACCGCGCTCGCCGGGGCCCTGGGACTCGGCGGAGAGCTGGGCGGCAACCTCGGACTTGCCCTCGGTGGGCTCGTCGGAGCCGTCACCGACCTGTCCGCGGGCGCCGACCTCGGTGCCGTCCTCGCCGCAGCACTCGGTGTCAGCGGCGGCGCGGCAGCGACTCTGTCCGGTGCTCTCGACGCACTGCTCGGAGCAGCCGGAGGCCTCGACCTGACCGCGATCCTCGGTGCCGACGCCGATGTCGCCGCCACTCTCGGTGCAGCGCTCAGCGCCGCACTCTCGGCCGGTGGCCCGCTGGCCGCCAACGTCGGCGCTGCCCTGGGCGGCGTCTTCGGAACCGTCCTCTCGGGTGATCTCGGTGCACAGCTGGCCGGATTGCTCGGCGGCGGAATCGACCTCGACGCCGCTCTGACGACCGTCCTCGGCGGCGCCCTCGGACTCGGTGGCCTCGTCGACCTGGGCGGTGTGGCGGACCTCGGTGGTCTGCTCGATCTCGACCTCGTGGGCGGGCTCGCCGGTTCACTCGGCGCGGTGCTCGGCGCCGGCGGACTGCTCACCGGCGATCTGCAGGCTCTGCTGGGCGGCGACATCGCAGCTCAGCTGTCCACCGCACTCGGTGTGGCCCTGGGACTCGGCGGCGAGGCTGCCGGCAACCTGGGTCTCGCCCTCGGCGGTGTCCTCTCCGGAGTCACCGATCTGACGGCGGGCGCCGATCTCGGTGCCGCCATCGCCGGCGCACTCGGCATCACCGGCGAGGGTGCGGCAACTCTGGCCGGAGCGCTCAACACGGCGCTCGGCCTGGGCGGCGCGCTCGACCTCGACGGACTCCTCTCCGCTGACATCGCCGGCACCGTCGGCGCAGCTCTCGGCGGCGCACTTGCCGCAGGTGGCGACGTCGCTGCGACCATCGGTGCCACCCTCGGTGCCGCTCTGGGTGGTTCGTTGACGGCCGACCTGCAGGCTCAGCTGGGCGCATTGCTGGCCGGCGGGCTCGACGTCGACGCTGCACTCGCCGCGGTGCTCGGCGCAGCACCCGATCTGGATCTGGACGCCGACCTCGCGGGCCTGCTCGGTGGCGCCCTGTCGACCGGCCTCGGACTCGTCACCGGCGTCGGCCTGCCCGACACGGACCTCGACCTCGGCACCGGCCTGGCGGCGGCACTCGGACTGGGTGGCGCAGCCGCAGCAGGCCTGGGTGGCGCTCTCGGAACCGTCCTGGGCGGAACCGTCCTCGCCGATCTCGACGCGGACGGTCTGCTGGCCGGCGACCTGGGCGGCATCGTCTCCGCCGCCCTGGGTGATGCCCTGAACGTCGGAGGAGTCCTCGACCTCGACACCGACCTGGTCGGCGGATTCGGCACCGCGCTGAACACGGCGCTGGGCCTGACCGGCGGCCTCGACACCGCAGCACTGGGCGACCTGCCCGCCACGCTGGGTGCCGCATTCGGAGTCGGCGGCACCGCGGGAGCCGAGCTGGGTACCGCACTCGGTGCACTGCTCGACGTGACCGGCGGAGCTGATCCGGTGGCCGGACTGGGCACCGCACTCGGCGCCACGGGTGACTTGACCACGATGCTCGACGCGGCCTTCGACACCGCACTGGCGGCCGGCGGGGAACTGTCCGCCGACGGCCTGCCGATCAGCGGACTGCTGGACGCGAACACCGGCCTCGAGGGTGGACTCAGCGCCCTGACCACCCTCACCGGCGGACTCGGTGCGGCCGGTGCCGTGGCCGGTGGCCTCGACGGCACGCTCACCGGAGTCGGCGGAGCGGTCACCGACCCCGACGCCGTCGCGGGTGCTGTCGCCAACTTGGGCGGTGGCCTGGCCACCGGGCTGGGACTGGGCCTGTCGAACGTCGCACAGGGCGGCGCTCAGCTCGGATCCGAGCTCTCCGGCGGCCTGACCGGCATGGCAGAGGGCACCGGCGGAGTCTTCGGTGGCTTCGAGATCTCGCCCGACGGTGAGTTCACCGGCGGACTGGACAACACCTCCGAGTTCACCGGCGCACTCGAGGGCGGCGTCGACGCCACCGCCGACGCGGTCGGCCAGTTCCAGAACTCGACCGACGCCGTTCTGGGCGGTGTCGCCGGAGCGTCCGACGGCCTCGGCCTCGGTGCCGTCGCCGACGTCACCGGAGACGCACTGGGAGCTGTCACGACGGACGGTGGACTCGGCGGAGACATCGCCGGCGAGGCCACCTCGTGGCAGGACGTCGACGCCGAGAGTGCGTTCGACGGCCCGGCCGCCGCGGGCGACGTCTCCGACGGCCTCACCGGCACGGTGTCCGGTGTGACCGACGGACTCACCGGCGGTCTGACCGACACGCTCGGTGGCGGACTGGGTGGCGCGGACGAGGCCCCCGAGGCCGACTCCGCCGTCGACAACGTGCTGGACTTCGGCCAGGACAACTGATCGACACGCCCCGCTGCCTCGACGCAGCGGTGTGATGTAACACCGACGACCCCGTACGCGCTTATGCGTACGGGGTCGTCGGCGCTTACCGTGTTGGTGATCTCTCACTACTGTTCGCGTCATTCGCTCGACCGCTGCTACCGCACACAGATCGGGACCACATGCAGAACACCGCTCAGCCTGCGTCACAGGCCGCACCGTCGCCCTCGCTCGCGACACAGGCAGGACAACTGGCGGAACTGCTCTCGCGCATGGGCGAGATCGCGAGCACGTCGGGGCGTCGGGACCTGGTGGATCGACTGTCCGCGGCCCGTGAGCGTGTGCTCGATCCCCGTCTGCGCATCGTCGTCGTCGGACCGCTGAAACAGGGCAAGAGCCAATTCGTGAATTCGCTGCTGGGGCTCGACGTCTGCTCCGTCGGCGACGACGAGACGACGGCCGTCCCCACGATGGTCGCCTACGCGGAGACCGAGCGCGCCGAACTGGTGATCGCCGAGATCGGCTCGGACCCCGTCCGGATCGAGGTGCCGATGGCCGACATCCACGCCGTCACGCCCGCCGATCCCCGCGCCGAGGGACGCGAGATCCTCCGCCTCGAGATCTCGGTTCCGAGTCCGCTGCTGAAGGACGGGCTCGTCGTCATCGACACACCCGGCGTCGGCGGACACGGCAATCCCCACGCCAACAGCACTCTCGGACTGGTCACGTCGGCTGACGCCGTTCTGGTCCTGTCCGATTCGAGTCAGGAATTCACCGAACCCGAGGTCGCCTTCCTGCGCCAGGTGGTGAGCCTGTGCCCCGCGGTCGCGTGCCTGATCACCAAGACCGACCTCTACCCGCATTGGCGACGCATCGTCGACGCCGACCGGGGACACCTCGCCCGCGAAGGTGTCGACGTTCCGCTGATGCCGATCTCGTCGATGCTCCGCTCGCACGCTCTGCGGTTGAAGGACGAGTCGCTGGACAAGGAAGCCGGGTTCCCGGCGTTGTACGACTTCCTGCGCGGCGTCGTCCAGCGTGCGGATGTGTTGACGCGCAAGGCGGTCGCGCTCGACGTCCGCTCCGTCTCCGAGCATCTGGCCCTCTCGCTCGGTAGTGAACTGGCCGCGTTGCGCGACCCGGAGGCCGCCGCTGCGGCCGTCGCGGGTCTGCAGCGCGCGCGGGCGAGCGCCGAGGAGATGCAGAAGCGCAGCAGCAAGTGGCAGCAGACGCTGAACGACGGCATCACCGACCTCGCGTCCGACATCGACCACGATCTGCGTGATCGCCTGCGCGTCATCACCCGCGAGGCCGAGGAGGCCGTCGACGGGGGAGACCCCGGCAAGGACTGGCCGCAGATCGGTGAGTGGCTCGAGGACCAGATCGCCTCGGCTGTCGGGGACAACTTCGTGTGGGCGCACGAGCGGTCACTGTGGTTGGCCGAGACGGTGGCCCGACACTTCGCCGAGACCGCCGACGCCCATCTGCCCGCCGTGAACATCTCCGACATCGACGGTGTCATGGACCCGGTGACGTCGCTGGGCGACCTCGAATCAGGCCGCATGGGCATCACGTCCAAGGTGCTGGTCGGCATGCGCGGCTCCTACGGCGGTGTGCTGATGTTCGGCCTCATCACCACGATGATGGGCCTGGCCCTGCTCAACCCGATCTCCCTCGGTGCCGGAGTCCTGTTGGGCAGCAAGGCATACAAGGACGACAAGGAGTCCCGCGTCCTGAAACGGCGTGCCGACGCCAAGGTGGCCATCCGCAAGTTCACCGACGACGTCAGCTTCCAGGTGGGCAAGGAATCGAAGGACCGGTTGCGGCAGGTGCAGCGACTTCTGCGTGACCACTTCACCGAGATGGCGGACCAGACGATGCGCTCGGTGAGCGATTCGTTGCGCGCCGCCCAGGAGTCGGCGAGCGTCGCGACTTCCGAACGCAGCACGCGCACAGCGGAATTGGAGCAGACGTTGAAGAAGATCGCCTCCCTGCGGTCGGTGGCCCAGCGGCTCGATCCCGAAGCGGTGGAGGCGGCAGCGCAGGACAAGACGGCCGAGATCGGACCGGCGTCGTGAGTGTCACTCTCGATCGCGCCCGCGAACTCGTCGTCGCCGCCCAGGCGGAGTACGCGCACTCGCCGGATGTCCGGGATGCGTTGCGCGTCTGCGCCGATCGGCTGGACGAGCCACTGCGCGTCGCTCTAGCCGGATCCCTGAAGGCGGGAAAGTCGACGTTGCTCAACGCTCTGGTGGGCCAGGACATCGCACCCACCGACGCGACCGAGTGCACCCGCGTCGTCACGTGGTATCGGCGGGGGAATTCACCGTCGGTGACCGCCCGGTACGACGGTGAGCACTCCATGAGCATTCCCGTGTTGCGCCGCGGAGGACGGTTGTCGTTCGATTTCGGCGACCTGACAGCGGACCGCGTCGACCGGCTCGACGTGGAGTGGCCGGCGCGAACGTTGGCGCGCAACACCATCATCGACACGCCGGGTACGTCGTCGCTGTCGCGCGACGTCTCCGAGCGGACGCTGGCGATGCTGACTCCCGACGACGCCGCGTCCGGTGCGGATGCCGTCGTGTACCTCCTGCGCACGTTGAGTTCGTCGGATACCTCGTTCCTCACGCGCATCAACGACGCGGTCGGTGGCGACTCCGGTCCTCTCGGCGTCGTCGGTGTCGTCTCCCGTGCCGACGAGGTCGGTGCCGGCCGGATGGACGCGATGATGTCGGCCAAGGAAGTGGCCTCGCGCTTCGCGGTGGAGCTGGAGAAGACGGGGCTCTGCCAGGCCGTCGTGCCGGTCGCGGGACTGCTCGCGCTGGGGGCACGGACGTTGCGGCAGAGCGAGTTCGCCGCTCTCGTCGCCCTCGCGGACGCACCACCGGACGATCTGCAGCTCGCGATGCTGTCCGCGGACAGGTTCGCCCGCCCGGACATGCCCCTTCCGGTCGACGCCGAGACGCGCGCCGGTCTGGTCGACCGCTTCGGTCTGTTCGGCATCCGGATGGCCGTCACGCTGATCCGGATGGGAACCCGCGACTCGCCCTCGCTGGCGCGGGAACTGGTGGAGCGCAGCGGACTCGACGAACTCCGGCACATCATCGATGTGCAGTTCGGGGAACGCGCCGATCAGCTCAAGGCGCACTCGGCACTGGTGGCGCTCGAGCGTGTGCTGCGGGCGTCGCCGGCCTCGGGATCGCGGGCGATCATCGACGAGGTCGGCTACACCCTGTCCGACGTGCACGGATTCCGCGAACTGCGGCTGCTGGGTCAACTGCGTGCCCGCGAGGTCCGGCTGCCCGAGCAGGAGAAGGCGGAGCTGGGTCGGTTGATCGGCTCCGGTGGCATCGACACGGCCACGCGCCTCGGCCTCGATCCGGACGACTCCGTCGAACTGCAACGCAAGACGGCCTTCGACGCGGTCCGCACCTGGCGCTCACGTGCCGCTCATCCGTTGCTGGACAGGTTCACGGTGCGCGCATGCGAGATCGCCGCGCGCAGCGCCGAGGGGATTCTCGCGGAGCTCGACAGGATGTGACGCTCAGCGGCGCGCCGGTGCGGCGGACAACCATTTTCCGACGGCCGGCGCGTACAGCGGCGCGGTAGCCAGCACAGCCAGTCCCGCCACGACGAACGGTGCCCAGGTGGTCGGCTGGACCAGGGCGTCGGACACGGCGATCCAGAACGCGACGGCTCCCGCTGCGGTGACGACGCCGGTGACGGTCAGAGTGGAGCGCCCCGACGGGCGTCGTCCACGGATCTGCAGGATCCCCGACAGTCCGACCAGCAGCACGACGACCGCGACCGCGGCTCCCGCGATCAGCGTGATCATGACGGTGGAGTCGATGTCCTCGGCCGACGTTCCGGGTGTCTCGGCCGTGAGCACGTCGGTCAGGCGGTCGCGGAGGCCGCGGTAGTCGAGCGCGAGGAGGGCGGCCGTCGCGACGAGGGCGACGAGGCACAGGGACCACAGCGCCACCGCGAGGTCGACGGCACGGGGGCGCTCGTCGGGAACGGGGTCGCGCAACGGGGTGACCCGTACGGACGGCCTGGGCGGCTTGGGTGGAGTCGGTACGCCCGCATCTTCCGGATCACTCATACGCCAAGGCTAGTGCGTCCGATTGGTCCGTTGCCGATCGTGCTCGACCACAAGGGTCCGGGTGTGTCGGATGGATGCGGTCCAGAATGCTGTGACGACCCCGGACGCAGTTTCGTTCAGTGGTGCGCATCACTTACGGTCACATCTATCTGTTCCGCCGGGTGGGCGCTCTCATTGCCGTCGACCCCGTTCTCGATGGGATGCAACGTCAGTGCGTAAGTCACGTATCGCGGGCCTCGGCCTCGCCCTGTGTGTCGGACTCCTCGGAGCCGGCACGCCCACCGCCATGGCGGAGCCTCCGGGCCCCGCCTCCGGCTTCTACACCCCGCCCAGCCCCCTCCCGGCCGGTAACGACGGTGACCTCATCCGTACCGGGCCGTCCAACCTGGCGTTGTCGCTGCCCCTGCCGCAAGGCGGGATCCCCGGCAGTGCAACGCGGTTGATGTACCGCTCGCAGGACGCGAACGATGCCCCGGTCGCGGTGACCGGCACCTACATCGATCCGTTCGCCGAGTGGACGGGCCCGGGACCCCGGCCCGTGGTCGTCATCGCCCCCGGCACGCACGGTCAGGGCGACCAGTGCGCGCCGTCGCATCAGCTGAACAACGTCCTCACCTACACCCCCGTGCTCGGACTCATGGTCGAGTACGAGCTGCTCTCCACCTACGCGTTGCTGGCCCGCGGCTACGGCGTCGTCATCACCGACTACGACGGACTGGGCACGCCGGGCGCGCACACCTACGTCAATCGCGCCGCAGAAGCGCACGCGGTGCTCGACGCGGCCCGCGCCGCGCAGCAGCTGGGCAACACCAAGGTCGGCCCCGATTCCCCGGTGGGCCTCTGGGGTTACTCCCAGGGCGGCGGCGCCGTGGCAGCAGCCGTCGAGCTCGCTCCCGAGTACGCCCCGGAGCTGGACATCAAGGGCACCTACGCCGGCGCGCCCGTCGCCGATCTGGCAGCGACGCTGGCACAGGTCGACGGCACCATCCTCACCGGTGTCATCGGTTACACCCTGAACGGTCTGCGCCGGTCCAACCCCGAGTTGGGCCCGATCATCGACGCGTCGACCAACCCGGCCGGCAAGGCTGCGCTGGCGGCACTCGAGAATCAGTGCGTCGTGGAAAGCGCACTCACCGTGGGCTTCCACCGCACCAACGAGTGGATCACCACCGGCGAGTCACTGTCGGACTACCTGAAGCGGATCCCCGAGGCGCAGACAGTTCTCGCCGAGAACAAGATCGGTAACCGCACGCCCACCACGCCGGTCTACATCGACACCGGCACGGGCGACGACATCGTTCCGCACGGCCAGGCCGTCGACCTCGCCGCCACCTGGTGTGGAAAGGGCTCGAACGTCCAGCTGAACACTCAGCAGCTGCCGTTCTTCCTCCCCGGGCTCGCGCTCGGCCACGTCCTGCCCGACTTCATCGGACTCGGCGCCGGCACCAACTGGCTCGACGCACGGTTCCGCGACGTCCCCACAGCGGGCAACTGCGCCTGACCCGTCACCGCCGAAGCGCCTCGATCACAGTCGATCGAGGCGCTTCGTCGCGTTCCGAACCCTTGCGGTCGTGGCGTCCTTCTCCGACGCCGCCTCGGAATGCGCGTCCTGCGCCGCCTTCAGTTCTTGACGTGCCTTCTCGAGTTGCTCGGTGAGGGCGTCGACCGACTCCTGCAGCTCGTCGACGCGATGGTCGGCCTTGTCCAGCGCGTCGGTTGCGTCCTGCAGCGCCGCCTCGGCGTCGTCGAGTTCGGCCTGTGCGCGGGCTCGCTGCTCGTCCTTCTCCCGTTCGGCGGTGTCGTCGGGTTCGGGTTCTTTGGCGGGTTCGGGGTCTTCGGCTGGTTCGGGATCGACGGACACGAGCCCCATAGGGCCGAAGCCGCTGTACTCGGCCGCACCCAACATCCGGCCGCGCCGCACCTCGTCGGCGATGTCCGCATCGGACAGTGCCGCATTCAAGCTCTGGGTCACCTCGCGCACGACGTCCTCGCCGATCGGGTGACCGCGATCCTCCGCGATCTCCGCGGCCCGGTTCGCCAGCGCACGCACGGCCCGTTGCCGCTGCTTCGTCAGCGTGCGGAGGGTGGCGCCCGAAAGATGTTGCTGCGCTTCCCGTAACGCTTCACCGAGGTCGAGCAGATCTGCGACATCGTCGTCTGCGTCGCGCACCGTCACATTGAGCACCCACCCGACGATCGTCGGTTTGCGCAGCGCACCGATCTGCTTGGCCAGGGCCTTGTCGCCATCGGAACGCGCCTGCTTCTGCCGGTCGGTGCGCGCGGCGACGAAATCGGACGGGTCCAGCCCGTACAGCTCGTCGGCCACCTCGTCGAACGTCATGCTGGTCGATTATGCCGCCTGGCTCCTGCCATAGCTTTCGTTGATGGCAAGGCGCGGAACAATCGATAGCGCGACGGGATGATGCTGCGGGCCCGGTGCGCTGAACCTTCCGTGGCCGCGAGAGACGGGGCTGCGGAAGGGACACACGACATGAGCACCTTGCAGAACACCCGGATCCTGCTCGTCGGCGGCTCGTCGGGCATCGCGCGTCGCATCGCCGAGGACGCCCTCGCGGCCGGCGCCGAGGTCGTGCTCGGGGGACGGCGGCCCGAAACGCTCGCCGACACGGTCGCCGAACTAGGCCCGGGAGCCTCGGCGGTGCACCTCGACCTCGACGACGAGTCCTCCATCGCCGGCGCCGCCACGACGCTCGGACCTCTCGATCACGTCGTGTCGCTCGCGGCGAACCACGCCAACGGCCCGATCACGGGTCTCGATCGCGCCGACGTCGAGGGCGCCTTCGCCGCCAAGGTGATCGGCCCGATCCTGCTGGCCAAACACTTCGCGCCCGTGCTGCGTGAGGGCGGCTCGTTCGTCTTCTTCTCCGGTGTCGCCGCATGGAAGCCGGCACCGGGCCTCGCCGTCATGGCCACGACCAACGGTGCTGCCGCATTCCTCGTGGAGGCCCTCGCCGTGGAGCTCGCGCCGCTGCGCGTGAACGCCGTCTCGCCCGGCATCGTCGACTCGGGCGCCTGGGACGGGATGGGCGACGACAAGCAGGCCATGTTCGATGCCACCGCGGCCAAGAACCCCGCTCGGCGAGTGGGTCGACCCGACGACGTCTCGGCCGCAGTACTTCTCGCGCTCACCAACGGCTTCGTCACCGGAACCACCCTCCACGTCGACGGGGGTGGACGGCTGAGCTGAGCGCCTCAGGCGATCCGCACGCCCCTCGGCAGGGTGCGGGCAGGAACGCGGAGTCTGCGAGCGGCGACGGTGAGTCCGAAAGCCCCCAGGATGACGTTGACGGCCAGCCCGAGGTACCAACTCCGCCCCACGTCCGCAGACTCGAAGGCGGCCTGCTTCTGGTAGAAGCCGGTGATCGATCCGTCCGAGCTGTAGGTAGACACGGACTCCGCGCAGGTCGGCTCCGCGATATAAGGCCCGGTTCTCGCCGTCGACAACAGTTCCGCGACTGGCCTCGCCACACTGGGGTCGGGTGGACGCTGGTCCGTCGGCCAGACTCGGACGCTCGGGTTGTCGTGCGCCGCCACTACATCCGGGAGCATGAGGAACGGGTTCGGTGCCAGCAACCACCAGATCCGCTCGGTGTGGTTGTAGCTGCGGACGGCGGTCACGTCGCGACACTCCGGGAAGGAGTCGTACGTGGCGTCGTCGGCGTACATGTACTCGGCTTCGACCACGACGTGATCCTCGGCAGTCGTCGTATAGAGCAGGCCGAACAGTGCCGGGAGGCCCAGGACGAGGAAGAACACCGTGGCCTGCGTCAGGACGGCCGAACCTGCCGGCCGAGCGGTCAGCGCGGAGTACCCCAGCCCGATCCCGCAGTAGCACAGGAAGATCAGGCAGAGAACGATCACGCCCAGCACTGATATGCCGACGCCGTACGGAGCGGCGACGATCCCCCACACCAGGTATGGCGACGCCACGGCGACGAGCGCGAGGCAGGACACCCACGACCCGAGAAGTTTGCCGACGGCCAACTGCCGGTGGCTGATCGGTGTCGCCTGCACCACGGCGAGCGTCGCGTCCTTGCGGTCACCGTTGATCGAGGTCGCCGTGAGGGTGGGGGCGAGTACCACGCCGAGGAACAGCTCGACTCCGAGCACGACCGCGTACAGATTGCGCGCCCAGCCGTCGTAGTTCGCATCGGCCTCGTCCACAGACAGAGCCAGGTACATAGACCCGAACACGGCCAGCGAGATGACCGTGAACGTGACGGCCAGGGTGATGCGCCACCGGGTGGTGCGCAGTCGCTGCCGCAGTTCGAGGCCGATCAGCACGCCGACCACCGACCACCAGCTACTCATCCGTGCCGCCATGTCAGGTCCTGTCCGCGTCGAGTGCGAGGTAGGTGTCCTCGAGCTGCGAGTCCACCCGAGCGAACTCGGCGACCTGCGCGCCCGACTCCACCAGGGTGCGGAGGTGCTGCGCAGCGGCCTGCTCGTCTGGGAAGTGCAGGATCGTCGCCGAGGACGCGGGACGACCGGCTTCCCGCACACGCCATGACCGTTCGACCGACGGCGCGGAGTCCCGCGTGCGGCCGTCGGTCATGACGATCACGTCGTCGACCATTTCCGACAACTCGGTGAGGATGTGGGACGAGACCAGCACGGCGCATCCCCCGTCGGCGAGGCGTCGGATCTCGTCACGTAGTTCGACTCGCGAGCGCGGATCCATGCCGGATGCCGGCTCGTCGAGCAGGAGTAGTCGTGGACTGTGCACCAGTGCGCGTGCGAAGCCGAGCCTCTGCTTCTGACCGCGGGACAATTCGTGGGCAGGTCGGTCGGCGCGGTCGTCGAGGTGCACCTGCTGCAGGAGCTCTGCGGCGCGCGCACGGGCATCCCGCGACGACAATCCGTGCAATCGTCCGAACGTCGACAGGATCTCCGACGCGGTCAGGCTGTCCCAGGTGCCGAACACATCCGGCATCCACCCCACGGCACGCCGAAGTGCGACCGTCTCGACCGGCGACCCGTCGAGCTCGAGGGTCCCGGAGTCGGGAGCCAGGAGGCCGGCGAGCATGAGCAGCAGCGTCGTCTTGCCGGCGCCGTTGGGTCCGACCAGCCCGGTCACCTTGCCAGGGGTCAGCGTGACGTCGGCGTGGGCGACCGCTGTGTGGCGTCCGAACGAGCGGGTGAGACCTCGGGCCGTCAGGGACATGCCGTGGACCCTAACTGCCGGGCGCTCGGGCGAAGTGCACGTGTCAGGCCGTGCCCGAGTGTCCACAACTCGCTGTCATCGACGGGATCCCGTCGATCCGGTCGACTTCTGGACGCTCGTGCACGTTTCTGCACACAATCGCGCCGGAATCTGCCGTTCGGTAGAAAAGCGTGCGATCGGGTGCAACCAGATGCACCCACCGTGCCTCAGTGTCCACAACTGGCTGTCGTCGACGGGGACGCAGTCGACTCGTGGACGCTCGAGCACGCCCGGACGCAACGGGAACAAACACGCGCACCCCTCCGTTGAGCCGTACGACTGCCATTGAGCGTGGGTCACTCAAGTACAACTTGACGGGTCGAGGATCCGGAAGGCAAACTTGAGTCCAGTTCGCTCAGGCAGACGCCTTTCGAAACATCTGCAGCATCTATCAGGAGGTTACAAATGGCTCGTGCCGTCGGAATCGACCTCGGGACCACCAACTCGGTCGTGTCAGTCCTCGAGGGCGGCGAACCGGTCGTGGTGGCCAACTCCGAGGGTGCCCGCACCACCCCGTCCATCGTCGCGTTCGCCAAGAACGGTGAGGTCCTCGTCGGTCAGTCCGCGAAGAACCAGGCCGTCACGAACGTCGACCGGACGATTCGCTCGGTCAAGCGCCATATCGGTACGGACTGGACTGTCGCCATCGACGACAAGAAGTACACGTCGCAGGAGATCAGCGCCCGCACTCTGATGAAGCTCAAGCGTGACGCCGAGGCGTACCTGGGCGAGGAGATCACGGACGCCGTCATCACCGTTCCCGCGTACTTCGAGGACGCACAGCGTCAGGCCACGAAGGAAGCCGGCCAGATCGCCGGCCTCAACGTCCTGCGCATCGTCAACGAGCCCACCGCGGCTGCGCTGGCGTACGGCCTGGACAAGGGCGAGAAGGAACAGACCATCCTCGTGTTCGACCTCGGTGGCGGCACGTTCGACGTGTCCCTGCTCGAGATCGGCGACGGTGTCGTCGAGGTCCGCGCCACGTCCGGTGACAACCACCTCGGTGGCGACGACTGGGACGAGCGCATCGTCACGTGGCTCGTCGACAAGTTCAAGGCTCAGAACGGTATCGATCTGACCAAGGACAAGATGGCTCTCCAGCGCCTGCGTGAGGCAGCGGAGAAGGCCAAGATCGAACTGTCCTCGAGCCAGAGCACCTCGATCAACCTGCCGTACATCACCGTGGACGGCGACAAGAACCCGCTGTTCCTCGACGAGCAGCTCAGCCGTTCCGAGTTCCAGAAGATCACCTCCGACCTGCTCGACCGCACTCGTGCGCCGTTCCAGGCCGTGGTCAAGGACTCGGGTATCGCGGTCAAGGACATCGACCACGTCGTGCTCGTCGGTGGCTCCACCCGTATGCCGGCAGTGTCCGAGCTGGTCAAGGAGCTCTCCGGTGGACGCGAGCCCAACAAGGGCGTCAACCCGGACGAGGTCGTGGCCGTCGGCGCCGCACTGCAGGCCGGTGTGCTCAAGGGTGAGGTCAAGGACGTTCTGCTCCTCGACGTCACGCCGCTGTCCCTCGGCATCGAGACCAAGGGTGGCGTGATGACCAAGCTCATCGAGCGCAACACCACCATCCCCACCAAGCGGTCCGAGACCTTCACCACGGCGGACGACAATCAGCCGTCGGTGCAGATCCAGGTCTTCCAGGGTGAGCGCGAGATCGCCTCGCACAACAAGCTTCTCGGCTCGTTCGAGCTGACGGAGCTGCCGCCCGCACCGCGCGGTGTTCCCCAGATCGAGGTCACGTTCGACATCGACGCCAACGGCATCGTGCACGTGACGGCGAAGGACAAGGGCACCGGCAAGGAGAACACGATCAAGATCCAGGAGGGCTCCGGCCTCTCCAAGGAGGAGATCGAGCGCATGGTCAAGGACGCCGAGGCTCACGCCGAGGAGGACAAGACCCGTCGCGAGGAGGCCGAGACCCGCAACCAGGCCGAGTCGCTCGTGTACCAGACGGAGAAGTTCGTCAAGGACAACGAGGACAAGGTTCCTGCGGAGACCAAGGAGAAGGTCGAGTCGGCCATCGCCGAGGCTCGCACCGCTCTGAACGGCACCGACATCGCCGCCATCAAGGCAGCGGTGGAGAAGCTGAGCACGGAGTCGCAGGCTCTGGGTCAGGCACTGTACGAGTCGGCAGCAGCCGACGGAGCGGGTGCCGACGGCGCCGCCCCGACCGACGGTAGCGACGATGTCGTCGACGCCGAGGTCGTGGACGAGCCGGTCGACACGGACAAGAAGTGAGTGCTGACGACACCGGGAACGGCGTTCCGGACGTGGATCCCGCCGTGGAGGAATCCCTCGCGGGTTCCGCCACGGCGCCCCAGCCCGGCGGAGATTCGGACCCGGTAGACGCAGAGTCCGGCGAGCCGGAGGTTCTCGAGGCCGAGAGCCCCGAGGCCGCGCCGGAGAAGGACGAGAAGGCGGAGCTCACGGCCGACCTGCAGCGTCTGAGTGCGGAGTTCGCCAATTATCGGCGACGCGTCGCACGGGACAAGCAGGTGGACATCGACAACGCCAAGGCGTCGGTGTTGGCCGAGTTGCTCGGTGTGCTCGACGATCTGGACCGGGCGCGTCAGCACGGCGACCTCGAGAAGGGGCCGCTGAAGTCGGTGGCGGACAAGCTCGAATCCGTCATCACCGCTCAGGGCGTCGTCGGTTTCGGCGCCGAGGGCGACGCGTTCGACCCCGCTCTGCACGAGGCTGTGCAGCACGAGGGTGATGGTTCGAATCCTGTGGTCGGCAGTGTCTTCCGCAGGGGTTACACGGCGCGCGACCGAGTGTTGCGCACCGCCATGGTCGCCGTCGTCGACGGATCAGGCGCCGATGCGGCGTCCGACCAGGCATAGTTCTCGACAGTGAGTGACGTGGAAGGAGGAGGCAACCGGTGAGCCAACGGGAGTGGATCGAGAAGGACTTCTACAAGGAGCTGGGTGTCTCCTCCTCCGCGACGCAGGACGAGATCAAGAAGGCGTACCGCAAGCTCGCGCGCGACAACCATCCGGACTCCAATCCGGGTGATGCGAAGGCGGAGGAGCGCTTCAAGGCGGTCAGTGAGGCCAACGCGGTTCTCTCGGACACCGCGAAGCGTAAGGAGTACGACGAGGCTCGATCGCTGTTCGCCAGTGGTGGTTTCGGCCGGGGCGGGTTCTCGCCCGGCGGCGGAACCAACTTCGGCGGCGGCGGAACGTCCGGTGGTTTCGACGTGGGTGACCTCTTCGGAGGCGCCAACGGAGGAGCGGATCTGGGCGACCTCTTCGGAGGACTGTTCAACCGCGGTGGCGGCGGCCCCGGCCGCACGCAGGCGTCGTCGTCGCGACCGCGTCGGGGCAGCGATCTCGCTGCGGAGGTGACGCTCGACTTCCGCGATGCGGCAGTGGGAACCTCTGTGCCCCTGTCGATCACGAGCCCGTCGTCGTGCACCACGTGCCACGGCAGTGGAGCCAAGCCGGGCACCAGCCCGCGGGTCTGCCCGCGGTGCAACGGTGCCGGTGTGGTCAGCCGCAACCAGGGTGCGTTCGGCTTCAGCGAGCCGTGCGACGACTGCCGCGGTACCGGCTCGATCATCGACGATCCCTGCGCGGACTGCCGCGGCACGGGTGTGCAGAACCGCACCCGCTCGGTGACGGTGCGGGTGCCGGCCGGTGTGACCGACGGGCAGCGGGTGCGCGTCGCGGGTCGCGGCGAGGCGGGACTTCGCGGCGCGGCCGCGGGAGACCTGCTGGTCACGATCCACGTCCGGCCCGACGCGGTGTTCGGCCGCACGGCGGACGATCTGACGCTGACCGTCCCCGTCGCCTACAGCGAACTGGTGCTGGGAACGACGTTGTCCGTCCCGACCCTCGACGGCCGTGTGGGACTGAAGGTTCCGGCCGGCACGGTCGACGGGCGCACGTTCCGGGTCAAGGGGCGCGGCGTACCGAAGAAGACGGCGACGGGTGACCTGCTGGTCACCGTCAAGGTCGCGGTGCCGTCCGAGCTGGACGACGCTGCACGGGAGGCGTTGGAGACGTACGCCGCGGCGGAGAAGGCGAGCGGTTTCGATCCTCGATCCGGTTGGCCCGGTGCCTGATGGCCGGGGAGAAGGATCGTCCCACGGATCAGCAGCCGCGTGATGCGGGCGCCGACCCGGATGCACGGATCTTCGTCATCTCGGTTGCGGCCGAACTCGCCGGCATGCATGCCCAGACGCTGCGCACGTACGACCGCCTGGGGCTGGTGACACCGTTCCGTACGACGGGCGGTGGCCGCCGGTACTCGCCGCGCGATGTCGCGCTTCTGCGTGAGGTGCAACGTCTCTCGCAGGACGAGGGTGTCAACCTCGCCGGCATCAAGCGCATCATCGAGCTGACCAACCAGGTGGAGGCGCTGCAGGCGCGGATCACCGAGATGGCGTCGGAACTCGCGCAGGTTCACGCCGGGTATCGACGCGATCTGGTCCCGGTGCGAAGCAACGCGCTGGTGGTCTGGAAGCCCAGAAACCCACGACAGCAATGACAATCACCCGTGGCGGATGTTCGCCACGGGTGTTCCTGTCGTTGTCAGGGCTCGCAGGGTGAACGCGGACATGGCGGGGGACCCGCATACCAGGACCCGCTGCGACAGGTACGGCCCTCGTCGCGCGACCACTTCGCCGACGCGCCCTTGCAGATACTCCCCGGCGCCGAAGCCCGTGTCGGGTGCCGTCTGCAGGCGACGGGTCTCGGCGGCATCGAAGTATTCGTCCCGGTACATCGGGTCCGTCATCTTCTCGACGACGGGAATGACGGTGAGCCAGTCCGCGGTTCGCGCCATCAGCGACAGCATGTCCGCGGCGTAGAGGTCACGGGACGAGCGTCCCCCGACGTACAGGTGCACTCGGGGAGGTCGGGGCCGGCGAGCCAGGTCGAGCAGCAGTGCCCGCATCGGTGCCAGGCCCGTCCCGCCGGCGACCATGACGATGTCGTCGTCCGTGTCGTCCACCCGTAGATCACCCGCGGGGTCGTCGATCGTCCAGATGTCGCCTTCACGCGTGTCGTTGACGATGACGCCGCTGACCCACCCGGCCGGAATGGCCCGGATGTGGAACTCGTACTTGCCGTCTCGTGACGGTGGCAGCGCGGGGGAGTAGCGCCGCGGCAGATGAGGCGACGACGGTACCGTCACGGCCACCGACTGCCCCGGTTCGAAATCCACGACGTCGCCGACGAGTCGCACCACCAGCAGATCGCGTCGAAGCCGATGGCATTGCACCACTTGGGCTTCGGCCACTAGCGCAGATTCCCGTGCATCACATGTCCCGGTTGGTGATCATCTGGCTCGTGTCGTCCTCACCGGTGCGGCCGAGTGCGGCGAGGAAGGATCGTGCCCATCGGTCCACGTCGTGGGCGAGGACCTGTCGACGCATCGCCCGGATGTTGCGTCGCCCCGCCTCGGCGTCCTGCTCGATGGCGGCGATCATGGCGTCCTTGACGCTGTTCAGATCGTGCGGGTTGCACTGGTAGGCCTGTCGCAATTCTGCTGCGGCGCCCGTGAATTCACTGAGAACCAGCGATCCGCCGAGGTCGCTGCGGCACGCCACGTACTCTTTGGCGACGAGGTTCATGCCGTCGCGAATCGGCGTGACCAGCATGACGTCGGCCGCCACGTAGTAGGCGATCAGTTCGTCGCGGGGGATGGGCCGGTGCATGTAGTGCACGACGGGATGCCCGACGCGGCTGAACTCGCCGTTGATGCGCCCGACCATGCTCTCGATCTCACCGCGCATCTGCTTGTAGCTCTCGACGCGCTCGCGGCTCGGTGTGGCTACCTGGATCATCACGACGTCCTCGGGATCGACGCGCTCCTCGGCCAGCAGTTCGAGGAACGCTTCGAGGCGGACGTCGATGCCCTTGGTGTAGTCGAGCCTGTCGACGCCGAGCATGATCGTCTTCGGATTGCCCAGTTCCTTGCGCATCTCCTTGGCGCGGTCCCGGACCGGCTTTCGACGCGACTTCTCGTCCAGGTCACCGGAATCGATGGAGATGGGGAACGCGCCGACCCGTACGGAGCGGAAGCCCACCTGCACGAGACCGAGCTTGGAGCGCACTCCGACGGTGCCGCGCGAGGTGGGTTGTCCGGCCAGGCGGCGGGAGAGGTACAGGAAGTTCTGGGCTCCACCCGGGAGGTGGAATCCGATGAGGTCCGCGCCCAGGAGGCCTTCGACGATCTCGGTGCGCCACGGCATCTGCATGAACAGTTCGACCGGGGGGAACGGGATGTGGAGGAAGAAGCCGATGGTCAGATCGGGCCGCAGCATCCGCAGCATCTTGGGTACGAGCTGGAGCTGATAGTCCTGGATCCACACCGTGGCGTTCTCCGCGGCGGCCTTCGAGGTGGCTTCGGCGAACCGGCGATTGACCTCGACGTAGGCGTCCCACCAGGCCCGGTCGTAGACGGGACGCACGATGACGTCGTGGTACAGCGGCCACAGGGTGGCGTTGGAGAAGCCTTCGTAGTAGTCGGCGACTTCCTGCGCCGACAGCGGAACGGGAACCAGTTCCAGGCCGTCGTCCTCGAAGGGTTCGACGTCGACGTCCGGGACGCCCGGCCAACCCACCCACGCGCCATTGTTGCTGCGCAGGATGGGCTCCAGCGCGGTCACCAGACCGCCGGGGCTGCGCTTCCATCGACGGGACCCGTCGGGCGCGGTATCGAGGTCGACGGGCAACCTGTTGGCGACGACGACGAAATCCGAACCTGCACCGGTCACTGATGATCCTCTGTCTGGGCGAGACGCTGTCACTCGTGGGCGTACCCCGCTCGGAAATCGCCAACCTGATGACGATGCCGGCGAGATATACACACGCCGGCGGACCTACTCGGTGAGTGCGGGGGGTGCGACGCCCAGCATGGAGAGCAACATGCGGCATTCGTCGGCGTCGGTCGCGTAGGCGGCGACGACGCGACGCGCCATGCGTGCGGTCTCCTCGGTGAGGGTTTCGATCTCTTCGTCGGCGATGTCTGTCGTCTCGGTGGTATCCGCGGCCATGTGCTTCTCCGTCGTGTTCGTGGTTCGGCTCGTCGGCGATCCCGGTCGGGCCGCACGTCAAGACTAGGAGAAGTGGCGCATCCCCTGCAAAGTCACGCCCGGTAGCGTCCACCGGAACACTGTCTGCATCACCGGAAGGACCCCGTCATGCCCATCGGCACCATCAACGGCATCCGCCTCAACTACACCGTGACGGGCAAGGGTCCGCTCGTCGTCATGGTGATGGGGACCGGCAGCCCGGGCCGCGTGTGGCAGCTCCACCAGGTCCCGGCGTTGACGGCCGCGGGATACCGGGTCTGCACGTTCGACAATCGCGGTATCGCGCCGACCGACGAGAGTGCGGGCGGCATGGTGATCGAGGATCTGGTCGCGGACACCGCTGCCCTGATCGAGTACTTGCGGTCCGACGCGTCGGAGAAGGCCGTCGTCGTCGGTACCTCGATGGGTGCGCGGGTGGCCCAGGAGTTGGCGTTGACCAGGCCCGACCTGGTCTCGAAGGCCGTCTTCGCGGCCGGTCACGCCCGGCTCGACGCGTTCCAGAAGGTGCTCGGTGCCGGCGAGCGCGAACTGGCGGACAGCGGCGTGAAGCTCCCTGCGAAGTACGCGGCCGCGGTGACGGCCGCGCTGAACCTGTCCCCGGCATCGTTGTCCGACGACGCGAAGGCGCGCGACTGGCTGGACCTGTTCGAGTTCTCGGTGCAGCCGCTCACTCCCGGCCAGCGCGCTCAGATCTCTCTCGACGAGACGTTCGACCGCCGCGAGGCGTACCGCGCGGTGACGGTTCCGTGCCTGTCGCTGGGGTTCGCGGACGACCGGATGATCCCGGCGTACCTGTCGCGGGAGGTCGCCGATCTGATTCCCGGAGCCCGGTACGTGGAGATCGCCGACGCCGGGCACTACGGCTATCTCGAGAAGCCCGACGAGGTCAATGCGGCCATCCTGTCGTTCCTGCAGGAGTGAGTCTTAGGTTAGCCTACGTTCATGCAACGGGTCACGGTCGGCGAAGCGCTGCCACGAATCTCCACGCTTCCGCTCACCACCGCGCAGACCGAGGTCTGGACCGCGCAGCACTTCCTGGGTGAGCGCACCGACTTCGTGATCTCGCTGCAGGTCGAGATCACCGGCCTGCTGGACGTCGACCACGCACGCGAGGTGATCCGCTCGGTCATCGCCGACGCGGACGCTGTCCACGTCCGCTTCGACTTCAGCGGCGAGCAGCCCGTCCAACACCGCGTGCACGACGACGAGTGGTCGGTAGCGCTCGTCGATCTGCGTTCGGCGGCCGATCCGATGGCCGAGGCGCAGGCGTGGATCGCCGCGGACATCGCGTCGGCGGACACGACCGGCGCGGGAGACCTGTTCGGAACCGCGTTGCTCCGGCTGGCCGACGACCACGTTCTCTGGCATCAGCGCTACCACCACGCCGTCGTCGACGGCTTCGGGATGTCGCTGATCTTCAACGAGGTCCGCGCGCGCTACGCCGATCCGAGTCGTCGGACGGCGCCCGGTGCATGGGCCCTCGAACCGCTTGTCGACGCCGATGCCGAGTACCGCCGGTCGGATGCTTTCCGACGCGACCGCGACTACTGGATCGAGCGGTTGGCCGATGCGCCCGAGCCGCCGATGCTGCTGCCCGACGTCCCGGACACCGGCTCCGCCGTCACCGAACGTGTCTCGGCACCCTCCGACCGCCTGGCGCCGCTGTACGCGTACGGCGAGGAGCACGACATCCGCCGCACCCGGCTGGCCCCGGCCGTGTGGGTGGCGTACCTGGCAGCCGTGACGGGCGCCTACGACCTGATGGTGTCCCTGCCGTCGACGGCCCGCGTGGGCAGGCGTGCGCGGACGACGCCGTACATGGCGTCGACCATTCTTCCATTGCGGTTGCAGCTCACCCCGGCGATGACCGTCGCCGACGTCGCGAGGGAACTCGAACGCGCGTCGATCGGCGCGGTGCGTCACGGCCGGTTCCGCGGTGAGGACATCGTGCGTGCACTGCGCGAGGACGATCCCCACCGCCTGGTCCACGGTCCGGGCATCAACGTCCTGATGGTGCAGCACGGCATCGACGTCGGCGGGTTCCCGGCGCACATGCGCAGCCTCGAGACCGGCCCGGTGCGCGATCTCGACGTCACGGTCACCGGTGGCCGCGACGACGAGTCGCTGGTCTTCGACCTGCGGTCACGGCCCGGTGCGCACGACGCCCTGGTCGGTCACCGCGACCGGTTCGGCATGGTTCTCGATCAGGTTCTGGCACGACCCGACACGACGTTGTCGTCGCTGCACCTGATGTCGGCCGAGGACCGCACCCGAGTCGTGCACGAATGGAACGACACGGCGGAGCCCTCGGTCTCGGTGTCCGTGCCCGAGCTGTTCGCCGCGCAGGTCGCAGCCACTCCCGATGCGCTCGCCGTCGTGCTGGGTGAGAAGGAGCTGACGTACTCGGAGCTGGGCGCGACGGTGAACCAGCTCGCGAACGCACTCCTGGCCGCCGGTCTGGAACCCGAAGGCGTGGTTGCCATCTCGATGCCACGTTCCCTCGAGATGGTCGTCGGAGTGCTCGCCGCGATGGTGGCCGGCGGTGCCTTCGTTCCGCTCGACCCCGAGTGGCCGCAGGATCGCCGGGACCGTGTGCAGCGCGATTCCCGCACCGCGATCGTGCTGGGTGGATCGGACGAGTGGACGGTCGATCTGGACGACTGGCGATTCGACGGCTTCTCGGCGCAGGCTCCCGACCTGCGTATCGACGGGTCGCGGTTGGCGTACGTCATCTTCACCTCCGGCAGTACCGGAACGCCGAAGGGCGCGATGATCCGCCACGAGGCCATCTGTGCGCGGATGACCTGGCAGCGCGATCGCGTGTTGGGCTTCGGGTCCGGTGACGCGTCGCTGTTCAAAGCTCCGCTGTCGTTCGACATCTCGGTGAACGAGATCCTGCTGCCGCTGCTGTCCGGCGGCACGCTCGTCGTCGCCGAGCCCGGCGGTGAACGCGACGGCCTCTACCTCCTCGACATCATCGCGCGGCGCCACGTCACGTTCGTCTACCTGGTGTCGTCGATGCTCGACGCGCTGCTCGCGCTGGACACCGACGGGTCGCTGTCGGGACTGCGGCACGTGTGGTGCGGCGGTGAGGTGTTGACACCGGAACTGTTCTCGCGCTTCCGCTCCCAGCTGACGACGACGCTGTACCACGGGTACGGCCCGGCCGAGGCGACCATCGGTGTGTCGCACGTGATCTACACCGGCGATGCGCCGCGTATCGCGACGTCCATCGGCAGACCCAACCCGAATACCCGGCTCTACGTCTTGGACTCGGCACTGCGGCCGGTGCCCGTCGGAGTGGGCGGCGAGCTGTACGCCGGGGGATTCCTCCTCGGTCGCGGGTACGTCGGTGCCCCCGAGATGACCGCGTCGAAGTTCGTGGCGGACCCGTTCTCGGACGACGGCGCGCGCCTCTACCGCACCGGTGACCGCGCACGCTGGACCGAGGACGGCACACTGGACTTCCTCGGACGCGTCGACAATCAGGTGAAGATCCGCGGCATGCGCCTCGAACTCGAGGAGGTGGAGGCCGCGGTGGCGTCGTGCCCCGGTGTCCGCCGCGCCGTGGTCGATGTCCGTCGGACCGGAAGCGGCGCAGCATTTCTCGCCGGATACGTCATCGCTCCGGGCGTCGGCGTGGATGCTCTCCGTGCGCACTGTGCGCGGTTGCTCCCCGAATACATGGTGCCGTCCGCCTTCGTCGTCCTGGACGCGTTCCCCGCCACGGCCAACGGCAAGGTCGATCGCCGAGCGCTCCCCGATCCGGAACAGGCCAGGGGAGAAGCGGTCGCGCCGCGCACCGAGCGTGAGCGGGTGCTGTGCGAGGCCATGGCGTCGGCGCTGGGCGTGGACAGCGTCGGCGTGACCGACGACTTCTTCGCGCTCGGCGGCGACAGCATCGTCGCCCTCACCGTCGTCGCGCAGGCGCGTGCACGGGGTCTGGCGATCGGCCCGCGTGAGGTGTTCACGCTCCGTACCGCCGAGGCCATCGCCGCCGCTGCCCCTGCCGACCTCGTCGTGGTGGACGACGATCCCACGGGCATCGTGGCGACGACTCCCATCGTCGCTCGTGTCCTCGACCAGGATGATCGCCTCGGCGGTTTCCATCAGACCGCTCGTATCCCCGTGCCGGCGGACATCGACCGCGACGTCGTCCGGGCGGCGGTGCGCCATGTCGTCGCGCACCACCCGGCGCTGCGGGCAATTTGGCGCGACGGCGCCCTCACCGTCCCGGACACGCACGAACCGGTGGAGATCTCGAACGGCACGTCGACCGACGAGACCGTGGCCCGCCTCGCGCACGAGCTTCCCGGCGGCATGGTGGCGGCGTCACTCGGCGACGACGTGCTCGTCCTGGCCGCGCATCACCTGGTCGTCGACGGTGTCTCGTGGCGCATCCTGCTCGGCGACCTGCTGGCGGCGATGTCCGCGATGGTGGAGGGGCGCGAGCCGGCACTACCTCCGGTGACGACGTCCGTACGACGCTGGGCCGACGTGCTCGACAGTGCCGCCCGCGCGGGCCGATGGAATCACGAACTGCCCTGGTGGCGCGACGTTCTCGGAACCGTGAGCGGCACCGTCGGCACGCGGGAGCTCGATCCTGCCGTCGACACGGACGGCGCGATGGTGACCCATGTGGTCACGGCGTCCGAGGCCGACAGCAGCGCACTCCTGGGAGACGTCGCGGCGGCGTATCGCACCGGTCCGACCGAGGTGCTGCTCGCGGCACTGGGCGTCGCCCTCGCATCCTGGGACGGGTACTCGGCTCCGTCGATCGTGGTCGAGGTGGAAGGCCACGGCCGCGACGTCGACGCGCTCGGTGACCCGTCGCTCGACCTGTCCCGCACCGTCGGGTGGTTCACCACCGTGCGGCCCGTCATGGTTCCGACCGGGGACCTGTCCGATGCCGATGTGCTGCTGCAGGTCCGGGATCATCTACGCGCCGGCCCGGACTCGGGACTCGGCTACGGTGCGCTCCGCTACCTCACGCGCGACCTGGCGGCCGCGAATCCCCCACGGGTGCTGATCAACTACCTCGGCCGCGGCGGCGACAGCGGAGTGACGTTCACCGGTGGAGCGGACCCGGACCGGCCCGCGTCGCACGCCCTGACGCTCGACGTGCTGGAGTCGAACGGCCGGGTGACGACGACGGTTCGACGCGTCCCCGGCGTGGTCGACGAGTCGTTCGTCGACGCATGGTCGGCCGCGCTGACTCGTCTCGCGGCGGCTGCCCCGTCGGCACGACGAACCCCCAGTGACTTCCCGCTCGCAGCGTTGACGTACGCCGACCTGTCGTCGCTCCCGAGCGACGTCGAGGACGTGCTGCCGCTGACGCCGGTGCAGGAAGGTATCTACTTCCACAGCACCTTCGACGACACCGATCCCTATGTGGTGCAGCAAGTCCTGAGCCTTAGTGGACCCCTCGAGCCGGATCTGCTGCGGACCGCCCTGGAACGAGTCGTCGCACGCCACGCGTCGCTGCGCACCAGCTTCCGCCCGCTGCAGGACGGCCGTGTGGTGCAGGTGGTGCACTCCCGGGTGGACGTGCCGTTCTCTGTCGAGACGGGCACTGTCGACGACGTTCTCGCCGATCAGCGTGGCGCCGGACTTCCGCTGACCTCCGCGCCGCTGGTGCGGTACGCGGTGGTGCGCCACGACGACACGTCGTGGTCGCTGGTGCAGTCGATCCACCACATCGTCGCGGACGGCTGGTCCATTCCGATCATGGTCCGCGAGATGCTCGCGTCGTACACGACAGGACCGCTGCCCGGCCTTCCCGTCACCCAGCCCGCCGCCTGGGTCCGCCACCTGGTCGGCCGCGACACGGAGGCGTCGACCCGCGTGTGGCGCGAGGCACTGGAGGGAGTGCAGGAGTCGGTTCCCGTACCCGCGTTCGGCGCGTCCGGGACAGGAACCCGCACCGTCCGTGTGGAGCTGTCACAGGACGTCACCCGCACCATCGGAGACAGAACCCGCGACGCCGCAGTGACTCTCGGGTCGATTCTGCACTGCGCGTGGGGGCTGTCGCTCGCCCGCGTGACCGGGCGCCGCGATGTCGTCTTCGGATCGACGGTGTCGGGACGGTCGGCGCCGGTGCCCGGTATCGAGGGCATGGTGGGGTTGTTCATCGACACCATTCCGGCGCGCCTGCGTCTCCGGCCGGAGGACACCGTCGCGACCGCTGTGCAGCGGTGGCAGCAGGAGCAGGCCGACCTTCTCGATCACCACCACCTCGGGGTGCCGGCGCTGCGCCGAGTCACGGGTGTCGATTCCCTGTTCGACTCGCTCGTGGTCGTCGAGAACTACCCCCTGGGCACCACCGCCGTCACCGACCCGACCGGGCAGATAGCGCTGACCGGCGTCCGTGTCGACGAGAACTCGCCGTACCCGTTGACTCTCATGGTGATTCCCGGTGATCGACTGACGCTGGAACTGAAGTACGACGCCGCCCTCGTCGCCGACTCGATGGCGACGTCGCTCGTCGACGGCATCGTCGCTGTGGCCACCGCCCCGGTCGACACGCGTCTCGCCGAGATCCCGAGTGCGACGGACCCGACCGAAGTCGCAGGGCCGCATCCGGTCCCGAGTCGAACGCTGGTCGACCTGCTGAAGCTTCAGCTCGTCGCGACACCGGACGCGGTCGCCCTCGTCCACGGTGAACAGTCCTCGACGTACACGGAGCTGCACGCGCGGGTCGATCGCGTCGCCGCAGCCCTGGCCGAGCGCGGTGCGCGCCCCGGCGCCGTCGTCGCCGTGTCGCTCCCACGGTCCGTCGACCTGGTGGTAGCGCTGCTGGCCGTCGTGAAGACCGGCGCCGCGTACCTGCCGCTCGATCCGGGATACCCCGCCGACCGCCTGGCCTTCATGGTCGAAGACGCGCGCCCGGTGATCGTTCTCGACGGTGACCTCGCGGAACTGCCTGCCGCCCTGCTCGCGTCGCCCGCCCCGGCGGACGCCGCGTACGTCATCTACACCTCGGGGTCGACCGGTCGACCCAAGGGAGTGGTGGTGCCGCACAGCGCCATCGTGCCCCGCCTCGAGTGGATGCGGCAGACCACTCCGCTGGCTGTCGGCGACCGCGTGCTGCAGAAGACTCCGTCCAGTTTCGACGTGTCGGTCAGTGAGTTCTTCGGGCCGCTGGTCTCGGGGGCGACCCTTGTCCTCGCCGAACCCGACGCGCACCGTGACACGGCACGCCTGGTCGACGTGATTCGTGCACAGTCGATCTCGTGGATCCACTTCGTCCCGTCCATGCTCGACGCGTTCCTCACCGATCCGGACGTGTCCTCCTGCACGTCGCTACGTGTCATCGTCTGCAGTGGCGAAGCGTTGTCCGCAGAGTCCGCACGTCGGGTCGCCCAGCTGCTCCCGAACGTCCGGCTCGACAACCTGTACGGACCCACCGAGGCGGCCGTCGACGTGACGGCAGCCCTCGGCGTCCAGGGCGTCGACGGCGATGTCGTGCCCATCGGCACTCCTCTGCCCGCCGTCGGGTACCGGGTGCTGGACGGGTGGCTCGGAGCCGTCCCGGCCGGAACGACAGGTGAGCTCTATCTGTCCGGTCCGCAACTCGCCCGCGGATACCTCGAGCGTTCGGCTCTGACGGCGACCAGATTCGTCGCCGGATCCGGGGGCGAACGGCTCTATCGCACAGGCGATGTGGTGCGCCGCACCGCGGACACACTCGAGTACCTCGGACGCGCGGACTCACAGGTGAAGGTCCGAGGATTCCGTATCGAACTCGGCGAGATCGACGCCGCGCTCCGGTCCCATCCCGACGTCGAGCGCGCGGCCACGGTGGTGCGGACCGACCGCGGAACGGCGCAGCTCGCGTCCTTCGTCGTCGCCTCCGCTCCCGAGACCGAGATCCGTGCCCACGTGGCCGCGATGCTGCCCGAGCACATGGTGCCCACCACTCTCGCTGTCGTCACCGACCTGCCGACGGGTCCGAGCGGAAAGCTCGACCGCGCTGCACTTCTCGCGTCACTGGCCACCCCCGCAGCCCCGAACGAGGACACCGTGTCGAGCGGGCCCGTCGCCGTACTGTGCGGACACTTCTCCACCGTTCTCGGTGGCGCACCCGTGTCCGCGGACGACGACTTCTTCGCCCGCGGCGGCGACAGCATCCTCGCCATCCGCCTGGTCAACCTCGCACGCGGGAGTGGTCTCGAGATCACGGCCCGCAACGTCTTCGAGCAGCGCACGCCTCGGGCGCTCGCGGGTGTCGCCGAGGTACACGCGCCGGAACCCGCCGCGGCGGCGGTCGAGTCGGGCATCGGCGAGCTCCGCGCACTGCCGGTGGTCCACCGACTCTCCGAATGGTCCGGCAGCACCGACAGGTTCAACCAGGCATCACTGATCGTGGTCCCCGCACCCGCACTGCCGACGACGCCCCAGCGCGCCGTGGACGCGGTGGTTGCGCATCACGACAGCCTGCGCACCGTCCTCACGCGGCATGCGCCCGGTGTGTGGACCACCGCCGTGCGTGCCGACGCCCCCACCACGGTTCTGCGAGTCGACTCCACGGGGCTGAGCGACGACGAGTTCGCCGAGCTGGTCGCCGAACAGTCCGATGCTGCGGCCGATCGACTCGCCCCGGCGGACGGACACGTGATCGGCGTCGTGTGGTTCGACCGCGGTGCCGATTCCGGGCGCCTGTTGCTGGTTGCGCACCACCTGGTCGTCGACGGAGTGTCCTGGTCGATTCTGCTGGAGGACCTGGCGCTGGCCTGGATCGCGCACGACAGCGGGCAGGACCCGGCGCCGGCCCGCGTGCGGACCTCGCTGCGCTCCTACGGGCGCCTTCTCGACGAGAGTGCCCACAGCGCGGAGCGTCTCGCCGAGTTGCCGTACTGGTCCGCGGTCACCGCACCCGGTGCCTCGCTGGGCCCGGACGACGGGGATGCCGTGGTCGGACAGGGCGATGTCGTCCGTGTCGACCTCACTCCCGATGTCACGTCCGCGGTGCTCGGAGCTGTCCCCGCGTTCGTCGGGGCGGACGTCACCGACGTGATCGCCGCGGCGCTCCGGGTTGCTCTGACGCGATTGTCGCTGGACCACGATGTGCTCGTCGATCTCGAGCGTCATGGCCGGACCGATCAGGGCGGGGCCGACCTGACCCGTACGACGGGCTGGTTCACCTCCATCGCGCCGGTGCGACTGCGTGCCGGCACCGATCCGACGGCTGTTCTGCTCGAGACCAAGGAGGCATTGCGGGAAGCACCCGACGCCGGTCTGGGGTACGGCCTCCTGCGGTACGGGAATGCCCGCACCGCAGCGGTTCTCGCTCGCGGAGAGCGCTCGCAGATCCTCCTCAACTACCTGGGCCGCGTGCCCGCTGCGGGCACCGCGCCGTTCGACCGCGCACCGGAACCGTTGCGCACGGATCCCGACCCCGACATGGGTGGTCCGTACCGCCTCGTGATCAACGTGGTGTGCGAGGGCGACGTGCTGTCGGCAGCGTTCGCGTGGTCGTCGATGCATCTGCAGCACAGTGACATCGACACCATCACCACGGAATGGTCCCGCGCCCTCGACGAGCTCGTGGACGCCGCGGCGACACACACCGGTCCACCCCGTCTGACACCCTCGGATGTGCCCCTCGCGCAGGTCACGCAAGACGACCTGACGGCGCTCGGCGACTCGGTCGAGACAGTCTGGCCGCTGACCCCGCTGCAGGAGGGTCTGGTCTTCGAGAGTCTCACGGCCGGTGAGCGCGACATCTACACCGCGCAGTTCGCCCTCGACTTCGGACGCCGCCTCGACCTGCCACGTCTGCAGGCGGCAGCGACGGCAGTGGCGCGGCGCCATCCGCAGTTGCGTACCGGGTTCACGCAGACAGCAGCCGGCGTACCGGTGCAGGTGGTGTCGGCACGCTACGACGTCCCGGTCCGGGACGTGTCCGTCGACAGCGAGTCCGAGGCCGAGCAGATGATGCAGACCGACCGGGACACCCCGTTCGATCTCGCGTCGCCGCCACTGTGGCGAGTGCTGCTGCTCCGCCTGCCGGACGGGCGCGACCGGGTGGTGATCAACCGACAGTTCCTCGTGTGGGACGGCTGGTCCAACGGACTGGTCGTCGGCGAGCTGCTGGCGCGCTACGAGAACCCCGACCTGCCGAGCACGCCCGACACCACCTTCGCGCGCTACCTGACGTGGCTCGCCTCGCGTGATCGCGACGCGGCGCGGCGTGCATGGGCGACCGCACTGGGCGGTCTCGAGGAGCCGACGCTGCTGGCGCACCGCCTCGCGCCACCCGTCGGAATCCCGTTGCGCCGCAGAGCAGAGCTCGACGAGGACACCTCGTCGTCCCTCGTCGGTGCGGCACGCGAGCGCGGCATCACCCTCAATGCCGTCGTTACCGCCGCACTCGCACTGGCGATCTCGTCGGCCACCGGTCGGACCGACGTCGTCTTCGGTATCACCGTGGCCGGACGCCCGCCCGAGGTGGACGGTCTGGACAGCGCGCCCGGCATGTTCCTGTCGACGGTCCCGGTGCGCGCAGTGCTGGATCCGCGGGAGAGCATCGACGCGCTGGTGCGCCGCATGCAGAACGAGCGTGTCGAGGCGATGGAGCACGACTACCTCGGCCTCGCCGAGATCATCGAGGTGTCCCCGCACCGCACCCTGTTCGACACCCTCTGCGTGGTGCAGAACTTCGTGAACCAGGACTCGGCGTCGGCGTTGAACGCCGCGCACGGAGTCGAGGGCAGCGACAGTATCGACCACACGAACTACCCGCTCACCGTCGTGGTGACGCCGGGGGACCGGCTGGCCGTGACGGTCGAGTACCGGCCGGAGGCCATCGACGTCGAGCGCGTCGACCTGGTGACCGACGAGTTCGTCGACCTGCTGTCGACCTACGCCGACCGTGGCACCGACTCCGTCGTCACGCCGGTGGTCAGGGACTCCGCGGACCTCGAGAGTGTTCCCGACGTGACGGTCACCGAGATGCTGCTCCGGACGGCGGAGGCCTCACCGGACGCGGTGGCGCTCGTCGCCGGAGCGGACTCCCTCACCTACGCCGAGTTGGCCGCCCGCATCGAGGGTGTGGCGCGCATGCTTCTCGGGCGCGGTGCCGGACCCGAGACCGTCGTGGCACTGGCGATTCCGCGCAGCCTCGACATGGTGGTCGCACTGTTCGCCGTGTTGCGCACGGGAGCGGCGTATCTGCCCATCGAATTGGACCATCCCGACGCGAGGGTGCACGCACTTCTCGACGATGCTCGACCACTCTGCATTCTCACCACGTCCGCGGTCGCCGCCAGGTTGTCGGGTCGGCCCGGCCTCGTGGTGCTCGGAGAACAGCTCGACGACACACCCCTGACGGCAGCCGAACTGGGCCGCTTCGTCCCCGGTTCGCCGGGACGTCTCGATCACCCGGCCTACGTCATCTACACCTCGGGATCGACGGGCACGCCCAAGGGTGTCGTCACGCCGTATCGGGGTCTGACCAACATGCAGCTCAACCACCAGCGCGAGATCTTCGATCCCGTCGTGGCCGGGGCGGGTGCAAAAACTCTGCGTATCGCCCACACCGTGTCGTTCGCCTTCGACATGTCGTGGGAAGAACTGCTGTGGCTGGTCGAAGGCCATGAGGTGCACGTCGCCGACGAGGAGCTCAGACGCGACGCCGAGGCACTCGTGGCGTACGGGAACGCTCACCGCATCGACGTCGTGAACGTGACTCCCACCTACGCGGCCCTGCTTCTCGACACCGGGCTCCTCGACGGGTACCGACCGGCGCTGGTGCTGCTCGGCGGCGAAGCGGTGGGCGACGACGTCTGGAACACGCTGCGCGACGGCGACGGCGTGCTGGGCTACAACCTGTACGGACCCACCGAGTACACGATCAACACTCTCGGTGCCGGGACCGACGACAGTGCGACGCCCACCGTCGGAACGGCCATCCGGTCGACCCGCGCGCGCATCCTGGACAGTTGGCTCAGGCCCGTCCCGGACGGTGTGGCGGGGGAGTTGTACATCGCGGGAGCAGGATTAGCCCGCGGATATGCCGACCGGTTCGGGCTGACCGCCGACCGCTTCGTCGCAGACCCTTCGGGTGACGGCTCCCGGATGTATCGCACGGGCGACCTGGTGCGCCGCACGCGGTCCGGGCTCATCGACTACCTCGGACGGACCGACGACCAGGTCAAGATCCGCGGGCACCGCGTCGAACCGGGTGAAGTCGCCTCGGTCGTAACGGCGCTCGACGGAGTGCGCCGCGCTGCCGTCGTCGTGTCGACCGGTCCCGGTGGGCTCGCACGTCTGGTGGCGTACGTGGACGCGGACGATGCCGACTCCGTCCGGACATCCTGTGCCGCCGTGCTTCCCGACTACATGGTCCCCGCGGTGGTCCTGGTGTCCGAATTCCCGATGACGGTGAACGGCAAGCTCGACGTCGCGGCGCTGCCGGCGCCGGACGAGGTCGACACCGCGGCCACGCCGCCGCGCACCGAGACCGAGCGCACGCTGTGCGGAGTGTTCGACGACGTGTTGGGCCGCGTCGGCACCGGCATCCACGACGACTTCTTCGATCTCGGCGGCCACTCCTTGCTGGCCACTCGCGTCGTCGGTCGCGCGCGGACCGCTCTGGGCTGTGAGCTGGCTGTTCGCGATCTGTTCGATGCACCGACGGTCGCGGCTCTCGCTGTCGTCGTCGACGGCCGACGTCGCGACGACCGGCCCGTGCTCCGGTCCGTCGAGCGGCCGGCGGTGGTCCCGATGTCCGCTGCGCAGCAACGGTTGTGGCTGCTGCATCAACTCGATCCGGACTCGGCTGCGTACAACTTCCCCATCGTCGTTCCGCTCCCGGAGCGGGTGGACCAGTCGGCGTTCGCGGCGGCGCTGGGCGATGTGGTCGACCGCCACGAAAGCCTGCGGACAGTTTTCGACGACACCGACGGCGTTCTTGCACAGCGTGTTCTGACCGATGCGTCGCCGTCCGTGGCGTTCCACGACGGTGATTCCGCGCCGGTCGTCGCGGAGATGGTGCAGCGACCGTTCGACCTGCGCCGCGACATCCCGATCCGCGCGGCGGTGGTGACGGTCGAGCAGGGATGCGTCGTCGTCCTGGTGCTGCACCACATCACGACCGACGAGTGGTCGGACCGGCCGTTGCTGGCGGACCTCATGGCGGCCTACGCGGCGCGCCTGGCCGGCACCGTGGACACCCGTCCGCCGCTGCCCGTCCAGTACGCGGACTATTCGCTGTGGCAGTCGGAGCTCCTCGGTGAGTCGTCCGATCCGCAGTCGTTGGCCGGACGCCAACTCGCCTACTGGGAGAACGCTCTGGCCGGCGCGCCCGACGAGATCGAGCTCGCGACCGACCGTCCGCGACCACCGCGCCCGAGTCACATAGGGTCGGTGATCCGGCGAGAGATCGACCCGGGCGTCGTCCGCCGGCTGCGAGCGTTGGGTCGTCGCACGGATGCCAGCGTCTTCATGACGGTGCACGCCGCCGCGTCGGTGCTGCTGCACCGCATGACCGGGTCCGACGACATCGTGCTCGGCGCACCCGTCGCCGGCCGCGGTGAGGAGGGCCTCGATCAACTGGTCGGGTTCTTCGTCAACACGCTGGTGCTGCGGTCCGATGTGTCCGGTAGTCGCACGCTGGAGGAGAGCGTCCTCGATGCCCGTGCTGTCGACCTTGCCGCCTTCTCCCATGCCGACGTGCCGTTCGACGCGGTCGTCGCACGCGTGGCGCCGGAGCGGAGCATGTCGCGGAACCCGTTGTTCCAGGTCATGATCAGCCACCACACCGGCCCGATGGCCGACGGTGATGCGACGCTGATGACGCCGGCGAAGTTCGATCTGGTGTTCAACTACACCGAGGACCTTGCATCCGATCGACTCGTGCTCGAGCTCGAGTACGCGGAGGACCTGTTCGACGAGGACACCGCCGAGACGATCACCGAGCGCCAGATCGCCGTGCTCACCGCGATGGCCGACGATGCCGCCGTCCGCGTCGACGACGTCGACATCTTCCTGCCGGGCGAGCGGGACCGCGTCGTCACGCAGTTCAACGATACGGCCCGCGTCGTTCCGGAGGAGTCGCTGTTCGACTCCTATCTCCGGTGGGTGCACACCACTCCGGACGCCGTGGCGGTGGTCGACGAGCGCACCACCTGGACCTACCGTCAGCTGCACGCGCGTGTCCGAGACATCGCTGCGGCCCTGCAGGACAGAGGTATCGGCGCGGAGTCCATCGTGGGCGTGGCTGTTCCGCGGTCGGTCGACACGATCGCCGCGACGATGGCCGTGCTCGCCGTGGGCGCCGCCTATCTGCCACTCGATCTGAAGCACCCGTCCGATCGGCTCGACTACATGGTTGCCGACGCCGGCGCGCAGGCGATTCTCACCACGGCCGCAGTGTCCGATCAGGTACCGTCGGGTGTCGATCATGTTCTGCTGGAATCGATGTCGGTAACGGATCGGGAACTTCTCCCTCGTTCGGCGTCCCTCGAGTCCGCTGCGTACGTCATCTACACGTCCGGATCGACGGGTCGGCCCAAGGGCGTCCTCGTGCCGCACGAGGGCATCTCGTCCCTCGTGGCGACGGCCGAGGACCGCATGGCGTTGACGCAGGGATCGGTCGTCCTACAGTTCGCGTCCGTCGGCTTCGACGTCGCCGTGTTCGAACTCGCGATGGCACTGTGCACCGGATCGCGCCTCGTGATCGTTCCGGACGACTCACGCGTGGCCGCTCCGGAGCTCACCGACTTCTGTGCCGAGCACGGTGTCACGCATGCGATCATCCCGCCGTCGTTGATGGCGGCGCTTCCGCCCGGGTGTGCGCTGCCCGAGGGCTGCACCGTGTTGGTGGGAACCGAAACCGTTCCGCCCGCGGTCATCTCGGCGTGGTCGGAGCATCTGAACCTCCTCGCCGCCTACGGCCTCACCGAGGCCACGGTCAACAACACGTTGTGGCAGGCGCAGCCCGGCTGGACGTCGTCGGTGCCCATCGGCGTGCCCGACCCCAACGAGCGCGCCTACGTCCTGGACGACCGGCTGCGGCCCGTTCCCGTCGGCGTCTCCGGTGAGCTCTACATCGCCGGGCGCGGTCTGGCCCGCGGTTACCTGGGGCAACCCGGGCTGAGCGCCCACCGATTCGTCGCCGACGTCCTCGGCGGCGGCCGGATGTACCGCACGGGCGACCGAGCGCGGTGGCGTGCCGACGGCAATCTGGACTTCCTCGGCCGCGCCGACGACCAGATCAAGGTGCGCGGGTTCCGCATCGAGCCGGGCGAGATCATGGCTGCCCTGGCGTCGTTCGAGGGTGTCGATCAGACCGCCGTTGTCGTGCACGAGTCGTCGGGCGTCAGCCGTCTGGTCGGATACGTCACCGGGCAGGGGCACCTGGACGGGGACGACGTGCGCGCTCACGCCGCGACGCGTCTTCCCGACTACATGGTGCCTACCCTCGTCGTCGTGGTCGACGGGACGCTGCCCCTGACGCCCAACGGCAAGCTCGATCGGGCAGCTCTCCCGCAGCCCGAGTGGTCGGCCGTCGTCGGCGGACGGGCACCCGAGAACGACGTCGAGAGGGCGCTGGTCTCGTCGGCTGCGTCGATCCTGGGTCTCGAGTCCCTCGGGACGGAGGACGACTTCTTCGCTCTCGGTGGGCATTCCATGGCAGCCATGCAGTGGGTATCGGCCGTCCGATCGAGTGTCGACGTCGACATCACGGTGCGCGACGTCTTCGAAGCTCCGACGGTGCGCGCTCTGGCCGAGAGGATCTCGGGTCGTACGCAGGGAGGCGGGCCACGCCTGTCGGCACGCGCCGAGCGGTCGGCTGTCGTCCCGCTGTCGCCGATGCAGGAGAGTGTCCTGCTCGGCGGCGAGACACGAGTTCTCGCCGATCATGCGCTGGTGATCGAGGTGCCCGACGTGGACGAGTCGATCCTGGCTGCCGCGGTGGACGCCGTGGCGGCTCGACACGAACCGTTGCACTCGGTGCTGGTTCCCGGTCAGGGATCGGCCCTCGGGAATCCGCTGCGGCTCGAGACCGTCGACGTCGCGCAGGACGACATCCGACGTCGGGCGTTCGAGATCGCTCAGCAGCCTCTCGACCTCGAGCAGCGACCGGGTGTGCGAATAGTGTTGCTGCGCAATGAGTCAGAGGAACGCCTGCTGCTCGTGGTCATGCACTACTGGGCCGTCGACGAGTGGTCCGTGGTGCCGTTGTTGACGGATCTGATGAGTGCTGTCGCGGGCGGCGACCAGGCGGACCCGCTCCCGCTCCGCTACAGCGATGTGGCGGTGTGGGCGAACGAGCGCCGAGAGGCGTCGCCGGGCACCGTCGATGCGTGGTCCGAGGCCTTGGCGTCCGCGCCAGGACGCGTCGAGTTGCCGTTCACGGTGGGGGAGTCGGGATCCGACGCCATGGCCGTGGAGATCGACGCATCCCTGCGGGCGGAGTTGGCCGGTGTGCCGGGAGCGAGTCTCGTGTCCGTGCTCCACGCGGCGTTCGCCTTGGCGCTCGCCGACGTCGGAGCGGGGGACGAGATCGTCGTCGCGACTCTTGTCGCCGGACGGGATCACGAGGACACGCACGCCATGGTCGGGGCGTTCAGCGACCTGATGCCGGTGCGCACGTCGACGGATGGCGATCTGGCCACCGTCGTGGCGCGCGTGCAGGCCGAGACCGTCGCCGGGCTCGACCGCTCGGGGCCGTCGTACATCGAGATCGTCGACGCGGCGGGTCTGTCGAACCTGCGTCGTCCGCAGTTCCTGATGGTCCACCACCACGTCGCCGACCTCGGGGATGCGGGCGCCGCGCTGCTGCCGGTTCCGGTGGGTCGGCCCCGGGCGGACCTGACGTTCAGCGTCCACGAGCCGGCGGGTGAGGGTGCGCTGTTCGCGCAGGTGCAGTTCCCGGCCGGGAGTGATCGCGGGGCGATCGGTCGGTTCGTGCAACGCCTCACTCTGCACCTGAACTCCGCGAGCAAGCTCTAGTGAGTGAGCACAGCCTAAGCTAAGCTCGCGGACATGAGCGCACCAGAGATGATGGACGTTGTCGGCGTCGGCTTCGGTCCCGCCAACCTCGCGCTGGCCATCGCCATCGAGGAACACAACGCCGTCTGTGCCGAGAGTGAGCGTGTCCGCGCCCTGTTCGTCGAACGACAGGACAGCTTCGGGTGGCATCCCGGCATGCTTCTCGACGGCGCGACGATGCAGATCGCTTTCCCGAAGGACCTGGTGACGTTCCGCAATCCGCGCAGCGGCTTCACGTTCTTCAACTACCTGTTCGAGCGGGGGCGCCTGGTCGACTTCGTCAACCACCAGACGTTCTTCCCGACGCGTCACGAGTTCCACGACTACCTCAGCTGGGCGGCCGACCGCGTCGACGCCGACGTGCGTTTCGGCACCTCCGTCACCGACATCGCCGCCGACGGAGACGTCCTCACCGTGCGATGCGACGACGGCACCGTGGTCCGGACGCGCAACGTCGCGGTCGGGGCCGGCCTGACCCAGCGCGTTCCCGAGTGGGCGCAGCTGTCGGCTCGCTGCTTCCACAACCACGACTTCCTGCCCCGGATGGCCGAGCTACCCCAGCCCACCCACGGCCGCTTCGCGGTTCTCGGTGCGGGCCAGTCCGCCGCGGAGGTCGTCCAGTACCTCCACGCGCACTACCCGCACGCCGAGGTGCACAGCGTCTTCTCGCGGTACGGCTACAGCCCCGCCGACGACAGCCCCTACGCCAACCGCATCTTCGATCCCTCTGCCGTGGACGAGCTGCACCGGGCGCCCGCGCACGAGCGTGAGCGGCTCATCGCGCTGCACCGCAGCACCAACTACTCCGTCGTCGACCTCGAGCTGATCGAGGAGCTCTACCGCACCGAGTACGCCGAGCGCGTCAGCGGCCACCGGCGTCTGTTCATGCGCCGCGCCTCGACCATCGAGGCGGTGGCCGAGTCGGCCGACGGCATCGAGGTGACAGTGCGCGACGCCATCGACGGCATCGCCGACACGCTCGTGTGCGACGCCCTGGTCCTCGCGACCGGCTTCCGGCCTGCCCCGCTGCGGTCACTGCTCGGCGACCTCGCTCCGGCGGACGACGCTCCTCGCGTCGTCACGCGGGATTACCGGCTGCTGTCCGGGGAAGACACGTCGGACGGACCTGCCGTCTACCTGCAGGGAGGGACGGAGACGACACACGGAATCACGTCGTCACTGCTCTCGAATGTGGCCGTCAGGTCAGGAGAAATTCTCGACTCGATCGTTGCGAGGCGTGCCGGAGCCGCGGTCCTTGCTAGGGTCGACAGCGGTTCGACGGACGACGCGGCGAGCCGCGCCGAGACGGACAATGCCCGCCGGGATCGCCCGGCACCGACTTTTGCAGTGAGCGAGGCAAGATGAGCACCAACCCGTTCGACGATGAAGACGGACGCTTCTACGTGTTGGTCAACGACGAGGATCAGCACTCGTTGTGGCCCACATTCGCCGAGGTGCCCCAGGGTTGGCGCGTCGTGTTCGGCGAGGAGAGCCGCGCAGCGTGCCTGGAGTACGTCGAGAAGAACTGGACCGACATGCGTCCCCGCAGCCTCCGCGAGGCCATGGAAGAGGACGCGGCGGGTCGCCACCGCGTCGAGAACCCTTCCTGATCTCTACTTCCACTCCCGTTCGGTTCGCCGTCGGTTCTTGATCGGAAGCTTCGACCGCACCGAGTCCGCGCGGCCCATTCTCATGATGGGTCGACGCAGGGACTCGGTGCGTTCGACTATCCGGGGCCTGCGCAGCGTCCGCGCGCCCCATTCGCCCAGCGTGACGCCTCCTGCGAGCGCACCACCGGTACCGACGGCGGCCAGCAGAGCACTCAGTCCCAGCAATGTCTGGTCGTTGAGCAGCGCGAACAGTCCTCGATAGACCGACAGGCCGGGAAGCAGCGGCGTGATGCCGGCGACGGCGACGATCAGCGGCGGAATCAACGCCCGGCGTGCCATCAGACCACCCGCGAACCCGACCACCGTCGCGGCGACCGCGGACGAGAGCACCGGCCCGAAGCCCACCTGCTGCGCGACGAGGAACACCAGGGCTCCGGCGAATCCGCCGATGAACGCCGCCGTGAGGCCCCTACGCTCGGCGTAGCAGGCCAGCGCGTAGAACAGGGCAGCGAACGCGCCGGCCAGCACCTTCGTCGGCACCTGCGCGATATCGGGAAGGGCGACGTTGCTCAGGATGGGCAGTTCGGCGCCCAGCATCGCGGCCAGTCGCAACGTCGTCGCGACGCCCGCGATGATGCCGCCCGTCATCATCAACAACTCGAAGAATCGGGCGGCGGCGGTGATGGGTGCACCCGTGATGGCGTCCTGCACCGAGCCCACCAGCGACAACCCCGACAGCAGCACCGTCACGCCGGCCGCGATGATCTGCGACGGCGATATCGAGATACCCAGTTGATCCTGGAAGCTGTACAGCGTGATCGCCGGCGCCGAGGCGATGAACCCACCCACCACCTGCTGGAAGAAGAACGGCAGACCGGCACGGTTCAGCACGCGCCCGACACGGTCGATCACCATCGTCGTCAAGAAGCTCACCGCCGCGACGAGCACACCGCCGCCGAGGAGCACCGAGATCGCGGCAGCCATTCCCGACCATGCCAGCGTGGCGATCCACCGGTTGTACGGGTGGGGTGCGGTGATGACCTCTTTGAGCTCGGCCAGAGCGGCGGCCGGCGTCGGCACCTCCATGCGGATCTTGCGGGCCAGGGCGTCGACGTCGGCAAGGCGGGTGAAGTCCATCGAGCGGTAGTGGACGATGCGCATCGTGCTCGCCGGCGGCAGCGTCGGCCCCCGGTAGGCGCTGATGACGATCGAGTTGTACGTGACGTCCACGTCGCAGCGCGACAGGCCGTACGTCGAGGCGATGAACTGCACCTGGGCCGCGGTGTCGATAGCACCCGTACCGGCCGCCAGCGTCACCTCACCGACGCGAACGGCGAGGTCGAGCACCTCGGCGACACTGGCGTCGTCCATGAGGTCGATGGGCTGGAGCGGACTGGGTGCGCCCGCCGGGGTGTCGACGATGGCGCGTCGTTCGCCCGTCATGCGTCGTAACGTCGATGTGAAGCCCTGCAGGAAGCTCATACCTCTCTCGGTCCGCTGTCGTGTCCGGTGGTTCGAGGACGAAGGTACCGGGTGACCCCGGGTGCCCTGCACGAGGTGGCATCTGCGGAAACAGTCGTGAAGACCGTGGAAACCACAGTTTATGGGCCATTATCCGGCATTGATGATGTCGACTGGGCATTGCGTGCATACCATTCGAGGCGACGGAGTGGGGACCCCCGTCACCGTTGTCCGTCACGATGCAAGGCTGGTTCGAGTGCGTGTTCTCCGCGAGTGGTGGTCGTCCGAGATCGACTACGCGTGGGTCGCCAATTATCACCGGACCCACGCCTACCTGCGGACGGCGCCCTACCTCATTGCCGCGGCGTGCTTTCTCGTCGCGGGGAAGACCACTGCGGACCTGGTGACCTCGCTGTCCTCCGGCGAAGCGGACGGACCGCGGTGGGTGTTCATCGTCGGCACGATCGTGTCGGTGGTGCTCGGCGTGGCGTGGGCACGCGGCCACTTCTTCACAGAAGAGTGGTCGCTGCGCTTCGTCGTCATCGCCGATCTCAGCATCGCCTCTGTGCTTCTCGCGCTCTCGCCCTCGCAGATCGTCGTGATGTCGGCCGCCCTGCTGGTCACCGTCGGCAACTACGCCAACGCCTTCCACGGCGTACGAGTGTTCCTGGCTCACGAGCTGCTGGCTCTCGGTGTCGCGCTGTGCCTGTTCACCCGCCTGGTGGTCGACACCACCGTGACGCTGTCCGCCGCGGTGTCCACGCTCATCACCGTCCTCGTGATCCTGTTCGCGGCGTCCTCCCTCAACCACTTCTTCTTCACGGCACTGCGTGACGACGCGGCCCGTGCCTTCTACGACCAGTTGACCGGCCTGCGAAACCGCCGGGGGATGCTCGTGGACGTCGAATCCATGGTCCGGACCGCGCGGCTCATCCCGGCCGACGACGTGACCGTCGTGTCCGCGATCTGCCTCGACCTCGATGCGTTCAAGTCGGTCAACGACCGCTTCGGCCACACCATCGGAGACGACGTTCTCCGCCGCGCGGCCGCACGCATCGGGCGGGTGTCGTTCGACGCCGTGTCCGCCCGCATCGGCGGCGAGGAATTCCTGGTGGTCGTCGTCGGCGACGAATCGAGGGGGCCGGCGGTCGCCCATGCCCTCCTGCACGCCATTCATCGAGACGACGACGCGACCCCCATCTCGGCTTCGATCGGGGTGGCATCCATACCGTTGTCGACGGCGCGCGGCGACACCGCCGTGATGCTCAACAGCCTGCTCGACCGCGCCGACACCGCCATGTACGAGGCCAAGCGGCAAGGCGGGAACAGGGTCAGCGTCGCCGGCTCCGGAACCGACGGGGTGGGCGGGCGTCGGCAGGAAGGCCTCTCGTTATGATGGTGGCGCCCGGTACGCCGGGCATGCCTCCTTAGCTCAGTGGTAGAGCACTCGCCTTGTAAGCGAGCGGTCTTCGGTTCAATCCCGAAAGGAGGCTCTCGATATGCCTCTGACCAGCACGAATGCTCCGAAATAGCCTGATCTGACCTCTCGTTTCACGACTTCCCCCGGGTACGTCCGTGCAGGTCCGCCACGGTCCAGGGCCGTCCGGCCACCTGCGAAAACTACCGAAATCCGGCTCGATGTCACGACTTGTCACAACTCATCCGTAACTCGTTCGGTGGACGCGGGTACCCTAACCGACCCGATCTGGAATCGAAGTCGATGAGAAGACGGGTACAACAGGCATCACACGACCTGTCGTGGTTATCTGACAGGTGTGTTCAGGCAGCGGAGTCGTCGAACGCTCAGCAGTGGTCGTCGAGGCGAGCCACCGAGAGCTGGCGTCTACGGCTCACGGTGCGTTTCCCCATGGCCAGCAGTGCGTGTGGCGTGGTCAGCAGTGAGTGCGGCGGTATGACAGATGATGACGTGTGGTCCGGAAAGCATGCCCGAGCGCACGATGCCCCGGTCCGGTCACTCAATGCGTCGGTGTTGCGATGGAGGATCGACACTGCACGGTCCATTCCACTGTTCGATCCCGACGACGGCGGTGACGCGGCTCGCTGTCTGGTGCTGTTGGAGTCTCCGGGGCCGAAGACGATGCGTCCGGGCGGGACCAACATGTGTTCGTTCGACAATCCAGATCGAACGAACCCCGTGCTGAAATCGGTGTTCGCCGACGCGGGTATCGACCGGGTGCAGTGCGTCAAGTGGAATATTGTGCCGTGGGCAGTGCTCGACGACGCCGGTCATCCGGTATCGCCGACGGCATCCGTTCTCGGTGAGGCGGGCCCATATGTCGGCGAGCTCATGGCCTTGCTGCCGAAACTGGAGGTGGTTTTCGTTCTCGGTGCGAAGGCTCTCGATGGCTACATGCGCGTCATCACTGCATCTGCTCCCACCCGCCTCCTCCCGGTGATTGCGGCACCGCACCCCTCGGCTCGCAACGCACACGCACCGGCGGCTGCTCGCCAGCGGTTGATCAACGCAGCACTGTCGGTCGCAACGCACCTGGAGAAGGCACCTGAACCCCGCACTGTGCTGAGGTAGGGCGGATCGTGCTGCTGCCTCCGACCGGTCAGTCCTGGTGGGGCTGGCGTTCGCCGGTGTTGGTGTCGATGTCGATCACCTCGTCCGGGCTGTCGGGGTGGTACTGGACAATGTGTTGTTCGGCGACACCCCGGCGTGCACCGTCTCGATAGGAGAACCAACATCCCGCGAACAGCACCACTGTCGCGATCGCTGCGACGACGGTCCAGCCCTCCCGCCGGCGAGGGCAGTGAGAAGGGCCCCGCAGCAGCTGTTCCCGCCATCAGCAACAGCCAGGCCAGATAATTTTCGGTGACTCGTGCCCAGATGCGTCCGCGGCGGCCCCGTCTCGGGGTATCGGAAGTCGGTGTGTCTGCATTCGGTGTGTTCATCGATCGACGCCGTTCGTTCGGTATCAGCGTTCCGAGTGGGTACTACCCGCGGTCGGTTCAGCTGGGTTGAAAAATTTTTCCTTGGACGCTGCCGCGGAGAGTGTGGGCGGCGACTGTGCCCCAGGCTGCGAGCAAGGCCGCATACAGTCCGATTGCAAGGGCCTCGACCGCGGCCGACCCCAGAGTGCCGCCGAGGGCAGTGGCACCGGTGACGCACGTGCCGATGGGGAAGGTGAACGACCACCAGGTCAGTGAGAATGTCAGTCCCTTCTGGGCGGCATGGATGGTGAGGGCGGTTGCGAGGATGAACATCAAGACGCCGAAGCCGCCCATGATCAGTCCGTACAGAATGCCGAACACGTGCAGGCCGGTTGCGACGGAGGCGGTCTCGCCGGTGAACACCAAGGGTGCATCGTTGCCGAGCAGGTTCGCGGCGGTGATCGATTGACCGATCATGCCGAGGGTGATCCACACCGTCGGTGCTGCCTGGACCGGCGGGATTCCGCCGTGGACGAGCCGTCCGTAGATGAGCGTCATGGTCAGCATTCCGATGATCAGTGACAGCCCGAACATCGCGTAGCAACCGGACAGCATGGCCAGGCGCCATTGCCCGTCCGCGATATGAGGGAGCAGCAGCGCACCGGTGGAGGCGGACACCATCGGCGGTACGACGGGCATCAACCACGCCGGGAGTGCGACGGCGGTCTGGTGATCGTGGGCGGTGATCATCAGGTAGGGCACGAGAATGCTGGTGATCAGCCCGAGGGCTGTGCCAGCGGTCCACAGGACGGCAAAGATCACGGTTGCGGGCACCGCTCCGATGACGTCTTTGCCCAGCAGCATCGTCCCGGCACCGACGGTCAGCAGCGCCATGGGGGGTGCGCCGTAGAACTGCACCATCACCGGATGCGCGGCGTGCTCACGCGCATACTGCCGGTGTCGGATCCAGTGCACTGCGAAGGCACCGGAGAGTGTGATCAAGGCGACCGACGCTGCGATCCACACGATCGTTGCGAACACGTGCAGTCCGGGGATGTGGGCGGGCAGGGTGGCGGCGGCGTTGGCGACGATACCGGTGCCCATGACCGAGGCGAACCAGTTGGGGGTGATGTGTTCGAAGATCTGGCTCGGGTGGTCGAGGTCGGAGAGCACCGGCCACTTGCGCGGCCGCTCGGTATCGTCGCCGCGCCGAGACGTGATGGAGGAGCGGTGCAGAGCTGTCGTGGTCATGACTTCCAGCGTCCTCGCACACAGTCGTCACCGGTAGACACCGATTACCTGGCCGGTCCCAACCTCAGGTTATGACTGCGGGGATCTGAGGGCGACGACGAGCAGGTCGCTCGACGGTCCTCGCAGTTCACGGCCCGCGGGCCACACGGCACGCAGGAACCGGCGCAGGTCGAGCCCCTCTGTGTGAACGCGGGCCAGTGTTCCGGCGGCGATCTCGGCGGATACCGCGAGGGAGCTGAGTACGGCCGGTGCGAGGCCGCCGATGACGGCAGCTTTGATGGCAGTGGTGGAGGACACCTCGAGCAGTGGCGCGGCGAGTGGGCCTGCAGTCCGGAGCGCACGTTCGAGCGCGAGACGTGTGCCGGACCCGGGTTCGCGGGTGACCAGCGGTGTCGCGGCCAGTTCGCTCGCCGTGATCGTTCGTCGAACCCATTGATGATCGGGGGCGACGACGACGACGAGTTCGTCGCGGGCAACGTCCTTCGAGTGGAGTCCGCTGGGCAGATCGGGGCTTTCGACGAATCCGATGTCGGCGCGGCCGTCGAGCACCGATGCGGCTACGTCGACAGAGTTTCCGGAGGTGAGAGTCGGTGTGATGGAAGTGTCGTGGGAGCGCAGTGTGATGAGCCATCGCGGTATGAGGTATTCGGCGATGGTGAGGCTCGCGGCGATACGAATGTGGCTGTGGCGGTCGGTGCGCAGCATTGCGATGCTCGTGGCGAGCTCGGCGGCTTCGGCGATGACGCGCTCGGCCCAGCCGGCGACCAGTTCGCCGGTTGCGGTGAGGGTGGCACCTCGCTGCCCGCGATGCAGGAGTGCTGCCCCGACGCGGCTTTCGAGTGCTTTCAGGCGTGCGCTCGCCGCTGGCTGCGACATGCCATGCGCAGCCCCTGCGCGTCCGATGCTTCCCAGCTCGGCGACGGACAGCAATAATTCGTAGCTGATCAGGTCGGTCACATGGGTCGGCAGGGGCACGGTGCCAGCGTAGAGACTGCGATCGTAGTGGGCACGGGGCCACGGGCGCGTTTGACGGGAAAGTCCCCATTCGAGCTCAGTGCTCGCGGGAAGTGGAACGGGGTCGCGGCACTGGATCCCGTGGTTCGTTCACCCTCACTGACGCCACCTGCACTTATCCAATTCTCGTCACCCGGGATTGCCTTGGTTCGTGCGAGTTGTTTCGAACTTCACCGGTGCTCTCGCAGCGTGAGCTGGGACAAGGCAGGGGATGAGTCGGACGTAGGCGACCATTCCGATCAGCTCCACCAGTGTCTGCGACACCACGACCACGGCAGCAAGAGACAGTGCTGGTGGCAGCGCGAGCGCCAGCGGCAGTACGACCAACGAAATCGGGTGGCGCCGGAGAAGGTCGAGGCCCGAGCATCCGGGACGTCCTGGCGGGTCACTCTGGCCGTCGCCCATCCGACAACCGCCATGATGACCAGGAACGCTACGAAGATCGGCACCGCGAAGATCGGCACCGCGGCAATCAGCTGGGAGCCTTCGGAGCGGACTGCGTCGATCTGCGACGCCACGACGACGGCAAGAGTGGCCATCATGACCGGCACCATCGCCGCGGCCATGACATCCATGATCTGTGTGCCGAGTCGGCGGCGCGTCAGGATCTGCCTTCGGCCTCGGTGATACCCGTAGGGGGTATTGCTTGGTACGGTGGCAACGTGCGTGACGGTGCTCGGCGACGATCGTCGGCCTCGTCTGCGCTCTCGGTGCTTCGGACGGTTCTGATCGCGCTCGGCGTGGTGCTGATGCACACGACCCTGCCCGTCCCCACCGCCGCGGCCCATGACGCGATGCCCGCACCAGGGCAGCCGAACAGCGTGGTCGCCCATCACTCTGCTGACACACACACCGTCGACGCCGAGACGGCGGCGGCGCACGTGCCGTGCCCGAGCGGTCACGACATGGTGCATCCGTGCATCGGGACGGTCACGTCTTTCCCTGCGATGTCGGTGCCGACCGTGACCGCCGAGTCCATGCCGACACTGGACACCGCGTCCGACCGTGTTGTCGCGATCGTGGCTCGGGCAGGTCGTGCGCCCCCGTGGGCGGTGTACTCACTGGACAAGTCGGTATTTCTTCGGGTGTGACGGGGAGTCCGGGGCCACGGTGCTCCGGCGGATCGCAGGCAGATCCACCTCGTCTCTCGTTCGTCACACCTCAGGAGTACTTCCATGCGCATCAACAGAAGAACAACCACCGTCCTCGCCGCCGCGGCGGTCGGCATCGCCCTCCTCGCAGGGTGTAGCGACGACGGATCGGGCACGTCGATGGAGGGCCACTCGATGGGCTCGTCCACCTCGATGGAGTCCTCGTCGGCGCAGTCCGCGGATCCCGCAGCGAACTTCACCGACGCCGATGTCATGTTCGCGTCGATGATGTATCCCCATCACGCGCAGGCCGTCGAGATGGCCACCATGGTCGACGGGCGCACGACGAACCCGGAGATCGTCGCCCTGGCAGGGGAGATCGCCGCCGCCCAGAAACCCGAGATGGAGCAGTTGACGTCGTGGTTGGTGCAGTGGGGTCAGCCGGCGCCGTCGTCGGACGCGAGCTCGATGGAGGGTATGGACCACGGATCGGGCAGCGGGATGATGACTCCACAGGACATGGACTCGCTGATGGCCGCGTCGGGTGCTGACTTCGACCGCCAGTGGCTGACGATGATGATCGCCCACCACCAGGGCGCGGTCGCGATGGCAGAGAAGGAGATCGCCGACGGCTCCAACACGGACGCGGTCGCGATGGCCCGCACCATCGTCGAGACGCAGAACGCCGAGATCTCCCGCATGCAGCAGCTCTTGGGCTGACCGAGAACCCGGCCGGTACCGCAGTTTCGGGTCCTGCTCGACGAACGACGTAGCCCCGCACCGATGTCGGTGCGGGGCTGCGTCGTATCGGAGGGCCGCAGGTCAGTCCCGCGGGGTACCAGTGCCGGGCCGGAGGTCGAGTCGACGGAGCAGTTGGGCGTTGGCGGCGACGATGATCGTCGACAGGGACATCAGAATCGCTCCCACGGACATCGGGAGTACGAACCCGATGGGTGCGAGCACACCGGCCGCCAAGGGCACGGAGAGCAGGTTGTATCCGGCGGCCCACCACAGGTTCTGCTTCATCTTCCGGTACGCAGCGCGGGAGAGATCGACCACCGACAGCACCGAGCGGGGGTCGTCACTGGCGAGGATCACCCCCGCGGACGCGATCGCCACATCCGTGCCTGCACCGATGGCGATGCCGACGTCGGCGCGGGCGAGGGCGGGGGCGTCGTTGACACCGTCACCGACCATCGCGACCTTCCTGCCCTCGTCCTGCAGGTCCGCCACCCGCTGCGCTTTGTCCTCCGGGCGCACCCCGGCGAAGTAGCGGTCGATACCGAGCTCACCGGCGACCGAGGCGGCGACCGCGTCGGCGTCGCCGGTGATCATGACCACCTGCACCCGCTGGGCGTGCAGATCGGCCACCGCGGCGCGGGACTCGGGGCGGATCTCGTCGGCCAGTTTCAGCGCTCCGATCACGGCGCCGTCGGCGACGACATGCAGGATGATCGCCCCGTCCCGCCGCCACCGATCGGCCACACCGAGCTCGGCCCGGCGCTCCTGCTCGAGCATCGCCGGACCACCCACCCGTACGGCGGCGCCGTCGACGACCGCGGACACCCCGACCGCAGGTGAGGACCGGAAGTCCTGCGCAGACGGGATATCGAGCCGACGGCCCTCAGCAGCGGCGACGATCGCGCGTGCCAACGGGTGCTCGGAATCCGCTTCCGCAGCTGCCGCCAGCGCCAGAACCTCCTCGACGGTGCGCCCGTCCACGGCCTCGACGTCGGTGACGGCGGGTTCGCCGCGGGTGAGAGTGCCGGTCTTGTCGAACAGCACGGTGTCGACGGTGCGCATCGACTCCAGCGCGAGGCGGTCCTTGATCAGGACGCCGCCGCGTGCGGCACGTTCGGTCGCGATGGACACCACCAACGGAATCGCCAGGCCCAGCGCGTGGGGGCAGGCGATGACCAGGACGGTGATCGTGCGGACGACCGCGTCGTCGGGGGAGCCGAGGAGGGTCCAGGCGGCCGCGGTGAGAACGGCGGCGCCGAGGGCGAACCAGAACAGCCACGCCGCGGCGATGTCCGCGATCCGCTGCGCCCGCGACGTCGAGTTCTGCGCGTCGCTGACCAGGCGCCGGATGCCGGCGAGGGTGGTGTCCTCGCCGATGGCGGACACCCTCACGCGGATCCCGGAGTCGGTGGCGACAGTGCCGGCGACGACGGTGTCCCCGTCGCTGCGGCGCACGGTGCGGGACTCGCCGGTGATCATCGACTCATCCATGCTCGCGGCCCCTGAGACGACGACACCGTCGGCCGGGACCCGGCCGCCGGGGCGCACGACCACCACGTCATCGACCTGCAGTTGCGCCGGATCCACGACGGTCACCTCACCATCGGCGTCGACCCGCTCCGCGGTGTCGGGGAGCAGCGCGGCCAGCGAGTCCAGGGCCGACGTCGTCTGCGCGAGTGAGCGCATTTCGATCCAGTGCCCCAGCAGCATGATCACGATCAGCAGTGCCAGCTCCCACCAGAAGTCGAGCTGATGATCGAGTAGACCGACACTCGCACCGAGAGACGAGACGAACGCGACGGTGATCGCCAACGCGATCAGCAGCATCATTCCCGGTGTGCGGCCGCGTATCTCGCTGACGGCACCGGTGAGGAACGGGGAGCCACCCCACACGAACATGACTGTGCCCAGCACGGGGGACACCCACCCGATCCAGGAGCTGTGCGGAAGTGAATACCCGAGGATCATCGCGAACATGTCCGACGCTGCGATCACCGGAACCGCCAAGACGACCATCACCCAGAACAACCTGCGGAACTGGCCTGCATGATCGCCGTGGCCTCCGTGGCCGCCGGCCATGTCGTGATGGTCGTGATCGTGCGAACTGTCCGTCCGGACGGTGGCCGGTGATGACTCGATCATGTCAATTCCTCAATTTCAAAGGTGTTGCTGTGCGATGCCCTGTACCGGTCGGAGATTCGGACGTGCCGTAGTCAATCGCATCGCTGCGGTCGGCTACCCGCTGTGTCCTGCTCCGCGTCGATACCCCCAGGGGGTATGTAGTCAAGACCATACGCCGCTCGGTCGGCTGTGGGAAGGTGTGCCGTCTCACTCGGTCTCGGTTCCTGCACGCATCGGATCGTGCAGCTGACGCGATTCCGCACCCTTCTGCGGCAGTATCGATGAACACCGGGATCACGATGGTGCCGACGGTTTTGCTCTCGGCCAACCGGATTGCCCGCCCGACCGCCTGAACGATGTCGACCTCCGAGCCTCGTGGGTCGATGAAGGCGACACCGTCGAGGGTGGGGACGTCGACGCCCTCGGCGAGCCATCTGGCGTTGGCCAGCACGCCGCGTTCGTCGTCGTCGAGTTGGCGGAGACGCTGAAGCTTCACGTGGCGTTCAACGGACGACATATCACCGGAGGCGAACCCGGTCACAATGTTCCGGACGGTCGTTCTTCTGCAGGCATCCAGTCGAGAACGTCGGGCATCTCGGCGGCGAATCTCTGTGCTCGCAGCACCCGCGAATGGAAGCGATGACCCGGCGGAGGTCATATTTGCGCATGGCTTCGGCCAGCCCGATCCGGCTGTGGTGTAACCGGTCCGTGGTAGCGATGAGAAGGCGATAGTCGAACCACTTCCTCGACGACTCGGAGAGGACCTTGTCGACGTCGCGCTTCGTGACGGCGTGATCGGGGCTGTACGCCTTAACCTGCACCGCCCAGGCCTTCCCGACACTGTCCTCGACCACGAGGTCGATGCCGGCGTCGCTGCCCCACCTGTGATCCCAGTCATCCCACAGCCAAACCTCCCGAACCGTGTGTCGGTAGTACGGGTCGTTCTCGAGGTACCACTTGCAGATGCGCTCGAACTGCCTGCCTCGGATGTGATTGTTTTCGGAGCAGGTGTCGTAAAGGGCAGCGAATGTGCCCATTCCGAGAACTTCAGCTGGCCGTACCGACTGGTTTGTCGCCCTCGCGTAACTACTCGAATGACTCCTCGGGACCGTTAGGGCGCAGATCCTGCGCCACACCACCCAGGAGTTGCGCGGATCAAACTAGTTGAGTGAGCTGGCGCGAGTGCTTCCGACGAGCGTCCTCTGCGGCTCCGGCAGACCTCCGGTCGAGCTTGGCGGGTTGTCCTCGGAGGTGAGGTCGTTCCCACGCATTGCACTCGGCCGGTGTGGGCCTTCGTTCAGCCGCGTTTGCTAGTGACGCGATCGTGAAGCCGAGTCGCGACTCATTGACGCGTGGCCGCAACTGTCATGCGGCTGGACCCGCGTCTGCTGCTTTGTCGATCAACGAGATACGATGTCCACCAGGGTAATACGGACTAGTCGAGTTCGACGTAGGGGATTCTCGGTGTCACGAGAGTGTCACAAGTCGGGACGGACGGAGGTGGACCGGGGCGGACGGTTATGGACAAAGGAGTAGTTCACGACGGGTTTCGTGAGTCCAGGTGAATCCACCTGATCGTGTCGTCGAATTCTTGTAAGCGAGCGGTCTTCGGTTCAATCCCGAAAGGAGGCTCTTGATATGCCTCTGACCAGCACGAATGCTCCTAAATAGCCTGATCTGACCTCTCGTTTCACGACTTCAGCGATTCGTCCGTGCAGGTCCGCCACGGTCCAGGGGCGTCCGGTCACCTGCGAAAACTGCCGAAATTTCGCTCGGTGTCACGAGTTGTCACAACTCATTCAGAACTCGTTCGGTGGACTCGGGTGGACGTCAGGGGCCGGGGGTGAACGTCTGTGCAGAAGTGTCCACGACGGTCGGTGGACCTCTGGGGATTCCTCCGGACGAAGCCCACTCGCTCGCGCCGTGTTGACGAGCGACGTGGACGTGCGCGGACTCGGGTGGACAGACCGCAGCTCGCTCACCGACACGCCTGGTTTGGCAGGCTCGATCACACAGCAGTGCGTTTCGCGTCAAGCCGTACGTGTACACCGTCGAGCATCGTTCTCCCCGGTCCGCCGGGCGTGAACAACTTGTGACAGCGCTATGGAGCAGCACCGATCTCGACGAGGCGCTGCGCTGGCGGGGGCTGCCGCCAGTCCTTCGCAGTCGCGCCCTCGTGGTTAGCAGTGTCCCGACGGGCACTTCCCGCGTTCGAGACACCCGCACCGGCGGGGAACTTCTAGTCGATGACGTCGACGGACGGTACCGCCGGGATTCGGATGACAGCACTGCCGCAGGACCCTCGAGTCCGGCCACCGATGGGCCGGAACACGCAGCCCATCGGGGCTACCGAGAACGCAGGCGTGCCCACCGCCACGGCGACTGCGATGGGAACGTGCGCACGCTTCGCGACCAAGTCGCGTCACCTGACGTCCACTACGAACTGCCGGGCATGTCCGCTGACGCATCGGCGCTGAGGGTGCGCCCACGCGGGAAGAAGCTGTGTCCGTCAGGTGCGTGGATGTGCCGGTCCGCCTACACCCGTCGCTCCCCGCATTTCGTTACTCGCTGCACGGACAATGTCACGGCGAGCGACCCCACCGACCTGTCCCCACGTGTTGTCGTCCCCCGTGCCGGATCCGACTGCGGGGTTGACGCCCGACGATGACGGGCACGATGCACTTCCGTAGGTGCGGTGGGCCACGACAGTGTGCCCGGAGCCGCCGTCGCTTGAACCGGCCGCGACGCCGAGATGTTCGGAGCGGTGGGACGAATCGTCGGCGATTCGGTTCTTCTCAGGGACGTCCAGTCGCGAGTCGCGAGTCCTTCACATTCTCATCGGGTGAAGTGAACAGCGGAATAACGACAGCATCGGCATCGGCATCGGTGATGATTCGACCGCCACCGTGAGACCGACCGGGACCTTCGGCTCCACCCGAAACTCAAAATTCAATCCGCCTCTTCGCCGATCCACTTGGCGAGCAGGTGGTGGATGTGCCGGATCTTCACTTCCTGGTAACGAGCCAGCGGCAATGTCTTCGACTGCGCGGACTTGAGTCCCTTGTGCACCTTCGGCATGTTGAAGGCATCCTGATCGAACACGCGCGCCGAGCTACCGAGAACCGTTGCTTCCAACCAGGACTGCTCCGGCTCGAGCCACTGGGTCTTGGCCGGCTTCGGACGTTCGCCCTTGAACGGTGCGAGCAAGTAGACGTCCATGATCGACGTCTCGTGGTTGTCGCCGTTGGGGCGGAACCGGTAGACGATGCGCTGGTACGCGCCCCACGGGTGGAAGTTCGGGAACACGGTGTAGTACACGCTGTCGAGCGACTCGGCATCGGACATGTTGTCAGCCTTGACATCTCCGATAATGTCGCGCAGTCCTTCGCGGGCGAGCATGCCCGACATCTCCCGAGCGGAGACGCCGTCGGGCAGCGTCACCATCGGGTCCTCGTCGATGCGAGCGTCGACCATGGAGTCGAACATCTCCTGCTCGGAGGGCACGAAATTGATATGCGGACTGGGCACGCCGTTGGCGGTGATGCCGCGGTTGAAGTTGCCCCAACTGTCGTACTGGCTGTTGGAGTCACCGGTGCCGACGACGCGTTGCGGATGCGTGGTGATGACGTGGAACGCCTCGGAGAACGCTTCCTGCGCGATCTTCCAGTTCGCCTGGATCACCTGTGCGACGTGGGCCTGGATGTAGCGGTCCTCCAACGGCCATGCCTCGAAGTGCTTTCCGAGGTCGCCGAGAAAGCTGTCCAGCGATTCGGACGTCGGATCCATGTTGATGAAGACGAAGCCGCCCCAGGTGTCCACCTTGACCTGCGGAAGGTCCATCTTGCCCTGGTCCACCTGCGGGAAATCCCACGCGCAGGTCATCGACTTCAGCGATCCGTCGAAGTTCCAGGCGAAGCCGTGGAACGGGCAGCGCAGCTCGTTGCCGGCTGGCCCGTCCTCTTCGCGGAGTGTGCGTCCGCGGTGCAGGCAGGAGTTGTAGAAGGCCCGGATGCCCATGTCCTTGCCGCGCACCAGGAGGATGGACTTCTCGCAGATCTCGTAGACCAGGGTGTCGCCCGGCTCGGGGATCTCTTCCTCGCGGCACGCCATCTGCCACACCTTGTACCAAACTCGGTCCCGCTCGAGTTCGTGGTACTTGCGGCTGATGTAGCGCGAGACCGGGACGAAGTTCTGGTCCTCGTACATCTCGTGCGACTCGATGCGCAGAATGTCGGGCACGGGGTGGGTGTCGGTGTCCAGGAGTCGTTGGTAGCCAACGCCGTTCTCGATGAACCCGGCGTCCGCGGCGGGGCGTTCCTCGATGTTGGTCACAGCTTGCCTCCCTGTTCGAGCGTGATGGCGCGGGCATCTTCAGCCAACTTGTCGGACTGCATCTTCTCGAGCAGTTTCGCGGCGCCCATGAAGCGACGGTTCTGCGTGATCGGCACGGGTTCTCGCGGACCGAGACCGACCCAGCGGGCCATCTCGGGGTCGACGGCTTTCACGTCGCCGTGTAGGTAGCGGCCCTCGGGATCGAACGTTCCGGTCTTGCCGTGGCGGTCGGTGACCAGAACGTTGAAGTCGTCATCGAATTCGTAGATAGCGTGGCTCATCGGATGCTTGATCTGTCGCATCGCAATCTCCTTGGAACGGGGCAACGCCCTTACTTGGTGCCGTATGCACTAACTGTAGCAGCGAACAGTGACAGCGAGCACACTTTTCTTTACGTTGACTCCAAAAACTAGGGTCAAGTGCGTGCAGCCCACCGGAGCGCTCCCGCCACCAGTCGGCGGTACATGGGATCGGACAGGGTGGGCGCTTTGTCGCCGGGCTGCAGGTACGCGAGCCGGCTGCGTCCGTTGGTCTTGGTCCACCCGACCAGCTGGGATCCGGGCCGGTGGGTCCAACCCGCACGCTCGTCGCGACGACCGGCCATGGCCAATGCTGTCGACCAGTGCACGGCGTCGGTCATCTCCGCGTCGGTGCGCAGCAGGGGAGTGACGTCGTCCTCGAAGATTTCGCACAGATAGGTCTCGTCGACGATGTCGAACGACGCCGGGATGCCGTCGACGATCGGGTGGGTGGGGTCGGCCACGGTGATCGTCTGCGGAACCGCGTGTCGGTAGCCGGAGTCCGGGCAGTGGACGCCGCGGACGACGCCTGGCCGGTAGAGGTATCGGCCACCCACGAACTCGGCCCACTCGCCCCAGCCGGCCCACGAGGCGATCGCGTGATGCAGCACCACGTACCCGTGTCCGCTGTTCGGTGCGGCCGCGACCGCAGCGCGAACAGCCTCCGGTGGGTCGGTCGGGGTGGGCAGGGTGCCGGGCATGTCGTAGTGCAACGAGACGTCGTACTGCCCCAGGTCGTCCGGGCCGAGATCCGCGTCCGGTTGTTCGTGCCAGGTCACGTCACCGGGCAGCGAGTCGAGGAAGTCGGCGAAGGCATCGCGATCGAACGAATGCCCACCGGTGAATGCCGCAATACGCATGAACGGGTGTCCCATCGAAGAAATTCAACTGGTGATGCAGTCAAGTTACTCGACGGGAGGGGTAGTTCAGCGGCCTTCGATCATCTTCGAGCACACCTCGGTGGTCGCCGCCCGCAGTCGAGGTACCGAAATGCTGGACAACGGCCCACCCTCGATGCGCAGCGGCTGAATGGCGATGGTCGTGGCGATCATCGTCCGCACCCGCAACGACCGCGCGGCCTGTTGCGCTGCCGCGGACCGCTTGTTGGCCGGTGTCTCCGCAACCGGGAAGTAGTCGAACGCGCGCCGGATGTGCCGGTCCTCGTACTCCTTCGTCAGAAGGCGAGTCCCGGGGGTGGCGCCGCCGGCCATCTGCAGAAACAGCATCCGCGCCGCGTTCGGGTGTTGAGCCGTCCAATCCCACACGGCGTCGATGACGCTCTTGAACGTCTCGGCGTCGGCCTCGGCGTCGTCCGGCCGGGCCTGCTGAGCGGCGGCGGAGCTGGCGTCCATCGCATACCCGAGGGCGCTCTCGAACAGCTCTTCCTTGCTGGCGAAGTGGTAGTAGACGGCGGTCGGGACCATGCCCGCCGCCTCGGCGATCTCCTGAATCGACGTTTCTGCGAACCCTTTACGCGAGAACACGCGGACAGCGGCTTTGACGATGAGGTGCCGGCGCGACGGCCGGTGGGCGGAGCCCTTCGGCGCCGCGGGCTCGGCGGGCGTCGCGACGTCGCTCTCGTCGTCGTCCGGGTCGGCAGGACCCGACGAGACCGCAACGACCGGATCGTCGTCGGCTGCGGGCAGCGAATCCCAGCCGGAGAGTGTTTCTCCGGTCGGCTCCTCGAGTTCTCCAGCGCTTCGTCGTGGCACGGACCCCAAGTTACTCGCTGGTGTACGTCGCGACACCTGAAAAGAGCGGCGGGTGTCATGATCTAGTGCATGGCAGGCAAGGGAGTGGCGCCGAGACGCACTGCGGCGACCCCGACGAGCAAGGGTGGGAAGCGAGCCGCGCATCGCCCGTCGCGGCGTGAGGTCGTGGTCGACGCGGCCATGCACCTGTACTCGGTCCGGTCCATCGAGGACGTCACGGTTGCCGACATCGCCGCCGAGGCACAGATGACCTCTGCCGCCGTCTACTACCACTACCCGTCGAAAGACGAGGTTCTGCTCGGCGGGCTGCGGCTCTATGCGGACGGGTTGCTCGACGAGCTTCGTGCGGAGGTCGAGAACGATGCGGACGCTTCTCTGGGCGACATCATCGTTCGATTGCTGGAGTGGACGGACCAGCATCGCGCCGCGTCGCTCGTGTACTTCGTGCGCTCGCCGGGATGGAGCCTGTCGATCGAGTCCCTTCGCCGGGAAGTGCGTCTGACGATGCTCAACGTCTTCACCGCCGAGTTGCGCACCCGGAGCGGCATCACGACTCGGGCCAAACAAGCTGCCGCCGCGACTGCGCTGTCGAGTCTGCTCGAGGTCTCGGTGTCGTCCTGGCTCACCGAGGACACCGTCCTTGCCAATCTCGGCCGCCGGAGGTTCTCCGAAGAAGTGCGGGGACTGGCCGCTGACATCTCCAGTCTGTGACACATACTGCTGAAGCCGAACACCACTAAGTCGCCACCGGCAGACCGCCGAACAGCGACTTTGTAGAAGTATCTTTAGACCGACGACAGTTTGTGGTTGACTTGGCTCCATGCTCAACCAGTCGCGCGCCCGGTCCATCGACCTCGACAACCCGTTCGCGCCGCTGACCGGATTGTGCGAACTGGTACTGGTCCGTCACGGTGAGCAGGCGCTGAGCAAGGAACTCAGTGCCGGTGAGACCGTGGACCCACCGTTGTCCGACCTCGGCGAACGCCAGGTGCAAGCTGTGGCGCAGCGATTGGCCACCTCTCGGGTCGACGCCGTCTACAGCTCGCCGCTCCGTCGTGCACTCCGCACCGGAACGGAGATCGCCGATCGACACGGACTCGTCCCCGTGGTGCGGGACGACCTCACCGAGTACGAGCCCTGGCAGAAGTTCCCCGCCGACCGCAGTCCGTTCGACGCCCTGCCGCACGACGAGATCGCCACGATCTTTCGCGAGCACATCAGGACGCGCCGATACGACGCGTTCCCCTACGCCGAGGACGGGGCGGAGTTCCGCGCCCGTGTGCTCGGGCAGATCGCCGCGATCGTCGACGCTCATCCCGGCGAGCGGGTGGTGGTGACCTGTCACGGCGGCGTCATCAACGCCGTGCTCGCCGACGCTCTGGGCAGCGGTCTGGACATGCCGGTTCGAGTCCACCACACCTCGATCAGCGTGGTCCGAGGTGCGGACACGCGCCGAGCGGTCCAGTCGGTCAACGATTTCTCTCATGTACTCGACTTCCAGACGTCCGTCGGAGCCATGAATCTCTAAGTCCTGCAGTTGAACACCGATCAAGGAGTCTTCAGATGGATCTCGATCTCAAAGGCAAGCGCGCCATCGTCAGTGGTGCCAGTCGCGGCATCGGCCTCGCGATCGCCCGCACGCTGCTCGTCGAAGGCGCGTCGGTCGGTGTGTGCGCTCGCGGTGAGGAGCACCTGAACGAGGTGGCCGCCGAACTGTCCGAACTCGGAACGGTTTTCCACAAGTCGGTCGACGTCGGCGACGCCGACGCCGTGAAGTCGTTCGTCGACGCCGCCGCCGAGGCTCTCGGTGGCATCGACATCGTCGTGGTCAACGCCTCCGCCGCTACCGGCAAGGGCCCGCAGGCGTGGCTGAACAGCTTCAACGTCGACCTCATGAGCCTGGTCAACTTCATCGAATCGGCCGCCCCCCATCTCGAGGCCAGTACCTCGGCATCCGTGGTCACCATCAGCACCACGTCTGCGCTCGAAGCCGGTCCGATCACCACCGCCAACAGCTACGGCGCACTCAAAGCTGCTGTACTGCAACACTCGTCGGCGCAGGCTCGTGCACTCGGGCCCAAGGGTATTCGAGTGAACGCCGTGTCGCCCGGCCCCATCTTCTTCGAGGGTGGCGCCTGGGAGACCATCCAGACGAGTCGTCCCGCACTGTACGAGGCCGCGCTGGAGTCGGCGTCGCTGGGCAAACTCGGTGCCGCACAGGACGTCGCGAACGCAGTGACGTTCCTGTCCTCGCCCGCCGCGGGACACGTCACCGGCATCAACATGGTGGTCGACGGCGGCTTCACCAACCGCTTCGATTTCTGAGTCCCGACATGACATCCGAAGTGGCCGGCTCAGCCGACCTGGTGATCCTCGGCGGCGGATCGGGCGGCTACGCCTGCGCGTTGCGGGCTGCGCAACTGGGCATGTCGGTGATCCTGATCGAGGCCGACAAACTCGGTGGTACCTGCCTGCACAACGGATGCATTCCGACCAAGGCGCTCCTGCACGCGGCCGAAATCGCCGATTCCGTCCGCGAGGCTCCGACTTTCGGCATCAAGGCGACCCTCGACGGTATCGACATGAGCGCGGTGAACAGCTACAAGGACGACGTGATCGCCGGCCTGTACCGCGGGTTGCAAGGCCTCGTCGCCTCCCGCGAGATCGAGCTCGTCGCCGGGCGTGGCCGCGTCGTCGGTGACCGCACCGTCGAGGTCGAACTCGCCGACGGTGGTGTCGCCACCTATCGCGGCGAAGCGCTCGTCCTCGCGACCGGCTCGCAGTCGAAATCATTGCCGAGCCTCGACATCGGTGGTTCGGTCGTGACCAGCGACCGAGCCCTGGAACTCGACACCGTCCCGGACAGCGTCATCGTCCTCGGCGGCGGAGTGATCGGGTGCGAGTTCGCGAGCGTCTGGTCATCGCTGGGCGCACAGGTGACCATCGTCGAGGCGGCGCCCACGCTGCTGCCGACCGAGGACCCGTGGACGTCGAAACAGATCGAACGGGCGTTCCGCAAACGCGGGATGGTGCTGAAGACAAAGACGTCGTTCAGCGCCGTCTCCGAACGAGCAGGCGGAGGAGTGCACGTCGAACTCGCAGACGGATCCACCATCGACGCCGACCTCATGCTGGTGGCCGTCGGCCGTGGACCGCGGACCGTGGACATGGGCTTCGCCGAAGCGGGCGTCGACCTCGATCGCGGGTTCGTGGTCACCGACGAGTGGTTGCAGACATCCGTGCCGGGCGTGTTCGCCGTCGGCGACATCGTGGCGGGCCCACAGCTTGCCCACCGCGGCTTCGCTCAGGGCATCCTCGTGGCCGAGCAACTCGCCGGGCTGGACTGCACACCCGTGGTGGACAAAGGAATTCCGCGAGTCACGTACTCCAACCCCGAGGTCGCGTCCGTCGGGTTGACGGAGAGCGAAGCGGCAGCGGAGTACGGCGACGTCGAGACCGTGATCTACGACCTCGGCGGCAACGGCAAGAGCCGCATCCTCCGCACGGCCGGGGGTGTCAAGCTTGTCCAGGCCGGCCCGGACGGACCGGTGGTGGGCATCCACCTCGTCGGCGCTCGCGTCGGAGAGCTCATCGGGGAAGCGCAGCTCATCTACAACTGGGAAGCGACCGCAGGTGACGTCGCCCAGCATGTGCACGCGCACCCCACTCAGGCGGAGGCGTTGGGCGAAGCGCACCTGGCCCTGGCCGGCAAAGCGCTGCACGCGCACGGCTGATCACCGAACGAGACTGATCGCTGAGAAGAGGATTGGATGGCGGGACCTGCAGGCCGGCTCGACGCGGTCGTGGTGTGCGGCGGGCAGTGGCACGATTTCGATTACGCTCGGCTGCAACTGCTTTCGGCTCTGGGTGAGCACGAACAGGTCCGCACCAGAGTGTTCGAGGACTACGACTGCCTCGACGCCCTCGACTCGGCCGATCTGCTGGTCACCTACACCTGCAATCGGGTGCCGACCGGCGAGCAGCAGAAAGCGTTGGCAGCGTTCGTCTCTCGCGGTGGCCGGTGGCTGGCATTGCACGGCACCAACTCGGCGATCGACCGGACTCCGCCCGGATCGCCGAGCAAGTACGTGACTCCGCGGACTTTGGGTGAGCTGGCCGGTGTGCTGGGAAGCCAGTTCCTCGGGCACCCGCCGATCGCCCCGTACACGGTCGAGGTCACCGAACCCGAGCACCCGTTCGTCGTCGGCATCGACCCGTTCGAGGTCACCGACGAGCTCTACGTCAGCGAACTCCATCCGCCGGTTCACGTGCTGGCCCACACTCGCTTCGTCGGTGAGTCCACAGGATTCGCCGAGGGACACACCACCGAGGACGAGCCGCGGCCGGTGTTGTACTTGAAGGACCACGGCGACGGAACGGTCTGCTACTTCACGTTGGGGCACTGCCGGGGCCGGTTCGACGTTCAGGATCTCGGCATCGACGATCTGGGTCGAGTCGACCGGGGGAGCTGGACCGTTCCTGAGTTCCGTACCGTCTTCGAGCGGTGCCTGTCGTGGGCCGTCACCGGAGAGATGACGGCCCACCACTGAGCTCGTTCAGATGATGAACTCGGTCAGATGATGTCGACGGTGTCGAGAACCTTCTCGGCGTAGGCCGAGTCGCCTTCGACCGTCACGTGCTTGCGCCATTGGCTGCGGGTGGTACCCCACAGGACGAAATCGGTAGCGGCCGAGGTGATCACCGTGTCGGCGGCCGACAGTCCGGGATCGACGGTGAGCAACTCCAAGCCCGGCCGCAGGGTCCACTCGCCACCGCCGGCGCCGGTGAGTCGCACCCCCAGCGGGCGGTCCAGTACCCCGCTCACCGGAGTGCACATCTGCGGTAACCCGGTCCACATCCACTCGACGGCGGTACGCACCAGATCGTCTTCCGGGTCGGGTACCTCCCGGGTGACCGGTCCCTCCGATCCGAGCAGGTCGACGTACATGTGACACCACATGTCGAAAGCGAACGCGTCCGAAAGCTGATGCGTGCGATAGGTTCCGAGGTCGGTCAGCGTCATCGGTGCCGACGCCAGCTCGGTCTGCTGCATCGCTTCCAGAACCCCCATCGCACCGTCGATGTTGGCGAGGAACTCGTCGGCGACCTGCGAGCTGGACCAATCCCGGCGCGCGTCGACCAATTGGTTCTGCAGCTCCTCGGCGGTGCTGGGTGCAGGTGCCGACGGATCGGCGGGCGGCGGATCGACCATGACCGCGAAGTTCGAACCTGTATGCGCAACCAGATCTTTCACCGACCAGCCCGCGCAACGGCTGGGAGCCGACCATTCGTCCGCAGTGAGGCTGCGGACCACGGACCCGTATCGGTCGGCCAGTTCACGACTGGCCGACAATCCTGCTCGAGTCATAAGGCTTCCTTCGTGACAGAGGGGTGGTGCATCAGTAGTTCGCAGTTCCACCGTCGACGCTGAGAATCGCGCTGGTAATACCGGCGCCGGCGTCGGACGCGAGGAGCATCGCCATCGCGGCGACTTCTTCGATCGTGTTGGGTCGCTTGAGCGCCGACTCCTCGGCGAACAACGCCACCATCTCGTCGAAGGACATCCCCATGGCCTTGGCCGTGGCGGGGCCGTTGTCCTTGATGATGTCGGTGATCACGAGTCCGGGGCAGATGGAGTTGACGGTGATGCCCTCGGTACCGACCTCGCGGGCGATGGACTTGGTCATGCCGTTGATGGCGTGCTTCGCGGCCACATAGGCGGTGAACACGGGCTTGCCGTGCTTGCCTTCCACCGACGAGATGTTGATGATGCGGCCGGACTTGTTGGGCAGCATGTGCTGGAGGGCCCGGCGGGTGGCCCAGAAGTTCGAGTTCAGATTCCAGTTCATCACCAGAGTCCATTCCTCGTCGCTGAGGTTGGCCGTGGGTTGGAGATCCTTGGCTCCGCCGGCGTTGTTCACCAGCACGTCGATGCGCCCGAACGTGGCGACCGTCTGCTCGATGAAGTCCTCCACATCGGACTGCACGGTGACGTCTCCGGGGAAGAAGGCAGCGCGATCACCGGCCCCGAACTGTGCAAGAGCTTTCTCGCCTTTGTCCTTCGAGCGCCCGTTGAGGGACACCTTCGCCCCTTCGGCCAACGCCGCTTCGGCGATGCCGCGTCCGATTCCCTGGGTTCCGCCCGTGACGGCAACAACCTTGTCTTGCAATTTCATTGATCTTCTCCCATACCGATTCGCTCAGGACCAGAGACAAGTAACTTGTCATCGTCTACAGTCTTGCATGTAGAGTGGCTCAAGTCACAGTAAATCTGCAGACGGAATCAAAAAACTACCCACGAGGTGCAGTCGCCGATGTCAGAGACGAGAAGTGCAATGTCCGAGCAGCGTTGGTTGGTCGACACCGATCCGAGTCCTCGTCTGCCCGTGTACACGCGGCTCAACGCGAGCGACGTGCTGTCGGACCCGATCACGCCCCTCGGCGCGGATCTGGGGTGGATTCAGAACATTCTTCCCGGATGGAACTTCGGCTACGCCAGCCTGGGCAGCTACTCGCTCGCCGAGAAGCCCGACGTCGCGGCCTCGTCCGGAATCTTCTACGGACACCTCTACATCAACCTGTCGATGTCTCGTCTCGTCGGCATCCGTGGCGGTCTGCCGGTGGAACTCGTCGATCAGCTCTTCTATGGCGGAGACCCGAACATCCCGGCTTACGTCGGCCATCCAGACGACGAGAATGCCGAGGCCGGCCGCCGGCTGGAGGCCCGCAACGCGTGGGCGCTGTCCACCGAGACGTTCCCGGAACTCGAAGAAGACCGGACTCTCGCCGACCGCTTGCGCGCCGAACGTCCCGACCTGTCCGTACTGACGCCGGCCGCGCTCGTCGCGCGAGCCCGGTCGGTGATGCCGCTCGAGCGCGTCGCGTGGCGCGGTGAGGTGATCGCCACCAACTGCGCCGCGGTGGGTCCCGCCGTTCTGGGCCAGCTGCTGGGCGCGGAGAACCAAGATCTCATCGTCACCCTGGTCGGTGCGGCCGGTGACGTGGACTCGGCGCTGCCGTCGTATGCGTTGTGGGAGCTCGGCCGCTTGGTCCGGGCCGACGAGAAGCTGATGGCGGCATTCGATTCCGGAGTTGCCGGCGTCGGTGAGCGGATCGCCGGAATCGACCCGAAGTTCGATGCCACCCTCGACCGGTTCCTCCTCGACTACGGATACCGCGGGCCCAACGAATGGGACCTCGGGTCCGTCTCGTGGGAGACCCGGCCCGAGCTCGTCCTCGGCCTCATCGACCGGCTGCGGCTCCAAGACGACTCGGCCGCGCCCGACGCACGGCTGTCCGATCATGCGTCGGCCGGAGCCGACGCTCTGGCCGCGGCGAAGAAGATCGTCGGCGACGACGAGGCGGGGCAGGCGACGCTCGCAGCGGCGTTGGCGTCCGCCCGCAGGTTCGCCGCATGGCGTGAGCGCGCCAAGACCAACTGCATCAAGGTGCTGCACGAGGCGCGTGTTCCGCTGGTGGAGCTCGGTCGCCGGCTGTACGCCGATGGTCACCTCGATTCGGCCGACCACGTGTTCATGGCGGTCGACGACGAACTCGACGCGCTGGCGAGTGCCCCCGAGTCGATGAGAATCACTCTGGCGCAACGACACCGCGACTGGCGCGAGCTGTTCGGCCTGGAACTTCCCACCTTCCTCGACACCCGCGAACCGATCCCGGCCCTGTCGACGCTGGGCCGCACGGGTCGGTCGGCCGTCGCCGCCGTGAAGGTCGGCGACGTCCTCCAGGGCTCCGGCGCCTCACCCGGAATCACGCAGGGCCGCACTCGCGTGATCACGTCGATGGCCGAATTGGACTCGTTCGAGGTCGGCGACATTCTTGTTGCACCGCAAACCGATCCGTCGTGGACACCGTTGTTCATGGTTTCCGGTGGCGCCATCACCGACGTCGGTGCGATGGGGTCGCACGCGATGATCGTGAGCCGCGAACTCGGCATCGCTTGCGCGGCCGGTGTTCAGGCCGCGACCCGCCGCATACCGAACGGCACGCTCGTCGAGATCGACGGATCCAAGGGCACGGTCACCATCCTGGAACTGCCGTGAGCACCGGGGTCATCACCACCACACGGGCCGTCTATCTCGCGAAGCGCCCGGGTGGTGATCCCGGACCGGAGCACTTCGAGGTTCGGGACCTTCCGATTCCCGAACGCACAGTCGATCAGGTCCTCGTGCGCAATCTGTTCATGAGTGTCGACCCGTCGATGCGGGGACGGCTGGCAACGTCGGAGATGCACTACACCACCAACTTTCAGGTGGACGCACCGCTCGACGGGTCCGCACTCGGTGTGGTGGTCGAGGGCACCGAGGACGTGCCCACGGGTTCCTACGTGCGTCATCGCCTGGGCTGGCGCGAGCACGCGGTGGTCGACACCGCTGCGGCCACCGTGATCGAGCCGCGGGGGATCGACCTGCACCACTGGCTCGGGGTGCTCGGTCAGACGGGCTTCACTGCGTACGTCGGACTGGTGCGCGCGGGCGAATTACGCACCGGCGACACCGTGTTCGTCTCCGCGGCGGCCGGGGCGGTCGGTAGTGCGGCGGGCCAGCTCGCCAGGTTGCTCGGCGCCTCGCGGGTGGTCGGTAGCGCCGGCGGGCCGGACAAGGCGGCGCTGCTCACGGACCGGTTCGGTTTCGACGCGGCTATCGATTACCGCGCGCGGCCTATCGGTGCCGCGCTGCGGGACGAGGCACCCGACGGCATCGACCTCTACTTCGACAACGTCGGTGGCGACCATCTGGTCGCGGCACTGGCGTCACTGAACCAGCGTGGCCGGGTGGCGCTGTGCGGCATGATCTCCAACGGAGGTCCGGACAGCCCGCCCATGGATCACCTGATGAACGCCATACTCAAGCGAATCACACTGCAGGGCTTCATCGTCCGCGACCACGAGGATCTGCGGCCCGAGTTCGAGGACCGCGTCGCCGGCTGGCTGGCATCCGGGGAGTTGATCGCCGAGTCCACCATCCACGACGGACTCGACAACGCGGTCGACGCGTTCCTGTCCATGCTCGGCGGCGGGAACGTCGGCAAGATGCTGGTCCGTCTGTCCTGAAAACTGCGGTCAGCGCAAATGTGCTGTGTCGTTGACTGATTCGATGACGAAGCGCCCCGACCGCAGCACCGCGATGCGGCTCATCGACGTGTATCCGGGGTTGAAGAAGAACGGTGACGGCGCCTGCAGGATGTCGGACAACAGCGTGTTGATGGCGCCGCCGTGCGACGCCACCACCGTCAGTTGACCCGGTGCCCGCCGCGTGGCGTCGAGAATCGCCGCGCGCATCCGCTGCGCCACTTCGGCTTTGTCGTACTTCGGAACGAAATCCTCGAACCGGCCCTCGGCGAAGGCTCGTCCCTGTGGTGTGTCGGCGATGGCTTCGGGGGTGGCGTAACTGGTTCGATCGCTGTCCCATTCCCGGAACCGCTCGTCGACGGCGACGTCGAGTCCCTGTGGTTCCGCCGCCAGTAGGGCGGTCTGGTGGGCTCGCTTGTAGTGACTCGACAACACCTGCGTCACCGGTTCGCTGCGCAGCCACGCGCCGAGGCGCCGCGCTTGATCCGTGCCGGTGTCCCCGAGCCCTGGATCGGCGGCGCCCTCCTCGCCCGGCAGACCGTGCCGCACCAGAATCACCCGGCTAGCTGCGGCGAGCGTGTCACCCGTCATGCGACTACGACGGTGCCGCGCAGGTGTGCGGTGTCGTTGATCGAATCGACGACGATCACACCGGAGTCCAACTTCCGCACGCGCGCGACCGAGGTGTAGGCGGGGTTGTGCCAGAACGTCTTCGGCATCTCGAGGATGTCGGCGACCACTGCGTTGATGATGCCGCCGTGCGCTACCGCCACGACGCGTCCGGAGGGGTACCGGTCGAAGACCTGATCCAGAGCCGACCGTGCGCGGGCGCGAAACTTCGGCAGATCGAGGGCGGGAACGTACTCCTCGAACCGGCCGTCGGCCACCGCGCGCAGCCGAGCATCGTCGGGTGCCATGTCCTCGACGGCCATGTAGTCCTCGGGGCTGATGTCGTCGTCCCACTCGCGCAGGTCCTCGATCACCAGATCGAGTTCCCGATCCATCCCTGCCGCAAGCTCTTCCGCCGTCTGCCGGGCCCGAACGAGGGGACTGGCGACGATCGCATCGATCTGCTCGTGTCGCAGCCACGTCGCGAGTTTGCGGGCATCCGCGATGCCTTCGGGGGCCAACCCCGGATTGCGCACTCGGGAGACCGGTTGGCCGTGCCGGACCAGTAGAACCTCGATCATGACTACCTTTCGGCGAAGTGAAGTGCGGAGTATGGGAGCTAGCCGGCGATGGTGCGTTCGGTACTCCAATACGGAGCGCGCATGGCCTTCTTGTCGAGCTTGCCCATGGCGTTGCGGCTCAGTTCTTCGACCACGACGTAGTTCTTCGGGCATTTGTAGGAGGCCATCGAGTCCTTCGCGAAGCGGGCGAGTTCGTCCACGTCCAGCGAGGTGTCGGGCCGCGCCACCACCAGTGCCAGCAGGGCTTCGCCGAGGTCGTCGTCCGGCACGCCGATCACCGCGACTTCCGCGACGGCCGGGTACGTCGACAGAACGCGCTCGCTCTCTGCGGGATACAGGTTCACGCCTCCGGAGACCACCATGTCGGCCACTCGATCGGTGATGAACACGTACCCGTCGTCGTCCACGTACCCGACGTCGCCCAGGGTTGCGACTCCCGGCAAAATGTAAGCCGCAGCGGTCTTTTCGGGATCGGCGTGGAAGACGACGCTGCGCTCGGGCGGGGTTCGGAAGCCGAGCACACCCACCTCACCGCGGCCGAGTTCGCCGCCGTCGGATCCGACGACCACGGCTTCGAACGGGGGGACCGCTCGGCCGACCGACCGGGGGTGCTCGAGCCACTCCGTCGAGTCGATCTTGCACACCGACCCGATTTCGCTGCCGCCGTAAGACTCGACGAGCACCGGACCGAACCAGTCGATCATCGAACGCTTCACGTCCTGGGGACACGCCGAACCGGTGTGCGCGACGTACTCCAGAGACGAGACGTCGTGGCGGGAGCGGACGCCATCGTCGAGTCCCAGCAGGCGCTGGAAGTGCGTGGGAACCATCAGTGTCGACGTGACCCGGTGACCCGAGATCAGCTCCAACGTGCGTTCGGCGTCGAAGCGGCCCATCACCACCACGGGCTGACCGGAGAGCAGATGGCGTATCGCGGTGAGCGGGCCGTTGTGTTGCAGCGGTCCGACGACGAGGTGGACGCCGGCGGGATAGCCCGACCGCGCGGACACCGCGTCGACGAAGTCCGCGGCGGTCTCGGCGGGAGCGGGCAACCAGCGCACCTGCGTGCCGCGAGCACGTCCGGTGGTGCCGGAGGTGTAGACGAGGGGCGGACGAGCCGGACGCTCGGTCGCCGGCACCGACGCGGGCAGGTCTCGGTCGGTCGCGACGAACTCGGACCAGTCGACGCCGCCGAACGCGTCGGCGTTGTGGACGATCACCGCGCGGAGACCGACCTTGCGACCCGCTTCGAAGGACGAGATCAGACCCGAGGGGCCCGTCACCACGGCCACGGAACCGGAATCGAGCAGCTGGTCGGCCATTTCGTCGGGCTTGAGCTGCCGGGAGACGGCCACCGTGCCGACGCCCCGCCGGATGCCGGCAACGTGCGTCAGGAGGGTCTCGGCGGTGTTCTCGCCGATCACGGCGATGCGTTCGTCGGAGTTCGGTGCGATGTGGATGAGTCGTTCGCCCAGGGCGTCGAGGGTGGTGGCGACATCGGTCCAGGTCATCGCTCTGCGGTCGTCCACCAGAGCCAGGCCGTGCGGGTCGGCCGTCGCTCGCTCCCTTATTCGGTCGAGCATGGCTCACTCCTTCAACGGTTCGGTCCTCGAATGTGCAACAGTAACTTTATAGTGATTCTACTTACATTCAGCTACTGTAGTAGCCATACTGTAGAAGACGTAAACAAAGTCCCCAGCGCGATGGATCGCTGCATCGTTCGGACCAGAGAAGAGGTGTACGTGGTGACTTCGACCGCGACCGACCCAACCCGTGAGGCCGTCGAGCCCATCGGATCCAACGATCCGACACCGAGCCGGGAGATCCTGCTGGATCTGCATCGGCGCATGGTTCGGATCAGGCAGTTCGAGACCGAGGCCGGCCGGCTGATGGAAGGCGGCAAGCTTCCAGGGTTCCTGCACCTGTACGTCGGCCAGGAAGCCGTCGCAGCCGGGGCGATGAGCAACCTGCGGGACACCGATCAGATCTCCTCGACACACCGCGGACACGGTCACGCCGTCGCCAAGGGTGCCCAGTTCCGCCAGATGTTCGCCGAACTCTTCGGCCGCGTCGACGGATACTGCAAGGGCCGCGGTGGCTCGATGCACATCAACGACCTCTCCATCGGCATGCTCGGCGCGAACGGCATCGTCGGCGGCGGTATCCCGATCGCCGTCGGCGCCGCATTCGCCGCCAAGTACCGCGGCGAGGACTCCGTCGCCATCCCGTTCTTCGGGGACGGGGCCAGCAACATCGGCGCGTTCCACGAGGCCGCGAACATGGCCGGCATTCTCGAACTTCCGGTCGTATTCGTCTGCGAGAACAACGGATACGCGGAATTCACCGCTCTGCGGGATCACATGAAGCTCGAGAACGTCGCCGATCGCGCACCGGCCTACGGATTTCCCAGTGAGATCTGCGACGGCATGGATGCGATCGCGGTGCGCGCAGCCGTCGGGCGTGCGGTCGAACGGGCCCGCAACGGCGGTGGTCCCACTCTGGTCGAGGCCAAGACCTACCGCTACTACGACCACCAGGGCGTGAAGGGTCTGCGCAAGACCTACCGCACCCAGGAAGAGGTCGAGGCGTGGAAAGAGCGCGACGCCATCAAACTCCTCGAAGCACGGGCCGTGTCCGAAGGCCTGGTGACCGAATCCGAGTTCGCCACCGTCTGGGCAGAAGTGGACGCGGACATCGCAGAATCCGTGAGCTTCGCCGAGGCCAGTCCCTTCCCGGACGTGGCCGACTTCGCCCTCAACGTCTACAGCGACTGAAGAACCGAAAAGGCTGAAACGATGTCTACTGCAACAGAAACGTCACCGAACTCGACCACACCGGCCGAGGCCGCGACGGCTCGCGTCACCACGTACGTCAAGGCGTACAACGAAGGCGTCGCGCAAACCATGCGGGAGGACGAGAACGTCTTCGTCATCGGCGAGGACGTGGCCGGATACGGCGGCGTCTTCCACATGTACGACGGACTTCTCGACGAGTTCGGGCCGCGGCGCATGGTCGACACCCCGATCGCCGAGATGGGTCTCATCGGTCTCGGCGTCGGCGCCGCAGCGCGAGGGCTGCGTCCCGTCGTCGACATCATGTTCATGGACTTCCTGGCCGTCGCCCTCGACCAAGTGGTGAACCAGGCCGCCAAGATGAAGTTCATGTACGGCGGCGAGGTCAAGGTCCCGATGGTCATCGCGGTCGCCTACGGCGCCGGAGTGAGCGCGGGTGCGCAACATTCGCAGTCGCTCGAAGCCTGGCTGGCCCACACCCCGGGGCTCAAGGTGCTGATGCCGTCCAACGCGTACGACGCCAAGGGCTTGATGGTCTCGGCCGTTCGCGACGACAATCCCGTCGTGTTCATGCTCAACAAGGTCCTCCTCGGAGCGCGAGCCGAGGTGCCCGAGGAGATCTACTCGATCCCCATCGGTCAGGCCGCGATTCCGCGCGAAGGTGACGACGTCACCATCGTCGCCTTCGGCCGCATGGTCACCGAAGCGCTGAAGGCTGCCGACATCCTCGCCGAATCCGGAGTGTCGGTGGAGGTGGTCGACCCGAGGTCGGTGCAGCCTCTCGACACGGCCACCATCGTGAAATCGGCGTCCAAGACCAACCGCATTCTGGTTGTGCACGAGGCAGTCACGTTCGGTGGCATCGGCGCCGAAGTGGCCGCGCAGATCCAGGAAGAAGCGTTCGACTACCTCGACGCACCGGTCCTGCGCATCGGCGCTCCCTTCACCCCCGTGCCGTTCAGCACCCCGCTCGAAAAGGCCTACGTGCCCGACGCAGACCGCATCGTCGCCGGAGCGCGCCGCCTGCTCGAAAGGAACTGACGCAATGGCTCAGCAGATCGTGCTGCCGAAGCTGGGTCTGACGATGCAGGAAGGCGTCATCGGCGAATGGCTGGCCGAGCCGGGCCAGCGCATCGGTCTCGGCGACGTGCTCCTGCGTCTCGAGACCGACAAGGTCGAGGTCGACGTGGAAGCCGAAGCCGAAGGCATCCTCGCCACCACCGCGAAGGCCGGCGACGTACTGCCGGTCGGCGCGGTGATCGGGTGGCTCCTCGGTGAGGGGGAGCAGGCACCGAACGGTGTCGACGCTCCTGTGTCGGTGGACGCGGTCCTTGACGATGTGGCTTCTGCGGCCGCCCCGACGGCTGCGCCGGTATCCGGCGACGGGACGCGACTCAAGTCGTCGCCGAACGCCCGCCGCGTCGCTGCGGCGTCGAACGTCGATCTGGCTGCGATACGCGGCACCGGCCCCGGTGGGCGCATCGTGTCCGAAGATGTCGAGGAGTTCCTCGCTGCGACTCCGGCACCCGCGATGGCGGCCGAAGTCGAGAAGCCCAGTGAATCGGCCGGCCAGTTCGTCGGGCCGTTGGTCCGTCGCCGGGCCACCGAACTCGGCGTGGACCTGACCCGGCTCGTCGGTACCGGAATCGGCGGCCGCGTCACGAAGGCCGATGTCGAGAATGCCGCTACGCCACAGGCCGGTTCGACTGCGCCGACGCCGACGCCCGCCCGGGTCACCGGCCCACAGCCCGGTGACGTCATCCCGCTCTCGGGAATGCGCGGCGCTATAGCCCGCAACATGGTCGACAGCCTGCACACGATGGCCCAGCTGACGCACGGCTACGAAGTGGATGTGACCGCTCTCGTCGCCGTCCGCGCGCAACTCAAGGGCGAGGGCTCCGCGTCGAAGCCGCCCAGCCTCAACGATTTCGTGGTCAAGGCCGCAGCCCTTGCGCTGCAGCAGCATCCGTTGCTGAACGCCGGAATCGCCGATGACAAGGTGACACTGTTCGAGGAGATCAACATCGGGGTCGCGGTCGCTGTCGACGGTGGACTCGTCGTTCCCGTGGTCCGCGATGCCGACGCTCTGTCGCTCACCGCGATCGCCACCCGCACCAACGCGGTGGCGACGGCGGCTCGGACTGGAAAACTGGCACTGAACGACATGGAGGGCGCGACGTTCTCGGTCAGCACGCTCGGTGCGTACGGCGTCGACTTCTTCACTCCGGTGGTCAATCCGGGCAACGTCGCCATTCTCGGCGTCGGCCGGGTCAAGGACGGATTCCGCTGGGAGGGTGACACTCCGGTGAAGACACAGGTCATGACGCTTTCACTGACGTTCGATCACCGAGCGGTGGACGGGGCTCCCGCAGCGGAGTACCTGCGCACCCTCGGCGAGATCCTCGCCCGACCACTGTCACTTCTGGCCGGGTAGCGCGCAGAATGCACGCCGTCGACGACACGCTGTTCGGGCAACTCGATCCACCGGTGCTGGCCGGAAGCGCCTGCGACGATTGCGAAGTCGTGGCGTTTCCACCGGCAGCACGGTGCCCGGGATGTGCCGGGGCGGCGGTGTCGCGGCGGCCGCTGCCGACTCGAGGAACGGTCTGGACCTGGACCACACAGGCTTTCGCGCCGAAGCCCCCCTTCGACGTGCCGGCGTCGGGGTTCGAGCCGTTCGTCGTCGGTTACGTCGACCTCGGCGGGGTTCTCGTCGAATCGCGCATCGTCGGGACGGTCGCGATCGGGGACGACGTCGAACTGCGTTTGCTCCCGGTCGGAGACGCCGAGGTCACGTTCGCGTTCGGGAAGGTGACCTCGTGAGTTCGGACGACGTCTACATCGTCGGCGCCGGAATGCACGCGTTCGGTCGGCACGACGGGGTCTCGGGCATGGACATGGGCGAGCACGCGCTGCGTGCCGCACTGGCCGACGCCGGAATTGCGTGGTCCGACGTCGATGCCGCGGTCGGCGGCAGCAACGTCTCCGGCAAGCCCGATTCGCTGGTCTCGCGTCTCGGGCTGACCGGCATCCCGTTCACGACTGTCAAGAACGGTTGCGCCACAGGCGGAGTCGCCCTGGCGACGGCCACCGACATGCTCACCGCCCGGCGAGCGAACGTAGTGGCGGTGGTCGGTTTCGACAAGCACCCGCGTGGCGCATTCGCCTCCGACCCCGCCGCGTACGGTCTGGACCCCTGGTACGCCCGGACCGGCATGATGGTCACCACCCAGTACTTCGCGATGAAGACGCGCCGATACTTTCACGAGCACGGCCTCGACGAGTCCGTACTGGCGGATGTCTCCGAGCGAGCCTTCGCCAACGGAGCAGCACATCCGATGGCGTGGCGGCGAAAGGAACTCACCGCCGAGCAGGTGCTGTCGTCCGCCATGGTGAACGATCCGCTCACCCAGTACATGTTCTGCTCGCCTGGTGAGGGCGGGGTCGCTCTCGTGCTGGCGCGGGGAGATCGCGCACACGACATGTGCGACAAACCGATTCGGCTGGCTGCGGTGGAGGTGCGAACCCGACGGTTCGGATCCTTCGAGGTGTTCTCACCGTGGCTTGCTCCCGACCCGACTCGCAGTCCGAGCATCGATGCCGCCGCGGCGGCGTTCGCCGCGGCCGGCCTCCGTCCCGCCGACGTCCACGTCGCGCAGTTGCAGGACACCGATTCCGGGTCCGAGATCATTCACATGGCGGAAACGGGTCTGTGCGAGCACGGCGAACAGGCGAAGTTGCTCCAATCGGGAGCGACCCGCTTCGACGGCAGCATGCCGATCAACACCGACGGCGGCTGCCTGGCCGGCGGAGAACCGATCGGCGCATCCGGGTTACGGCAGGTGCACGAGGTCGTCCGGCAATTGCAGGGCCGCGCCGAAGGCAATCAGGTGCCCGGTGGCCCGACGGTCGGCTTCACCCACGTGTACGGCGCTCCCGGGCTGTCGGCTTGCACGGTGTTGACGGCGTGACGACGAAAGGATCATTGTGACAACGGGTCTCGGTACCATCCCCGAGCTGGCCGACTTCCAGGCCGAGGTCCGGTCGTGGCTGGGCTCGATCCTCCCGCCCCGACCTGAGCCCTCACCGCAGGATCGGCCCGACCTCGCCGTCTTCCGCAATCTGTCCGACGAGGACGAGACGGCGTTGCTCGACGCCGTCCGGCACTATCGCAGGCAACGCTTCGACGCCGGCTACGGCGCGGTGACCCTGTCCGTGGAACACGGTGGACGCGGACTGCCTGCCTCCTTCGCGTCGGCCATCGCGCAGGCCGAGCGTGAGTTCGACGTGCCGCCGTCCACCGAACTCATCAGCGTCACAACCGGTCTCGTCGGACCCGCGGTGGCGATGTTCGGCTCCGACGATCAGCGGCGCACCTACGCGAACCCGTTGCTCCGCACCGACCTCCTCGCCTGCCAACTGTTCAGCGAGCCCGGCGCCGGATCCGATCTGGCCGCACTCGGGTGCCGGGGCGTGCGCGACGGTGACGACTGGGTGATCGACGGGCAGAAGGTGTGGTCGTCGGGTGCACGCTTCGCCGACCTCGGGATGCTCCTGGCCCGCACCGATCCGGACGCACCGAAACACAAGGGCATCACCGCGTTTCTGATTCCCCTCGACCTCGCGGGGGTCGACATCCGGCCGATTCGGCAGATGAGCGGAGGATCGTCGTTCAACGAGGTGTTTCTGCACGAGGTCCGGGTGCCGGACAGCATGCGTCTCGGCGAGGTGGGCCAAGGGTGGAAGGTCGCGGGTGCCACGCTGGCGTTCGAGCGCACCGCCTCCGGGTCGGTGACCCGGAAGAAGGGCGGCTCGGTGGCCGAATTGATCTCGCTGGCGCAGTCTCTCGGTGTCGCGAACGATCCGTTGGTGCGTCAGAACATCGCGGACGTGTACATCCGATCGGAACTGCGGGCGGCCACCGCGGACCGGGTGGCCCGCGCTGCTGCCGCGGGTGTGTCTCCGGGGCCGGCGGCATCGGTCGGCAAACTCATGGCGTCGGACGTCCTGGGCAAGATCGGTGAAATCGCGGCGGATCTGCTGGGTACCGAGATCACCGCCGCGGTCGACGACGACCGCTTCGCGTGGACCGAACATCTGCTGGGAAGCCCGGGTTACCGACTTGCAGGTGGTACCGATCAGATCCAGCGCAACGTCATCGGCGAGCGGGTGCTCGGGTTGCCGCCTGAGCCGCGGGAGAACCGCGACCAGCCGTGGTCTCAGCGCGACAAGCGCTGAACGCCCTCACCAGGCGAGAGAAGTGGCGAGCCGTTCCCGGTGGAACGCGGCCCCGCCGAAGAGCTGAGCGTCGGCGCGGGCCCGTCGGAAGTACAGGTGGCAGTGATGTTCCCACGTGAAGCCGATACCGCCGTGGAGTTGTACGGCCTCGGCGCTCACGGTCCGGTAGGCGTCCGAACACCACGCCTGCGCCACCGCGCCGGCCTCGGTGAGATCGGTGGCCTCGATCGCGCGAACGACTGCCGATCGGCTGGACTCCACGAGAACCAGCATGTCGGCGAGCGTGTGCTTGACGGCTTGGAAGCTGCCGATGGCTCGCCCGAATTGACGGCGTTCCTTCGCGTATGCGGCCGTGCGGTCGAGGCTCACCTGAGCGCCACCGAGTTGCTCGGCAGCCAGCACGATGCAGGCCACGTCGAGAGCGGGATCGACTGCGGCCGAGGCGCTTCCGCCGACCGTCAGCCGGCGGGCCGGCGTGTCCGACAGGGTGAGCGCGGCCTGCGCCCGCGACAGGTCGAGTGTTCGCAGCGGCGTGATAGCGGGTTCGGTTGCGGCGGCGTCCACGACGAAGATGTCTGGACCGTCCGAGGTGTGGGCGACGGCCACCAGCCACCGAGCATCGGCGGCGCCGAGGACAGCCGGCGCGTGGCCGGTCAACGACCACCCGGTTGTCGTCTCGGTGGCGGTGAAGATCTCGTGGTCGGGTGACCACCATCCGCGCCTGTCGAGTCCCGCGAACGCGGCGGGCCGACCTTCGGCGATGTCCGTGATCACGTCGTCGGCACCGCCGGCGTGGACGAGCACCTGTGCGGTGAGGACCGTCGAGAGGAACGGGATCGGAAGCAGCGCGGCGCCCAGTTCTTCGGCGACCACGGCGAGCTCGGCCAAACCACCGAGGCCGCCGCATGATTCGGGCAATCCCAGGCTGCTGACCCCGATCTGTCCCGCCATGACCGACCAGGCGCCGGCGTCCCAGCCGGCGCCGGCTGGATCGAGCGAGCGGCACAGGTCGGGTCCGCCGAGATCGGCCGCCGCGGCTCGCACGGATGCCCGCAAGTAGTCCAGCTCGGAATTCACGTCGTCTGCTTCTCCAGCGTGGCGTGCGCGGCCGCCAGGCGGGCCACGGGAACACGCCTGGGGGAGCACGACACGTAATGCAGCCCGACCGAATTCAGGAACGAGATCGATTCCGGGTCGCCGCCGTGTTCACCGCAGACGCCCAGCTTCACGTCGGGTCGCACGGTGCGCGCACTGTCCGCGGCCAGGGAGACCAGGGCACCGACTCCGTCGCGATCGAGCACCGCGAAGGGGCTGTCGGTCAGCAGTCCGTGCTCGAGGTAGTGCGCGAGCATCGTCTTCTCGACGTCGTCTCGGGAGAACCCGTACGTCAGCTGGGTCAGGTCGTTGGTGCCGAACGAGAGGAACTGCGCCTCGGCGGCCAACGTAGCGGCGAGCAGCGCTGCCCGCGGGGTCTCGATCATGCTGCCGACGAGGTAGGGAACCGTGACACCGGTGTCGGCGGCGACGGTAGCGGCAGCACGGTGCACCTGGGCGATGGCTTCGGTGAGTTCACCCGGAAGGGATACCAGCGGGATCATCACTTCGAGTGCAGGCGTGAGTCCTTCGGCGTTCACCGTGACCCATGCGCGGAACAGCGCTTCGGCCTGCGCGGGATACAGCCGCTTCTGCACCATGGCGAACCGCACACCACGAAGTCCCAGCATCGGGTTGGATTCGTGGGTGGCAGCTGCCCGTTCGGCCTGGGCGTCGTCTCGGTAGTGCCCGTCAGGTGGCAGGAACTCGTGCAGCGGTGCGTCGAGCAGACGGACGGTGATGGGCCGATTCCCCACGACGCGAAGCAGATCGGTGAAGTCCGACTGCTGGGCCGCCGTCAGCGCCGCGATCGCGTCGATCTCCTCGGCTTCGCTGTCGGCGAGAACGAGTCGTTGCACCAGCGGCAGCTGATCACCCATGAACTGGTGCTCGGTGCGGCACAGTCCGATTCCCTCGGCGCCGAGCCGGAACGCCGTTGCTGCGTCCTCGGCGTTGTCGGCGTTGGTGCGCACGCCCAGTTCGCGAATCTCGTCGGCCCATCCGAGCAGCACCTCGAGTTCCGGCGATGGTTCCGCGGGCCGGATCGGTACGGCGCCCACGTAGACGTCGCCGGTTCGGCCGTTGACGGAGACTGTGTCACCCTCGGACAGGGTGATGCCGTCGGACGTCACGGTGGCGGCGTCGAGGTCGATTCGCAGCGTCGTCGCGCCGCAGACGGCCGGTCGGCCGGCGCCGCGGGCAACGACGGCGGCATGCGACGCCAGTCCACCGTTGGAGGTGATCACCGCAGTGGCGGCGAGCAGAGCGGGGACGTCCGCCGGGCTGGTCTCGGACGCGACGAGGATGACGTCCTTGCCTTCGGCTGCGAGTCGCAGGGCCCGCTCGCTCGACAACGCGATCTCGCCGATGGCTGCACCCGGCGACGCGGGAAGCCCGTGCGCGAGCAGCTGTTCGCGGCCGGTGAGCGTGAGCTGGGCGTGGAGGAGGTCCTGCATCAGGTCGGGTTCGAGCATGCGAACGGCCTCGCTGCGTCCGATCGATTGACCGGTGGCCAGGTCGACGGCCAGATTGGTGACCGCGCGCGGGCCGGGGTGCTCGAGCGGACCGGCGCTGAGCAGTGCGAGTTGGCGGTCGCGGACCTCGAACTCCACCTCCGCGACGGCACGAAGATGAGGTTCGAGCGTGGCGAAGATCTGATCGAGAATCTGCACGCCACCGGGGGTGTGCGTGAGTGGGGCGCCCGGACCGGGGTTGGGATCGGCCCGGCGAACACCGAGGTGAAAGACGCCATGGGGTGCGTACTTGCCGGTCTCCAGGTCACGGCTTATCGCGGATCCGTACCCGGATTCGTCCCAGGAGCCGAGGCGCAGGGCGCGAACGTGCAGGGCGATTCCCAGGTCACCGGGCAGGGACAGGGCTTTGCGCGCACGCTGTCCACGGGGAGAGGCCCAACGGGCGAGCATGGCTTTGGCTGCCAGACCGAGTTGCTCGGCCGGTTCCGTGGGAAACGTTGCACCGGTGGACTTCTCGATAAGTTCGAGCAGAGCGGGAACTCGGGTGCGGCTGTCGGGGTGGTCGTCGTCGAGGTCGTCCAGATCGTCGGTGTCGATCTCGAGAGCGCCCTCCGCGACGAACCGGAGGTTCGCCGCCCAGGAGTCGTAGATGTCGCGCTCTCGTCCGATCACCTCGACCAGAGCGTCGATGTTGCGGCTCGACAGACCGATGGCCGAGATGGCCGGCGGCAGGGCCGACACCGGGACAGGGGCGCTGCAGCGCAGATGCATCAACATGGGCCGCCGCTCGGTGCGGACCTCGGGCCAGATCCCGCGTACGGCCAGCTTTTCGAGCAGGTCGATTGCCAGAGAGGCGGTCTCGCGGTTCTCGAGTCCGGCACCGGAACCGATCGGGACGGTCAATCCCGGTACCACGGGAAGTCCGAGTGCCACCAGGTTGTCCATCTCGACACCGTGTACACCCAGCACGTCGGCGCCGAGTCCGCGAGCACGGCCTTGACCGTAAGGTACCGCCGTCCGCGTGGACGCGTGGATGACGTTGTCGGACACGGTCATTCTGCGCTACCGGATACGAGCTTCTCCTCGAGGGCCTCGTCCTGCGCCCGTGTCATACCCAGCATCATCAGCACGTGCTGATGCAGCCACATCCAGACGGTGTGGTAGCCGTCCGTCAGGGGCGATGTCAGAGATGCGGTGTCGCCGCTGTCGAAGCGTTCGAGGGCGCCGATCAGCCGCTCGCGGTAGTCGAGGAGCGGGGCGCACTGCTTGCCCGTCCGGCGCAGCATCTTGGTCACGTCGGTGTGAATGTCTTCGAGCTGATCGCGGATCTTGGCGTCGTACTGGGCGTCCGAGTGATCGTTCGCGGAGCCGTCGGGACGGCACTGCCAAGCGGTGCACAGTTCGCGGAGGCGACGGTTGACCGGAAGAAAGACGTGGAGCAGGTCGGTGACGGCCTTGGCCTCGTCGCCGCCCTCGGGAAGGCGAACCTGCGCGCCGGCGTTGGCGATACCGGCCTGCGTCGGCATGACGACGGGGCCCTTGGCGACGGCGTCTCCGGCGTCGACCACGGCCTGGAGTTCGGGCGTGATCGGGCCACGGACCATGCCCTTGACCACGAGATCGACCAATTCGCTCGTGACGACGGTCGGCGCGGACGTGTTGGTCGCGAGGTCGTTCATGGTGCTCCTCGAATTCTCCGGTCCCTGTCTGGGACGGTCATCGGCAAGTGATGCGGCGCTTGCCGTCGGTAGGACTGTGACGGTGCTCATAACCTACCCAATTAGTAGTGGATGTCAAGAAACGAACCACTAACTATGTACAGACTTGATTGCGCTACTTACTTGACAATCAGTCCTCTAAGATCGCTATGGTGATTGTGATGGCCGCCACTCGGCCGCGCAGCAGAAGAAGTGAGGCCTCGAATGGACGACCGGCACGAGCTCTACATCGGCGGCAAGTGGGTTCCGTCGTCGGGCGACGGAACGATCGACGTGCTGGAGGCCGCGACGGGACAGCTGCTGGCCCGGGTGCCCGCGGGCACCGAATCCGATGTCGACGACGCGGTCGCCGCAGCACGTGCCGCCTTCGGCGAGTGGTCGCAGTCGTCGATCGCCGACCGCGTGACGGCGCTGCGGCAGATCGCCGACGGGCTGGTCGATCGGGAAGCCGAACTCGCCGAGATCATGGCGCGCGAGGTCGGCACGCCGATCGCGCGGTCCCGCACCGTGCAGGTCGGTCTGGGCGTGACCATCTTCCGGTCGATGGCGGACATCCTCGAGAACACGTCCCTGGAGGAACGCCGCGGTACGTCGCTGATCATCAAGGTCGGAATCGGGGTCGTCGGCGCGATCACGCCGTGGAACTACCCGCTGTACCAACTTGCGGCCAAGGTGGCACCCGCTATCGCCGCCGGCTGCACCACGGTGGTCAAGCCCAGTAGCGTCGCGCCGCTGGCGGCGTTCGTCGTCGCGGAGATCGCCGACACCACCGCACTGCCGCCGGGCGTTTTGAACATCGTCTCCGGAGCGGGCGGCCGGGTGGGCGAGAGATTGGCCGGTCATCCGGACGTCGACCTGGTCAGCCTCACCGGTTCGACCTCGGCCGGCGCCCGCGTCGGACAAGTAGCTGCAGCCGGAATCAAGAAAGTGACCTTGGAACTCGGCGGAAAGTCTGCGTTCATCGTCGCTCCCGACGCCGATCTGGACGCCGCGATCACCGCAGCCGTTCGGGGGTGCTACATCAACAACGGCCAGACCTGCACCGCCACCACACGATTGCTGGTTCCCGCCGATCGGATCGACGAGGTCGAGCAGAAGCTGGTGGAACTCGTGGGGTCGCAGACGGTCGGCGACCCCCTCGACGAGTCGGTGGACATCGGGCCGATGGCGTCGCAGGAACAGCAGCAGTCCGTGCTGAAACATCTGGCCGAGGTGCCGGCGGGCGCGGTCTTCCTGGTCGGTGGACCCGGCGAGGTCGACGACCTCGACGAGCGACTGCAGTCCGGCTTCTTCGTCCGTCCGACCGTCGTCTCCCGCGTGGACAACAAGTCCGCTATCGCTCGCGAAGAGGTGTTCGGTCCCGTCCTCGCCGTGCTCACCTACGACGGCATCGACGACGCGGTCGACATCGCGAACGACTCCGACTACGGACTCTCCGGAGCCGTGTTCGCCGGCGACGACGACACTGCGATCGCCATTGCTCGCCGGTTGCGCACCGGCCAGGTCTCGATCAACGGTGGCCGCTTCAACGCGTCCGCACCGTTCGGTGGCTTCAAGAAGTCGGGAATCGGCCGTGAGCTCGGACCCGACGGACTCGACGAGTACTTCGAGACGGTCTCCCTGCAGCTGCCCGCGAAGGCGAAGTGACATGAGCGTCGACGATCATCAGGAGATCACGAAGCTGATGGCCCGATTCGCGCGCGGAATCGATCTGCGGGACTGGGACATGTACCGGTCGGTGTTCACCGACGACATCGAGATCGATTACACGAGCTACCGCGCGGGCAACGGTGGTCCCTTCAAGGCGGACGACTGGGTGCAGCGGGGACGGATGCTCTTTCCGGGACTCGCTGCGTCGCAGCACTTTCTGTCCAATCTGGACATCACCGTCGACGGAGACAGCGGAACGGTCATCTCCTACGTGCGCGCGGAGCACGTGCTCCCCAACACGGCCGGCGACGCGATGTTCACCATCGGCGGCTACTACACCGATTCGCTCCGACGGGTCGACGGTGAGTGGAAGATTTGCAAGAAACAACTGACGGTGCTGTGGAACTCGGGTAACCCGCAGATCCTGGCCATGGCCCGCGAACGTGCCGCCGCGTTGCTCGCGGACGCCTGACCGGTCCGGCGCCGACCGCGATCACAGGTCGCGAACCGGGTCGACTCCGTCCCAGTTGGTGGCTGCGTCGGCGACGCGACGGTACAACGCCAGAATGCTCGGTCGCGGTTCGTAGATCTCGACGAGATGTCCGAGCTCCGCTCGGGCGTCGTGGAACGCGAAGGCGTTTCCGTTAGGGGTGGTCGCCGAAAACAGTGCGGGCCAGCCGCTCTCGTCGAAGATGCGTTGCTGTTCGCTGAACGAGGCCACCATGATCGCGACATGGTGGACGCAGTGTCGTGCCGTCGTGGTCTCCGCGAACGCCGGGGGAGTTGCCGTGTGGGTTTGCACCAGTTCGATCTGGGTGCGCCCCCACTGGCCGTAGGCCGAGGTGTGGTCGAACGCTCCGGGGTTGTGCCGGACGAAGAACGGCCCGGCTCCGGTACGGGCGGAGAAGTCTGCGGCCGCCGCCCGCGCGTCGTCGACCATGTACGCGATCTGTACGACGCTGCCCAGCTGATACTCGCTCACGGACTTCCTTTCGGTGACGTTCGCTAACTACGCGTCGACTATAGATACAGCCGAGGGCCGACTCTCGACTTCAGCGTCCCTGGCGCTCGCTCTGTTCTCCCTATTTATGCACTTGAGCGCACAATACGAACTTTCGCGGAATGCTGGACTTATCCATGTACATAGTTGAGTATGACCTAGGTAACAACAGCAGGATTCAAGTTACTCACCTCACGTAGGTAGGATTTCATGACAGATGCGCTGAGCATCAGCGGTCTCTCGAAGACCTTCGGCGGCCATCGGGCACTCGACGACGTCGAACTTCTCCTCGCACCCGGCGAGATCCGCGGACTGGTCGGGCAGAACGGGTGTGGCAAGTCCACTCTCATCAAAGTGCTTGCCGGCTATCACGATCCCGACGATGGCGCATCGATCGCGGTCGGCGGTGACGAGCTGCATCTCGGAATTCCGGGTAGCGGCGAGGCCGCCGGTCTTCGCTTCGTTCACCAGGAACTCGGACTGGTCGAAAGCCTCGACGTGGTGGACAACCTCGCTCTCGGGCACGGATACAAGACCACCGCCATCGGCACCATCGACTTCAAGGCAGAACGCGCTCGGGCCAAGACGGCTCTCGCGGAGCTCGGTGTCGATCTCGACCTGAAGAAGCTTGCCGGGGCGTTGACCATGAGCGAACGCACCATGCTCGCCATCGCCCGTGCGGTCCAGGATCACTCCGGTGGAGCCCGCGTTCTGGTACTCGACGAACCCACCGCCAATCTCCCTGCCGCGGAGGCAGTCCGGCTGTTCGACCTGGTCCGTCGAATCCGCGACCGCGGGGTTGCCGTGCTGTTCGTCTCGCATCACCTGAACGAGATCTTCTCCCTCTGCGACAGCGTGACGGTCATGCGAGACGGCAAGATCGTGACCACCCGCCCACTCGAGGGTCTCGACGAATCCGGTCTCGTCGAGCTGATGATCGGCCGCCGCGTCGAGGAGTTCCTGGCCGAGCCGGAAGAAACCACGGACTCCGCCGGCGACCCCGTTCTGCAGATCGTCGAGTTGTCTTGTGGTGCAGTCGAAGACCTCAGTTTCTCGATTCGTTCCGGTGAAGTTCTCGGCATCGCCGGTATCACCGGATCCGGTCGAGAACAGATAGTGCCCGCGCTCTTCGGCGCGGAGAGTCGCGGCGGCGCGATCACCGTGGACGGGAAGACCGTCGAACAGGGTCGACCGGATCTGGCGATGTCGGCGGGTATCGGTTGCGTGCCGGCCGAGCGCCTGTCCAACGCAGCGTTCGCCGCAGCGTCGCTGCGCGAGAACGTGTCGGTCGCCGATCCGTGGGGGTTCGCCAAAGGTGGTCTCGTGCGCGTCAAGCGCGAGAAATCCGATGTGGCGCACTGGCTCGAACGTCTCGGAGTCCGGCCCACGGGCGACACCGAACGACATCTGAGCACCCTCAGCGGCGGCAACCAGCAGAAGGTCGTGCTGGCCCGGTGGCTCAGACGCAATCCCCGAGTGCTGTTGCTCGACGAACCCACTCAGGGTGTCGACATCGGCGCGAAGGCCGACATCCATGCTCTGGTCGACTCCGCAGCTCAGGCCGGCGCAGCGGTGCTGGTGGTGTCCACCGACCACGGCGAGCTCACCCGTCTGTGCGACCGGGTGATCGTGCTGTCGGTCGGCCGTGTCGTCGACGAATTCTCGCGGCCCCGGATCGACCCGGACCGGCTGACCGCCTCGACATTGAAGAAACCTGCTCCCGCCGTGACCCTCGCCGGCACTCGGACTCGGTGAAAGGATCACCATGACAACCCAATCCCACGAAGAAGCGGCGGCCGCGCCTGCGAGCCCACCACCGGGTGGAAGCGACGGCGCGGGTACCCGAACCAAGGGCCGCAAGCTCTCGCTCGGACTCGATCGCTTCAGCGGTCTGTACGTATGGGTCGCCATCATCGTGCTGTTCGCGATCTGGATTCCCGACACCTTCATGACCCAGGGCAACTTCCGCATCGTCGCCGGTGATCAGGCGATCACCGCCATGTTGGCCATCGGCCTGATCGTGCCGCTGGCCGCGGGCGTGTTCGACCTTTCCATCGCCGGCGTCATGGGGTTCTCGGTCGCGATGGTGTCCTACCAACTCTCGCAGGGCATCAGCACGCCCATCGCCATCGTCACCACCCTGCTGTGCGGCGCGCTGATCGGCGCCGTCAACGGCTTCGTGGTGGTGAAACTGCATGTCGACTCGTTCATCGCGACGCTCGGTATGTCGAGCATCCTGCTGGCCGGAACGTACTGGGTGACCGACGGAAAGCAGATCACCGAGGGCTTCACCGACGGCTTCCTCGACATGGGCAGCAAGCCCTTCCTCGGCCTGCCACTGCCGTTCTTCTACATGATCGCCGTCGCCGCGGTGATGTACGTCCTGCTCGAGAAGACGCCGCTGGGCCGCTACCTGTATGCCACGGGCGGCAATCGTCAGGCCGCCCGTCTCGCCGGCCTGCGTGTCGAACGCATCATGTTCGGCGCCTTGATGACATCGGCAACCATCGCCGCGCTCACCGGGGTGGTGCTGGCGGCCAAGCTGGGCACCGCCGCGCCCGACATCGGGCCGTCGTACCTTCTTCCCGCCTTCTCGGCCGTGTTCCTCGGCTCCACCCAGATCCGTGCCGGACGCGTCAACGTGCTCGGCACGCTGATCGCCATCTACCTCCTCGCCACCGGTGTGAAGGGCCTGCAACTGGCCGGCGCACCCAGCTACGTCAACGACCTCTTCAACGGACTCGCCCTCATCATCGCCGTCGCGCTCGCCGCGCGGACCGCTCGTCGCAATTAGTTCTTCGAAAGGAACTCACGTGAAAACCACAACTTGGACAAAGGCTTTGGCCGGCATTGCTGCCGCGAGCCTGGTCCTGACCGGCTGCAGCAGCTCGGAAGACACGACCACCGGTGAGGCGGCGGACGTCGCCGGTGCGCAGGCGGTCGCCGACCAGTACGAAGCAGCGCCGACCGATCTCGTGCTGACGACGCCGTTGAGCAAGGCGCCGGACGAGGGCAAGTACGTCATCAGCATCGAGACGCCCCAGCCGATCTCCAGTGCCAAGAACGACGCCATTCAGCAGGCCGCGGATGTACTGGGGTGGCGATACCAGCGTGTTCTGATGGGCACCGACGCCGAAGCGGCACCCAAGGCCATGGATCAGGCCATTGCCCTGAACCCGGACGCCATCCACATCTCCGGCACACCGTTGACGATGCTGACGAAGCAGATCGCCTCGGCCGAGGCTGCGGGCATTCCGGTGGTCGCCGACAGTATTGCGGGCGAACCGGTTCCCGGCGTCATCTCCACCGCGCTCGACGGCGATGCGCAGGTGCAGGAATGGGGCAAGATGGTGGCCAGTCAGGTGGTCGCCGACAGCAACGGCGAAGCCAACGTCGCGATCTTCTCGATCACCGATTACTCGATCCTCAACGTGTTCACGGACGCGTTCACCGAGCAGCTGGCGAGCCAATGCCCGGACTGCAAGGTTCAACTCGTCAACCAGCAGGTCACCGACCTCGGAACCAAGACCCCGCAGAGCGTCGTCAGTACGCTCCAGCGGGACCCGACCATCAACTACGCAGTCTTCTCCTTCGGAGACCTCGTTCTCGGTGTCGACGCGGCACTGCGCGGCGCGAGCCTGCAGGACCAGGTCACGTTCGCCGGTCAGACTCCGACACCGGACAACCTGCAGTCGCTGAAGGACGGCGACAACAGTGTGTGGGTAGGGTTCCCGGTCCAGATTCTCGGATGGCGCGTGCTGGACACGCTGGCCCGTCAGTTCAACGGTGACGATCTCGCCGAGGCGGACGCCGCGTTCATGCCGACTCAGTTGCTCAACAAAGACAACATCGAGACGGCAGTACTCGACGAGGACACCGGCTACTACGTCGGTGTCGCCGACTACCAGGATCAGTTCAAGACTCTCTGGAAGAAGTAGCCGCGCGTGAACCAGTCAGCAGCCGGACGCATCGTGTCGCTGTCGTCCTTGTCGGCGATCGAGGTGCCGCCGCCGCAATTCGTGGAATTCGCAGCTGCGGGCGGGTTCACCGCAGTGGGTGTCCGAGTGGCGCAGACCCGGCAGGACAGGGGTTTTCAGCTCCCTGCCGGGTCCGCGTTGCTCCGCGACACCAAGTCCGCCCTGGCGGATAGCGGGATGCGGGTGCTCGACGTCGAAGTGGTGAAACTGCATCCCGGGAGTTCGCGCGGTGATTGGTCAGCGGTGCTCGAGGCCGGCGCAGAACTGGGCGCGGACCACCTTCTCGTCACGGTGCTCGACGACGATCGAGTTCGCGCCGAGAGCAACTTCTCGGAGCTCGCGGAACTGTCCGGCGAGTACGGCCTTCGCACCTGTCTGGAACCGATGATCTTCTCCTCGGTGCGGGACGTGACGGCGGCCGCAGCATTCGTCGAGGGTGTGTCCGGTCGGCCGGGTGTGCTCGTCGACGCGTTGCATTGGGCGCGTGCGGGTTCCGGCGTCGCCGATCTCACCGCCGTCGCACCGGATCTGTTGCCGTACTGCCAGCTGTGCGACGCGGTGTCGGCGGACCCGTCGACGGATCCGAACGCGGCCATCACCGAAGCCCGAACCGACCGGCTGGCGCCGGGCGCGGGTGCCCTCCCGCTCGTGGAATTTTTGCAGGCACTCCCGGCGTCGGCCGCACTGAGTGTCGAGGCTCCCTCGGCTCGAAGCGTCACCGATCCGGGCGGATGGATAGCCGAACTCGGCCGGGCGACGTGGACGGTGCTCGACCGGATGCCGCACTCGAATGAGAAACTGTACTCATGACCAACAAACTCCAGCGACCGTTTCGGTTCGCCGCCCAGGTGTATCGGGCGAACACTGGACAGGAATGGCGGGACGTCGCGCGCCGGGTCGAGGACATGGGCTACTCCGCCCTGCACGTGTCCGACCACTACATCGGTCCCGGTGCGGCGCTCGATCCGACCGGGCATCGTCCGGTGACCATGGCGCCTGTCGCCAGCATGGCGGTGGCCGCCGAGGTGACCAACACCCTGAAGGTCGGCTGCCGCATGTTCTGTGCGAGCTACCACGAACCGGTGGTACTCGCGAAAGAGGTTGCGACACTGGCGATGTTCGCGCCCGACCGGATCGAGGTCGGTCTGGGTGCAGGGTGGCTCGGCGCGGAGTACGAGGCCATGGGCATCGACTTTCCCTCCGCCGGCATGCGCGTCGACAGGCTCGAGGAGACCGTCGAGTTGATCACGCAGTATCTCGCGGGTGCGGCGATCGACGTCGACGGGAAATTCGTCAAGGCACGCGATTTCGTACCGTTACCGGTGCCGGAGGTCACGCCGCCGATCATGATCGGCGGCGGCGCCCGGCGAGTCCTCACCTTGGCAGGCAAGACCGCCGACATCGTGAGCATCAACTTCAACAACCGTTCCGGCGTACTCGGTTCCGACAGCGTCGCGACCTCGACGGTCGACGAGACGCACAAGAAACTTGCCTGGGTGCGGGACGGAGCCGGTGATCGATTCCCGGACATCGAACTCGAGACCGGTGCCTACTTCGTCGCGATCGACGGCGCGACGGACGTCACCGAACAGTCGCTGCTCGACCGCACCGGATTCTCCCGCGACGAACTGCGCGCTTTTCCGCACGCGCTCGTCGGGACCGTCGACAACATCTGCGATCAACTCGAGCAGCGACGCGATGAGTTCGGTTTCTCCTACTTCACCATCGGCGATCGCGCGTACGAACAGTTCGCACCGGTCGTCGAGCGTATGACCGGAAAGTGAACGCTGACATGACATCTGCAGTCGAGAACAAGTACGTCCACATCGTCGCACCCAAGGACGCGGAAACTGTCGTCGAGGACGCGGTCACACCGGCCCCGGACGGGGTCGTCGTCGACATCCGGTACTGCGGCATCTGCGCGACCGACACGCACGGATACGCGTCGGCGGCGCTGCCGCCGGCGGTGTTCGGACACGAATGGACGGGCACGATCAGTGCGGTGGGTACCGACGTCACGACGGTGCGCGTCGGGCAACGCGTGGTCGCGGGTGTCGGGCCGGCGTGCGGGGTGTGCGCTCAGTGTCGCGCCGGGCACGCGGCCAATTGCGATCTCGCGTTCGCGGAGGCCAACGGAATCACCGACGACGCACCGGTCCACGGTGGTTTCGCCACCAAGTTGAAAGTGTCGGCACGACGGGCGATTCCAGTACTGGATGCGTTGTCCGACGAGGAGGCCGCGTTGATGGAGCCGGCCACCGTGACGTTCCATGCGGTCAAACGAGCCGCCATCACGCTCGGGTCGATCGTCGTGGTCCAGGGCGCCGGTCCCATCGGACTGCTGACCGCGCAGCATGCTCGCACCGCCGGCGCCGGTCGAGTGCTGGTCAGCGAACCGTCGGCCGCACGTCGTTCGGCGGCAACGAATCTGGGCTTCACCCATGTGGTGGAACCCGGCGAACTCGCGGCTCTGCTCGGCGAGGTCTCCGACGGTCTCGGCGCGGACATCCTGTTCGAATGCACCGGCGTCGCCGCGCTGTTTCAGCCCTCGGCGGAGTTGGTTCGTCGAGGTGGAACGCTGGCGCTGCTCGGATATCCCGGAACCGATTCGTCGGTGAGCTACGGCGACTGGCAGTCGCGCGAACTGACGGTGATCGGCTCGCTGGCGTACTCGCACGAGGACTTCAAGGGCACGATGACGCTGATCGCCGAAGGCCGAATCGACGTGAAGTCGCTGCACACCGGGACGATCGGTCTGGGGGAGTTGGTGGCCATGTTCGACGAACTCGACAGCGGCACCAGCACCCACGCCAAGGTGCTGGTGGACCCGAACCGCTAGAGCCCGGCGGGCACCGGGACGGTCTGGCCGCTGCCGCAGGTGGCGCCGCCGTCGACCGGGATCGCCACCCCGGTGACGAACGACGCGAGCGGGGAGGCGAGGAACGCGATGACCTCGCCCACCTCGCGGGCGGTGCCCCAACGGTGCAGAGGCACCATGCCTTTGAGCGACTCGTAGCGATCGGGCGTGTTCTCTTCGATGCGCTTGGTCATCCCGGTACTGATCGGGCCGGGGCAGACGGCGTTGACGCGGATACCGTCGTTCGCGAGGTCGAGGGCGAACGACCGCGCCATGTTGACCGCACCCGCTTTCGCTGCGGCGTACGGCCACCGGTTGGGTTCCCCGCCCAGTGCGGTTGCCGACGCCGTGATCACGACCGAGCCACCGCCGGAGCGGCGGAACGCCGGAATGGCTTCGCGTACACCGAGTGCGATCGCCCTGAGATTGACATCGATCGAGCGATCGAAGACATCCATGTCGAGGGTCTCGATGGACCCCGACGCGGGGACACCGGCGTTGAGAACCAGGGCATCGAGTCGGCCGAAGGACTTTTCGGCCTGTTCGACAGCGGCGCGGTTGTCGTCGGCGTGCGTCACGTCGCCGACGAACGAGACCGCATTGTCGTTGCCCGCCAACCAATCCAGTGACTCCGGGGTGGTGTCGAAGGCGACCACCGACCCGCCACGTTCGAGGATGATCTCGACTGCGGCGCGGCCGATCCCGGACGCTGCGCCGGTGACGACCGCCACGAGACCGTTGCTCACGAGCTCGTGTCCATCTCGATGATCGCGCGACCGACGATCTCACCGCGTGCGAGCGCCTGATAGGCCTCGTCCACCTGGTCGAGCGAATAGCGGCGGGTGATGACGCGCTCGGGCGCAACGATTCCGCCCGACACCATCCGCAGAAGTGCCGGCATGTCCGTGCGGCTCTTCGCACCGTAGGAGCCGTGGATCTCGAGCTTGCGCCGCACCAGTCGGGCGAGGTCGATCTCACCGACACTGCCGGCGGGAGCGATGCCCACGACGACCGCGCGTCCACCGTCGTCGAGGATGTCCAGGGCTGTGGCGAACGTGCGTGCGTTGCCGAGGGCCTCGAACGCCACATCGACACCGTGCCCGTCCGTCAACGCCTTGACCTCGGCCACCGCGTCGGAGGTCATCGAGTTGATCGTATGGGTAGCGCCAAGGGCGGCAACGGCTTTCAGCTTGTCGTCGTCGATGTCGATCGCGATGATCTGCGAGACGCCCGCAGCGACCGCGAACTGGACGATCGACGATCCGACCCCACCCGCGGCGATGACCGCGATGCGATCCCCGAGCGAGAGCTCGGCGTTGTTGATCGCGCCCAGCGCGGTGAAGGAACTGCACCCGAGGATGGACACCTCGCCCAGACCGACGCCCTCGGGGACGATGAACGCGTCGGACGCGGGAACGACGCAGTACTCCGCCAGTCCGCCCATGGAGTACATCGCGAGCGGTGTCCCGTCCGCGCGGGCGAGTCGTGTGTCGCCGTCGTAGAGCGTTCCGTTCAGTCGGTTGTGCGCGAAGAACTTCTCGCACAGATCTTCCTTGCCGCTCACGCAGTGCCGGCAATCGCCGCACGGCATGATGAAACTGCAGACGACGCGGTCGCCGACCGCGACGTTCTCCACGCCCTCGCCGATGGTCTCGACGACGCCGGACACCTCGTGTCCCAGCACGGCGGGAACGGGGAACTTCACCTCGGACTTGAGGACGTGCAGGTCGGTGTGGCACACACCGCATGCGGTCACCTTCAGCAAGATCTCACCGCGCCTCGGCTCCGGGCGGGGGATCTCTTCGACGGTCAGGGACGGGCTGGTGCCGTCGAACACTGCGGCTCTCATCATGCACTCGCTTTCGACGTGGTCAGTTCTGCGGCGGTCTCGAGCAGCACGGCCAGGCGCGACGGGGCCTCGGCCCAGTGAGCGGCCGAGTCCATCTCGTCCCAGAAGTTGAGCTCGACTATCAATTGTTCCGCACCGGCCGCGAGCGCGGTCCGGAGGTCTCCCTGCACGCCCTCGATACCGTGACCGCCCGAACCGACGGCATCCGTCGGCCGTTGCAAGTACGACCGCAGGAACAGCCGCACCGGATCGGCGCCGTCGGGCCGCATGCCGGCCATGGTGGCGAGCTGGTCGAGCAGCGCTTCGGGTGTCCCGCTACTGGGGTTCCAGATGTCGAACAACGCTGCGGTGCGGGCCAATCCGGTCGCCGAGCGAAGGCCGGACAGGAGCGGTGGGTGCGGCTGCTGCACGGGTTTGGGCCGAACGACGGAGCGGGGGATGGTGAAGAATTCGCCGTCGAACTGCACGGGATCAGGACCCCAGCACGCCTGGACGGCCTGCACCAGTTCACTCATCCGTCGACCGCGAGTCCGCGGATCGACGTCCATCTGGCCGTGTTCTTCGTCGGACCAGCCGGCGCCGAGTCCGGCAACGAGGCGTCCGCCGGACAGGACGTCCAGAGTCGAAAGTCGTTGCGCCAGTTCGATGGGGCGATGATAGCCGGCCACCAGGATACTGCTGCCGATCATGACCGTCCGGGTGCAGGCCGCCACGTAGGCCATCAGCTCCGTGGCGCCGAGCACCGAGCGGTAGGCCGGGTGGACGCTGGTGGTGTGCCGGCCACCGTAGATCGATTCGTTCTGTTCCGGATAGAACAGGTGCTCCTGGACCCACAGACTCGCGAACCCGAGTTCCTCGGCCGAGGTGGCGAACTCGCGCACGGCTCCGACGTCGACGTGCTCGCCGAGCTGGGGGAGGGTGAGCCCGATCCTCACAGAACGGTGACCGTTCCGGTGTTGCCGTCGACCTCGATCATCGCGCCGTCGGGAATGCGGGACGTGGCGTCCTGCACCGACACGGCACAGGGGATGCCGAGCTCGCGGCAGACGATCGACGAGTGGGTGATGGTGGCACCGACGTTGACCACGACACCGCCGGCGAAGACGAACAGGGGCGTCCAGGCCGGATCGGTCTGCGGCGCAACGATGATGTCACCTTCGGCCAGGTCGCCGACCTCGTACGGGTCGTGCAGAATTCGGGCACGGCCGCGGCTCACGCCCGGTGCACCGCCGACACCGGACAACTTGTCGCCCGGTGCGGCGATCTGCGCCTTGTGTTCGGTGCGCTTGGGCCACTGCGACAGCAACGGCTTCTCGAACAGGAAGAACGGCGGTTCGAGCTCGAAGAGAGCCAGGTATTGCTCACGCCGGCTCGCGATCGTGTCCTCGAAGGACTCGGGGTCGGCCACGAAGGCGTCGAGCTCGTCGTCGAGCAGCATGGTGATGTCGTGGTGGTCGCCGATGACTCCTCGGTCCACCATGCGATGGCCCAATTCGTAGAGGGCTGTCCGCATTTCGCCCATGACCTTCACGCACGCGGTCTTGGTACGTTCACGCCACGGCATGAACTTGGTGATGGATTTGGCGGCGTCGAGGAAGCTCTGCCTGGTGGCGTCGTCCGGCATCTTTGCGGCGAGTTCGGCGGTGAGCGCGATGCGCTTGGCCTGGTTGCGCTCCCGGATGAGTTCGGGATCGTTCTCGGCTGGGCTCATCCGCATGCCGTTGACGGCGAGCAGAGCCAGGACGGGCTTGGATTCCCAACTGTCCGAACGGATGTCCCACTCGTTGGGCGCACGCGAGCCGTACTTGTAGAGGAAGTCGTCGAAGTCCGTTCGAAACTGTTTCGCGTCGGGGGTGCCGCTGGCATCGACGGTGTCCAGCAACGTGGCCAGGCCGTCGTCGAACAGTGCGGTGAGTTCTGCGGACCCGGCCACGAGGCGGCCCATGTTCCACAGCGCGTAGGAGGGCTCCGCGGAGTCGACTCCGCCGAGGCCGCTTAGGAGGTCGCCGAGCTTGTCTGCCTCGCCGATGGTTTCCAGCAGCGCGCCCGCGACGGCCGGCCCCATCGTCGACAGTGTGGTGGTGACGGGGTGGTAGGCGTAGCAGAAGATCAGGTCCGGAACGAAGGAGCGGGCGTGGTCGACGAGCGCCTGGTCGCTCATCGCGGTGACGTCGGGTCGATTCGCACGCGCGAGATCGGCACGGCGCTTGGCTTCTTCGGCTTCGGGGAACGTGTCCGTGGTCAGCGACCATGCGGTCTTCTCGGCGAGGCCGGCGGTGAGCTCGGCATTCTCGTGGCCGGGTTTCTCGACGTACTCGGGGATGTCCGGATGGTCGCCGACCCACAGGCTGTTCCAGACCGGGACGGTGAGTCCGGGCAGCCGCGCACCGTTGAGTTCTGTCATCGAGAAGTTCGTGTAGTGGTACCCGCCGAAGTTGCCGATGATTTCCGGCATCTCCTCGTCGATCTCCGACGCGAGGTGAGTTCCGAGGTGCTCGACGTAGCCCTCACGCCAACCGATGTTCAACCCCTTGTTCCACACGAGGGTGACGTTGAGCGGACTCGACGGGTCGGGCAGAACTTCACCGGCGTTCGCCCGTGTGTACACCGGATACCGCTCGCTGAACTCCCAGTCGGTGATCCAACTGTCGGGATTCTGGTCGGTGCTCATCGAGTCCTCCTCATCTGTGGCTGTGGGACTGTATTTCAAGTCACACTATAGAAACAACGGGCCAATGGAAACATGCACAGAGATATTACGCAGCAGTTTGAAGCGGTGATCTTGGTTCGAGTCCCGTTCTACTAACTTGACTCCCAATCTAGTAACAGGTCCAATCTTGTGGGAGACTCAGCTCACACCCCTATCCGGGAGGAACATCATGTTCTCGAAAGTCCTCGTCGCAAATCGTGGAGAGATCGCCGTCCGCGCGTTCCGTGCGGCGGTCGAACTGGGCGCCTCCACGGTGGCCGTGTACCCCTACGAGGACCGCAATTCGGCGCACCGCGCCAAGGCGTTCGAGTCTTATCAGATCGGCGAGCCGGGTCACCCGGTTCGCGCGTACCTCTCGGTCGACGAAATCATCGCGGCGGCACGCAAAGCCGGCGCCGATGCGGTCTACCCGGGGTACGGCTTCCTGTCGGAGAACGCCACCTTGGCCGCAGCCTGCAAGGCCGCCGGTATCACGTTCGTCGGCCCGTCCGCCGAGATCCTCGAGCTCACCGGAGACAAGTCGCGCGCTATCGCCGCAGCCACAGCGGCAGGGCTTCCGGTCCTCGCATCGTCGGCACCGTCCGACGATCCCGACGTGTTGATCGCGGCGGCCGAGACGATGTCGTTCCCGATCTTCGTCAAGGCGATCGCCGGCGGTGGCGGACGCGGAATGCGCCGGGTGGCCGCACCGGAACAGCTGCGCGACGCCATCGACGCCGCGTCGCGCGAGGCGAAGACCGCGTTCGGTGACGGGACCGTCTTTCTCGAGCAGGCAGTCGTCGACCCCCGGCACATCGAGGTGCAGATCCTCGGCGATGCGACGGGCGAGGTCATTCACCTGTTCGAGCGGGATTGCTCCCTGCAGCGTCGCCATCAGAAGGTGGTCGAGGTCGCTCCCGCACCCGGCCTGGATCCCGAACTGCGAGAACGAATCTGTGCGGACGCGGTCAAGTTCGCCCGGCACATCGGCTACACCTGTGCCGGCACCGTGGAGTTCCTGCTCGACCCGCACGGCAACTACGTGTTCATCGAGATGAATCCGAGAATCCAGGTCGAACACACGGTCACCGAGGAAATCACCGACGTGGACCTGGTGGGCTCGCAACTGCGCATCGCGTCCGGTGAGAGCCTGGCCGATCTGGGATTGAGCCAGGACTCCATCGTGATCCGCGGCTTCGCGATGCAGTGCCGCATCACCACCGAGGATCCGACCGACGGCTTCCGTCCGGACACCGGCCGCGTGACGGCCTACCGCACCCCCGGAGGGTCGGGTGTGCGCCTCGACGGCAGCGTCGGAGTGGGTTCGGAGATCGGGTCCCACTTCGATTCGATGCTGGTCAAATTGACCTGTCGTGGGCGCGATTTCGCGACGGCGAGCGCCCGATCTCGACGGGCGATCGCCGAGTTCCGAGTACGCGGTGTGGCGACCAACATCCCGTTCCTGCAGGCGGTACTGGACAACCCGGACTTCCTCGCGTGGAAGGTCACCACGACGTTCATCGAAGAGCATCCGGAGCTGTTGACGCAGAACATCTCTGCCGACCGTGGTTCGCGCATCCTGCGGTACCTGGCCGACGTCACCGTCAACCGTCCGCACGGTGAGCGGCCGTCACCGGTGTACGCGATCGACAAGCTTCCGCAGATCGACACCCGATCCGCGCCTCCCCACGGTTCGAGAGACCGGCTGATCGCACTCGGACCGACCGGTTTCGCGGCCGACCTGCGCTCCGCCACTGCGCTCGCGGTCACCGACACCACCTTCCGCGACGCGCACCAGTCCTTGCTGGCGACCAGGGTGCGCACCCGCGATCTCGTGGCGGTGGCGCCCCACGTCGCGCGCCTGACGCCGCAGTTGTTCTCCGTCGAGGCGTGGGGCGGCGCCACCTACGACGTCGCGCTCCGCTTCCTGCACGAGGATCCGTGGGACCGACTCGCCGCCCTGCGCGCCGAGATGCCCAACATCTGCCTGCAGATGCTCCTCCGCGGCCGAAACACGGTCGGCTACACCGCGTATCCCGACCGCGTCACGCACGCCTTCGTGCAGGAGGCCACCGACACCGGAGTCGACATCTTCCGAATCTTCGACGCGCTCAACAACGTCGATCAGATGAAGCCGGCCATCGATGCGGTGCGAGAGACCGGAACCGCCGTCGCCGAGGTGGCGATGTCTTACACCGGCGATCTGGCCGATCCGAACGAGACTCTCTACGACCTCGACTACTACCTGCGCCTGGCCGAACGCATCGTCGACGCGGGTGCCCACGTCCTGGCGATCAAGGACATGGCCGGTCTACTGCGCCCGGCGGCCGCGGCGACCCTGGTCACCGCCTTGCGGTCACGCTTCGATCTGCCCGTGCACCTGCACACCCACGACACCCCCGGCGGTCAGCTCGCGACGTACTACGCCGCGTGGCAAGCGGGCGTCGATGCCGTCGACGGGGCGAGTGCGGCACTGGCCGGCACGACGAGTCAGCCTGCGTTGTCGGCGATCGTCGCGGCCACCGATCACACCGACCGCGCCACCGGACTCGACCTCGCCGCGGTCTGCGACCTCGAACCGTATTGGGCAGCAGTGCGTTCCACTTATGCACCGTTCGAATCCGGCCTGCCGGCGCCGACCGGTCGCGTCTACACCCACGAGATCCCCGGTGGCCAACTCTCCAATCTGCGACAGCAGGCATCGTCGCTGGGGCTCGCGCACCGTTTCGAGGACATCGAGGCGGCCTACGCGGGGGCGGATCGGGTGTTGGGCCGGCTCATCAAGGTGACACCGTCGTCGAAGGTGGTCGGAGACCTGGCGCTGGCTCTGGTCGGAGCCGATGCGACGGCAGCCGAGTTCGCCGCCGACCCGTCGAGTTACGACATCCCCGGGTCGGTCGTCGACTTCCTTCGCGGCGATCTCGGTGAACCGGCCGGCGGCTGGCCGGAACCCCTGCGGAGTCGGGCACTGACCGGCCGGGCCGAACCGCATCCCGTCACGCCGCTGACCGAGGCCGACGACGAGAAGCTGTCCGCCTCCGGTCCCGAACGCCGGACCACGTTGAACCGCTTGCTCTTTCCGGCTCCCGCACGGGAGTTCGAACAGCATCGGGAGGACTACGGCGACACCTCGCAGCTTTCGACCAACCAGTACTTCTACGGACTGCGGCAGGGGGAGGAGCACCGTGTTCGGCTCGAGCAGGGTGTCGAACTGTTGATCGGACTCGAAGCCATCTCGGACCCGGACGCCAAAGGAATCCGGAACGTTCTGTGCATCCTCAACGGACAGTTGCGCCCGGTGCGGATTCGTGACCGGAGCATCGAGACCACCACCCGGTCCGCCGAGAAGGCCGACCGCACCGACCCCGGTCACCTGCCCGCACCCTTCAGTGGCGTCGTGACGCTGTCGGTGAAGGAGGGTGACGTGGTCGCGCAGGGTGAATCGGTGGGCTCGATCGAGGCCATGAAGATGGAAGCGACCATTACCGCGACCAGGGCCGGCACGGTCACCAGAGTTCCGATCGGCCGCGCGGCCCAGGTCGACGGTGGGGATCTGCTGTTGGTGGTCGCCTGACCTCAGCCGCCGCCCTGATTCAGATCAGGTCGGCGGCAACGGTTTCGGCGTGCACGGTGGTGGCACCGAACAGCAGCTCACTGGTCTTGGCCCGCCGAAAGTATCGGTGCAGCGGGTGTTCCCAGGTGAACCCGATGCCACCGTGAATCTGAACGGACTCCTCGGCGGCGAAGGTGGCTGCCCTGGATGCGAGCATGCGAGCGGTTGCCGCGGCGACGACGAATTCGCTTCGGCTGCGCTCGTCGGCCCCGGCCGCATCGAGTACGGCTGCTTCGGCCAGCTCGATTGCGATGAGCATGTCGGTGAGGCGATGCTTGATGGCCTGGAACGACCCGATGGCCCGGCCGAACTGGTGCCGGGTCTTCGCGTACTCCACCGACATCTCCAGGCAGGCTCTGGCCGACCCCACCTGTTCGGCGGCCAGGGCGGTGATCGCGGCCGCCTGCGCGGTGTCGAGGCCGGCATCGATGTCGTCGCCGGTCACGCGGTGGGCGACGGCCCCGGAGAACTCGATGCGCGCAAGCGATCTGGTGAAATCCAAGGCCTCACGGGGCGTCCGGATCACCCCGGCGGCGGCGCCCTCGATCACTGCGAGCTCCGGTCCGTCCGGCCCGGTGGCCACCACGATCAGCAGATCCGCATCGGCGCCGTCCACCACGGCTTCCTGTGCGCCGTCGAGGACAAGGGTGTCGTCGACGCCGGCGGTAGCCGTGATCGGCGAGGCCGCGAACGGAAACGCGGTCACCAGAGCAGCAGTCTTGCTACCGTCGGCGATCTCCGGAAGATGCTGTGCACGAGCAGATTCGGACCCGGCGTGCAGAACGGTGAAGCCGGCCAGGATCACCGACGACAAATAGGGGGCGCTGCCGAGCGAGCGACCCAGTTCGGTCATGACTACCGCTGTGTCCTTCAGTGTGAAGCCGGCGCCGCCGAACCGTTCCGGGAACGGGATCTCGGTGAGGCCCATTTCCAGCAGTGCCGGCCGAACGTCCTGGCCCGCTTCCGTTCTCGCGAGCGACGAACGCAGGCTGCTCTGCAGGTCCCGTTGTTCGACCGTCAGTTCGAGTGTCATGCCGTGCTCCTAACGTGGTTCGCGAGGCAAGCCGAGCCCGCGTTCGCCGATGATGTTGCGCTGAATCTCGTCCGAACCGCCCGCGATCCGGTACCCCGGAGCGCCGAGCAGATGCTCGGTCCACGCGAAGGTGTCGGGTGCCCCGGTGTCCGCCAGGATGGCGGGGCCGAGGAACGCCGCCGCCGCGTCGCCGATGCGCTTGAGGTTCTGGGTCCAGACCAGCTTGCCGATCGAACCTTCGACTCCTGGAACGCCTCCCGCCAGCTCGCGCTCGGCGTATCGGGCAACCATCAGGGCCGACGCTCGTTCGTAGACGGCGACCTCGGCCAGCTGCTGTCGGACCAGTGGATCGTCGGAGATGCCGAGGCTCTTCGCCAGCCTGACCAGGTCCGTGCTGTTCCCGCCCGCGCTGACGATGCCGGCGCTCGAACTGCGCTCGAACCCGAGCGTCGTCAGCGCGACCGTCCACCCGTCGCCCTCGGCGCCGATGCGCAGCGAGTCGGGCAACTCCACGTCGGCGAGGAACACCTCGTTGAATGTCGATCCGCCCGACATCTGCCGGATGGGTCTGATATCGACGCCGGGTGCGTCCATGGGCATCATGAACGCGGTCATCCCGCGGTGTTTCGGAACCGTGGTGTCGGTGCGGGCGATGAGAAGACCCCACTTGGAGAACTGAGCCCCCGAACTCCACACCTTCTGGCCGTTGACGCGCCAGCCGCCGTCGGACTTGACGGCCTTCGTCGACAGGCCGGCGAGATCGGAGCCTGCGCCCGGTTCCGAGAACAGCTGGCAGCACAGCTCGTCGGCTCGCAGGAAGGGCGCCACGAACTGAGCCTGCTGTTCGGGCGAACCCAGGGCGTGGATGGTCGGCGCCACCAATTCGACTGTGACCAAGACGGTCTCGTGTCGTTCGGGCACATCGTACTGCCGCTCGAGTCCGACGTAGACGCGCTCGTGACTCGCCGTCAGTCCCGGTCCGCCCCACTCGGGGGCCCACGTGATCGCACCGAATCCGGCGTCGACCCGGCGGCCCTGCCACTGTGCCGCAGCTTCGATCAGTTCGCGTTCCTCGTCGTGGCTGCGGTTGTGGAAGATCGCGTAGTTGGGATCGGACGTCGTGGTGCCCGTCCGGCGTTCCAGGTTCTCCTCGAGCCACGCCGCGGACTTCTCGGCGAATGCCTGCACGTCGATCGTCATGACTTCCTTCCTGCCATCTCGGCGATGCGCGCCTCGACGGCGATCTTGGAATCGGGGTGTTCGGACAAGCGGAGGGTGTACGACTGCTCGAGTTCGTAACCGCGCTTGATGTCTACGTCTTCGCAGCCGTTGAGCGACTGTTTGGCGAGGGTCAGCGCGTACCGACTCTTGGTTGCTATCGAACGAGCACGAGACATCGCGGTTGCCATGAACTCCTCGTGCGCAACGACTTCGATCGGAGCACCCCAGTTCTTCAGCGTCTCCGCATCGACGGACTCGGCGGTGAAGAACATCCGGCGCATGGCTTGCTGGGGCAGCATCCGCGCGGTGAAGCGTCCACCGCCGAGCACGCCGACCCCCATCTCGGGAAGGCCGAACGTCGCCCGGTTGGAGGCGACCACCAGATCGCACATCGACGTGAGACCGAATCCGCTGCCGAGGCAGGGTCCGTTGATCGCGCCGATCACGGGCAGGGCGCAGTCCAGCACTCCGAAGATCGCACGCTTGGCCTCGCGCATGTCGACCACGCCGCTGGTTGCGTCCATCACCCGGAAGTTGCCGAGATCGTTGCCGGCGCAGAAGATGCGGCCGCGTCCGGTCAGCACCACGACCCTTACGTCCTGGTTGTCGGACAGTGCCTCGAAGACGCTGGCGATCTCCCGGTACATCTGCGTGTCTATCGCGTTCACCTTGCCGCGGGCCAACTCGACCAGCGCGATACCGGGTTCGGGCTCGGTGACCACGACGTGTTCGGGCTTTGAAGACAAGGGAGCCTCTATTTCTCGTGTGACGCGGCGAAGGTCATCGCCGCCATCTGCGCCGGCACGGCAGCGCGATCGCGTGTCCAGTTGCGCAGGGCGAATTTCTGCACCTTGCCGCTGGCGGTCTTGGGGAGCGAGTCCACCACGAAGATGCTTTCGGGAATCTTCTGCACGGCTATGTCGCGGTCGAGGAGGAAGCGGTGGACCTCGTCGAGGGTGATGTCCTGATGATCGCGGGTGACGACGAACGCGCATCCCCGTTCTCCCGTAACGGAATCGGGTCCCGCGACGACGGCGACCTCGATCACGGCGGGATGGGCACCGAGGTGATTCTCGACGTCGTGGGCGCTGATCTTCTCCCCGGAGCGGTTGATGATGTCCTTGATCCTGCCCACCACGTGAATGGCGCCATCGGCGTCGAAGCTGCCGAGATCGCCGGTACGAAAGAATCCGTCGGGCGTGAAGGCGTCGGCGTTCAGGGCGGGGTCCAGGTAGCCGAGGAACGTGTCCGGTCCGCGCCACAGAATTTCGCCGACTCCGCCGGCTGCGTCCGACACGATCACCTCGGTGGGTGCGATGGGGCGCCCGTCGGAGTTCTGGCGCACAGCCGGGGAATCCCACCGATCGGCCGTGGTGACGGACGGCCCCTCGGTGGCGCCGTACATGCGGACCACGGTGCCGAGGCGAATCGTGGCCGCCGCGGTGAGAGTGTCGGGTACGTCGGCTCCGCCGCAGACGATGTACCTGATCGACGGTGTTTGCTCCTGCGCCGATTCGGCTGCGTCGAGCAGCCCGCGGAGAAACGGCGTCGAGAAGATCATGAAACTGCAGCGCTCGTCGACGATGTGACGCAAGGCCGTCGCCGGGTCCCAAGTCTGTTGGAGGACAACGGTCGTGCCGAGAAGGAACGGAAGAACGAGCGCGCAGTTGACACCGGTGACGTGGGTGACCGGTGAGGGGTTGAAGATCACGTCGGTCTCGTTCAGCCCGAACCAGTCGATCATCGACATGTTCTCGAAGACCAGGGTGTTGTGACTGTGGAGCGCGCCCTTGGGGTCGGCGGTGGTGCCCGACGTGTAGAGCAGTAGACAGACGTCGTCGGCGGAAGGTGATGTAAGCGAACGTAATTCGGTGACCATCTCGTCCGTGACCTGGCTCAGCAGATCGTCCAACTCTCCGACGGAGACGACGAGTTCGAGGTTCGGTAGGTCGGCTGCCAGATCGCGGTACATCGCGTCGACGTCGACTCCACGCAACTCGTCGGGAACGAAGACGACCTTCGCCTGTGACTGTCCGAGGATGAAGCGGAGCTCGCGTGATCGGTAGATGGGCACGATGGGGTTGGCCACAGCGCCCAGTTTCATCACGGCCTGGAAGACGACGACCGCCTCGACGCAATTCGGGAGCTGGAACGAGACGACGTCGGCGGACGTGACGCCTCGGGCGTGCAGGGCCGCCGCGAGTCGCGTCGCGTCCCGGTCGATGTCGGCGAACGTGGCGCGTCGATCACCCTGCACCACGGCGACCGCGTCCGGGTACTCGCGTGCCGCGCGGGTCAGGTAGTGCCCGATCGGCCGGTCCTGCCAATGCCCGCCGGCTCGATACGAGTGCGCGAGAGCGGCGGTCGGCGGCCTTGTCGGCAACATGGCTACTCCCTGCCGTGAGTCGTTACTTTTCTGACAACAACTACAGTAACTAACCGCGCAAACTATGTATAGAGTTAACGTAGAGCACACCTGCCGACGGCTATGGTTGTTCGATGGTCCGGGCCCCGAAGATGTCAGCGAAGATCGCCAACCTCATCGCCGACGAGATCCTGGCCGGTGGCATCGTCGAAGGGCAGCGACTGCCCACCGAGAAGGACATGGTGGCCGAGCACGGCGTCGCACGGACCACCGTTCGTGAAGCGCTTCGGCTGCTCGAGAGCCGTGACCTGGTCACGATCAAGTCGGGCATCGGCGGCGGTCCGGTAGCGAAGCGCCCTCAACTCGAGTCGCTCGGCAACACGATGAAACTCTTCCTGCAGATCGACGGGGCCAACATCAGCGACGTCATCGACGTCCGGCTCATGCTGGAACCGATCGTGGCGCGTGAAGCGGCCGCGAACATCAGCGACGAGCAGGTCGACGTCATGCAGACCGCGCTGGACCGGATGCGCGAAGACCCCGGTGACTACGCCAACTTCCAGGAGAACAACGCGGCTTTCCAGCGCAGCGTCTACGACGCCGCCGGCAACCCGGTGCTCAACATCGTCATGGAAACCCTGTGGCTGCTCGTGCGGGACGCCGAGCCGAACGAGCACCCCATCGCGACGCGGCTGGCGGCGATCGAGATGCAGCAGGACGTACTCGACGCGATGCGGGCGCGCGACGAGGACGCCGCGGCGGCCACCATGAGCGCATTCGTCGAGGAGACGGCCAAGTACTACCGTCGCCGGCTGTCCGAGATCATATCCGGGCCCGTTCGGTGGCAGATGTAACTAGCGTCAGCTGTGCCAGAGAACGACTTGGAACCTGTAGGCATGGTCGTTGCCGCCGTGAGGTTGGGTATTCAGAGCGGTTTTGAGGTCTTCGATCGCCAACCCTAAGCTGGTAACCAGTTCGCAGCCCGCCTAGTCGGATTGAGCCCCGCCTTCGTCCGCTTGTGCAGACGTCGAAAGTGTGAAGTGCGGAAGGTCCAAGGGGTAAGGGCTTCTCGGCTCAACGGTGTCTGCCCCGATCAAGACCGCTGACCAAGCTGCTCAAGTGAGGCGTTCCGAACCGCGCGGATGCGATTCGGCCGCATGCAGTCTGCGCGGATTTTTGGTCAGCGTTACACCTGCGTCGACCGAGCGTTGGCGCAAGATACGCCTGTCGTCGAAGACAGGAACGAGCTTTTGTGGCTCCGCCGAATGCTCGACAATGGTAAAGGGACGGGCCGGTGCACGCACCGACAGAAACCTGGCGTCGACCGAACTGACCGATGGCTGTGTGACACCCTGTGGCACAGCTAGTTACACGCCGATATTTGGGCCGGGCGGCTCAGTCTCGGTGTCACGAGAGTGTCACAAGTCGGGACGGACGGAGGTGGACCGCGGCGGACGGTGATGGACGAATACGCAGATCAGGACGGTCTTCGTGAGTCCAGGTGTATCCACCTGATCGTGCCGTCGAAGCCTTGTAAGCGAGCGGTCTTCGGTTCAATCCCGAAAGGAGGCTCTTGATATGCCTCTGACCAGCATAAATGCTCTGATATGGCCTGATCTGACCTCTCGTTTCACGACTTCTCCCGGTACGTCCATGCAGGTCCGCCACGGTCCAGGGCCGTTCGGTCACCTGCGAAATGCTCCGAAAAAGGGCTCGCTGTCACGAGTTGTCACAACTCATCCGTAACTCCTTCGGTGGACTCGGGTGGACTCGGGTGGACGTGGATGGATTTCAGCGCAGGAATGTCCACTACCGGAGGTGGACTTCCAAGGACTTCTGTGGATGGAAACCACTCGCTTCACGTCGGTCGCCGGAGATTCGCGGCGTCAGATCGTGGTGGCGGATTGCGCGGTGTCGAGGTGGCGAATCCCGAGCAGGTACCACTGGGCGAGGGGCACTTCGAGGTGGCGCAGCATGTCGAGCTGCTCCGGCCGTTCGACACCTTCTGCGATGACCACGGCGTCCAGGCTTTCGGCCATCTGCACCAGGGAGCGGACGATGGTGGCCATCCTGGGGAGTCGATCGAGTGCGTCGACGAGTACCGGTCCGAGTTTGACAATGTCGACGTCGAGCGCCGCGAGCATCGACAGGCTGGTGTCGGTGCTGCCGAAGTCGTCGAGGGTGATCCGCACGCCGAGGGCTTGCATCCTCGCGATACCGCGGCGGGCGTCGTCGTGATGCGGTGCGATGGCGTTCTCGGCGATTTCGAGGTCCAGTTGGTGGGGTCGGAGCAGGCCGGTGTCGAACACGGAGCTCAGCGCGCTTCGAGGTGCGCAGTGTCGAGTTCGACAGGGAGAGCGTTGACGTGGATGGTTCCAGGGTGCGGAGAGTCACCGGCGTTGGGTGAGATGCGCCGACAGAACATCTCTCGACGCTTCGGAGGGATCGACGACGACGGCGGCGACGCGGACGTGATCATCGACTTCACGGGGCATCGGCGGCCCTGCAATCCGCACTCCACCGGCTCGACATCGGCGGCCGGTTCGTCCTGGCCGGATCGGTGACCCCTGGCCCGCCGATCTCCGTCGACCCCGAGGCTGTCGTCCGGAACTGGTGGGCCATCACCGGAGTGCACAACTACGAGCCCCGTCACCTCTCGCAGGCTGTGGTGTTCCTCGACGCGACGCAGGGAAGGTACCCGTGGGCCGAGGTGATCGACACTCCTGTGCCGCTGGCAGATCTCGCACGGGTGCTGGTGCCGACGCGCCCCGGCATTCTGCGATCATCGGTGACTCCGCACGTGTGCTGACATCGTGAGAAGGACCGGCACCTACCTTCGGGCGGTGTTCGAGTCGATGTCATCGCGCTTCTCCGCCACAGCCGCGGCGGATGTCGAGACCAGGACGGTGAACGAGGTGCAACGTCGGACACGCTCTGCGGCTCGGCGATAATGGGGTCATGTCCCTTTCAGGTCGGTCTCCAGGTCGGCCACCCGTCGAGCTGGACCGAATCCTGTCGGCCGCGGTCGCACTTGTCGACGATGACGGGGTCGACGCGTTGACCATGAGGGGTCTTGCGAAGCGGTTGGGGTCCGGAACGGCGACGTTGTACCGGCATTTCGACAGTCGCGACGATCTGGTGGCGCAGGTGGTCGACTCTGTGATGGGTGAGGCCGTCACGTTGAGCGAGTCGGCCGAGGGTGACAGCTGGCAAGTGGCGCTGTCGGTGAGCGCGCGGGAGATGTTCGCGGTGTTGCGTCGTCATCCGAACATCGCGCCGCTGATGCTCGAACGCATACCGGCAGGGCGGAACGCCGTACGCCTGCGTGAACGCTGTCTCGCCCGGTTGCTGCATGCAGGTTTCGAACCGCCGCAGGCTGTGCGGGCATGGTCGAGTCTGGCTCGATTCGTGTTGGGCTTCGGTGTGCAGTCGTCGCGTCCCGGGGGTGTGGATCAGCGTCCCGATGTGTGGTCGACACTCGATCCCGAGGACTTTCCGGCATCGTCGGCCGTCGACGCCGAGGAAACGGTGAGCTTGGACGACGAGTTCGCCTTCGGTCTCCAATTGTTCGTCAGTGGGCTCGACACGCACGCGCGAACCTGGGGCATCGGGAACTAGCGTCCCAAGAGACTGCTGCGCGAGACAGTCATCGATCACGCTGTGGTGCGGAGCATTCCGGTGACGGTACGCACCGAGGCAGGCAGCGTGGTCGGTCGATCGACTCGGACGATGCCGGCGATGTAGCCATCGGGCCGGATGAAGAGGGTAGTGGGTCCGTCGAGGCCGTAGGTTCTGCGGAAGTTTCCGCGGGTGTCGGAAGCCTGATGGTCGGCGATCTGCCCTGGCGCGTCGATGGCGACGGTGTGGAGTGCGGCGCCTCGCCCGGGCCAGTCGAGAGCCGGGGACGTGCCCGTGGCGACGAGTCCGTAAGTGATGGCGGTGAAGTGTGTTCCGCGGAAGAAATCGAAGAGTCGTGCCGGGGTGCCGGCGACGTCGAGCACGGCATCGGGTGCTCGGTCGCCCACGGACAATGTGGAGGTGCGATCGGAGTCGGCGGGTGCGAGCGGACCGCCGTGGTAACTCACAGCCAGTTGATACTCGTCCTTGCCTCGTTTCAGGCTGGCCGGACTTGCCGAAGCGATACCGGCGTACTTCTGCGCCGAGATGCCGAGAACGGTGGCGGCGATGGGTTGCCGTTCGTCCTGATAGGTGTCCAAAAGCGCGTCGTCGGCACCGTCGAGGACTTGTGCGAGCTTCCACGCGAGGTTGTAGCTGTCCTGGACTCCGGTGTTGAGGCCTTGGGCGCCGGCGGGCGGGTGCACGTGTGCGGCGTCGCCCACAAGGAAGACCCGGTCCTGTCGATACGACTGCGCTATGCGGATGTTGGGTCGGAAGACGCTGCGCCACGCGATCCGGGTCAGGGTGATGTTCTTCTTGGTGCGCGTTCGAATGCGTGCGGTGATGTCCGCGGCGGTGGAAGGGGCTTCCTCGTCCGGGTCGAGTGTGACCATCCACTGCATGAGATCGCTGTCGGGTAATGGGCAGGCTCCGACGAATGCGCCGCCGAGAGGCCAGATGTGCCAACGGTTACGGGTGAGATCGCCGTCGACTTCGGCGTCGACGATGAGCATGCGGTCGGTCTCGTCGGTGGTGCCCTCGAACTCGATGCCGAGGGAGCGGCGGACGATGCTGGATCCGCCGTCTGCGCCGACCACATAGCGCGCGGAGACGGTCTCTTCGCCGTGTGGCGTCGCCAGGAAGACAGTCACCCTCGTGTCGTTCTGGGTGAGTGTGAGCACGTCGTGGTCGTAGTCGATGCGCCCGCCTAGGGCGGCGAGCCGGTCGTGCAGTACCTGGTCGGTGCGGAACTGTGGGATCAGCCAGGTGCTCGGGTAGGGCACGGCGTCGGTGGGTGTGTTGGTCTTGATCGACGCCCACGGCACCGTGATCGGGCCGGCGTGGATGCCCATTCGGGGGTAGGTCGATCCGCCGGAGTGGATCCCGGCGAGCAGGCCCATGTCCTCGAAGATTTCCTGTGTTCGGGGTTGTATACCCTTGGCCCTCGATCCGGGGAATCCGCCGGGGGCCTTGTCGACGACTCGGACGGTGAGTCCGCGGCGGATGAGCTCGATGGCCATGGTGGTTCCGGCGGGGCCGCCGCCGACGATCAGGACATCGAGAGTCGTGGCGGGGTGCTCGGTGTCGCACGGTGTGGTGTCGTTCATCGTGTGGTCCTCTCGTGGTCGATGGTGAGGAATGCGGAGATGATGTCGGCGGTGGTCTCCGGGCGTTCGTACGGGGCCATGTGGCCGCACATGTCGAGAGCCTCGACGGCGATGGGGCGCAGCAGATCCCGCGCGGTATCGAGCCCGGCGATCGGGGTGACGGTGTCGAGGGTTCCCCACGCCAGCAGTGTCGGGATGCCGAGGTCTCCGGTGAGTCGGAAGAGGTCGTGCCTGCCGGAGAGTGGATAGTTCTGCAGCGTGGAGAAGAACGAGTACATCGATCCTTCATAGTGGTAGCAGTCCGCGATCATGCGGGTCAGGGGTTCGACGAGCATTTTGTCGGCGACATTGTGTTCGAGGTGACCGAGAAGTAGCCACCGTCCGAGCAGCTGGGCCACGGTTCTGGCGGCCGGGTCGAGTTGCAGTATTTTCTGCTGGAACGCGGTGTCGGTGGACAACCCTGCCGGTCCGAGCAGCGTGAGGGTGCGTACCGCGTCCGGACGGTGGAGGGAGAATGCCATCGCGATGAGGGCGCCCATCGAGGTGCTGACCAGGTGAACGGGCTCGTCGATCTGCAGATGGATGAGCAGATCCCGGAGTTGCCGGACGAACATCGCCTCGTCGTACCGTCCCTCGACTCGGTCGGAGTAGCCGCGTCCGTAGGCGCTGAAGGTGAGTGTGCGCAGTCCGCTCGCGTGCAGGTGCGGTAGCACGTGATCCCAATAGAAGAGGGGGATGGTCAGCCCGGGCACGCAGACGATGAGATCGCCGGCCGGGGGTCCGGTCAGTTCGTAGTGGGTATGTCCGTCCGGCAGTCGTGCGAAGTCTCCTCGTAGCGTGGCTCGTGCGGCGGCGTCGAGGCGGAGGTGCTCGTCGCGCGTGACGAAGAACTTCACCGGATCGACTCCTCGACGTCGATGTCGGTGTCGTTGCCCTGCTCGTCCGACCGGTCGAGGAACGTGGTGACCGCACGCAGCACCCACTCGGGATCCTCTTCCGGCAGGAGGTGCCCGCTCGTGGGGTTGATCCGTTCGCGGGCACCGGGAATGTCGACCGCGAATCGTTGTGGCATCGACGCGCTCGACAGGACGAGTGTGGGTGCGGTGATGGTGGCGAGTTCGTCGGTGCGGTCGGTCTGGTCGGTGTTGACGAAGTCCACGAATGCGGATTTGTTTCCCGGCCGCGACCACAAGCGGTGCACCCGGTCGATCATCGCGTCGTCGACGATGGTGGACAGTGGGCCCACTGCTTGTCGGAGATTCTTCTCGACCATGGTCCGTGGCAGCCACCGCCGCAGGAGTGGACGAATCCAGGGTTTGCGTGCGAGCTGCATGCCTCGGGGGAGCTCCTTGGAGGGGTACCCGGTGGCGTTGACCAGAATGAGCGCACGAACGAGGTCGGGTCGGTCCCGCGCTAGGTTCCACGCAACGTTTCCGCCGAGGGAGTTTCCGAGGACGACTGCCTGCTTGATCTCCAGGCCGTCCAGAAAGGCGGCGATCGTGCGCGCATAGGTGGTGATGCGGTAGTCCCGGTCCGGGCGTGGTCCGGTCATCCCGAAACCCGGGAGGTCGACCCGCACGACGTCGTAACGCCGAGCGAGCATGCGGGCGAGACGGTCGAAGTGTTCGAGTGACGACGTGGTTCCGTGCAGGAGCACGATCGTCGGCCCGGTACCGGATCGTCGGTACCGCAAACGGATTCCATCGGCGGTGTGGTGCAGGTCAACGCTGCTGCCTGTTTCGTAGCTCATAATGGATACAGCGTATCCGTTATGAGGCACTGCGCAAGCGGCTCCTTCAGTTTTGTGCGCCAGGATGATTTTGGATACGATGTGCTCGTAATCTGACCAACCGTATGCCGGCGATCGATCTGGATCGGTGGGCGGTATGTGTTCCGGACGCTGAGGGCTTACCCGCCCTTGTCGCTCCGCGATGTCATGCGTTCTCAGCGATCGACGTTGACTGCATCGAGGAAGATCGGCGTAACTCTACGATGATGAAATAGCCACTGTCCGTTGCCGTCTCGGCGATAGGTGTCGGCGTAGTCGGCGATCATGACGGGGTCGAGGGGGAGGGGTGCTACGCCGGCGTGGGCATGGAGGGTGAGGACGCAGTTCCCTGTCACTGTCTCCGCCGTGAAGGTGGGGTCGAGGCGTAGGCCGGTGAAGAGGTGGCGGGAGGTTCGCGGTCCGCTGTTTCTGCGGTCGTCGTAGAACCGCTTGATCTGTTCGTGGCCGGTGATGGCCCATCCGGACAGGTCGTAGGTGCCGTCGGCGGTGAACAGTTCGTGCACCGTGTGTCCGCCCTCGTGGTCGATGCGGTACGCGAATTCGGCGACGAGCGCGTCGATCTCGGATCGGATGGTGGCGAGCGTGGTCATGGCTTCTCCGTGGGGTGGGTCGTCGGTGGTGACGAATCGGGGTCTGTAAGCAAGGTGGGGAGCCTGTCGATGGCGAGCTCGGCCATCATCGTCACCAGCGCGAGCGTGGCGTCGAGATCGCCTGCTTCGCTGTCGAGTTGGTGAGAGACGAAGATTCCGTCGAGGAGGATGAGGGCGATGCGACCCACGGCAGTGGCTGCTGCGGGTCGTTGGGCGGCCGGTATCGCGTCGAGGGACGGTTCGATGGCCGCGACGACGACATCGCGTGCGCGCCGGCGCACCGATTCCACGGTGGCTCTCACTGTGGGGTTCTGGTCCTGTTCCAGGGCAAGGAGTAGGAACAGGCGCAGGAACACCGGGTCCCCGACGAGGATGCGGGCGGCGGCGTCGAGTCGTTGTGCAGCAGTGGCGTCACCCTGGTGCGGCAGCGTTTCGATCGAGGTGATCATCGTGTCGGCGACGGTGTGCATGACGGCGTCGAGGAGTCCTTCCTTGTTGCCGAACGCGTGGTAGATCGATCCGCTGTTGACGCCCGCCCTGCGAGCGATCTCCGAGATACCTGTTCCGGCGTAACCGCGGGTGGAGAACAGAGACGTCGCGGCGTCGATCATCGCCTGACGGGAGCGGGCTCCGCGTGCGCGGCGTCCGTCGGGAGAGTGCTCGTCGTTGTCGGTCATGGTGGTGCTCCCGTGGGGTGATCGTCAGGTCGAGATCCTGCGGATGGGGTTGTCCAGGCGGCCGAGGCCGCTGATCTCGACGCTGACTGTATGGCCGTGGCGTGTGAGGTCGATGGAGCGGATGGTGGGGAACCGGTCGGGTAGCGCGGGGCGTGCAGCGGTGCCGAAGTGGACGATGTCTCCTGACGTGAGGGTCATGGTCTGGGACAGGTGTGCGATGACGTCGTGGATGCCGAAGGTGAGGTTGGCGGTGGAGTCCTCGAGGACGAGGTCGTCGTCGAGGTATCCGCGGACGATAAGGCCGTTCGGTTCGGTGATCTCGTCGGCGGTGACGATCCAGGGTCCGATGGGCGCGAAGGTGTCGGTCCCCTTCGATCGGGCGTGGTAGGTGAGGTAGAGGGAACGGTCGTCGTCGCCGCGCATCGTTCGCCAGGGCTCGTCGACGGTCATGCCCTCGGGCATCACCAATTCGACGCTGTCGTCGGACTTGAGTCCGGGCGAGGTGATGTCGTTGATGATGGTGTAGCCGAAGACGCCCGCCGCAGCGTCCTCGGGGGTCGCGCGGCGCAGCGTGGTGCCGATGATGGCAGCGAGTTCGGGTTCGGGGTGCACGAGACCCCATGCGGGGTCGACCTCGATGTGCGTGCCGTGCCCGATCATCGCGCTCGGGGGTGTCAGGAAGTACATGGGAGCTGTCATCTTTCGGGCCGCGAGGTAGTTGAAGACATCGTTGTTCAGTGCGACACCGACGATCTTGGACGGGTCCGTCACCGGCGGGAGCCACTCGATGTCGGCCGGGTCGACCCTGGTGGTGTGGTGACCGTCGGCGATCACCGATGCCAGTGCCCGTCGCTCGCTTGCGGTATAGCTGATGATCGACCGCATCGTCGGAGCGATGTCACCATTCCCGAGAGATGCAATTCCCCCATCTGTTGTCTCGGCCAGAACGCACCGCGTCCCGTCGATGTTTCCTGTTGCCAACTTCATGGTGCGGATCTCCTGGTGTGCTGGGTAGGTGCGATGAGTTACTTCAGAGCGTGAGTGCGACAGCGCCGGCGAGGAGGAGGAAGCCCACACCTCCGGCGAAGAGCAGCACGTTCTGATCCAAGGTGCGTGTTCGGCCGGCGATGTCGAGGGTCAGCGGTCGGTAGCCGTTGTTGTCGGCGAGTTCGCCGCCGTAGAGCGGCATGGTCGCCGCGGTGACGAAGAAGCCGCCCAACACGACGCCGGTGATCGTTCCCGCGATGGCGAACCGGACCGGCAGGGACGCCACCGGTGCCCAGAGAACGACCAGTGCCAGCAGTCCGATGCCGATGTGGGTGGCGACTTGCCACACCACATGGAAGCGCGCATGTGGCACCCACACGGGGTTGGTGGCGTGGGTTCTGTTCAGATCCGCCGCGGCCGCGACCAGCGCGAACGACAGGATGCTGATGGTGAACAGGACCTGGACGAGTACGATCACGGTCACCCCCAATAGTTATATGATCGATCAAGTAAATATGTAGTCGGTATGTCCCGTCCGCGCAACTGGTCTCCTCGGCAGTGGTGCCGTGACGCCCAGCACTACCTGTTAACTTTTGCGGCGGTGACAGTGACACCCGTCACCGCCACGGAGCGCAGGGGAGACACGGTTGTGAGACAACGGGCGAAGGTCGCACCTGTCTACCGTCAAACCCCTCTTCTCATGCTCCCTCTCGCACTGCTGGGTGCCGCCGGACCGTCGATCGATCTGGCATACGCCGATGTGCGTGCGGCCTGGACGACTACATGGCCACCGAGAACAACGGTCGAGGCGTCCTTCTCATCGGCCATTCCCAGGGCACGTTCATGTTGCGGAAGCTGATGCGCGAGACCTTCGACCGAGACGCGACACTGCGCAGACAACTCGTCGGCGCCTTCCTGATGGGCGGGAACGTCGAAACCGCCCGCGGCAGTACCACCGGCGGGGACTTCCAGAACATTCCGCTGTGTACAGAACGCGGGCAATTCGGTTGCATCGTGGCGTATTCCACCAACACGCTCGTGCCGCCGCTCTCGACCTTCGGCAATGCCGACGTCGATCTGTGGTCCCAGCATTGGGGACTGCCGAGTGGACCCGGTTTCCAGGTGGCGTGTACCGATCCAGCGAAACTCAGCGAAGACGATCGTCCGGTCGGCGTCACTGTGCCCAGCGCACCGTTCGCGTTCGGCATCATCTCGATTCTGCTGAACTACACCACAGCTCCCGAAGCGCTACCGACGTCCGAGTCGACGTGGACCACCAGTCGCGGCCGTGTCGTCGGATCCTGCATCGATGCGGGTGGATACAACCAGTATCATTTGCAGTTCGTGGTGCCTCAGCCGATCAACGAGGTTCCTCTGCTCGATTCGCACCTGATCGACATGAATGCCGGCCTCGACCGACTGGTCAGCATCGCCGATCAGCAGACGGCTGCCTGGCAATCCGCCGGCTGACCGCCGAAACACTTCGCACGGGCGATGGACGCTTGGGGTCCGCCTCGATTATGGCAGTGGCCGCCGGTTGGTCTCAGAACCGCAGCGCGGTCGAGCGTATCGGTTAGAGCGCAGACGCTTTGAGGCTCTCAGAGAGACTGCGGCGTCACCGGGCAGTGCACCGTACTTCCTCCAGTTTCGGTGTAGTGGTCTCGGTTGACCGGATTTGTCGATCCATGACTTTCTATCGCGTTCCCGACCATCGGCCGGGCAATGCCGGCTCGACATCTTTGTCTGGTGTGACGCGGGGACCTGTGTCGCTGTGGCAGGCGGCGGTGGTGTCCGGACTGGTATGAGTTCCCTCCGCCGTGGGTGCCTAATGACGATCGGGGTACGAACCGTGAAAGGCCGCGGGATCACTCGTCGGCAGAGTAGTCGGACGTGCGGGACCAGGCGGCGTTGGTTCTCGCCGAGCCGCTGTCCTGGTTGGGGATCGCGGTCGACCGGTCGTGACAATCGATCGTCCGAGTTGTCAGGTCGGCCCGTGGACATCGGAGTGGCAAGTGGTGGGAACTCCGCCGCACGTCGATCAGTCGCCTCTTCGTTCGCCTGGCGGGATATGCTGCCCAGCAATGGGATACCAAACCCCTGGGTACCACGCCGCGGGTTCTCAGTGTCACGAGAGTGTCACAAGTCGGGACGGACGGAGGTGGACCGAGGCGGACGCCAGTGGACAAACGAGCAGTTCAGGACGGGTTGTATGAGTCCAGGTGCATCCACCTGATCGGGTCGTAGACGCCTTGTAAGCGAGCGGTCTTCGGTTCAATCCCGAAAGGAGGCTCTCTGTATGCCTCTGACCAGCAGAAACGTTCTGAAATTGGCTGATCCGACCTCTCGTTTCACGACTTCCCCCAGTACGTCCGCCGGTCACCTGGCAGAACTAGTGGATTTCGGCTCGATGTCACGAGTTGTCACAACTCATCCGTAACCCGTTCGATGGACTCGGGTGGACGTCAGTGGCCGTGGGTGGACTCCAGCGCCGAAAAGGCCACGCTAATCCCCGGACGTCCAGGGACTTCCATGGACAGATTCTGCTCACGTCCCATCCCGTGACGGGAGGCGTGAACGTGGGTGGACCCGAGTGGACGGACCGTTGCGCCGTCGGCGTTCGACTGGGAATGTGGCGGCCGTGGGCGTGATTACGGCCACATCTGGGACTCCAGCAGTCATTTTTTGGGTCGGTTCGGCGGCGGACCGTGGCCGACACGGCATGACCACACACAGGCTCGCCGTTTCCGGCACCACTAGCACCTAGACGTCCACGGTCCACGGTCGGTCGTCGGGTACTGCCCCGATGCTCGTCGGTTCATCGATGGATGCGAGCGGATTCACTGCGCCGTGAACACGCGTTGGATGCCGAAGGGGTCTGGTACAGGCCGGCACGATGGTGTGCCTCTCACAGCCGACATCGATCACTGTGACCAGAAGCTCGAACGTGACGCCGAGTCACGTTTGCGCATAACGGTTTTGCTAACAACGCCGTTTAGTTGCGTTGCGCATCAACTGAACAAACTTGTGAGAGCGGTACCGCGAGCTGAAGTATCGGCTGACGAGGACGCCCGGAGTGCCCATCGACACCACAGGGTGCTCGGGAGTGTCGATGGGCAACGCGATATCCGCATTGGTCAGCCGGGCTCTGACCGAACGCCTGACTGCCTACGGTTCGAATTCGGCGGGCCAGAGTACCGGAGCCGTCGCGCCGTGTATGGACGGTAAGTTACGGCCCTCCCCGATCGATGGTGTCAACGTTCCAGCGCGCGCAGGAAGAATTCGTGTCGGGTTGCAGCGGCGGCTTGTGTCAGCGCGGCGTTCGTCGCTATCTCGTACCCGTGGAAGCCTCCGCCCCACAGGTGGAAGTCGACGTTGACTCCGGCCTGCGAAAGTCGCTGCGCGTAATCCAACGCTTCGTCTCGGAAGACCTCGACGGAGCCGACGTCGATGTACGTCCGAGGCAGGTCCGCCAAATTCTCGGCGCGCGCCGGGGCGGCGTACTCGGACACAGTCGGGCCACCTCGGCGCTCGCCGAGCAGCGACGACCACCCGAACTCGTTGGAATAGCTTGTCCACACGGCAGACTCGTGTGCGACCATGCGCGAGCTGTGTGTGATGAAACGGTCGTCGAGCATGGGGCAGCACAATATTTGGTGCGTAAGACGGGGGAAGCCGCGGTCGCGTGCCATCAAGGCGATCCCGGCGGCGAGCCCGCCCCCGGCGCTTACTCCGCTGACCAGGACGCGGTCGGCGTCGATCTCGAGGAGGTCCGGATTGTCGACTGCCCAACACAATCCCGAGTAGCAATCGCTCACAGGGGTGGGATCCGGATGCTCAGGAGCAACTCGATACTCGAGGGAGGCGACAACAGCATGTCCCTCCGCTGCGTACCGCACGAGTGAGTCCAACCCGATGTGACGCCCACCGATCACCATGCCGCCGCCGTGCACGTAGTAGATGAGTGGCCACGGACCATTCCCCTCCGCAGGCTTGAGTACGGTCATCTGCAGACCCGTGTCCCCGTCGTCGCACGGAACCACGACCTCCTCTACCCGCACTCGTCCACCCGCGGTCCAGTCGACCTCCTCGGCGCCGGGCAGGCCATTCAGGGTTATCGACCGCACCTCCTCCAGGGTGTCGGGGCCCAGCGTGGGGAGCACACTCAGGATCATCTCCAACGGGGGGACGAGTTCGGGGTCCAGCGGGGGAGCGAGCGGGAGTGATGTCGATGCTGGTTCTGTTCGAGTCATGACGTCAGTCAACAGGCGGTGAGTGACCGGTCACAGCCGCCAATCGCGTCGAGTGTGGCGTGGATCAACCGCCGAATGGCGGTTGATGGGGGAGGTGCTCCGCGACGGGGGTTCTCATGTTGTCAGCCGCGCGCGCGATGCGCCAAAGCAAGAGTGCCGTACTGGCTCGCGGGTAACCGGAGGGACTGAGCACGGTGTACCCGAGCCGGCTCTGAAGCCAGTCGAGGCGTTGTTGCAGTGTCGAGTGGTGGAGGTTCTGTCGACGGGCAGCTTCACGCAAGCTGCTGTGACTCAGGATGCTGTCGAGCAGCCCGGTGACCCACTGTCGCTCCAACCTCAACGTTTCCAGTACCTGCACGTCTAGCGAGCCGGCTGCAGTGCTTGCATCTATGTTGTCCAACAGATCCGCTACTGCGCCGAGATCGTCGTGGCAGACGTGCGCCGGGCCGGCGGTGGTCGGGTCCACGGCAATCTTCAGTGCTGATACCGCACGCCGCCAGCGCGTACACACCTGAAGTCCGTTCGCCACGGTGTAGCCGGCAGCGACATCGGCGGGAACACCGGCGAGTGCGGGCCGGTTCGACAGCAGGTGGATGCGTACTCCGTCTGCGGTCATGCCGAGTGGAGTGAGACGGGAATCGCTCGGCAAGGTTGCCGCAATGGTGACAGGTCCCGTCAACCCGAGGGTGCTCAGCGCGGCAGTGCGTTGTGCTGGTTCTGCGTCCGCGTCGCAGACAGTTCGAATCGCCGCGATTGCAGGATGCCGATCCCGGGGTCGTTTGACGGCGTGCAGGCTGCGAGCGAAACGTTCGAGAATCAGGTGGTCCAATGGCCACGGTGGTCCCTGGCGGTTCAGCCAGACCGTGACGCCCCCGAACTGCTCGAAGTGTGGCCGAGCGGACATCTCAGGTGTCGAGAATGCGCGTCCGTGCTCGTCCACTTCTATGGGCAACCCGCGATCGGCGTCGTCGAAGCCGGCGCCGCAATCGGCGAGGACCGTGACTGCGCGGAGCAGCGCTGTCGCGGATACGCGCTCATCGACCAGGGTGTCGAAGTGCTCGATTACACGTAGCGCCGACGCTGCGTCATCGTCGATGGCGGTGAGCTTGATGATCCAGTCACGCACGATGTCAGTCCTTCCACTGATGCTGATGTTCCCGCCTGAATCGGTGGGAGACCTTCGAGCTCGTGCGTCGCATGAAACGCGCGGATCGCGATCTTGCCGCCATTGTCCGCTGACACCTCGTCGAACACGAGATCCTTGTCTTTCACTAGTCGATGACACAGCGGATGTCCTGTACGCGAGCGTGTCACGTCGTCGGAACGCCGTCACGGCATGGTGACGTGCTCGGTTGCACGCCGGAGAGCCTCCGGCGTCCGTTCGTGTGAACACGCGGCGCGAATGACCGCGTCGAGATCCTCATCCCCGGCCTGGTAGCGCGGCGCGGACCGGGTTATCGCTGCCGCGCAAGGAGCAGGCGATGCCCGGTTTCAGGGGGGTTCTGCGGCGACAGCGGCGTCTTCTCCGCCGTTTGTCCCGATGAGCATTCCGGGATTCAGGCGGCGGTACCGACACCGCGGCAACTCCGTCGGGCGTCGACAGCAGTCGCTCGGCATGTGTCTTGCGTTCCAAGTCACATGACGCTAGTGTCCTCGATCACAAGAACCACCAGGATTGTTACTCGGTCACGAGGCAAGACCTGAGCTACACGCATGTGATGCGTGCAGCTCAGGTCTTTTTTTGTGCCCTGGTACGGGAGAACGGCAAAGGAAGACCATGGCGATCATCGACCACAAGACGCTCGCGTCCGACATTCTCGAGGGGGTTGGGGGAACGAGCAACGTCGACTCGGTCATTCATTGCGCCACCCGACTTCGATTCAAGTTGCGCGACAGTACAAGAGCTGACACAGAAAGGATCAAGGCACTTCCGGGCGTACTGGCGGTCATGAAAGCAGGCGGCCAGTACCAGGTGGTCATCGGTGACGATGTTCCGAAGGTGCACGCCGAGATCGTGAAAACGAACGGTAGCGCTTCGACCACCAAACGGACCGAGGCGGCCACTGAATCCGCCGACTGGTCTCCCAGGCGTCTGCTCAACGCGTTCATCGAGGTGGTGTCCTCGATATTCCAGCCGATCGTGTGGCCACTCGCCGGTGCCGGCTTGTTCAAAGCGCTGTTGAGCCTCGTACTGCAGTTCGGCTGGCTCGACGCCACCAGTCAGACGTACGTGATCCTGGCGGCCGCGGCCGACTCGATCTTCTACTTCCTGCCCATCTTCCTGGGCTACACCGCTGCCAACCGTTTCGGTGCCAACAAGTTCACGTCGATGGTGATAGCAGGTGCACTGGTCTACCCGTCGATCGTCGAGCTGAATGCGTCCGGTGAGTCGGTCCAGTTCTTCTCGATCCCCGTCACCATGTTCAATTACACGAGTTCGGTGATTCCCATCATCGTCGCGGTGTTGATCCAGTCATGGCTCGAGAAATTGTCCATGCGGACCGTTCCCAAGATGATGCGCAACTTCGTCACACCGATGGTCTCCATCATCGTCATGCTCCCCCTCATTCTGCTGACGGTAGGACCGGTCACATCCTTCCTGGCCAACGCGCTCTCCACGGGAGTGAGCAATGTCTTCGACTTCGCACCGTGGTTGGCAGGCGGGGTCATGGGTGGACTGTGGCAGGTGTTCGTGTTGTTCGGGCTGCACTGGGGGTTCGTGCCGACCATGCTCAACGACATTGCTGTGAACGGCAGTTCCGTTCTTCTCGGCACCTTGCTGAGTGCGGTGCTCGCTCAGGCCGCCGCTACTGCCGCCGTGTTCCTCCGTACCCGCAGTGCGGCCCGCCGCGGCGTTGCCGGCCCCGCCGCAGTGTCCGGATTCATCGCAGGTGTGACAGAGCCGGCGATCTACGGTGTCAATCTGCCGCTGAAGAAACCATTCCTGTTCGGCATCGCCGGGGGTGCCGTCGGCGGAGCGATCGCGGCGTCCGGAGGCAGCGCCGCAACATCTTTCGTGTTCCCGTCACTTCTCGCTCTGTCCGCCCTGACCACTGTCGGTAGCCTGGCCCTGCAGATAGTGGGAATCGTCCTCGCTGTCATTATCTCGTTCACTCTGACCTTCCTTTTCGTCGACAGAGAGAGCGTCGACGAGCTCGGCGAATCCATCACTCCGGCCGAAGAAGTGGCGAGCGTGCACATCGTGGCACCGGTCGACGGAACCATCGTCGCCCTCGCGGATGTTCCCGACCGGGTCTTCTCGTCCGGTGTCCTCGGGCAAGGATTCGGTGTGATCCCCAGTGAAGGTGTGGTGCGCGCCCCCATTTCCGGCACCGTGATTACCGTCATGAAGACCGGACACGCCTACGGCATCAGATCCTCCGACGGGGTCGAGGTTCTCGTCCACATCGGAATCGACACCGTTCGTATGAACGGTGAAGGATTCGTGCCTTCGGTCGCTCGGGGCGATGTCGTGACGGTAGGCGAGATCATCGCCGAATTCGATGTCGACGCTGTGCGCGCAGCAGGTTTCGATCCGATGACGCTGGTGGTGGTCACCAACTCCAAGCAGATCGCATCGATCGAACCCATCTCTTCCGGTGCCGTGTCGCACGGCACACCCGCCGTTGCAATCACAGTGTGAAAGGGAACTTCCGATGACGAAGAACACATTTCCAGAAGGCTTCCTCTGGGGCGGTGCCACCGCGGCGAATCAGATCGAGGGCGCGTACGACGTGGACGGCAAAGGCCTCTCGATCCAGGACGTGATGCCTCGCGGCATCACCGCCCCGCCGTCCGACGCCCCGACCCAGGACAATCTGAAGCTGCGCGCCATCGACTATTACAACCGATACGCAGAAGACATCGCTCTCTTCGCCGAGATGGGATTCACGGTCTTCCGATTCTCCATCGCGTGGAGTCGCATCTTCCCGATGGGCGACGAGGACGAGCCCAACGAGGAAGGTCTCGCCTTCTATGATCGGGTGCTCGACGAGCTGGAAAGGCACGGAATCGAACCGCTTGTCACCATCAGCCACTACGAGACTCCACTACACCTCGCGCGGACGTACGACGGGTGGAGCAGTCGTGCGCTGATCGGGTACTACGAGCGGTACTGCGAAACCCTGTTCACGCGGTACGGTGCGCGCGTCAGATACTGGCTCACCTTCAACGAGATCAATTCTGTACTTCACGAGCCGTTCTTGTCCGCGGGTATCGAGACGCCGAAAGACGATCTGACGCAACAGGATCTGTATCAGGCTATTCACCACGAACTGGTGGCCTCGGCGCGAGCGACCCGACTGGCGCGCGAGATCATGCCCGATGCCGAGATCGGCTGCATGATCCTGGCGCTCCCGGCGTACCCCCTGACGCCGGCTCCCGTCGACGTGGTCGCCGCGATGCAGACGCAGCACGAGAGCTACGCGTTCGGCGACGTCCACTGCCGAGGCGAATACCCGGGATACTTGCTGCGCTACTTCCGGGACACCGGGATCGACCTCGACATCACCGAGCAGGATCGCGTCGACCTCCGGAACACCGTCGACTTCGTCTCGTTCAGTTACTACATGAGCACGTGTGAGACAGCTGATACTTCGGATCGAGTGACGGGTGCCGGCAACATCTTCGGTGGCGTTCCCAACCCCACTCTCGAGGCATCCGAATGGGGATGGCAGATCGACCCCCGGGGGCTCCGCGTCGTCATGAACGACTACTGGGAGCGATGGCAGAAGCCGCTGTTCATAGTGGAGAACGGGCTCGGTGCCAAGGATGTCCTGGTCGAGGTCGACGGTGTTCCGACAGTCGAGGACGACTACCGCATCGACTACCTGAACCAGCACCTCCTCCAGGTCGGCGAAGCGGTGGCCGACGGCGTCGACGTGCTGGGATACACCGCCTGGGGCTGCATCGACCTGGTCAGTGCGTCGACGGCCCAGATGAGCAAACGGTACGGGTTCATCTATGTCGACCGCCAGGACGATGGAACCGGATCGCTCGATCGATATCGGAAGAAGTCCTTCCTCTGGTATCGAGATGTCATCACGAGCAACGGCGCATCACTCGGCTGAAGGGAAGCGTCATGGAGATCCTGCGGGTCTTCAACAACAACGTCGTGTTGGCGCGAGCCGACCACGGCGGAGAGGTGATCGTGACCGGGCGAGGACTGGGTTTCCAAGCGAAGCCCGGGCACCCGGTCGATACCACGCGGGTGGCCAGGGTCTTCGTTCCGGAGGACGGCCGCGACCCCGACAATTTCGGTGCCCTGGTCGCTGCCGTCCCGCCGGAGCACCTCGTGTTGGCCGACCGTGCGCTCGACGTGGCTCGTGCGGAGTTGGGAACGACGTTGGGGTCGACGACGGTGATAGCCCTCGCCGATCATCTGAGTTTCGCGGTCGTCCGCAGCGAGAAGAACATGCCGATGAGCTACCCGTTGCGAGGCGAGGTCGTTCACATGTACCCACGCGAGTACGCGGTTGCCACCAAGGTTCTCGAGTACGTCAACACCCAACTCGACCGCCCGCTGGTAGTGGACGAAGCCATTGCCATCGCGCTGCATCTGGTGAACGCAGGGTTCGCCAGTGGTGACCTGTCGTTCACCTATCAGATGACGGGCGTCTTCACTCAGCTCTTCGACATCATGGGCGTCGAGTACGACCGGGTGTTCGACCGAGATTCGGTGAACGCAGCGAGATTCATCACGCACCTTCGCTACTTTTTCGTCCGTGCCAGCACTGGCCGGCAGCTCGAGGAACGGTCGGGAAAGCTACGTGACGCTATCCAAGGGGTCTATCCGGATGCGCATGCGACTGCCGTGAAACTGCAGACGGTGTTGGAGCTCCGGCTCGGTGTTCCGCTGACCGACGACGAGGTCACCTACCTCACTCTGCATGTGGCACGCATGGTCGACGAGGTGCGACCCGGCGACGTCCGCTCCGGGCGATGACAATGCGGCCGGAAGCGCGGCATACCTACGGTGTCCCTACAACTCACGAGATCGAAGGCCGCACCTCGGCCCGCGGTCATGGCAGACCGCGGGCCAGGAATGTCACCGCCCCCCGACCAGAAGCGTCGCGGTGACCAGAAGCGAGGAGACGAGAACGAGGACGAGTGTCTGTGCGCCGCCCATGATCCGGAGGAGGCTGACGGCACCCCTTCTTGCCCGAACGTGGAGGCTGACGACCTTCTGTACGTACAACACTTCGACGGGTCGCCGGCAGCTCGACCGAACTCGACGCAGGATCGGCTGCCTTCGGAAACCGTGTCGTCAGCTCCGGTTCCCGAGGTCGACTTCCTCGAGTGGGGGCAGCACAGCCAGTGGGCTGAGGGTGCCCGACGGGTCCAGTGCGTTCTTGAGAGCGTGGTGTACCTGAGTGCCTACCGGCCCGAGTTCCCGGCCCAGCCAGGACTTCTTGAGTTGCCCGATGCCGTGTTCTCCGGTCACCGTGCCACCCAGTTCGAGTGCACGTTCGGTGATGTCGTTGAACGCTTCGATGGCCGATGCTCGGCTGGTGGGATCACCGTTGTCGAAGATGATGGTGGGGTGCAGGTTTCCATCGCCGGCATGCCCGAAGACACCGATCGTGAGGTCGTGACGTTCGGCAACCTCCTCGATATAGGCGATGAGCTCCACGATGCGTGTTCGAGGCACACACACGTCGTCGAGAAGCCAGTCACCCAACTGCTCCAGGGCGGGCAATGCCATCCGGCGCGCTTCGAGCAGCATTGCTGACTCGGCAACGTCGTCGGAAGCGACGACGTCGGTCGCTCCTGCGGACTCACAGAGTTGCTCGATGCGTTCGAGTACCGCCGCGGCATCCGGTTCGTCGCTCTGGGCGAGCAGCAGCGCCTCGACTCCGTCGCCCAGTCCCATATGGGTCATCGCGTCGACCGCCCTGATGGTGGTGCGATCGAGTATTTCGAGCATCGATGGTGTGAGACCGGTGTCGACGACGCCCGCCACCGCGAGCCCAGCCGATTCCAGTGTCGGAAACGACGCCACCAGTGTGTGCGCGGTCCCGGGCTTGGGAACCAAGCGCAGTGTTGCCTCGGTGATGACACCCAGGGTCCCCTCGGATCCCACGAACAGACTTGTCAGGTCGTATCCAGCCACGCCCTTGACCGTCTTGTGTCCGGTTCGCAGCACGCGTCCATCTGCCATCACCACGCACAGCGCGAGGACGAAGTCGCCGGTCACTCCGTACTTGACGCAGCACATGCCACCCGCATTGGTGGCGATGTTGCCACCGATACTGCAGAAGTCCACGCTGCCGGGATCGGGAGGGTAATGCAGACCCTTCTCGCCGACGGCTGCTCGTAGATCTGCGGTGATGACACCAGGTTCGACGACGACGGTCCGGTTACCCGGATCGATCTCGACGATCCGATTCATCCGGTGCAGGCTCAGCACCACCGAGCCTTCCGATGCATTCGCTCCTCCGCTCAGTCCGCTGCCTGCTCCCCGCGGTACGACGGTCACGTTGAACCGATGAGCATGTGCGAGCATCGCCGACACGTGATCTGTGGTGCGCGGCATCAGGACAGCGGCTGGCTCCGAGCTGTCGGTGAACTGCGATTGATCATGACGGTACGAGGCAACGATGTCGGGGTCTGTTGCCACCAGGTCCGCGCCCAGCTCATCCGTGAGTGCCCGGAGGAAAAGAGCGGTGGTGCCATCGGTCGTGAGGGTCACGACGGCACCGCGTTCGGCAGCGCCGGTTCGGTGACGGGCGGCCACGATGACGCTTCGAGCTGCTCTCGAACGGTGCGTTTGACGATCTTCCCGTACGCCGATTTCGGGAGTTCGTCCCAGACGAGGAAGTGGCGGGGCATCTTGTATCGGGCCAACTTCTCACCGAGCCATTCGTGGAGTTCGCGCGGGGAGCACTCCGCTCCCGCTGTGGGCACGCAGATGGCGACGCCGACCTCGCCCCACTTCGGGTCGGGCATTCCGAGTACCGCGACCTCCGTGACGGAGGGATGCAGCAGCAGCTTCTCCTCGATGTCGCGCGGGTAGATGTTGGACCCACCCGAGATGTACATGTCCGACGCACGGCCTGTCACGTAGAGGTATCCCTGATCGTCTACCTGACCGAGGTCGCCGGTTCTGAACCATCCATTACGGAAGGCGGAGTCGTTGGCGGCGTCGTTGTCGAGGTAACCCTCGAAGACACCCGGGCCGGCGACGCAGATCTCGCCGGTTTCGCCGGGGGAGAGTTCTTCTCCGGAATCACCCTGAATGCTCACCTGCATGCCGGTCCGCGGGTAGCCGCAGGTACCGATGTCGACCCCGTCGGGTCGAGGGTGATCATGCTCGGACGGCGGCAGCACGGTGATGTTTCCGGTGACCTCGCCGAGACCGTAGTACTGGACGAGGACGTCTCCGAGTGTGTTCCGCGCATGCTGTTGATCGGCCGACCCCATCGGTGCTCCCGCGTAGATCACGTATCGCAGAGACGAGTGGTCCCGCGCGACGGCATCAGGGTGTTCCGCCATGACCTTGAGGATGGTCGGGACGGTGAACATGTTGGTCACACGCTCTCGTTCCACGATGTCCCACACCTCGGCGCCGTCCAGCTTGCCGGACTGCGTCAGGATCGTGGCGGCACCGGCGGCGACCTGCGGGAGGAGGTGAATCCCCGCCCCGTGGGAGAGGGGCGCGACGACGAGAGACCGGTCGTGTTCCGTGGTACCGGGCATGAGATCGCAGAGATGGTTGGTGACGACGAATCCCATTTGGTCATGGGTCAGGATGGCGCACTTGGGGGCGCCGCTCGTTCCCGAGGTGAAGAAGTACCAGGCGTGATCTCCGACGATGACGGGGGCGTCCGCCAGTGGTCCACGTGGCGCGGATCCCGACACCGAGTCCGGAGTAGCGGGGTCCTCGTCGATCCAGAGCACCCCGCCCGCGACGTCCACGGCGTCCGTCACCGCGCGAGCATGTTCCGGGAAATCCTTGTGACAGATGACCAGGGACGGCGTGCAGGTGGTGGCGATGACCACGACGTCATCCGGGGTCAGCCGCACGTTGGTCGGGGCGATCACGGCGCCGACGCGCCATACCGCGAACACTGCCTGAACGTATTCGACATGGTTGGTGCTGTGAATGAGGACGCAGTCGCCGGAGCCCACACCACGCGCACGCAACGTGTGCGACAGGGCGGTGGCCGAGTCGTCGAGCTCCCTCCATGACATGGTCTTGTCCCCCTCGATCAGCGCAGGAGCGTCCGGAAGGCGACTCGCGGTCTTGGTGAGGAAGTTGGCGAGGTTGACGGCACGGTAGGGAAGTTCTCTCACTTCACACGCTCCAGGATCGATGCGTAGTTGGCCACTGCTGCGCCACCCATGTTGAACACTGCTGCACGATCGACGTGATCGAGCTGCATGTCGCCGGCTTCGCCCGTCAGCTGCATAGCGGTCACGACGTGCTGGGACACCCCTGTCGCACCGACCGGATGGCCTTTCGCTTTCAGGCCACCGGACACATTGGTGGGCAGCTTGCCGTCGCGATGGGTGATGCCATCTGCGAGCACCGACGACCCCTTGCCGTGCTCAGCCAGCCCGAATGCCTCGTACTGCATCAGCTCCGCCTGTGTGAAGCAGTCGTGAGTTTCGAGCAAGTCCAGGTCGTACAAGGTCATCCCGGCCTCCTCCAGTGCGCCGAGGAACGCCGTGCGGGCCCCGTCGAAGAAGAGCGGATCGCGGCGCGCTGCCAGCGGTAGCGGCTCGTTCGCCTGGTAGCGCCCGCGGAACGTCACCGCGCGGCGAGCGCGGCTGGCCACTGCTCCGTTCGAGATGACCAGAGCGGCTGCCCCATCGGACACGAGAGAACAATCACTCCGAAGCAGCGGACCGGCGACGACAGGGTTCTTGTCGGACTCGGTCGCGCAGAACTCGACGCCGAGGTCCTTCCTCATGTGTGCGAACGGATTTCGTACCCCGTTGAGATGATTCTTGGCTGCGATCTGAGCCAGCGCCTGTCGCTGATCTCCGAAACGCGCGGCATAGTCGGACGCGAGATTCCCGAAGATCCCGGCGAAACTCCCCGCGCCCGACTCGGTGCGACGATGAGATGCGCCGAGAAGGACATCGCCGACGTCGACTCCGGGGAGGCCGGTCATCTTCTCCGCTCCGATGACCAGGACGACGCGCCCGCGACCCGCCTGCACATGATCGAGGCCGGCGAAGATGGCCGCGCTACCCGACGCGCACGCGTTCTCGACACGCGTTGCGGGCACACGCGCCAACTCGGGGTGTCCGACGCCGACCAGAGCCCCTTCGAAACTCTGTGGGGAGAAACCATTGTTGAAGACGCCCACATAGATCGCGTCCACGTCGGAGGCAGAAACTTCCGCGTCCTCCAGTGCGGAAAGGGCGACGTCGGCCATGAGGTCTTCGACATCGGGGTGAGCGGATTTTCCGAACTGGCCGTGGGACCAGCCGATGATCGCGGGTGTGTCAGTCATGATGAGACCTTCGCGTCGAGTTCATGTTGGTGAGGTGACCGAAAGGTGACCGATCGCCTCGTGTCATTCGAGTATCGGGCGGATTCATCTCGTGGGCGACCGTCCTGAGTCGGGTATCCGACCAGTACCGTCCTTCCCAGAGAGGAGACGACGCCATCCACCGGTCCAAGTCCTTCCGGAAGAGCACTACCGGCCGCGTTTTCCCTCCTCGGGGCGGTGGTTTCTCGCGTCCCTGTCCGTGATGCTCGAAGCCGTGAAACCTTCGACGACCCAGGTCTTGTTCATCGGAACCGGTGCGATCGGTCTGCCCATGGCTGTTCGCGTCGCAAGGGCGGGGCATCACGTCACGGCAGTCGACCGGTCGCAGGACAGACGCCGCGAGGCGGAGCGTAAGGGGCTGCGCACTGCGTCTGCACCGACGCCGGCCGATATCGCGGTGGTGATGGTGGCTTCCGGTGACCAGCTGACCCACGTGGTGGAAGACGAGGGCGGTCTCGTTCATGTACTGCCACGCGGATCGGTGTGCGTTGTGATGTCGACCGTGGGACCCGACGCTGTTCGGGCGGCCACTCAGAAGCTCACCCGACACGGCATCCATGTCGTCGACGCTCCGGTGACCGGCGGTCTGGAACGGGCCGGACGAGGTGAACTGACTATTCTTGCTGCCGGCAGCGCGAACGCGATGGCCCTCGCCGCTGATGTCCTGAACGCCATGGGCTCCGTTCATCCGTGCGGTCACGAACCCGGCGATGGACAGAGCATGAAGCTGGTCAATCAGTTGCTGTGCAGTGTGCATCTGGTTGCCGCAGCCGAGGCGCTCGCATTCGCCGAGGCACTTGGCCTGGACCCCCGGGACGTACACCGTGCCATCAGTACCGGCGCCGGCGCATCGTTCATGTTCAGCGATCGTGGATCGCGCATGATCGCCGCCGAAGACAGTGAAGATGGGATTACCGCTCTCGACATCTTCGTCAAGGACAGCGCTCTGGTCCGCGACGCGGCCACCGGGATCGGATCCGACGTACCGCTCCTCGATGTCGCTGCCGACGCGTTCACTCGAGCGGCGACTCTCGGTTTGGGCCGGTCCGATGATTCGCGAGTTCGCGACGTCTACAAGTGACATGACGGATCTGTCGAAACCTGCGACGGGAGGCGGAATGTCGATGTGCTGTTTCCTGCGGGGGACGGTCGCGGCCGATCATCTCGTGACCAAGACTCGATCCGAGCGCGTTTTGCGCCGCGCGGCCCAAGGATGGGACCGCCAACCAGATCTCCCCGAAACCTCTCCCTTCGACTAGGCGGTACGACAATGACCCGACAGACTCAGTTCGATGTAAGCGGCAACGTCGTGATCGTCGGAGGCGCCAGCGGCATCGGCCTTGCCGTCGCACAACGCGTGGCTGTGTCCGCGACCTCGGTATCGGTCATCGATCTGCACGAGGACCGACCGGACACGCTGGCGTCGCTTCCCGACGTCTCGTACTCCGGGGCCGACATCCTCGACGATCAGCGCCTGGCAGCACGCTTCGCGGCGATCGCCGACCGCGGTCCGATCGACCGCGTCTTCGTCAGCGCGGGGATCACCCTTCCGGCGAACATCGCGGACGTGTCCGCACGTGATGCCCAGCGTTGCTTGATGATCAACCTCATGGGCTCCATCAACGCTGTGACTGCGGTGGTGCCGCATCTGAGCTCTGATGCGTCCATCGTGCTCACTGCTTCGGTGGCTGCGCATACCGGTGGTGGCTTCGTGGGCGGTTCCGTGTACGGCGCCTCCAAGGCCGGTGTCATCGGACTCACTCGCGGATCTGCCCGAGAGCTCGCATCACGGGGAATACGAGTGAACTGCGTTGCGCCGGGAGCGACGGCGACCGGAATGGTCGGTGACGATCCGAGTGTGGTCGATCGACTGACCAACGGCACGCTGCTCGGCCGACTCGCCAGTCCCGATGACATCGCGAACGGCGTTCTGTACCTCTGGTCGGAGGCCGGTTCGTACCTGACCGGCACCACGTTGAACATCAACGGCGGATCACACCTCGCCTGAATCACGTCCGTTCGATGTGCCTGGTGACGGCGGGCGATCGAGTTCCGTCACCAGGACCGGGGCGATGGTTCCGTGTGCATCGATGCACCTGTCGGGTGCACAGGTCCCGGTTGTGACCGGGACCTGCGACGACGGATACTGACCACGCCGAATTATCTGCGTGACAGCAGATTTGGAATCTCGGTCGACCTTCGTACGGGCGATATTCATCGGGGCACGGTGAAGCAGGAAGGCGCATCATGGACGACTTCGACGACGACCGTGTGGTGATGAGCAGTAAATCCGCACGGTGCTGGTCACGTGGGCTCGCCAAGGTCCGAGCGGTACTGGCGGCCGACGTACTGGGATTCTCGACCGAGCACCTGATCTGCGCCGAGCTGCGCATCACCCCGCTGCAGGGTCGGGACGACGACGCCAAATCGACGCTCGATCGCGAACTCGACGCGCGGGTGCGGCCCCCCTGATTCCGGTCTCGAGCTACCGGTAGGCGGTGCCTCGAGGACCCGCGCCCTCACGCGCGAACAATCTGCACCGCGGCGTACCCATCGCAGCCGGTGTGCGGCCATGGTGCTTGCACAGTGATCAGCAGCGAGTTGTCGGGCTCGAGTGTGCCGAGCCGTCACGCGCGTCGGAGGTGATCCTCGCCTGGCTCACCGGGCGCGAGTCACGGGTCGTCTGAGCGGAGCAGTGCTCGCTCCTTGGCCGTCAAGCCGCCCCATACTCCGTACGGCTCCGCGGATTCGATCGCGTAGGACCGGCATTGCGCCATCACCGGGCACTGACCACATGTGCGTTTGGCGTCGGCGTTGAAGCGGTCCAGTGCGGCTCCTCGCAGGTCGGAGGGGGAGAAGAACCCGTCGGAGGATTTGCCCCGGCACCGAGCGCTCAGTTGCCAGTACCAGGCCTCGGCGACGGGGCTGGGTAGGGCCGGTTTGGTGGTGCGGTATTTGCTGACGATCACGTGTTCCGGCGAGTTCGGCATGGTTCGCTTTCGTGCAGTCCGTCGTCGAGAAGTGTTGACCGTCCGGTCATTCCACGATGATGACGTCGAGAGTTCTGGGTCCGTGGACTCCCTCCACCCTATTGAGTTCGATATCGCTCGTGGCGCTGGGCCCGCTGATGAAGGTCAGCGGTCGAGTTGCCTCCAATGCCGCGAAAGCCTGGGGCACCGTGTCGACCACCTGGTCTGCCCTGATGATGCACACGTGGTGGTCCGGTACCAGTGTCAGCGCTCGCCGCCCTTGGCCGGATTCGCCGTCGAGCACGATTGTTCCGGTGGCCGCGATACCCACGCGGCATCCGGTGATGACTGCATCGACGGTGTCGAGGGCATCGACGGTCATGTCGGAGTCTTCGATGACGTCCACCTCTGCCGTCCATTCCGATGGGAGGCCTGGCGGTACGACAATGGCTGTGTGTGCCGAGGTCAGCGCCCGAACGGTTGCCGCGACGTCCTGCTGCGCGACACGGTGAACCTGCGCCCGGTACTCGTCGACCGTCTCGGCGAATCGATCAGCGTTTCCGGGGCCGCGTGCGGGGGCGCGTTCGTACGTTCGCGGGGTTGCATCGGGTGGGGCAGCGCCGGCGGTCGCAGTGCGGATCCTGTCGTAGATCTCGGATTTGGCGTTCATGAATTCTCCTCGTGAGTTCGTGCCCACCACTGCCGGAAGGTCTCCTTCGGCGGTGCGGGTAAATCGCGGGCGGCGGTCCAGAGCGATCCGGGGAACGGAAGCGACTCGATGTGCCCCTTCTTCCCTGCCAGCAAGCGCCCGACGCCCGCAGCCTTCTCGGCCATCCCGAATCGCTTCGGCGAGTTCATCGCCCACCCTGCCGCCCGCATCGCGATCTCTTGCGCGCCGGGGATGCCGCCGCGTTCGGAGTCCACTTGCTTGGCGCGCAGGTGCACCAGAATCTCCGGGATGTTGATGCGCACGGGGCACGCATCGAAGCAGGCCCCGCAGAGAGAGGATGCGTAGGGGAGCGAGGCGTTGGGGTCGTCGTGTCCGGTATTACCGGTCAACTGTGGGCTGAGGATTGCACCGATCGGACCGGGGTAGACCGATCCGTACGCATGTCCACCGGTGCGCTCGTACACGGGGCACACGTTCAGGCACGCACTGCACCGGATGCAGTTGAGGGCGGCGCGGCCTACCTCGTCGGCGAGCACGTTGGTTCTGCCGTTGTCGATGAGCACCAGGTGGAAATTCTGCGGCCCGTCGCCCTCGTGCACCCCGGTCCACATCGACGTGTACGGGTTCATCCGCTCGGCCGTCGACGAGCGGGGAAGCAGCTGCATGAACACTTCGAGGTCCGCGAACCTCGGCACCAGCTTCTCGATGCCCATCAGCGTGATGAGCGTGTCGGGCAGCGTCAGACACATGCGCCCGTTGCCTTCGGACTCGACGACGGCGAGGGTCCCCGTCTCGGCGACACCGAAGTTGGCGCCACTGATAGCCACCTTCGCCGACAGGAACTTCCGTCGTAGGTGCTCCCGTGCGGCCATGGCCAGTTCGCGCGGCTCGTCGGTGATGGCAGCGTCGACACCGGGCATGCGACGCAGGAAGATTTCGCGAATCTCCGCCCGGTTGCGGTGAATTGCGGGAACCAGGATGTGACTGGGCTTGTCGTCACCGAGCTGGACGATGAGCTCGGCCAGGTCGGTCTCGATGGCGGCGATGCCCTCGGCTTCGAGGTACTCGTTCAGGCCGGTCTCCTGGGTGGCCATGGACTTCACCTTGACCACCTCGTCACTGCCCGTGGCCTTGACCAAGTCCGTGATGATGCGGTTGGCCTCGTCGGCGTCGCGTGCCCAGTGCACCACTCCTCCGCGGGCGGTGACGTTGGCTTCGAGTTGGTCCAGCAGCTCGGGGAGGCGCGACATCACGTCGGTCTTGATGGCACTCCCGGCGAGGCGCAGTTCTTCCCAGTCGTCACACTCCGCGACCGCTTGGAGGCGCTTGTCGCGAATGGTGCGGGTGGCGATGCCGACGTTGCGGCGCATCTGAGTGTCCTGCAACGTCTTGCGAGCTGCCTTCGGGAAACTCTCCGTGCCTCGGAGGTTTCCCAAGCCCGGCGTGCCCAGGAACACGGACGGCGGCGGACGCTCTCCAGCGATTCGGGGAGTCGGCTGTGTGCTTTCGAATGTGTCAGTCATCGTGCCGCACTTTCTGTGGAGGCGAGGATCTCGGCGAGGTGCACGGTCTTCACGCCTGTGCGCAGGCGGGACAGGCCACCGCCGATGTGCATGAGACAGGACGAATCGCCGGCGCTGCACACCTCGGCACCGGTGGAGAGGACGTTGGCCATCTTGTCCGAGAGCATCGCCGTCGACGTCTCGGAGTTCTTCAACGCGAACGTTCCGCCGAAGCCGCAGCACGACTCGGCTTGCGGCAGTTCGACCAGCGTCATGCCTCGCACGTTGCGCAGCAGCTCGAGGGGCTTGTCGCCGACGCGCAGCATTCTCAGCGAATGGCACGTGGGGTGGTAGGTGACGCGGTGCGGGTAGTAGGCGCCGACGTCGGTGACGCCGAGAACATCGACGAGGAGTTCGGACAGCTCGTAGGTGCGTCCGGCGATGTCCTCGGCGCGCGTGGCCAAGTCCTCGTCACCGGCGCGACGGGCGACCATCGCGTGCTGGTGACGGACCGATCCGACACAGGAACCCGACGGTGCGACGGCGACATCCCACGACGACGTCTCGAACACCTCGACGTGGTGACGCACCAGGGGTGCGGCTTCTGTGAGGTAGCCGGTGTTGACGTGCATCTGGCCGCAGCACGTCTGGTCCGACGGGAAGACGACGGTGTGGCCGAGCCGTTCGAGCAGTGAGACAGTCGCTTTCGCTGACTCGGGGAAGAGTGCGTCCGCCAGACAGGTGGCGAACAAAGCAATCCTCATCGGATCGCCGCGCTGTGCAGTGGATGTGCTGACACGCAGAAGTGCACCGGTGTGCTCGACCCCCGTGACCGGGCAGGGTGTGCCCGCGGAGAGTGGACTGAGATCGACTTGGTCATCAGAGACGCAACTTTCATTGGAGTGCAATGTATTTCGTTCGATTCGGGACTACTTCCGGTCATGCCGAGCTCCGGCCCGACTGATCGCGCGGCACACGAGATCGACTGCCGATATCCATTGACGCGGAGGTTCCACATTGTTAGCGTCGTCACATCCTGGATCCAGAGTCCTGGATTCGTCAAGTTGATCCGGCAATCCCGGCGCTTCAAGCCCACGAGGAGATGACCCGAGTGACCAGTCTTCACAGCGAGGCCGACCGACCCCAGCAGGGTCGGCACATTTCACCGACGAGCGGTGCACCGAACACGACGAGCCTCAAGCGCGTCGCCGCGGCGAGCTCGATCGGAACGACGATCGAGTACTACGACTTCTTCATCTACGGAACCGCCGCTGCCCTGGTCTTTCCGAGTGTCTTCTTTCCCAACTCCGATCCGGCGGTCGGCACCATCGCCTCGTTCGCCACATTCGCTGTCGCGTTCTTCGCGCGGCCGGTCGGTTCCATCATCTTCGGCCACTTCGGCGACAGCATCGGGCGCAAGCGCACGCTGGTATGGACCCTGCTCATCATGGGCGTTGCCACGGTCGGAATCGGCTTCATGCCGGGCTACGAGACCGGAGTCTTCGGCTTCTTCGACGGCGGAATCGGCATCTGGGCACCGGTCCTGTTGGTGGTCATGCGCTTCCTGCAGGGTTTTGCAGTCGGAGGCGAGTGGGCCGGCGCAACCTTGCTGACCGCCGAGTACGCACCTCCCGGTCAACGCGGACGCATGGCGATGTGGCCCCAGCTCGGTCCTGCGTTCGCCTTCTTCCTCGCCAGCGGCACCTTTTTTCTGGCCTCGGTGACCGTCGGCGCGACCAGTGACGCGTTCCTCAACTACGGCTGGCGCATCCCCTTCATCGCCTCGTCCCTGCTCATCATCGTCGGCTTCTGGATTCGCCTGTCCGTGGAGGAGACGCCGGTATTCACCGAGCGCAAGGCAGCCATGGCGCGCGAAGCCGTCTCGTCCGCGGCGCCTCGCAAGCTGCCGTTCATGGAGGTCATCAAGACGCAGTGGCGTGAGATCCTGGTCGCCGCCGGTGCGACGACGACCCTGTTCTCGCTGTTCTACATCGGCACCGCGTTCCTCACCAGCTACGGCACCGGCACGCTCGCAATGAGCCGGACCACCATCCTCGGAATGGGCATGGGTGCGGCAGTAGTGTTCGGAATCGTCACCGCACTCTCGTCGATCCTGTCGGACAAGATCGGTCGCAAGACCATCATCCGCGCCGTCATGATCATCGCTGTCCCATGGGCTCTGGTGCTGTTCCCGCTCCTCGACACCGGTTCACCATGGGCGTTCTTCCTTGCCACCACCGTGACTCTGTCCCTGTACGGCGCGTCGAACGGTCCCACCGGGGCACTGCTCCCCGAGATGTTCCGGGCCCGCTTCCGGTACACCGGCGCAGGCCTGAGCTACAACCTCGCCGGCATTCTCGGAGGCGCCATCGCGCCTCTCGTCGCCGCGCAGATCGTCGCCGACAACGACAGCATCTGGGTGGGAGTCATGCTCGCCGCACTCGCCCTGCTGAGCGTGGCGTGTTCGACGCTGATCAAGGAGACCAAGGGCAAGAACATGGACGACGACGAGATCGTTTCGCCGTCTGCCACGTCCACGCCCGTCGCACACCAGAACTGACCTTGTTGGCTGGATCGAGTCGCAACGTCATATCCACGCTATGAATCCTGGACACTGGATCCATAGTGTGACTAGAATTACGTCAGCGACTCGATCCGGTTACCGACCGGTCGACGGGGCTGCCGGTCCCTCGTTACGTGGCACCGGCAGCCCCGGGCGTCTTGACCGAAGAATGCAAGCATCAACGCCTCGCCGCCGCGAGGTTCGACCAAGTTAGGTGGCACCACACTCATGGTTGCAAACGCTGTCGTCGACAGTCCCGTCGAAGGGTTGCAGGCCGTGCGGCCGGCCGTGGTGGACTGCGACGTCCACCCCGTTCTGACCGACTCGACTCAACTTCTCCCGTATCTGGACCAGTACTGGGGTGACCAGTTGGTCGCGGCGCTCTCGCCGACGTACGAACCGAACTACCACCCTCGCGGGTCTGCGATCGCGCAGCGCCCCGATGCGCTGCAGGACAAGCAGGGCCGCGCCGGGACCCAGGTGCACAATCTCGTGTCCGACGTCTTCCGCGACGGATTCACCGACTTCGCCATCCTCAATCCCCTCTACGCGGTGCAGCAGATCCACCAGCCTCGCCGCGAGGCGGCGCATGCGCGGGCGCTGAACACCTGGATCGCGCGGGAGTGGCTCGATGTCGACCCCCGTTTGCGCGCATCCATCGTCGTACCGATGGGTACCGCCCGCGCCGCGGCCGAAGAGATCGCCTATTGGGCGCACGACAAGCGCTTCGTCCAGGTCCTCGTTCTCGGTCAGTCGGAACTACTGCTGGGACGCGAAGCGAATTGGCCGATCTGGGAGGCCGCAGAAGCCGCCGGCCTCCCTGTCGCGATCCACATCGGTGGCGTGTTCCGCCAGGCGCCCACATCGGTGGGTTGGCCGACGACCTACCTCGAGTGGTACGTGGGCCAGCAGGCGAACCTCGAAGCTCAGCTCGCGTCGATCGTCTCCGAGGGCATTCTGCAGAAGTTCCCGGCCACGAAGATCGTGGTGACGGAGGTCGGGTTCAAGTGGCTCCCCCCGTTCATCTGGAAATTCGACAAGCTGTGGAAGAGCTACCGGCCCGATCTGCCGTGGGTCGACCGGGCACCGTCGGACCTGATTCGCGAACACGTCCGCTTCACCACCGCTCCGTCCGACGGCGCCGAGCGATCCGGCGGACTCGACAGCATCGTCGACCGTATGGGATCGGATCAGATGTTGGTCTATTCGAGCGACTACCCGCACAACCACACGACGGGACCTCGGCAGATCGAGAGCGGTACCACCGACAACGCACTGTTGAACCGGATCTACCGCGACAACGCGTTCGGCTTGTACAACCTCGAAGCACCCCAGGGAAAGGCGTAACAATCATGACGACAATCGAAACCTCGACATCCGGCAAGCTCGGTGCACCCAAGGTCGACACCGGAATCATCGACGTCGACATCCACCCTGTTCCTCGCGACGGCCTCATTCGGACCTACCTGCCCAAGAAGTGGCGCGACCACATCGACGAGTACGGCGTCCGCACCACGAACGGCCTGCAGTCGATCGGCGAATACCCGCAGATGTACGGCGGCGCGATGCGCGCCGATTCCTGGCCCGACTCCGGCTACCCGGGTTCGGACCTGGGCCTGATCCAGAAGCAGCTGCTGGACCTTCACGACGTCCAGCTCGGTGTTCTGCAGTGCCTCGCGCCGGGTGGTCAGACCCTGAACCCTGCGTCGCAGGCCCTCAACCCCGAACTCGGTGCGGCGCTGTGCAGCGCGATCAACGACTGGCAGCTCGAACACCTGGTGTACCCGGATCCCCGGCTGCGCGCGGCGATGCCGGTGACCCTCGATTGCCCCGAGTTCGCGATCAAGGAGATCGAGCGCGTGGGAGACGACCCGGGCGTGGTATCGATTCTGGGTCTGAGCAAGACCCTCGAGCCCTTGGGTAGCCGCCGGTACTGGCCGCTCTACGAAGCTGCGGTCGAACGCGGCCTGCCGTTCCAGTTCCACCTCTCCACCGGCGGTGGACATGCCAACACCGGCACCGGCTGGACCTCTTACCACACCGAGTACCACGTCGGGCACGTGCAGAGCTTCCAGTCGCAGATTCTCAGCCTGATCCTCACGGGCACCTTCGACCGGTTCCCGGACCTGAAGATCATGTTCGTCGAGGGCAACGTCGTTCACTTCGCACCATTGATCGAGCGCCTCGACTACCACTGGGAGACCCTTCGCTCCGAGGTCGACCTGCAGCGCAAGCCTTCCGAGTACGTCCGGGACCACATCTGGGCATCGACCCAGCCCATCGACGAGCCCGACAACCCGGCGCACCTCGCCGAGATGATCGAGGAGTTCTGCCCGGACAACGTGCTGTACGCCTCCGACTACCCGCACTTCGATTTCGACTCACCGGAGACGGTATTTCCTCGTAGCTTCCCGGCGGACCTGCGTGAGAAGGTCTTGCGTACGAATGGTCAGAGGTTCTTCGGACTCGAGGTGGGTGCCTGATGGCGAAGTACATCGTGGCGAACTCGACCGAGATCGCTCCGGGCGAGCGCAAGATCGTCGAACTCGAGGGACGGTCCATCGGAGTGTTCAATGTGGACGGCGAGTACTTCGCGCTCCTGAACCAGTGCCCGCACGCTGGAGCGGCCCTGTGCGAACACGGGACCATATTCGGTGTGTCGGCCGCGGACGGCCCCGATACCGATATCGAATACCAGCGCGGCCAGTCGTTGCGTTGCCCGTGGCATCAATGGGAGTTCAACATCCGTACTGGGGAATCGTGGTACGACCCGCGTCGGACGAAGGTACGTAAGTACGAAGTCGACGTCATGGCCGGCTCACCCGAAGACGTGACCGATCCTGATGGGGGCCTGCAGAAGGGTCCTCACGTCATGGAGGGATACGCGATCTCGCTGGAAGAAAACGTTGTCGTCGTCGACACGAGTCGTCGTCGAGCAGGAACACAGCGAAACCGTGAGGCGGAAGCTGTGGCCAAGTAACAGACGCAGTGCGGAGAGTCCCGGCAGATCGACTGCCGGGACTTTTCGCGTTCTGACACGGTCGAAGCGTCGGAGTCGGGCTCACGCAGTCCCGGCGTGGTCACCTTTCACCGGACAATGAAAGAGAGGGCCACCACGAGCCCGAACATGTTCTGTGACATCAAGTTCGGACGAGTCGTGCTCGCCTGGGGGAGCGGGGAAGCCGCCAGCGAGGATGCAGTCAGCTCATTCGCGCGAGGACTCGAGCTGGTTCACCTCGACAGCGTGTGGAACGAGGGAGCTATGGGCGTGAAGTCGAGGCGACCCTCGATCAGAGCATTTGCTCGGGCAAGGCGCTGCCTGCCCTGCCGGGAGAGGTGGACCACGATGCTGCGGCCGTCGTCCGGCCCCGGTTTGCGATACACCGAACCTTCGTCCACCAAGTCGTTGACGAGTCGCGTGACGGTGGCGTTCGAGACCGTCAGGGCCTCCGCGATGTCACTCATCAACATTCCCGGCCTCGCCTCCAATGCGAGCAGCGTTCGCCACGAGTCTTCCCGGAGTCCGATCTCCGCAAGAATTGTGTTCAACTCCCTGCTGACGCGGCGTGCGTTGGTGAGCATCGAATCCAGGACCCGAAAGCCGTCGACAGGGAACAACGGTGACACCTGCTCTCTTCTGGGTTCGTGCACTTCTGCACTGTCGAATGCGCGCGATTCCCGTAGCATAACGCCATGTCGTTGCATGTTGCGATGATCGACGCTCTCGAGGCCAGGGTCGCCGGCACGGATCCACGCGCGTTGCGGATAGGCGTTGCTCTGCCGCTGACGGGCGTGTTGGGTCAGGTCGGACCTTCAGCACTGGACGCGGTACTCCTCGCGGCAGACGAGATCCGGGCCGATCGCGGACGATCCGAGCGGCCATTGCAGCTGGTACTCGTCGATTCCGGCCAGACCGCGGCACACGTTGCCAGCGAGGTGCTGGAGCTCGCCGATGGCGGACTGGTGGATGCGTTCGTCGGACTGCACACCAGCGATCGGATGGCCGCCATCGAAGTGGCGCTGGGAGCATCGACGATGCCCTACATCTGTACTCCGAGCCACGAGGGCACCGATCACGTCGGCGGGGTCTACTGTTCCGGCGAGTCACCCCTGCAGTCGACATCGGGGTTGAGCCGAGTGATGCGGGAGCGCGGGACCCTCATCTGGGCGGTCGTCGGCACCGACTACCTCTGGCCGCAGGTCATGCGCGGTGCCTCACGCGCCGAGATCGAACGGAACGGCGGCGTGGTTCTCCTCGACACGCTGCTGCCGGTCGGCGATGTGCGGGCATACATGCCAGACGTGGTGTCTTCCTTGCACCGACTCGGCATCGAGGGAGCGGTGCTGAACATGCCGGGTAGCGATCTGACAGCGGCGCTGTCGTGCTTGTCCGCTGCGGGACTCGACAGTCGCCTAATTCGATACTCGGGCGGGTTGGAAGAGAATGTCCTGTACGGGATCGGCGGGGACCGCAGTGGCAACCTGTACTCGGCGTTGCACTCGTTCGAGTCGTTGGCTTCGCCTCGACGTCAGGCACTCAACGATCGGTACCGGTCCGCATACGGTGACGACGCCCCCGTACTCAACTCCTGGGCCGAGCATTGCTACGACGGGGTTCACTTCCTGGCCAATCTCGATTCTCGGGATCTGCTGCCAGGTCGGGACCATCCCGCGGTCGGGGCGGCGGCGATGCTCGAACCGAAGTACGACATGCACGTTGCCGTGGCCGCCGGGTCGCGGTTCGAAGTCTTGTAGGTCGGCACCCGCGCATCCTCCGAACGGCCGCGGCGCTCGCGCTGACCCGCGGTAGCCACGCCGTCGACCCGGACATCATTTCGTGTTGGGGAAAATCCCGAAAAACTATTTTCAGCTGCAAACAGTGCGCTAGCGTGTGTCCATCGGGTGGGCCGGGTCACACAGCACCGACTGAGTAGTCCGCCCGTGCACATGTTGCGGTGCCGGGCCGGCTGGGCGGACTCTCAGGGCTCTGTGCCGAGCATGGGTATGTTCTCGTAACAAATTGCACGCGAGTCGATTTGGCTATGTTGCATGCGAAACCTCCTCGACTCGATCAGGAAACGAGTCTGCAACACCTCGCCCATACTGTTTTCACGTGAAACTACCTTGCGGGTCATCGCAAGAACCACGCACGGAAGGAGAGACCGTGATCGACCACACCGAGATCGCGTACCTGGAACTGACCGAAGTGTCGGAGTTGATCAAGGCGCGCCAGCTCACGTCGAGGGAGGTGACCGAGGCGATCCTGTCGCGAATGGACACTCTCGATCCAACGTTGAACAGCTACGTCCATCCCATGCCGGACGCAGCCCTCTCGGCGGCCGATGCAGCTGACGACGACCTGGCGCACGGGCGTGACAGGGGGCCCCTGCACGGAGTGCCGATCGGCGTGAAAGATCTCTGCTACACAACCGATGCCCCGACCGCGTCGGGTGGAACGCTGCACGCCGCCCATCTCTCCTCGTTCGACGCCACGGTCGTTACCCGACTTCGTCGCGCCGGTGCCGTCATCACCGGCAAGTTGCGAATGACCGAAGGTGCGTACACCAATCATCACCCGGATCTCCCGACCCCCGTCAACCCGTGGCACCCGGACACCTGGAGCGGCGTGTCGTCCAGCGGATCCGGAGTCGCCACCGCGGCCGGTCTCTGCTTCGGTTCCCTCGGCTCGGACACCGGTGGTTCGATTCGACTTCCGTCGAGCGCGAACGGCGTGACCGGCGTGATGCCGACCTGGGGCCGTGTGAGTCGGTACGGCGTCGTGGAACTGGCCGGCAGCATGGATCACATCGGCCCCATGTGCCGTAGCGCCAAAGACTGTGCGGCGATGCTCGGAGTCATCGCCGGGCAGGACCACAACGATCCCACCAGCTCGAGTGAACCCGTCCCGGACTATCTCGGCGGCCTCGCACGGACCGCGCGTCCCCGAATCGGCCTCGACCGCAGCCTGTTGTCCAGCTTCGACGAAACCACGCGACAGATGCTGCGAAACGTGCTCGACGTGGTACGCGGCCTCGGGTGGCAGGTAGTGGAAGTCGAGACGCCCGACCTTCCTGTGATTGCAGCGGACTTTGCTGCTTTGTGCGCGGCGGAGGCCGCGGCAGCGCACGCGGACACCTATCCCTCCCGCGCAGAAGAATACGGCCAGGTCTTTCGCGATGCTCTCGATGCAGGAAGATCCATGAACGCGGTCGAACTCGTTCGACTGCAGACGAACCGGCGCGCATTCGCCGGCCGTCTGCGTCGCGTCTTCGACAGTATTGACCTGCTGCTCATGCCCGCAGTGGGATTCGCATCCCCCACCGTGGAGATCCTGGAGACTTTGGGCTCCAATGCGGACCTACTGGCCGCCCTCCTCACTCCCACAGCGCCGTTCGACATGGCCGGGGTGCCCACCATCACGTTGCCGGGCGGCTTCACCGACCGTGGCACACCGCTCGGATTCCAATTCGTGGCCAGGCAGTTCGAGGAGCAACTGATGCTGCAGGCCGCCCATGCGTTCCAACAGGTAACAGCATTCCATCGGTCGCATCCGCAGCCGGTGGCGAATTCGCGCTTCGAAGGAGTCGCACAATGAAGGGAATACACGACGTCGGGGGATCCGACGGCTACGGCCCGATCGTGGTCGACGCCGACGAAAAGATCTGGCACGCGGAATGGGAGAAGGCTGTCTTCTCGTTCTTCACCCAGGGCGCCGTGGCTGGATTCTTCAACCTGGACGAGTTCCGCGCCGAGATCGAACGGATGAGTCCCGCAGACTACCTTCTGACCCCCTACTACGCACACTGGTTCCATTCGTTCGAGCACCACATCGCTCGCAGCGATGACACCTTCGTGGCAGAGATGGATCGGCGGACCCAAGAGTATCTCGCGGACCGTGACAAGCCTCTTCCCCCGAACACGAACCACGAGCTCGCCGATCTGATCGGTGAACTCGCCTATGCGGGCGCCCCGACGCATCGCGACGTGGACACGGAACCAGTGTTCTCGGTGGGCGACCGGGTGCTCGTCTCCTCGACGGTTCCCTTCCATCACACCCGCAAGGCCGGCTACGTCCAGGGCAAGGTCGGGGAGATCGTTCTCCATCACGGCGGGCACGTCTTCCCGGACTCGAACGCGGACGGCCGCGGCGAAGAACCCCACCACGTGTACAGCGTCCGGTTCCGCGCCAGCGACCTGTTCGGCGACGGCATCGGCGACGCCCACACTTGGAACACCATCGACCTGTGGGAGCCCTACCTGTCCCACGCTACTTCCGAAGGACTGAAATGACCGAGTACACCCACGCTTTCAGTGGCCCCATCGTTCCGCTGGACACCGCGGAATTCGACGAGTACATGACCGCGCGCGTGAAGGCCATGGAATCGATCCTCATCGAACGCGGTGTCGTCTCCACCGACGCAGTCGACCGCATCACCAACATCTACGAACACGAAGTGGGCCCACAGATCGGCGCCAAGGTGGTCGCACGCGCTTGGACCGACCCGAGCTTCAAGGAGCGTCTCTTGGCGGACGCAACAGCGGCCTGCGCCGAGATGGGCGTCAGTGGTCTGCAAGGCGAAGCCATGATCGCCGTGGAAAACACGGACTCGACCCACAACGTGATCGTCTGCACTCTGTGCTCGTGCTACCCGTGGCCGGTCCTCGGGCTGCCTCCGAACTGGTATAAGGCCATGCCTTACCGGGCGCGAGTGGTGCGCGATCCTCGGTCGGTACTGGCCGAATTCGGTACCGACGTCGGCGACAAGGAGATCGTCGTGTGGGATTCGAGCGCTGAGATGCGCTACTGGGTGCTGCCTCAGCGACCTCACGGAACCGACGGCTGGACACCCGAACAACTCGAGTCGGTCGTCACACGAGACTCCATCATCGGTGTGGGCACCATCGCCGATGTCGTGGAAGTGGCCTCGTCGTGACCGAGTGCTTCCAGCTCAGCAGCGATGAACTCGCCGACATCCGCGAGCGAAGTGCGCGGCCGGCCCCCGACGGTGACGAACCGTTCCGATTGCCCTGGGAGCTCCGTAGTTTCGCTCTCGCGGTCGCCTACTTCGAGTCGCGCGGGTTCCCGTGGACAGATTTCCAGCATCGCCTCGTGTCGGCGATCGCCGAGTCCGAAGCAACCGACGCACCCGAGCAGTACTACGAGCGCTGGGTCGAAGCTCTGCTAGCGCTGGTGACCGAGTTCGACGGCGTCGACCCGAGCGATCTGGATCGACGAACGGCGGAGATCCTGGCTACGCCGCGCGATGCGACACATCAGCACGCGCACGACGGCCCTGCTGCTGTCGATCACGCTCACTGACAGCGCACAACAAGTAATTCCGTGCCGGGCGCCTCGCGCGTCCGGCACGGGCAATCACCTCCAACTACGGCCGCCCTCGACGCACATCTTTCAGACACCCGACACAGGAGCGGCACGTGATCCACACAGGTTTCGTTCACCCCGTGGCGGCCTCGTCGGAACGGCTGCGTCTGGCTGGTGTGCTCGGAGCTGTCGTCGTACTGCACCCGATCGGCTGGTCACTTTACGTTCTTGTTCGGGCTGGGACTCGAGACCGCGAGCGAAATCACGTTGCTCACCCTGTCCGCAACTGCAGCCGCAGCCGGCGAGATCTCCTTGCTGACCGTCCTGTTGTTGCCCATTCTCTTCGCTGCCGGCATGACCATGATGGACACCGTCGACAGCCTGGCGATGTCGCGCGCCTACTCCTGGGCGGCTGACGAACCCGGGCGCAGACTGTTCTTCAATGTGGCGACCACCGCCGGCACCGTGCTTGTCGGCATTCTGGTCGCATCGGTGTACCTCGCAGCATTTGTCTCGAGCCACGTCGATTCGGACAACGTGGTCGATCGAGGACTGACGTCGTACGGCGACATCAGTGCACACTTCGAACTTCTGGGCTACTGCATCGCGGGCTTCTTCGCCCTATGGTGGCTGATTGCAAGACTGCTCTGGACGGTTCGATACCGGCACATGGTCGAGTCGCCAGTCTTGAACTGCCCCATTGTTCGTAGCACCACTCCCTCCTGCCACCTGATCGTGGCGTCGCCTGAAACATCTCACCCGAACGGGAAAGCCATGCCCTTCAAGGACTATTTCGCAGGTCCGTCGACGAGTCTCGACGACCAGATCGAAAGTTTTGCCACTACGCGCGTACCGGACAGTCAACGCTGGCGTCGGCCGGCGATCCTTCTTGTCCTGACAGGCAACATCACAGCCATGTTCTGGTTCATCCTCGGAGGTCAGATCGGAAGTCTGGTCGGGTGGCCCGGCCTTCTGCTCCCGATTTCGTACCTCGTCATCGGGGCGACACTGGTGGGATCAGTGGTGATGCGGATGGCGAGCCAGGAAGGACTCTCACTACCGTTGCTGACGCGCGGTCTCGGTTTCGGCGTCAAGGGCTCAGCAATTGCCTCCCTCATCTACGGTGTGAATTTCGTGTTCTATTTCATCTTCGAAGGCAGCATCGTTTCGCATGCGATCAGCGAGTACGCCGGAATTGCCATCGATTCTTTCTGGGCCACGGTGGTGTTCGCAGCCGTCGCGCTTGTGACACTGTACTTCGCCTGGCGGGGCATGCATTCGATGAATGTCCTCCAGCGTTTCGGTGCCCCGATATTTCTGGTGCTGTTCGCCATCGGGATCTACATGCTAGCCAACGGCTACGAACTTGTGGGGCCCGGTGAATGGAAGCAGTCCGACAGCACATCCGGGACTGCTATGTGGCAAGCCTTCAGTCTCGTCAACGGCCAGGTGGTGTTTCAGGCTCTGATCGCGACCGATTACGGCCGCTTCGTCAAGCGGAAGGTCTCGTACGCGGGAACCGCAGGCGTCATGTTCGTCGAACTGATTGCCATCGTGCCGATCCTTCTGATCGGCGTGCTCTTCACCGAGACGATGGTGAGGGTGTTCACCGATGAAGGGCGCCCGACCGCCGTGCTCGATTCCATCGACCCAGGCTTGTACTTCGCGGTCGTGATGGGGCTGCTCGGTGTCGTGTTCGCCATCATCACCCAAGTCCGAATCAACGTGATGAACCTGTACTCAGGTTCCCTTGCTCTGGCGAACGCTAACGACGCAGTGTCACCACGAAAAGTAGGCCGGCAATGGTGGATGGTGGGCCTGATCATCGCGGGAATCGCGTGTTACCCCCTCAACGTGCTGCAATATCTGGACAAGGCACTGGCGGTCACCGGCATCATGACCAATACGTGGATCTTCATCGTTCTCGCGGACTACTTCGTCTGCCGCAAACTGTTGAAGCTGGCTCCGAGTGGGAACATCGAGTACCGAGACGGTTTCCTTGTGGACTGGAATCCGTGCGGCATCATCTCGATGGTCGCGGGTCTGCTGGTGGGGGCAGCCGGGATCTTCGAGCTGTACCCGTCGTACTATGCTTCGTTCGCTGCGATGATTGTCGGTCCGTTGGTACACATCCCGCTGACAGCTCTGACCAAGGGGCGGTTCTACGAGCGCAGCTCCCCGGCTCCCGAACCGGCCGCCGAATCCGCATGACCTGACACTCGTCTCCCCGCCGGACCCGGCACTACCGTGCCGGGTCCGGCGCAGTCGGTGCGCGGGTCCTCGTGCCCGCGTTCGACGGTGACAAAGGGCCCCGGCACCTGGAGGTGCCGGGGCCCGTCGAGGTCGAGCGAGTCAGTCAGTCCACTGCACGATCTTGTTCGTATCGAGTAGCCCCGACAGTCGCGCCTTGTCGTACCCGATCTCGGAGAGAACCTCACAGGTGTGCTCGCCCAACAGGGGTGCGGGGTAGCGCAACCACCCTTTCTCGCTTCCGGTCACCGTCACGGCCTGGCCGAGCACCTTCATCGGCCCGATCGTGGTGTGCTCGACTGTGGCAATCATGTCGAGCCCCGCTGTCACGGGGTGTTCGAGAGCTTGATCGACGGTCAGCACGGGTCCGCACGGAACGCCTGACGCGCCGACGGTTCGGAGCCATTGCTCGGTGTCACGACGGGCAAGCACTTCTTCGATGAGCTGTCGCAACTCGACGCGGTGCGCCATCCGCGCGGCGTTGTCGGCGAACCGCTCGTCTCGCTTCAACTCCTCCAGGTCGAGGACGTCACACAGCCGATGCCACATCTTCTCGTTTCCGCACGCGAGGGTCATCGCACCGTCGCCGGTCTTGAATGTTCCCTGCGGGAACATGATCGGGTGGTCGTTACCGTCCTGGCCGGGCACGATCCCGGTGCTGAGATACTTCTGCGCCTGGTAGGACAACATGGTCAGCATCGTCTGCATGAGCGATCCCTCGACGACGGATCCCACACCGGTGCGTTCACGCTCGAACAGCGCCGCCAGCACCCCCACAGCCCCGAAAACTCCTGTGGCGGAATCGGCGACGGCTATACCCACGCGTAGTGGGCCGGTCTCGGGGGTACCGGTGATACTCATGAGGCCAGACATCGCCTGTGCGGTCTGGTCGAAACCCGGAAGGGACGCTCCGGGGCCTCGCTGACCGAACCCACTGAGCGAGACGTAGATCAGACGTGGGTTCGTCTGGTGCAGTGTCGCAGGACCGAGTCCCATCGCGTCTGCGGTCCCGGGCTTGAAGTTCTGCACGAACACATCGGCTGAGCGGATGAGGTCGAGGCACGCCTGCATGCCCTCGTCGGTGCGCAGGTCCAGGGCCACGCTGCGTTTATTGCGATTGATCGACATGTAATAGACGCTCTCGTCGTCCTGGAACGGGCCCGACTCCCGCGCCGGATCGCCGATGGGGAGCGATTCGATCTTGATGACATCGGCGCCGAGATCGGCAAGTTGCATCGTCAGGGTGGGTCCGGAGAGGTATCTCGTCAGGTCGACTACTCGGATGCCGTCCAGTGCGGCCATGTCAGACTCCTTCTCCGTCGCCGAAGACAGGGCGGCGACCTTGGGTGAATGCGGCGACGCCTTCTTTGAGGTCGTCGCCTTCGTACGCTTCGACAGTGAGTCGATGAATGAGCTCGGTGTCCTCTGCGGTGAGCGCTCTGCCGTGCATGTCGGCGATCACTTTGGCTGCGCGAATCGTCACGGCGGATTGATTGCAGATAGAGGTGACCAGAGCGACCGTCTCCGCCGCGAGGTCGTCCGGTGCGACGACCTTCTGGGCGAATCCGATGCGTTCGGCGTCCGCTGCGTCGAGCAGCTCGCCACTGAAGAGCAGGTACTTCAGCGCTGCGGGCCCGATGACGGCAGATGCGGCCCGAGATTCGGTGTAACCGAGGATGACACCGAGCTTGCCGACCGGGATTCCGATCCGCGCGTCGTCGGCCACCAAGCGGATGTCGCATGCCGTGGCGAGTTCACACCCGCCGCCGACTGCGAGGCCGCGAACAGCTGCGATGACGGGAACGGGGAGTGCGGTGACGGCGCGCAGGGTTCCGGATACGAACTCGTTGTAGTGCATGGCGTCGCGCGAGGTCATGCGGGTATCGGGGAACTGTTTGATGTCGGCACCGGCGGCGAAAGCCCTTGCGCCGGAGCCTCGGACGATCACCGCTCGAAGTTCGCTGTCGTGGGCGAGTTGTTCGAAGGTGCTCCGGAGACGCTGCCAGCTCTCGAGTGCGAGGGCGTTGAGCGCGGATGGGTGACTGAGGGTGACGATCGCGACCGGTCCGCACCGCTGGACCCCGATGCGGTCGATGACAGCGTCTGCCGGCGGCTCGGCGGTCATGAGGTCGATCAGCTCGCTCGTACGACGGGTGGCGGTGAGCTGTTCTGTACTGGTGGTCATGGCCTTGCTGCTTCCTCGGGTCGATGAGTCGGGTGCTCCGGATCGGGGAGCGTCATCACGGTGCAACTGGTGTGCCTGTGGGGGAACGCCGAACGGGGACGAGCGCGTGTCGTGCTCGTCCCCGTGCAGCGCCGTGGTCAGCGAGAGGTGTCGATGGAGACGTGCTTGCGCTGCGTGAAGCTCTCGATCATTCCTTCGAGCGAGAACTCGCGTCCGATGCCACTGCTCTTGACTCCGCCATAAGATTGTCCGAGTACCTGTCCGCCGCCCTGGTTGACCTGGATCCAGCCGGCCTCGATGGAATGCGCGGCCCGCAACGCACGACCGATGTCGTGGGTCCAGATGAACGCGGACAGTCCGTAGTGGGTGTCGTTGGCCATGCGGATGACCTCGTCTTCGTCATCCCAGGGGATCACGCACATGACGGGTCCGAAGATCTCCTCCTGCGCGACGCGCCAGCTGTTCTCGACACCGAGGATGACGGTCGGCTCGATGTAGTAGCCGCCGGCCAGCGGGCCGGCCGTGGGCGGGAGCCCACCGACCGCGGCGCTGCTGCCGTTACCGTTGAGCCCCTCGTCGATGTATCCGCAGACGCGATCGAACTGCTTCTTGTTGACGATGGCACCGATGTCCGACGCCTCGTCGAGGGGGTCGCCGACGGTCAGAGTCGACAGATTCGCCGTCACCTTGTCGACGAACGAGTCCACGATCGAGCGGTGTACGAAGACTCGAGACCCGGCAGTGCAGGACTGGCCCTGACGGACGAATCGCATACCGGTGACGGTTCCTTGCGCCACCCAGTCCTCGTCCGCGTCCGGGTAGACGATCTGCGGGTTTTTCCCGCCGAGTTCCAGCGAGACCGGCACGATACGTTCCGAGGCGGCCTGCATGATGCGCGAACCGACCGCAGTGGAACCGGTGAAGGACAGTTTGCCGACGTCGGGGTTGGTGATAAGCGCTTCCCCGGCCTCGGTGCCGTAGCCGACGACGACGTTGAGGACGCCTCGCGGAAGGTGCTCGTTGGCGATCGCTGCGATCTCGAGTACCGCCAGCGGCGCATCCTCGGCCGCTTTGAGGACCAGGGTGTTACCCGCAGCCAACGCAGACGCCATCTTCATGGCGGCCAGCTGCACCGGAGCGTTCCAGGGCGTGATGGCGCCGACGACACCGATCGGTTCGCGGCGTGAGTAGTCCAGGACGTGCGAGTTCAGCGGCAAGGTCTCGCCCTTGACCTCGCCTGCAACCGACCCGAAATAACGGAAGACGTCTATCGCGAAGTTGACCTCGCCGCGCGACTGCGTGCGCAGCGCGTTGCCGTTCTCGGCGGAGATGATCCGGGCGATGCGCTCGACGTGAGGCTCGATGGCATCGGCGATCTGCTGGAGCAGGCGGCCGCGTGCTCGCGGTGAGATGTCACGCCAGCCAGGGAAGGCGCGGGATGCGGCGTTGACGGCGTCTGTGATGTCCTTCTCGCCTCCGCGCGGTACGCGGGCGATCGTCGAACGGTCGCGGGGACTCTCGACGTCGATCCATCGATCGTCGCGTCCTGCGACCCACTCGCCGTCGATCAGGTTGAGGTACTCATTGGCGTAGTCGACTGTCACTGCAGCCATGGTTGTGTCCTTTCGCAGAATGTTCGGGGAGAGTGTGCGAGCAGCGCTCAGGCCTGCACGCGCACCGTCGTGATGACTGCAGAGGCGTCGAGATGGCCGCGGTCGGTGGACAGTTCGTCGAGCTTCGCGCGTGCACCCGCACCGACGACCAGTTCGACGCCGGCGCTCTCGGCGGCGGTGGCCGCCAACCCGAGATCCTTCGCGAGAAGTGCCGCAGCGAACTTGGGTGCGTAGTCGTTGTCCGCGGCCGATCCCTCGACCAGGCCCGGGGCCGGGCAGAAGTTGTGCAGTGCCCAGCTGTCGCCCGAGGAGGTGCTCAGTACGTCGAACAGCTTCTGCGAGGACAGGCCTAGGTTCTCGGCGATCACGAACGCCTCGGCGGTCGCGACGAGCGCACTTCCGAACACCATCTGATTGCAGGCCTTGGCCACCTGGCCGGCTCCGGCACTTCCACAGACGACGAGGCGTGCGCCCATGATGTCGAAGAGAGAGCGGACCTTGTCGATGGTCGTCTCGTTCCCGCCGATCATGAACGTCAGCGTGCCGTTCACCGCACCTGCGAGCCCGCCGGAGACCGGGGCGTCGAGAACCTCGAGACCCAGCTTCTCGCCTGCGGCGTGAACGTCGAGGGACGTCGGGACGTCGATCGAGGACGAGTCGATCACGACGGCGCCGGCGGGGAGAGCCGACAGGGGGCCGTCGTCGGCGAGCAGCACGGACCTGACGTGATCGCCCTTGGGAAGCATGGTGATCAAGGTGTCGACGCCGGTCGCTGCCTCGACGGCGGATGCGACGACCTTGACACCGTCGGCGGCAGCCGCGTCGCGCGCCTGGGCGGTGACGTCGAAGCCGCGCACTTCGTGGCCGGCCTTGACGAGATTGGCGGCCATCGGGCGCCCCATCGTTCCCAGGCCGATGAAACCGATCGTGCTCATAATGCCTCTTCCCGAAGATCTGATTGTGGTCCCCTTCACTATGAGACGGTGATCGGTGCACAACAAGAGGGTCCTGCGCAGCGGTCGTGTGCCAGAATGCACAGCATGAATCTGGAGGATCTGCGTTTCTTCTTGGCTCTGACCCGGTACGGGACGTTGTCCGTGGCTGCGGATCGACTCGGAGTCGAGCACACGACCATTCGTCGACGCGTGACCGCGCTCGAAAAGGTGCTCGGGAAGCGGTTGTTCGACAAGACCACGCGCGGTTGGACATTGACTACGGCAGGCCAACGGTTGCTGCCGTACGCCCAGCGCATCGAGTCCGAGTCCGACGCGGCCGAGGCCGCCGTGGGAAACCAGACACTGAGTTTGAGTGGAACCGTGCGCATCGTCGCTACCGATGGCTTCGGCGCCTCCGTCGTCGCGCCGGGTATGGCCCGACTGCGCGACGAGCACCCGGGCATCGAGGTCGAGCTCGTGACAAGTAGCCACCTGCTGACGTACAACGTGGGGGAGTTCGACATCGCGGTGACCGTGCACAAGCCTGAGCGCCCGGGTTTCACCATGACGCACTTGTGCGATTACGACCTCAGGCTGTTTGCGAGCCCCAGCTATCTGGCGTCGCACCCCACGTTGCGCAGTATTGCCGATCTGCGCGATCACGACATGATCTGGTTCGTCGAGTCGATGCTGGATCTGCCCGAACTCCGCAGCGCCGAGGACATCGCCTCGCGCGCAAAGATCGTCTTTCGGACCACCAGTTTGTTCGGCCAACTCGAAGCTGCCGCGAGCGGTGTCGGCCTGGCGCTGATTCCGAGCTTCCTTGCCCAGCACGACCCGCGGCTGCGGCCGGTACTCCACGACGAAGTTCGCGCAGTGCGAAGTTTCTGGCTCGTCGTACCGGCGCGACTGCTCAACACCGAGCGCGTCACCGCCGTGTGCGAGCACCTCAACACCACGGCCTTGATGTTCGGGGACCGATTGCTGCCGCCACCGCACAGAAGCTGACCGGGGACGCTGTCGGCGTCCCCGGTCAGGTCGAATCAGACGGTTTCGGTGATGGGTCGATCGACCCAGGACATCAGACCTCGGAGACCGGCTCCGACTTCTTCGATGCCGTGCTGCTTCCCCTGCTCTCGCAGCCGCAGGAAGTTCGGGCGACCGTTGTCGTCCTCGGCGATCCACTCGGCCGCGAACGTACCGTCCTGAATTTCCCCGAGAATGTTCTTCATCTCCGCGCGCGTGGCGTCGTTGACGATCCGCGGTCCGCGGGTCAGGTCACCGTACTCGCAGGTGTCGCTGCAGGAGTAGCGCTGACGAGCGATACCGCCTTCGTACATGAGGTCGACGATCAGCTTCAGTTCGTGCAGCACCTCGAAGTACGCGATCTCCGGCTGGTAACCGGCGTCGACGAGGGTGTCGAAACCAGCTTGGATGAGCGAGGAGGCTCCGCCGCACAGCACCGCCTGCTCGCCGAAGAGATCGGTCTCGGTCTCCTCCGCGAACGTTGTACTGATGACGCCGGCGCGAGTTCCACCGATGCCCTTGGCGTATGCCAGAGCGACATCGAGAGCGCGGCCGGACGCATCCTCCTCCACTGCGACGAGGCAGGGCACACCGTGACCGTCGTTGAATTGGCGACGCACGAGGTGTCCCGGGCCCTTGGGTGCCACCAGAGCGACATCGATGCCGTCCTTGGCGGTGATGTATCCGAAGCGGATGTTGAACCCGTGACTGAACAGCAGCATGTTGCCGGGCTCGAGATTGGGTTCGATGTCCTGCGCGTACAACGAGCGCTGCACGGTGTCCGGAGCCTGGATGGAGATCACGTCGGCTTCCGCCGCGGCCGCCGCGGGGGTGAGTACACGTAAGCCCTGCTCCTCGGCCTTGGCCCGCGACTTCGAGCCCTCGGGGAGGCCGACTCGCACGTCGACTCCGGAATCGCGCAGGTTGAGCGCATGTGCGTGGCCCTGGCTGCCGTATCCGATAACGGCGACCTTGCGCCCGCTCAGCGCCGACAGGTCGGCATCATCTTCGTAATAAACTTTCGCAGGCATAGTCATTTCCTTGCTGAAGTGGCATTCGGATGCGTGAAGTTCCGTGACGGTCGGACCGGAGGTTCCGTGGGCGGACCGTACGAACCATGCACGTAATGAGACGGGCGGACTGCTGACGCGATCTTGTGGACGCGTCAACCCGCTCGACGGGTCGATCCCAAAAGAGGAGTGGATCCAGGATACGTGCCCAGGGTCGAGATCGAGCATTCGGGCGTACCGCGAGGTGTGACAGCGCAACCGCGTGTCGTACGAGAGCGGTGCTGCGGGGCCCGTCGGCTGCTTACTCGGGCACCAGGACCCGACATTCGGCGAACGCAGCGCGGCAGCGAAAAGCGTTGTCCCACGTCTGTTTCAAGAATTATCGTCCGTCAGAGGTCGAGCACGAGCCGATCGCACTTGGAACGAGAACAACACACCATCATGACCTCGTTGGAATCCTTCTCGAAATCCGTGAGGAACGAGTCGCGGTGATCGGGGGTGCCTTCCAGCACCACCGTCTCGCACGTACCGCATGTGCCTTCGCGGCAGGACGTCGCCACCTCGACACCCGCCCTGTCGAGGACGTCCACGATCGACTCGTTCTCTCCGACCGTGAGCACGAGGCCGGACTGATCGAGTTCGATCTCGAAGCTCGTAGCAACACCGTCCAACGCTCCCGCCTTCGGCCTGAACCGTTCGAGATGAAGGGACCCCTGGGGCCAGTGCTCGCAGGACTTCTCTACTGCGTCCAACAGCACGCCGGGCCCGCAGCAGTACACCACGACGCCCTCACGCGGGGTTTGCAGCAGCGAGGGAAGGTCGATCAGGCCCCGACTGTCCTGGGGCCACAGCGTGACTTTGCCTGCGTAGTCCGACTCGATGTGCGTAAAGCCCATGGACGTCTGGCTGCGGCCACCGTAGGTCAGGCTCCACGGCCGGCCCTTGGCTTCGCAGTCCGCAATCATCGGCAGGAGGGGAGTGATGCCGATGCCTCCTGCGATGAAGATGTACTCGGCTGCGTCCACCAGCGGAAAATTGTTACGTGGTCCACGAATTCGTAGTTTCTCGCCCTCGGTGAGCTGTTCGTGCACCCACTTGGACCCACCGCGGCTCTCCGGCTCGCGCAATACCGCAACGCGCCAGGTCTCGAGCTCGTCGGGATTGCCGCAGAGTGAGTATTGCCGCTCCAGTCCCGGGGCGAGCAGAAGGTCGATGTGAGCACCCGGCTGCCAGGGAGGCATCTTCTCACCGTCGACCCGCGCGAAGTCTAGAGCGCGGATACCGTCAGCAGCATCATGAGTAGCGACGATCACGACTTCTAGTTCGACGACCGTGTCGCCTGATTGTCTCGTATTCACTGGAATCGCCATCCTGATCGAAGGGTGCGGCAGAGTGGGTGCCCGTTCGCGTCGTACGTCTCGCACGACCGACGGCGCCGGCGCCGTAGTGTTCGTAATCACACCATGGATCCAGAGTCCAGGATACACATAATGCTTTTGTCTGGCTATGGTTTTCCGCAGCGTTTGCAGACTCATCGACCGCAGATGGTCGACTGTGTACGAACGTGACCCTCAGCGGGTCGCCGACGCATGAGTCACGCTAGCGAGTTCGCCTCACCTGAGAGCATCGAGCTCAGTTCGACCATGGCGGTCCCGAGGTGCTTGCGCATCCTGTCCTCGGCCAGGTCGGCATCTCCGGCTCGCATCGCCTCGGCGATACCGAGATGCTCGTCCCAGGCGTTCTGAAAGACACCCTCGAAGTGCAGTACCTGCACCATTGCGCGCTCCACGGTCGACCAGACCGGGAGGATCGCACGACGCATGTACTGGTTGTCCGTCGCATCGAGAATCGTCATATGAAAATCGCGGTCGGCTGCGAGCAGATCCGAGGGGCCGTAATGGCCGATCTGTGGGAGGTGCTTAGCTACTAGCTGTTCGATCCTGTTCAGCCCCCACGTCGGCTGGTGCTCGGCGATGTGCCGCACAGCGCGGATCTCGAGAGCCAGTCGTATTTCGTAGGCGTCCTTGACGTCCTTCTCGGTGAGAATGCGAACGTCGACCCCACCTCCCGGCGCGAGTTCGAGCAATCCCTCCGACACCAGTTCGGTGATCGCTGATCGCACAGGCATCCGACTGACACCGAGTTGCTTGGCGAGTCTGACCTGATTCAACCGCGACCCCGGAGCGATTTCACCGAGCGTGATGGCCAGTCTGAGTCGGTCGCGCACCCCACGGACGAGCGCGGTCGTGTCGCGAGGGGGGAGCTGGCCGAGCACTGATTCGGTCACCGTGGACGTTCCCACGCCGGTGCCGCCCGTACTGGTTGCGCGGGTCGCATCGTTCCTGTCACCCATGACCGTCACCCTGGCTTCACTCGTCGCACTCATGCCGCAGAACGCAGCTCGAATCACTGAGCACAATACGCCTCGTGGATCCACGATCCGCGTCCTACCTGTGCTCGGTTCTTCTCTCCGAGCCCTCAAGATGGCTGCGTCGCGCTGCCGATCGACTCAGGAAGGATCGGTGGTGTTACCGACGGAGATGACGCACAACAGGTCACCCCCGTCGACTTGTGCGACGTTGCCGATGGCGACCCGGGTCAGGAGCCCGGATCGATGCGCCGTGACCGTGGCCTCCATCTTCATGGCTTCTATGGTGGCGATCGTGTCTCCGACCTGCACGGCGTCACCTCTCGACTTGGACATCGTGACCACGCCGGAGAACGGGACAGCAAGGTGCGACGGGTCGTTGCGGTCAGCCTTCTCAGCCGTGGGGGAGTCTGTGGCGATCGACCGGTCCCGCACCGAGACGGGTCGTAGCTGACCATTGAGAATGCACATGACCGTGCGCATTCCCGCCTCGTCGGGATCGGAGATCGCCTCCAGGCCGATGAGCAGTTCCACACCCTCGTCGAGGCGCACTTTGTGTTCCTCGCCCTGACGCAGACCGTAGAAGAACTGGTTTGCCGACAGGGCGGTCGTGTCCCCGTACTTCTTCCTGTGGCCTGCGAGCTCTCTGGCCGGCCCGGGGAAGAGCAGCTCGTTGAGGCGCTGCCTTCTCGCGGCCGAGTCGGAGTCTAGAGTGCGCACGTCATCGTCGGTGAGTGCTGTTGTCCCACGTGCCGACCCGCGCCCCGAAAGAGCCCGTGTTCGGAACGGTTCCGGCCACCCACCTGCCGGAGTTCCCAGGTCTCCGCGCAGGAACCCGATGACCGAGTCTGGAATGTCGAAGCGTTCAGGTGTCTCGGCGAATTCGTGTACTGCAACCCCCGAGCCCACGAGGTGCAGCGCCAGGTCGCCGACGACCTTGGACGAAGGTGTCACTTTGGTCAGACGGCCGAGCAGGCGGTCGGCATCGGAGTAAGCCTGCTCGATGGCCTCGAACTTGTCTGACAGACCCAGCGAAGTCGCTTGTTGGCGGAGGTTCGAGAGCTGCCCGCCCGGTATCTCGTGCGTGTACACACGTCCGGTGGGGGAGGGGAGGCCGGATTCGAACGGTGCGTACACCTTTCGGAGCGCTTCCCAGTACGGCTCGAGGTCGCACACTGCCGACAGGGACATACCTGTGTCACGTGACGTGTTCGCGACAGCCGCGACGATGGCCGACAGCGGCGGCTGTGAGGTGGTTCCGGCCATAGGAGCGCTCGCGCCGTCGACCGCATCCGCACCGGCTGACCATGCGGCGAGATAGGTGGCGAGTTGCCCACCAGGAGTGTCGTGCGTGTGGATATGTACGGGCACGTCGAAATTACGTCGCAGGGCAGTGACCAGCGTTGCCGCCGCGGGTGGGCGAAGTAGCCCGGCCATGTCCTTGATGGCGAGAACATGGGCGCCCGAATCGATGATCTGTTCTGCCAGTCGAAGGTAGTAGTCGAGGGTGTAGAGGCGTTCGGACGGGTCGGACAGATCCCCGGTGTACGACATCGCCACTTCCGCGACGGCGGTTCCCGTGGTGAGGACGGCATCGATCGCCGGCCGCATCTGGTCGATGTTGTTCAGAGCGTCGAAGATGCGAAAGATGTCGATCCCGGTGGCGGCAGCCTCGGAGACGAAAGCTTGGGTGACGGTGTCCGGGTACGGCGTGTAGCCCACCGTGTTTCGACCCCGAAGAAGCATCTGCAGACAGATGTTCGGGATCTTCTCGCGCAGCAGTGCCAGGCGCTCCCAGGGGTCCTCGTGCAGGAACCGAAGTGCCACGTCGTACGTTGCTCCACCCCAGACCTCGACCGACAGGAGATCGGGCGTGGTGTGGGCGACGTGCGCTGCCACGCCCAACAGGCTGGTGGTTCTCACTCTCGTGGCCAGCAGGGACTGGTGCGCGTCCCGGAAGGTCGTGTCGGTGACTGCGAGCGCGTTCTGGTTGCGCAGGCGGGATGCGAACTCGACTGGACCGAGTTCGTCGAGCCGCTGCTTGCTGCCGCTGGGAGGCTGGACACTCAGATCGACGTGAGGAAGCTTGTCGATCGGGTAGATGGTGGCGGGTCGGTCTCCGTGCGGTCTGTTGACCGTGACGTCCGCGAGGTAGCGAAGTATCTTGGTGCCTCGGTCGTTCGAGGCGCGAGCCGTCAGTAGCTGGGGATGGTCTTCGATGAAGGAGGTCGTCACTTCACCGGCGGCGAAATCGGGATCGTCGAGCAGCCCGCGAAGGAAGGGAAGATTCGTCGAGACGCCCCGGATGCGGAACTCCGCGAGAGCGCGACGAGTTCGAGCCACTGCGCTGGCGAAATCACCACCCCGACAGGTGACCTTCACCAGCAGGGAGTCGAAATAGGCCGAGATTTCCGCGCCGAGGGTAGTGCCACCATCGAGCCGGATGCCCGCTCCGCCCGGGGTTCTGTAGGCGGTGATCCTTCCCGTGTCCGGTCGGAAGCCGTTCGAGGGATCCTCGGTAGTGATGCGGCACTGGATCGCGAACCCGCGAGTCGCGATGTCCTCCTGGCGCAGACCGAGTTCGTCGAGTGATGCCCCTGCCGCGATCTGCAGTTGTGCCCGCACGATGTCGACGTCGGTGACTTCTTCTGTGACCGTGTGTTCGACCTGGACGCGGGGATTCATCTCGATGAACACATGCCGGCCGTCCCTGTCGACCAGAAACTCGACGGTGCCGGCGCACGAGTATCCGATGTATCTCGCAAAGGCGACGGCGTCATCACAGATCCGTTGCCGCAGGTCGGGGTCGAGGTTTGGAGCAGGTGCAATCTCGGCCACTTTCTGGTGACGGCGTTGCACGCTGCAATCACGTTCAAACAGGTGAATGACGCTGCCCGACTTGTCCGCGAGTATCTGTACCTCGATGTGCCGCGGTTCCACCACCGCCTGCTCGAGAAATACCGTCGCGTCGCCGAACGCCGATTCAGCTTCTCTCGCCGCCGCTTCGATCGCGTCCTTCAAGTCAGCAGGCTCAGAGACCCTTCGCATTCCGCGGCCACCGCCACCGGCCACCGCCTTGACGAACAGTGGGAACGACATCTCGTGCGACGCCGACATCAAAGTCTCGACGTCGTCGGACGGAGCGGTGGAAGCCAGCACCGGCAATCCTGCCGCGCGGGCCGCCGCGACAGCGCGAGCTTTGTTGCCTGCCAACTGCAACACCTCGGTCGACGGACCGACGAAGGTGATGCCGTTCTCGGCGCACGCGGCCGCGAGTTCCGGGTTCTCCGCCAGGAAGCCGTAACCGGGATAGATCGCGTCGGCACCCGCTCGGATCGCAGTGTTCACGATCGTGTCCACAGAGAGGTAGTTGCGGACCGGGTGACCGGCTTCCCCGATCTCGTAGGCTTCATCGGCTTTGGTCCGATGCAGCGAGTTGCGGTCTTCGACCGGGTACACCGCGACAGTGTCGACACCCAGCTCGTATGCAGCGCGGAATGCACGGATCGCGATTTCACCGCGGTTGGCGACCAACACTTTGGAGAACATGTACCTACCTCGAAGATGAAGGGGGCAAGACGCGTGAATCGAGCAGCGCGCTGAAGGGGACGACCGGCGATGCGCCAGGCAACCGACTGTAAACTACATCACTCGGTGGATCCAGTATCCGAAAAGCTGTCGACGGGGTCATGCAAGCTCGTAGAGTCCGAGGCAAGCGTCACGAAATGGAACATGGAACCCGGTTGCGCCGCGGCGTGTGGCGCATACGACCAGAATGAACGCTGGAGGGAGGCAGATTCCGGGCACATGTCACTAGACCGTGTTCAAGCGCTGGTGGACGAGATCGCGGAGACCCTGCGTCGCGCAGTGGTCGTCGACGACACGCAGCTACGACTGCTCTACGCAAGCCGGCATTACGGTGATGAGGACGGGCAGCGCGTTCGATCCGTCCTTCAGCGACAAATCGGCCCTGACGCTCTGCAGCACATACTGAGTCAGGGTGCGCGAGTGTGGACTGGCCCGACCAGACTGCCTCCGAAATTGGACGTCGGCATGGAGTCGCGTTGGTGCGTACCGGTTCGGCATGCAGGCCACCTGATCGGGCTCATGGTGGTCATCGACGCACAGCAGACCCTGACCAGATCTGAGAAGGGCCTCATAGAGGCGGCCGCTGGGCAGATTGGCGCAGCTCTGTACGCGGAGTCCGAAGACAATCAGGAGACTTCGTCGCTGGAGGTCGATCTGGACGACATCCTCGACGTGTCAGAGGACGTCAGACGTACTGCGATTGCCTGCATGGCTGGCGTTCCTTGGTTGACCGACGGTAGCGAGGTGAGATGTTTCGCGATCCGCGTCGTCTCGTCGAGCGCCGGCAGCGAAGCACCTCGCCGCGCCCTGCGCGCTGCCCTGGGCACTCGCCCGGGGATCGCGCCGCAACATTACGTATTTTCCACGTCCGATGACGGTGCACGAGTGATCGAGAAGGTGCCGTTCGCGGGGCGTGCCGGTCCGGCGCAACACAGCGTCGAGGCGATGTTGAGTGTTGCGGATGCCCTCCTCGGTGGGGACAGAACGTGCGTTGTGGGCGTCGGGGATTCGGCCGACGGGCTGTCGGACGCTTGGCGGTCATACCGTCAGGCGGCGATCGCTGCAGATGCCGCCACCCGTAGTCGACGGTTCGGGCCGATCGTTGCCTGGAGTGAACTCGGGGCGTACTCCGTACTCTTGCAGAGCCCGGCAGTCAATGAGCCCCTGATTCTTCCCGCCGCCCTGGAAGCACTTGTCGACCCGGGGCAACCCTCGTGGATGCGAGAAACGCTGCTCGCATATCTCGACTCCAGTGGCTCGGGTCCACGGGCGGCCGAGCACCTCCACATACACCGGACCACGCTTTATTACCGAATGGATCGCATCAGGGAGGCACTGCAGATGGATCTCGAGGACGGTGAAAACCGTCTGCTTCTGCACGCCTCGTTGCGGATGCTCGACGTCAGCAGGTCATCCCCCTGAGCCTGATTCCGGGCAGCGGGCGCAAGACGCAACTTCCGCCACCCCGGATCCACGCTGCCGCGACCGGGTTTCTGACGGCACGACGCAGCCGAGTCTTATGTGGTCGTCGTTTCGCGCGCGTGAGTAAGCGCTTTTTCGTGCTCCAGGCGTCGTGGCACATACCCCTCGGCGTTCGCACGTACCGCACCGATCTCGCCGGTGGACAACGCTCTGCGGACTTTGGCGGGTACGCCCGCGATCAAGGACCCGTCCGGTACGACTGTGTTCTCTGTGATCAGAGCACCCGCTGCGACCAGGCAGTCGTTGCCTACCGATGCGCCGTTCATGACGGTCGCGCCCATGCCGACCAGGACGTTGTCTCCGATGATGCAGCCGTGCAGAGTCGCGTTGTGCCCCACCGAGACGTTCGAGCCGATCCTTGCTGGCCATCCCGGATCCGCGTGGACAACGCAGCCGTCTTGAATGTTGGTGTCGTCTCCGACGGATACCGTCTCACTGTCCGCGCGAATCACGGCCGAGTACCAGACCCCGACATTCTGGCCGAGCGTCACCGAGCCGACGACGGTGGCATTCGGGGCCACCCACGTACTAGCGGGAACCACAGGATTCCGTCCATCACTCAAAGCAACGATCACGATCGCCCTCCATGGATCCAGGATACATTTCACGACGTACGGTATAGCATGATGGTCGCGGAGAACACGGAATGTTCGATACTGGAAATCCGGGGCGTGCGCCGATAGGGGACCACATCGCGGTCTTGCGATCTACTCTGTCCGTTGCGTTGAGAATCCAGGCGGGGAGATGTTTCCTCGCGCCTTGTGAAGGCGTTGCTCAGCTCGATGGCCCCGTTTGCCGTACGCGTACATCGTCGAGCTGAGGTCACCGCGGTCGGAAACTGGCCAGGAGCTTGTCACCAGGCTGTGGACCCGAGCCGATTTCGACGAAGCGTTCAAGGCTGAACCCGACATGTTCGCCATGAGGTCGCTGAATGGATCCGATGGTTCCCCGTCTGAGGCGTGCGGACTGTTGAAATCCCGTCCAACTGGACGGCGGAGCGAGGGCTTCACCGGGTTATCTTTAGATGAGTGGCAATGGACAGTGTCATCGGTGCGCTGGCACCTGGTTAAGTCGGCCGATCCGTGGATCGGGTGCAGTGTCAGGAGAGCGCCGCGTAACGCTGTTCGACCTTGGTGGTCTCCAGTACCCGACTGCGCGGGCCCAGACGATCACCAACATGGCGGCGACCCCGAGGCCGACGTGATCGAGGTTGAGGGAGCCGATCGGGATGGTGACCGGGTCGACCAGCCCGAAATTGTCGTGCAGGACCGAGACCACCTCTATGGTTCCGATGACCAGCGCCACTGCTACGGATAGCACGGTGGTGGTGGAACTGTTGTGACCTTGCGGACCCGTGCGAACGCCCAGTCGTAGGCGACGGTCACGTATTCATGCCGCTCAACACGGTCTGCGCAGTGTCGGGCGCACGAGGATGGATGTCGAATGCGAGACGAGTGCGACGGCGGTACGGCTGACGCGTACTTGTGAACACCGATACCTACGCCTCGGGAATATTCTCCATAACGTTTTCACACGAAAGCAGTTACGGTTAAACTAGGATCCATCCCACGGAGTAGCGCACAGTGATCGACTACGAGGAGGTCGCATATCTCGACCTCACCGAGGTAGCAGACGTGGTTCACAGACGCCAGTTTCGTCTTGTCGAGGTCACCGAAGCGGTTTTCGCACGTATTGACGCCTTGGACCCCGCCCTGCTCGGCTACGCACACAGGCTGAACCACGGTATCTCGTGAATGAGAACGCGCTGACAATCGCCCAAGAAATTCTGTTTCCGCCGCGGAATTGGATTCCCTGAAAAAAGTGCGCTGATGGTCAAAAACAATAACAAGGAGGCCCAATGCAAATCGCAATTGTTCTCTACCCCGGATTCACTTCGTTGGACGTAGTCGGTCCTTACGAAGTGCTGGGAAGGCTGCCGGGAGTCGAGGTGGTCTTCGTAGCCGAAAGTCCGGGCCTAGTGTTGAATGACCAGCAGAGCCTGTCCATCAAAGCTGTCGCGAGTTTCGACGACACGACTTCGCCAGACGTGGTGGTCATAGGCGGGGGCCCCGGACAGCTGGATCAGATGAAGGACGGGCCTCTGCATCAGTGGCTGCGGCATGTGGACAAGACCACCACCTGGACCATGTCGGTGTGTACAGGCTCTTTGATTCTGGCGGCTGCGGGTCTCCTCGAAGGCCGTCGAGCAACGACCTACTGGCTCCAGATGGACGAGTTGCGCGAGTACGGCGCAATTCCTACACAAGAACGCGTAATAATCGACGGCAAGTACTTGATCGGAGCCGGCGTCTCCGCCGGTATCGATGCCGCACTGACCCTGGCAAGCGAGATCGTGGGAACCGAGGGCGCGCAGGCGCTGCAACTGATTATCGAGTACGACCCGCAGCCCCCATTCGACTCCGGTTCGGAAGCAAAAGCCTCCACTTCTGTAGTGGAGCGCGCGAAGAGGCAACTCCTCGGGCAGGAATGACGCCTCCTCTTCGAGAGTGACAGCCCTCCCCTGAGTCTGTCGGACAATGAACCCGGGGGAGGCTCACATTCTGGTGCGGAAAAGGGCGTGCCACCGGACGAAGCAGCACGATGGCCTAGGTAAGCACATGGATGAGCCGCGCAACACTTTCGCGCTTCGACTCGTCGAATTCGCTGAGCAGTGGGCGCACTACGACGAAGGCGGGCTCGAGTTCATACCCGCGGAGTTCGGTCTGACCGTCGATTCGTACTTCCACGAGCTGCGCTGCATCGTGGCTCGAATGGACACCCCGAACGCGACTCGCTCAGCGTAGTCGACGGTGTGACTGTGCGAGCCGATGATTTGACCTGTTAGTTCCTTGTCGTTCTCCCGTACTGGACACGAAAAGACCTGAGCCGCCCGCTACGAGCGTGCAGCTCAGGTTCTGTCTCGTGACCGAGTAACGATACTGAGGGAGTCTGTGGCCGGGGACGCTAGTTGTCGGGTGCGAGCAGCGCAAGAGGCCGGACTCGACAACGCTCGCGTTCATACTTTCCTAGGTCATCGGCCGGTCGGATAAGTCGTCGACGGCGAGTCGCGCGGGGGTAGCAGCCGTCGATGCCCGCACCGGGGGCGCCGACACGATCAGCACCGTCGCGGGACGTCCGTCGGGTTGGAAGTCGACGCTACGCGCCAACTTCATCGAGGCCGATTTCTCCAAAACGTTTTCGTGCGAAAACAGTTTCCGGTACGTTTCCGTCCACACCACGAAGGAGCGCAGGTAGTGACTGACCGTGACGAGAACGCGTACTCCGAAGCAACGGAGCCGGCGTGCCTGACCCGCGATCGTCATGTCACCTGTGAGTTCACCTCCGACGAAAGCACCCGAACGGTTTTCGTGTGTCGACTCGGGCCGATTTCGCCCAGCACCGCTGATCCAGCACATGGATCGAGGCCGCTTTGGTCCCGCAGGGGGCAGACGACGCACGCCGCGCACTCCGACGACTCGAGCGGTCCACGGTCAGCCCTGCATATGACCGACGCGTATCCGGCGCGTGTTCAGTCCGGATGCGACCTGTTCCGTTTCCACTTCTACTCGAACACCAAGCAACATCGAGTCGCGAGACGATTCAGCGAAGGTGCATCGGACCTTGTGTCCATCGGAGTGACCAGTCGACCGCCGTCTGTAGGCGCCCGGTCGATGTTCGTCAGGGGTCAGCCATCGCACGCGCGGTACCGCGACCGACGCCAATTCTGAGGAGACGAAATGCTACGCCGTCGATATGAATTCTGCAGAAGTATCCGCCCATGCTGTCTCTCTGTGTCCTGCCCTCAGGAGAGGATGACGATGTGACCACCATTCTTACTGCTGTGCCTCCGGCAGGTGCGTGGACAAGTGCGGAACGCCGCCGGCTCGCGACCATCGTCGCCGCCATCCTTGCAGTCCACATTCTCGGTATCGCGGCGTACCAGATCTACGCCGGGAGCGTCGCCGCTGCCGGCGGCCTGGCCGGTGCCGGGGTGCTGGCGTACATGCTCGGGGTGAGACACGCATTCGACGCCGACCACATCGCCGCCATCGACGACACCACTCGGGTGATGCTGGTCCGGGGACGTCGTCCCGTAGGTGTCGGATTCTTTTTCGCCATGGGCCATTCCACTGTCGTGTTCGTGCTGGCGGTCGTCGTCGCGGTCGGCGCCAAGTCGCTCAGCGAGTCCGAGTTCGCCGGCATCCAGGAAGTGGGGGGACTGGTTGCGACAGTCATCGCAATTCTCTTCCTCCTCCTTGTTGCCAGCCTGAACTCAGTAGTCCTACGCAACCTGATCGGCCTCACGCGCAGGCTCCGCGCGGGGCAGGACGTCACGGACGACATCGAGCGCAGTCTCGCCGATCGAGGACTGTTCGCCCGCCTGTTGGGATCGCGTCTGCGCGGACTGATTCGATCCTCGTGGCACATGTACCCGGTCGGCCTGCTGATGGGCTTGGGTCTCGAGACGGCGTCGGAGGTGACACTGCTGGCGCTGACCGCATCAGCTGCTACGGCGGGCACGTTGACCATGATCGGGTTGCTGAGCCTGCCGCTCCTCTTCGCCGCCGGTATGAGCACATTCGACACCGCCGACTCGCTGTTCATGACGCGCGCATACTCCTGGTCCTACAGCAAGCCTCAGCGGCGCCTGTACTTCAACACCGCCACCACCGCGGTGACGGTCACCATCGGATTCGCCGTCGCGCTGATCTACCTGTGCGCCTTGATGAGTACCGTCCCCGGCTTCCGCTGGCTTGCACCGATCGGTTCCCTGTCGGAGCAGTTCGAGCTGCTCGGATACATCGTCGTCGGCCTGTTCGCGGCGACGTGGATCGCTGCCCTCGTGTACTCGCGAGTGCGAGAGGACTCACCCGTGGTCTGCGAGCCCGCGGGCGGATAGCTCCAGCGGAGCACCGCGACCTCTATCTGCGAGGCATCGCCTGCGCTAGCAGGCATTCGAAACTCCCCACCGTGACGACACCGTCGTTGCGGCACCGAGCGAACCCGAGAACAGGTGACCCCATGAACGTCAGCAAGCACTCTCCGGAATCACTCCGCAGGGCCCGTAGCGACGGGTCCGCAGCACGCGCATCCGAGCCGGGGGGCCGAGCATGACCGCGCCCACGGTCAGACCGGCCTCGGAACCTGTGCAGAACAAGCGCTCCTCGTGGATGGTGTTCGGCCTCGCCAACGTCGTTGTCGTGACGGTTCTCGCACTGGCCCTGTGGTACCTGCTCGTGGATCCCGAGTGGAGTCCGCTTCGCAGCTACCCCGAGCCTTACACAGCGCTGCTCTTCTGGGGCATCATCGCGGTGGTGGGCATGGGCTTCAATCAAGAGTTCGCGGCCTTCGCCAAGTTCCGGCAACCCGTGAAAGGTCTCGTGATCGTAGCGGTGGCGGCGGTCTTCGCCGCCGTGATGACCTACGGGCTCGCGCACCTGTGGGGCAGCGTCGACGTGTCGTTCGCCGCTGAGCGTGAGGGCGACCTCGGCTACTTCACGGGAGCGCTGTGGGTACTGTTCGCCTTCGTCGTCTACGTCATGAGCGTGGTCAATTGGAATCACTGGCCCAGTTCGCTGACCGGACTGACGCAACCGTGGTTGGGCGCAGCGCAGATCATCGTCCTTATCGTCCCCACCACGGCGCTCTATCTCGTATTCGGATTGCCGAGTCTGGCTACCTGGACTCGGGAGGGATCGGCCCTCATGGACACGAACACTGCCATCGGTGTCTTCTACAGCATCGTCGTCTCGATCGTCATGACCGGACTTCTGGCCCAGAACTGGCCCTGGCGGGCGGCCGGGTCGCCCACTCGTGTCGCCCTGGTGGCGACGGCCGGCAACACCGTCGTGGGTATCGTCCTGTACTTCGGGCTTCAAGCTCTGGCGCACCTCGTTCTCGGTCCCGATGATGTGGCCGAACTGGGCGCCACTCTCCCGATCTTCTCAGCGCAGATCGGAGTCTGCTGGGTGTTCTGGATGATCGTGTGGGCCAATTGCTTCGGGAATTCACCTACGGCAGGTTCCGCCGCTCGAAACGTCGTGGTGCGAGTTCTGATCACCTTCGTTCTGGGAACTACGACCTTCGTCTCGTACTACTTCTTCGCCGCCTCGGCCGTTCTCCACGAACCAGCGATCACGTCCCGCATGAACGGCAATGCACTCGGGTGGGTTGACTGGTGGGTGTTGTGGGCGCTCGTGTACGTGCTGTGTTTCGAGAGTCTCGGTCTCTCGAAACTGCGTCCACACAGTGACCCGAGTGGTGCTGTCGAAGACGGTCGACCCCTCGGCGACACCATTTCCCATTAGTGACATGCGAACGGTGACCCACGGTACGGGCCTCGCACCGGGCGGCAATACTCGCACAGGCCCGAGACTTTCACGCGACTATAGAAACTTCCGAGCTATGGGGTGCGAGCGAACTGGCGTTCGAGGATTTTGCCGGTGCTCGTCATGGGAAATTCGTCCATGATCGACGGTGGCCACGGAGCACGGTGTGTTGGTCATGATGCGTAGGAATCGGCTGCCGCGCAGCAGTTTGATGGTCGCTGACTGATTGTTCTCCATGGCCCACGCTTGTGCCCTGCATGCGCGGCTTCATGCTCAGGAAGATGCACCTATTGTCAGGGACTGGCCGACGAGAACTGTGGTGAAGAGGTAAGCGTGGGTGGTTCGGTCACGGCGAGAGCATGACAGTAGCGCTGGCGCCGCTGAGACATCTCGCATGAGCAACCAGGCTCACGGTTTCGGATGTAGAGCGACGTCGGCTGGGACGCTGCGCCACGCTGTGAAGTGGACGGTGAGGTCGGCGTGTGTCGGTGCGCAGCAGTAGGGGCCAGCCGTCACGTCGGCGTCCGGATCCAGGGGTGCGACTCGAACGAGTTGCCAGGGGTCGTCCTCGACACGGGCACGCACGGTGAGCGCGTTGCCGGACCGGCTGCCGCGGACTGTCACCAGGTGCCCGGTCCAGTCGTCCACCGGTCGTAACGACCAGTCGGAGGTGCCTCGGGTCACCACCGCTCCCACGCTGCTCTCTCCGTCGCTGACCTCGACGCCGGCTTTGGTCCACGACGTGTCGTCGACCTTGACGAAGATGCCGGCCTGGTCGAACTGGCGGATGAAGTCGAGGCGGAACTGCACTTCGACCGCGGTCTCCGGGGGCAGGGGTGCCAGTAGAGCATGTTCCGACGCGTGGATGAAACCGTAGGAGGTGAGGCGCCATGCGTCGCTGCCCTCGTGTGCGGTGACACGCATCCCGTCGTCGTATGCGACGTGGACGGGTTCGTTGGTCCAGGTCCCCGCGGTCCAGGGAATCGTGTGAGGCATGACGTCCTTTCCGAGGAAAAACGGTGCGCTGCGCGGCATTTAGGTATGAGCCGCACCGTTCGTGATCAAGCGGGGGCTGTTCTGCCCCGTCGCCGATGAGGTGCAGGCGGGCTGAGTGTACGATCGTACACATGGGAACGGACAGCTATGCGGCCGACGGGCGGAGCAACCGCGAGCGCATGCTGGCCGGCGACTTCTACATCGACGACGACGCGGACAACGCTGCGCTCGCACAACGCGCCCTACGCCTTGCCGACGCCTATCGAGACGCTGCGAGCCACGGCCTGGTCGCAGCCCGAGAGGTTCTCGACGAGCTTCTCGGCAGCCTGGGCGAAGGCGCGCTGGTGAAGCCTCCGCTGTACGTCGACTACGGCGAGAACATTCACATCGGTGCCAGAACCTTCGTCAACTACAACCTCACGGCGCTCGATGTCGCCCGCATCACGATCGGTGAGGACTGCCAGATCGGTCCGAACGTTCAGCTCCTGACGCCGACTCACCCGATCGAGCCCGAACCGCGACGCGCCAAATTCGAGTCGGCGCTGCCTATCTCGGTCGGCGACAACGTGTGGCTCGGGGGCGGCGTCATCGTGTGTCCTGGCGTCAGCATCGGCGACAATTCAGTCGTCGGTGCCGGCGCTGTGGTCACCCGTGATGTGGCACCGGGCGTCGTCGTGGCCGGGAACCCTGCCCGCGTGATCCGACAGATCGACTGATGGGTGCCGCCCCGACCGACGCGGCGACCCGGTCACGGCGCAACGATCCGCATCGTCGGGATCGGATCATCGACGCGTGTCTGGACGTCATCGCGCAGAAGGGTGTCGCCGGGGCGTCACACCGCACCATCGCCGCGGTCGCCGATGTACCGCTGGGGTCGATGACATATCACTTCACCGGCATGGAAGGCCTGCTGCACGAGGCATTTTCGCGTTTCGCCGACACTGTGGCCGACCGCTTCGATCGCCGCATGATGATCGCGACCACGCGTAGCGAAGCATACGACGCCGTCATCGATGTGATCATCCACGAGGTGTTCGGCAACGAGCGTGACCTCGTCCTCACCTACGAGCTCTACACCCTCGCTGCCCGCAATCCGGCTTTCCGAGAGATCACACACACCTGGATGGCGCGTAGCCGTGCCGTGTTCGAGCGATGGTTCGATCCCGCCACCGCGCACATGCTCGACGCACTGGTGGAAGGGCTTGCCAGCCATCGCAATCTCGACATGGAGCCGGCCGACGACGCGATCACAGCAGAGGCAGTTCGACGCATCCTGGGGTAGATGCTCATCAGGCGTCGAAGGCTCAGGATGCGTCAACGACCGCGACATCCGTGCACGGGCCGTTGCGGCGGTTCGTTCAATGAAGGTCGGTTTTGGCGCGACGGCAATTCTCGACGTCATCGCGGTTTCGGGCGGCGGATACAACCAGACCGCAATGATGGGGCACGCTCAGTGTCGGACTCGGCGTTCACCAGATGGTGAGCCGCGCTGCAAACGGGCCCCTGGCTCGGTGGCGCACCCTGCCGGAACCGTCATATGGAAGGTCTGCCTGCGCTGTTCCTGTGCCGACCGAGATACGCTGTTGAGCAATGTGATTCAGATTCCATGAGATCAACGTGAGAGGTTCTCGGTGTCACGGGAGTTTCACAAGTGGGGACGGACGGAGGTGGACCGAGGCGGACGCCGCTGAACGAATGCGCAGCCCAGGACGGTATTCGTGAATCCACCTGATCGGGTCGTCGAAGCCTTGTAAGCGAGCGGTCTTCGGTTCAATCCCGAAAGGAGGCTCTCGATATGCCTCTGACCAGCATAAATGCTTCGAAATAGCTCGATCCGGCCTCTCGTTTCACGACTTTTCCCGGTACGTCCATGCAGGTCCGCCACGGTCCAAGGGCGTCCGGTCACCTGCGAAATGCTTCGCATATGGGCTCGATGTCACGAGTTGTCACAAGTCATCCGCAACTCGTCCGATGGACTCGGGTGGACGTACGTGGCTGTGGGTGGACTTCTGCGCAATCGAGACCACGGCAGAACGAGGGCCTCCGCGGACTTCTGTGGACGAAAACCACTAGCTACAGATTTTCTCGCCGGTGGCTCGGACGTGGGCGGACCGCAGCGCGCTCGGCGTTCGAATGAAGATTGCAGGTGTTCGCGTCCGGCAGCGGCGCGGTCAACGCCCTCGTCTGCGTCGAACGCCGGCCGGGCGCGATCCGAGGTCTCGTCGCCCATGAGTCGCCGGTGGTGCACTCGCTGACCGCGAGCACGACTCCACCGCGTGCGCGCACATGGTGGAGTCCCGCGGCGGGGACGTGGCCGAGTTCATTCGCCTAGGGTGCACCGCGGACCGGTCGACGATGCGTACCTCGCCGGGTCGGCGTCGGACCCGGCGCAATTCGGACTTCCTGCTGAGGACGACGGTTCTCGTACCGATCCGCTGATGTCGAACATGGGTGGCCTAGGCGTCGACTGTGCGCCCGACACGGAGCGCTTCAAGGCATCGTCGACTCAGACTGTCGCCGCGGTCGGCGAGGAGTCCGGTGGGGCCAGTGGACGGCGAGACGGCCGTTCGCGCAGTCCCTGCAGTCGCCCAGCCAATGGACCAGGACACAATCGTCTTCCCCGGCGGATATCAGGGGTTCCTTAGAGGTGAGTTCGGCCAGACTGGTCGGCCCGCCGAGTTCCCTGCGGCGTTGACAGAGTGCCTCGACTCTGTTTCCGCGACCCCGCATAGCGTGGAATGCCGCGGTAATGGTCGACGACCCCCGGATACGATTCGCCTGCAGTTCGGAGGCGGGCAACGCCCAACCCGCCTCCGACCTTGTCGACCGCGCCGCTGACCATGTGCGCGGCGCGACGTCTGCGCTCGGCCGTTTGCCCCAGCTCGTTGTCTCAAAGCGGTGACCCGAAATCGACCGCTATTGACAACGCCCGGACTCGTTCAGGTTCGCGCCGTTTCAGAAGCGAGCAAGGGTCTGCAGTGGTGCTGCCCGAACGACATTGGGACGTCATCGGGTCGCAATCCGCGTCCCGCTGGTGCCGACGTGGGTGTTTCGGCACCCAGGCGACTCGACCACCTTTCGCCTGAACCGATTTATATCTCGCGCGGCTGGTCCTCCGCAAAACTTTCCGTGTCCGTGTCCGTGTCCGTGTCCGTTTCGGCTGCGGTCTGCGTCGCCGGTTTAATGTCCGTTTCGCCGGTTGCCATTGTGCCTTCATCCGACTCTGCTCCTTGCGTCCGAGCATGGTCCATCATCTTGATGACCGGCCACGTCACCAGCCGAAGGCAGAACCACCACATGTAGAGCGCCGAGTAGCTCCACGCAGAGTTGTCATCGAGAAGGCCGTGCGCGATGTCGTTGCGGAGGTTCGGACCACCTTGGACGATCAGCATCGCCTTCATCTCCATGACGATCCCTTCACCGAAGACGTTGCTGGTCTCGGTCATGTCGAGAAGGGCGTTCAAGCTCTTCTCGCTCTCCACGCCGTGCTCATCGACGAACACCGTGTGCACGTCGTGCCGCTTCAACATGACCCGCACGACCTGCTCCAACTGTGGGACCAGAACAGAGACCGCAGCGCCGTAGTTGCCGCCCATGCCCAGAACCAGGCCGTTACCCCACAACGTCTCATGACCCTCGGGCACTGCCGGCGATTCCTTGCACAACGACACCATGTACTGCCGGCTGAACCGATGCTCAGTAGTCAGGATGTTCTGTGCGGGTTGAATTATGCCCTTCCCGAGCAACTGGGAGTGAAAGAAGACCGTGCGGGCCATCTCGTCCCAAACCGTGTCCTCATCGGCCTGACCCGAACACCCCGGCCTCGATGCGACCTTTCGGAAGTCAGACGAGAACGTAGATGATCCGAAGATGTGGCTGATGGTGCCCTCCAGCATCTTCTCGGCGTTTTTGCGCGTACTGGCTTCATCTAGCGGCGGTGCGAGCGTCGCGAATGCAGCAAGCGCGTCGAACTTGTCCGCGTAGCCCGAAACGTGGGACCGAGCGTAAGAAACGGCCTCAGTCAGATCGACTGGGTCCGACTGGATATGCATCATCTGCTCCATCGACGACTCCCGACTCTCCCGCAGCCGGAAGCGGAGGTTATCAACGAGGTCGTCGAGTCCGTTCTCAAGCCGGTGAGAGCGAGGGATGGTTCGGAGCACTGCGATGGCCTTCTCTAGGAAATGGCCTTCGACAAGCGCGCCTGCCTCCGGGTCCGCCTCAATGCGGGCATCGGCTTCAGCGATGTATGTTCGCGCAACGCGCTCGGTCGCCGCATTGGCCGCCGCTTCGTTGGAACCGCCGAGCCATGCGAGTGCCTCACGCTCGAGGTGACGTGACAGGCGCGGTGATATCGACGACGCTCTTGCTGCGAGCGCGAACAGCGCTTCGCTCACCTCAGCTCGCCCGGACGCATCGACACGACCGTGCTTGCGCAAGGTTTCAGCGAACTCCACTGTTCTAAAGTTGTCCGTAACCTGCCCGGCCAAGACCTGAGCCTTCAGTGCGTCCGACATGTCCTGCGTCCGGGCCTGGCCGTCCGCGCCGCGCCGCGCCGCGAGCGCAAGGGCCCGGACCCACGCGTCCTTCCCAACGCTGAACCACACATCACCCGTCAGGGGCGTTGCCCGGTAGGCGTCGATGGCTCGGTCCAACATCGCGACGTCCGACCGGTCCCCGTAGACCCAGGCGACATCAGCGACTCGAGCCCGCAGATCTTCACGTTCGACCAGCGGAGCGATACGCGCCAGCAGTGTCATTTGGTCAGCATCCAAGTCTGCCGGTACTACCGTCCGCTTGCCATGGAACTGCATCGCGGGTGTGAACGGCTCTAACCAGTCCTCGGGGTTCAACATCGCCGACGACGCCATCGCCAACACTTGCAGCGCCAGTTCGTGAAGACCCGTGACAGACGGATCGGCAGCCGCCCGCTCTAGATGCGTCGACAACAACTCTGGCGGCTCATAGCGGTCATTAACCGATGCCGCCGCCAGCGCGTTCTCCCACCACGACGGGTCGATTGCGTCGCTCATCGTATCCATGTCCAATCCTCCGGTTCGCAGCGGCAAGTCCGTCGTCTCCAAGTGCACAAAGTCTACATGTATGTAGCATGCTGTTGTGAATAACGATTCTTCTGAGTTGCTGAACGTGCGCGAGACAGCCAGGCGACTGGCCGTGCACGAGAACACCGTGCGGGCGTACGCCAAGCGGGGACTGCTCCCGGATGCCCGAGTGCCAGGGACGTCGTTCTATAGATTCCGTGCGAGCGACGTGGAGCGCCTCAAAGCGCAACGCGGCGCACCGGCCGTGAGCCTGGCTACCGAACGACGAACCGCCAGTCCCGAATATGCGACTGCGAGCCAGCTCGCGCTGTGGCCCGAAACCAACGCTCGAGAAGCTCAGGATCGGCTTCCAGAGTTGGTGCGTAGGCTGCTGTTCGAGACCCCCGCGGCTGGACAAATCTCGATTCGGACAGGCGATGGAGTTGCCCTGGCCGGCAAGGACGGGGTGGCGACCCTCGAGAGGCGGACGCACTTGCTGCCAGCCGGACAAATCTGGTTCGAGTTCGGCACCGACAAGGACACAAAGCGCAAAGCCACCAAGGACTACGACGGACGAAAGGGCGAGGCATCGCGAGATGTCACCTTCGTCTTCGTGACGATCCGTCGATGGCAGGGCAAGGACTCGTGGGCCGACGAGCGACGCGCCGAAAAACTCTTCAAGGACGTTCTCGTTCTCGATGCGGATGACCTCGAAGCTTGGTTGCAGGTTGCGCCCGCCGCGCACCTGTGGATCTCAGAAACTCTCGGTCTTCGGCCCCGGGACGCGCTGACTTTGGAGACATGGTGGGACCGCTTCTCCGCTGCCACCGAACCAGCTCTGCCGCACGATCTTTTCGTCGCCGGGCGAGCTAAAGAGGCGCAGCGACTGCGATCCCTGCTTAGTGACGAGCCGAGGGTTACGTCGATCCAGACCGAGTGGGTCGACGACGCTTTGGGGTTTCTGCACACGTGCCTCGCGCCAGAGGGCGATAAGTCGAGTGAGCCTGGCACCGCCACAATCGTCCGGTCACCTGGCGTCTGGGATCGAATAGTTGCTATCTCAGGGCCTGGGATCTTGGTGCCCGACTTCGACAATGCAGACGTAGCTCACGCCCTCTCTAGCGGTAGGCACGTCGTCTCTATCGTCGACAACAGCTCTGCCATGCGCCGTAGTGTCGACATCCGCCTGCCGAGGGTTGGCCGGAACGAGGCGGTCGAGGCATTCAGAGCAGGTGACGTCGAATGGCGCCAAGCCGACCGCCTCGCGGTACTCGCTCGTCGGAGCATGCCTGCATTGGCCCGGCGGCTTTCGCGCTCACCTCGCGTACAGCAGCCAACATGGTCTCGACCACCGCTGGCCGCCACGCTCGCCGCACTGATGTTAGCCAGTCGGTGGACCGATCGACCCGAGGACCTGCGAGTCCTGAGTGAACTGGCCTCCGTCCCCTCAGTCGATTTACAGCGCGCTATCGCCGAAGCCAGTCGCGGAACCGATCCGGCGATCCGGAGCGTTCGGAACGTCTTCGTCTTCACCTCCCTAGAGGAGGCGTTCCTTGAGTTCGGCAACCTAGTGTCATCAGAACTGGCATCGCGGTGGGCAGAGATCGCAACCAGCGTTCTCCTGGACCCAAATCCATATGAAGGCCTCAGTTCGCACGAGCGGATCGCCGCCCAATTAAAGGGGCAGCGGAGAACCTACTCGCCTGCTCTACGGCACGGTATCGCCGAGAGTCTCGCCCTGGCGGGAGCGATCGAGTCAGGCCCCGGTGACACCAGTCACGCATCCTCAGTGGCCGAACGGGTTGTCCACGATGTGCTGCGTCAGGTCACTACCGGCTCTGAAGGTCACACGTGGGGTGCGATCGCCGACGTGCTTCCTCTTCTCGCCGAGGCTGCTCCAAACATTGTTCTTTCGGCACTGGAAGATGACCTTGCAACCAGCGATCCGACCATCGGCCACCTGTTCCAGGCTATTGACGAGCCGCTGACCCTGGGCCCGTCGAGTCAACAGCATCACCTGTTGTGGGCCTTGGAAATGCTCTGCTGGTCGCCCGACCACCTCGTTCGCGCAACACAGATCCTGACCGAACTCTGCCGCTACGACCTGCCGAAGAACTCGGGCAACAATCCACTTGCAAGCATGTCGACCGTCCTTTGCGGATGGATTCGGAACACTGGCGCAGATCTTGCAATCCGACTCCAAGCGCTTGATGCCTGCCGGATCGTGAGCGAGACGACAGGTTGGGCTTTACTCAAGGCCCTGTGGCCCGACAGCAATGCTTGGGTCTCACCTCCTTATGAGCCGCGTTATCAACTCTGGAAGCCACCCAGCGATCGGATGCCGAACAGCGAATGGTTCGCTTTCGCGAAGAGCCTGGTCGACCGAGCGCTCGCATGGGTCATGGCAGATCGCACCGCCCTGCCATGGCTTGTGGAAGCGCTGTCCACGGTTGGCCCAGACGAAGCGAATCGGATTATCGAGTTCCTTGAGGACGAGGCATCGCGCGGCGACTTGGATGAGGACGTTCGACTGGCCCTGTTCGAACAGGTTCGAGAGACCGCAGCGCGGCACGAGCGTTTCCAGGACGCGGACTGGGCAATGCCGGTGGAGCGACGCGCCCGCTTACAAAAACTGGCCGAATTACTTCAACCAGCTGATGACCTCCGCCGGTTCGCGTATCTCTTCAATTGGCACCCGGACCTGCCAGGTGCAGACCTGAACGACTACGAGCACTACCGGTCGGCGCTGAAAGCCAAACGTCGCGAAGCACTTGACGTTCTATTTGCCCGCTCCGACGCCTGGGAACAGCTCGGCGCAATAGCGGCCCGTACAGAGGCTCCATCACAGGTCGGCTGGACTGTCTCAACCTACGAGCCGATTGATGCTCTCGACACCATGTTGGACTGGCTGGCATCGGAAAGCACAGCGCTTCAGGAAGCCGCGACAACGTGGGTCCGTAGCCGCCTCGCCGTCGATGGACCACCGGATCTCAGGCGAGCGCTCGAACGGGGAGACGTGGGGAGCAAAGCCCTGAGAAGATTTGTGCTTAACGTCCCGACAGAGAGCCGGTTCTGGGACGTACTCCGCGAGTTCCCAGCCGCTGAAGACCTCTTCTGGTCCGAGGCGCCTTTCGAGGTCGTTCCCCATGAAGATCTCACCAAAGCCATTGAGGTGCTCCTTGAGCGAGCACGAGCCTGGTCGGCGATGACGATCGCGAGCCACGGCATCTTCGATCCGGCAGCAGACCAGAAGGTCTATCTTCCGAGCGCAGCGCTCGTCCAATCCATCTTGCGCGCGGCGATCACCCAAGACCCGGGGCGGGCGGGGATGTCACAGATGACCGGCCACGACGTCGGGACATTGCTTGACTACCTAGCCGCAGCCGACGTGCCAGTTGCCGACCTTGCATCTGTGGAGTTCGGATATTTCAGGCTCCTCCAGCACGACCGCGAACCACGTGCCCTTAACCAGGCCCTCGCCTCGGACCCTGCCCTGTTCGTTGGTCTCGTTCATCGCACGTTCCGGGGTGCAAACGAGCCTCACCGTCAGCGCAAGAGTGCGGATCCGCTCACTGAGCACGCTTGGTGGGTCCTTCACGGTTGGCATGGTTTCCCGGGACGACAGGAGGACGGCACACTAGATCAAGCTGCGATGCGGGAGTGGGTGAAGCAGGCTCGTCTGCAACTATCCGACCTTGACCGAGCGGACATCGGTGACGAACTGATTGGCCAAACCTTTGCTCACGCGCCGGACGACGCTGACGGAATCTGGCCACCCGCCCCAGTTCGAGATCTTATCGAGTCGATCGGCAGTCGAGACCTCGAGAACGGCGTAATCACCGGCCGACTGAACCGCCGCGGTGTCACCTGGCGTGGTGTCTACGACGGCGGCATCCAGGAGCGGACGCTGGCTGAGCAGTACAAGCATTGGAGTCTGGCTGTCCAGGTGCATTGGCCCCGAACTGCGCGCATCCTGCGCGCCATTGCTGAGTCCTATGAACGCGATGCCGTCCGCGAGGACGAACGAGCCCAACTGGACCAAGACCTGGACTGAACCGCCGGCAGCCATGGCGATGAACGCCATGGCTGTCGCGACGTTATCCTCGCTGCACTGGCCGAGTGAAGCCGTCGGGAGTGGCCTCTTCAGCTCAGTGGTGTATCGCCGAGAGTGCGTCGTTCCTTCGACAGCGTCAGGTCCTTAATCCGCCGCGGCTTGAACAGCCAGTGACTGTCGTCCCGCGACGCCTCAGGAGCCCCTGAACCACCGCTTCTCTTCGGCGCCGCGTGGTTTCGTCTCTCAGCGGGTCCAGCCGACGAGGTCGACGACGCGGTACTGATCAGCCACGCTCCGGACTGTAGGGGCGAATTGTGGAGTGGGCGACATGGCTCGCCTAGGGTCCGCGCGTCGAGGCGGTAGTCGCAGCGCCAGCGGTGTACGCCGCGTCGAAAAGGTGGTGGACGGCTTCGGTAGGACCTCGATGGCACAGCACGCCTTCTTGTAAGACCTGGGATTTGCCGTACGGGGAGACGAGCTGCCGACGGACCCAGACCCACCTGCGCGTGGCCACATCTGTCATGCGGCCGCAACCCCCTCGGCTGCTCCTCTGGACAACGAGATACGCTGTCCAACAGAGTAATACATAGCCAAGAAGTTCGACGTAGAACATTCTCGGTGTCACGAGAGTGTCACAAGTCGGGACGGACGGAGGCGGACCGGGACGGACGATGATGGACGAACGTCCAGATCAGGGCGGGTTTCGTGAGTCCAGGTGCATCCACCTGATCGGGTTGTCGAAGCCTTGTAAGCGAGCGGTCTTCGGTTCAATCCCGAAAGGAGGCTCTCGATATCCGGTCACCTGGCAGAACTAGTGGATTTCGGCTCGATGTCACGAGTTGTCACAACTCATCCGTAACCCGTTCGATGGACTCGGGTGGACGTCAGTGGCTGTGGGTGAACTTTTGCGCCGAAGAGTCCACGACGGTCGGTGGACCTCCGGAGACTTCTGTGGACGGACACCACTCGCTTCACCTCCCGTCACGGGTGGCGTGGACGCGTGCGGACGTCGGTGGACGCCGACAGCAACCACTCGCATCGATCGAGTTCGGTGCGCACGGGTCCGTGGTGTCGCTGAGTGAACCATGCTGGTGATGATCGGGGCGACAACTCTTCACACTGATCGCGTCCGACGGCATCCGCCGTCACTTGCACAGGTTCGAGGAGTTGACATCTATGGTGCCACGCACGCAGAACGGCACGTCGTCGGCGGAGGATACGACCGAGCTGGCGCAGGGGAGCCTGAACGTCGCCCACATCGTGTTCATGGTGATGGCCACCGTCGCACCTGCAGGAGGCGCGGTGGCGATTCTGCCGCTCGCGTTCGGGTTGGGAGTGGGACTCGGCACGCCCGGCATGTACGTGTTCGTGGTGGTGATCATGCTGTTGTTCGCGGTCGGTTTCACACGGATGGTTCCGTACGTGCAGAATGCCGGGGCCTTCTTCGCGTACATCGTCAAGGGGTTGGGCCGTCCCGTCGGATTGGCCGGTGCCTACATCGCCAGCAGTGCGTACATCGCCCTCTCCGTCGCCACCGGTGGCGCCATGGGCTTCTTCGCCGCCGGCAGCATGAACAAGCTGGCGGGCATCGATCTTCCGTGGTGGGTCTACACACTGGCTGGTCTGCTGATCACGTTCCTCCTGGGGTATCGCAAGATCACCCTCGCTGCTGGAGTCCTGGGCGTCGCTCTCGTCATCGAATTGGTCGTGATCGTCGTGCTGGACGTCGCGATCATCGCGCGGAACGGGTTCGGAAGTCTGCCGCTGGAATCCTTCAGCCCCAGCGAGGTCTTCGTTCCAGGAGTCATCGGCGTCGCCATGATCTTCGCGTTCTCGTGCTACCAGGGTTTCGAGGGAACGGCCATCTACGCAGAAGAGGCGCGTGATCCGCAGCGCACAGTTCCACGGGCGACCTACATCTCGATGGCCTGCATCGGACTGTTCTTCGTCCTGACATCGTGGGCCTTCCTCGCCAGCTCGAGCGGTGCCACGGCTGCAGCGGCCGCGAGTCCTGGCACGTTCGTCTACGACCTCAGTGACGAGTTCGTCGGGCCGGCGTGGACCACGACGCTCGAGGTGCTGATCGTGACCAGCTGCTTCGCCGGGATGCTCGCGTTCCACAACGCGGCGTCGCGCTACCTTTTCGCTCTGGGGCGCGACGGATTCCTACCGCGGTCGATGCGTACGTTGCATCCGCGCCATCAATCTCCTGTCGTCGCCGGCTCGACGAGCTACGTGATCGAGACGCTCGTCATCGTGGCGTTCGCTCTCGCCGGTCTCGACCCCCTGACGAACCTCTCGTCCTCGCTCACCGGTTTCGGAGCGGTAGGCCTGATGGTCCTGATCACCACCACCTCGCTGGCAGTGCTGGTGTTCTTCGCGCGGCAGCGCCAGTTCGGTTGGGCCCGAACGGTTGCGCCCACCCTGGCATTGATCGGTTTCGGCGCGATCACGTACTTCGCACTGTCCAATTTCCCCGCTATCACCGGCACCGATTCGGTGATCATCAACGGGTTGCCCTTGCTTCACGTGCTCACCATCGTTGTCGCTGTCGGGGTCGCGCTCCATGCACGGAGGAACCGCCCGGAGGCGTACGCCAACATGGGACGCACCCTTGTCGACTGACGCTGTGCCGAAGGATGACGCGACCGCGGTTCGGCACGGCTACGCGGACACACCGCTCGGGCAGTTGCACTACGCCGAAGCCGGTTCCGACGGCGTCCCGCTCATCTGCTTGCATCAGACTCCGCGCTCCTGCGACGAGTTCGCCGAACTTCTGCCGCTCATCGCGTCGTCACGTCGCGTGATCGCGATGGACATGTACGGATTCGGTCAGTCGGCCAAACCGTCCGGGCCGCAGTCGATCGAGCAGTACGCGTCGGGTGCCCTGTATCTGGCCGATGCCCTCGGGCTCGACCACTTCTCGGTCCTGGGTCATCACACGGGGGCCGTCGTCGCCGTGGAACTCGCTGCCGCAGCAGCCGGTCGTGTGGATGCGTTGGTGCTGTCGTCCCCCTCCTTCACCGGACCCGAATACCGCGCTCGTCACAAGGACGGACCCTCCGTCGACGCCGCGGAGAGAGACGACGACGGAGGTCACCTGATCACGTGGTGGAACCAACGCGCCCCGTACTACCCCGCACATCGTCCCGACCTTCTCGATCGCTTCGTGCGCGATGCGCTCGCGCCCGGAGTCGATCCCGCCGAAGGACACAATGCCTGCGCGCGGTACGTGATGGAGGACCGCATCGCCTCGGTGACTGCTCCGGTACTCATCCTCGGCGGTGATGCGGACCCGTTCTCGTTCCCCGATGTCGAGGTGATGAGACGAGCGCTCGTCGGTGCGTCCGCCGTGGAGATCGTGGTCGTCGAGGGCGGGACGATTCCGATGATGGAGCAGTTGCCGGTGGAAGTCGCCGGCGCGGTCGTGGAGTTTCTGAACGCTCGAACGACCGTGGATCGCTGAGCAGAACCTTCAGCTGCACGCAGGTCGACTCGCTGGTTGTGTGGGCATCACACGCCGGCACATCGCAACCCGAGCCGGATGAACGCCATGAAAGGAACCACCCGTGCGTAACCCGCTCTTCGATTCCCTGACTGCTGACGAGTTCAGCCTCGTCGCGGATGTCGTCCGCCGTGAAGCCATCGCTGCGAGGCCTGGATTCGCCGCGGTCTATACCGACGAACCCGACAAACGACTGCTTCGGGAGGGTCATCGAATCCCCCGTCGTGCACGGGTCTTGCTCGTCGATCGCGCATCCGGCACGACACACGACGTCGTCGTCGATCTCGAGGCTGCTGCAGTCGTCTCCTCGGAGGTGATCACGGACGGCGCCGCACCTGTCCTCCTCGACGAGTTCGACCTCGCTCCGGACCTGATCAAGCAGGACCCGCGCTATGTAGCCGCGTTGGCCCTGCGAGGCATCACCGACATGAGCAAGGTTCAGATCGACCCGTGGGGAGTGGCCAACATGGCAGTTCCCGGCGTGCTCGACTACGAGGTGGAGGGCCGACGTCTCGCGGGATCAGTGTCCTACTACCGCGATTTCCCCGACGACAACGGGTACGCGCATCCCATCGAAGGCGTCATCGCTGTGGTCGACCTGGTCGCGATGAAGGTCCTCGAGGTGCACGACTTCGGGGTTCGGCCGATGAACGTCGACCAGGCCAACTACACGGCGGACGCCAATCAGCCGATGCGTTCCGACATCGCTCCGCTGCACATCACCCAGCCGGAGGGCGTCGGATTCACCATCGACGGCCATGAACTGACGTGGCAGAAGTGGCGATTCCGCATCAACTGGCATCCGCTCGAAGGCTTGGTCCTGCACGCGGTGGAGTACCAGGACGGCGACGACTACCGCTCGGTGCTCCATCGCGCGTCCCTGGGAGAGATGGTCGTTCCCTACGGCGATCCGTCCAAGGAGCACTTCTGGCGCAGTGCGTTCGATGCCGGCGAATTCGGCCTCGGAAAGCTCGCGAATTCCTTGCGGCTCGGGTGCGATTGTCTGGGCGAGATCGTCTACCTGGACGCGGTCAACGCCGGTGAGAACGGGGAGCCGACCACGATCGAGAACGCCATCTGCATTCACGAGGAGGACGCCGGCATCCTGTGGAAGCACACCGACTGGATGACCGGCAAGGTCGATGTGCGCCGCTCCCGTCGGCTGGTCATCAGCTTCATCGCCACCGTCGGCAACTACCACTACGGCTTCTACTGGAACTTCTACCAGGACGCGTCCATTCAGATGGAGGTCAAGCTGCTGGGCATCGTGCAGACCCGTTCCGTCGAAGCGGGAGAGACGTCCGCACATGGCACCCGCATCGCCGAGAATCTCGTGTCCAGCTATCACCAGCATCTGTTCTCGTTCCGATTGGACACCGAGATCGACGGGTGGGAGAACACGGTCGTACAGAACGATGCCTACGGGGTGCCGGTGGGGCCGGAGAATCCGTACGGCAACGCGATCGGCGTCAAGAAGACGATCATCGACCGTGAGCTGACCGGTGACGACCACACCAACCCGCAATCGTCTCGCAGCTGGTCCGTCGTGAACACGTCGAAGCGCAACGCGTGGGGAAACCCGGTGGGCTACAAGTTCTTGCCCGGGTGGTCCTCGGCGACGATGCTGGCGCAAGCACCGTCTCTCATCGCAGCGCGCGCCGGCTTCGCCACCAGGAACATGTGGGTGACGCCGTATTCTCCCGCCGAAATGCGCCCCAGTGGCGATTTCCCCAACCAGAGTCGCTCCGGTGACGGGCTTCCCCGGTGGACCGCGGAGAATCGCGCGACAGACAACACGGACGTCGTTCTGTGGCACACCCTGGGCGTGACGCATATCCCGCGGGCCGAGGACTGGCCGGTGATGCCGACCGAGGTCGTGGGCTTCCATCTGTTGCCCGTCAACTTCTTCGACAAGAACCCGGCACTCGACGTGCCCGCCTCGTCGACGGCACACACCGGCGGTACGTCCGACAGCGGCCCGTCATGTCACTGACGCATCGACTGCCCGACGCCGTGGTGCATTCCGAGGCTCGGCGCGGGAACAGCGCATCGCCGGTCGATCTGGTCATCGCTGCGCTCCCTGCAGTCGCCGTCCTGTGCTTCGGAATGCACGTCGTGCTGCTGCTGGTGACCGGAACGTCGATGCTCGCCATGGTCGTGCCGATGCTCCTGCTGTCCGGTCTCTGCGTGGCGTTCACGTGCCGGCGGGGGAGCGGTGGCTCGCTCCGGGGGTACATGGTGACCGCCGGTTTCGGGATCGCGATGCTGCTGGTGCACTCGAGTGCGGGCCACCGGATTCACGCAGGCATGGACCACGCGGCGATGGGTCACACCGACGCGGGCATGACAGGATCCGGCAATCCGGCAACCACAGGACTGGTCGATGGACCGATGCAGGCCGGACTGATTCTCGCGGTCCTGCAGGTCGTGGTGGCGGTGGGCGCGGCCGTGCGCCTTCTGCGCTCGTCGCGTTGACCGACTTTCTTCCCACGACGGCCGCCGGCCGCAGTCGGGGTAGCGGCTCTGTCGTCCCCGCCTGGAGTGCACCGAGCGGCATGACCCGACGTCGTCTGGTCGTGCTGCTCGGTGCACTCACCGCGCTCGGACCGTTCACCGTCGACATGTATCTGTCTGCTTTCCCGTTCATCGCGACCGAGTTCGCAATCTCGGAGACGGCGGTGCAATTCACGCTCACCGGTACCTTGCTCGGGTTCGCAGCCGGACAATTGGTCATCGGTCCGCTCTCGGATGCGATGGGTAGGCGACGACCGCTGATAGTGGGCTCGACACTGCACGTGGTCGCCTCACTGGGCTGTGCCGTCGCGCCGGGGATCGAGGCACTCGCGGTGTTGCGAGTGATCCAAGGTTTCGGAGGCGCCGCGGGGGCCGTTCTCGCCATGGCCGTGGTGCGAGATCTGTACGACGGTGATGCCGCCGCCGCCATGCTGTCCCGGTTGATGCTGGTGATGGGCGTGGCACCCATTCTGGCTCCGTCGATCGGAAGTCTCGTCGTCGACGTGTCGACCTGGCGGGTGATCTTCGTCGTCCTGGCGGCATTGGGGCTGACGTCGGTCGTTCTCGGGATGGTGGCGCTGCCCGAGACACTGCCTCCGGGCGCACGCCAGAAGGCGGGCGCGCGCAGAGTGATGAGGAATTACCTGTCCCTCGGCTCCGACCGCGCTTTCGTGTCGATGGTCCTCGTGTGCGGTCTCGGGCGGGTGGTGATGTTCTCCTATATCTCGGCGTCGCCGTTCGTCCTGCAAGGCAGCTTCGGGCTCACGCCGTACCAGTTCGGGTGGGCCTTCGCCGCCGGCGCTGTGGTGCTGATCGCCTCCTCCCAGCTCAACGTGCTCTTCGTCCGTCGATGGCCGACACGCACAGTGCTGCTGACGGCGTTGTTCCTCGGCGCGGCCGTGGCAGTCGTCTTCGTGGTGCTGGCGGCGACCGGCTCCGGCGGAGCGACCGGGTTCATCGTTCCGGTCTTCCTGATGCTGGCGGTGATGGGCACAGTCCTGCCGAACGCCCCGGCGCAGGCCATGGCCGACAAGCGAGCGGTCGCCGGAACCGCGGCGGCGGTGATCGGCGGCGTCCAGTTCGCCTGTGCCGCAGCGGCCGCCCCGGTGGTCGGACTCCTCGGAAACGATGCTCTCGCGGTCGCATCGTCGATGGCGTTCGCCGCATCGGTCGCCGTGGTGCTCGCCGTGGTCGGCCTTCGGCCGCGTCCGACGACGTCCGTGTGACTGGGCGTGGCCGGGGGGATCACTGAGCGAGACGCGGGTGTTGTCGGTGATGTACCCGTGTCCGAAGCTTGCGACGTGACTGTGAGCCAGAGAAACATCGAGGCGGCCGCTGTGCGGCTGTATCACGCTGCTGCCCATGACGATCCGTGCGAGCCGGTTCGCGATCTGATAGGCCGCGACGACGTGGCGGCCGCCTATGCGGTGCAGGAGATCCTCACCGTACGACGCCAGGAGGCGGGGGCGGTCGTCGTGGGGCGCAAGATCGGCCTGACCTCCGAGGCCGTGCAGGCGCAACTCGGTGTCGATCGTCCGGATTTCGGAATTCTGTTCAACGACATGGCTCATCGTGACGGTGCCGAGATTCCCACGGGCGCAGTGATGCAACCTCGTGTCGAGGCCGAGATCGCCTTCGTGCTGGGCGACGATCTTGCGGACGGGCCGCTCGATGCGGACCAGATACGGTCGGCGACCGACTACGTGGTCGCTGCTCTCGAGGTCTGCGGAAGCCGTATCGCGAAGTGGGACATCAGCTTCGCCGACACCGTTGCCGACAACGCGTCGGCGGGCGCCTACGTGCTCGGCGAGAACCGGGTAAGCGTGCAAGACCTCGACCTCGTCGGCGTATCGATGACGATGACCATCGACGGTGATCAGGTGTCCGAGGGCACCGGTGCTGCCTGCCTCGGGGACCCGGTCACTGCTGTCCGGTGGCTGGCGCGGACCGCTCGCGACCTCGGCCGCCCTCTGCGTGCCGGGCAGGTGGTCCTGTCCGGAGCGCTGGGTCCGATGCGCCCGGTCGTGGCAGGGCAGACGGTCACGGCGTCGTTGACCGGTCTCGGATCCGTCACGGCGTCGTTTCGTTAGCACCGTCGTCGGGATGGACCCGTCGCCGACCGAAGTCACGTCAGAAGGAGAAACAATGTCCACCACACTGTCGACGGAGTCCGCGCGCGCGGCTTTCGTACCCGGAGGGGACTACGAGCAGTTCATCGGAGGCGAGTGGGTGCGCTCCCGTGACGCCTTCGACGCTGTCGATCCGAGCGTTGGTACCCCGTGGGCGGTGCTGCCGCAGGGGACGGCCGCCGATGTCGAGTCCGCTGTCGCGGCGGCCGGCCAGGCGTTCACGCTGTGGCGCAGGACGACACAGGAACAGCGACAGGCACTTCTGTTGTCGATCGCCGACCGCTTCGAGTCGGACGGCGCCCGCTTCGGCGCCCTCCTGGCGACCGAGAACGGCCGGCCTGTGCGGGAGGCGGGCATCGCCGACATACCCACTGTCACCGCGATCTTCCGGTTCTACGCCGGCGTCGTGCGCGCCTTCAACGGTGAACAGATCCCACTGTCGAACGCCGACACGCTGCTCTACACCAAGCGCGAACCCCTCGGAGTCGTCGCCGCGATCATCTCGTGGAACTCCCCGCTGATCACCTTCGCGAACAAGGTGGCACCGGCACTCGCCGCGGGTAACACCGTGGTGGTCAAGCCGTCCGAGTACGCCTCCGCGAGCATTCTGGAATTCACCCGCCTGATCGCCGATCTGCTGCCGGCCGGGGTGCTCAACATCGTGACGGGCTTCGGGCCCGAGACGGGCGCGGCTCTGGTCTCCCATCCGGGCGTCGCGAAGATCTCGTTCACCGGAGGTCCCGAGACCGCGCGGGCCATCCTCGGCTCGGCGGCGCAGATCCTTCGCCCCAGTCTGATGGAACTCGGTGGCAAGGGACCCATGATCGTGGCTGCCGACGCCGATCTCGATCTCGCTGTCCAGGACGCCCTGATGGGGATCTATCTCGCCAACGGGCAGGCGTGCATAGCCTCGTCGCGATTGCTTCTGCACGACGACATCCACGACGACTTCGTCGACCGGTTCGCGGCGGTGGCGCGAACGATCAGGGTGGGCGATGCGACCGACCCGCGCAGCGAGATGGGCCCACTGGTCTCGCGTCGTCAACTGGAGCTGGTCAGCGCTCACGTCGCGAAGGCGCGCGCCGAAGGTGTGTCGGTCGTCGTCGGTGACGAACCGCTCGAGCTCGACGACTCGTTACGCGAGGGTTTCTACCACCGACCCGTGTTGCTGGCCGATCCGGAGGGACGGTCGACGATCGTGCGTACCGAGGTGTTCGGCCCGGTCACGGTCGCGGAGCGATACCGCACCGACGACGAGGCGATCGCGCGCGCCAATGCGTCGCCGTACGGCTTGGCCGCCGGGGTATGGACCCAGAACCTGCGCCGCGCGCACCAGTTCGCCGATCGTCTGAATGCCGGCATCGTCTGGGTGAATCGTTGGTTCGACCTCCCGCCCGGTATGCCGATGGGTGGCCGGGGCGACAGCGGATTCGGACGTGAACTTTCGTTCGAGACCCTCCGGGAGTACACCGCGGTCAAGTCCGTCAACATCGATCTCGGGGACGCACGGCCGCCCCTGTGGGGTCTGACCGGCCAGTAGAGACCGGGTGGTCGGCGGCGTGATTGGCTGTGTGCATGAGCGCCGCCGACGACTCCCTGGACAGTGACACCGACCAATCCACCCGCGATCGACTGCTCGACGCTGCCATCGACATCGCCGGCGAGACAGGTCTTCAGGCGGTCACCTACCGAGCGGTCGCGACACGTGTGGGAATGGCACACGGATTGGTCCGACACCATTTCGGAACCCGTGAGCAGCTGCTGGTCGAAGCGTTCCGCCGGGCAGCGACTCAAGACTCCGACGAGGCAGGACTGGCGGCGAACTCGATAGACGAGTTCGCCGCCGGCCTGGTCGAGACGTTGAATGGTTCCCGGCGTCGTCAATTGCTGCAGTACGACGAGACGACACAGGCTGTGCGTGGGAATCTGCCGATCGAGAACGTGCGAGGGCTGTATCGGCGATACACCGACCAGGTCGCCGGCACGCTGCACGCTGCGCGCGTCCCCGATCCGGACGGATCGGTGTCCGGCCTGGTGTTCTCCGCTCTGGATGGAATCGTGTTGCAACACATGATCTTCGCCGACGACGACCGCACATCGCGGTTACTGGAACAAGTACGGGAGATGCTGCGACGAATGGCGACCTGACGGTCGATCAGTGATTCGCCGTGAACTCTGTGTCCACGCCCAACGGTCCCAGTTTCTGGGATCCGCCCGGGTCGCCGATGGGCTCGTCGCGTCCGGGCAACGGCTCGGCGAAGAAAGCGATCGAATCCGCGACGAACTCGGCGAGTTCGGGATCTTTGCGAGCCTTGCGGTCGACGAAGACGGCGTCCACGGGACATTCCACCTCGCAGGCACCGCAATCGATGCACTCGTTAGGATTGATGTAGCTCCGCCGGTCTCCGATGTAGATGCAGTCCACGGGGCACACTTCGATGCACGACCGATCCAGCTGGTCGATGCAGTTGATGCCGATAACGTAGGACATGGTTGTTCCTCCTGGTGATGGTGGGTGTGGAGCTCAGGCGCCGTCGGTCGAATGGCCGGGAAAGAGCACGAGATCGGGATCGAGATCCACCGCGACGTGATTCATCGCTGTGGCAACCTCACCGAACCCGACCGACATGAGCTTGACCTTGCCGTCGTAGTCGGTGACGTCGCCGGCGGCGTAGACGCGCGGGAGGTTCGTCCGTCCCGAGCGGTCCACCGCGATGGAGCGACCACGAAGTTCGAGGTTCCACTCCTTGATGGGTCCGAGATTGCTGATGAAACCCAGCGCCGCGATCACATGGTCGGCAGCGACGACGGTCTCGTGACCACTCTTGGCGCGCAGGGTCACCTCGGTGAGTACACCGGCCTCCACATCGCCGACGAGACCGGTCACCTCCGTATCGGTATGAATGGCAACCTTCCCCGATCGGACACGGTCGAGAGTCGCTGCATGGCCCCTGAACGTGGCCCGGCGGTGTACCAGGGTCACCGATCCGGCGATCGACGAGAGAGCGTCAGCCCAGTCGAGCGCGGAGTCACCGCCTCCGACGATCACCACGTCCTGACCGGTGTGGACGGTGGGATCGACGACGAAGTAGGAGAGGCCTGAACCGAGCCATTCCGTCCCCGTTTCGATGGCACGTGGTGTCGGGGTGCCGATGCCTGCTGTCAGCACCACCGCGCCGGCGCGGATCACGGTGCCGTCGTCGAGTGTCAACACCGGTGCGCCGTCCTCGTGGCTCAGGTCGACGGTCTGACGGCCGAGCATGTAGGTCGGTGAGAATGCGTCGGCCTGCTGCACGAGGTTGGCGATGAAGTCCCGACCCCGTATCGAGGGCAGCGCGGCGACGTCGCGAATCTGCTTCTCGGGGTACAGCGCCATCACCTGGCCCCCCGCTTGGGGAAGGGCGTCGATCACCACGGTGTCCAGGCCGCGAAAGCCGGCGTAGTACGCGCCGTAGAGGCCGGTCGGGCCGGCCCCGACGATGGCGACATCGGTGGTGACGACCGGTGGCTGAGAGGTCATCGGTTCTCCTTGGTTCTGGTTGTCTCGCTGGACGGTAGGTGCGACCGGCAGAGACAGCGCAGCGCTGGATCGCTGAGCGGAACCCGACTCGCGCGGTGGCCGGGTCGGCTCGAGATCTCGGTAGGTGAACCGCATCGATTGTGGGGCCGGTCGGCGGGTGGTGTCCTGTGGCCACTCGGAGCGATCCGACCACGGCGGTCGTTCCGCCCGACACGACTCGAACTGCACCTGGAGAACACATATGAGTGAGACGCGAGAGGCGACGCCGGCGCGGAAGAAGAAGGAGGGCAACCTCCCCGGGCGTCAGGACTGGTCGAGTTGGCCCCTGTACCAGGCGGCCGGCGCGGGCTTCCGAGGGTACTGGTACCCGGTCGCGTTCTCCTCGAAGGTCGGTGAGCGGCCGCTGCGCGTGACGCTGCTCGGCGAAGACCTCTTCGTCATCCGCGACCGCGGGGTGGTGCGCGGGATGGCCAACCGCTGCCCTCACCGCGGTGTGCCCCTGAGCTACGGGAACAAGCAGTTCCCGGGAACGATCTCCTGCGTATACCACGGGTGGACGTTCGACCTCGAGTCCGGCGATCTGAAGGCTGCGATCACGGACGGCCCGAAGTCGCCGATCTGCGGCAAGGTCACCCAGCCGACTTACCACGTCGAGGAGCGTCTGGGAATGGTGTGGGTGTTCGTCGGCGACGGGGAGGAACCGCACCCGATCGACGAACAGTTGCCCGAGGAGCTCGTCGGCAACGCTGCCGTGATCGGAGCGCGCATTCAACGGCGTGAAGGCAACTGGCGCTTCGCATGCGAGAACGGTTACGACGAAGGCCACGCCAAGTATCTGCACAGAACTGCGCTGTGGCGGGTGTTCAAGTCCATGCCGGTGTGGAACACCACCAAGATCGTGAAGCGTGGGCGGTGGATCTATCGCGTTCAGCTCGAACAGTTCTGGGATGCGGACTTCCCCGGGCTGGGGAAGTGGAGCAGCCAGGCCTGGTACAAGACCAAGCCTCCGAAGACGACCACCAACATCGGCAACACCGGCTCGCACCGCGAGGTGAACGAGGTGATCGCGGCACAGGAATTCCCGGGCTTCGCGTCGGTCAGCATGCCGGGTGTCCTCCGGATCGCCTATCCGACCTTCATCCACTACGAGTTCTACGTGCCGGTCGACGAGGACAATCACCTCTACGTCGGAGTTCTCGCGGACTTCAAGAAGGGGTGGCGGACGATCCCCTTCTACTTCAAGTATCTCGGCGCTGTCCGATGGTTGTTCCACGGGCAGTTCTCCGGGCAGGACAAGTGGATGGTCGAGGTGACCGACGCACCACCGGAGAAGCTCTACCGCCCGGACGACTCGCTTCTGCAGTGGCGCAAGCTCGCCGAGGACACCACCGAGGACCGGATCGACGCTCTGGCAGACCAGGGCATCGAGGTCTCCGGGCCGGCCTGACCGCACCTCACCCATCCGAATCTCGACCGAAAGGAACACCCTTGTCCATCGTGCTGGGCGTCGGGGCATCCCACTCCACGCTGATGAACACCCATTGGGACCAGGTGGTGCACACCGACCGAGCGGAGGCGTTCCGAGCCGGCCTCGCAGTCGCTCGTGAGCGCATCGTCGAAGCACGCCCGGACGTCGTCGTCCTGGTGGGGTCCAACCACTTCCGCGGCTTCTGGCTGGACCTCATCCCGTCCTTCACCCTCGGTGTCGGCGAGGTCGTCGCCGCCGGTGACGGCGGAACACCGAAAGGCCCGCAGAAGACGGATCCCGAATTCGCCCGCGCTCTCGCTCAGCGCCTCGTCGACGCCGGTACCGAAGTGGCCATCTCCGCGCGCCTGCAGATCGACCACGGGCAATCGCACGCGATCCAGTACCTGCTCGACGGGATCGACGTACCGGTCGTACCGCTCGTGGTGAACGTCTTCGCGGCACCTCTGCCGACGCTTCCGCGAGTCGCCGAGCTCGGCCGCAACATCGCCGAAGCGGTCGCCGCGATCGGTGATCGACGCGTCGTGGTCATCGCCTCGGGTGGGTTGTCCCACCAGCTGCCCTGGCCCAGTGACTGGACGTCTCCGGACGGCGAGGACGAGGAATTCCTCGTCGAGGCATGGTTGAACGGGCGCGGCGAGTGGGAGCGGTACGACAAGCGCCGTCGGGAGATCATCGTAGGTGCCCAGCCGACCATCTTTCCCGAGTTCGACGAGCAGTTTCTCCGCGATCTCGAACTCGGTGCGTTGGACCAGTACACGCGGTGGACGTCGGAACGGATCGCAGAGAACGCGGGTAACGGCGGGCAGGAGCTGCGGACCTGGTTGCTCATGGCCGCCGCACTCGGTTTCGCACCGGGGAAAGCCCTCGCGTACTCGCCGATGCCGGAGTGGCTCACCGGGATGGGCGTGGCCCTGATCGAACCCGATTCCTCGCGAGAAGAGACGTCATGACTGTCGCATCGCCGGTCGCGGCCCCGACATCGCCCGCCGCGTCGGCACCCCCGGAAAGCCACTTCGTCGACGCGGACGGTGCCACCTACCACTACTACGACATAGGTACCGGCCCGGACACCCTCTTTCTGCACGGTGGCGGCCCGGGGTGCACCGCATGGAGTGACTTCGGACCGGTCGCGCCGTATTTCGAGGCTGATCGCCGCTGCGTCCTGGTGGACATCCTGCAGTACGGGCAATCGGAGAAATGTCTGATCACCGGTCCGATGTGGGACTTCCATGCGGCCAAGACCGTCGCGCTGATGGACGCGCTCGGCATCGAGCAAGCCGACTTCGTGTGCAACTCCTGGGGCGGAACGATCGCACTGAATCTGGCGGCGCTGTATCCCGAACGTGTTCGGTCGCTGGTGATCACGGGAAGCATGCCGGTGTTCTACGGTCCACTGGCCCCGCTTCCCGAGCGCGGTCATCGGGGACGAACGGCTCGTGACGTCTACTACGGCGGCGAGGGGCCCACCCGGGAGAAGATGCGGACACTGATCACCCGTCTGGAATGGTGTGACGCCGACCGTCTCCCCGAGGAGACCCTGGACATGCGGTACCGGCAGAGCCTCGATCCCGAGGAGACAGCTCTCGCCGCGATGTCGGACAGCCCGCGCGGCGACTGGCAGGACCTGACCCGGCAACTTGGCCTGATCGAGGCGCCCACCCTGTTCATCTGGGGGCGTGAGGACGCATTTCTCACGCCCGACTACCCGATGATGTTGGCTCGCATGATCAAGCGCGGCAACCTCCACGTGATGGACAACGTCTCGCACCACCTGCAGGAGGAGCGCCCCGCTGCATATCACGCGGTGGTCGCAGGCTTCTTCACCGCCAGCCGGCACCCCTGACCGACAAGACGAGGACACCGTTGTGAAGTTCGTGTACATCCCTCTCGCCGCCGCTCTGGCGGTGGGCGCGCTGCGTCAGCTGAGTGACCGGGTCGCCACCCACCAGCGCGTCATCCCCAATCCGCTGGCCCACGTCAACACCCAAGTACATCGCATCAATCAGTAGCACGCACACCTCTCGGTAGGAGCAACGATCATGACACAAGAACTCGCACAGACGATCTGGACAGAGCTCGCGGGGCTGGACTTCAGCGTCAGCACCGTGAACGCGGGTGGAATCCCCACACGATCACTCAGGGCCGGCAACGGTGCCGAGCACGTCGTGTTCCTTCATGGCACCAGTGGCCACCTGGAAGCGTTCGCCCGTAACATCAAGCCGCACGCGGAGCGCTACACCGTCCACGCGATCGACATGCTCGGCCACGGCTACACCGGAAAGCCGGACTACCCCTACGAGATCCCGCGCTACCGAGATCATCTTCTGGCGTACTTCGATGCCGTCGGAATCGACAAGGCGCATATCGGCGGAGAATCGCTCGGTGGGTGGGTCGGCGGTCGGACTGCGATCGACAACCCCGACCGCGTCGCCTCGTTGCAGATGATCGCCGCCGGAGGGACGGTTGCGAATCCGGAGGTGATGGACCGCATCCGGACGAGTACCCGCAAGGCCGTCGAGACGGACGACGTCGAGCTCACCCGGCGCCGTATGCAGCTGCTCATGCACGATCCGGCGAACGCGACCGAGGAACTGGTGTCGGTCCGCCACACCATCTATCACCAGCCGGACTTCGTCGCCGGCATCGACAACCTGTTGTCGTTGCAGAATCTCGAGACCCGCATGCGAAACATCCTCACGCCCGAGGACCTCGCGCAGATCACCGTTCCTACCCTGGTCGTGTGGGGTCGCAACAACCCGTTCGGGGATATTCCGGAAGCGACGGCGATGCACCAGAACATCGCCGGATCCGAGCTTCTGTTGTTCGACAACTGTGGCCACTGGCCGCAGCGTGAGCACGCGGACGAGTACAACTCGGCCAGTCTGGCGTTCCTCGAGAAGCACCCGATCGCATGAGTGCGGCGATGCGAGCAGCCCGGGTCCACGCGTGGGGACAGGCACCGGTCGTCGAGGACGTCCCGGTGCCGACCCCCGGCCCGGGGGAAGCCCTCGTTCGCGTCGAGGCCGCCTCGGTGGCGCACCTCGACGTCACCGTCGCCAGTGGTGAGTTCGGCATCAAGCCGACCCTGCCCTACACCGGTGGCGTGGAGGGAAGCGGCGTCGTCGTCGAGTCGGCTCTCTTCCCCGCAGGCACCAAGGTGGTCCTGCGCGGCGGTGGTCTCGGTCTGTTCAAGAACGGGACCTGGGCCGAGTACGTGGTCGTCAAGGACAAGGCGTTGGTCGAGGTGCCCCACGGTCTCTCACCCGAGGTCGCTGCGACGTTCTGGGTCCCGACGACGACCGCGCACACCGCACTCGTCGACGTCGGGCGACTCGGATCCTGGTTGCCCGACGTCGGCAGCGCTGCAGACGAGCACGTCATCGTGGCCGGTGCCGCCGGGGCCGTCGGCTCGATGGTCACCCAGTTGGCCCTGCGACACGGGGCGACCGTGACTGCCCTGGTGGCCGATCACGAGCAGGCGTCGCGGGTCGCGGACGGGGCCACCGCTGTGGTCGCCGACGACGACGAGCGATTCGCCGAACTCACCGAACAGCGCCCGGCCACCCTGCTGGTGGACACACTGGGTGGGTCGAACCTGGTCGTCAGGTCACGGTGGGTTCGTCCCGGTGGCCGCGCAGTGTCGATCGGATACGTTGCCGGCAACGATGTCTCGATCGGTCTGTCGAACTGGCTGCTCGACGACGTTGCTCTGCTGCCGGTCAACATGATTCGGCGTGAGGAGTCGGCGCGTGCCGCGGTCCCGGAACTCGCCGCTCTGCTGGCTGCGGGTGAGCTGACTCTCGACTTCGAGGACTTCACGTTGGAGGAGACCGGAATAGCGCTCGACAAGTTGAGTGCGGGAAAGGTCCGCGGCCGAGCGGTCGTCCTGCCGACGTGACGATCGAGAGCACGAGGCCTTCTGCCGACGAGGCCGTCGAGCGCGTTCTCGCTCAGGTCACTCGTGAACGTCTGCTCGCTGCCGTCCGCGCGATGGTGGACATCGCCAGCCCCACAGGCGGCGAGGCACCGTTGGCCGAGTGGATCGCGTCGGACCTGGCGGCAGCGGGAGTGGATGCCGAGGTCCAACGAATCGACGGGAGCCAGGCGAATGCCGTCGCCACTGTTTCCGGTGGTGACGGACCATCGCTTCTGCTCTACGCCCCGATCGATACGTTCACCACCGGCGATCCCGCGCTCGACATCCCCGGTGCCGCTGCGCGGTGGCGGCCGGATCTCGCTGCGCGGTCGGTGGTCTCGGGCGACATCGTCGAGGGACTCGGAGCCGGTAATCCCAAGGGCCACGGCGCTGTGGTGCTGGCCGTGGTGCACGCGTTGCACGCGGCCGGCGTCACTCCACCCGGCGATGTCGTCGGGGGCTTCGGAGCCGGCGGCATGCCGAGTTTCGCGGTGTCGGGTATCGGCGCGCCCGACCGCACGAATACCGGTCACGGGGTGGGTGCGGGGTTCATGCTCGAGCGCGGTCACACCACCGACTTCGCCGTCATAGCCAAGCCCGGGTGGACCGTTCTGCACGAGGAGGTCGGGTTGGTATGGATCGACGTGACCGTGCACGGTCGGCACACCTACGTCGGCAGCCGGCACCGAATCCCGTACAGCAATGCGGTCGCCTCCGCCGGCCGCGTAGCCATCGCTCTCGAGGACTGGCTAGAGGAGTACGCGCATCGCCACCGACACGCGACGATGACACCGCAAGGAATCGTCTCGTCGATCAACGGCGGACTCGAACGGTTGGCGGCGTCGACCCCTGCGGTCGTGACGCTCCGGCTCGATCTCCGGCTGACCACCGGACAGACTCCGGCCACGGTGCTGCGGGACGTGCGCGCCATGCTCGACGGTGTGAGCGAACAGCTCGGAGTGGAGGTGTCGGCACGACAAGTGGCGGCCATCCCCGCGACGCACACCCGGCCGGACTCGCCGGTTGTCCTGGCGGCCGTCGACGCGTTCGAGACCGTGTCCGGTGCACCCCACGCGGTCACCATGGACAACAGCGGGGCGACCGACGCCAATATCCTGCGCATGCGCGGCGTGCCGACAGCTCGGGTCGGAATGCCGAAAGTGACTGCGCTACCCGATGGTTCGGATATCGACTTCACGCGGGGGATGAACCTCGTCGACCTCGGTGACATGCGGCGGTTGGCCGAGATCCTGATCCGTACCGTCTTCCTTCTTCCCACCAAGATCGACCACCGAACGACGTGACGCTCAGCGCCCCTCGAACAGCGCAGTGCGCTTGTCGAGGAACGCTCCGATTCCCTCGGCCGCGTCGTCCAGTTCGAGGTTTGCCAGAACGTGCTGCTCCTCGACCGACATGGCCTCGTCGATCGGAAGGTCCCAGCCCTGGTCGATCGCAGATTTGACCAGACCGATCGTGGCTGTGGGGCGCTGAGCCAGGCGCCGGGCCTCCCGTGCGACCACCTCCTCGAAGTCCTCGCCGGCGACGAGGTCCACCAAACCCTCTCGGAGTGCCTGCTCCGAGGTGAACCTGGTGGCGTCGATGATGAAACGCTTCGCGCGGTGGGGGCCGACCAGTCGGGGCAGGCGCTGTGAACCGCCTGCACCGGGGAAGATCCCCAGGTCGGTCTCGGGGAAACCGAACAGGGCGTCCGCGTGAAGGATTCGCAGATCGCACGCGAGCGACAACTCTGCTCCTCCGCCCAACGCATGTCCGTTCAACGCGGCGATCACCGGTTTCGGTGCCAGTTCCAGCAGGCGCTGAACCACTACCCACCGCCGCATCTCGCGGTAGGTGTCGGCATCGAGGCGATGCATGACGCGTAGGTTCGCGCCGCCGACGAATATCCGGCCCTTCCCGCGGAGTACGACGCACCGCACCGTCGGGTCGTCCAGTACCGACGGCAGGTGCGTGATGAGCGACTCGATGAGGTCCGGGTCGACGATGTTGATCGGCCCGTGGTCGATGACCACGGTGACGATGTCCCCGTCGCGCTCGTAACGGTGGCCGGTGGGTCCAGTGCTCATGTGAGTACTCCTTCGGTGTGCAGGTCGGCGAGCTCCTGCGGACTCAGTCCCAGTCGCTCGCGGAGGATGTCGTCCGTCTGCTGGCCCAGCAGGGGAGCGGAGGTATGCAGGCTTCCCGGCGTGTCGGAAAGGTGCGCCACGAGTCCTTCGTGAGCGACCGGGCCGGCGAGCGGATGCTCGAGATCGACGTAGAAGCGGCGGTCACGCAGCTGCGCATCCGTCTCCACGAGGTCGCGCCCGTCGCGGACTGCGTACGCAGCAATTCCCCGACCCTGCAAGACTTCTGCGAGTGAGTCGGCGTCCATCTGCGCGGCCGCCCTCGTCAGCGACTCCATCGGATCGTGGTCGGTCCCGAACCCGAGGTCGGATGCCACGCTGTGCAGTGTGTCGGGTGCACTCGCGCCGATCGCGATCCACCGGTCGTCGCCGAGGCAACGGAGAATGCGAGCAGGGATATCGTCCGTCGATTCCGTCGGCAGCTGGCTCTCGGCCGCGGCGGTACCCAGATGAGATGCCATTGCCTCGAGCTGAGACAGGTCGACGTGTCCGCCCTCCCCGCGGTGGAGGAGCTCGAGCGCACCGATCACGGCCGAGTTCGCCGCGACCATGTCGCCCAGTCCGAACGTCAGCCCCTGTGGGTCCCGATCCGGGCGGGCGGTCTCCGCTGTCAGCCCCGACATGGCGGCCAGGGTGTCGGCGAACGTCACCGCGTCGCGCCATGGTCCCGTCTGGCCCACACCCGCCATCGACACCAACACGACGCGCGGATTGAGTTCGCGCAGTCGGTCGAAATCGAGACCCCATCGCGCGAGAACACCCGGACTGAAGTTCTCGACGACGATGTCGACGTCCGCAGCGAGTCGGCGCAGAAGAGCCTGACCGCTGTCCGTCTTCAGATTCAGGGCGATGCTTCGCTTGTTGCGGTTGAAGTTGAGGAAGTATCCGCTCTCGTCGAAGTCGGCACCCGGGCGCAGCCGCATTCCCGGCGCGAAACGAGTCGGGTCCTTCCGGTGGTAGGACTCCACCTTGAGGACGTCCGCACCATGTTCGGCGAAGACTTTGGTGACATAAGGCCCGGCCAACACCCACGTGAGGTCCAATACGCGAACGCCGTCCAGCGCACCGGCATGGCCGGGCGACGTTTTTTCCGACCGATGGTCTCCGCGGCCCGCGCCGGCGGATCGAGGGGATCCCGTCGCCCATGCGTCGTCGGTCGAGACGTCGAGCGGTGGGGCCAGACGTATCGGGCGGGGGAGAGCTGGTGATTCCCAGCCGAATCCCACATCCCGGATACTGCCGTTCTCGCCGGTGTCGGCGAAGAACATCCGGTCCAGCAGTTGAGGGTTGTCCAACAAAGCGTGAGCACTCGCCACTTCGGCCCACGGCAGAGCGCGGCGCCGCGCCTCCTCGGCGAAGGACCGGGCCGAGCGGCGGCCGGTGAATCGCGCGACCACAGCGTCCACGTGCGCTCGCTCGCGCCACCGGACATCGGTGTCCCGCCAACGGTCGTCGACAAGATCCTCGGCTTCGCCCTCGTCGATCATCCAGGTGAGGAAGTCGTCCCACATGCGGGGTGATCCGGAGTAGCCACCGCCGAGAAATCCGTCCCGTGCTCGGAACACCCGGTGAGCGACATGGCCGTAGACCCCCGAGGTGCGCGCGGGAATCGTCCGGCCGTGAATCCACGAGATGGCACCGATCTCCAGAGTGGCGGCGACGGCTTCCTGCGCGGAGATCTCGACTAGTTGGCCTGTCCCCGTGCGCCGCCGCGCGATCAGGGCAAGGAGGGCGCCGATGGCGCCGTGCGTACCGGCGAGTTGGGTGCCCTGCTCGCGGGGTGGCGCCTCGGGAGCCCGACCCGCGTCACCACACAGCCATGCCATGCCGCCGGCCGCAGTGATGACGGTGTCGTCCCCGAGCCACTCGCGTCGTGGTCCGGACAGTCCGAACGGTGTGATGAGGGTGTGCACGATCGGGCTCCAGAGTGCCGGCTGCGAATCCCGTAGAGCGAGGGTTCGCAGCGTCGACACCGGGCCGGACTCGAGCACGACATCGGCCTCGGTGATCAACGAACACAAGTCTGCATGCGTGAGCTCGGTTGCGGAGTGTCGCAGGATCCTCTTCCCGGCGTGCCAGTGAACATCGTCGACTGCCGAGTCGGACTCGTCCGACCGAGGCGCTCGGACGACATCGGCGCCGAGGCCGACGAAGATACGTGCGGCGTTGTAGCCGAGCCGATCGGTCAGGTCGAGGACGCGGAGAGGTTCGACGGACACAGTGGTGCTCCTAGTCATGGTGTGGCGCCTCGGCATCCCACGCTGCGGTCGGCAGACCACGATCGCGCAGGGCACGGCGATCGAGCTTCGTGCCGGTCGACGTGGGCAGGTCCGTCTCGATGGTGATGTAGCGGGGAACGGCGTGGCGGGGTAATTCGCGAGCGCAATGCCGGAAGAGGTCGGCCGGGTGAATGATTCGTCCGACGTGCGGGACCACCGCCAACAGGACCTCGTCCTCCGTCAGCTCGGACGGCACCCCCACTGCAGCGGCGTGTGCGACATCGGGGTGGACGGACGCCACCCGTTCGACGTGCTCGGCGTCGACGGTCAGTCCTCGCCGCCGAATGGTGTCGGCCGATCGCCCCTCGTAGTGGAGCCAGCCGTCCACCAGTCGTCCACGGTCACCGGTGACGAACCAGCCATCACGCCACGCCTGTCGAGTCGTCTCCGGCTCGCCGACGTATTCGGTGAACGTCGAATCACTCCTACGGGGAAGCACTTCCAGTGAACCCGTGAGGCCGTCTTCGAGGATGCTGCCGTCATCGGCGGTCACGCGAACCCGATAGTCGGCGACGATCTGCCCGGCCGCACCCGGTTTCACGAGCCTGCCGGTGGTCGCGACATCGCCGAGCTCGGTCGACGCATACGCCTGACGCAGTTGGACACCGAACCGTCGGGACACTTCCCGGCACATCCACTCCGGTGCCGGTCCTCCGTAGGCGCGGGAGATGCTGTGGGCGCGGTCGTCATCGCTCTCGTTCCCGCGCAACAGGATCGCACACACTGCACCCATGAAGTTGAAGGCAGTGACGTTCTCCTCGCGTGCCGTGTGCCAGAACCGACGCGCGGAGAAGTCGTCCACCACGAGTCGAGCCCCGGATTCGACCGCGGGGAGGAAGGCGGCGTGTCGGGCGTTGACATGTTGCCACGGAAAGACATTGAGGAGCACGTCACGAGAGTCGTACTGCATGGCTCGTCGTACACGTGCGGACTGACCGAGGCCGACACCGTTGCACAGCAGTGCGCCCTTGGGCCGCCCGCTCGTGCCGGAGGTGACCATGATCGCGGCGGGATCGTTTCTCGACGTCCGGCGGCGTGACGGGCGGGGGCCGGTCCGGTCCGACAGCGCTGCGAGTCCGTCCCATCGCCCGTCGACCGTGACGACGGGGATCCCGACAGCGCCGGCGAGGTCGATCGAGTGCAGTTCGGCGCTCAGCCGATCCGTCGAGGCGACGACGAGGACACACCCTGCAGCGGTCATCAGTCGAACCGCGACACGGGACTCGAGTGTGATGGGAATCGGTAGTTCGATTGCTCCCAGCCAGGAGAGTGCCGTCGTCAGCGTCACGGCGGTCGGTCCCGACGGGCAGGCTGTCGCGACGACATCACCGGACCCGACGAGCGTCGCAAGTGAGCCCGCCATGTCGACAGCGTTCTCCAGCACCAGCCCGGCGCTCATCGACGACCCGCCGACGCGACGGATGACCTCACCGTCCGCGTCGGCGTGCGCACGACGCTCGACGGCCTCGGCCAAGGAGCTTGGAGGAGTCACGCCGGCTGTGCTTGTCTCCCGGCCGCCAGGCCGAGCGCGATGTCGATGATCATGTCCTCCTGGCCACCCACCAACCCGCGGCGTCCGCACTCCATGAGCAGATCTCGCACGTCGATTCCGTAAGCGGTCGAGGCCGATTCGGCGTGCCGGAGGAAGCTCGAATACACGCCGGCGTAGCCGAGGGTCAGAGTCTCCCGATCCACGCGAACCGGCCGATCCTGGAGAGGACGGACGATGTCGTCCGCGGCATCCTGCAGCGCGAACAGATCGCTACCATGCTGGAGCCCAGTCAGATTCGCGGCTGCGACGAACGCCTCGATGGGGCAATTTCCGGCGCCTGCACCGTGCCCGGCGAGTGATGCGTCCACCCGGTATGCACCGTTCTCGACGGCGACGAGGGAATTGGCGACCGAGAGAGACAGATTCTCGTGCGCGTGGATCCCGATCTGCGTGGTCGGTTCGAGGACGTCGCGGTAGGCGCGTACTCGCGCTGCGACCTCACCCATGGTCAGGCGGCCGCCGGAGTCCGTGACATACACGCAGTGGGCCCCGTAGGACTCCATCAACTTGGCCTGCTCCGCGAGGTCACTCGGTTCCGCCATGTGAGAGAGCATGAGGAACCCGGACACATCCATGCCGATCTCGCGAGCGGCCGCGATGTGTTGAGCGGAGATGTCTGCTTCCGTGCAGTGAGTGGCCACGCGCACCGACCGGACTCCGAGGGAGTACGCCCGTTTCAGGTCGTGTATCGAACCGACGCCGGGCAGGAGGAGAGTTGTGAGCGTGGCTCGCTCGATCACGGAGGCGGCTGCTTCCAACCAGGACCAGTCGCTGTGCGAACCCGGGCCGTAGTTGATCGACGACCCCGCCAGACCGTCGCCGTGTGCGACCTCGATCGCGTCGACGCCGGCGTTGTCGAGAGCCACCACGATCCTGGCGACGTCGGTGGGAGACATCCGATGGCGGACGGCATGCATGCCGTCACGCAAGGTGACGTCCTGAACGTAGATGGACGTGCTCATCGGAGGGCCACCTTCCGGGTCGCGATTCGCTCGGCCACCTGAATGGCGGCGGAGGTCATGATGTCGAGATTGCCCGCGAAGGCGGGGAGGTAGTCCGCTGCACCCTCGACTTCGAGGAAGACCGAGATCTGGTGTGTGGGTCGTGGTGTCGATGTATCGGCGAGCAGAGTCTCCACCGGTTGATCGTCGGGTACAGAGGTCACCTGAACCTCCTGTTTGAGTCGGTAGCCCGGCACGTACGCGGCGACGTCGGCCACCATGGCGCGAACGGAATCACGCACTCGTTCGGTCAGGCCGGCACTGTTGTCGGTCGTGACGAGAGCGAAGACGGTGTCACGCATGATGAGCGGGGGTTCGGCGGGGTTGAGAACGATGATCGCTTTGCCACGAGCGGCGCCTCCGACCGACTCGATGGCGGCGGCGGTGGTCTCCATGAACTCGTCGATGTTGGCTCTGGTTCCGGGACCAGCGGACCGCGACGCGATCGACGCGACTATCTCCGCGTAGGCGACGGGGACGACGCGATTGATCGCGGCGACCACCGGTATCGTGGCCTGGCCGCCGCAGGTGACCATATTGACGTTCCGCGCGTCGACGTGACTGTCCAGGTTGACCGCGGGAACGACATACGGCCCCACTGCCGCGGGGGTCAGATCGATCATCGTCTTGCCCAGCGGTTGCAACCTGGCGGCGTTGGCCACGTGTGCCTTCGCCGACGTCGCATCGAACACGATCTCGATGTTGTCGAACCCGTCGAGGCCGATCAGTCCCTCGACGCCACGGTGAGTGACGGGTACGCCGAGTGCAGATGCACGCGCGAGGCCGTCCGACTCGGGATCGATCCCGACCATGGCACCCATTTCGAGTACGTGCGAGCGTCGAATCTTCACCATCAGATCGGTTCCGATGTTGCCGGATCCGATAATGGCGACCCTTACGGCGTTTGTCATGGTTGACCTCACTCACGGAACTGCGATGTCACCGCCCCTGTGGCAGAACGGCGTCAGCTTCACAGTCCATCGACGAACGAGGCGTGATCCGGGTCCGTTGAGCGATACGTGCCTATGCCGGACGCAAGGCGCCGAATGTCGTGGGCATGCTCATGACCGCGCGGGTGTGCTGCCGTGTGATCGCGTGCGAGGCACCTCGAAGTGCACTGACCAGTGCGGCGTCTCCGGCGTGATCCACGGGAACCGTGAGGGAGAGCGCCGCGATGGCATTGTCGCCGGAATCGTAGATGGGTACGGCGAAGCTCTTGTACCCGATAAGCGCCTCCTCGCGTTCCGTGGCCAGTCGCTGTGTCCGGATCGTGGCCATCTCGCGGCGGACGGCGTGCAGGTCGCGGGTGCTCTGCGTCGTGAGACGAGGGAGGTCACTGTCGACCAGCTGGGAAAGAAGCGCGTTCGTATCGGGTGCCATGGCGAGCAGGAGCTTTCCCGACGCCGTGCAGGTAAGGGGAAGTCTGCCGCCGACCTGCGACAGTGAGTGCACGCTGCGTGTGCCGCCCAGTTTCTCCAGATAGCACGTGTGCGTGCCCTTCCGGACGGCGAGGTGGGCGGTCCCCCGTGTCGATGCGACGAGGTCGACGAGAACCGGGCGACCCACCCGTCGCAGCAGCGACGTGCTTCCGGCGCGTTGGCTGAGGGCGAACACGCTGAATCCGATGCGGTACTCGTACCCGACACGTTCGAGCAGGCCCAGGTCCACCAGTTCCTGGGCGAGGCGATACACGGACGGCTTGGGCACACCGCTGCGCTGACACAGGTCGACCAGGCGTAGTGACTCGCTTTCGCCGTCGAAGGCCGACAGGATCGAGAACGCCTTGCCCAGAACCGAATTCGGGGGGGTGAGCAACGACTCGTCGTCCGAGTCGAAAGTGTGTGCCGACTCGGACATAGTTGCCTCCAGTGCGTGCTCGGTAGGGAGTGTGCTCCCTGTCACACCCATCATTATCCAGATGGATAATAAAGTCCAGCCGGGCAACACGACCGGAACACACTGTTCACAGCGGTGGGTCTCGGAAGTCGGTTCGCTGACCGATACGCCCGAGGGTCTCTGGGTCCTTTCGCTGGGACAGTGGCCGCTACAAGCCCGAGACGGCGCTCGTCGAACGAGATGTTGAGGAAACACCATGCACAACACACAGTTGCTCATCGCGAACGAGTGGGTCGACGCGTCCGACGGTCGCACCGGCGAGACCGTGAACCCGGCGACTAATCAGGTGATCGGCCGATTCTCCGAGGCCACCGGTGCCGACGTCGACGCCGCAGTGGCGGCGGCGCGTACCGGATTCGAATCCGACGACTGGCAGAACATGACGCCGGATGCGCGCGGCCGACTGCTGTGGAGGATCGCCGACCTGCTCGACCGTGACGCCGAGGAGATCGCCGCGCTGGAGACTGCCGATCAGGGGCAGCCGTCCTTCATGAGCGTCGGCGTCAACCTGCCGCTGACCGCGCAGGTGTTCCGGTACTACGCCGGATACGCGACCAAGATCGAGGGCACGGTGTCGCCGGTGTCGATTCCCGGCAATCTGAGTTTCCAGCAGCGAGTCCCGGTGGGGGTCTGCGCGTTGATCACACCGTGGAACTTCCCGCTGGCCATCGCTGCGTGGAAGTTGGCACCGGCCCTGGCCACTGGCAACGCGGTGGTCATGAAGCCCGCGGAGCAGACCCCGCTCTCGACTGTGCGGCTGGTGGAACTCTGCCGCGAAGCGGGAGTGCCCGCAGGTGTGGTCAACCTGCTCACCGGTGGGCCCGAGGTCGGTAAGGCGCTGGTGGCGCATCCCGGCGTAGACAAGGTGTCCTTCACGGGTTCCACCGAGGTCGGCCAGCACATCGTCCGCGCATCGGCCGGGAATCTCAAAAGGGTGTCGCTCGAACTCGGGGGCAAGGCACCCAGCATCATCACGGCCGACGCCGACATCGATGCTGCGGTGGCCGGCAATCTGCAGGGCGCACTGTTCAACACCGGCCAGGCGTGCGGTGCATATACCCGCTTCTTCGTGCACAGCTCACGTGCGGAGGAGTTCACCGCGAAGATCGCCGCCGCGGCCGATGCACTACCGATCGGACATGGATCGGATCCGTCGACCGTCGTCGGGCCGTTGGTGTCGCAGGAACACCTTGATCGCGTCCATTCCTACGTCGAGTCAGGTCGCTCGCAGGGGGCCGAACTGGTGACCGGAGGAGGCCGCGTCGGAGGTGACCTTGCCGACGGATTCTTCTACGCTCCTACGGTATTCGCCGGCGTCCGTGACGACATGGTGATCGCGCGAGACGAGATCTTCGGGCCGGTTCTCGCCGTCATGCAATACGACGACGAGGACGAGGTCGTGGCGCGCGCCAACGACACCGACTACGGACTCGCCGCGGTGGTGTGGACCAAGGAGCTCCACTCGGCTCTCGCGCTCCCGCCTCGACTGCGTTTCGGAACGGTGTTCGTCAATCAGCTGCCTTTGATCGATCCCGCGTCACCCTGGGGCGGCTTCGGGATGAGCGGCTGGGGTCGTGAATTCGGCTCGCATTCGATCGATGCTTACACCGAGACCAAGACGACGTTCATCAATCTCGGGTGATCGACCGATCGCGTGAACTCCAGTCAGTCGACTCTGCTCTGTGTGTGCGATGCCTGACCTCGCGATCTTTCCCATCGGGAATCACCATGCGATGCAACGCAATACGGACCAGGGCTTCGTGAACGGGCATGCTCTCGGTGTCACGAGAGTGTCACAAGTCGGGACGGACGGAGGTGGGCCGACACGGACGGTGGTGGACGAATGTGCAGCTCAGGCCGGTTTTAAGGAGTCCAGGTGAATCCACCTGATCGGGTCGTCGAAGCCTTGTAAGCGAGCGGTCTTCGGTTCAGGGGCATATCGAGAGCCTCCTTTCGGGATTGAACCAGCAGAAATGCTTCGAGATAGCTCGTTCTGACCATTCGTTTCACCACTTCAGCGATACGTCCGTGCAGGTCCGCCACGGTCCAGGGGTGTCCTGTCACCTGCGAAACTCGGCTCGATGTCACGAGTTGTCACAACTCATCCGTAACTCGTTGGATGGACTTGGGTGGACGGGGGACGTGGGTGGGCTTCGGATGAGAAAAGTCCGCGACAGTCCATGGACCTCTGCGGGGGGATTCAACTCGCTTCGCGTTCTGTCACGGGTGGCGTGGACGTGGGACGGACCCGAGTGGACTGACCGCTGCGCCTCGGCGTTCGACCAGCAAGATGGCAGCCGTTGGCCACATCGCGACGCCCGGGAACTCGTGCGATCACTCTCCAACACGTTTTCCGAGCCATTGAACGAAGCGGCGACGCGGAGGTTCCACTCAGTCCCGGCGAGGGATTCGACAGTGGACATTAGTCGACTCGACACGCATGACTACACACGCTCGCTGTTCCCGGCGCCACCATTTCCAACGACGTCCACGAAAACTGAACTCGGGTGCAACCCGACGCTCATCGGATCACCGATTGATGCGCGATATCACCACGTGCCGCGCACATCACCGATCGACCGTTGGTGACCTACGACCCACGCGACACCGGCGTCGGTGTCCGTGACGAGCATACGGCTGGGGCCACGGCGTGTCGGCACGCCGACGATACGCACGCTCTGATGACATCGCTGGGCAGGTCCCGTCGAGGTGACTAGCTGTAGTTCTTGCTGAGGTTGTGAACGGCGTGGCGTGAGTCGATGAGGGAGGGCCTCCGGTATCGGTGTGGTTACCACACACACCCCGACCACCAGAGGCCCTCATGACACACGCTAACGCCTACCTCACGCCGCGGGGACGGTTGGACCTGGCGCGCACCATCGTCGACGCCGGCTGGACAGTCCGCCGCGCCGCCGAACGATTCCAGTGTTCACCCGCCACCGCATCGAAGTGGGCCGACCGGTACCGGGCCGGCGGGGCGCCGGCGATGATCGACCGGTCGGCCGGTCCGGCCGGCCCCGCCGCAGCCCCGCGCGCACACCGAGACGCACCGAACACAGAATCGTGGCGCTGCGCTTCACCAACCGGTGGGGACCGCACCGTATCGCCTACCACCTGCACCTGGCCCGCTCGACCGTCGAAGCAGTACTGCGCCGATACGCGATGCCCTTGTTGTCCCACCTGGACCAGAACACCGGACTACCCGTCCGCCGACCGCGGGCGCAACGCTACGAACACCCCACCCCCGGCGATCTGGTGCACGTCGACATCAAGAAACCCGGCCGGATTCCCGACGGCGGCGGGCACCGCAAGTTCGGCCGCACGATCGGAAACCGGCACAACAAGAAACAGGGTCTCGCATACGCGTACGTCCACCACGCCGTCGACGACCACTCCCGGCTCGCCTACTCCGAGATCCTCGGTGACGAACGCAAGGAGACCGCCGCCGGGTTCTACCGGCGCGCCGTCGCGTACTTCGCAGCGCATGGCGTCACCATCGCCATAGTGCTCACCGACAACGGATCCTGTTACCGCCCAGCACTGTTCGCCGAAGCGCTCGGAACTGTGGTGCACAAGCGGACCCGCCCCTACCGACCGCAGACCAACGGCAAAGTCGAACGGTTCAACCGCACCCTGAACCAGGAATGGGCCTACGCCCACACCTACCTCTCCGACGAAGCCCGCGCAGCGACCTACCAGGATTGGGTCCATCACTACAATCACCACCGACCCCACACAGGCATCGACGGAAAGTCACCCATCGAGCGACTCACCGTCCACAACCTCCCCGCGAAGAACAGCTAGCTCGTCCATGCCTGTGCAGTGGCGGTTGCGTAGCTGCGGAAGCTACGCGCGGGTCTTCCCAGTACCGCCTCGATGTCGGTGGATGTGGAGTCGAGTGACCCGTCAGCGATCTTGGAGTACAGACCGGTGAGGGCGTGCGCCCAATCTGTGGGCGCCCCGGACGCCTCTTGCTCGGAGATGAACTGGGCGGCGCTGAGCGGGCTGTAGGTGATGGTGCGTCCGGTGATCTCGGTGAGAATTGCCGCGACTTCTTTGAACGACAACGCATCTGGTCCGGTGAGTTCGTAATACCTTCCGTCGTGGACGTCGTCGAGCAGGCACTGGACTGCGACGTCGGCGATGTCGTCGGCGTCGACGAATGCTTCGCGCCCGTCGCCGGCGGGTACGCGAATGTCGCCGACGGTCACTGAGTCGAGAAGAAAGTCCTCGCTGAAGTTCTGGTTGAACCACCGCAGTCGCAACGCGGTGAGTGCGAGTCCGGCGGCGGTGAAGGCCTTCTCGGTGTCGGTGATTGCTGCGGAGTCGTCGGTTCCGGCTATCGGCACCGACACCATCACCGCTTTGCGGACCCCGGCTGCGGCGGCGTGGGCGGCGAAGGAGCGGGTGGTCTCGACCGCTGCCGGGTCACCGAGGTCGGGGATGACGACGTAGACGGCGTCCACGCCGTGGAGTGCGGGCGGCCAGGTATTGTGGTCCTGCCAGTCGAACGACGGTCTGGAGGATCGGGACGCCTCGCGTACGTCGTGCCCACGTTGTCGTAGACGCTCACTGACGCGCCGGCCGGTCTTTCCCGTCGAACCTGTCACCAACACTGTCGTGTTTGCCATGTGCGTCTCTTCTCTCTTTGTGTGCATGAAGCTGGGCGGGGAGCTACCCCGTGGTGGATCAGCCAGCGTGGACGACGACGTCTCCGGCCGGGAGGTCGTCCTTTTTGGCTCGGACGACCAGAACGACGACCGGGGAGATGAGGGCGATGAACACCGCGGCGATGGCGAACACGGTGTGGTAAGCGTTTACTTCCGCCTGGAAGATCCGGTCAACGCTCGCAAGGACGAAGTCGCGCATCGACTCGGGCATGGCAGCGAGTTCCTGGTCGGAGGGGACCTGCTTCATCGACGCCGCGGGGCTTGGCATGGTCGCCGGTGGGGTGGGGGCTGGATTGTCGGTGAGGAAGGTCTGTTTCCCGGAGGTGTAGACGGAGGTGAAGATCGCCGCTCCGAGCGCGCCGCCTACCTGCATCGTCGCGTTGACCAGTGCGCTCGCTGCGCCTGCATCGTGGTCGGCGACGCCGATGAGCGCGACGTTCTGCTGGGGGATGATAAGCAGTCCGAGTCCGAGTCCGACCAGGATCAAAGCGGGGAACACCGAAGCCCAGTAAGAGGAGTCGACGCCGATGCGCGTCAACAGCAGCAAGCCGACTGCGGCGATCACCGGACCGACCGACATGAGCGGTTTAGGGCCGAAGCGAGGCAGGAGGGCCGATGCGATTCCCGCGGTCACGAATATTCCTGCGGTGATCGGCATGGACGCAAGTCCCGCCATGATCGGGCTGTACTGCAGCACGATTTGGAAGTAGAACGTCAGGAACAGGGTGGCACCGACCAGGATTGCTCCGACCATCATCGATGCGAAGAACGCAGGCCCGCGGTCCCGGTGGAACAGCACGCTGAGCGGCAGCAGGGGATTGTCGGAGCGCGCTTCGACGTATCCGAACGCCACCACAAGCGCCAGGCCGATCGCGATGAACGACACCGCGGACACAGAACCCCAGCCGTGCTCCGCTCGGGTGAACCCGTACACCAGCGACCCGAGACCCAGTGCGACGAGGACGGCGCCGGGAAGGTCGTAGCGGGTGTCACCGTCGGCCTTGCTCTCTTTCACCACCACGATTGCCGCGACGACCGCGATGACGGCGACGGGAACGTTGACCAGTAGGCACCAGCGCCAACTGAGGTACTCGGTCAGAACTCCTCCGAGCAGTAGACCGACGGCCGCGCCGCCGCCGGCGATGGCGCCGAAGACGCCGAAGGCTTTGGCTCGCTCCTTGGGGTCGGTGAAGGTGACGGTCAGGATCGCCAACGCGGCGGGGGCCAACAGTGCTGCGAATATGCCCTGTCCTGCTCGGGCGACGAAGAGTTGCCAGGATTCCTGTGCGAGTCCGCCGACGGCCGAGGCGACTGCGAATCCGGACATCCCCACCACGAACGACCTGCGGCGGCCCCAGTAGTCGGAGATGCGGCCGCCGAGAAGTAGAAGTGCGCCGAACGCGAGGGCGTATGCGGTGACCACCCAGGTCCGGTTTCCGTCGGTGATGGCGAGATCCGCCTGTGCCTGCGGGAGGGCGATGTTCACGATGGTCGCGTCCAAGACGATCATCAGCTGGGTCACGGCGACGATGACCAGGACCAGCCATCGTCGCTCGTAGTTGGGATCGGAGGCCGATGTGGAACCGGCCGAAGTCTGTGCGGACGCGTTTGTCACGCGTCACCCCCAATGGTGTTGTCTGTGAAAGTGAACGAGTTGTTCTGAACGTCGAAACTAGCCTCGTATGAGGGGCCGGTTCAAGCCGAGTGAACGTGAGCGAAGTCGAATTATGTTGCTTGACAACAGTTCTGGACTATGCCCTTACCAGAATAAGTGCTGGTGAAGTCATGCCGGCCGCGGCGTTACCTTTCGTTGCACACAGCCTCACGATGGTGTCGAGGGTTGCCGGCGCGATACATGTCATACGACGAGCAGCTCTGCGGACACCGGTAGGCCGCGTTCCGGGTCTTCAGGCATCGTGGGGCTCAGCGGTCGATGATGCGTTCGGAGATCGCGTCGGCGATCTTCTGGCGGACCTCGGGGTCGAGAGTGTCCGACGACAGGGACTCGTACATCCACAGTCCGTCGGCAGCCAGGCGAGCGATGAACCGATCGACGTCGCCAGCGTCCGCCTCAGGGCCAGGGGCGTGCGGAACCCAGCGCTGCAGGACGGTGTTCCACGGGGCGGCGTGCTCGGTGGTGGTGGCACCTTCGAGCAGGAAGAGGATCTCGGCGCGGGTCGCGCTCGTCACCGCGGCGCGGACGTATCCGCGTAGCCGCTCGGTGTCGGTGGCCTGATCGGGTGTTCGACCGGCCGCGGCGGCCATTCCTGCTTCCCAGGCGTCGGCGAGGTGGTGGTGCAGAGCGGTGATCAGCGATTCCCTGGACGGGAAGTGATACACCAGTCCACCTTTGGTGATACCGGACTCCGCGGCGACGCTGTCGTAGGTGACGGCCGCGATACCGTCCTTCTCCACGACTCGCGCGGCTGCGTCGAGAATGCTCGTCTTCTTACTGGGTCGCATGGCCAGCCCCTTCGCTGTCGGCGGCGACGACGTCAGACCCCGGTCCGTGTCGACGCAGCAGCACGCCGGTGCCGACCGCCGCGGCGGCGAGAACGATCACGACGACCATCATGACCGTGGAGTACGCGGTGTCGTAGGCCTGACCGGCGGCGCGGGCCAGTTCCTCGCCGATATCGCGGTTCTGTTCGGCTACTGCGAGTGCGCCGTCGATGCTCTCCCGCGCTTCGGGGTCGGCGCCGTCCGGGAGCACGACGGTCGAGGTGAACACTGCCGAGGCCAGTGATCCCAGGAGTGCGACGGCGGTCAGGTTCCCGAACTCGTAGGACACTTCCTCGACGGAGGAGGCCATCCCTGCGCGGCTGACCGGAACGTTGCCGATGATGGCCGACGAGGCGACTGCCATCGCAGCACCCAGGCCCATACCGGTGACGACCAACGCGGCCGCGAACGCGACGACCGAGCCGTCGAAGGTCAGCACTGCCGTCAGCACTCCGACGGAACTCACAGCGAGACCGCCGCTGATCAGCGGCAGCAGGCCTGTTCGGTGGACGACCGCGCCGCCGAGGATCGACGTGGGGAGCGAACCCAACGCGATGGCGGCCACGAGGATCCCGGCGTCGAGCGGGGAATACTGCGCGACCAGCTGGAACCGTTGGGTGGTGACGAGCTGAACGCCGCCGATGGTGAACATCGCGAAACCCGCCGCCAACACTCCGGAGAGAAAGGCTGCGTTGCGGAAGATGCCGAAGACCAGCAGGGGATAGGGCAACCGTGCCTGGCGACGGGCGAACAGGGCTGCACCGACCGCGGCGATCGCCGCCGCCGATGTCGCCGTCGCCGCTGAGTTGTCGGTTTTCACGATCTCCTTGATGGCGACGACCAGACCGGCCAGTGCCAACCAACGCGAGGAACGAGGACAGGAGATCCCACTGCTTGGAGGGGTCCGCGTCGTTGCGGGGGGCGAGGAACGTGGTGGCGACCAGAGCAGCACAGACCACCGGGACATTGATCAGAAACACCGACCCCCACCAGAACTGGGAGAGCAGGAGGCCGCTGACGATGGGTCCGAGGGCACTTCCGATGACCGCGATGCTTCCCCAAACACCGATGGCGATGTTGCGTTCGCGTTCGTCCTCGAATGTGACGCGGATCAACGCCAGCGTGGCGGGCATCATCGCTGCAGCTCCCACGGCGAGTACAGCACGCGAGGCGATCAGCAGGACCGGACTCGGTGAGAACGCCGCCATCAGCGAGGCCGCGCCGAAGATGCACAACCCGATGACGAACATTCGGCGATGCCCGACGCGGTCCCCGAGCGTCCCGGCTCCGAGGAGCAGACCCGCCATGACCACCGGATAGGCGTTGATGATCCACAGGCTTTCCGATGAGCTCGCGTCGAGCTCGTCGACGAGCGTCGGTAGCGCCGTGTAGAGGATCGAGTTGTCCAGTGTGATCAGCAGCAGACCCGCCGCCACCGTCGCCAGTACTGCCCATCGCCGCGTCGAGCTCACACCTGCACCCCTGAATTTCACGTTCTCGAGCACTGCTCCGTAACCGTACAAAAAGTATAGTAACAGGCTGAGGGCGGGTCCCCAAACACGCGGATCGGCGCCACCCGCCTCGCGGCGCCACCGCGTGGTGCAATTGTCGTGTGCAGTTCGACCATGACAACATGACCGGCGCGTTCCTGGCCGCTGGCCTGGTCAACCTCTATAGCGGCGACGAGCCGACGGGCAGCGATGTCGAGTCGCTGCTGCTCGAGCACTCGATCCGCCGGGTGGAGATCAGCAAGTCGACCTTCGTGGCGCTGCGCCGATGGTCGGCTCGGATGCGGACCGTGTTCGCCGCGGCGGACGAAGCGTCACGGTGCGAGACGATCAACGCTCTTCTCGTCGACGGTGTCGCCAACGTGCACCTGACGACCCATGACGGCCTGCGCCCGCATCTGCACTTCACGCCCGACGACGACGATGTGGTCGGGCGAGTGATGGCGGTGACCGCAGGCGGTCTGGCGCTGTTCACGGTGGAGGCGGACGGCCATCGCCTGGGGGTGTGCGCGCGAGCGAGTTGCGTTCGGGCTTTCGTCGACACCAGTCGGAACGGTCGACGCAGCTACTGCACCGCACGGTGCGGCAACAGAGACGCCGTCCGACGTCACCGGTCCCAGCGCTAGCCGATCACGGATCGACTCGACTCGGGAGTGACGCCGCCGATCACATCGCGATCGGCTGCGCGAGCGGCCAACGTCACCCGCCATACTCCACTTTCGTTTCGCTCGTAGTGCACGACTCCGTCGCTGCTCTCGTGCGTCGACACCGTGGACCACTTTTCCTGCGAGATGCTCATGGCCGCAGCCTGATGCAATGCGTCAGTACAGTTCAACCATTACAACAGGCGTGCTCCGCCGCGCGGTGGGCCGGTGGTGTCACCAGTTCGATGCCGCCAGGCTCGCGATCGCCGCCGGCAATGCCTGCGTCGACACTGCCGTGGCCGGATGAAGCAGGCGGTCGACGACGAGCCCGTCCACCATCGCGACGATGACGCCGGCCAATGCCGTCGCCGAGTGGTCGTCGAGCTCGGGTTGCCGCAGCGCGATGAGCAGACGTGCCGAGTCGACGAACGCCGCCCGCAGCTCGGCGAAGGCGTCGGCAAGGTCCGGGAGAGAGCGCGCCTCCAGTTGCAGCTCGAGACGCGCGAGCTGCCGAGGTGCCGCGTCCACTGTTGTCCACTCGTCGACGATCGCAGCCAGCAGCTCCGCGAAGGTGGACGTACGTGCGTTCTCACCGAGATCGGCGGTCAACGCGTCCACTGCGGACCGGTCGCGCTGCGCCAGACGCTGCGCGGCGGCCGTCAGCAGACTGACCCGCGTTCGGAAGTACGCGCTGGTCGAACCCTCGGCGAGGTCGAGGTGCTGGTCCACGGCTCGATGGGTGACACTGCGAGAACCCTTCGCGGCGAGAAGGGCGATGACGGCGTCAGCGATGTCGCGTCGTCGCCGAGAGGCGGCCTTGGCTCTTGCGGTCTCCATACCGTTCACACTACATTCGTAGAAGTTCTACATTCGTAGAGAACCGAGCAAGGAGATGGCCATGTCCGGTCCGGCAGTCGACGATCTCGATGACCTGCGCCGGGGTCGTCTCCTCGCACGGTCGGCGCTGCACCGTGCGCAGCGGTTGCCGTTCAAGCCGGTGTCCTCGGCCAAATGGGTCGACGTGAGTAGCAGCAACGGTATGGTGCGAGTGCAGATCGAGCACGACACCATCCGCGGGGTGACTCCCGAGATGATGCGATGGTGGTTCGAACACCTTGCCGACAGCACGACCTGGAACGGCGTGGACTTCTCGGGACCCGCCGTCAGCCACTACCACCTCTGGCACCACCGCGACCACATCGCCGTCACACCACTCGACCGCGGTGCTCCTGTGGACTGCGATGAGTCAGACCTGGGCGCCTCGACCGTGAGCACCGGCTTCGCCGTCGGCGCACGCACCCGTATCGACGAACGGTTCAACGACTACCGCGACCGGATCAGTGCCACCGTCGTCACCACCGACCTCGACGATGCGGAGTTCACCTTCGAGATCCGCATGCTCGGACGGACAGTCGGGCATGTGCTGCACCGGTACAGCCCCGAACGTGGCGGTCTGCGCTTCTACGCCGAGACGGTCATCGGTCTCCCCACCCGCGCGGGCCGTCTCGCCAATCTGGTTCGACCCTTGATGTATTCGGCGCGCACCGCTGATCATTGGATACGGCACAACATCGAGGAGACGGGCCGATCCGAGGACGTCATCCCCGTTCTGCACGCTCATCACACCGGGACCGGCGCACTCTCCGCATGACTGCGCACGAGGATGCCGGACGGCCCCAACGCAGCTTTTCTCATGACCTGCGAACGTCCAGAGTGGGTCGAATCCCGGACCGGACCGGCCGCGTCACCACCAGAGGGCAGCGATGACCGAGAGCGTCCGAATCGACACCGTCATCGACGGACGCCACGTTCCGCGTGCCGAGGTACTTCGCTGGGAGGGCGCACGCATCACTGCCGCCGCCGACAAACTCGGCGTCACGGTTCCGTCGCTCGGCCACATCGGCGTCCGGCGAGAGGAACTCCTACGCCGCAAGCTCGAACTGGGACAGGACGGAATCACCCGACGCCTCGCGCGAGAGACTCGCTGGGCCGACCGTACAGCACGCCTGCAGTCGGCTGTCACTACGCGGCGACGCACCAGCACCGTAGACCTCCGAGTTGCAGGGGGAGGAGCGAGCCACTTCGTGCAGTGGTTCGAGAACGCGTCACAGTCCGGCGACGACACAGCACTGCTTCGAGGATGCCCAGACCACTTCGTCATCCGGACCGCACCTGACGGGCGACAGGACGTGTGCGAGACACCCGGAGGAAGTCCACTCGCGGCCCGGTTCCGCATCGACTACCAGGACATCAGCTCACTCGTCACGACAATCGATCAGACCTTCCCACATCAAATCGCAGGAGTCGCCCTCGCCGGCAACGGACAACCGATCGGAGGAGTTCGGCATCAGTTCCGGGACACCCCCGACGGTTTCGAGGCCCGCCTCACAGTCGAGTTCCCATTCCCGACCCTGTGGACGATGATCGCCGGCCACCGCTGGCACCTCGCGTGCGAGTTCTCGAACTGGATCGTCCACGCGAACACCTAGCCGACCGTCCGACCGACGGAACGCGGCGTGTCTTCGGTCGATCTGCATCTGCTCGCAGTCCTTGCCCGAGCACAGTCTTCGTTTCGTGGAGTCAGGCCACGACGGCGACACTGGTGGTGACTTGCTCGCAACCCCGCCCGCGGAGTCCGACAGCTTTGGCGCGGGTGACCTCGTACGGAGGGGACGCCCCACCGTCGAGGGCTCCCGACGCGGCGAATACGTGGGACCGGCGATGCTTGCCCCGAACAGTCCCGGCTCGCAGCGCGGGTCGGCTGCCCGACTACACCTGGCCGCTCCGCGGGCCCATTCCTCGCGACAGCAGATCGTCGACGAACCGGCGCGTCAAAGCGTCCGGTGTGATCCCTGTCATCACGACCACCGTCCGCTGCAGCGCCGGCCTCAATGGTCGAACGATGCCGGCGAAGCGCGCCGGCAGTGCAGTGTTCGGTACGAGGGCGACACCCAGTCCGGCGTGAGCGAGTTGGGCTGCCGTGGTGGCATTTCGGGTGAGGGTGACAGTGTCGAGATGGATGTCGTGAGTTGCAGCGATGGTGTCCAACCACCCGCGCAGACCGTTCGCACGGTGGTAATGCACGATCGGAGCGCCGGCGAGATCTGCCCACGTGATTGCCGGCAGATCGGCGAGATCCAGTCCCTCGGGGACGACGGCGACGACGTCTTCGGCACCGATGCCATGGATGACGCCGGCGAACTGGGTGGGGGACGGGCCGACCGCCAGGTCGATGTCGCCGTTCGAGATCGCGTCCGCCATGGCGTCGGCGCTGGTGAACTCGGTCAGATCCAACCCGATGTGCGGATACTTCCTCGTCCACTTACGCAGTGTCGGGGCGAGGACAGGGACCGTCATGCTCTCTGCGCAGGCCAGGCGCAGGCGACCTTCGCTTCCTTCCGCCAGAGCCCGACCGGTCCGCAGGATTCGGTCGGCGGCCGCCAGCGCGACCCGAGCATCGGCGAGCAACGCGCGGCCGGTGGGAGTCGGACGGACCCCGCGAGGGAGCCTGTCCAGCAGTGCGGTGCCGATGTCGGACTCCAACGACGCCAACTGATGGGACAACGCAGGTTGGGAGAGATGCAACTGCGCCGCCCCGGCGGTGACGGAACCGGCGTCCACGACGGCGACGAAGCACTCGAGGGCACGCAGGGTCGGCATCGGTCGAGGGTAAGCGACGGTCGGGGACGGGTGCCGTCAGCGGGACTTGTCAGCCACGAAACGGCCGATCGTCTGCACGAGAACCGTGCTGAAGAAGATCCCGATGAGGGTGAGGATCAGACCTGAACGTACGTCGCCGTCGATGAAGTTGGTGACGGCGACGACGTAGGAGATCGCGGCCATGATGATGCCTGCGGTCATCTTGATTCTGGGGTCGATGCTCATACGCTGGTTCCTTTCGAAGAGTGCTGTCGGTGGTGGCTGGCTCGGTCAACCGACCGGGACGATCCCTGCTTGCTGAAGGAAGGTGAGGTTGTCTTCGAGGTGCCAGTCCTCGACGATGCGGTCGTCACCGACGTGCTGGATGTCGATGGCTCCGAAGTCGATCTGCTGTCCGGCTCCGGCGCGGCCGCCGTAGGTGCCGGTGAAGTGGCCCCGGAAGATCAACCGCGCCGTGAACGTGTCGCCGGTGACGTACAGATCCGCAAGTTCACAGGTCAGATCGGGTACCGCGGCCCGGAACGTGACGGACGCCGCTACGGGGCCGGCCGGGCCCTGTGGGCGACCCGGGGGCAGGGTGTTGTCCACGAAACCGGGATCCACAGCGTCGTCGAGGTACGCGGCGTCTCCTGTGTTCCAGAATGTGTACAGGGTCTGCGCGACGCGTACGACCTGGCGGGTGCGGTCGGTGACCGGTGCGTCCCCGACGTTCACCGTTCCTGGTGAGACGAGGTCGGTCGAGGAATCGATCACGGGCTCATCCGTGGTCGCCCTGACGGGGGAGCAGGCCACCAAGACCGTTGCCACAAACGCCGTTGCCACCGATGCCGACATCGCTGTAAGCCCTTTCATGCGAGCCGTCCACCTCCGTCGACGTGCAATGTGACGCCGGTGACGAAGGTATTCGTCAGCAGCGACTGCGCAGCGGCTGCGATGTCGGACGGTCGACCGACTCTGCGCACGGGGTTGGTGCGTGCGGTGTCGGCGAACAGAGTGTCCTTGTCGGGTCCCATCGAGTCCCAGGCACCGGATTCGACGATTCCGGGTGACAGTGCATTGACGCGGGTGGGTGCGAGCTCGACCGCGAGCGCCTCGACGAGAAACGCCACCGCGCCGTTCGTCGTGGACACCACGGAGAGGCCGGGTGCGGGCTTCCACGCAGCGACACCGGAGAAGAAAAGGAACGACCCTCCGTCGCGGATCACGGGCGCGAAGTGCTTAGCGAGTAGTAGAGGTCCGATCACTTTGGCGTCGAATGCCTTTCGGACGCCGCTACCGTCCAGGTCGACCAGCGGTCCGTTCGCGTGGTCGGCAGCGAGACTGACGACGTGGTCCACTGCCCCGACTGACGCGGCGGCCCGTGCGATGGTCGACTCATCGGCGAGGTCGATCGTCACGGCGCTCGCTCCCGGGCCCAGTTCCGCCACTGCCGTGTCGAGGGTGTCCGGTCGGCGCCCGGCGAGAATCACCTCACCGCCGCTGTCCAGAACCGCCGTTGCGATGGATCGGCCGATTCCCGACGCGCCGCTGACCAGAAGTATCCGCATGTGGACGACCCTTTCTCATTGTGTGCGTGGATTTCTCAGTGAAGCAGGGATGTGCCCGGCGAACAATCGATAGATCTGTCACGTGCCATCGATATGACGAATACCGAGCATCTCGGTCCACCGATCATGAACGAGGTCATGGGAATGGAGTGCTTGTCGAGCAGGTCCAGAATCCTCGGTACCCCCTCGCGAGCACCGTATTCGTAGAAGCTGTTCTGTCCGAGGTCGGGGAGTCCTGCCAGCACCGGCTCGGTGATGGGTCCGCCTGCACCGCTGATGGGCTGTCCGCCGGCTTCGAACTGCATGGACACAGTGACGGCCGTCCGTGCCCCGTCCGGCCAGAATCCTGTGTGTGTGGTCATGGTGGTGTCCTGTCGTGGAGGTGTGCTGCGGAGCCTCTCTGGCACCGACAGACCCTGATTCAAAGGCCCGTCTTACGAACGATTTTCAGGTTCCTTCGGAATCGACTTCTGCATTCCTACCGGCGAACGCACCCACGCCGCACACTTCGTTCGTTTTCTCTCTGGCACCCATCGACGGTGCGAATCGATCCCACCGCGCTCCGGCCAAGACCACGGACGGCTTCGTCAGCCGATCAGCGCTGGTAAGGGTCCAGATTGTCACCGATCGTGGTGGCCCCCCACGGCCCCGCCTCCTGCCTGGTCGCGTGACCAGCGGGCAGGCTGGTGATCGGACATACCGAACCCGTTGCGGTACAACGGGAAAGCAAGGAGTCACATCTGGAACCCCGACCTGAGGAATTCATGACAACTGTGGACGACCACGCAATCACCGCACTCCTGGAGCGCGCGACCCGCGGCGCGGTGCTGAGCCCGGGATGTGCGGACTACGACTCCGAAATCGCGGGCTTCAATCGTGCCGTGTCACATTCACCGCTCGCGGTCGTCGTTGCCGAGGACGCTGACGACGTGGCAGCGGCAGTGCGCATCTGTTCCACCGCCGGACTGGGGGTATCGGTCAAGTGCACGGGCCACGGCGCCCGCGCCGCGGACGCGAACTCGATCATGATCTCCACACGGCGCCTGACCGACCTGCATATCGACCCCGCCTCACGCACCGCGACCATCGGAGCCGGCGTGTTGTGGCAACAGGTACTCGACGCCGCCGCGCCGCACGGTCTCGGAGCCGCGTCCGGGTCATCGACCGCAGCGGGAGCCGTCGGGTACACACTCGGCGGCGGTCTGAGCCCTCTGGGCCGGACCACAGGCTTCGGTGCCGACCTCGTCCGCTCGTTTCGACTGGTCACCGCTGATGGAACGATCCGCACCGTCGACGAGCAGTCGGACGGAGACCTGTTCTGGGCACTGAGGGGGTGCGGCGGCGGCGGGTACGGCGTCGTGACCGAGATGGTAATCGACCTGTTGCCCGTGCACACGGTGTACGGCGGCGGCCTCTTCTTCGCGGTGTCCGACGCCTCCGACGTCCTCTACCGGTGGCGAACATGGACACGGGAGCTGCCGGAATCGGTCTCGACATCAGTAGCGCTCCTGCACCTCCCGCCCGATCCCGCACTCCCCGAACAGCTCCGTGGCCGCACCGTCCTTCACGTGCGGTACGCGCATGTCGGGTCCACCGAGCACGGAATCGAACTGCTCGAACCGATGCGATCGACCGCCGACCCGATCATCGACACGGTGGCGACCATCCCACTGACCGCGGTGTCGTCCATCCACATGGATCCTGTCGAACCCCTACCCGTGATCGAGCGCGGAATGCTGCTGACCGGACTGAGCGATCACAGCATCGAAGCCTTCCTGTCGGCAGCTGAACTTCCGATCGCCACTGTCGAGCTGCGACTGATGGGCGGAGCACTCGATCGTCCGACACGATCGCCCAGTTCCGTCGGTGGCCGGGGCGCCGCGTTCAACCTGTATCTCATCGGCGTTGCCGAATCATCCACCGCGGCAGACCTACCGGAAGTACTCGACCGACTTCTCTCACGGTTCGACGCAGATTCTGCCAGTCGCGCCTTCCTCAACCTCGCCGGCACAGGATCGATGCTCCCAGTCCGCGCCGGTTGGAATGCCACGGAATTGAACCGGTTGGAGTCGATCCGGCACGTCGTCGACCCTGTCGGCATCTTCGCTCCAGCGGCGCGCTGGTAACACGAAGACCCTCGGTAGCGCGCACCCGCGCACCACCCCAACCACACATCCCGGAAGAGGTGGTCCGACATGATCGACCCCAGTCAAGATCACCGCAGCGCGCACCCGCGCGCGACCGACCCATTCGTCGGTGCCACGCGACGCTGTCGCCGCGCACTCTGCGCCGCCCACACACCACCTAGGAGACCCAGGAACAGCACTGTTTCAGAACATCGCGACGGCGATGGCGACGATCAGCGCGGCGTAACTGATGGCCACGACCATCACTCGGTATTTCGACCGGTCCACTGCGGTGCGGCGATCGGCGAGAGAGGCGCTCAGGACGGAACTGCTCGTGATCAAAACATACACCTGTGTGACACGCTGTCGTGTCAGATCCGGCGTTCGAGTGTGGAGAGCCGAGTAGCTGATGGGGCTGCGGCCTACCGGCGCCTGTGGCCGAAACCGCCCCCGCCGCATTGCCCGTCTCAGTCGTTTCTCCGTGAACGAGATAGACTGTCCAGCAGACTGATACAGATTCTAGTGAGAACGACGCAAGGGTTTGTCGGTGTCACGAGAGTGTCACAAGTCGGGACGGACGGAGGTGGACCGAGGCGGACCTCGATGGACGAATGTGCAGCTCAGGCCGGTTCTTCTAAGTCCAGGTGAATCCACCTGATCGGGTCGTCGAAGCCTTGTAAGCGAGCGGTCTTCGGTTCAATCCCGAAAGGAGGCTCTCGATACGCCTCTGACCAGCACGAATGCTCTGAAATAGCCTGATCTGACCTCTCGTTTCACGACTTGGGCGATACGTCCGTGCGGGTCCGTCACGGTCCAGGGGAGTCCGGTCACCTGCGAAAACTGCCGAAATGCCGCTCGATGTCACGAGTTGTCACAACTCATTCGTAACTCGTTCGATGGACTCCGGTGGACGTGGATGGCTGTGGGTGGACCTCAGCGCCGAAGAGTCCACGACAGTCTGCGGACCTCCAGAAACGTCTGTGGACGGAAACCACTCGTTCAACTCCCCGTCACGGGTGGCGTGAACATTCTCGGACTTCGGCGGACGGTGCGATGTTCGAACGCCGGAACCTCGTCGAATCGACGAGCATCGGGCAGGGCGGGGCTCACTGGTCCTCGTGAACCATCCGCGGCCGTCTTCGTTCACGTCGGCTTACCGGGTGCTGAGAAGGTGCCGAACCGTTGTAGGACAGGCATTTTCGCGTCGTGCGGGCGATGCGGTCAGAGGTGTTTATTGCCTAGTCGAGTTCGAGCCGGTCAGCGGCGTAGCTCGACGTCTGTTGCGGCGCGCTCTCGGCCCCTCCTCGACGACCTATCCCGCGAGCCGTGGCCGAGGCGGCAGGTCGGTGCTCACCGCTGTGGTGGCACTGTCCGGTACACCGGACGGGTCCACCGGAAGCAGCGACCCTTCCCGTCGGTTACTCGTCTCCGGTGCTAGGCCGTCGTCATTCGGGTTCGCGTCGCGCGATCTTCGTTGCCAGATCCGTCACCGGTGTGTGCCAGTCCTGGGACAGTCGCACGAGCATCGCGAACGCAGCGTCGGCGCGCAGGTCATAGCGCTCCATGATGATGCCTTTGGCCTGTCCGATGACATCGCGGGTCGCGAGCGCGGACTCGAAATTGTGCTCCTGCTCGGCGGCGACGAGAGCGAGGGCGGCGTGCGTGGCGAGCAGGACGCCGACGTCATCGTCGGCGTCGTCGAAGCCGTGAACGGCGTCGGAGTACAGGTTCAGCGCCCCGAGGTGATCGTGGTGGGTGTACAACCGGAACGTCAGCATCGAGCGCACTCCGGCCTCTGAGGCCGCGGGAGCGAACTGTGGCCACCGATCCTCACGGGCCATATCGGGGACGGACACACTGTGGTGTTTCCACACCGTGTCCAAGCACGGCCCTTGCCCGGTCTCCTCCTGCAGGGCGTCGACACGGCGAGGGAGTTCGTCGGTGGCACCGCGGGATTCGATTCTGCGATTGCGGACGACGAGGGTGATGCCGGCGTGATCAGCGCCCGGTATCAGCCGGACCGCCTCCGCCGTGATCGAGAGCAGGGTGCCCTCGACGCTGCCGTGTTCTTGTTGGATCACCCTGGCCATCTCGGCCATGGCGGCGCCCAAAGACACTGTCTCGGAATCACTGTCGGCGCGCGCCGGGTCGAGCGGCGGGTCGGAAGTAGCGGTCACGAACGTACCTTCTTCCAGATCCTCGGTCGTGAGAACGTACGCCGAGGTCGAGCACACCATGTCACACGGGTGTTGGGCGCCCGCAACGAAGTGCACCGCCGCTGTAGAACGGCAGTCCTCGATAGTTCGTCGTCGCCCGGTGTAGGGCGACGCGGCGTACAGTTACCGTCAGTTCGGTACAACCCTTGCCGTTCGGACCGATCATCCGAACCAGTCGTCTCGCCGCTGCGGCGCGAAGACGACCTCGAGGAGTGTGCGCGAAACATGTCTCAGCATTTACCCGACCGTCCCGATATCGTCGCGGCGGTCGGTCACGTGTCGCCCGCCCTACCTGTCCTGCAGCTGACTCCGCACCTGCGGGCGAGAGCGGGCGCTCGGATCCAGATTCTCGAACAACGTTGTGCGTCAACGTCGCCGCGTGCCCCCGTCGTGCACACCAGGTTGTGCCGGTCTGCGAGTCCCGGTGACCGGTGACGCCGACGACCGTCAGCCGAGGGATCATCCACTGTCCGGCCTGGAGTCGTTGTCGCAGTGGGTGGAGGTGTGCGTCGACCTGTCGTCCGCGGACGGCGCAGCTGTCGTCGCATCCACCGAGCGCCACGATGACAGGCACCGGATCCTCTATGCCACCGACCCGACAGCCGAGCGCGTGGCGGACCTGCTCTTCGTCCTCGGCTACGGACCCCGCACGACGCCCACGCATCCGGTGCAGACCGTGACGACCACCGATCCCGACGACCGCCGCACCTGGCCGCTGTTGATCGACGAACTCGTCGCGGTGGGCGTTCACTGGCTACAGGTCCATGCGATCGGGTCACCCGGGTCGGCGTTGGGAACCCTGCAGCTCTACCGGCGGCGTCGACCGCCCGCGCGGTCGCTCGATGCGGACACCACGGTCAGCGCGCTGGCGCGAGCGCTCGGTAGCGAACCGGTCGCCGACCGGGTCCTCGGTGCATCATCGGAGCCGGTTGCGGGCTCCGACGTCGTCAGCGTCGCGATCGGCGTTCTCGCTGCCCGGCACGGTCTTTCGGTGCCGGCGGCATCGGCGCTGCTCCGAGCCGGCGCCTATGCGCGCGAACATTCGTCGCTGGACGAGGCGCAACGCGTTGTCGAGTCTCTCGGCGACCATGAATCGTGACAGCAGGGAACATCGCGCCGTGGTGAACGGCACGTCGGGTATCACCACACGTGAGAGCGAAGCCCGTCGATGACCGACCGTGTGAATCCGACACCGCGCTCGTGCGACTTCCTCGACCTCGTCGGCCCCACCGCCGAGACGCCCGCACCCGACGCGACCGCACCCCATGTCACCGACGAGCGAAGGTTCCTGGTGTGGATGGTCGACGACCGGGACACAGTCATCCTGCGCACCGCGAGCTCTCTGACCGATGCCGTCGACGTGGCCCGCGCGTACTGCGCAGCGTGGGGTGCGCAGGTGCGTCACATCGAGGATCCGCGGGGCGAGGTGGTGCCACGTGCAACGTGGGAGACGCTGTGTTCGGGCACTGCGCCCCTGCCCTACGTCTACACCGTCGAGCTCCGTTCTCCCCGCTCCACCGGGCGTGAGGAATTGGTGACAGCGCTCTGGACCAGTACCCATCTCGACGCGGCGCTGCGCTGGCGGCAGCTACTACCGCCCGACCTCCGCAGTCGCGCCCTCGTGGTCAGCAATGCCCCCGACGGGCACTTTCCGCGTTCGACACCCTCACCGGCAGGAACCTCATCGAGATGACGTCGACGGACGGTATGGCCGGCAATTCGGAAGACGCCGTTGCCGCAGCACCCCCGAGTCCGACCACCGACGGCCCGGAACACGCAGCCCATCGGGCCACCGGAAACGCCGGCGTGCCCGATGCCGCCGCGATTGCGACGGGAACGTGCGCACGCTGCGCGACCACGACGCCTCAGCTGACGCCCGCCACGAGAGTGCCGGGCATGTCGCTGCCGCATCGGCGCTGTGGGTGCGCCCACGCGGGGTGGGACTGTGCCCACCATGTGCGTGGATGTACCGGTCCGCCGACACCCGTCGTACCCCGCACCTCGTCACTCGCCTCCCCGACAGTGTCACCGCGATCGAACCCACCGACCTCTTCCACACATAGGGCCTCCTCAGGCGCAGAAGCGGTTCGGTCCCCGCTTGCTGTTCTCGGGGTGCCCCGGTGCCCCCGGGCTCAATCAAAACACTGCGCTGACGCGGGCGCTTCGTTGATGAACGGATATGAATCAGATTGCCCGACAGCGGTACTCGTAGACCGGCCGTCAGTCGCGGGCCGACCCGTGCGTGCGGACGAGTCGCCTCGGGCAGCTCATCCGCGATCGCGTTCTGCCTCCGCGAGCTGGTCTCGGGTGGTGTCGAATAGTTCGCCCCACGATGCTTCGAAACTTCCGGACGCCCTCCTTCTCGAGGACGAGGAAGACGTCGATCAGGTAGCTGCCCAGTGCCATGATGGCGCCGAAGGTCGCCTGCGATGCCTTGCCTTTGCCTGGGATTGTGTTCCCGGTGGCCTCACCGTGGTCCCGGAGAGCATCCGTCGTCTCGACGACCGGGGACCCGAGCGCTCCCTCGGTTTGCCGGACGATGTCGTGGGTACCGTCGTTGTGTTCGTATGCTGCCGTGGCCGATGCAGGGAGGACCCCAGTGTGGGGTGACGACGATGCACATTCGATGCGTGATGCGCGCGGGGCGTTCGACGGTGTCACCGCGATCGACTGGGTCGATGTGTGCGTCGATCTGGCCGCCGCGGACGGGGCCGCGCTCGTCGTCGCTGCGGAGGACCACCCCGATACCCATCAGGTGGTGCACGCCACCGACTCCGTCGCTGTGCAGGCCGCCGACCTCGGGTACATCCTCGGGTGTGGCCCCCACATAGAGGCCATGTCGACAAGTAATGCGTGCGCTGTGGACGTCGACGACGCTGCCGACCGGGGCCGCTGGCCGCTACTGGTGGACGAACTGGCCGTCAGCGGGATCGGATGGGTGCAAGCGCACCCGCTCGGCGACCATCGCGCCCCGTTGGGCACGCTGCAGCTCTACCGCCGGACGAGGTCACCACACAGACTCGCGGGGGACGACCGCGCTACCCACACCATGATCGCCCAACTCGCTCGCATGCTCGGCACGGGCATCGTCGCCGCCGGCGTGGCCGCCGACATGCTCATCCGTCGTCACCAGGACAGCGAGGCGGTGAACATCGCCATCGGGATTTTGGCCGCCCGGCACGGCTGCACCGTTGCGGTGGCCTCTGCGCTGCTGAGAGCGGGCGCCTACTCCCGCGGGCACGGCTCCGCGGGCGAAGCACATCGCGTCATCGACTCGATCAACTCTGTCGACCCCTGAGGACCAGCCGCTCCCATCATGTACGAGTCGCCGGCCGAAGATGGCGACACGGAGTTCGGCTAGTCGGCTCATGGGCAGATTTGACTTCTATGTCGGCGCGGAGGGGGACACGTCGGGTCATCGCCGAGGGTGGCTGAGCAACCTCCAGCGCTGCCCGCACGCCGCCTCGGAGCTGATGTGCAGGCCTTCGCGAATCCCCCGGTAGGTACGCCGCGAACCTCGCGACGGTCGTTCCTTCGCGGCGAGTTCGCCGAGGGCCCGGGCGAGTTCACCGGCAAATTGTCGACCCGCAATTTACATGAACTGGTCCGACTCGTTCGAAGATCATCCTCTTTCGGTGCGGTCGAGAATCAGTCGAGTGGCTTCTTTCGGTGCGTCCCATTGCGGAAAGTGACCGCATCGCTCGAACCAGTGCAGAACGGCATCGGGGAACAGCTCCGATGCGCGCGCCGCTTGCTTCGGCACCGTCACCAGATCTCGTCGTCCCCAACCGATTGTGACCCGCCCGGGCACTGTGCCGGACGAGGCGCCTTCCTGCTTCGGCCCGTGGATGAGGGCATCGAGAGCGGCCTGGGTCGACGGGGAGTCGGCGAGCCCGCGCACGTCGGGCAACACGGTGTCGCGCGAGAGCGCCCATGGCCGCGCCGACAACTGTGCCAGCAGCAGGGTCCTTCCCGCAGGGTTGCCCAAAAGTGCAGGCAGGAAGCGCCGCAACACTCTGACAAGGGCTATCGACGGCCGCAGTGTGGCGCCGAAGACAGCCCGTTCGCGGTCGCTCCAGAAACCGCCGGGGTCGAGTGCCACGGTGTCGCCGCCGACTCCCCGTCGCGCAAGTTCGAGGACGATTCGACCGCCCATAGATTGACCGACGGTGGAAATGCCACCTAGATCGTGTTCGCGAATGAAATCCGCGACGGAGTCGGCGAGAGCAGCGATCGATACCTCGCCCGTCAACGGCGGCGTTTCGCCGAACCCCGGTAAGTCGACCGCGATGACATCACGGTGTTTCGCCAGTTCGTCGATGATCGGGGACCAGGATCGCCATCCCACGCCCAAGCCGTGCACCAGCAACAGCGGGCTGCCGTGTCCGAATCTGACATAATTCAGCGTCATATAGTCGACGGTACGCGAATGCCCGGCTGATGAACGGGTTCCGGAAGACCGATGGCACCCGCTCACCGAGTGTCCAAATGCAACCTCTCGCCGGGTATAGACTGTTCGGGGCCACGTCACCGAGTTCGCGGCCGAGGCACCCCGGTACGACCGGGATAGCGCCACTGTCGGATGGTGGACGGGTGGGACGAGGTACGCGTTCGCTGACGATCGCGAGATGTCCCGGAGGCGACAGCTCGTCCTCGGGTTCCGGCTCGTCCCGCGGTGAGAACGCACCCCCGGCACCATGCACGTGCCGATGATCGGCGAATTACAGGCACTGGCGAATGCTGTCCGGTCGTGCGTCAGCGATCACGCGGCGACGGTCGACTTCGCCGGGAGCAACAGCCGATGCGTCGGGTGAGGCATGCCCGCGCCGGCACGGGTCGCGCGGAAAGAGATTCGGGTCGGGTTTTCCCTCAGTGGCCCGTTCTCATCGGGCCGGTCTTGTACGGACATGGTCTCGCCGACGCCGGTTCGCATCCATCGATCGCCGAGCGAACGGATCGATGATGACCGAGTCACCCCGCGCGGACCCCACCACGGGCGGGCACGTCGACGATGCTGTTTTGCGTACGGATACCCCTGGGGAGCGGTGCAGTGGCACATCCTGGTCATGCAGCCGGGCGACCTAACCGCATCTTGCGCGGTGGACGCCGCAGGGCAGCGCATGCCCCCGCCACCGGGCCACTTCCAGCACCGATGACCGGTAGAGCTAGAACCTGGGCACGATGTTCTGCACCGCCCATGTGAGGCTGGATGGGGACGGGAATGCGATCGATTGCGCGTCGGTCGGAGCGAGCGGCACGTAGTCCCCTCGTTGCACCGCGGCGAGGGCCGAGATGCCGGGTAGTGCCCGGAACTCGTCGAGAGCGGCGGGCTGACCCGTGGCGATGACGAGATCGGCATCGTTGTTCGACAGGTCCTCGTAGGTGATCTGAGCCCGTCCCGGAATGGAGCTGGTCGGCAGCGTCGTCGCGTGATCGGTGGGCCGCATCCCGAGGGCGTCGAGGAACTGTGCACCGGCGTCGTCGGTCGAGTTCACGACGTACACACCACCGTCGGTGGGACCGACGAAGAACGTGAACGTGCGGCCTGCGAAGTCGGGGTTCGCTTCGGCGGCAGCGGAGATCGTCGATTCGGTTTCCTCGATCACGCGCTCGCCGTCGGCGGTGCGACCGAGCGCGCCTGCGATGGTCCGTGTGGCCTGCTGCCATGTCTCGGCGGATGGAGTGTTCGCGTAGTGCACGACGGGGGCGATCGCCGACAACTGGTCGTAGCGGGTGTCGAGCCCGAATGCTTTGGTGCCGACGATCAGGTCGGGTTCGTAGGACAGCACGTCCTCTATCGACAGGTCGGCGTTGGCGCCCTGGAGGAATGCGGGTGCGTCCTTCCCCGCCATCGCTGCCTCGGTCCAGGGTTGGAATCCCGACTCGGCCGTCGCGCGGGCGGTCGCGACCGGTGTCACGCCCAGTGCCAGCAGGATGTCCGCGTCGATCCACGACAACGCGACGACACGTGCCGGTTCGCTCTCGACGGCGGCGGATCCGAGCGCCCCGTCAGTGATGGTAGGGAACGACGCAGCGGCGCCTGCGGTCCCCGTCGGCGACGCCCCGGTGGGCTCGTTCGACGAGCAACCTGCGAGCGCGACGGCGACGATCAGGGCGACGAGAATTCTTCGCATACCGGACTATTTTAGGGTCCGGTGGTTCGCCGCGGGGGTGCTACCTCGACCACCTGCTCCAGTCGAACGGTCACCACGGCTGCCGCAAAACCGGGCTCGTAGGAGCTGGTGTCTACGGCGTCGAGAACTCTGTTGGACAACATGTTTCTGGATACGTGACGTCGAACTGTCGGATTCTCGGTGTCACAAGAGTGTCACAAGTGGGGACGGACGGAGGTCGACCGAAACGGACGTTGAAGGACGAGTGTGCCGGTCAGAACATTTTTTCTGAGTTCAGGTGACGTCGGAGCCTTGTAGCGAGTGGTCGTCATTCAGATCCTGACAGGCTCTCGATTGCCTTTGACCCGCAAAGATCTCCGAAACAGCCCGATCTAACCTCTCGGTTCACGACTTCCGCTGTACGTCCGTGCAGGTCCGCCACGGTCCAGGGCGTTCGCTCACCTGCGAAATGCTCCGAACCGGGGCTCGATGTCAGCAGTTCTACCCAACTTGATATCGGTACCACAATGCGGACCGACCGATCGATTCATCATCCGCGCCTCAGCCCATCGACTCGGCGGATGCCGGGCCCCACGACGCCAACATCGGAAGTGCTCGAGCAGTAGACGACTCGGGCTCGACGGTGTAAATGATCAAGCGTTGCTCCGGATCGTGCGGCGACACGAGCGATTCGATGCCGAACGAGAGACGGCCGACCACGGGGTGAGCGATCTTCTTGTCGACGGACGTGCGATCCGCCACACCGTGATCATTCCACCACCGGGCGAAGTGTTCACTTGCCGAACGTAATTCGTCGATCAGAACCGTCAATCGCGCGTCGGCGACGTGACGACCGCCCTCGTAGCGCATCGCCCCTACCGCGGCCGACGCGTAATCGGACCAGTTGACGATGCGTTCCCTCGCACGTGGGTCCAGGAAGAGCCAGCGCACCAACACGGCGCCCGCGTCTATCTCTGCCCCCAGGACCGCCCGCGCCAGCGTGTTGCACGCCAGGATTTCCGACCGGCGCCCGAGGACGAGCGCAGGAACGTGGTCCATGATGGTCAGCACCCGCAGAAGGCCGGGATCGGGACGCTGCGCAGACTCCCACGTACTCGAGCGTTTCCGGCGAAGCGGAGCGGCGAGATTCCGCAGGTGTGCGTCCTCGATCCGGTCGAGGCGCAGGGCCCGGCTCAAGGCGTCGACGATGTCGTCGGTGACCGTGTGCTGGCGGCCCTGTTCGAGCCGGCTGTAGTGGTCGGGGCTCAGTCCTGCGAGCACCGCAAGTTCCTCCTTGCGGAGGCCCGGAACGCGCCGCGGTCCGGGGAACGGCGCAATCCCCGCCGTTGCCGGGGTGAGTGCGTCACGTCGTGACCGGAGGAATGCCCCGAGTGCGGATCTGTCTGCTGGCACCTTGGTCAGACTACGGAGAGACCGCTTCCTGCGCCTGGTCGTGCCGTGACCAGGCAGCGCTCGCCCTGGTGCGATACGGAACCGGACGGTGAACTGGTCTTCATGAGCAACCCACTGAATTTGTCCGACCGCACCGCCGTCGTCACCGGTTCGACGAGCGGGATTGGCGCCGCTACCGCCCGCGAACTCGCAGCCCGTGGCGCTCGCGTCGTGATCACCGGGCGTGACGCCGAACGTGGTGCGCATCTGGTCGCCGAGATCGAAGGCGCCGGCGGATCCGCCGCGTTCGTGAACGGCGATCTCGCCGCGTCACCTGCCGACCTGCGTGCGCTGGCAGCCGCGTGGACCACCGCTCTCGACGGGCGGGTCGACATCCTGGTGCACAACGCGGCACTGTGCCCCGCCGTCGACACCGTCTCCCTCACCGACGCCGATCTCGAAGCGACACTTGCCGTCAACATCCGGGCACCGCATGTCCTGACTGCTGCCCTAGCGCCGGCAATGGCCGAACGAGGCAGCGGCGCGATCGTGGTCGTCGGGTCGTGGATGGCCACGGTGGGCCATGCATTCGTCGGCCTGTACTCCGCCACCAAGGCGGCCGAAGCTCAGCTCGCTCGAAGCTGGGCCGCCGAGTTCGGACCACGAGGGGTGCGAGTGAACACCGTCGCGCCGGGCGCCACCCGAACTCCGATCAACGACTCCAGTAGCGACGTCATCAGTCAGATGACGGCCGGCATTCCGGCGGGACGTCCGGGTAGGCCGGAAGAGATCGCGTCGGCCATCGCGTGGGTGGTCTCCGACGAGGCGGCTTACCTGCACGGGGCGACGATCCCGGTGGACGGTGGCATCACCGGAACCCGTTAGGCGGCGGACGGAGAGTCACCACAGCGATTCATCGAACTCAACTTTCCCGACCGGGGGACGGTCAGGCCAGTTGCAGGCTCGGAAGGGAAGCGTGGTTCCGGACTCCGATGCCAGCGCATCGAGGTCGTCGAGGGTTCGGTCGGCGAGGACCACTCCGCCGTCCACCGAGTTGCGTCCTGCGGCAACGTCTTCGGCCTCACCTGGGTAGTAGATGCGGTCGTTTCCGTGCGCGAGTGGAGTGGAGTGCACTTCGTCGATCAGTCCTTGCACGGCGGCGAGGTACTGATCCGACGGGTCGGCGCTGCGGACGTCGAGGTGACACCGAGGCTAAGGGTTACGGACGAATGTGCTTATCTAAGAACATCTTCAGCGCCGGCGACGACCGCAGTGGCGGAGGATCCGGCCGCAGCCACCGTCACCCTCTCGACGACCGATCGGGCACGTCTTCTGTAGTCGTTCTCGGCGCGAACGGCCCTGATAGTCCGAAAACGGTGTTCGCGAAGCGCTGTCCCATGAGGGCGTGGGCATCGGTGTCGGGATGCAGACTGTCCGGAAGTGGTTGGCGCCGTTCGTCATCCTCGCCGAAGAGCACTCGCCCGTCGAGGTAGTGGAGGTTCGGATCGTCCGATCGACTCTCGACGATCTGAGCGAGCGCGTCACGGATCACGCGAAGTGTCAGTCGTCCGAAGGCGGTATCGCCCTCCGTACCCGTCGCCCGGAATCTTACGGAGCCGGCGGCGAATGCCTCGGGATCGAGTGCCCCGGGGCCGGGCGTGTGCTCGTGGATCGCGCAGTGAATCGGCGAAACCAGCAGCAACGGTGTGGTGGGGTGCCCGTCGCGGACAGTGTCGAGGAACCCGTGAACGGCGGGAACGAACGAACGAAGGCGCATCGCGTCGAGATTGACGACGTTGATGCCCAGTTTCACGCTGATGAAGTCCGCGGGGGAGTCCCGCACGACGCGAGCCATGAACGGATCGACGAGGGCGCTGCCCCCGAACCCCAGGTTGCGCAGCCGAACGCCGGCACGACGGGCCGCGACGACAGGCCAGATGCGCGTGGGGCTCGCGGCGTTGGAACCCTGGCTGATGGAGCTGCCGTGGTGCAGCCACCTCGGTCCACTCGTCGGAGCCGGGTGCAGAACTGCGTCAGCTGACAGGGAGACCAGATCCACCTGTTCGTTGTGGGGGAGCCAGATTTCGATCGTCTTCTCCCCGGCCGGCAGGTCGGTGAGGGTGATGCATTCGGTTGTTCCCGGGTGAACCGTGCTTGTCCCGGTGGTCGGATCGATCTCGACGGTGTCACCACCCGAGAGCACGTGCGACTGGTGAACCGAGCCGTCGACCACCACGTCGACGGCGCCCCGGTCGCGCATCACACCCCGGTAGGTCATGCGCGTGGTGTGGACCTCGACGACCATCGTGACGGCGGTCGTGCGCGTAGCGATACGTACTCCGGACGGTTGCGCCTCCATCATCGCGAGCTGCGGATCCGCGTCGCGTTGCCGGACTGCGCGGGGCAGACGGTGCGGGCGTACCCCGCGTTCGACCTGCTCGAGCTCGGCTGCACCGAGAACGAGGTCGTCGGTGAGCGGTGCGGCAATCATGCTGTCCGAGGCTACCTAACGGTGTTCAAGGGCTACCGAACGGTGTTCAGGACAACCGCGGCGCTCTCGCTCACCGCGGCGTCCTCGTACGGTGCCGAGGGGTCGTTCTTCCGTGTCAGCACCGTCAGGACGAGTGGGGGACGGCCGGGTGGTGTGACGACGGCAATGTCGTTTCGCACGCCCCCGGCGCCACCCGACTTGTCGGCCACCGTCCATCCGCTCGGCGCCCCTGCACGAACGAGTGCATCGCCGGTGGCGTTTTCGCTCATCCACTCGACCAGAGTCGCTGCGTCGGCATCGGTGGACGAGCCGTCACCTCGCAATGCGGCCAGATTCGCCGTGAACGTGTCGGCGGTGGTGGTGTTTGCGGTGCTGTCGGGTTCGACCGTGTTGAGGCCCGGCTCCACGTCGACGATGTCCGTGACGTCGTCACCGAGTCGGGAGAGAGCAGCATCGAGTTGTGCGGGACCGCCGATCCGGTCGAATACGAGGTTGGTCGCCGTGTTGTCGCTCGCCCGCACGGCCGCTTCTGCCAACTCGGCCGCAGTGAGTCCGGTGTCCAGACGTGCCGTGGTCACCGGTGAGTAGCCCGCGCGCTCGATGTCGGCCGCGGACCACCTCACGATGTCGTCCCGAGCGTCCTGAGGAGTTCGTCGCAGGAACTCGGCTGCCAGGAACACCTTCACAGTGGAGGCGAAACCGAAACGTTCGGCACCGCGATAGCTGATCGTCTCTCCGGTCCCGGTGTCCAGGAGGCTGACACCCACCGTCACGTCGTAGCGATCCTCGACAGCCTGTAGTTCGGTCGAGAAGTCCTCGCGCACTGCTTGGTTCGACGTGGGATCCGTCGAGACAGGCACGCCTCCCTGGTCACCCCCCGAGGGAGCGCAGGCGGTGAGGGCCAGAGCGACGACAGCGAGCGCGGCGCACGGTCGGGCCGGCATGTGCCGCGGTACTCGACTCGTCACGCCAGTGCGAGGAACAGCTTTTCCAGTTCCGCTTCGGTCATGGGTTCCTTGTTGTCGGCGGTGGCACCGGTCATGCATTCGCGCAGTCCCGTGGCGACGATCTTGAATCCTGCCTTGTCGAGTGCGCGGGAGACGGCGGCGAGTTGGGTGACGACCTCCTTGCAGTCGCGGCCGTTCTCGATCATCGAGATGACCCCGGTGAGTTGGCCGTTGGCGCGTCGGAGCCGGTTGAGTACCAGTGCGATGCTGTCTTCGTCGCCGATCATGTGAACTCCTGTCAGAATTACTGTGAGACTCCGATGGTACCCCCGGGGGCATCGAGGTCTCAGCTTTCGGGTGTCGGCTGCTCGGCGAGTGTTGCGATGGCGGCGCGGAGCTTGGTCGCGGCGTCGCGGGCGACGTCGCCGAGTGCGGGCTCTCCGGTTGCGTCGACCATGATGTCGGGGTTCATCGCGTCGACGATGATCACATCCGCGTTGTCCGGGTCTTCGCGGACGACGACGTTGCACGGGAGCAGCAGTCCGATCTGTCGCATGATGCCGACGGCGCGGTGGGCCAGGGGCGGGTTGCACGCGCCGAGGATCAGGTAGCGCTCCATGTCTTCGTCGAGCTTGGCTTTCATGGTGGCCTGCATGTCGATCTCGGTCAGCACGCCGAATCCCTGCTGTGCCAGGGCGTTGCGGGTGCGTTGGACGGCGGTGTCGAAGTCGGTGCCGGTCAGGGTGGTGGTCAGTGCGATGCTCATGAGGAATCTTTCGTGGGGTCAGTGGGAGGAGCTGATGGACGGGAGAGCTCTGCGGAGCCACGTGGGCGACCACCAGGCGGCGGACCCTGTCACGCGCAGCAGGACGGGCAGCAGGATCAACCGGATGAGCACAGCGTCGAGGAGGACGGCGACGCCGAGGATGATGCCCATCTCCTTCGGCGGGAGCGGGTCGGCGAGGGCGAAGGTGAAGAACACCGCCACCATGACCGCGGCGGCGGCGAAGATGACCCGTCCGGAGTGGGCGAGGCCGTCGATCATGGCCGTCGTCGCGTCGCCGGTGCGCTCGAAGTGCTCCTTGGCGGTGGCGAGGAGGAACACGGTGTAGTCCATGGCGATGGCGAAGATCATCGCGAAGAAGAACACCGGTCCCCACCCGTTCAGGAAGCCCTGCGGGGTGAATCCGAGCAGCGAGGCGCCGTGTCCGTCCTGGAAGATCAGCTTGGCGACGCCGAACGCGGCGGCGGTGGAGAGCAGGCTGACCGCGGTGCCGAGGAAAGCGATCAGGGGTGCTTGCAGTGCGACGAGGAGCAGCACGAATCCGAGGATCAGGATGATCGTGACGACGAGCGGTAGGTAGTCGTTCAGTGCCTGCTGCAGGTCGAGGTTCTCCGCGGGGGCGCCGCCGACCAGTGCCGACTCCGGAAGCTGACCGCGGAGGTCGGCGAGGATGGTGCCCATCGACTCGTCGGAGGGGTCGACCGTCGGAATCGCTTGCAGGAGTGCGTAGCCGGAGCCGTCGGCGGCGGGTTGCGGTGCGGTGACCATGGCGATGCCGGGCACCTGCGCCGCCGCGGCGGCCGTGTCGGCGGCGTCGGAGTCGGGGACGACGATCTGCAGTGCGCCGGGGGCGCCGTCACCGAACTGCTGCTGGACGAGGGTGTAGCCCTGCCGCACGGGTGCGTCCTCGGGGACGACGGAGATCGACGGCATCGCGACCTTCAGGCCGAGGACCGGCAGTGCGAGTGCGACGAGGACGCCGATCGAGGCGAGCGCGAACGGCCACGGGTGCTTGTGCAGGAGTGCGCCCCATGCGGCGAACATGGGTGAGCGGTGCTGCTGGCGCTTGGCGTAGGGGAGGGACGCGGCGTTGACCTTCGGTCCGAGCGCACCGAGGGCGGCGGGGAGCAGGGTGAGGGTGGCGAGCAGGACGAAGGTGACGGCGAGCATGATGCCGACCGCCATGGTCCGCACCGCGGGGGCGGGAACGATCAGCACGGCGGACAGGCTCACCAGGACGGTGAGTCCGGACAGGACCACGGCCTTGCCGGCGGTGTCCATGGTCTCGGCGACGGCCGCGCGGGGATCGCGGGAGCGCAGGGCGTCGCGGAAGCGGGCGACGAGGAACAGGGCGTAGTCGATGCCGAGTGCGAGCGCGAACATCATGGCGAAGTTCATGGCCCACACCGAGATCGGGGTGATCTCGTTGAGCAGGACCAGCCCGCCCGCGGAGGCGACGAGGCCGGCGATGGTCAGCAGCAGGGGTAATCCGGCGGCGACGAGTGAGCCGAACGCGAGGACCATGATGGCAAGGGTGACGGGCCAGGAGATGAGTTCGGCCTGGATCATCGCGTCGTGGTTGGCCTTGTTGAAGTCCGACCACAGCGCCGATGCGCCGGTGGGATAGACCTCGATGCCGTCGCCGGAGAGTGCGGTGAGCTGGTCCTTGACGTCGTCGACGGCGGCGACCATCTCGTCGGTGGTGCCGTCGGCCCCGGCAATGAGGATGCCGGTGCGCCCGTCGGGGCTGATGGTCATCCCCGGCTGCGGGGGCACGATCTCACCGAAACGAGGATCGCCGGTGAGGATGGCGGTGGCCTCGGCGAGAACGGCGGTGGAGGCTGGGTCCGTCAGCGCACCGGAGTCGCTGTGGACGACGACCTGCACGGCGGCGGAAGAGTTGCCGCCGAAGTGTTCCTCGGCCAGCTCGCGGACCTGGACCGATTCCGATCCGTTCGCCTGCCATCCGGCGCCGGCGAGGGACGAGAACACCGACGGCGCAACGGATCCGAGGGCGATCAACAAGATCAACCAGGTGCCGAAGACCCAGCGGCGGCGGGTGACCATGGCCGCGCCCCACCGGCCGAGGCGGCCGGGGGAACTGTCGTGGTGGTCGCCAGGTCGGGATTCGGCGACGGTGTCGGACTGGGACACGATGTACTCCTATACGGGTGGGGGTATCAGAACGGCCGAACTGCGCCCACGGTGCCACATACGAGGGGGGGTATGCAAGTACCCCCGGGGGTATCAAACTATGTCGCTGTGCTGTCGGGACTATGCTCATCCGGGTGCGTAGCGAGAACCGTCATGGCGCCAGGTGCGCCTGAGCAGACCGTTCACCCAACGAAATGTGTTGACCAGCAGCTGCGATTGCTGGTTTCACGGGAGTAGCGCAAGTCGGTATGAACCGAGGTGGACGCCAATAACCGATCGTGCAGCAGAGGAAGTTTCGGCAGTCCAGATGAATGGACGAGGCGGGTGGTCGACGCCGGGTGAGCGAGCGGTCTTCCGTCTACTCCCGAAAAGAGGCTTTGGAATGCCTTAGAACTGCATGAACTCTGTTGCGCGGCCACGACGGCCCGGTCGCGATCAGACCGATTGCCGTCCCGCACAGGATGAGCACACCGACATTCTCGATCGGAATTACAGGATCACCGGATGTGTGCTGCGCTCGTTCAGCGAAGTAGCTCTGACCGAATTGGAACGCCGCCAACACCGCTACGACGACCGCGGCCCATCTGTTGCGACACCGCGATGCGAACAGCGCGGCCGCCAGCAAGGCTTCGGCGAAGGCCATGGCAGCCAACGCAATCCACAGCGATGTTTCGAAAATGTCCAGTCCTGTCCACGAGACCACTATGACGAGGACGAGCCCTGCGGTTACACATTTCTTCATTCACGCCTCCAGTTCTGAGCTGCCTGTCCTCGACGTTCGCACATCGGTTCGGCCGATGACAGAGTAGAAACCCCTACTGTCCCTGCGCGGGGGTCGGGAAGTCGTCGATCCGAGTCGGTATCCGACGCGAATCTCGACATCCGGACACGATGAGCCCCGACAGGCCGACCAGCCGCTCACGACTGATCGACGCTGAACTGGGTGTCTTGTCGTGAAGAAGCAGTCGACAGAGGTGCGAATCACGACTAGCGGGATCGGTGTCCTGTCGACAGGATTGCCGCGATGACAGCTCCGACGAGCAACAGCATCATGACATCGTTGCTGCGATCCGCGGCCGCGGTGTCACTCCACGTCGACACGCGCACGATGACCGCGAGTAGGTACAGTCCGACAGTCGCAGATCGCCAGTAGCCCACAACTCGGCAACTGTACGTGCCAATACGCCCACGCACGGCAACAATTCTCGAACGCCTCAGCTGGACAGCCGCTTCGGGTCAATCGCCCTTTCGGGAGGTACGCGACATGGTGTCCGCGTTCTCGAGGTCGAAGCTGGCGGACTCGAGGCTCAGTCGTCGAATCTGGAGCAACGCTCGTTCGATGATGACGGTGCCCACGATCATGGTTCCGACAGCGGCCGCGCGGTCCTTGCTCGCCCTGGCGTAGGCGACTTCGCTTCTTACTACGGTCTCGGCATGGTCTGCGGCAGTGTCGAAGTCCGACATCGACACCGGTATGCCGAATCGGCGCATCGTGGTGATGAGTTCCGCAAGTCGGTGATGCGCAGGCGCAGCCGGGTCGACGTGCCAGTGCCGGGCGGTCATCCATGCCTCCACCTCGTCGCGCGCGGCAACCAGGTCCGGATCGGTATCGGAGGCGGTACGAGGGTCGCCCAGGCCGTGCGTCACGGCGCCGAAGGTGTCGTGCAGCGTCACCGTGTCGTCGTCCACCGCAGCCAAGGTGGCGCGCACACGCGCAAGCGGCAGTTCGCCGATCTCGGTCATCGAGCGAATGAGCCTGAGTCGACGCACGTGCGATTCCCCGGAGTCCACCTGATTCGTCGCCGTCCGCACTCTGCCTCGCAGCAATCCTTCGCGGAGGTAGTACTTGATCGCTGAAATGGGCACGCCCGAGCGCGTGCTCAGTTCGGCGATCTTCACGACCGGGGCCTTGACATCACAATCGGAGACGAGCCATATCCATTATGGATAGCTGAGGTTTCTAATTTGCTGAGGGGCGCTTCCCGCCCATATGCGGGTGTCGCCCGAAGTTGAGCTTCCGCAGTAGACGAATAGGCGACCGCCGACAAGGGTGTTCACTCGGGTGAACCCGTACCCGCAGAGGAGAATTGCATGGTTGCACTGCCCTGGCTCGCGGGCCCCCAGGACGCGAAGGGACTCGACACCGCTGTCGTCATGGCGTCGCGATTCGAGCTCGCCTCCACCCGGCACGTCATGCAGTTCAGGTCGCGTCGCTCCGCATACATCGTCAGGTGCGCCGATCCGACGGAGCGATAGGGGTAGCCCTGATCGCGAGGCCGCTGCGTCGTGAGTTCTACACACTCAGCTCCTGGCGAGACCGCGACGCGGTCGATGCAATGCGTGCTCGCCGCCTGCGCCCTCGGCACGCGCACGGCTACTCTCGGACCGGTGACCTCGACGTGGACGACCGCAGACATCCCGGATCAGACGGGGCGGCGTTTCGTCGTGACCGGCGCCAACAGTGGCTTGGGTGCGGCCACGGCGCGAGCCCTGGGTGCTCGTGGGGCGGAGGTGGTACTCGCGTGTCGCAATACCGACAGGGGAGAGGATGTCGCCCGCGAGATCGGGCCGACTGCGACCGTTCGCGAGCTCGATCTCGCCGATCTGGCCTCCGTGAGACGCTTCGCCGACGCGACCGAGCCCTTCGACGTCCTGGTCAACAACGCCGGTGTGATGGCGTTGCCGCACAAGACGACGGCTGACGGTTTCGAGATGCAGTTCGGGACCAATCACCTCGGGCATTTCGCGTTGACCGGACTGCTCGTCGACCGCATCTCCGACCGGATCGTCACACTGTCCAGTCTCGCGCACACGAGCGGAGACATCTCGATCGACGACCCCAATTTCGAGCACCGCCGCTACAGTCGTTGGGCTGCCTACGGCCAGTCCAAGTTGGCGAATCTGTTGTTCGCGTACAAGCTCCAGCGGCGCCTGTCGGAAGCGCGCTCCTCGGTCGTCTCCGTCGCGGCGCATCCCGGCATCTCGTCCACGAACCTGGCGTCCCACACCGAGTCTGCCCTCGACAAGATCCTCTCGTTCGGAGCGGGCGTCATCGGTCAGACCTCGAATATGGGAGCGTTGCCGCAGCTGTACGCGGCCACGGCCGCCGGCGTCGAGGGAGGCTCATACATCGGACCCGACGGTTTCCGGGAGATGCGTGGCCATCCGACTGTCGTCTCGTCCAGTAACCGTTCGCGCGACCTGAAGCTCGCGACCGCCCTGTGGAATCTGTCCGAGCAGCTGACCGGGGTGAGCTACACGAGCCTGCGCCGGGACCCGCCGATTGCCTGAGGGCTCCACGTCCCTGGGGGCCGCGGGGTTCCCGTCTCGGCGGGACACCGACGTGGCTTGTGCATTCACGATGCCCTTGGCGCGTTCGAGCATCGCCTACCCGGTTCCGCCTACGCGCGCGTTGTAGCGACCGGTCGCATCCGGACACGCTGCCGAGATGCCGTTCACCGGCAGTCGCGTAACAGCGGAAACCGTTTCTCCGTTCGCCGCCACGCGGGGTTCCGTCAACGTCACGCCGCCTGTGGTCGGGGTGATCTCGAAACCCCACACCATGCCATTCTCGGTGATCCGGTACGAGATCTCCCGATTGGGCTCGAAAGTCACCATTTCGCCGGTGGTGGGCCACACCAGCAGGCCACGCTTGTTGATGTTGATCTTCTGATGCGCCGACATCCCCTGTCCAGCATCCGATCTCACCTCCAGGGCAACACCGCTCGTGACCGACGTGCCGGCGCCGATTACACGAAGGTGGCAGCGAAGGTCAGGAACACCACGAACAGTGCCGCTCCTCCGAGTGCTGCGCCGATCACGGCGTCGCGCCCGTTGGTCGCAACGCCGTCCTCGTCGCGGCACAGGCCGATCCACCCGCACGCGACGGCGAGGACGCCGGCGGGGACTGCGACGTAGTCGCCGATGAGCGGAATGAAGGCGCAGACCAGAGCGACTATTCCGGCGACGAGAGCGGTGTTGCCGGCGCCGTTGCGATACACCGGTCGGCCGGGCGGTGCTTCAGCCATCGGTGGGTCTCTCCACTGCGCAGAGTGAACTCATCCGGGGTATCGGTCTCTGGTCCGAACGATCCGGCGACGAAGCATGCTCGCGGCGGCCACGCTGAAACCGTACGCCGAACACGATCGGTACAGCGCCGGTGGCGTTCACGGTGCGGCCGGCCTATGAATCGACTGTCGTCTCGAGACCCGAGAGGCTCGATGCTTCGATGCCGCGGCCTGCCTCTGAATGTTCGAACCTACGGTCGAAACGAAGAGGCTCACATAGGTTGGCATGTGTGATTCCCGCCTCATGGCGGTCGGTGGTCCGCGATTTGTCCGGACAATAGTGGGGGTGACCTCACCTATGGCTCTCAGTCGTGACACAGCAGTCGGCCCCGAAGCCCGGTTGTCCTGGATATTGTCCGGCCTCGCCGGGATGGTCGGGGCTGTCGCATTCCTGCATTCCGCCGGATACTTCGTGACCTTCATGACCGGAAACACCGAACGTGCGGTCGTGGGTCACTTCGGCGAGCCCGCCGGCAAGGAGGTGGCGCCGGGTGCATCACCCTGGGCGGCCCTCGCTCTGATGGGATCGTTCCTGCTCGGCGTGGTCATCGCATCGATCTGTCGACGGCGATACTGGTCCAATCACCCGCACGGCGCCACCGTGGTGACGACGATCGCCCTCGCGGCTGCCGGACTGATCGATATCGCTCTGTCCGGATGGTCGTCCGCCGACGTCAATTTCTATCCGATTCTGCTCATCGCTTTCGCGCTGGGCGCGCTGAATACCGCCTTCACGAAGAAGGAGGAGACCTACATTCCTCTGAGTTATGTCACCGGGACCGTCGTCAAATTGGGGCAAGGAATCGAGCGCCACCTGTTCGGTGGCGGAACCCGCTACGACTGGCTCTGCTACGTCATGCTTCTGGGATCGTTCTCGCTCGGCGGCGCCTTCGGCGCTTTCATCGGCGTCGTCATCACCGGCCCCCAGGTGCTTCTGATTGCCGCGGCCATCAGCTTCGGTGCCACGCTCTTCACGTTGACGCATACCGAGCGCCAGTCGGTCTTCGGCTGACCTTCTACGCCTTACGAATCGAGGGCGGGGTACTGAACCCCGGCCGTCTCGTGACTACCGGACACTGCCCACTTTCGCAGGCGCCGGTCGGTGTCGTGCGACTCGAGGTAGGCGGCCTCTACGCGTAGCCGAGCCGAAAGCACGGATGCATGCGGCAATTCACCAAGACGCGAGTGCGTCAGCCATCGCCTTCGTGACGCCGGGATCACTGGTGAGTGTCCAATCGGCTTCCCCCAGCTTGGCGAAGTCGAACCACAGGACTCCGGACACGTTCTCCGACGACAGATACGCCGAAAGATCGCCCGTCCAGGTTGCCTTATCCCCGTGGCGGTCACCTGATCCTGTTTCGTAGACCCATACCGGCGCGGAAGGAGCGATCATGTCGACGGTCGACAGGATCGGACCGAACACTTCGGCGGGTGTCTGCCAGAAAGCGCCCGATGCACCGCCGTTGTATCCGTCGACGCCGATGACGTCGACGTAGGCATCTCCCGGATATGCCGCCCTTGCCGCGTCGAGCCCTGCTGGTCGTTCGGACGAGCCGCCGACCGACCACACCCACTGAACGGCGGTGGCGCCTGCACGAAGGAACACGTCGTGCACGTGGCGGTAGGCGTCACGGTAGTGCTCTGCGGTGGTGCCCCCGACGCCGACGGCCCACGGGTACCACGTGCCGTTCATCTCATGGCCGAATCGGATCTGCATCGGTTTGCCGAAAGTCGCTGCTGCGCGCGCCCACTCTTCGATGTACGGGTCGAATGTCCCTGCCGCGCAACGGCGGCATCCACGCCCGATTCGAGCCCTTCCGACGACAAGCCGAGAACTCGCGAACTCGGCACCGGGCTGCTGCAGGACACCACAAGACACGAGGTCGACAGGAGTACAGACGACCTTCGAGTGTGTCTTGCAGAATGGCGTCCCGGGCACCCGCCCGCTATTCGTCGGTCGATGTGTTCCTAACGAGCGCGGGCGAGGATCTCCGCGTAGTGGACAACACCTTCACCCATGTCGCCGACCTGAACAGTCATGGCCCGGGGGATCTTGGTGGGTCGCCTTCGTTGGTCCCGGTCGACGGCAGTCGGGAGTTGATGGAGGTGACGATGGTGTGCGCGGTTGTCACCAGCGTTGTGCGCTGACGGGCTGTCAGGTTCGCGGTGGTGACGTCGTCCAGTTCGCGCCACATCGCGGCGATCGGCTCGCGCATCGATTCACCCTTCGCGGTGAGGTGGTTGACCGATACGCGGCGGTCGTGCTCGGCGGGTCGGCGCGTGAGCAGCCCGGTGTCCTGCATCCGTCGTAGCGCCTTGGACATGGTCGAGTGGTCGACGCCGACATTCGCCACAAGCTCGGACTGTGTCTGACCGTCTCGTTGATGCAGGTGCATGAGAATCAGTTCTTGCCCGGGGTGAAGGTCGAGACGCCGCAGCAGTGCTGAGGCGTAGCTGCGGTGGGCGCGTGCTAGTTGGAAGATCGAGTAGCTCACGTTCCCTTCGACGAAGACGGTTCCTGGAGGCGGTGCTGCGGAGTCAGGCATGTCTCTATTCTCGGCTCACAAGGTCGGGTAGTCGGTGTACCCGACCTCTCCTCCGCCGTAGAACGTGCTGGGGTCGGGCTCGGTGAGCGGGGCACCACTCCTCAGCCGGGCCACGAGGTCGGGATTGGCCAAGGTGAGGCTGCCGACGGAGATGACATCGGCGACTCCGCTGTCGACGTCGGCGACGCGGGTGGCGATGTCGGTGCCGGCGCGATTGAGGATCAGTGTCGTCGGCCACAGGTCGCGGAGGCCGGTGAGTAGAGCATCGTCGCCGAAGTGCATGACGTGCAGGTATGCAAGGCCCAGCGGCGCCAGGGCGCCGACGAGTGCCGGGTAGAGCTCCCGGGTGTCGGATTCGGCGATGTCGTTGAGGGTGTTGCCGGGAGAGATGCGGAATCCGGTTCGATCGGCGCCGATGTCGTCGGCGACGGCTGTTGCGACCTCGACGGCGAAGCGGATCCGGTTGTCGAGCGAACCGCCGTAGGTGTGGGTGCGGTGATTGGTGTTGTCGGAGAGGAACTGATGGATCAGATATCCATTTGCTCCGTGGATCTCGACGCCGTCTGCGCCGGCTGCAATCGCCGCGGCGGCGGCCTCGCGGAAGTCGTCGACGGTCTGCGAGATCTCCCGACCGGACAGTTCCCGAGGCTGAGGGATCTGCTGCATCCCGGACGCAGTGAACATCGACGCTGCGGGTGTGATCGCCGACGGTGCTACCGGTTGACGTCGGTGGGGAGTGTTGTCGGGGTGCGAGACACGTCCGACATGCATCAGCTGGATGACGATCTTGCCGCCGGCTGCATGGACTGCGCTGGTGACCTGGCGCCACCCGGCGATGTGGGCGTCGGTGTAGATGCCAGGGGTCAGCAGGTAGCCCTGTCCGTCATCCGACGGTTGGGTTCCCTCGGTGATGATCAGGCCGGTCGAGGCGCGTTGGGCGTAGTAGAGGGCGTTGAGCTCGGTCGGAACGCCTTCGGGTGTGGAGCGATCGCGGGTCATCGGGGCCATCGCCAGGCGGTTGGCGACTTCGGTGCCGCCGACGGTTGTCGGTGACCAGAGAGCGTCGTACATGGGATTTCCTGACGTGTGGTGGGGGTGTGCCATCGGGGGAGCGGGTCGAGGCCGCTCGGAGCGTGGCGAGGTCAGTCGATTGTCAGAGCGAGCTTGCCGCGGGAGTGGCCCGCATCGCTCGTGTCCTGGGCGGCAGCGGCCTGCTCGAGCGGATAGGTGTTGACGGTGGTGACGAGAGTGCCGGCGGCTGCGTCACGGGCCAGCTCGCGCAGGCGTTTCGGCGAGCGCGGAGTGGGGCCGCTCACGAACGGGATACCGAGCTCGCGGGCGCGGAAGTCCGCGATGGTGGCGATCCGCTCGGTCCCGCCGCGAAGTGCGATCGAGTCGTCGAGCGCACCTCTGCCCGCCAGGTCGAACACCGCGTCGACGCCGTAGGGGGCCAAGGCCTTCACCCGGTCGACGAGGCCCTCCCCGTACTCAGTGGCGACTGCGCCGAGTGAGGTGATGTAGTCCTGGTTCGCCGGCCCGGCGGTCGCGATCACTCGGGCACCGCGCGCCGTGGCGAGCTGGATGGCGATGGTGCCCACCGCCCCGGAGGCACCGTGCAGCAGAACCGTCTCGCCCGCAGCGACTTCGAGTAGATCGAGAACCCGCTCGGCGGTCGCTCCGGCGATAGGCAGCGCCACCGCCTGTTCCCAGGAGAGGTCGGCGGGTTTGATCGCCACAGCGGAGTTGCCGGCGAGGGCGTACTCGGCATAGCTCCCGGTGTCCGACCAACCGAACACCTCGTCTCCGACGACGATGTCGTTCACGTCCGGACCGACGGCGTCGACTATGCCGGCGACCTCGAACCCGGGTGTCGACGGCAGCGAGGTGGTGATGGCGCCGGACATCTGGCCCGAACGGATCTTGCCGTCGAGGGCGTTGACCCCTGCGGCCCGCACTTCGACGCGCACCTGGCCGGGGCCGGGCTGCGGGATCTCGATGTCTGCAAGGTGCAGTTCTGCGGTGGTACCGAATCGATCGAACTGGATGGCTTTCACGAAGTCTCCTCATTTATTTGGCTAGCCACACGTTAGCACAATTATGTGGCTGGCCAAGTAATGACTGCTGCTGACGGCTGCTTCGACTCGGTCGGGTGACAGTGAGGCCGTCCAGGTCACACCGGCACGTGGCGCACCCCCGGAACCCGGACCCGTTGCGACAACCGGCCTCGAACATCGGGGGCATGATTCAAGCAACTGAAACAGCGGTGGACTGTCCGCGGCAGCCTGGAAACATTGTCTGCTCCCGATAATGTGGACAGCACCGGGCGCTGCGATCGAGCACCGCGAGCGCGGGCGTCGGTGCGCACCGTGTGGTGCCGAGTTGGGACACCGCGCAGCGCTGTGTGCGATAGTTTCTCGGACGTGCACCTTTCGGAAACCGCCGCGATCAGGCTGATCGGTTCGCCTCGGGTTCAGGGGATTTCAGGTGTTGTCGACGTGCGCGCGTTCGGTGGTCCGCGGTGCGCGACCGTGTTCGCATACCTCGCCATGAACAACGGGCGAGCCGTCCTCTACGGAGAACTGGCGACTGCTGTCTGGTCGAAGGATCGCCCGACCACCTGGGCCGCAGCTCTGCGAAGTGTCATCTCCAAGGTCCGCCAACTGCTCACCGAGTCCGACGTTCTTGCCGGGTCGACTCTTACCAGTAGGTCCGGGGCACTTCTTCTGTCGTTGGCTCCGTCGGTGCAGGTCGACCTGGACCTCGCTCGGCGACATCTCGAAGTCAGCGAGGACAGTGCTGCGCTCGATCGTGCGCATCGGGCCTCTCGACTGTTGGGGCTGCTCGCCGCGCCGGCGCTCGAAGGTCTGCACAGTCCGTGGGCGGACGAGGTTCGCGGCGTGTTCGACCGGATTCGATTGCGCGCGCTGGAAGTCGATGCAGTCGCGGCAGCGGAGCTCGGGCGCCACGACCATGCGCTACGGAGGTCGCAGGAGCTGCTGGAGGCGGATCCGTTCTGCGAGGAGGCGTATCGGGTAGCAATGCGTTCCCACGCTGCGCTCGGGAACAGAGCTCGGGCACTGGGTGTGGCGCAACAGTGTCGTACCGTGCTGGCGAACGAGCTCGGTGTCGAGATGTCGGCGGAGACACAGGCCGTGTTCTCGGAGCTGCTGGTCGACCCGGTGCCTGTCTCCCTGGCACCCGTCGATGTGGTCCCTGATGGGCCCGAAGCGGGAGAACTCGCCGGCTCGGATGCGGCTGCAGTGGCCGTGTCCCGTCGGTTGGATGCGAATGGTCCGGGGACCGTCGTGGTGGGGGTCGAACGAGAACTTCGCATGATCGAGAATGCGATAACGGCCGCGTCGGCGGGTCGGGCACAGTTGGTCGTCGTCGCCGGTGACGCGGGTGCGGGAAAGACGACATTGGTCGCCGAAGCTGTCCGCCGCGCGGCTGTCACCGGAGCCGATGTGTTGGTGGGGCGGTGCAGTATGAACGCTCTGATTCCGTTCGAACCGTTCATCGATGCGTTCGTGCGGGAATCCGACCCTCATACGGGTGGTTCCCCGTCGACGGGGCAAGGTGAAAGTGCAGGACAGACGATTCTGTCGATGTTGACTACCGGATGGGGTGGCTCGGAGAAGTGGTCGGCGGAGGGGCCGGAAGCAGACCACCGCTCGATGCTGGTGGCTGCGGTAGAGCATTGGCTGACCGGGCCCGACCGAGGTCCGGTGACGGTATTCGTCGTCGACGACCTGCAGTGGGCATCGCCCGCAACGCTGTCGGTTCTGCGGTATCTGTTGCATTCTGCCGCCCACCGACGACTGTGCGTGGTGGTGACCGTGCGCGGCGCCGGCCGCAGTCACAGCAGCACCGACGCGCTGCGCTCGGCGCTTCCTCCGTCCGAGGTGACGTCTGTCGGTGTCTCCGCTCTCGCTGTGGAAGACGTCGCCGAGTGGGTGCGGCGCGTCGGCAGTGACCTGGACCCTCTGTGGCTGCACGGGTGGACATCGGGGTTGCCGATTCTGGTCGAGGCGGTGCTCGACGCGCGTCGCCGAGACCCCGACGGGCCGTCTCCGTCGTCCGTCGACGACGCAGTGCTCTGGTTGCTGAATCGGCTGACATCCACGGCGAGAGACATTGTCACCGCCTGCGCCATCGCCGGGTCGAACACTGCCCGCGAGGTGGTTCGACACGCCGTCGATTGCACCGATCTGCAATTCGTCGCAGCCTTGGACGAGCTGATGGATGCGGGCCTGGTCGGCGCTGTCGAGAACGCGTTGACGATGCGCCACGCGCTGATCGTCGATGTCGTCGACGGAACCGTCTCCGGGACAACACGTGCCGCGGTCCATTCCGCGCTCGCCGTGGCCCTGATCGCGGTGGGTGCCACCTCGACAGTCGACCAGCTGGCACGAGTGGCGGATCACCTCGAGCGCGGGCTGGACGCGGATCGCGCGGCGTCCGCCGACTTCCTCCGCCGTGCGGGGGACCGGTCGTATGCCGTTGCGGCATACGAAGATGCCGCCGAGTTCTACCGTCGCGCGTTGGCCGCGTCGATTCCTCGTGGGCACACCCGCACCCGGTGCGAGCTTCTCATCGGACGGGGGCGGGCGCAGCGGCGGGCATTGGATCGTGAGTACCGCGCCACACTGTTCGAGGCCGTCGACATGGCCCACCGTCTGGGCGATCTCGACCTACTCGTCGATGCCCTGACCTCCGACGTGATCGACGGCATCGCGCTGTTCCAATTGTACGAACCGGATTCGACGCGGCTGAGCCACCTCTACGCGGGCCTCGACGCCCTCGAGCGCGCCGGGCGCGGTACGACCGCGGCGGTCGCGGAACTGCTGACGCAGACCACCGAGGAGATGACCTGGACGTCCTCGGGCTGGTCACGCCGAGCCGCACAGCTGGCGCGGGCAATGCAGATCGGCCGGTCCACCGACCGCGGCGCGCTGATGCACGCCCTCCGCGCCGTGCTCACGGGACTTCGCGTGCCTGCATATCGCGACGAGCGCCGAGCTGCTGTGGCGGAATTGCAGATGCTCGTCGATACCGAGCAGCGTCCCCTCGACCCATCGCTGGCAGTCACTCTCGCCAGAGCCCACCTGGAAATGGGGGACACCCACGCAGCTGGTGATGCCCTGGATATGGTGTCCGCCTCCCGCCTGGCGATCGACACGGAGGCGTCGTGGACGGTGCACTACATGCGCGTCGGTCTCCTCGTGACCGCCGGCGATCTGGGTCGCGCGGAGACCATTTTCGACGACGCCGTCCGCGAACCTCCACCCGCCCCGATGGGTCTCCACACATGGGGTCGAGACAAGACTGCACTGCTCCAGTTGCGTATGTTCCGCGGCGGCCTCGGTGAGATAGCCGCCATGAGGGAAGACATGGCACCGAAGTTCGACGCCATTCCTGCCTACCGAGGCGCTATCGCACTGTCGCTGTTCGACATAGGCGATGTCGATGGTGCCCGAGATATCGTGGGGTGGTTCGCCTATGGGCGCCTCAGTGCAGTTCCCGACGGCATCCTGTGGCTCGCCACCGTCGTGCTGGCCGCGCGGGCGGCCGCCTTGACACGCGTCACCTCGGTCTGTGAGGAGGCACTCGATCTGCTGGCCCCTTACGCAGAGCACACCATCGTGCTGACTCCCGGTGTCCTAGGGGTCGTCGATCACCATCTGGCGCACGTCTGCATGGCGCTGAGACGGTGGGACGAGGCCCGGAGCCATGTCGTGAAAGCCCGAGAACTTCATGGGCAGCGAGGGTTCCGCGTATGGGAGGCCGAGAGTCTCCTTCTGGCGGCGCAGATCGACATCGCGTCCGGACGAGAGATCGACCCCGAACACTTGCAGGCGGCGCGTTCGATCGCGTACCACTGCGGTGCCACCGCACTGCTCGACAGAATCGACGACATGCAGGTGCCGTGCGAGCAGTGATCAGGAGTAGACGACGGTAGCGCTGTCAGCGCCGCGCACGCCGTCGGCGGTGCAGCCCATACGGATACCGGTGTAGCCGGGCACGATGTAGTCGGGCTCCCCGGCGCATCGCGTCCAGGCGGTCGTGGTGGGGTTGCCGCTCGACGGGGCGAACATGACCACCTGGAAGTTGCCGGTGTACCGATCACGACTGCCCTCCGACCGCAGAGTGAGACGGAAGTTTCCGGTGGCCGTCGAGCAGCTTCCGCTCTTACGGAAGGTGAAGGTTGCCGTCCTGGTGCTGGGGAACGCGTCCTGCTGCTCGAAGAACCCTTCGGATGACAGAAACACGCAGCTGTTGTACGCCCCCGGATAACCGAACTCGAACTGCGCTGACGTGAAAGGAACGCTGCCCGTGTACCTGAAGGTGACGGGGTAGCTGAAGCCTGCGGTGGATCCCGGTGGGTCGGTGGGAGAGCCGAAACCGGACGATCCGAAGTCGATGCCGTCGAGTATGTCGCTCACCGGAGAGGCTGACGCGGGTGCAGTGGCCAGCGTCGAGGTTGCCAGCACGGCCAGCGCACCGAGGAACGCGCGCCGCAGGGGACGTCGACCTACTGCGATTGTCGTCATCGGAGACCTTTCGGGAGAGGGGATCATGATGCGACGACGAGGCCGACGAGCAGGCACGTCGCTGCCGCAGCAACGGCGAAGGCGATGGTCATGGGCCGAACTCGTCGCACCGAAGTCCAGAGGACCGCTGCGACGACAAGGGCGATGCCGGCGGCGGCGATGACCGAAGCGCGCCCGGAGCTGATGGGGAGCGCGTTGATCAGGACCCAGGCGACGACGGGCCCGAGCACGATGCCGACGATCACCTGCAGGACGACGGCGGGGGCCCGGCGGGTGGGACTCGAGCCGGTCATGCCGGACGCTCGACGACTTCGAGGAGTTGCATCATGCCGTGATCCTCGTGGAAGAGGATGTGGCAGTGCATCACGAACTGGCCGGTGAAGTCCTCGAATCTGTGACGAATGGTGAGTGATCCGAACGGTGGGAGCATCGCGGTGTCGCGGTAATGCTGTTGGTCGACGGGTTCGTCGTTGATGGCGACAACCTGGAAGTCGTTGACGTGGATGTGAACCGGATGCGGTTCGTAGGTTCGGTTGACGAAGTGCCATTCCTCGGTGTCGCCGAGGATCATCGTCTCGTTGACGACGTGGTGATCGAAGGTGGTGCCGTTGATGTAATACATGAAGTGGCCCATGTCGCCGGTGCCGCGGGGTTCGAGTTCTTCGAAGACGAATTCCCGACGGCGGTCGATGGTGGCGGTGCGAAGGTCGTCGAACGGCAGAAGTGTCGTAGGCAGAGACGCGGGCTGCTGGGTGCCGCCGCGGGAGACGAGGTTCATCAGCGGCATCGGCGCGGGGACCATAGAAGAGTAGTAGGGGCCGAATTCTTCCCAGCTCAGTGAGCGGAGTTGGTAGGTGCCGGTGTTGGCGCCTTCGATGAGGACGTCGGCGCGTCCGCCGGGAATGACTTCGATGATGTCGTGGCTGGTGACGGAGGTGAGTGCATCCCCGTCGACGGCCAGCATGTGCATGCGGTGGCCGTCGAGTTGCAGGCGGAGGAACAGCGAGCTGGCGTTGATGATGCGCCAGCGTTGAATTTCCCCGGGCGCGATGTCGGTGGTGGGTTGGTAGGTACCGTTGATCAGGGTTTGTTGTAGGTCGTTCGAGCTCTTGTCACCGGGGACCATCTCACCGTCGATGATCTGGGTCTGGCTGATCACCAGAAGGCGCTCGGGGCGGTCGGCGACGCCGGGAAGGTCGTCGAGTTCGCCGCGCACGACGAGTGCTCCGAACAGGCCGCCGAAAACCTGTGTGTCGCTGAGGGTGTGCTGGTGCGAGTGATACCAGAACGTGCCGGCGGAATGGTCGGCCGGGAGATCGTAGGCGTAGTCGAAAGTGTCGCCGGGTTCGATAGCCAGCAGGACGTCGTCGCTGGGTTGCTTCGGCGAGACATGCCAGCCGTGGGTGTGGAGATTGGTGGCTTCGTCGATGTCGTTGATCAGCGCGACCTCGATGCGGTCGCCGGGGCGCACGTCGAGGGTGGGGCCGGGGTAGGTGCCCTCGTAGGTGACGGCTCGAATCCTGCTGCCGCCGAGTGCCACATCGCTGTCGGCCACTCGTAGCTGGGTGGACAGAGTGCCACCATTGCTGCGCCGTACCTCGGGTTCGAACCACGTGATGGCGTCGGCGTCCGGTTCGGATGCGCAGGCGGTGAGGGTGGTGCCGGCGAGGAGGGGTAGCCCGAGGAGTGCTGTGGCGGCGCCGAGGAATTGTCGACGGTTCAAGGCACTACGCGCGGATGCCGGGTCAGCCATCGGTGGGCTCCTTGGTGATGGTGGCGGTGCGGGTGACGGGGTCGACGCCGTCCGCGGTCCAGGTGACGTCGATGGTGTGGCCGGGTGCACCGTCGCAGGCGAATACGACGGAGGCGCCTATGCCGGTCGGCCCTCCGGCCGGAACTTGATAGGGCAGTCGGTCTTCGATGCCGGCGGGGAGGACGCGTCCGTCGAGGGTGATTTCGACAGCGGTGGCAGAGGGGGCGGTCCACCCCACTGTGACGAGTGCACGGGGTGGTGTTTCGTCCAGGCATCCGAAGGTGGGCAGGACGGTGAAGTCGGCGACCTCGATCGCAGACCCGGGCGTCGGCGACGATGATGCGGGTTGCGCAGTACGGGTGGGTACGGGTACGAACCCGGCGCGATCCTCGGAGTCGGCAGAGCATGCTGCGGCGAGCAGCGCCGCTGCCAGAATGGTCATGGACACCAGTGCACGTGGTGGTGAATGTCGCCGTCCCGCTGGGGCTTGCATGAAGTTCTCCTGGTGCTCATCGGTGGTGGCGCGAATACCCCCTACCCCGCGGAGGGGTAGGGGGTATTCGCAGTTGGTACTGGCTCAGCTGCCGAAGATGCCGGACAGATCGTCGAAGAAGTCACCGAAAAGGCCGCCGTTACCGCCGGTGGGGGGAGAGACGATGTCGAGGTTGCCGCTGAGGTAGAAGTCCTGCCACGCATCGCCGGTCAGGCCGGGGCCGTCGCCGTCGACTTTCAAGAACAACTTCTGTCCAGGGCGTGCCAAGGTTCCGAATTCGGGGACGTTGAACTCGGTGATGGTGAAGTCGCCGGATCCGCGGCTTGGAATGGTGCCCTTGACCACCGACCCGGCCTTGGTCGTGAACACCAGCTCCGTGCCGCCGGGGTACCCGCCGTAGTACACGCGGCCATCGATGTTGTTGAACCCGGCGGTGTGCCCGGCGTCGTAGAACCCCGAGTCCTCGCAACGACTTCCTTCGTAGCTGAACCTAGCGTTGCGGTAGCACCGCGGGGAGCCCTGCGGTCCGTCGGCTACGCGGATGTGTGTGTTGAAGTATTTGGTTTGCGCTGTCGACTGGACAGGGTCCGCCGAGGCAATGGCAGTGGGTGCGACGAGGGAGCCGGTCATGGCGGCCGCGACAGCGATGGCGGCCGCGAGAATGCGGAAACGACGGATCATGGAAGTCCTTCGACTGTGAGTCATCCCAGTGGGTTCGGCTCAGGTGTTGATGGTGGTCGGCGAAACTCTGATTGACGACTGCAATTTTTTTGCAATGTCACAAAGTGTCGGAGGATATGACCAGATCAGCTGACACGGCGATGGAGGCGTGCCGAGTCTTGACGGCGAGACCGCCCGGCAGCAATCAGCACCACTGCACATTGTGTAAACAGACCGTCAGAGCTGGTGTAGGCCGGTAGAGCCAGCGGCAGGGCTCCACGCCGAGGTGCTCCGATCCGAGCTCCTCCGGGGGTCGGCAGCGGCCCTTGCCCTGCCGACGCTCAATCCCGCAGGTCGCTGTAGCCGCCCACCAACCACTCTCGGAGACGCTTCACGGCTCGGATCCCGTCGGGTGTGCCGGGCCGGTCGAGCGGCGCGTGTTCGGATTCGCCGAACACGTCGTGCTGAACGGGTACACCGTTCTCCCGCAGGCGCGCCGCGAACGGTTCGCTGGCGCGCCGCAGGCTGTCCAGCCCGCAGCTCATGACGTAGGTCGGCGGAAGTCCACGCACGTCTGCCAGCCCCGGTGACACGTAGGGAGAGTCGATCGGCGTCGAACCGGCCCAGTGCCGCACCATGGCCTCGACCCACGCGTCATCGATGATGTCGTGGGCCGCCATCGCCTCGGCCATGTCGGGAGTGGGCGGCGGAAGATGCGCCTGCAGAACTGGATACCCCAAGTACAGGGATGCGGGGAGAGGTTCTCCGGCGTCTCGCAGTCGCAGGGTCGCGCCGGCGACGAGGCAGGCGCCCGCGCTGCCCCCGCCGAGGTGCAGTGCGGTGGGGTCGACACCGATCTCGTCAGCGTGAGCGACCGCCCATCTCCATGCGGTGAGCACGTCGTCCTGCGGCGCGGGGTAGCTCACGCCGCCTAGGCACATGCGGTAGTCGACGGACAGGACGGGGATACCGGAGGCAGCGAGTTCGATGGCGGGCCAGTGCGCTTCCTCCTGATCGAGGCCGCCCACCAGGAAGGCGCCGCCGTGGACCCAGACGAACGCCGCGGTCGCCTCGGGCCCACCCGCGGGCGGAAGGTAGAGGCGCGCGCGTAACCGACCGCCGGTGTCGGCGACGAGGTCCCTCGTACGCACGGTCTTCAGGTGCGGTTCGCTCGCGAGGAGCCTGTTCTTCCATCTTTTCCCGTTCGGCATGCCGCCCGCCGCGTCGAGTAGACGGACCAGATCGGGGACCGGTGGCAGATCGCCGGTGATGGAGCCGGTCATGCTGTCCAACAACCGCTCTCGAATCGGTCCCGGGAGATGGGTGATCACGCGCACCACGTGACCGAGAGCGGCGTAACGGCGCCTGCCGGGGGGTGTGTCGGCGACGGCCGTGGCTGCTCCTGTGCTGTCGGATGGTGCGGGCAAGTGTGTCGATACGAAAGCGAGCAGGTGGCGTCTATGACGCCGTTGTTCGGGTGACGGCAGAGCGGTGAATCCGTGTAGTGCGCCGGGGTATTCGACCAGATCGACGTCGACGCCGTCGGAACGCATGGCGCGGGTGACCGCGCGCGAGTCGTCGAGCAGGAGGTCTCGCGTACCGACCGAGATCATGGTGGGTGGGAACGTCCTGAACGATCCGTGGATCGGGGACACTGCCGGGTCGTGGAGATCGCGTTCGCCGGCGAACCACGCTGCCTCGCGGACGAGTTCGGATCGGGTGAGCATGTCTCGGCCACTGTTGCCGACGATGCTGGCACCGCTCATGGTCAGGTCGGCCCAGGGAAAGGCCACGGCCAGACCGGCCGGCATAACCACACCGCGGTTCCTGGCCCGTTGCAGCATCAGCAGTGCCAGTCCACCGCCTGCGGATTCGCCTACGACGATCACGTTCCGCGCCCCGACGGATACCACGAGGTCCTCGTAGACGGACAGGGCGTCGTCCACCGCTGCAGGACAGGGGTGTTCGGGTGCGAGCCGATAGTCGACACTCACCACGTCCAGACCGCCGCGAGCGGCGAGGAATCCGACGGTGAGGCCTTGCCGGGCGTCCCCGAGTACGTAGGCACCTCCGTGCAGGTACAGCACGACACCGCTCTGCGCTGCGCCGGAGGACAGGCGTACGACGGGTACTCCTCCGCGATGCTCCGAGGTGACGTTCACACCCCGCGGGGCTCTCAGGAGACCCGTGATCCTGTCGATACTGCGTCTCTCCGCGTCGAGGTCGACGGGCCTGCCCTCTCGCCGTCGTGCGCGCATCCCGGCCAGCGATCCCGCAGTGCGCATCACGACGCTCGCTCTGTCGGTCATCATGCCTCCGTCTCGGTGCGTGTCATCATCTCGTCGAGTACCGGGGCCGGTAGGACGTCGCCGAGCATGTCGACGATCTTCTGCATCGGCATGGAGCCGACCATGCGGAGCAGTTCGGGTGTGATCTCGGGGAGTCCACGATCGGGTGGCACCTGTGCAAGCAACTCGAGCAACTCGGGTCCGATCTGCGGGTGCGTCGTCCAGGTCTCGACAGTGGACTGCAGAGTCAGTGCTGCCGCGGTGTGGTCGCCGGTGAGAGTGACGACCTGATCTGTCAGCACCGTCGCAGCGTCCCGGCACACCTGGACGGTGTAGTCACCGGGCGCCACTACCCAGCCGTGGCGACGAATGTCCCAGTACGCGAACGCTCGTCGCGACAACGAGAACTCGACTCGGTGACTCTCGCCCGGTTCGAGGCGAATCTTCGTGAAGGACCGGAGCTCACGTACGGGACGGCGAACGGGGCCGGCGGTGGTGGAGACATAGATCTGCACGACCTCGGAACCGGCCAGCCGGCCGGTGTTGCGGACCGTCACCGTCACCGTGGCACTGTCGTCGCCGACCGCTGTGACAGTCAGGTCGTCGACCCCGAAGGTGGTGTAGGACAGCCCGTGTCCGAACGGGTGTCGAGCAGGGCGCTCCGCAGTTTCGTGCCAGCGATATCCGACCATGACACCCTCGCCGTAGCGGACATGCCCCTGTTCTCCGGGGAAGTTGGTGTAGGAGGGAGTGTCCGACAGGCGTACCGGGATGGTCTCCGCCAGTCGGCCCGACGGGTTCGCGACGCCGAACAGCAGGTCGGCTACCGCACCACCGGCGGCCTCGCCGGCCAACGACACGTCCAGGACGGCGTGAACGTCGTCGTGCCATTCCTCCATGGTCACCACTCCGCCGTGCGCGAGTACGACGACGGTGCGAGGTGCGGCGGCCGCCACCGCGGTGATCAGCGCAGATTGCTGCTCGGGCAGGAGCGTCGTCGAGCGATCGAACCCTTCGGATTCGGCGGTGTCGGGTAGTCCGGCAAAGATCACCGCGACCTCTGCTGCGCTCGCGGTAGCCACGGCCTCCGCGCGGAGTGCGGTGGCCGCCTCGGTCGACGGGGCGTCGTCGAGAGTGAATCCCGGTGCGAAGGTGACGTCGCAGTCGCGCATCGAGGCGAGTTCGCACAGACAGGCGAGTGGCTCGTCGACATCGACAGCTGCCACGCGTGAGCTTCCGCTGCCCTGGAAGCGGGGAGTCCGGGCGAATTCGCCGATCACCGCGATCCTGGTGCCTTGGTGCAGTGGGAGAGTGCCATCGTTGGTCAGGAGTACCGCGCATTCTGAGGCGAGAGTTCTGGCCAGCGCATGATGAGCTGCGAAGTCGACGTCGCGGTCGTCCATCTCCGCGGCGCCGCGACCGAGTTCGAGCACACGCGCGGCGGCCCTGTCGACGACGGTCTCGTCGAGCGACCCGTCGGCCAGCGCATCGAGTATCAGGCGTGCACTTCTGCCGCCGGTTCCGGGCATCTGGAGGTCGAGACCCGCCCGGACCGATGCGACGGGATCGGCGACCGCTCCCCAGTCGGAGACCACCGCACCCCGAAATCCCCACTCGCCCCTGAGGACGTCCGTCAGCAGCCAGGTGTTCGCCGATGCGGGTGTGCCGTTGATCCTGTTGTAGGCGGCCATGACGGTGGCAGGAGCGGACTCGGTGACCACCCGCTCGAAGGCCGGGAGATAGATCTCGCGCAACGTCCTCTCGTCGACGTCGGCACTGATCTGCATGCGGTCCGTCTCCTGATTGTTGGCCGCGAAGTGCTTGACCGACGCCCCAACTCCCTCCGCTTGCTGACCCTCTACGTGGGCTGCGCCGAGGACGCCGGACAGCAGGGGATCCTCGGAGTAGTACTCGAAGTTCCGCCCGCACAGCGGTGATCGCTTGATGTTCACCCCCGGCCCCAGAACGATGCCGACGCCCTGCGCGCGCGCCTCGATCGCGATCGCCGCACCGATCGCGCGCGCGACGGCGGGATCCCAGCTCGCACCCACGGCTGCGGCCAGAGGGAAGCAGGTCGCGGGCGTGCCCGATTCATCGGAACGTCGTTGCAACCGGACTCCGTGCGGACCGTCGGTCATCGTCACGGACGTGATGCCGAGTCTCTCGACCGAGTGGGTGGACCAGAAGTCTCGACCGCTGAGTAGGTGCGCCTTCTCCTCCGCCGTCATCTCGGATACGACGGGATGGGTCATGGGTCGACTCCAGACGTTCGGGGTGTGGTTACCCGTGTCAGTAACGCGTGTTACCGCATGTCAGAGTAGAGACGGACTTACAGCCGCGCAAGGCCGGATGACAGGATGAGCTCATGGACGATGCGGTGAGCGCCGGGCGCGGGCGGCGTGCGACGAGCGCCGACGTCGCGCGGGAGGCCGGTGTCTCGCGGACGACGGTGAGCTTCGTGTTGAACGACGCTCCGCACAAGGTGCTCCCCGAGGAGACGCGTCGCCGTGTGCTCGACGCAGCGGCACGGTTGTCGTACGCGCCGTTCGCGGAGGCACGCGCTCTGAGCCGGGGGCGCAGCGACGTGGTGTTGATGATCCTTCCTCCGGCACTTCCCTTGTCCTCGGACGTCGGGGAACTGGTGGAGCATCTGTCGCACGACTTCGGCCGTACCGGACTGACCTTGATGACTGTGCCGTCCACCGATCTTCCGGGCGGCTCGGCCTGGACGGCGGTGACACCCGCGGCGGTCATTGCGTGGACGCTCGATGGCACGGACGCGGATCGTCTGCGGCGCAATGGTGTCGGGGTGACGGCCTCGCTGACCGGGCCCGACGCCATCGGTCGGTGGGTCACCGGACCTCGCGAGGATCGAATCGCCCGCCTGCAGGTCGATCGGCTGCGTCGAGCCGGCCATCGAACGCTCGGTTACGCGGTGCCCGACGACGACCGTTTGTCCCCAGCTGCGACGCTCCGTCTGCGCGCGCTGGAACGTGTCTGCGCCGAAAAGGGACTGACCGCCCCGGTCGCCGTGCGTGTTCCGCTCGATCGAGGTCTCGCCGGCGACGCTGTCTCGACGTGGCGGGAGGGGCCGGCTCCGGTCACCGCCGTCTGCGCGCACGATGCGTTGACCGCGCTCGCCGTTCTCGCCGGAGCGCGCGACGCCGGCCTCGAGGTGCCGAGAGACCTGGCCGTCATCGGCGTGAACGATTCTTCCGCAGCGGCTCTCGCGTTCCCCGCCCTAACTATGGTGACCCTGGACGTGGCGGCGAGTGCCGGCTTCGTCGTCGACGTGGTCACCGCGTTGCTGGATGGCCGCGAGGTTCCCGAGGTGGGTCCCGACGTCGCGGGAGTGGTCGAGCGCGACTCCGTGTGAGCGCCACGTCAGAGACCCACCCATTCGCTGGTGCCGGCGGCGAACTGCTGGCGCTTCCAGATGGGCACCTCCGTCTTGATCCGGTCGACCAAGGCCTGCAACGCTGCGAACGCCTCGGCGCGGTGAGGGGACGCGACCGCGGCAACGAGAGCAGTGTCGCCGATCGTCAGGTCGCCGACGCGATGGACGGCCGCTGCCGGCAGGCCGGACGACGCGGCCGCGTCCTCGCAGCAGCGACGGAGGAACTTCACGGCGTCGGGGTGGGCTCGGTATTCGAGTGCGGATACCGACTCGTCGTGGTCGTGGTCGCGCACGACTCCCCAGAACACCAGCACGGCACCATGTTCCGGACCGGCCACGGCGTCGGAGACCCCCGCGGGATCGATCGGGTCGCTCGAGATCCGGGCGAGAACCGTTGGCCTCAGGTGCCTGTCGCTCACGCCGGATGCTGAATCAGTTCTGTGCGTAGCGGCAGAGGTGTGTCGATACGGCGGGCAGTCCGTCTTCTGCGATCCGCTGGTTGTGCTGCTCTCGAGCATGAACGATTCCTTCCACTCGTGGTGGTGATCCGACGCGGGCGCCCCGGTCAGAGCACAATCGCCGTGACCGTCTCTCCGGCGTCGAGCGAAGGAACTTCGCCGTCCAGCTCCACGAGACAGCGCGCCTCCCGCACCGCCCCGAGTCCGTGTCGTCCCGAACCGGTGAGCAGGGCGAGCGACCCGTCAGGGCGTTCGGCGGCGAGATCCAGCGTGTGTCGGCCAGGCCTCCTGGCCATCGGGTGGGCCAGCGGCATCCGCACGGTGGGACGGTTGTCCGGCACCAGACCCATGGCGCGCCGGAGAATCGGCCGCGCGAAGATCTCGAACGAGGCGTAGGCCGCGAGGGGGTTGCCCGGAAACGTCAGCAGGGTCGTACCGAAGGCGGTCCCGGCACCCTGCGGTCGCCCGGGCGACATCGACACGCCGGCGAAGAGTACGCCGTGGGGCGTGAGCGTCTGCTTGACCACCTCGTGATCCCCCACGCTGACTCCGCCCGAGGTGATGACGACGTCCGCCCGTGCTCCGAGGTCTTCGAGGTGTGCGCTGAGCCGGTCCACCGAATCCGGCACGGCGACACACGCGACGAGTTCGGCCCCGCAGTCTTCGACTGCGGCAGACAGGAGTGCCGAGTTCGCATCGTGGATCGAACCGTGCCGCAGGGGAGTGGAGGCGTCGACGATCTCGGCTCCGGTCGACACCACGGCGACACGGATTCGGCGATGCACGAGAACCTGCCCCACGCCGGACGCTGCCAGTAGTCCGATCCGCAACGGTGTCAGGACCGTCCCCGCACCGAAGAGCCGCTCGGGAGGCATGACGTCCTCGCCGGTCCGCCGCACGTGCGCGCCGAGCGTGCTGGGACGACGAAACGCCACCTGCAGGCCGTCGTACCGAGCGTCCTCCACCGGCACCACCGCATCGGCCCCGGCAGGAAGCGGGGCGCCGGTCATGATGCGCGCCACCGTTCCCGCGCGCAGCTCTTCCGGTATCGGGTGACCTGCGGGTATCAGGTGGGACACCGGGAGCCGGACCAGCGCGTCCGATCCGGCGGCGGCCACGTCCTGGGCATGCACCGCATATCCGTCGACAGCGGAGTTGTCGAACGGCGGAAGCGGGATCGACGCGTTCACCTCCTCGGCAAGGACGAGTCCCGTTGCCGCCGCCAGCGGCGTCAGCACTGTCGGCGTGCGCGAGATCAGGCCGGCGATGATCCTTCGATGCTGCTCCACCGTCCGAAGGCTCGGTGCCGACGGCATCACGGCGAAGGTGAGCCGACGACGACAGCGGACACGAGGTCCGTGTCCACGCCGGTGGCACCGAATTTTGCTGCGCCGCCCGGTGATCCGATGATGTCGAAGAAGTCCACGTTGGTCGAGACGTACGCGGACCACTGCGCAGGAACGTCCTCCTCGTAGAAGATTGCCTCCACCGGACACACAGGTTCACACGCTCCGCAGTCGACGCATTCGTCCGGATGGATGTACAGCATGCGGTCACCCTGATACATGCAGTCGACCGGACACTCCTCGATGCAGGCCCTGTCCAGAACGTCGACGCACGGCTCTGCCACCACGTAAGTCATGAAAATCCCCTTCTATGTACGCCTCCATAATACAGAGATTCCAAAGCAGCACAACGTATCTCGAAGCAGCAGTCGCCGGAATGCGTGATGTGTGCGTGTGCACAGCATTTCCGACGTGAACGTGTACTCACACCTCTTGTCGTCGCCACTCGGTCCCAGCAACACTCGCAATCAGGGCCAGGTGACGCCGCTCGAGGCGATTCCGGCCGGGAAGACCCACCCCCGGCGATCACGCACGGCGACGATCCGTGCTTCATCACAGACAACGACTGGAGACGACCGTGACGGACGAGAACGGCCCCGGCTGGCAGAAGACCGCATGCATTCTGTGCGAGAACAACTGCGGTATCACTGTCTCCATGGAGGGCCGGAGTATCGCCAAGATACGTGGCGACAAAGAGCACCCCAAGTCGCTGGGGTACACGTGCAACAAAGCACTTCGACTGGACCATTACCAGAACGGCGGGTCTCGACTGGACACCCCCATGCGACGTGAGACCGACGGCACCTACAGCCCGGTCGACTGGGACACGGCGATCAGCGAGATCGCACACCGTCTGCGGGCCGTGCGCGACGAACACGGCGGCGAGAGCATCTTCTTCTGCGGGGGTGGAGGACAGGGAAACCATCTGGGTGGCGCGTACGCCGGTGCCATGATGCGCGGACTCGGCGCGAGGTACAGATCGAACGCCATCGCTCAGGAGAAGACCGGTGAAGCCTGGGTGGACGCGCACCTCACCGGTGGGCACACGGTGGGCGACTTCGACCGTGCGCAGGTGAGCGTCTTTCTCGGAAAGAATCCGTGGCAGTCTCACGGTGTCGCTCGGGCGCGCACCGTGTTGCAGGAGATCGGCAAGGACCCGAACAGGTCGATGATCGTTCTGGACCCGGTACGCACGGACACAGCGGAGCGCGCCGACCTCCATCTCCAGGTCAAGCCAGGAACCGATGCCTGGTGCCTCGCTGCCGTTCTCGCCGTCATCATCGACGACGGAATGATGGACCACGCCTTCCTCCGTGAGCACACGGCCGGTGTCGAGCAGATCGTGGCCGCTGTCCGCGGACTCGACGTCTCGGCGTACGCACGGACGTGTGGGGTGGACGAGTCGTCGATCAGACGAGCGGCGCATCTCATCGGGACAGCGGAGAGCGTCTCGATGTATGAGGATCTCGGAGTGCAGCAGAGCCCCAACAGCACCTTGGTGTCCTACCTCGAGAAGCTCATCTGGCTGATCACCGGAAATTTCGCAAAAAGTGGTGCCATGCACAATCACTCGTGGATGGCGCCGGTGGTGAACTACTCGCTGGACGTGAAGCACACACCGGTCCACGGCACTCCGATGTTCGGCGGGCTGGTTCCGGGAAACGCCATCGCGGAGGAGGTGTCGAACGATCACCCCGCAAGATTCCGGGCGATGGTGATCGAGTCGTCCAACCCGGCGCATTCGATGGCCGACTCGGCGAGTTTCCGGCAAGCCATGGAGGACCTCGAGTTCAGCCTCGTGATCGATGTCGCCATGACGGAGACCGCACGGTGCGCAGATTACGTGCTGCCCGCGTCCAGCCAGTTCGAGAAGTGGGAGGCAACCTTCTTCAGTCTGGAGTTCCCACGCAACAGTTTTCAGCTCCGGGCGCCGATTCTGGACCCGCTGCCGGGCGCCTTGCCCGAACCCGAGATCTACGCACGACTGATCGACGCTCTCGGGCTGATCGAACCGTGGTGGCTCGCGCTGCTGCGCGGAGCGCTGAAGCTCGGTCACAAGGTGTACGGCGCCGTTTTTCTCGCGCTGCTAAGACTGGACAAGAGGTCCGTCCCGGTCGCGGCATACCTGCTCTACGCGACACTGGGGCCCACGCTCCCGAACGGCGCGACATCGGCCTCGGTCATGTGGGCGTTGTCCCAGAAAGTCTTCCACGAACATCCCGACTCGGTCCGCGCAGCAGGCCATCGCAACGCCGAGGCGCTGTTCACCGCGATCCTGGAGACCAGATCAGGCGTCGAGATCACCGTGGACGATCTCGACGGTGGAGCGTGGAACTATGTTCCCGCTGCGAACCGACCGATACAGCTGGCCATCACACCCCTGCTGGAGTCGTTGACGGCGTTGACGGGCAAGAACCCGTCCCATGTCAGCGACGAATTCCCGTTCGTTCTCTCCGCCGGCGAGCGACGCGCGTTCACCGCGAACACAATCTTCCGTGATGACACGTGGCGCAAGCGGGGCGGAAACGGCGCCTTGCGCATCTGCCCCTTCGATGCCGAGAAGCTCGGTCTCTCCGAAGGTTCCACTGTTCGGATCACGACTGCCAAGGGTTCAGCGATGGCACATGTGGAGATCACGGACACCATGCAGCCCGGCCACATCGCCCTGCCGAACGGGTTCGGACTCGACCTTCCCGGTTCGGCCCGCGTGGGTGTGGCACCCAACGAGTTGACCGATGCTGCCCGCCGCGACGAGTACTCGGCCACCCCCTGGCACAAGAACGTGCCCGCACGCGTGGACGCGATGCACACTCCGGAGTAACTGCGCCGGCGCAGTGAACACGGGCACGCGGCATCGACACTGCGCCACGTGTTGCGATCCTGCGCCGTTGGTAGTAACCCGTTTCTCGAATTCGTCACAACGTCGTTCTCACAGGAGGATTCATCATGCGACTGTCCACTCGCAACCAGCTCGTCGGCACCATCACCGAGGTCACTCTCGGTAGCGTGATGGCGACCGTGAAGGTACGTCTCGACGGCGGCGACCAGACCGTCACGTCCTCGATCACACGAGAGGCGGCCGAAGACCTCGGCCTCGAAGTCGGTCAGAACGCAACCGCGTTCGTCAAGTCCACCGAGGTGACGATCGGCGTCGAGTGAGCCGGTCAGCAGTCTCGGGTCGACACAGCTAGCCGCCGGCGAAGGGCGGCAGGACGTCGATCCGGGAACCTACGGGGTAGGCATCGTCGCGGACCATCTCGTCGCCGATGAGGAACACCGCCACGTCCAGCACACGATCCAGTTTGTGCCCGTGGCGTCCACGCAGCGCCGACTTCACGTCCGCCACGGTCGCGCCGACCCTCAGATCGTACGACTCCTGCGTGGTGCCCGCGGCGTCCGCGGCCCCTGCGAAGTACCGCACGCTCACAGTCACGGATTCAGCCACCGATGGCGCCCATCGAGCGTTCCGGTGGCACGAAGTCTTCTCGCTCCATCCCGTGCCCGGCCCACTTGTTCCACATCGCTCCGCGCCAGAAGTCGGCGATGTCCTCGTCGGTCGCACCCCCGCGCAACGCCACGCGCAGATCGGTCTCGGAGTCGCTGAACAGGCACGACCGCACGGTCCCTTCCGCCGTCAACCGCGTCCGATCGCAGTCGGCGCAGAACGAGCGGGTGACCGAGGCGATGACTCCCACCGTGGCCGGGCCGCCGTTCACGGACCACTCCTCGGCCGGTGCCGACGGGTCGGTGCGTCCGATCTCCTCCAGGGTGAACCGACCCCCGAGCACATCCAACAGTTCTGCCGCCGACACCATCGTCGAACGAGCCCACTCCCGGTCCGCGTCGAGCGGCATCTGCTCGATGAACCGCAGATCGACACCCCGGTCCAGGCACCACTGCACCAGGTCCCGGGCGCCGTGCAGAGTCTCGCGCATGAGGACGGCGTTGATCTTGACCGGCGTCAGACCGGCCGCCAGGGCCCCGTCGATACCGGCGAGCACGGCGGGCAGACGGTCCCGCCGCGTCAACGACGCGAAGTGTTTGCGGTCGACCGTGTCGAGGGAGACGTTGACCCGCGTCAGACCCGCCGCGCGCAGACGCTCCGCGCGGCGCTCGAGGCCGATCCCGTTGGTGGTCATCGATAATTCGACACCGGGCGCGTGCTCAGCAGTCAGGGCGATGATGTCCACGATGTCCTTGCGGACCAGCGGTTCGCCGCCGGTGAAGCGCACCTCCCGCACACCGAGAAGACGATCGGCGATGCCGACGAGGCGGGCGATCTCCTCCGCCGCGAGCAGTTGTTCGAACTCCAGGTTCGGCAGCCCCTCGGCCGGCATGCAGTAGGTGCATCGCAGCGAGCACTTCTCGGTGACCGAGATGCGGAGGTCCCGCGCGATGCGACCGAAACTGTCCAGCAGGTGCGGAACGTCCGGACGGCCGACCATCATGTGCTGCGGACGCGGTAGGGCGGACGGCGCGCGTGCGACACCGGGCAGGCTGGGAATTCCCATGCTCACCGCCGTCATCCGATCACCTCTCGTCGAGTCGCGGGCATCATCGCACCGTGACACCGAGGAGTGTGGCCAGCTGATTCGCAATCGGATTGAGGTCGAGTGCGCCGGGGTCCACCTTGGGCTTGTCGTCCCAGGGCTGCGGAACGGCGGGATCCATGTAGGGCGCACTGCCGGCACCTCTGACGCCCGTCACGGATCCTCGCGGTGCTGTGCACCCGACCGACAGATCGATCGGGAAGTCCCGGGTCGTCTCGTCGAAGTCGGGATCGGCAGCGCGTTCTCGCTCGAGGGTTCTCTGGGTGGCTTCGTATCCCACGGTGCACGGCGGGGGGTTGTTCGTCTCCACGACGAGGCCGAAGTGGGTGGTTCCGTCACCGGGGCTCTGAGCTCGGGCCCCCATGGCCGTCCGGGGGAGAACCTGCAGCAGCGGTCGAAGGGCCCATGCCCGTGGGCTGACCGCGGCGGTCACCGAGGCGACGTCGCTCGCGATCGATGTGATGCTCGCTCCTGCACTGGTGATCAGTGCACCGGTTTCATAGGATGCGTCGATTCCGCTGTCGACTATTCGACGTAGGTCGCCGTCGCTCGCGCGGAGCTGCGCGGTGATGTCATCGAGCCCCGAGCTGAAATCGAGTATTGCGGAGGATTGTTCGGATTGCGTGTCGAGCACGACACTCGCATCCCGTACGAGATCAAGTGTCTCGGGTAGGGCGTCGAGCTGCGCCGCACTGAGCGAGTCCAGTGATGTGACGAGTGTCGCGAGGTCACCTCCCATACCGTCGAACCCGTCGCCCAGTTCGGTTACGACGGTTCGCAGTTCATCGACCGGAATGCTGCGCGCGAGGCCGTCGACGTTGGACAGCACGCTCTCCACTGGAGTCGGGATGGTCGTCATCGATCGTTCGATGATCGAGCCGTCCTCGAGATAAGGGCCCTCGTCGGTATCGGGCCGCAGGTCCACGTACTGCTCACCGATGGCGGAGCGTGCGGCTACCACCGCGGAGGTCGACGCGGAAATCGGATCGGACGAGTCGTCGATCAACAATTCGACGTCGACGCCCGCGTCGACAAGTGTCAGCGATCCGACGCGACCGACGGGAATGCCGCGCGACGTCACCTCCGCGTTGGTGAAGATGCCGCCGGAGTCGCTGAGCTGCACTGTGACCGAATACTGGCCGATCCCCAGGAGGGACTCCATGCGGACATATGATCCGCCGGCCACGGCGAGAGCGGTCGCGGCTACTGCGAGGGCGGCGAGTCTGACGTAGGTGCTGCGTCCGACGGCGGTCATGCAGCGGTCGCGCGGTCAGCCGCAGGAGGGCAGTCCGTCACCGTGTGAGGATGTGCAGTGCCGTGTAACGCTGTCATAGCGCATGTATATCAATGTTATGCCCTTCTCGCAACGCATCCCGAGCGTCGACGGCGCGGGTAGGCCACCCGGACAGCGAGTTCGCCCGAGCCGTGGCTGCGCTCCCCGTTTCGAGGCCGACGGGGGAGATGCTCTGACGACGACATCGTGCAGTTGCCGTCCGACGCCTCGAGTGGTGGAGAGCGACATGCCGTTCGCCGGATCGACCAGAAGCGGTTCGTCACTGGACTCGAGTGGCGCGGGTTCCGGTCCGTCGGGGCCGGCCAGGGGAAGGTGCCGCGGGGCGCCGACCGTCGGTACGAACTACCGCTCCGCCCCGGTCGCCGCGTCGAGCAGCCTCAGACTGTCGGGTTCGCGCACTGCGGCGACAGCGATGCCGGACGCTCTGAGTCCGCCCTATGACGTCACCCGTGAGGGTCGTCGCCGTCGCGTAAGCCCACCTACACGGCTCGGTTGTCGGGTGTCCTGACTCCGGGGACAGATACTGGCCACAGTCCACATCGACGACGTCCGTCTCGGATGGATACTTGTCACGTGACCGACATCGATGCCTCTGGCTTGCCCCGCTACAGCAGGACGGGCCGGGGGGCTCCCATGCTCCTGATTCACGGGATCGGGCATCGACATCAGATGTGGGATCCGGTGATACCGATACTGGCAGAACACTTCGACACCGTCTCGATCGATCTCCCGGGCTTCGGAGAGAGCGATCCCCTCGGCGACGGTGACGTACCGACGCCGGCACGGCTGGCGGATCGGGTGGAGCTGGTGATGGACGAACTGGGCTGGAGCAGTGCGCACCTCGTCGGTAATTCTCTCGGTGGATGGCTCTCGCTGGTGCTGGCGCGCCGTGGTCGGGCGACGTCGGTGTGTGCACTCATGCCCGCCGGTCTGTGGCGGTCGACGGGTGGCACAGCGCGTGTGCGGCGGCAAGTGCTGTTCTCGTTGTGGACGAACGGTTCTCGACTTCCGGGTGCGGGGTTCCTCCTGCGTCGCTCGCTGCTGCGGACCATCGGCTTGTTCGGTTTGTTCGGCCGTCCGTGGCGCATTCCGCCCGCCGTGGCGGCAGACGATGCACGGAATCTCGCCACCTGCGACTTCGATCGCACGATGGCGGCACTCGAAGGCACCCGATTCGGCGGCGGCGCAGACGTCGATGTCCCGATCACGGTGGTCTTCGGGGGCAGAGACCCGCTGATCCGGGCAGCGGAGACCGACCTGGGTGAGCTGCCGTCGCTCGTTGCCGTCGTCGCGCACAAGCACTTGGGTCACGTTCCGACATGGGACGATCCGGAGCTCGTCGCGGATCTGATCACGGGCTCGACGACGACTTCCTGAGCACGCATGATCGCCCCGCGACGACTGTCGCGGGTGCGGAGCACGCACTCCGCACCCGCGACAGTCGATCGAAAGAATCAGTCGGTGACGGCCACGAACTCGTTCGGGGTGATGTCGAGTGTGCTGCTGACGGTGACGTCACCGGTGGTCAGGTCGACGGCGTGAATGCCGTCGGTGTCCGGTTCGGTGACGTAGGCGGTGTCGCCGGTGATGGAGATTCCGGGGTGCGCATCCTGGTATTCGGTGGGGCCTTCCCACTCACCGATGACGGGGTAGGAGGCGGTGAACTCGCGCGTCGTCGGGTCGAAGACGTGAACCGCGCCGTCGGTGCCGATGATGTATGCCTTGTCGTCGGGACCACGGGACACCCCGCGCCAGGTGTACTCGGCACCCTCTGGCATCTGGACCACCTCGAGTGTCTTGGTGGCGGTGTCGATGACGGTGACCGCGTGCAGCAGTGAGCCTTCCGCGTCGGCGTCGTCCTTGTAGTCGCCGACGATCAGGGGGCTGGTCTCGCTGACGTACGCGTTTCCCACGCGCCCGTAGGGTTGATCCGGCGCGTCGAGCTTGGTGATCTCACCCTTGTCGTAGACCAGAGCGCCGTTCTCGCAGCCGAAGACGACGACCTCGTTCTGTGCCGTTCCCTCACCGTGCACGCCGGGGCACTGGTCGTTGCGGGCGATGACGGCGCCGGAGGTGTCACGCACCTCGATACCGGTGCGTCCGTTGGCGTTTCCGACGGTGGTGAGGAACGTGCCGTCCTCGAGGACGATCGATACTCCGTGGTGCGCCTCGACGCCGGGGATGCTCTCCACCTCGGGGAGCCCGTCGGTCGATTCAAGTGCGGCCGTGTCGAAAATGGTTGTATCACTGGTCCCGTCGGCGTACAGAACGGTCTTGCCGCCGTGGCGGACGACGTGGCCGGCCTTCTGCGCCTCGAACACAGTGTCGGTGAGCACGGGTTCGTCCGTAGTTCCGGCGGCGGTGTCGAGTACCTGGAAGCCCTGACTCGTGGTCACCATGACGTTGCGACCGTCTCCGGCGAGGTTGAGCCGCGTGTAGTCCTCCGAGTCGAAGTCTGCGACGGTCTCGAGGGTGGCCGCGTCCAGCACCCGCAGGCCGCCTTCGTAGGAGACCGCGACACGGGGCCCGGCCTCTCGCGCTACCGACGTGGTCGTAGAGGTGGAGTCGGCGGCAGTGGTAGTTCCAGAGGAGCAGGCCGCGAGGGTAGCGACTGCTCCCAGAGCGAGCACCGTGGTGCCTGCTCGCCGGACGTGACTGATGCGCATGTGATGTCCTTTTCTGTGGGGAACGGAACTGATCAGGAAGAGAGGCCCGTGGCGATGCGCTCGGTGTTGACGCGCATCATCGTGAGGTAGTCGGGAGCGCCGCCGTCGGCGCCGGAGAGGGACTCCGTGAACAGCGGGACGACGTCGACACGGATGTCGGCCTCGCTGGCGAGTGCCTGGACGAGGCGGTCCGGCGACGACGACTCCGCGAAGATGGTGCGGACTCCGGTGGTGTTCACGGCGTCGACGAGGTCGGACAGGTCCGACGCCGACGGTGCGGCGAGGGTGGTGCCGCCGGGAATGACAGCGCCGACGACCTCGAAGTCGAAGCGATCGGCGAGGTAACCGAATACGTGGTGATTGGTGACGAGCGCACGCCGTTCGTCCGGGATCGCGGCGAAAGCGGCGGACATCTCCGCGTCCAGAGTGTCCAACTTCGTGCGATAGACGCCGGCGCGCTCGGCGATCGCGGTCGGATCCACGCCGTCGAGTCCGGCAAGCACCGGCTCGAGGGCATCGACGACGGCGATCATGCGCGCAGGATCGGTCCAGAAATGCGAGTCGGGGCTGCCGGCCGCGTCCCCCTCGCGGTAGTCGAGGACGTCGATGGAATCCCCGGCGACGAACATCGGGACGTTCTCCGCGGCTGCCGCGTCGAGATGCTGCTGCAGACCCTCCTCCAGGCCGAGTCCGTTCGAGACGACGAGGTCCGCCGAGCGCAGTCGAGCGCCCTCCTGTGCGGAGATCTCGAACGAGTGCGGGTCGGCGTCGGGCTTCATCAGGGTCACGACGTCCACCTCGTCGCCGACGAGTTCCACGACGACATCGCCCAGGATGTTCGTCGAGACCATCACGGACGGACGGTCGTCTCCTACCACCGAACACGCAGTGACCGAGAGGAATACGCCGATCGTCACCACCGCCGCGGCGAGGGATGATCCTGTCCGATGTCCTCTCATGCTCAGCGTCCCGTCTCGGCGGTGAAGGCCGGTTCGGTCGCCGTCTCGAATGTGCGTGAGATGCGGGCGTCGTCGGCATAGTCGATCTCGTACACACGACGTTCGTCGGGCGCGCTGAGATAAGCGCGCTGCTGATCGGCGACCAGGGTCGGTGCCTTCCCTGAGGCCAGGGATGCGGCTACGAGCGGACCCGTCTCGGCGACCACGGAACCGTCGCTTCCGTCCAACACGAGGACGCGACCGTCGGTCGCGAGAGCCAGGACGTTCTCGTCGCTGTCGTCGACCGCCGACACGTGCACCAACGGTGTGGGGGTGGGCAGGAGCGTCCACGACTTCTCGCGGGTGTCGAGCAACCAGATGCCCTGGTCACCGGCAAGGCCTGCGACAGTAGGACGACCCTCGCGGTTGTCGAATGCTGTTGCGGGAGGGGCGGTCGCTTCGGCGGGGTACGGGATCCTCTCCACCGTGAGCTCGTTTCCGGTGGCTGACGCGAGCAGTGCGCCGTCGGAGCAGCCGACAACGGCGCCGACCCGGGTGGTGATGGTGCCGGCGGCATCGGGGCAAGGCTCGACGAGGCCGGTGCGCTGACCGTCGGCGGTATAGCCGACGACCGTCCGTGACGCGCCGACGCCCTCGGTGACGAGTGCGAACGTTCCGACGGGCACGACCATGCCGACGCCGGGTGGGTTCTGCAGGCGGAAGGACTCGGCGATATCGCCTTTCGACAGTGCCTCGGTGTCGAGAAGCACGGCGTCGCCGGAGTCGGGGAAATACAGCCCGGTTCCTCCCGAGGTCGACAGGTTCGACGTGGCGACGGTCGGCTCACCGTCACCCTCGACAGTGCCGAGGAGTCGGGGTTCGGCGCGGTAATAGTGGAAGTGGTCCACGTGGTCCCAGGTCCAGACGCCGCTGTCCACGATCTCGATGCCGGCGTTCGTCGTGGCGAACAGGTAGCGGCCGTCGGTGGTCATCGCCGCGGGTGCGCCGATGGTGCCGAGATCGGACACCGAGTCGTCCAGAAGATCGAGGTGTGAGACGGCCCCGGTGGGGTCGATGGTGGTGAGCCCCAAGCGAGGCTCGGCGAGTTCCGCCGCGTCGGCGACGGCCCCGTGGCCTTCACCGGACGCCTCGTCGACGGGAAGCGGCGCCGCCTGCTCGGTGGAGCACGCGATCGAGCCGACGACGAGGACGCCGAGTGCGAGGGCTGCGGTCATGATTCGTTGTCGCACAGTGTCCTTACGGGTAAGTGGTGGGTGATCGGGCAGTTGTCAGGCGGGGAGAGCTGCCACCGCGCCGCGGCGTCCGAGCGATGTGACGGCAGATCTCGAGGCCACCGACAGGCCTGATATCGCGATCGCGGTGGCGGCGACGGAGGCGCCGGCGGCCGTGGCTGCGTGCCAGGACACCAGAAGCCCCCCGAACACCGACAGCACCCCCAGAAGTGCGGCCAATACCATCCGGGTCGGGATGCGGGTGGTCCATTGCCCGGCCGCGACGGCAGGGGCGAGAAGAAGTCCGACGACCAGAAGCGAGCCGACGGCCTGATACGAGGCGACGACCGCCAATGTCACCAGAGCGACGAGGCCGGCCTGGGCCGAGCGGGGACCGAGACCCAGAACGGCGGCGATCCGCGGGTCCAACGCGAGCGCCACCAACGGCCGATGAAAGGCGACTGCGACTGCGAGACCGATCACGGCCGCTACTGCCAGGAGAACGAGGTCGACGGCGGTGATGGCGAGAATGTCGCCGAACAGGATCGACGTGGCGTCGGTCGCGAAGCTCCCCGAGTGGGAGATGATGATGACCCCCAGCGCGAGCATCGAGACGAACAACATGCCGATGCTCGTGTCGTAGGACAACTTCCCCCGCCGCTGAAGTGCGGTGATTCCGAGACTCATCGCCACCGCGCTCACCGCTCCGCCCACCAGTACCGGTGCTCCCAAGACCGTGGCCAGAGCAACGCCGGGCAGCATCCCGTGCGCGAGCGCCTCGCCCAGGAATGCCATGCCGCGGATGACGACCCAGGTGCCGACGACTCCGCACAGCACCGCCACCAGTGCGCCGCCGAACATGGCCCGCTGTACGAAGCCGAGCGTGAACGGCTCGAACAGGGTGCTGGTGGCCTCGACTATCACCCACGGGATGTTAATGACAGTGATAACGGTTTTCAAAATCGTTTAGGGTGGGATCGTGTTTACCTCCCGATCCGAACAGTCACCCGCCGCTCGTCTTCGTGGGGTGCGCGTCGAATACCCGACCCGCGTCGCCGTGCGCGATGTCGACCTGGACGTGTCACGCGGTGCGATCATGGCGATCGCCGGTCCCAACGGTGCCGGCAAGTCCACTCTGCTCGAGGTGATCGCCGGCACCACCTCGCTGACGTCGGGTAGTCGTGTTGCGACACAGCGGATTGCGTTCGTGCCGCAACGTGCAGCGGTGTCCGACCGGTTGCCTCTCACCGTGCGCGATGTCGTGACCGTAGGCGCGTGGGGTCGAACCGGTCGGTGGCGCAGACTCGACTCCGGCTCTCGCGCTTCGGTGAACGACGCCCTCGACCGTCTCGGCATCACCGAACTGGCGGCGGTGCCTTTCTCGACACTGTCCGGTGGGCAGCGCCAACGTGCGCTGCTCGCCCAGGGTCTCGCGGGCCAGGCAGACCTGCTCCTGCTCGACGAACCCACCACAGGTCTGGACACTGCGAGCGGGGAACGGATTCGGGCCGTGATGAGAGCGGAATCCCAGCGCGGCGCGGCCGTTGTCTGCGTGTCTCACGACCCGTCGGTGCTGGGCACCGCCGATCGGGTCGTGACACTCGAGGACGGTCGCATCGTTTCCTGACAGCACCAGGGGCAGAACGCAGAATACGGGTCGCGAGTGCGGATACGGTGCGCTCGCCGCTGCTTGACGGGCGCACCGCTCCGGGCGTAGCGGGGCGCCTGAGGTGGGCATTGACACCCATGAGGGGTCTCGAAACGGATCGAGCGGAAGCGGTTGCCGTCGTCCAGTACTGAACGCTTCGTTCAGGTCTTGGCGACCCCTGGGGAGTAGCTGCGCTCGCTGCACGGTTCGTCGGCCCGAATTCGGGTACGTCGAAACATCGTCGACGAACGCTCGGCAGGAGGAGCCGTCCCGTGTCCGACTTGGACTCCGATCACCCGCACGGGCTTCCGGCAGGTCGTCATTCGCTGTCGGATTTTTCGTGCGGAACCGACTGGGCGAGTGTGTGCGCCGATGTGGTGGATGCACACGGCGTCGCGATCGTCGCCACAACGGCCTCGCACCTGGATTCGCGCCGGGTTGATCGGTTGTCACGCAGTCGCTGTCGGCACCGTCCGGTGGGGGTAGTCCGCCTCGCGGTGCTGGAAGGCGAGAATCGCAGGGTTGCTGATCTTGCCGTTCCGTATCTCTATGGACCGGGCAATGGTGGGGGAGGAGTCCCATGAGGACGGGCCGTCCATCACGGTGCGCAGATAGGGCAGCAAGGCTTCGCTGATCTCCCAGGTCGCGGAGTCCCACAGGTAGGACGGGCTGTGATCGACGGCGTAGTACCGGACGTTGTCGCCGACGAGGAATGTCGGAGCGTCGAACGACGTCGGCCGTGCCCACTCGAATCCCATTCCCTCGTCGCAGGAAACGTCCACGATGAGCGTTCCGGACGGCACGGCCTGCAAGTCGTCGGTGGAGAGGAACGTCAATGGTGACGCGGTGTCCTGGAGGACGCAGTTGACGATGATGTCGTGGTCGGCGAGGAACCCGGGCAGCGGCACTCGGCCGGTGTCGGTGAGGGCTCGGTTCTCGTGCGGATCGTGCTCGTCGACATCGAAATTGACGATGCGCGCGGAGTGGATGGGCGAGCTCACCGCCGATGCGCCTCGCTGGGTCAGGACATCGACGTCGTGGATGCCGTGGGCGTTCAGCGCGGTCACTGCGCCGCGGGCGGTGCTGCCGAATCCGATGACGGCTGCGCGGAGTCGGCGACCGTAATCACCGGTCGACCCGGCCAGTTGGAGTGCGTGCAGTACGGAGCAGTAGCCGGCGAGTTCGTTGTTCTTGTGGAAGACGTGCAGTTTGAACGAACCGCTGCTGGACCAGTGGTTCATGGCCTCGAATGCGATCAATGTGAGCCGGCGGTCGATGGCTGTCTGCGTGAGCTTCTCGTCCTGAACACAGTGCGGCCACCCCCACAGTGTCTGCCCGACGCGCATTCCCGCGAGGTCGGAGACCTGCGGTTTGGGGAGGAGGAGGACGTCGCAGTCGGAGATCAGGTCGTCTCTCGATCGCAGCCCGGCGACCAGAGTCGACAGATCGTCGTCCGTCACGCCGTACGGTGCTCCGTATCCCTTCTCCAAGTAGATGCGCGCGCGAAGATCCGGGTCGATGCGTTCGAGGTGTCGGGGATGGATCGGGAGGCGACGTTCGCTCGGTTTACTGGAGAGTGATGCGACGCCGAGGGTGAGCTGGTGCACGAGTGCCCTTCCGGTTGCAGTGCAACCGAGTGTCGGAGAACGAGATCGGACGTCAGGTGAATGCCGGTTCCTGCGGGTGGGGGGTCGTGGAAGACCATCTCGCGCGGACGGTGGTCCCGGTCGCCGAACGGTCGACCGTCGAGACGGTGCTCAGCGCCGCGATGAGCGGCAGGCCGTTGCCGCGAAGACCGTTGTGTACGGGGTTCTTCCACCGTCCGCGATCGATCACGGTGACGTCGAGGGAACCGACGTCGACCGTGTAGATGACGCTGATCTGCATCGTGCCGACACCGTCCGAGTCGAGGTACGCGTGATCGACGACGTTGGCCATCGCCTCGTACACCGCCAGCACGACGTCTGCTCTGCGCGTGCTGTCGAACGGCAGGATGTAGAGCCACGCGGCCAGCGCCCTCCGCACGGCGCCGATGCACAGGGCGTCGGCGGGTACTTCGGACATGACGAAGTGCGGGTGCCGGGTGATCGGAAGGCCGGGGACGCCGCTGCGGTCCTTGGCGGGGTCGCGTGTCGTCTCCAGTACGCCCAACGCACGGCCGTTCAGGACGACACCGCGGCCAGCGCCGTGTCGAGGTCGGCGTGCAGGGAGAGCATCTCGTCCAATCCGACGAGCATCAGCGGACGCGTCGTGGCCGGGCCGTTCGAGACGACCGCGAGCGCGCCGATCCGACGGTGCGTGTCGATCAGAGCCGTCATCCCGGTGGAAGACAGGAAGGCGACCTCCGTCAGGTCGACGATGACAGCGGACGGCATCGTCTGCGACAGCGCTCGGTCGAGCGCTGCCGTCAGCATCGGCGTGGAGTCGAGGTCCAGGTCTCCCCGGACCGAGACGATCAACACCGAACCATCGCGGGCAGTGGTGACCTCGACGGAGCGGGTGTCGTGGTTCCGGTTCATTGCGCTACCGCCACAACCGAGCTGACCGTGCGCTCCGCGAGCACTGACACACGCACATTTTCCCGTTGAGATTGTTCGACCAGAGCGGCGAAAGCCGCATCCGCGGTGATACCGCGTACCGCCATGACGATGCCTTTCGCCTGTTCGATGCAAGCGCGGGTCTCCATCGCACGACGCAGGTTGCCTGATTCTTCCCGGGCCTCCGCGGTGTGCCGCGATTCCCACACAGCGACCTCCACGGCGGTCACGAGGACCTTCACCAGGACCTCGTCGATGTCGCTGAAGCCGTGATCGCCGACGCTGTAGACGTTCAACGACCCTGCATGCTCCGAATCCACATCCAAGGGTGCGGACAGGAAGCTGCGTACGCCGGCGTCGGTGGCCGCCGCCGCGAAGAGCGGCCACCGCGAAGCTGCTTCTTCGACGCGATCCCGCACGATGCGCCCGGTCCGGGCGGCCTCGAGGCAGGGCCCCTCGTTCACGCGGTACTGATCGGCTTCGATGTCGCTGACCCTCGAATCGGATCTCGCCGCGGTTTCCGGGTTGGCCGCATCGTGATGCAGGAGTGTCACCCCGGCCATGTCCGCGCCGGGGAGTGCGGCCACCGCTTGGTCGCACAATCCCTGAAGAAGGGCCTGAAACCGACTGTGTGACAGCAGGATTTCACGAAATACGTCCAACGCGTCGAAAGTGTCCGCAGCGAAGTAGCGCATCGTGATCGGGGTGGGAGTCGCACGAGTAGGGCGGGACGACAACGCCCCCGCGATCTCGTCGTCGAAGGCGGTCGCAGCCGCCAGCGTGGCCGCCGTGCTGTGATCATCCGGGGGCAGGCCGGACGAGATCGAATCCGTCATGCGGAGTCCTCTGTGGTGCAGTCATGACACCTGTCGACGTGCGCGGAGGACGCTGCGCGGTGATGACTTCACCGGATGACGCCAACCGTACGCTGCGGGTCAACCCCCCCTGACGTCTCGCGCGGCCTACTTCCGCCGGGACCGGCTTCCGATCAACAACGTGATGGATGCCGCCAGATCGGCAACGAACACCTCGCGTGTCTCGGCAGCGACTCGGTCCAGCGACAGATAGGGGTTCAAGTCTTCGAGTTCGACGAGAAGTAGGTCGCCGGCACCGGTGCGACACGCGTCGACGCGTTGGATCCCACGGTCGATGTCGTTCCAGTCGATGAAAGTTCGAGCGAACACCAGATCGGCGTGCGTCGGTTCGTAGCGTTCCAACGCCCACCGCCGGCTGGGATCCGGTGCGTAGAGCGCGTACTCGAATGTATGACCGATGAAGTAGAAGGACACCTCGTACTCGAACATGATCCGGGGTTGAACGAGACTGTCGTCGTCGTCCAGATCCGCGAGCTCGGCATCACGGACGAAGCGCAAACCGACCGAGTCTGCGCCGAACTTCGGTTTGACGACATATTCGACCGACTCGGGCAGGCGTGCTACATCCGCGGGACGATCGACGGTGGGAATCACCGGGTACCCGTCGGCGAACAAGTCCACCAGGTATTGCTTGCCGGCCATGTCGGCCTTGCCGCTCAACTCGGACAGCACCAAGACCTTCCGGGCCTCGGCAAGCGCCCTGAACGCATCGTGTTCCTGTCGGTAATGGATTGCGGGGCCGGAGTTTCGAACGAGGACGGCATCGAACAAGTCCATCAAGTGCGACGCGTCCAGGGGATGACACAGTGCTATGTCGAAATGCTCTCGCAAACGTGTCGAGAGGTAGATGTCCTCGTCGCAATAGCGGCGCCCACGAGCCTCGTAGGCGAGGTCGGTGACGTAGAGAACCCGCTTGCGGGCGGGTGGGGCGGAGACGCTGGACAGAGCCTGGGCATTCACTCGATCAGTGTCGCAAACCGTCAGTACACCGGCCTGAACCCGGCGATCAACGTGACTACGTTCCCGTCAGGATCGGTGACCGGTGCGAGTCGGACTCCGTTGGTGGCATCCGTCGTGTCGCCGACGCGTAGTCCGCGGTCTGTGACCTCCGTGATGTGAGCGTCGATATCGTCGACGGCAAGGTTCGACTGTGTGTGGCCGGCCCGGTCGGCATCGCGGAACACCTGGATCCATGCACCCGGAACGACTTGCCATTCGATCAGACCCGGCATCGGGTTGTTGTCGGGCTCACGTCCCAGCAGGCGTGTGTACCAATCGCGTGCGACATCGATGTCGCGCACGGGTACGACGGTCAGCACGTGGTCGATCATGGGATTGTCCTCTCGTCGGGTGTCGTGGGTGTAGACCGGCGAGAGGTCGCGAACTCATCGATGTTCCGGACGCTATCCGCGTCGATTCGACCCCGCTCGATACGTGCTGATCAGTGGGCGTAGGTCGGCTGTGCCGACGATTCGAGATCGTCCGGCCTGCAACGCGTGGCCGTGCAACACTTCGAGAGTCGGAGAACAGTCAGTCGAAAGGGTTCCGCCGTTGCGTCAGCTGCCTGAATTCCGAAGTGCGATTCGCGGTCCCTGGTTGACGTCGGTGTTCGGTGCGGTCCTTGTGGTGGCCCTTCCGGTGATCACCGTGACCGGGCTGCTGTCCTTCATCGCGTACGGGCCCCAGTTCGGGCAGGCCCGCCCGGGTGACGTGGGGTGGCTGAGATTGCCCCAGTTCGACTGGCCGACCGATCCGTCATGGATCTACCGGGTGAACCAGGGCCTGCACGTCACGCTCGGCATCGTCATCATTCCGTTGGTGCTCGCGAAGCTGTGGTCGGTGATGCCGAAGCTGGTGCAGTGGCCGCCGGTCCGATCCCCGGCGCAGGCGCTCGAGCGGCTCAGCCTGTTGATGCTGGTCGGTGGTGTGCTGTTCGAGATCGTCACCGGTGTACTCAACATCCAGTACGACTACGTCTTCGGCTTCGACTTCTACACCGCCCACTACTTCGGGGCATGGGTGTTCATTGCCGGATTCCTCGCGCACGTGGCCGTCAAGGTTCCGGTCATGTGGAGGACGTTGCGACAGACGTCGCTGTCCGAGGTGCTCCGGGAGCGCAATCGAGCGGCCGGGGTGGAACCGGAGCACGAGCAGAAAGCGCCGGACGGCATCTCTCGGCGCGGGGCCCTTGCACTCGTGGCCGGCGGGAGCGGACTGCTGGCGGCACTCACTATCGGGCAGACCATCGACGGGCCATTGCGATCGACCGCTCTGCTGGTGCCCCGCGGCCGCTCCTACGGCGACGGGCCGAACGACTTCCAGATCAATCGCACGGCGGTCGCAGCGGGAATCGATCCGGCGTCCACCGGGGATTCATGGCGTGTGGAGTTGTCGGGAACGACGAGCGTGGTTCTCGACCGAGCAGCACTCGAGGCGATGGATCAGCACACCGCGGTATTGCCGATCGCGTGCGTCGAGGGGTGGTCGACGACGCAGGAGTGGACCGGGGTGCGCTTGCGGGACCTCGCCGGCCTCGCCGGCGTGACCGACGGCACCGCCACAGTGGCCTCGCTGGAACAGGGAGGTGCGTTCGCGCAGGCGACGCTGGCGCAGAACCAGGTGTGGCATCCGGATTCGCTTCTCGCGTTGACCGTCAACGGTGCGGCGCTGTCGCTCGACCACGGCTATCCCGCGCGGGTGATCGTTCCGGGCCTTCCCGGTGTCCACAACACCAAGTGGGTGTCGCGTATCGACTTCGCAGGCGGGGCCGATCGATGAGGCGGCTGTACGGGGCAGGCGCGGCTCACGCGGCCGTCATGGTCGTGTCCTTCGTCCTCGCGGGTGCCGCCGTCCTGACTCTCGGGGTGGACGCACTGTGGAACTCGGACAGGTGGTGGCAGTCGATCGCCGTGTGGTTCATCGGCGCGGCGATCCTGCACGACCTCGTTCTGTACCCGCTGTACTCGCTGGCGGATCGGGCGACGCGCCCGACTCGCAACTGGACGGTTCGACAGGTCCCGGTGCGGCAGCACATTCGGGTGCCGGCCCTCGGCGCCGCCCTGACGCTGCTGGTGTTCTTCCCGGGCATCCTGAACACCGACGACACTGCCATCGTGGCGGCCACTGGCCTGAACCGTGACCCGTATCTCGAGCGGTGGCTGTGGGTCGTGGCGGCCATGGTCGCGATCAGCGTCGCGGTGTTCGTGGTGCGGGTGCTCGCGGCGGTGAGGCGGCCGTCACCAGCGACGCCACACGGCCACGATCGGACGGATACACAGGGCGCCTAGGGATCATGCGAAAAGACCTCCGCGAGAACGTTTCACGCCCGGTCCGGTGGCGTTCCACCGTCGCTGCCACGCAGGTGGCCGCGGGAACGATTGCGGTCGAACACCATCCATGGGCCGTGTCGCGGCGAATGTGGAGTAACCATTACCGACGACAAGGAGCTGATATGTTCACCATCCGTAAATCCGTGGCCGCTACTGCGATCGGCGTGATGTCCCTGATTCCGCTGGCCGCCTGCTCGTCCAGTGACGACGGCGGATCGGCAGCGACGACGTCCAGTTCGTCCTCCGCCGCCGCATCGACGTCCACTCAGCCCGAACCTGCCGCGCAGGTCGATGCTTTGACCGGCGTGGACACCGCCGTTGCGCTCGATACCGGCTTCACGGACGCTCTGACCACGCTCGGGTTGACCCCGGGAACCGTGGGCACGGCGACCCTCGCGGATGGATCACTTCGATTCCCGATCACCGGCGGCAACGTCAAGTACTGGACGCCGGGCACGGTCGATCCATACGTGCAGGGCTCCATCGACCACGAAGGCAGCGGATTGTCGCTGACCGCCGGCGGTACCACGGTGGAGCTGACCAACTTCGTCATCGATCCGGGCACCTCACTGCTCATGGGTGATGTGACCGTCAACGGAGAGAGCGCCGCCACCGACGCCGTGCTGTTCGATCTCGACGGCCGCACACTCGAGCCGCTGGCCACCGGCTCGAACAACACCGCGATTCTGCAGGGCACGACCGTGCATATCTCCGAGACCGCCGCCGGCCTGCTGAACGAGACGTTCAAGACCGACGCCGTCACCCCGGGACTGCTGGTGGGAGTCGCCACGATCACTGTCAACACGCAGTAACGAGGCACAGCCTCCTACCCGGCCCACATCGACACCGATGTGGGCCGGATCGTGTCGACGAGTCGGGCGATGGCCCCTGAACGTGGAAAACGACTGAACGCGACGTTTGTCGCCGACGTCCACCGGGAATGGACAAGCATCCACATCGAGGAAGTGCCGGACCAGTCGGGGTCTGTAGAAGGGACAAGCGTGACAGCGACTTCGGCGGGCGAGGCCCCTGACAATTTCGATGTTCTGTTCGACACTGCCTCAACCGGTACCGCGTGGTGGGTGCGGCACCGGGACGGCCGACGGAACCTGTTGCCGGTCGGGCGTTGGCTCGGCGGCGAGCACGCGGACGCCGATGACCGCGCAGTGGACGAGACGTTGCTCGCCCTTTGCCGGGGACGCACGATCGATCTCGCGTGTGGGCCGGGCCGGTTGGTCGAGGAACTGCGGCGACGGGGAGTGTCGGCGATGGGTGTGGACACGTCCCCGGCAGCTGTCGCGCTGGTCCGTGAACGTGGTGCCAAAGCCGAGCTGGCCGACATCTTCGACATCGTTCCACACGAAGGGCATTGGGACACAGTGCTTCTCGTCGACGGGAACATCGGCATCGGTGGTGATCCCGGCCGTGTCATCGGTCGTGCTCACGACATCGCGTGCGAGAGCGGATCGGTCCACGTCGAAGTGGCAACCCCCGGAACGGGATTCGTCGCCGAATGTCTGCGCATCGAGAGCGACGAGACTGCGGGGCCCTGGTACGACTGGGCGCGAATCGATGCGGAGACGCTGGCGCCGCTCGCTGCGGCACGAGGGCTGGTGCCGGTGGGCGTGACCGCGATCGCCGGTCGGCATTTCGCTCACTTCGTCAAACCCCCGTACGGTTCGGCCCCCGAGACTTCCGAGTGAGCGGCCCGACCGCGACCGATCGCCGGGGGTGGGTTCCTCGAGTTCCGGAACTGATCGGCGCACTCCTCGCGGCTGCACTGGTCGTCGCGGCAGTGGTCGTGGCGCGGCGGGAGAATGCCGTCGTCACTCCGCTGATCGGCGGCATGGGTTTCGACTTCGACGATTTCGCGTCGCTCGCGCCTCTGTTCGGGCGGTGGGGCGCTCATGTGGGGCCGGGGACTCCGGTCGCGGTGATCGTCGGCGTCCTGGTGGTGATCCTCAGCCCGTCCGTGGCGGCACGCATGTCGTGGCGTCCGCTGCTCCTCGTCACCTGGGCGACGACCCTTGTCTGGACCGTCGGTCTGGCTGCGGTCGACGGCTGGCAGAAAGGGTTCGTCGACAAGTTGACGTCCCGCGACGAGTATCTGTCCGAAGTAGGTGGTATCGACGACATCGGTGCCACACTGCGCGGCTTCTCCGACCGGATCGTCGACGGCCAGGCGGAGTCCTGGACCACGCACGTCTCCGGGCATCCCCCCGGCGCGATTCTGACGTTCGTGTGGTTGGACCGCATCGGACTCGGGGGAGGCGCGGCCGCCGCATGGTTGTGTGTGATCGTCGGGTCATCGGCCGCCGTCGCCACCGCTGTCGCCGTGGCAGCGCTCGTCGACCGCGACACCGCCCGACGGTTGATCCCGTTCGCCGTGATCGCGCCGAGCGCGATCTGGATCGGTGTTTCCGCGGACGGATTCTTCACGGGTGTGTCCGCCTGGGGCATCGCCTTTCTGGCCGTCGCAGCAGCCGGTCGACGACCTCGGCACGATGCCGCGGCCGTCGCGGCGGGTCTCCTGCTCGGGTTCTCGGTCTACCTGAACTACGGCCTCGCTCTGATGGGACTGCCGGCCCTGGCGGTCCTGATCGCCTCTCGCCGCGTGCGGCCACTGGTACCGGCGATCGGCGGCGCCCTCGTCGTCGCCGGCCTCTTCACCGCGTCGGGCTTCTGGTGGTTCGACGGGTATGTGGCCGTCCAGGAACGGTATTGGCAGGGCATCGCGTCCGCACGTCCGTTCCAGTACTGGAGCTGGGGCAACATCGCGGCTCTGGTCTGCGCCGTGGGACTCGCGGTGCCCGCCGCCCTGTCACGCGTGGTGTCACTGCCACGTGTGCGACGTGCCGAGCCGGTGACGCTACTCGTGGTGGCAGCTCTGCTGGCGGTGACCTTCGCCGACCTGAGCAGGCTGAGCAAGGCGGAGACGGAACGCATCTGGCTGCCGTTCCAGGTGTGGATGACGGTTGCCACTGTCGCGATCGGGGACCGCTCGGTGCGCTTCTGGCTGGCAGCGCAAGTCGTGCTGGCATTGGCGATCAACCATCTGACGTACACGAACTGGTGAGCGACCCGCCCCCTCGATCGACACGACAAGGAGAAAACGATGCACGTGTTACTCACCGGCGCGGCCGGTTTCATCGGTGAACACATTCACGAAGCACTACTGGCGGCCGACCACGACGTGACGGCTGTCGACGCGTTCCTACCCTCGGCGCACGGCTCGACGCCACTGCACGCGCCGAACGTCACGACGGTCGACGTCCGCGACCCCGGCGCTCTGGACGATGTCATGGCGGGGGTCGACGTGGTGTGTCACCAGGCCGCCGTCGTCGGAGCCGGCGTCAGCACCGCGGACGCACCCGCATACGCCAGCCACAACGACCTGGGTACTGCCGAAGTACTCGCCGCGATGGCCCGAGCAGAGTGTCGGAAGCTCGTTCTCGCGTCGTCGATGGTCGTCTACGGCGAAGGTCGCTACCGCTGCCCCGTGCACGGTGTCGTCCGTCCGCGCCCCCGGAATCCGTCGGATCTGCGGAACGGTGTCTTCGATGCGAAGTGCCCGGAGGGTGACGAGCCGGTGACGTGGGAGACGGTGGACGAGGACGCTCCGCTCGAGCCCCGGAGTCTCTATGCAGCAAGCAAACTCGCGCAGGAGAACTATGCACTCGCCTGGTCGCTGGCGACGGGCGGATCGGTCACGGCGCTGCGCTACCACAACGTCTACGGTGACCGAATGCCGCGTGACACACCGTATTCCGGTGTCGCCGCGATGTTCCGCTCATCGCTCGAGGGCGGTGAATCACCGACTGTGTACGAGGACGGTGGGCAGATGCGAGACTTCGTCGACGTCCGGGACGTCGCCGCCGCCAACCTTGCCGCCGTCGAGCACGACGGAGCGGGGTTCGTGGCCTGCAACGTCTGTTCGGGACACCCGATCTCGATCGGTGACGTTGCGCGCATTCTGTGTCGTGCCCACGGCGGCGGCATCGAGCCGAAGGTGACGGGTCAGTTCCGTCCCGGCGACGTGCGGCACATCGTTGCCGGTGCCGATCGGGCCGACGAGATTCTCGGATTCCGAGCTGCCGTCGGTCCGGACGAGGGCCTGACGCGGTTCGCGTCGGCACCGCTTCGGGCGGCATCCGACGGCTCGGCCCCGGTGGTGTGACGATGATCGATCCTTCCGATGTCACCGTCGTACTCCCGTGCCGCAACGAGGCGCAATCTCTTCCCGATGTTCTCGACGCCGTGCCCGACGGCTATCACCGTCTGGTCGTCGACAACGGCTCCACCGACGGCACTGCGGACGTGGCCCGCGCGCACGGGGCGCACGTGGTCGTCGAGGCTGTTCCCGGGTACGGCTCCGCCGTGCACGCCGGAATCACCGCCGCGCGAACGACGGTTGTCGCCGTCATGGACGGGGACGGGTCGATGGACCCGCGCGAGCTGCCCGGGCTCGTCGCAGCGTTGGACTCCGCCCAACTCGTCGTCGGTCGGCGCCGCCCGGTGCACCGCAGTGGCTCGCCGTGGCACGCCCGCCTCGGCAACAAGGCCATTGCCTGGCGTCTGCGCAGACGGCTGAAGATCGACGTCCACGACATCGGCGCTCTTCGGGTGGCACGCCGAGAGGATCTGCTCTCGCTCGACGTCCCGGACCGACGCTCCGGTTACCCGCTGCAGCTGCTGGTTCTCGCCGCTCGGGCAGGGTGGACAGTTGTCGAGCACGACATCACCTACCGCCCGCGTACCGGGGGAGTGTCGAAGGTGTCGGGGTCGGTTCGCGGCACGGTGGTGGCCGTCTGGGATTTCGCGAAGGTGATTCCATGATCGATGCGACGCTGCTCGTCATCGCGAAAGCGCCGGTACCCGGCTTCGCCAAGACTCGATTGATGGCCGCCATGACCGCCGAGGACGCCGCGTCGGTGGCGGCTGCGGCGCTGCTCGACACGCTCGCCGCGGCGAGGCAGGCTCCTTTTGCCCGGCGGGTGGTCGCGATGACCGGCGACCTGGCCGAGGCGATGCGCAGCGACGAGATCCGAAAGTCACTGGCAGATTTTCTGGTCATCGACCAACGCGGGGACGGATTTGCGGAACGCCTGATCCACGCGTATCACGACGGGACCGGATCCGGTCCCGTCGTGCAGATAGGCATGGACACACCGCAGGTCGACCCCGCGATGCTCACCGACGTCGGTGAGGCTCTGGCACCGTCGTCGGCGATCCTGGGCCGTGCCGAGGACGGAGGGTGGTGGGTGCTCGGACTGCACGACGCATCCGATGCGCAGGCCCTGCGAGCAGTGGAGATGTCCACCGACCGCACCGGGGACGACACCCGGGACGCCCTGCAGCGCTGCGGCCTCGTCGTCGGTGCAGCACCGACTCTGCGTGACGCGGACGAACTCGTCGATCTCGACCCGATCGCACGACAGTGCCACCCGAACAGTGAGTTCGCCCGATGCGTGGCTGCGCTCCCCGTTTCGAGGCCGACGGGAGAGATGCTCTGACTACGACATCCGGAACCCGGAGTGTGCTGTTCCGCTTCTACCTCGTCGGGGCTGCGAGCGCCGTCGCGTACGTTGTGTTGTTTCTCGTGTTTCGGGTCGTCATGTCGTCCCAGGCTGCGAATGTGCTGGCGCTCCTGGTCTCTGCGCTCGCGAACACCGCGATCAACCGCCGATTCACCTTCGGTATTCGCGGCACCGATGCGATCGTTCGCCAGTACGTGCAAGGACTTGTCGTCTTCGCCCTCGGGCTGGCGGTGACCAGCGGGTCGTTGGTGCTCCTCCACAGGTGGGTACCTGATGCGTCGCGAGCAGTGGAGGTGTCCGTCCTCGTTGCCGCGAACCTCGTGGCCGCGGTGGTGCGCTTCCTAGGGCTGCGCCGAGTGTTCACCGAACACTGATCGTGAACGTCGCACAGGCACGTGTCACGACGCGTCGACACTGTCGGCAGGAATGATCTGCAGGCTCGAGTCCGCGCCGGGATCGCTGCCCGTCACCAGGACGTTTCCCGTTCGTGGATCCACGGCAACGGAATTGGCCTGACGAACCGTCGGCAAGTCGGCCACGATCCGCGGCGACGCCGGGTCGGCGACATCGACCACCCGAAGGATGTTGCTCTCGGTCAGCGTGATCAGAAGTAGCTTCCGATCGGCGTCGTAGGCGAGCCCGTACGGATTACCGGGTGCGTCGATGCGAGCGACCTCGCTGATGTCCGGGGTGATGCGCTCGAGGTAGACCGCGCCACCGTCGGTGTCGGCGAAGGCAGCGAGGTCGGGGCCGAGCGATGTCGCATGCGTCAGTTTGGTCCCCAACGGTCCCTGCGCGACGAGCTTCTGGTCCGGCCCGCTGTAGATCCAGATCCCGTTGCCCTGAACATCGGCGACAGCTGCGTAATCGCCCACAGCGGCAACTCCGCCCGGTTGTACGGGGCCGGCGGGGAGAGATGCTGTCACGACACCGTTGCGGACGAAGACGACTCCGCCGCCCATCTCGTTGGTCACGACGGTCGTGCCGTCGGCGGTCACCACGGCATCGTGCGGTTGCCGTCCGACGCCTCGAGTGGTGGAGAGCGACGCGCCGTTCGCCGGATCGACCAGGATCAGTTCGTCACTGGACTCGAGTGGCGCGAGTACCGGTCCGTCCGAGCCGGCCAGAGAGAGGTGCCGCGGCGCACCGACCGTCGGCACGAACTGCCGCTCCACCCCGGTCGCCGCATCGAGCAGCCTCAGACCGTCGGGTTCACGCACTGCGGCGACGGCGATGCCGGACGCCGTGACGACGATGCCCTCGGGTGCTCCCGGAAGCGGGACGACGGTGCCGATCGGGTCCTGTGCCTCGGGTGCCCGGGCGGGTTCCGCAGCAGGCGTCTGTGTGGGCGCGGGTGCAGGTTCCTCGGTGGAACAGCCGGCGAGAAGAGCGAGTACCGACAGAGCGACGACGAGTCGTTTCACGTTGTGCACCGAGCTTCCCTAGTGCGGCATGGAGCGTTCCTTCGAACATACCCAGTAGGTCGGCCGGATCTGCGCGAGTGGGCTCGATCAGGCGCGGCATTCCGTATCGAGCACTCCTCATCGAGTGGAAGGTTGCCGTGTGCGCCGCTCGGCTCGGAGGTCGGGATCGAGTCGCCGCGCAAGCGATTCGGATGCCGCGGGGCCGGCGACGAACCGAGCGTTGCTCTCGCCCAGAGTGCGGCCCGTTCGACGATCCACGAACACGGGGTCGATCTCCTCGCCCGCGTCGTCGACGAGGATTACCCCTCGATCGTCGGAGTCGACGTGCTTGTTGCCCCACGCGTACAGGGCGATGATGACGGGCGTGAGTTCACGTCCCCGGCGGGTCGGCACGTATTCGTAGCGGGGTGGACGGTCCTGGTACTGCCGACGTTCGAGCAGACCCGCCTCGACCAGAGACTTCAGACGCCTGGTGAGCATGTTCGGCGCAATACCGAGGTTGCGTTCGAACTCGTCGAAGCGGGTGAAACCGTCGAGAGCGTCGCGGAGGATCAGCAGCGTCCACCATTCGCCGACCTGCTCGAGGGTGTCGGCGATAGGGCATCCCATGCTGTCGAAGCTGCTGCGCTGCATCGTTTATCGCGGTGCGATGACGAGCAGCGAGCTGGTGGCGGTCGCTACGAGTCTGCCCTGGTTGTCGACGATGGACCCTTCGGCGAAGATCACCCGCGACCCCGTCTTGGTTACCCGTCCCGTCGCGATCAACGGGCCACTGGTGTCCAGGATGTTGCGGAGGTAGCTGACATTGATGTCGATCGAGGTGTAACCGGTGCCGGCGGGCAGTGTCGTCTGGGCTGCGCACCCGACGATCGTGTCGAGCAGCGTGCACGCGAGTCCGCCGTGGACCGTCCCAATCGGGTTGTAGTGCGCCTGGGAGGGCGTGCACTCGAACACCACCGTGCCGACCTCGGCCCGGATGGCGGTGAACTTCATCAGGGCGGCGATCGGTGGGGGAGGCAGTTCGCCGTCGACCAACGCCTGCATCACCTCGAGTCCGCTCATGCTTGCTGCCCGGGCCAGAACCGGACCCGGGTCTGCCCAGGTGAAGGTTTCGGACCGCTGAAGCTCGTCGGTGTCGCTGTGCATAGCGCTCCCATAGGTGCTCGAATCGGGCCGTCGCCGGCGTGTGGTGCCGACACTATGGTGGTTACTAGCATGATGCAAGTAACCGACCATGGTGATCGACTGTGCCCATGATTGCGGTCTGTGGATCCGGGGGATCAGTGCAGTTCGCGCAGCACCGTGTAGAACGCGGCCTTCTCCTCGAACCCGATGCCGGGGCTCTCGGTGAGCCCCACCTGACTGCGTTCGACGACCGCGCCGTCGGCGAACCCGCCGGTGGGCTGGAACTCGCCGGGGTAGGACTCGTTGCCGCCCAGTTTCAATGCGGCGGCGATGTGCAGCGAGAACTGGTGCCCGCCGTGCGGGATGCACTGACGTGACGACCAGCCGTGGTCCTTCAACATCGTCTGGATGCGCAGGTACTCGGTGAGGCCGTAGCTCAGCGCCGGGTCGACCTGGATGATGTCGCGGTCCGGTCGCATGCCGGCGTAGCGCACGAGATTACGAGCGTCCTGGAGTGAGAACAAGTTCTCGCCGGTAGCGATGCGACCCGAGTAATGCTCGGAAAGAACAGCATTGAGTCGGTAGTCGAGTGGATCCCCGACCTCCTCGTACCAGAAGAGTCCGTACGGCTCGATCGCCGCGCCGTATTCGAGGGCGGTCGCCAGGTCGAATCGACCGTTGACGTCGACGGCGAGGCGTGACCCGTCACCGTCGAGGACCTCGAGCACCGCGTCGATGCGGCGCAGGTCCTCGGCGAGGTCAGCACCGCCGATCTTCATCTTGACCACGTGGTATCCCATGTCCAGGAACCCGCGCATCTCGTCCTGTAGATCGGCGAGGGTCTTCCCGGGGGCGTAGTACCCGCCCGCCGCGTAGACGAAGACGGAGTCGTCGGGCACGCCATCGCCGTGCTTGTCGGAAAGCCAACGGTAGAGCGGCTTCTCGGCAATCTTCGAGGCGAGGTCGAACAGGGCCATGTCCACGACACCGACGGCGACCGACCGCTCACCGTGGCCGCCCGGCTTCTCGTTGCTCATCATGACGTCCCACGCGATGGTGGGATCGAGTTCGCCCTCTGCGTCGAGGAGCGAGTCCGGCGTCGCGTCGAGCAGGCGCGGGATGATGCGGCGGCGCAGGATCTCGCCGGCGCTGTAGCGGCCGTTGGAGTTGAAGCCGTATCCGACGACGGGCTCGCCGTCGCGCACCACGTCGCTCACGATCGCGACGATGGAGCAGTCCATCTTGCTGAAGTCGATCCAGGCATTGCGGATCGACGAGCTGATCGGAACTGTGCCCTCGTGGACAGCGGTGATTTTCATCTGGACCCCTTCTTGAATCTTGTAAGCCTTATAAGATATTCGAACGCTATACTCATCACGACCGAGAACACAACCCGTGACGAGAGGCGGACCACCGTGGCCGTTGCGCAGAATGTCTTCTCCAGCAAGGGAGACGTGGCCTACGCCCAACTGCGTAGCTGGATCCTGCTGGGAACACTTCCCGCGGGATCCCGTCTGGCGCAGTACGAACTCGCCGATCGTCTGCAGATGAGCATCACCCCGTTACGAGAGGCGGTGCGGCGACTGAGCAGTGAAGGTCTGATCGAACTCGACAGCCACAAGAACGTGCGCATCGCATCGATGTCGGCCACCGAGGCACGCCAGCTGTTCGAGGTGCGTCTGTCTCTCGACCCGACCGCCGTGGAACTGGCGGCCGAGCGGCGCACCGAACGCGACATCTTCGAGATGCGGGCCGCGGCCTCTCGACTGGTTCCGGTGACGCAGAGGTGGGGTGAAGAAGGTCTGATCGCGCACCGTGACTTCCACCGGACCTTGTACCTCGCGTCCCACAACGACGTTCTCATTCATCTGCTCGAGGACCTGTGGGACAAGTCCGATCGGTACCGCCGGGTGGGCCTGGAACTACCGCCCGGCGCCGAACCGCGCACCATCGATCATGAGGAGCACTTCCAGATCCTGGAACTCGTCGTCTCGGGTGACAGTCGCGCGGCGGGGGAGCTGACCCGCACGCACATCCTGAACAGCCTCACCGCCGCAGCGATCGAGGCGCTCGAGGGTGACGAGGTCACCCCTTTCTGACCCGGTGGTCAGCCGCTCCCCGCACAGGTCAGGCCGAGCCTTCGGGGGCCGGCGCCTGGTCGCCGTCAGAACTGTCGCGCGGCGACGTCAGGTCGGTGGGAGGCGGCGAGCAGCTCGCGGAGACGGTCGGCCGGGACCGGCGCTCCGGGGTCGGCGAGATAGTCGGCGGTGAATGCGGCTTGATCTGCAGCGTAGATCGGGGTGTACGCGCCGGATTCGGGTTCGAAGCTCCAGGATTCGGCGAGGGTTCCGGCGTCGACGGTGTCGAAACCGAGGGCGGTCACGATGGCCGCCACGCGCGCTTTGGCGTCGGCGTCGTCTCCGGCGATCGGCAGGGCTGTCCGGGGTGTGGAGTGGGCCAGGTTCGGGATGTGATGGAAGAGGATGTTGTTGAACGCCTTGACGATCACGGTGTCGGGTAGCAGTGCCTGTTCGTACTCGGCGGTGGTGTTGTCGAGGGAGTCGAGTTGCGCGATGCGTCCGTCGCGGTGCGGGTAGTAGTTGCCGGTGGAGATGACGGTCTTTCCGGCGAAAGCATCGACCGGGAGGTTCCCGTACGCCCCGAGCGGCACGGACAGCAGGGGGATGTCACCGAACTCTGCGGCGTCGCGGACCGTGCCTGCCCGAGCGCCGGGTCCCAACTCTGCGATCAGGTCCGTCAGGGACTCCGGTCCTCGCGAGTTCGCGATCACGACCTCGTGGCCCGCGGCGACGGCGAGTCGGGCCACCGCGGATCCGATCGATCCACTGCCGATGATTCCCAAGCGTGTCATGGTGCTGTCTCCTTCTGTCGATGTCGTCTCACGGTCGTGAAACGTAAAGTCGTCGGTCACTTCTGGGCGGGTTCGCCGGTCGTGTCGCGGGTGTGCGAGGTGGTCTCCCACCCTCTGCGGGTGAGGGTGGCCAGTGCCGCGGCGGAGTCGCGGTCGGCCATCGCCGCACCTCGGACCCAACTCGTGGCGAGGCCGGCGAGGAACAGGTCGCGTGCTCGGACGTCGGAGCGTGCACTGCCTTCGCGCTGTGCGGCTTCGAGGAATTCTTCGGTCGTGGTGATGAATCCCTGACACGTCGTGGCGAGTGGGGACTGGTCCGTCGTCGTCGCGGCCCGCAGTGGTTCGGGGAGCCCGTCGAACGCGCTCGCCCACTCGGTCAGTGCCTCGAGCCACCCGTCGAGGGCGTCGGCCGCAGTCGTCGATCGGGTGCGCAGCTCGTCGCGTCGGGAGACCAGTGCGTCGTCTCGCGCGGTGAGCAGTGCGGCGAGAAGTGCTTCGCGACTGGGGAAGTGGCGGTACAGCGTCCCCGCGCCGACGCCGGCCTGCTTCGCGATCGCGTCGAGGGAACCGCCGACTCCGTGTTCGGAGAAGAACTGTTCGGCGACGCCGAGGATGTGGTCCCTGTTGCGGCGTGCATCGGCTCGCGGGGCGCGAACCTTGCTGATCGCGTCATCGGCCACGTCGGTCACCTCTCTGTTGACAAAGCGGGGAGTGTCTCCATATCTTGCTGAAGTGGAGACTACCTCCTCTTGTCGACGGTGTCGACAGCCGGTTGTCTCTCGATCGCGACCACGCTCTGCCACGGAAAGAAGACACGATGTCCGAACAGATGATCATCGGCATGCATCTGGGCAACGGGTACGGCAACCTGCCCGGCTCCTGGCGGGCACCCGGAGTCGACCCCACCAGCTATGCGAGCTACGACGCGAAGGTGCGACACGCGCAGACGGCCGAGAGAGGAAAGCTGCAGTTCCTGTTCCTGCCCGACGGGCCCACCCACGTCGGCGACATCGAGAACGAGCCGCCGAACTTCAACCTCGACGTCATGATCACAGTGGCTGCTGTCGCGCGCGAAACGACCCGGATCGGCCTGGTAGCAACCGGCTCCACCACCTTCACCGAACCGTTCACCCTCGCCCGGCAGTTCAAGGCGCTCGACGTTCTGAGCCACGGTAGGACGGGGTGGAACGCTGTCACCTCGAGCGGCGAGGATGTCGCGGCCAACTACGGCAGGTCGTTGCCCTCCGGGCCCGAGCGCTACGCACGAGCACACGAGACGGTGCAGCTGGTGCAGTCGCTCTGGGGCAGCTGGGGAGAATCCGCCTGGGTGCACGACCAGAAGACCGGCCGCTTCGCGGATGCCGAACAGATCGCTCCGATCAACCTCGGTGGTGCCCATGTCGCCTCACGCGGTCCGCTGTACATCCCACCGTCGGAGCAGGGACAACCGGTCATCTTCCATGCCGGCGGAAGCGCGAATTCCCTCGAGCTCGCCGGTCGTTTCGCCGACGCCGTGATCGGTGCCGCATTCACCATCGAGGACGCACGTGGGCAGCGCGATGCGTTCCGACGTGCGGCCGAGCGCGCCGGGCGCGACCCCGATGCGATTCGCTACGTCGCCGGTCTGATGACCTCCCTCGCCGACACGCGGAGGGATGCGCTCGATCGTCGAATCCTGCTCAGCGGGCGGACTTTTCCCCCGCGCGTGTCCTACCTCGGACGCATGCTGGGACTGCGCCTCGACCACACGCACCTCGACGAACCACTGTCGGCCCAGCAATTGTCCGCGGCCCGTCCGTCGCCGGGCGACCCCCGATCGGGTCACGCCCTGGCCATCGCACGTGAGGGCTGGACCGTCCGAGACGTGCTCGCCCACGGGGTCATCGACTACCACCCTGTCATCGTCGGTCCGGCCTCCGACGCCGCCGATCACATGCAGGAATGGTTCGAGGCAGGAGCAGTCGACGGCTTCTGGGTCTCCCCGGACGTCTACGACGGAGGGATCGATGCGTTCGTCGACGGAGTCGTCCCGATCCTGCAGGACCGCGGTCTGTTCCACCGGGAGTACGAGGGGTCGACCCTGCGAGACCACCTCGACGTCCCGGCGCTGTACGGGACGAGGTGACCCCGGTGGCGCCGTCCTGTCTACGTCGGCTCCTTGACTGCGGATGCCGTCATAGGTGACGATATCGTCAAATAGTCGGCAACCTGAGGATCATCATGCTTCGAACATCGCCGCGCGGGCTTTCGCGAGACCTTCCCGCGGCCGTCGGGCTCGCCCGTGCGGCGATCGGTATCGCCCACATGATCGCGCCGACTCGTGCGAACGAGCTGCTCGCCGGCCCCGACGCGTCGCTCGCCACGACCCGCGCAGCGGCCCGAACATTCGGTGTCCGTGAGATCTACATCGGCGGCGGGCTGTACGCGGCAACTCGTCACGCACCGGCCGTTGTGCGGACACTGCTCCGCGCAGGGGTGGTCGTCGACATGTGGGACACCGCTGCATTCGCCTGCACCGCTGACTTGCCGACCAGGACGCGGACAGCCGGATGCATCATCGCCGGGGGCTTCGCCATCGCCGGCGCCCTGGCCGAGATGCACCTGGATCGGTGACGGCCGAACCACGTGATCCGACGGTCAGCGCACCATCTCCACCTGAGCATCGAAGTCGAACCTGTTGATCGCTCCGATTCCCGTTGTCGTCTCGGTGCCCATCAGGGACGCGATGGGTGAATTCGGTTCGGCGGTCACGTGCCCGATTCCGGCCTGCGCCGTCGGCCGATCGACCGTCAAGCGAAGAGCACTTCTGCTGTTCTCGGTGTCCTTCCAGATGCTGACCTGACCGAGAGGCGACGGCAGTCGTGGAACGGGCGCCTCGTCCACGATCCGTACGGAGCCGCCCTCCGAGACTCCGCCGACTGCGTCGGCAGTCGCGCCGACTCCCGGCACCAACGTGATATCGAACCCGGCCGAACGCATCAGATCGTGGATCTGCTGATTGTCGGTCACCTGCTCCACGGCGTAGAAGTGGTACCCCGGCCGAGCATCCTTGCGGTCGACGGAGAGCACACGCTCACCGAAGGTGACGGGACCGTCGACGGGGACGCCGTCGATGGTCCCGCTCTGGCAGGTCTCGACACCCATCAGGAGTGACGAGTTACCCGGAATGCCGGGGCCACCGGGCAATCCGATGAAGGACGAGGAGGTATAGCCGTCCGGCAGTGCTGCGGCTGCGCGCTCGGGTGGCACCGAGACGATGGCGGACACCTCGACGCAGTCTCGAAGCTGGAAGCTGCCGAGAACATCGTTCGGTGTGGCGGACGCGGACGGGGCGACCGCCGAAGCAAGGGCGAACACGAGTGCCGCGGTGAACGAGACGGCCGTAAGCCGCAAGTCCTTCGAATGTGTGTGCATCGACATCTTCCTGTGGCGTGAACGGTCAGTTCAAGGCGACGAGTTCGTGCAGCGTTCGCCCCGTGCGGGTCTCGGTCACCCCGTCGCGCACGACGGTCAGCTCGAAAGTCGAGTCGAAGCGAAAGTACCCGGGGTGTCCGACGAGGCTGTAGAGCAACGGTCGGAACATGCGATGGCCGGCGACGGGAACGTCGTCCAGCAGGTCGTGGGCGTGCACGACGTTCTGGACGGTCAGCAGGAGGGACACCTGTCCCGGTACCTCGATGCGGAGCCACGCGGGGTACGACCGGTTGGCGATCTCGTTGAACACCATCGGTCCCTCGGTGACGTCCGCCTCGCCGGAGCTCAGTATGATCTCGTCCCTGTACGCCAACATCAGTGGGCGACTCTCGTGGGCGCCGAGCCGAGCCTGCGTCTTGACCAAGGCGTAGAGCAGCGAGTAATCGTCGTCGTACAGTCGGCCCCAGTGCCAGCGGTCGATGACGCGCTTCATGTCGCCCGCGCCCCAGTTGTGGTCCGCGTAGCCGCGCCCGGTGACGGCAGTGGTTCGTCCGCCGATGGTGATGGATCCCTCGACGCGCGCACGCGGCGCGGCGACGACCCAGCCGAAGACGTCGGTGCCTCCGAACAACGTCTCTCCCTCTCCGGGCATCCAGCTCGGAAGTTCGTTGTGGAAGCGGAGATCGAAAGTGACGTCCTCCTCGGAAAGGTAGAGATGATGGATGGGAAGCCCGTCCGCAGGGAACTCCGCCCATGCGTGGTTCGGCCCCACGACGACGTCGCAGGCGGCGATCGACGCGGTGGCGTCCTTCTTGGAGTGACGGACGAAAATCTGCCGCCGTGAGCCGTCGGGTGCGTAGATCAAGATCTCCACGCTCGGTTTCGCCACCAGCGCAGGCTCTTCCGGCCGGCGCAGGTTGAGGAATCCGATGATGGTGTGACCGTCGTCGAGATGTGCGTCGAAGTACCAGTGCTCGAAGCCGGACCGGCTCCCCGGCACAGGGTGGGCCGCGTTGTGGCGCGGGTGGACGTCGGTCAGTCGCGCGTCGCGGCGGCCGGGGCCGTTCCAGGTCTCGACGATCTCCGGCGCGCTCATGCGGAGAATCCGATGTGAACGGTCTTCTCTTCGGTGTCTCCGTCGAGTCCGGTACGGCCGAGTTCGCGGCCGACCCCGCTCGCACCGCGTCCGCCCCACGGCAGAGCCGGATCCGGCACACCCCACCCGTTCACCCACACGGTGCCCACGCGAAGTTGCTCGACGACGGAGTGCACTCGGGAGATGTTCTGCGAGTACACCATCGCGTTGAGGCCGTACTGCGTGTCGTTGGCGATCGCGACGGCCTCCTCGGTGGACGAGAAGCTGATGACGGTGGCGACGGGACCGAAGATCTCCTCCCTGGCAATGGTCAGGTCGTTGTGTCCGCGGAAGACGGTGGGCTGCACGAACTGTCCCGGGCCGTCCAGTCGGCGCCCCCCGGTCACCAGTTCTGCACCCTCGGCGACACCGGAGTCGATGTATCGCATGATGCCGTCCAGTTGTCGTTCGTTGACGATGGTGCCCATCGTGCTGGCGTCGTCGAACGGGTCTCCGATCACGGCCGCGTCGGCCGCAGCAACCAGCCCCTCGACGACACGATCGACGACGGACTCGTGTGCGAGAACGCGCGTGCCCGCGGCACACACCTGGCCCTGGTGATAGAAGTTGCCCATCGCGATCCACGGCATCGCCGCGTCGAGGTCAGCGTCCTCGAAGATCAGTTGCGGTGCCTTCCCGCCGAGTTCGAGGACGATCTTGCGGAACGTGGTGCCGGCGAGCGACTGAATCTGCCGGCCGACACGGGGACTGCCGGTGAAGGACACCTTGTCCACACCGGGATGGCCGGCCAGAGCCGCACCGGCGGTGACGCCCAGACCGGTGACCACGTTGAGCACACCCGGCGGTAGGCCGGCTTCGGCACACAGATCCGCGAGATGCAGTGTGGACAAGGACGCGTCCTCCGCGGGCTTGATGACCACCGCGTTTCCTGCGGCGAGTGCGGGTGCCAGCTTCCACGCGGCGATCAACAGCGGGTTGTTCCACGGCGTGATCGCGGCGACGACACCGAGAGGCTGCCGGACGGTGTAGCCGAACCGACGTTGCGGTCCGAAGTCCGGCAGCATGACGGTGGTTCCGGAGATCTTGTCCGCCCACCCAGCGAAGTGCCGGAACACCGCGGCAGCGGCCGGGATGTCGCCGTTCACGGAGTCGCGGAACAACTTGCCCATCTCGACTGCTTCGAGTGCGGCGAGGGTCTCGCAGTCGCGATCGATCAGATCCGCGATCGTGAGAAGGATCCTCGTACGTTCCGGGCCGCTGACGCGCGACCAGTCACCGTGGAACTGCGCACGTGCAGCGCGGACGGCCCGGTCGACGTCGGCCTCGGCGCCGGCAGCGACGGAGGTGACGAGAGCACCCGTGGTCGGATCGATGCTGTCGTAGGTCTGCCCATCGGAGGCAGCCTGCGAGGCGCCGCCGATACGCAGCAGCGGATCGGGTAGGGCGACAGAGGGACGGGTGGTGGTGCTCGCGGTCATGGCTGCTCCGGGTTGCTGGGAGTGAGGGGAGACGTGAAATGGCGCTGCAGTCCGGCCCACGAGGAGTCGTAATCCGGCTGGCGATGCGGTGCGTCGTGGGCGAGTGGGGTGACGAGCAGGGGGAGCCGTGTCTCGAACATGAACGGCAACGATCCTTCGAGCTTCTGCGGTGCCAGGTCGGCCGCGGTGGCGAGGTCGAAAGTCTCCTGGTCCGGTCCGTGCGCACCCCACATGTTGTGCAGACTTGCACCCCCGGGCAGGAAGCCTTCTGCCTTGGAATCGTGTTGCCCCCGGACCAGTCCCATGAACTCGGTCATGACGTTGCGATGGAAGTGCGGGGGCCGGAACGTGTGCTCGGCGACGTTCCACCGGGGCGGGAAGATGGCGAGATCCACATTCGCCTGTCCCGGCCGTTCGGAGGGCGACGTCAGAAGCGTGAAGATCGACGGGTCGGGGTGGTCCCACCCGAGTGTTCCCATGACGTTGAAGTCGGCAGTGTCGTACTTGTACACACCGTGATTGCCGTGCCAGGCCACCACGTCGAGAGGCGAGTGGTCCAGCTCTGTCGAGAAGAGTCGGCCGCCGAACTTCTGGATCTTCTCGACGGGTCGGTCGTCGTCCTCGAACGCTGCGACGGTGTAGTGGAAGTCCCGCGCGTGGGCGAGACCGTTCGCGCCGATGGGTCCGAGTTCGGGGAGCGTGAAGTAGGACCCGTAGTTCTCGCACACATAGCCCGCGGCATCGTCGTCGAGCAGCACGACTCGGAACGTGATGGCCCGTCCGACGACGGCGATCTCGCCGGGAGCGACGTCGACGATTCCGACCTCGGTGTGTATCCGTAGACGGCCGGACTGGGGAACGATCAGCAACTCTCCGTCCAGGTCTGCGACGTAGCGGTCGGTCATCGATCGTGTCGCGTGGTACAGGTGGATCGCGATGCCGTCACGCTGCAGCGCATCACCGTTGGCAGCGATGGTCGTGAGGCCGTCGAGAAAGTCGGCCGTCTCGAAGGGTCGGGCCACGGGATTCCACCGAAGCCGGTTCACGTCGAGAACTCCGTCACTCAGCGGCGCGGATCGGAGCGTTGGGTGGTCGATGAGGTGATACGGCCGGTGCGCTGCACTGGGGCGGATCCGGTACGTCCAGGTGCGACGGTTGACCTCTCGCGGCTCGGTGAACGCCGTCGCGGACAGTTGTTCCGCGTAGAGACCGTGGGGCGCTCGCTGCGGCGAGTTCTGACCTCGGGGGAGTGCACCGTCGAGGGCTTCGGACTGGTGTTGGTTGCCGAAGCCGGATAGATACTCGGTCATCGTCGCAGTGCTCCGTTCGCGTCGAATTCGGCCTCGCGGCCGTCCATCTGGTCCCGGTACCACCGGAGTCGTTGTGCCACAGCGACCTTCTCGACGACGGGCGCCACTCCGGGTAGGAATCGTCGGGAGAGCTCGATCGCTGTCAGGAGAGGGAAGCGCAGGAGGATGATCAGAATCCACGGGAACGCCCGAGGCATCGTGTAGTCCGACCGTGTCACCGGACTCATGAAGAGAGCGGTGTAAGCGCCGTGAATGCCGTAGTTGTACCGCGCGCGGAGACGCGCGAGGCCTCGCTGCTCGGGGCGCGGTGCGAACCCTGCAGGGAAGGACTCGATGAGTTCCTTGCCGTGTGGTCCGGCGTCGTAACTGCGGGCGGCCGACACCATCGCCGTCATGCGGAGTGAGTCGGCGATGGTGGTGGGGAAGTTCGACACGTCGACACCCAGCAGGTGACCCATGTACTTCTGGAAATGGAGCAACGCCCGGATCTCGTCGGCGGTGGTCTGCAGACCCACCAGCCGCAGAGCCAGAGCAGGGACGGTGCTGCCGCCGAGGAGAGTCAGCATCTGGTAGCCCTGGCTGATGGGGTAGCCCCACTTCTCGCGATCCCACTCCGGGTGTCCGTCGACCTTGCGACGTACGGCGACGTGCATGACGCGGACCTTCATCGCGGTGGCTCGGCCTTCGGACCCTATGCGGGACAGGGCACCCGGCTCGGAGGTGTCGATCCAGAACTTGCAGGTCTCGAGGAATCGGCGCATCGCGTTGTCGCCGGCGTACCCGCCTGCCAGTGAGAGCGGGGTGGCGACGGCAGCCTCGGTGTACATCTCGAGGGTGATGCCGCCGGCAACGGTGAACAGCATCGTGCCCCACCGTCGCCACACCGCGGCCCCGCGTTCCACCAGATCGGTGTCGAGCCAGTCCGGTTCGGTCTCGAACTCGTCGAACAGGACGCGCATGCTCTCGGGAACGTCGGGAAGAGAATCGATCCCGTGAGCGAGTGCACGGTCGAGGAGGGCGCGTGTTCCCGTCGGGTCTGCCGCGTACACCTCGTCGACGAAGTTCTCGGCCACTGTGTCGCCGAGGAACAGACTCTCGCAGAACTCCCTCGCGACGTCATCGCTGGGGAACGGTGACGACCGGAACACTCGCTCGAACAACGCTTCAGCGCGCTGGATACCGGGACTCTGCCGGTTCTCCCAGTAGGTAAAGGCGGTAGGAGTGCGGGTGGCGCTGGTCATCTCGATGTCCTCTCCGACAGGGCGTCCGTCAGCCAGGCCAGCGCTGCGGTGGTGACTCGGTCGACTCCGTCGGGTTGATCGACCAGGTAGTGGTTCAGGTGGGGCATCTCGACGACCGTCGCGCCGCCGCGAGCTGCGGCCATCGCACGCGCATCGTCGGCGAAGGCCGCTTGGTCACCGAGCAGAGGCATGACGAGGGTAGGAACTGTCACGTCGGTCAGGTTGCGCACGGCATCCGCGTTCGTGTGGTCGAGGCTCCACGTGCTGAGCCAGCTGCGGACCGAGACGAAGCGCGCGAGTCCGCCGGCAGCGGAATTGGCCGCGAACGGGTCTCCGTACATGCTGCCCGGAACCCGATCGCTCGGGTCCAGCGTGATGTCGACGAAGCGTGGATCCGCGACGGTGCGGTGGACGACGAAGGCCCGGTCCGACGCCCCGCGCCGCGTGAGATCGTCGAGTTCGCCCAGTGCCCACGTGTCGATTCGGCGCATGCGGGCGAGCTGCGCCGCCCGGTACTCCTCGACCCACGTGCGGTCGAGTGGCGTCGTACGTCCAGGTGCGTAGAGGTCGAGGTCGGGGGCGACCGAGGACGGGTCGGACTCGTCCACGACTGCTCCGTCGATCCAGTGGCGCAGGACGCGGGCGCGTCCGGAGTGCGCTCCGACAAGCATGAGGGCATCCGCGGGAACGAGCTCCGCCGACGCGAGATCGACAGGGTCTCCGGCGGGAGTCGTCGTGATCGTCGGAGTCTCGGCCTGCGACTGGTAGAACGCGGACAGCGAACCGCCGCCGCTGAATCCGAGGAGAACGACCTTCTCGAACCCGAGCTCGTCCTTCATCCACCGCACACCGGCGCCCACGTCCAGAGCCGCGCGTTCCATGATCAGTGCCGGCTCGTTGGAGGAGTAGCGGGTGTTGAGACCCATCGTGGGGATGCCGGCGGCCGCGAATCCGCGGAGCAGGAAGTGCGACAGGAAGTCGCTCGACGGGTGCGCCATCAGGATGCCGACGCGTCGATCAGGCCTGCCGATGGGCGACACCAGATTCGCATGCAACGTCGGGTAGTGCCGGGAGAGTCCGGAATGCATCTCCACGCGCCCGTCCCGCGCCGGTTCGTACGGTATTCGCTGGAACTCGTCGACTGTCTCCGGCACCTGCCCCCTGCTTTCGATCGGTGAAATCCGGTTGTTCGTGTGGAGCGAACGTACCGTACTACCGGGTATGGAGAAAGCGTTTCGGACAACGAAATCTGTTCCGCTGTTTCGGAAACAGCATCCGTACTCTGTAGTACGGTCGGACCTGAGGGCCGCGCTGGAAGTGGCCCGGGACAGGAGTGGCTGTGCGCACACGAACGCGGGTGATCGTCGGTGTACTCGCTGTCGCCGCGGTGGCCACCTCGGTCACGGTCTCGGCCACGACGTGGACGCGATCTCAGGAGGCTCGCGAGCGCACCACGCTCGAGCAGCAGTACCTGCAGGTCGCACGGCAGGGCGTCCTCGACCTCACGACCATCTCCGCAGACACGGTCGATGCGGACGTCGAGCGGGTGACGTCGGCGTCCACCGGTCGCTTCCGCGACGAGTTCTCCCAGCGCGCTGCGGATTTCGTGTCCGTCGTCCGGGATGCGGACGTCACTGCCACCGGAGCGGTGAGCGAGGCGGGAATCGAGACGATGACCGATTCCGACGCGCAGGTGCTCGTGGCGGCGACATCGACGGTCACCAATGCCTCGGGAGCCACGGACGAGCCGCGTGTCTGGCGCCTGCGCGTCTCGGTCGCACGCGACGGTGACCGCCTCGCGTTGTCCGACGTGCAGTTCGTGCCGTGAGCGACGACGTGGCGGTCACTCTGGACGCCGACACGGAACCTGAGGATGCGGTCGACGACGGCGCGGCGACCGATCGACGACGGGGCCTGCGCCGGAGGGGTGCGCAGATCTCGATCGTCGTCGGAATCGTTGCGCTGGTTGCTGTCCCGGTCGGGATCAAACTGACGGTCCCGGATCGGGCGGTATCCGATGCCGTCGAGTCGGACGTCGTCCGGGCGGCGACGGAGGGGACCGTCGCCGTCCTGTCCTACCGAGCCGACAGCGTGCAGTCCGACGTCGACGGCGCGAAGGCACGCCTCACCGGCGACTTCCTCACCTACTATTCCGGTTTCGCCGAGCAGTCCGTCGTTCCGGGAGCGATCGAACGCGGACTCACCTCCAGCGCGGTCGTGTCCGGTGCCGCGCTCGTCTCGATCGACGACGCCGAGGCCGTCGCGCTGCTGTTCGTCAACCAGACTGTCACTGCGGCAGACTCTCCCGATCCGCGTGCCACCTCGACCAGCCTCCGCGTGGAGATGGCGCAGGTGGACGGCCGCTGGCTCGTCTCCGCGCTGGATCCTGTGCGGTAGGTCGCCGGGTCACTCGTCCGGCAGCATCATCTGTTCCACTGTTGCGGGCGGCGCGTCGGACAGTGTCGACTCGACCCATCGCGACCCGTCATCGGTGATGTAGGACCCGTTGTTCGGGTCGTAGGCACCCTGTCGGCACAACTGCACCGTCGCCGCCCGCCGGCCCGGGAACTCCTGGCACGGCAGGTTGCGTGCACCGCGGATCGCGCTGGGGTCGTCCGGCGCAACCTTGCAGTACAGGTCGGTCGGCGTCGGCACGGTGTCGACCTCGACGGGTGATCTGCGTTGGCCGGCGGGGAGAAAACCTTCCGTGCACGGCGGCGGGTCGTTGAGTTGTGCGGCGAAGTACGTGTTCTGGCCGGGGTCACCGGCGTCGGCATTCGCCTTACCGGTGCCCTGCGTGGCGGCGATGAGTGGGGGATACAGAACCAGGATCTGTTCCAGCGCAGCGTTATAGGTGACGGCTACCTGCTCGACGCTGATCAGGTTCGACAACAACAAGGGGAGTGTGGGGCGCAGGTCCTGGAACAGTCCCGACACCGCAGCGCCCAGGGGTTCACCACCGTCGATGACGGATCGTAGGTTGCCGTCGCGCGTCGACACCTGACCGGTGACGGTGGCCAGCGACGCGGCCCACGACCGGATGGCGTCACTGCTCGCGGCGGTCGCACCGAGCACCGGGTCGAGATCGGTGACGAGGGCCGCGATCGGGTCGATGTTCTCCCGCGTCGCCGAGGTGACGGACCCGAGCGAGTCGAGCAGCTCGCCGAGGGTGTCACCGTCGGCACCCAGCGCGAGGGAGCTGTCGTCGAGAACGCGGCCGAGAGTCACCGGGTCGACGGAGCGGAACGCCGCGTCGAGACGGTCGATGGTCGGGGCAACCGCCGTCGGGATCGTGGTGCGGTCGATCGGGATGACCGACCCGTCCCCCAGAAAGGGGCCGTCGTCCGTGTCGGGCAGGAGATCGATGAACTGTTCGCCGATGGCCGACATGCTGTGCACCTCGGCACGTGTCGACGCAGGAACCGACACGTCCGACGACAGCGAGACGACAGCGGATGCACCGGTGGGAGTGACGCGCAGGGCACTGACCTTGCCGATCTCGCTGCCGCGGTAGGTGACGTTCGCGTTGGTGTAGAGACCGGCGCCCCCCGCGAGCTCCACAGTCACGCTGTACCGGCCCAGCCCCAGCTCTTGCGGAATGCGTGCGTAGTGGACACCCGTGATCCCCACCGACAGCACTGCCACCACGGCGATGACCGTCAGCTGAACACGGAGTCGGACAGTCGGAGTCATGGTGCGCCGTTCTGTGGCAGAAGGTTCGGGGGCAAGAGGTTCGGGGGCAGTAGCAGGTCGTTCACGGTGGGAAGCGTTGGCGTCGGCGTGGGTGCCATGGCGCCCACGGCTCCCTCGAGCCCGGCGAGCATCCCTTCGAACGGTGTGCCGAGGAGAAGAGCGTTGTCCAGCGTGGCCATTCGGAGATCGAGCGTCACCTCGCCGTTGGCGTAGTCGCCGCGCACCGCGTTCTTGTAGACGTCGATGGGGAACGGATAGGTGAGGAGATACCGGAATGATTCGGTGAGTGATGTTCCCGAATCCGCGAGAGACTTCAGGACCGGGCCCAGATCGTCCAGTGCTGTGACGAGGTCGTCGCCGGTGTCGTTCACGATGGCCTCCGCCGTCGTACCGAGGCGTCCGAGGGAGTCGAGGGCCGAGACCAGGTCCCCCCGGCGATCCGACAACACGGTCAGAGCCGGAGCCAGCGCGGTGACCGCGTCGCCCAGGACCGCGTCGTTCGCGGCGACCGTCCCTGCGAATCGGTCCAGATCCACGATGGCGTTCTGGATGTCGCTCTTCTGATCGTCGAGTCCGACGAGCAGTGTCTCCAGACCCGCCAGGACCGAGCGCAGCGACTCCTCGTTGCCGTCCAGTGCCGCGTCCACCTCGGTCGTGATGTCGTTGATGCGGGCGAGCCCACCCCCGTTCAGTACCAGGGACAACGACGACAACGTCTGCTCGGTCGTCGGATACGCGCCCGCCCGGTCGAGGGGGATCACATCGCCATCGGAGAGTCGACCCTGGGCTTCTCCCGTTGTCGGAGAGGCTAATTCGATGTGGGTCGATCCGAGGAGGCTCGTCTGCCCCACCGATGCGACGGCATCGGCAGGGAGTGCAGTACTGCCGTCGAGACGCACGGTCACCTCGGCGTGCCCGTCGACGAGCGCCAGATCGGCCACACGTCCGACGGTGACGTCGCCGACGAGGACTCGCGCGTTGCGTTCGATCGTCGAGACGTCCGGCATCTCGATGACCACCTCGTACGATCCGGGACCGTCCCCCGCTGTGCCCGGCAGCGGAAGCGAGTTCAGGCCCTGCCATCCGCACGCCGACAGCAGTGTCGACGTGCACAGAACGAGTGCCACCGACGCCGCGGCCTTCCGTGTCGTCATCGCCCACCCTCGCTGTCGACGATCTGGCCCGGCAGAGCGCCGACACCCTTGATGGGGTTCGCCTGCAGGGGCAGGTAGTCGAACGCGAGAGTCTTCAGCAAAGGACCCAGGTACCGGACACACGACTCTGCTCCCTCCTGCGCTCCCACCTGCTCGGCGGCGGCGATGGCCGAACAGACGAAGTCCATCGGATTCGCGAAGTTGTTCGGCGCCAACGACGACACGATCGCGTTGTGCGCCGGCTGGTAGATGTTGTTCAGATTCGACAGCGCAGTAGGCGCTACGTGGAGGATCTGCGCGATGCCGTCCCGCTGGGACGCCAGCTCGGCCGTGAGCTCCTCCAGGCTGCCCAGCGTGGTTGCGACGCCCGTCCTGTTCTCGCGGACGAAGCGCTCCACGTCCGACACCGCGCCGTCCAATGATGCCAGCGCGCTGCCGATCTCGTCCTGATCGTCGGCCAGCACGGAGGTGACCGAGGCCATCGTCTCGTTGAACGTGACGATCTGCTGATCACTCGCAGCGAGTGCCGACACGAAGACCTGGAGGTTGCGCACGAGGGAGTAGAGGTCGGTTCTACCGTCCGAGAGCGTGCGCATCGCGTCGGACAGCTGGGTCAGCGTGGTGCGGATGTCCTGCCCACGCCCGCCGATATTGGCGTCCACCGCATCGACGAGCGCTCCGAGGGGCCTGGCGGCGTCGACCGAGTCGGGCCCGGTGGGGCCCTGCGGCGCGAGCGTTTCGGACACGCGAGCGAGTTGTTCGGTGATGCGGTCCCACTCGACGGGCACTGCGGTCCGATCGAGCGGGATGGTGTCGGCGGATCGGAGGGTGTCGCCGCCGTCGTACGCCGGGGCGAGCTGGACGAAGCGCGACGCCACCACACTCTGCGAGACGATGACCGCCTTCGCGTCGGCCGGAATGGAATACGACGAGTCGTAGCGCAGTCCCACCTCCGCGTGGTCGCCGCGAGGCTCGATCGAGGTCACCGAGCCGATGGTCACTCCCATCAGGCGCACGTCGTCACCGACGTAGAGACCGGTGGTGTTCGCGAACTCCGCCGTCACCGCAACCGAAGTGAACCGCGGCACGATCGCATAGGACGCGGTCGCAGCGACGACGAGGAACAGCACGACGCCGACGAGCCTCCTGGTCATCGGGGTGCTCCGTTCAACGCAGTCAGCGGATTGACGGAGGTGGAATCGGCCGGAGCCGGGCCCAGTCCGAGGGCAGCCCGGATGAACGGGCTGATGACCTGGCCGGGGATCAGGTTCTGGATGTACGAGTTGAAGAACGGTCCGCTGGACACCGCCTCGCCGAGTTGCGTCACGTACGGCCCCAGGTTCTCGATCGCGGCGGAGATGTCCGCCTTGTTGTCGGTCAGGACGGTGAGGACGGAGTCGAGCGAGGCCAGTGTCGGCGCAAGCTCGGCCTGGTTGTCGGCCACCAGTCCGCGCAGTTGGTCCGCCAACCGCGTCACGGTTCCGAAGAGTGTGTCCACGGCGCCGCGTCGTCGGTCGAGTTCGGCGAGAACCGTGGCCGCATCGACGATGAGCGTGTCGACCTGCGCACTGCGGTCGGCAAGGACGCCGGTGACCTTCTCGGCCGACGCCAGGAGGTCACGCAAGCTCTCGTCCCGCGACGCGACCGTCGCGGACAAACGACCCACCCCGTCGATGGCGCGGCCCAGGTCGTCCGGTGTGCGATCGAGCATCTCGGTGGTGGCGGCGAGTGAGTCGGTGAGCTGCTCGGTGTCGATACCGGCCGCGTCGTCGGTGAGGTCGCCCAGAGCGTCCGTGAGCTGATACGGGCTGGTGGTGCGGTCGAGTCCGACGGGTTCCGTCGTCGACAGGCGGCCGGCGCCACGCGGATCCATCCGGAGGTTCTTGGTGCCGAGGACGGTCTCGGTGGCGATGGTGAGACGGGTGTCATTGCCGGGCAGCACCTTTCCCTCGATCGAGAACGTCACCAGGACGGCCTTTCCTGCGACCGCGATGTCGGTGACCGTCCCTACCCGCACTCCCGCGACCTCCACGGCGGCGCCTGTCTCGAGTCCTCCGGTGTCGAGGAACAATCCGCTGTACGACGTTCCGGCGGAGACGATCGGCAGTGCGGCCGCGTTCATCGCTGCTGCTGCAGCGATCACCACGAGGAAGGTGCCGACGATGCCGGTGCGGACGGTGTCGACCGTGCGAAAGCGTTCCATCATGCTGGGGCACACCTTCCCGTGTTCTGACCGATGAGCGGTGTCGTCAGGCCCTGCCCGTCGGGCGTGTCGATCTTCAACCTGATGCCGCACAGGTAGTAGTTGAAGAAGTTCCCGTACGCGCCGAGGCGGCTGAGGGAGGCGTACGTGTCCGGAAGGCGAGTAGTGATGCTCGCGATGGTGTCCTTGCCGGCATCGAGTTGTGCTGCCGTGCGCTGCAACTGGTCGACGGTGGTGTCCAACGGGGGACGTGCGTCGACGAGCAGGTCGCCGATCGTGGCGGCCGAACTGTCGATGCTCGTCAGTGCCTCACCCCAGGTCCGGGTGTCGGCAGCGAGGCCGGACACCAGCGTCTGAGCACTGTCTATCGCGAGGGACACGTCGTCCTGGCGCCCTGCGAGTGTCGCCAGGGTGGTCCGCAGATTCGTGACCAGCTGTCCGATCACCTCGTCACGGTCTGCCAACGACGACGTCAGACTCGCGAGCCGCGCCAGCACCGAGGCGACGGTGCCGCCCTGCCCCTGGAAGACGTCGACGAGTTCGCCGGTCACTCTGTTCACGGTGCTGGGGTCGAGGCCGGAGAACAAGGGTTGGAATCCGCCCAGGAGTCGGTCCAGATCCAGTGCAGGAGAGGTCCGGTCGACCGGGATGGTGGCGCCGGCATCGAGAGGCGCGGCGTCACCGGCAGTGTCGGCCAGTTCGAGATAACGATCGCCGACCAGGTTCTGGTAGCGGATCGTGGCCGTGGTGGACTCGGTCACGGTGTACGCGTCGGTCACGTCGAACTCCACCACGGCGTGGTCGTTGTCGTCGACGTCCACCGCGCCCACCGATCCGACCTCGACACCCGCCACTCGGACGAACTCGCCGCTGCGCAGTCCTGACGCGGTGGTGAAGATCGCCCGGTGGGTGGTGGTCGAGTCGAAGCGGACCTGGCCGAAGACGACCACCAGGGCGGCAAGCACCAAGGTCATGGCGACGACGAAGGTCGTGAGCCGAACGAGGGTGCCTCGGTGGCTCATCGAGTCGTTCTCGGTGCTGCAAGACCGCCGGGGAGGAAGTCGATGATGGACGTCGGGTCGAGGACGGGGGCGGTGGTCGCGGCGCGGAAGGGGTTCGAGCCGGTGTCGGCCAGGACGTAGGGAGCCGGAATATCGTTGTCGGACAACAGCGGTAGCGCACCGCACCGGGGCCCGCCGGTGGCCGCGACCTTCGGAAGGTCGGCGGCGTACTCGTACGCCGGCACCCCGAACAGCACGGTGCTGTTCAGCAACATCGTGCGGCCGTTGCCGCCGGAGACCTTCTCCGCGGCCTGCCGTGCGATGTCGGCGCCCTGAAGGAAGCACGTGAACTCGGGGGAGTACTCCCGCAGCAACCCGGTCGTCGGGACGAGATCGGCCACCGTGGCTGTCACTCCGTCGGCGTTCTCCGCGAGAACGGTGCGAGCGTCGGTCGCCGCTCCCGTCAGCGATGTCAGGGCGGGGCCCAGCGCATCGGTGCTGTCGGTGACCGTGCGCGCGGTGGTGGTCAGCGAGGCCAGAATACTGACCAGATCCGGTGCGCTGTCGCCCAGTGCACCTGATGTGACAGCAGCGGAACGCAGGTCACGTCGGAGTGTGGGAACGAGCGGAGTGACCGCCCCGAGCACGGTGTCCAGGTTCTCGATGGTCGTGCCCAGCGCGCGGCCGCGACCGTTCAGGGCGGTCGAGAGCGCTCCCAGGGTGGTGTTCAGCTTCTCGGGTTGCGACGCGACGAGAACGGACGTCAGCGATTCGAACACGGAGTTCACCTCCACGGTGACGGAGGAGGCGGCGATGACGGCGCCGTCGGCGATGGGCCTAGCGGACGGTGACGGAGGAGCGGTGAGGGTGACCATCTTCGATCCGAAGATGGTGGTGGCGGCGATGGTGGCCCCGACATCGGAGGGCACCGAAGCCGCGATGTCGCCGCGGAGGCGCAGGTCGATCACAGCGCCGCGGGTCGACCGGCGGACCTGCGAGACGGTGCCGATCTCGACACCGTTCATCTTGACCAGGGCGCCCCGCTGCATCACCAGCCCGGCGCGATCGGACTGCACCGACACCGAGACCGACGGCATGATCGCTTCGGTGACGGTGCCCCGATAGGCGAGGTAGGCCGCCGCGACCACTCCGATGATCAGCAGAATCGACAGGAGCGCAGCACCTTTGAGGCGAGCGGAGGATTGCGTCATCTCACCCTGCCAGGTGCACGGATCGTGCGCTGCCGTACAGCGCGAGCGAGATCAGCAGCGTGACGCTGACGACCGTGATGAGGGACAGTCGCACGGCGCGTCCGGTGGCCGTGCCGACGCCCGCGGGACCCCCGGAGGCGGTGTAGCCGTAGTAGGTGTGGATGACCATGACCGCGACGGCCATGACGATGACCTGGACGAACGACCACAGAACGTCCGTCGGGACGAGGAACGTGGAGAAGTAGTGGTCGTAGACCCCTCCGGACTGGCCCAGCACCACGACTGTCGCGACCCGGCTCGCGAGGAACGACGTGATGAGTGACAACGCGTAGAGCGGCACCACGGCGACGATGCCCGCGACGATGCGGGTGCCGACGAGGTACGGCAGCGACTTGATCGCCATGACCTCGAGCGCGTCGATCTCCTCGCTGATCCGCATGGCGCCGAGGGCCGCCGTGGTCCCGGCGCCGATGGTCGCGGCAAGGCCCACTCCCGCGGTGACCGGTGCGACCACCCGGACGTTGACGTAGGCGGCGAGGAACCCGGTCAACGCGTCGACCCCGATGCTCCCGAGCGAGTCGAAACCCTGCACCGCGACGGTGGCACCGGCGAACAGCGTGAGGAAGCCGAGAATGACGATACTGCCGCCGATCGCGGCGAGAACCCCGGTGCCGAGGGAGATCTCGGCGATGACGCGCATCGTCTCCCCACGGTACGACCGGACGGCTCGGCCGGTGGACGCAAGTGCACGCGTGAAGAAGATCGCGCGTTCGCCGAGTACATCGACCGCTCCGGAGGCAGCGTTCGTCCGGCGTCGCATCGCAGCGGCGACGTCGCTCATCTCGAGAACCATCAGCGGCCGCTCACGGCGAGGCCCACGGAGGTGAGGACCAGGTTGGCCAGGAACAGGGCGACGAACGAGAACACCACGGTCTCGTTGACCGCCTCCCCGACGCTCTTCGGTCCACCCCGCACGGACAGTCCGCGGTAACAGGCGACCAGCGCGGCGAGGAGACCGAACAGTGCTGCCTTCACCTCGGAGAGCAGCAGTTCCGGAAGTCCCACCAGCAGCGTGACTCCTGCGGCATAGGCACCCGGCGTGACGTCCTGGAGGTACACGGAGAAGAAGAACCCGCCCACCAGTCCGATGGTGCACACGGCGCCGTTCAAAAGAGCCGCGACAAGGGTGCAGGCGAGAACGCGAGGCAGGACGAGGCGGTGTACCGGGTCGATGCCCAGCACCTCCATCGCATCGACCTCCTCGCGGATGGTGCGCGATCCGAGGTCCGCGGCGATGGCGGTGGCCGCAGCGCCGGCCACGACGAGAACGGTCACGAGCGGCCCGATCTGGGTGACGGCGCCCAGACCTGCGCCCGCACCGCTCAGATCGGAGGCACCGATCTCGATGAGCAACGAGTTGAGAGTGAAGACGACCAGCACCGTGAACGGGACCGACATCAGGATCGTCGGCAGCAGGGAGACCCGTGCGATGAACCAACTCTGATCGACGAACTCCCGCCACTGGAACGGCCGCTTCGCGACGGCTCGGGCGGTGTCGAGTGTCAAGGCGTAGAACTCCCCGAGAGACGACACCGCGCCGCGTGCCGCGGACGTGACTGCTCTCGAGGTGGAGACGCTCACCGGCCTACCCGACCGGGTTGTGTCCGTTCGTGGTCCATGCGACCTGCCCTTCCGGCGATCCTCGGCACAGCGTCTGTGACTCAGGCCACCATACCGCACTGTATGGTGTGTTCGAACGGTTTCGACGATCCGGCCCTGGGAGACATGAATGTCGTTGTGCAGCAGGCTCATTTACGCGGTGCTCATCGCGATCGGAGTCCAGGCGTGTGTCGTGGCTCCGTCCATGGCCGGCCCGGCGGATCCGTGCGTCGACACTGTTCTCCTGGTGCACGATCTCGGTTCCTCCGCGGCGGAGTGGGACGGGTGGGCCGATGATCTGACGAGTCGGGGGTGGTGTCCGGTCGCGCTGACCTACGGCGAATCGGCTCTCACGGAGGCGCTCCGGCCGGTCGCCACCGTCGCCGGTCTGGCTGCCCTCGAGGACTCCGCGTCGCAGATTCGGTCGGCGATCGACGGGATCCTGTACCGCACCGGGGAGTCGCGAATCCGCGTCGTGGCACGCGGTGCGGGAGCGTTGGCCGTGCAGTCTGCACTGACCCGCTCTATGAACGACGGACTTGCCCCCGTGTCCACACTGGTCACGCTCGGACCGCTCTGGCGCGGAACGAACCTCGCCGGGGCCGGCACCATTGCGGCGTTCAACCGCGGTATCGGTATCTACGACGAGCTGGCCCGTCTGGAGAAGCCAGTGGTGGGTCCATGGTGCGGGGCGTGCGGTGAGATCGTCACGGGGTCGACGTTTCTCACGACTCCGCCCGTCGATGTACCGGTGGTCGGCGTGCGGTATGTCGACGTCGCCACGGCGACCGACGGACTCGTGACCGATCCGCTCACGAGTGCGATGCCGGGCAGTGAGGCGATCGTCGTGCAGTCCGTCGATCCGACGAGCACGGTCGACCACGCCCAGCTCTCGGGCGACGAGCAGGTCCGGCGACTCGCGCTGGACGCCCTCGGTCGGGTGTGACCCGGCGAGGTGATCGTACGATCGACGGATCAGTCGAGCATCACGACACGAAGGAGAGCGATGGCACCCGAAGCCGCGTCCGGCGATGCCCGCACCCGGAGTGGCGCCCCCGCGCGTCGACGGCGTGGCAGTGAGAAGAAGTCGGCGCCCGCGCCACGGGCTCCGCGGCTCACCGTCGACGACTGGATCGACGCCGCCTTCGCACTGCTGGTGAGCGAGGGCGTGTCGGAAGTGAAGATCACGACGCTGTGCGAGCGGCTGAAGGTGACCAAGGGCAGCTTCTACTGGCACTTCGCCGACATCGACGAGCTGATGACCGCCATCGCCGACAAGTGGTGCGACGAGCAGAACGACACGCTTCGCGGGCTGGCGCAGGTGGACACCGTACCCGTGGACGCGAGACTGCAGGTGATGGCGGAACTGCTTCTGCAGGAACGTACCTGGGCTGTCGAGGCGGCGGTGCGGGACTGGGCTCGGACCTACGACAAGATCGCCGTGGTCGTCCGCGAGCTCGATCAGCGCATCTTCGACGTCGTCCAGAACTCGATGCGCGAACTGGGGTTCGACGAGGCCGAGGCACGGTTGCGAGCAGGCTTCCTCGTGTACGCGGGAATCGGTTTCGTGCATGCCCGTGACAACCTTCCCACGCCCACCCCGGACGAGGTGCGGGCGATGTTCGCCCTGCTGACCGCGCGGTAGCGGGTCGGTACCGAGCTCGCGTAAAACGCACCCGACACACCATACGGTGCGGTACGGTCAGCCTCGGCGCACTCGCGCCGCGGGCATGGGGGTGCGAAGTGGCGGAGGAATTCTCGGTCGGTCGTGACGGTGCGATGGCGCGCCGGCGGTTCCTGCGCAATCTGGGCTTGGCGGTGGCAGTAGGTGCCACGGGGGGTGTTGCTACCCGCGCTCAGGCTCAGCCGACCCTCTCGAGTCCGCTGCTGTTCCACTCGCCGGCACTGACGCCGTACATCGACGAAGTGGCTCCGCTACCTACTGTGCGCGGGACCGACCACGTCGTCCGAACCGTGTCCACGATGCATCGATATCACTCGGGAGTGTCTGCCGCGCCCGCGATGGCGTACGAGGTGGACGGGGTGGCGACCACGGTGCTCGGCCCCACCCTCGAAGCGGTGTCCGGTCAACGGATGTCGCTCACCCTCAGCAACGACCTCGGCCCGCATCCGTTCGCGCGCGATCTCGACACGAGTCTCCACGGAGTCTCGCCTCTCTTCCGGACCAGTCCGCCGACGGTGCTGCATCTGCACGGCGGGCTGACCCCGCCGGACAGCGACGGGCACGCCGAGCAACTCGTGCATTACGGTCGCACCCTGCGCTACGAGTTCCCGTTCCGCCAGGAGGCGGCGCACTTCTGGTATCACGACCACGCCATGGGAATCACCCGCGCGAACGTGTACGGCGGACTCGCCGGGAACGTCCTGCTCCGCGACCGCTTCGACACCGGCGAGCCGGGCAATCCGCTGGGTCTGCCCGCAGGTGAGTTCGAGATGCCGCTCGTTCTGCAGGAGAAGATCCTGAATCCTGACGGGAGAGCGAGTCTGCGATCCACGCCCGTGGTGCCCGAGGGGTCCTGGGAAGGCGGTGCCGTCGGCGACCTCGGAGTGGTGAACGGTGCTGTGTGGCCGCGTATTCCGGTCGCTCGCGGGTTGTATCGCTTTCGCATGATCAACGCCGGCTCGTACAGCGTCTGGAATCTCTACCTGGACCACGAGATCCCGTTTCTGGTCATCGGTAACGACGGCGGACTGCTCGACGCGCCGGTGGAGACGCGGCACCTCCGGGTCGCGCCGGGCGAGCGATACGACGTGCTCGTGGACTTCGGTGCAGTCGAACCCGGCACGGCGGTGCGGCTTCTCAACGACGAGGTACCTCCACTGCAGGCCGCGCAACTGGGCGCCGTCGCCATGACGCACTTCTGCCGCTTCGACGTCACCGCAGCTCGTGGCCACACGGGCGCGATTCCGAACCGTCTGCGCGACGGCGGATCACGACCGGAACCCCTACCGCCGATCGCGACTCCCGACCGCCACCGTGTCGTCACCGTCAGTCAGCCGTACGCGCTACGGCTTCCGCCGGCGTACATGGCTCTCAACAACCTCCGCTACACCGACGGGGACATCGAGTCGCCCCGCGCCGGGACCACCGAGCGGTGGGACATCGTGAACATCACCGCGGATCCGCATCCGATCCATCTGCACCTGGTGCACTTCCGCATTCTCGAGCGCGTCCCGCTGCGCACCGTGGATCTTCAACTCGCTCATCCGCAACCCGCCGTCGGGACGAAGTGGACGCCGTCACCGGAACCCTTCCTCGCCGGTCCGGGACTCCCTCCGGCGCCGTGGGAGAGCGGGTGGAAGGACACGGTGCGACTCGATCCCGGCACCGTGACTCGCATCGTCGTGCGATTCCCCACCGCTGAGGAACTCGACTTCGATCCCGACGCCGTGTTCCCCCGGCCGCCCGAACCGGGTGCTCTGGCGTCCTACGACCATGCAGCTCACAGCGCACCGGCCGGAGACCTGCAGGGCTATATGTGGCACTGCCATATCCTCGACCACGAGGATCACGAGATGATGTTGCGGTACCGCGTTATTCGGTGATGTGGACGACGTGATCACCCGCCTTCAGGCCGACGTCGATCAGTCGGTGAGGAAGTCGACTGCGGCGGAGGAGAATTGCTCGTGGAACTGGAAGATCCCCCCGTGGCCGGAATCCGGATAGATGATCAACTCGCTGCCGGCGATGCGCCGGTGCAAGTCCTCGGACAGGATGCTAGGCACCATGCGGTCGTTGTCGCCGTTCGCGATCAACGTCGGCTGCGTGATCAGGGACAGGTCGGACGGTGCGGACCGCCCGTACTTCTTGATCGCCGCGAGCTGCGTGCGGAGCGTGCTGACGGGGACCTCGGTGTCGCGATCGATGGTGCGTTCCTTCAGTCGTGACACGAATTCCTTGCCGGCCTTCTTACCCGGCGCGTTCCGGTCGAAGAACAGGAATTCTTTCGGGTCCGACCGGGTCAGCGTCGCACGCAGGATGTCCTTGTAGGTGACACCCGCGACCTTGTCGATACCGGTTCCTCCCCGCGGCCCGGTGCCGGTCAGCACGAGCTTCCGAACCAGTTCGGGGTGCGCGAGGGTGAGATCCTGCGCGACCATGCCTCCCAGGGAGAAGGCGAAGATGTCGATCGTGTCGAAGCCAAGGGCGCGAATGAAGGTGTACGCATCGGCGGCAGCTTCTTCGACTGTCCTCGCGACTGCTCCGGACGACGCCCCGACCCCCTTGTTGTCGAAGGCGATGACGTGGCGGGTCTGCGCGATGGGATCGACGATCCGAGGGTCCCAGTTGTCGAGGTTGGCTGCCAGATGGACGAAGAAGACGACGGGGACACCACCTCGCGGACCGAGCTCCCGGTACGCGTACGTCGTCCCGCCCGCGGAGATCGTCCGGGTCGGCGCCTCCGCGTAGGAGGTGATGGTGCGATCGCCGATAGTGTTGTCACTCATGCTGGTTCGCTCGTCTCGTGGTGGGGGAGGGTGATGACGGTCTTGCCTCGAACGCTGCTCGTACCGAGCGAGGCCAGTGCGTCCGGCGTCTGCTCGAAGGGGGAGGTGGCGCCCACGACGGGGCGGATCGTGCCGTCGTCGATCAGCGCGGCTATGCGGCGCAGTCGCTCGCCGTCGGAGTGCATGAAGAGGAACGTGTAGGTGACGCCGAGCTTGTCCGCCTGCTTGCGGATCCTGCGGCTCAGCACGCCGATCACCGTGCGTACCAAAAGATTGAGGCCGGCCTCCCGTGCGAATGCCGGGTCGGGCGGAACGGCGATGCCGACTGCGATGCCGCCTGGCTTCAGTACTCGGAGCGACTTCTCGAGGTTCTCGCCTCCGAGGCTGTCGAGAACGAGGTCGAAGTCGTGATCACCGTCCTCGAAATCCTCGCTGCGATAGTCGATGACGACGTCGGCACCCAGGTCGCGGAGGAATTGCGCGTTCGACCCGCTCGCGGTGGTCGTGACCGTCGCTCCGAGGTGCTTCGCGAGTTGGATGGCAATGGTGCCGACGCCGCCGGACCCGGCGTGGATCAAGACCTTCTGTCCTGCTCGAAGGTTGCCCTTGTCGACGAGTGCCTGCCACGCGGTGAGCGCTACGAGAGGCAGGGACGCTGCCTCGACGGCGGTCACCGTGGTCGGGCGCAGCGCGAGGTCGGCCTCGGCGATCGCGACCCGCTCCGCGAAGGTGCCGATGTAGTCCTTGCCGACGCGGGCGTAGACCTCGTCGCCCGGTGCGATGCTCCGCACCTCCGGACCGACGTCGACAACGGTTCCGGCGACGTCGTGACCGACCGTCCGGGGAAGCGAGTACGGGAGGATCTGCTTGAACTCGCCCGCTCGGATCTTCTCGTCGAGAACGTTGATGCCGGCGGCGTCCACTCGGACCAGGACGTCGTGGGCACCGATGGTCGGCTCGGGAACGTCACGGAGTTCGAGTGGCTTCCTGTAGCCGGGGAGCACGAACGCTTTCACGACGCCGCATTCCGGGTTGCGGCGACCGTGAGCAGGTCGGCGTAAACGGATTCGGCCGGCTGGCTCAGGGCGTTCTTGGCGTGGTGGGAGATCTCGTCGGCCAGCACTTCGAACCGGTCCGACTCGACGGCGTCGAACACCGAGCGCACGAGGTCCTCGGTGGTCAGTTTGGGGCCTTCGGCGTGCGCGGCCATGGCCGTGTCGACGTATCCCATGTGGACTCCGACCACGTGCACACCCCTGGGTGCGAGCTCGACCCGCAGAACGTTGGTCGCCGACCACAGGGCTGCTTTCGACGCGCTGTACGCGCCGCCGAAGGCGAGCCAGCTCGCAACCGAATGGATGTCGATCAGCGCCGATCCGGGTCGCGCAGCCAGGATGGGTGCGAACGCGCGGGCGAGCAGAACCGGCCCGAAGAAATTGGTCTCGAAGTTCTCTCGGATGTCGGCCTCGGTGACATCGAGGAGGCTGGCGCTCGGCGGCGTCGCCCCGGCATTGTTGATGAGCACCGTGACATCGGATGCGGTGTCGGCCGCGCTCGCGATGGAGCGGGAATCGGTGACATCGAGGGTCAGGGGAACTATCCGGTCGTCGTTCCAATCCCTCGGTGTGCGCGCTGTGGCGTAGACCTTGATGGCGCCGCGTTCGAGCGCGTCGTGGACGAACTGGGTCCCGATGCCCCCGTTCGCGCCGGTGACCAGAACAATGGAGTTGAGCAGTGTGGGCATGGTCGAGGCTCCTTCGGGCGTTCGATATTCACGACTATACTCATAACTGAGTGCGATCAGGTTTATTCCGAAGGAGGTCCGATGCCAGACGCTCGCCCGCAGACACCGGGGCGCCGAGAACGCAACAAGCAGGAGAAGCTTGCCCGCATCACCGCTGCGGCCGGTGAGCTCTTCCTCGAGCACGGAGTCGACGACGTCACGACGCAGCAGATCGCGGACAGAGCCGACATCGGAACCGGAACGCTGTTCCTCTACGCGAAGACGAAGAGCGAACTCCTGCTGCTCGTCCAGAACTCGTTCTACGCCGACGCACTCGTCAGGGGTAGGGCCGCCGCGGCTCGTATCGAGGACACGCTCGGTGCGGTGATGGCCATCGTGCGTCCGGTGGTCGAATGCAACAGGACGAGGGTGGACAACGGGCGAACGTATCTGCGCGAGATCGTGTTCGGAGATCCCGACGAACCGCACCACCGTGCCGCACTGGGTTTGACCGTGGAGACGGAGGGAGAAATTGCCTCGGTACTGCTGCGTGACGAGACAGCCGACCCGGCGCGTGCCGAGGTGACGGCGCACATCGTCTCCGCCATCATGTTCGTCGCGATGGCTGCGTCCTTCAACGCCGACAAGTCGGTCGAGGATCTGCTGAGTGAGATCGAGGCTCAGGTGGCCGTCCTGCTGCGGTGATTCGGCTCTGGCATCGATAGTGGAATCGGGACCCCGGAATCCGGGGTCCCGATTCCACTATCGTGGCGCGGGGTGTCAGGCGTTGTGTGGCGCAGCCTGCTGCGCCGCCCACGATCCGAGGAGTCGAAGGCGCTCCGCGCTGGCAGACCCCGGCTCGGCGGTATAGACCATGAGAATGGAGCCGGGGTCCGCCGTGATCACCAGTTCCTCGTAAGCCAGGTGCACCTCTCCGACCACGGGGTGATGGAAGCGCTTCGTACCCGCGCCATGGGTTCGCACGTCATGGGCTCCCCACAACGTGCGGAAAGTTCGGTCGCGAGTGGACAATTCGCCGACCAGGTCCTGCAGTCCCTTGTCGTGGGGATCTCTGCCCGCTTCCGAGCGCATGATCGAGACACACATCTGTGCGAACAGATCCCAGTCGGGATAGAACTCGCGCGAGACCGGGTCCAGGAACTGGAACCGCGCGAGATTGGGAACTCGTCCGCCGTCGCCGATGATCGGCGCGTAGAAAGCCTTGCCGAGTTCGTTCGTCGCCAGAATGTCCTGCCGCTGATTCCGCACGAAGGCGACGCCGTCGGTGATCGAGTCGAGTGCCCACTGCAAGCTGATTCGCGGTGCCGCGGGGCGTGCCGCCTTACGGCGGGGTCGCCCCGATGTCGGAACGCCGTCCGCCGCGCGCGCGAGATCGAGCAGATGCGCGTGCTCCGTGTCGTCCAAGTGGAGTGCGCGTGACAGTGCGTCGAGCACCGACGAGGATGCGCCACCGATGGCGCCTCGCTCGATGCGGGCGTAATACTCGACGGACAGGCCGGCCAACGACGCAACCTCGCTGCGCCGCAGGCCGGCCACCCGACGAGTGCCGCTGCTCGCGATCCCGGCATCCTCCGGTGTGATCCTCGCGCGGCGCGTCATGAGGAACTCACGCACCTCGGCCTTGTTGTCCATGATGTCCAGGGTAGGGCGGCGACGGCGAGGGAGGGAGACCCTACGAGTACACCTTTCCCGCGGTGATCAGGCCAGCGTGGCCGTGTCGATGACGAAGCGGTAGCGGACGTCCGAGGCGAGTACTCGCTCCCACGCGTCGTTGATCTTGTCGGCGGAGATGACCTCGATCTCCGCCCCCAGGTGGTGCTCGGCGCAGAAGTCGAGCATCTCCTGCGTCTCGGCGATCGAGCCGATGGCAGAGCCTGCGAACGTCCGTCGGTGGGGGATGAGGGAGAAGATCTGCAGGGGCAGGGGCTCGGCAGGAGCGCCGACGTTGACCATGGCCCCGTCGACAGCGAGCAACGACAGATGCGCATTCAGATCGATCGCGGCACTGACGGTATTGATGATCAGGTCGAACGTGGAGGCGAGTGCGGTGAACGTGTCGGGATCCCCGGTCGCGAAGTAGTGGTCGGCTCCCAAGCGGAGGCCGTCCTCCTGCTTCTTCAGCGACTGCGACAGAACGGTGACCTCGGCGCCCATGGCGTGGGCGATCTTGACGGCCATGTGACCGAGTCCCCCCATTCCGACGACAGCGACCTTTTTGCCGGGCCCGGCGCCCCAGTGGCGGAGAGGAGAATAGGTGGTGATGCCGGCGCACAGCAGCGGCGCCGCAGCGTCGAGCTCGATGCCGTCAGGGATTTTGACGACGAAATGCTCGGTGACGACGACCTGCTGGGAGTAGCCGCCCTGGGTGGTGGTGCCGTCGCGGTCCGTGCTGCCGTACGTCTGGATGTTGCCGACGAGGCAGTACTGTTCCGATCCCTTGATGCACTGGGCACATTCGCCGCACGAGCCGACCATGCAGCCGACGCCGACGCGGTCGCCCACGGCGTGCTCGGTGACCTCCGAGCCGATCTCGGCCACGAGTCCTGCTATCTCGTGGCCGACGACGAGCGGGTACGGCAACGGGCCCCATTCGCCTCGAGCGGTGTGGATGTCGGAGTGACAGATCCCGGCGAACGCGATGTCGATGCGGACGTCGTGGGGCCCGACGTCGCGGCGGTCGATGGTGGTGGGGGACAGCGGCTGATCGGCTGCGGTGGCGGCGTAGGCCTTCACGGAAGTAGTCATACGACCAGTCGACACCCGATGCCGAGACCGAGGGAGTCCCTGACGTGAGGTGTACCGGCAGGGCGCCCCTCGAGTCGACGAGTTCTCGGCCCGGTCAGTCGAGGGGCGCCGCGAGGGTGCGGAACTGCGCGCGTTCGGTGTGGATGGTCCACAGGGACTCGGCGAGGGCAGCAGGCTCGTGTGACGGCTCACCGGCTCCGATTCCCCTCGGAATGATCAGCTGACCGACGTGCACGCCCTCGGGCACGAGAGCATCGTGCAGGAGTTGTGCGTAGGCACTCTCACCAGCGAAGGCGACGGATGTGCCGGTGACGGTAGCGCCCGGACGAATGGCACTGCCGCCGTTGACGAACAGGACGGTGCCGCGTCCCAGTGCCCGCATACCGGGTAGGACCTGCGTGACAGCAGTGACGGGACCGAAGATGGAGAACTCGACCGGACCGACCAGATCCTCGGCACGGGTCTCGAGAACGGGCTTCATGAATTCCCTGGCAGGAACCGGACTGTACTGCAGCACCTCGATCGGACCGAGCTGCTCGGCGTCCGACAATGCTGCCGTCAGCGATGTCGTGTTCCGGACATCGGCGGCGAAACCGCGGGCCGTGATCCCTTCGTCGGTCAGCCGAGCGGCGATGCGATCGACGTTGTCCTGGTTCCTGGAGATCAGTGCGACGGAGAACCCTTCGAGCCCGAATCGGCGAGCCACCGCTGCGCCGAGCCCTTCTCCTGCACCGATGATGGCGATCGTGGTCATAGTGCTCCTCGTGGGCGGGGGTGGGGTCACGGGACGCTCGCGTGCTCGGTCACCGCGTGGCTGCTCGCTGCTCGACTTCTGTCGACGACTACGAGGGTAGCGAGTGGAACGAGTAGCGCCGCCGCGAACACCGTGCCGACGATCGGCACTGCGACGGGTCCGCTACCGCTGATGGCGTGCGCGGTCACCCAGCTGCCGACTGCGGTACCCAGGTTGAACATCGACGTACACAGGGAGGTAGCCAGGGTGGGTGCGCCCTCGGCGAATCGGACCGCCATCGACATGAGCACGGGGTTCATGCCCAGCCCGGCCATCCCCGCGACGGCGAGAAGCGCGATCGAGGCGACCGTGAATTCCGAGAACAGGCTGAGCAGTCCGAGCGACACGACGACGAGGATGCCGCCGGTCAGCGCGGTGGCGTACGGCGCCCGGTCGGCGAAGCGTCCACTGCCGAGCGTCCCGGTGACGGCGCCGACTCCGAAGATCGCCAGACCGATCGGAAGCAGCTCTGCCGAGAGGCCCGATCGCTCGGTGAGCAGGGGAGCGATGAACGAGTAGGTGGACATCACGGCGGAGGTGACCAGGACACACGCAGCCATGACGATCCAGAGTCGACCGGAGGTCAGCGAGGCGAGCTGTGAGCGCAACGGAACCACTGTCGAGGACGAGCGGCCACCCGGAACGAACCGTGCGACCGGAACGGCTGCGAGCACGGCAAGGCCGGCGAGTATCCAGAACGGACCACGCCATCCCATGATCTGTCCGGCGATGGATCCGAGAGGCACTCCGATGACAGTGGCCAGGATGCCGCCGCTGAGGACGAGTCCGATTGCGCGAGCGGCATTGTCGGGCCCGGATACTCGTGCACCGACGGACGCGGCGATCGACCAGAATGCACCCGTCACGAGCGCAGTCGCGAATCGGGCAAGGAGCACGACGGTCACGTCGTCGGTGAGGGCGACGACGACATGGCCTGCGGCGAACACGGCCAGTGACACGAGGAGCGTGGTGCGCTCGGGGATCTTCAGAGCGGCCACCGCGACCAGCGGTGTGGCGATCATGCCTATCGCGAATGCGGTGACCAGAAGTCCTGCGTCGGAGATGTCGACGGCAAGGTCGGTGGCGATGTCGGGTAGCAGCCCGGCCACGACGAATTCCGACGTGCCCATGAGGAACGTGCCCATCGCCAACACGGAGACGAGAAAGGGAAGGGGTTGTCGCGCGGTGGAAGACACAGGGAGAGCTTCACTTTCGGATGCGGACGGTATCGTGGGTCGGAAACGACCGTAACCGGAGCCGATCGGATCAACGAGGCACTGGGAGGGAACCCCAGTCAGGGGTTCCCTCGTAGGGACTCCCACCGCATCGATTCAGTCCCTAGCGTTCCGAGGACATTCCAGCTTGCCGACGTGACGAGGTACGAACGATGAGAAGACTCCTGTCCTCCTTCGCTCTGGTATCGGTGTTCGCCCTGCCGGCCGGATGTGGTTGTGGCAGTACAGGTCCGACCACAACCACGGCAGGAAGCACGGAAGCAGCAACCGAACAACAGAACGGAGTCGCCGTGCGCATCACGATCGACGTCGGAGGCACCACGGTCACCGGGACACTGAACGAGAGTGCGGCCGCTCGCGATCTTGCAGCCCGGCTACCGGTGACCGTCACCATGTCCGACCACGGAGGAGTGGAGAAGACGGGTCCGTTGTCCGCGGCGTTGACGACCGAGGGGGCGCCGGACGGCGCTGATCCGGTGCCGGGTGACATCGGCTACTACGCGCCGTCCGAGGACTTCGTTCTGTACTACGGCGATCAGAGCTACTTCCCCGGCATCGTGATTCTCGGGGCGATGGATCCGTCGGGCGTCGACGTGGTCGCTTCGGCGGGCAACGCGGCGACGGTGACCCTGTCCGCTGGGGAGAGCTGAGCACGCCGCGCGTCGTCACCCTGGCATGAACCGGCACACTCGAGCATTCTGCTCACTTTCCTGCATCGCTCTTGTGCAGCTCGATCAGCTCTGGTCGACTGAGCGCAGTCACCCACCCGCCAGTGACTCCAGGTGCTTCGCGATCCGAAGGCCGAGGCGTCGCCTCACCCTTTCGATACCACCTCAGGAGCACGGTTATGACCAGCATCAGTCCCGCCGACCGCCGCTCGGCGCACGGTACGGACGACGACCTCCGCACCGTCGCCGAGAAGGTGCTGTGGCTGTCGACGTCGATCATCCATCACGCCAATCGGATTCGTCCGAATCCGAGTGGGCTGAAGGTCGGAGGCCACCAAGCCTCCTGCGCGTCGATGGTGTCGATCATGACGTCCCTGTGGTTCGAGCAGTTGCAGCCCGGGGATCGCGTGTCGGTCAAACCGCACGCATCTCCGGTGCTGCACGCGATCAACTATCTCCTCGGTGAGCTGGACGAGAAGTACTTGACGACGCTGCGCTCCTACGGCGGCTTGCAGTCGTACCCCTCGCGCGCCAAGGACCCCGACACCGTCGACTACTCCACCGGGTCGGTGGGAATCGGTGCGACGGCACCTATCTGGGGTGCGATGTCGCGTCGCTACGTCGACGCTGCCTTCGGGGACGACGACACGGCCGCCGCCGAGGGTTTCCGGGGTCGGCAGTACTCACTCGTCGGCGACGCCGAACTCGACGAGGGCGCCGTGTGGGAGGCGGTGATCGATCCGGGCATCGCGGAACTCGGGGAGATCGTGTGGATCGTCGACCTCAACCGGCAGTCGTTGGATCGAGTGGTCCCGAACTTCGCGGCGCGTCGGCTGGAGAAGATGTTCGATGCCGCCGGCTGGCAGGTCATCACCGTCACCTTCGGTCGCTTGCTCGAGAACCTCTTCGCACGTCCCGGCGGTGACGCACTGCGTCGGCGCATCGTCGACATGCCGAACCCGGAATACCAGCGTCTGCTGCGCTGCTCCGCGGACGAGGTGCGCACTCGGTTGCCCGGTACGGGTGACGACGCTGCCGCGATCGCCGACCTCATCGCCGACATCGACGACACCATGCTCACCGAATCCATCCGCAACCTCGGCGGACACGATCTCGACGCGCTGCGCGCCGCCTACGCGCGTATCGACGACACCCGACCGACGGTGATCATCGCGTACACGGTGAAGGGCTTCGGGTTGCCGACGCAGGGTCACCCGCAAAATCATTCATCGCTGCTGACCGTGGAGGAGTACGCCGCGCTCGCCGCGACACAGGACGAGAACCCGGAATCGCCCTGGGACCGTTTCCCTTCCGACACCTCCGCCGGTGAACTGTGCTCGCAGGTGGCCGAACGCCTGCGCCGCGACCCTGTGCCGTCCTCTCGGCCCCCCGCGGTCCCGACCGACATCGGGCGGACGCCGAAGGGAACGGCGACGACGCAGGCAGCTCTGGGGCGTGTCCTTCTCGATCTGACCAGGGCGGCGCCGGAGGCCGCCCGACGTGTGGTGACCGTCAGCCCGGACGTCAGCTCCACCACCAACCTGGGCGGCTGGGTGAACAAGGTCGGAGTGTGGTCGTCCTCGGAGCGCCACGACTGGTTCGGTGACGATGCCGAGACGATCATGCACTGGCGTGAAGCGCCGACCGGGCAGCACATGGAGCTGGGTATCGCCGAGACCAACCTCGTCGGGTTGATGGGTGAGCTCGGTGCGACGTGGAGCCGGTGGGGTCAGCCGCTGTTCCCGATCGGGGTGATGTACGACCCGTTCGTCGAACGCGCTCTCGAACCGTGGTCGTACGGCATCTACGCGGGCGGACAATCGATCCTCGTCGGCACCCCGTCGGGGGTGACGCTGGCCGCGGAAGGTGGTGCGCATCAGTCGATCAAGACGCCGTCGATCGGGTTGGAGCAGCCCGGGTGTGTGAGCTGGGAACCGGCGTTCGCGATCGACGTCGAGTGGACTCTCCTGGCGGCGATCGGGCGGTTGGGGCGCCCCGGCGGCACGTCGGCGTATCTGCGACTGTCGACCAGGCCGGTCGACCAGAGCATGGCGAATGTTCCGGCCGATCCTGCTGCGCGAGAGCGTCGTCGACGGCAGGTGGTCGCCGGGGGATACCCGCTGGTACGGCGGGACGGTGCCGCGGTGACGATCGCCGCGATGGGCGCGATGATGACCGAGGCCCTCGCGGCGGCGGAGCGGCTCGAGCAGATCGGGCTGGTCGCCGACGTCCTGTGCATCACCAGTCCGGGGGAGCTGTATCGGGCGGTGCAGGCGCGGCAGGGGCACCTCGAGGCGGAGACGTGGATCCTCGATCAGCTGCTGCCGGCGGAGCGCGCCACACCGATCGTGACCGTCCTCGACGGCCACCCGCACACGCTCGCGTTCCTGGCCACCGTCAATCGGGTGGCGTCGACATCGTTGGGAGTCAGCGACTTCGGGCAGGTCGGCTCACTCGACGAGGTGTACCGACACCACCGCATCGACACCGACTCGATCGTGCGCGCCGCGCTCGACGTCACGGGGCGCTGACAGCGCACGTCACCACGGCAGGGTCGGTCACTCGGCGCGGTCGTGCAGAGTGATCCGGTAGCCGTCGGGGTCGGCGAAGGTGAATGTCCGGCCGAAGGGTCCGTCGACAGGCGCGGACACGATGGTGTGGCCGTCGTCGAGCATGGCGTCGTGAATTGCCTGAACGTCGTCGGCGTGCAACCAGATCGCGGCGCCGATGCCAGGCTGAGGAGCGGAGGCGAGATCGGTACCGGAAACGATGTCGCGCAGCGCGAACGCGATCGGCGTCGTCTGGAAGACGACAGCATGTGGGGGGCCGGTCGGCGATCGGACCATGCCGAGGTACTGCTCGTAGAAGGTCCTCGACGTGTCGAGATCGCGTACTTGGAGTGAGATGAAATCAGGCCCGGTGACGGTCATCGAGATGTCCTTTCGGTATGTCAGTTATCTGACATGAGGGACCGTATGTCAGGATGCTGACATGAGTCAAGACGGAGAGGGAATCGACCTCCGGACGTCCGTGGGCTATCTGCTCAAAGAAGCGGCGAGTGCGCTTCGGGCGGCGATGGACGACGTGCTCGGACCGCTCGGTATGACGGTGACGCGTTATTCGTGTCTCGAGCTGTTGGCGCAGAGACCGGGGCTGTCCAACTCTGAGCTGGCGCGCGGGGCGTTCGTGACGCGGCAATCGATGAACGTGCTGCTGCAGACCCTCGAACGGGAGGGGCTCGTGACCCGACCATCGGAAGCGCCCGCCGGACGAGCGCTTCCGACCCGATTGACCGCTCGCGGTCGGCGGCGCCTCGAGGAGGCGAGCGCGGCCGTCCGGTCGGTCGAGGTCGACATGCTGTCCGGCATGACCGATGCCGAGCGGCAGGGCGTGCTCGACGGCCTACGACACATCGTCCACGGATTGCATGACCGAGGCGCCACGTAGCTCGGATGCACCCGGTGACATGGATGCGCTCCCTGTCGAGTCGCCGTCAGTGATCGTCACCGCCGCTACACCGGCGAATTCAGCCCCGAAGTCGTGCGGCGAGATCGTCGACCCGGTGGGCGATGTCGTCGCGCACGAGCCGCATACGGTCGATCCCGTCGATGCCGCGCTCGGACGGCTCGTCGGTGTCCCAGTTCAGATAGGTCGGTCCCTCGACCGGGTCGATCGTCGCCTCGCTGCCGAGGGTGACTACGTAGTCCATGCGGGACAACAGGTCCGGGTCGATCGGCTTGGGATGCTCACCGGCCAGATCGACACCGACCTCGAGCAGCGCCTGTGCCGACAGAGCATTGACGGAGCTACCGGGAGCGGTGCCCGCGGAATACACCTCTACGTCGCCGCGAGCGAGCGTGCGCATCAGGCCTGCGGCCATCTGCGATTTGCCGCCGTTCTTCACGCAGACGAACAACACACTGGGCTTGTCGGACATCACGATTCCTTCGTCCGCGGGGTGTGTGAGAACCGTTTACGCAGTGCCAGTGAGACGTAGACGAGTCCCACCAGGACGGGCACCTCGATCAGCGGTCCGACGACCCCGGCGAGCGCTTGGCCGGAGGTGGCCCCGTAGGTGGCGATCGCGACGGCGATGGCGAGTTCGAAGTTGTTGCCCGCGGCGGTGAATGCCAGCGTGGTGGTGCGTTCGTAGCCCAGGCCCATCGCTGCGCCGAGGGCGTATCCGCCGCCCCACATCACCGCGAAGTAGACGAGCAGCGGGACGGCGATGCGGACGACGTCGAGGGGCTGGGAGGTGATGCGGTCGCCCTGCAGGGCGAACAGGACGACGATGGTGAACAGCAGGCCGTAGAGCGCCCAGGGGCTGATCTTCGGGATGAACGAGGTCTCGTACCACTCGCGTCCCCTGGCGCGTTCGCCGAAGTATCGCGAGGCGAATCCGGCGATCAACGGAATGCCGAGAAAGATCAGGACCGACTTCGCGATCTGCCAGGGCGACGCCTCGATAGTGGTCTGCTCGAGGCCGAGCCAGCCGGGAAGGACGGACAGGTAGAACCAGCCGAGGACGGCGAACATGACCACTTGGAACACCGAATTGATCGCCACGAGAACGGCGGCGGCCTCGCGGTCGCCGCAGGCGAGGTCGTTCCAGATGATGACCATCGCGATGCAGCGGGCGAGGCCGACGATGATCAGCCCGGTGCGGTACTCCGGCAGGTCGGGCAGGAACAGCCAGGCGAGCGCGAACATCAACGCCGGGCCGAGAATCCAGTTCAAAACCAGGGAACCGAGCAGGAGCTTCTTGTCGCCGGTGACCGTGTCGAGCCGGTCGTAACGCACCTTGGCCAACACCGGGTACATCATGATGAGCAGGCCGATCGCGATCGGTAGTGAGACGCCGTCGACGGAGATGGACGACAGAGCGTCGTTCATCCCGGGGATCAGCCGTCCGAGCAAGAGTCCGACGACCATGGCGACGCCGATCCACGCCGGGAGGAAGCGGTCGAGGGTGGACAACTTCCCGACGACGGCAGGGCGGTCGGAGGTAGCTGCCGAGCTGCTCATGCGGCGACCAGGTTCTCGGACGAGAGGATCGTCGAGAGTTGCTGCATGGCAGCAGGAACGATCCAGTAGTACACCCATGTGCCCCGTCGCTCGCAGTCCAGCAGGCCGGCTTCTCTGAGTACTTTCAGATGGTGCGAGATGGTGGGCTGCGACAGGTCGAAGGAGTCGGAGATGTCGCACACGCATGCTTCGCCGCCCTCGTGGCTGGCGACGACGCTCAGCAGACGCAACCGCGCAGGGTCGCCCAACGCCTTGAACATCCGGGACAGGTCGGCAGCCGAGTCCGCGGACAGCGGCTCATGGACCAGCGGAATGCAGCATTCGGTTCCGGCTGTCGCCGCGGACGGCTGCTGTTTCGACATTTGTCTATATTGACCGATGGCGATACAGGGGTCAATTCACGCGAGCTGCCCCCGCGCTCAGGGTCACTCGTCGAGGGCATCGAGGAGAGCGCGGGCGCGGCCAGTGACGGAATCCGCGTTGCTGTAGGCGTCGGCACGCAGCATCGCGGCAGCGGCCGACGGCGCAAGACTGTGTCGGGCCATGAGAACCCCGATGGCCATGTTGACGGTGCCGTGGTCGAAACCGTCGTCGGTGCTGTCGAGCACGGCGTCGACAACGACGCGGTCACGCAGGGGGGAGAGTCGGGGAGTGAGCAGTTCGAGTCGACGGGAGATGACGACCGCGACGGCGGTGGTGTCCACCTCCGACGCCGAACCGGTGCACCAGTGCATCTGCAGCGTGCCCAGCGGCCGCGACGGGGGACCGATCGGGAATGTGCGGACGGCAACGACTCCGAGTCTGTGAAGTTCGTCGACAAGGGTCATCCACCGGTCGCAGTCCCGAGTATCGTGGACATGAGCGGCATGGGGTCGGCCGTCCGCCATGGATTCGGCGTGCGGGCCGATACCCACCGCGTACTGGAGGTCGGCGACTGCGGCTGCTGTGTCATCGGTGGTGTAGGTGACCGCGCGAGTTCCGGCGTCGTCCGGGCTTCCTTCGGCGACGACCGCGGCGCCGTCGGCGGAATGGACCCGCAGGCATTCACCGATCCACGTCTGCGGTGTGACGGCTCCGCCGAGACCTCGGAGGAGTGTGTCGTCGAAATCCATGGGCGAGCCCTTCACGGGAATCCGGCCTGTGCAGACCGCAGCTGAGGGAGAACTCGCCACTCCTTCTGTACCCGGTAACAGAGCGTCTACACCGAATGCGCGGTCACACTTTCGGGACAGGTCGTGGCGCCCGAGCCGGCTACAAGTACAGATCGTCCTTGCGGATCAGTGCCGTGGCGATGACGCTGATCACCGACGTGCCGGCGAGGAATCCGCACGCCAACCACGGTGATCCGCCTGCCGCGGCGATCAGGGCGGTGAGGACGAGTGGGGTCACTCCGGAGGCGTAGATGCCGGAGAACTGGTAGACCACCGACAGCCCGGTGTACCGGATCTCGGTCGGATAGAGGCCGGCGTAGAGGGTGCCCTGAGCTCCGTAGAACGTCGCGTGCACGATGCCGAACACCAGCACCAGGCCGACTCCGAACAACCACAAGTTGCCGGTGTCGAAGAGGGCGAACACGGGGAACACCGCCAGCCCGTACGCCGCGATGCCGACGAGGTACATCCTTCTCGCGCCGACTCTGTCGACGAGCAGACCGGACACGGGAATGAGCAGTGCCATCACCACGGCCGCCACGGTGACCACCAACAGCACCGACACCTTGTCGAACTTCAGTTGCGTCGTCGCGTAGGTGATCGCGAAGACTCCCCAGGTGTTGAAAGCCGCGCCCTCGCCCCATCTCGACAGCAACCCCAGCACGGTGTTCCGCCCGTGACGTCGAGAGAAAACTTCCTTGATCGGTGCGCTCGAACGCTGCTGGAGGTCGGAGACCTCGCGAAAGGCCGGCGTCTCCTCGACCTTCAGGCGTACGACCAGACCGACGATCACCAGCACCAGGCTGAACAGGAACGCGATTCGCCATCCGTAGGACAGGAACTGCTCGTCGTCGAAGACCACCTGCAGCACGGCGAACATCGCGGTACCGAGAGCGAGTCCGAGGGCGAGGCCGATCTGCGGGATGCTGCCGAACAGGCCGCGCCTCCGGGCCGGGCTGTGCTCGACCGCAAGGAGTACCGCACCCGCCCACTCACCGCCGAGGGCGAATCCCTGCGCGATTCGCAGTAGCAACAACAGAACCGGGGCCAGTAGGCCCACGTCCGCTGTCGTCGGCAACACACCCATCAGGGTGGTCGCGACACCCATGATGAGCATCGACAAAGCCAGGGTCTTCTTGCGGCCGATTCGGTCGCCGAAATAGCCGAAGACCAGTCCGCCGATGGGGCGCACGACGAAACCGACAGCGAACGTGGCGAACGAGAGCATGGTTCCGACGAACGAGGACTGGTCGGGGAAGAACAACTGGTTGAACACCAGGCCGGCAGCGGTGGCGTAGAGGAAGAAGTCGTACCACTCCACAGTGGTGCCCAGCAGGCTCGACGCGATCACAGTGCGGAGTCGCTTGCGCCGGTCGACATCGGATTCGAGCGACGCCGATTCGGTGAGAGCGGTCATGTAATCCGACACTGACGTACCGACGGCCCCTCGGTCACCCTTTGCGCTCGAGGTGATCGGAAGTCCGGCGGGTGTGAGACGGCTGGCAGAAGGCCACGGTCAGTAAGTCGGTGTCGTCCGAGTCGGCGACCCCGCGATACTTCCACCCGACCGTGTCTTCGCCGGATCGAACTCGAAGATCTCGAGCTGGAAACCCACGGGCCGATCGGCACACAGGTCCACCAGGTGCGTGGACAAGGTCCGATGGAACTCCTCGACAATCCGTCCAGTGGTGGCCTCGTCACGACCGGCTGCGATCTTGACGCGGACATGCACGTATCCGGTCGGACCGCCGACGGCGTCGTCGGCTATACGCGACGTCTCGACAGCTGTCGCGAACGTCCTGATGCCCCAGTGCGGGAACACGCCCAGCCGCTGGGCCGTCGCATGCATCGCATCGACCAAACCCGTCGCGTCCAGCAGGTCGGACACGTTGTCGGTGTACTCGATCGCTATGTGTGGCACAAGGATCCCTCTTCTCCGAGACTGCAGCGGTAAGGGTCGAGCTCCGTCACACCATCGACCCGATGCGGTCGTACCGGACGTCCTTGACGGTGTCGAGCACGGACCGAAGTGAGGCCGGAGCTCGACCCGTGATCTGCTCGACGTGGCCGGACAGAATCGACTGATATCCGCCGGCAACTGCCAGATCCGCCGAGACGAGTTCGTCGCTCGCCCACAGATGGCCCTCCTCGTTGGGCGGCATGGAGGGGTCGTAGGTCCGCGGCAGCCCGACTGAATCGAAATAGGCCAGCCGCTGTTCCTCCGACACCGGCCGGTATTCGATGGGTGTCTCGAACGCCTCCGCTCCCAGGCGCACGATGTCGGACATCGACAGCAGCTCCGGCCCGGTGATCTCGTACACCGCGCCGGCGTGTTCGGTCGGGTCTTCCAGGACGGCGGTGGCCGCACGGGCGACGTCGACCTTGGACACGGGAGCCAGCGACCCCTGCCCGGTGGCCATCTCGAGAGCGCCCTCGCGGGCGGCGGGGGCCAACCAGATGGCGCCGACGATCTCTGCGTACAGGGAGTTGCGGAGGATCGTGTACGCCAGTCGGCTCGTGCGGAGATCGCGCTCCGTCTCGTAATGATCGATCGCCGAGAGTGCGGGATTACCCGGCTGCACGCCGCCCACGGAGGTGTAGACGATGTGGCGGATGCCGGCTCGCTCGGCGGCGTCGATAGCAGTTCGGTGCTCGATGGTGCGACGACCGAGGTTCAAACCACTGATGAGAAGAAGGACATCGCCCCCGCGATACGCGTCGTCGAAGAGCTCCGGCTTCTCGAAGTCGCCCGGACGGACGCTGACGCCGGGCCCGTCGACGCTGATGCTCGAGGGGGTGCGCGTGACCAGGGTCAGCTCTCGACCCGGGTCCGCCTCGAGGAGTTGCTGCGTGACCCGGCGTCCCAGGTCGCCCGATGCTCCACTGATGACGATCCGGGTCACGACTTCCTCCATCGATTGGTTGTGCGGGCCGAGTGTTTCTGCCGAGCACCAAGCGTGACGTCGGCGAGTGACCCGGGCAACACCACGTACTTCATCCGAGGCATGCCCGACGTGCATAGCCGCTTGTCATGTGGATGCCCGACGAGGCGGGGGCGATCGGGAACGAAAAAGTGCCCGATTGTCACGGCAAACGTGATGGACATAATGTGACGAGCGTCTCAGTGACCTTCGAAAGGCAGGCGCATGCAACAGAATTCGATTCTCCTCGATCCGGAACCGACCGCGACGGACCCACTCTTCTCGCCACTCGTGCTCAACACGACACCCGTTCGCAATCGGTTCTATCTGCCGGCGATGCAGCGAGGATCGCGTGGCTATCGGCCGACGGCGGGAATGGCGACGACACTCCGAACCACTGCCGAGCAGGGGCCGGGGGTCATCATCACGGAGGGGGCAGCGCCGGAACATCCTGCGGGATACTGGCAGCCGGCGTTCAGCATCCTGGGCCGCGACACCGCCGACGACTGGGGTCTCGTGGTTCGCGAGGTGCTGGGCACCGGAGACGTCGTGGTGCTCATGCAGCTGTGGCACCCCGGAGCCTTGCGCCTCGTCGTCGACAGCATCGAGAACCCCTATCCTGATCATCCCGCGTGGAGCCCGTCGGGCCTCATCCAGGAGGGACGGCCGAACGGTGTCGCCATGACTCGACGGGACCTCGAGGACACCAAGAACGCCTACGTGGACAGCGCCCGGATCGCGCAGAGTCTCGGTGCACACGGGATCGAGCTCCACTGCGCACACGGGTACCTCCTCGACCTGTTCTTGTGGCACGAGAGCAACATTCGCACCGACGAGTACGGTGGCGACACACTTGCCGAGCGCGCAACCTATCCCGCCGAGATCATCGCAGCTATCCGCGCGGCGACAGGACCCGACTTCATCGTCTCGGTGCGATTCTCACAATGGAAGGAAGTGGACTACGGAGCGAAGATTGCGCAGCACCCGGACGACCTCGGACCGTTCCTCGAGCGCATGGAGCAGGCGGGCGCCAACGTCTTCCACATCTCGGCGCGGCGATTCGACACTCCGGGGTGGCCCGAGTTGGACCCGCGCAGGAGCGTCGCAGCATGGGTGAAGGCCATGACCGACCTTCCGGTCATGACCATCGGAAGTGTCGGTTTGTCCACCGATCTGGCGAGCGACGTCTTCGATGACAAGGACCCGCTCCTTCAGGTCGAGGACGACGTCGTCCGAGTGCGTCAGGGCCTGGAGGCCGGCGACTTCGACATGATCGGCGTCGGGCGCGCCCAGATATCGAACCCCGACTTCGTCGACCGTGTGCGCCGCGGTGATTACGACGGCCTGCGCGAGTTCAGGAAATACCGAGACCTCGCCGAGGCGTACGAAAGCTATTCGCACGAGGGGCAACTCGTCGACCAGTCCAGGAAAGGCGACAGCGACGTTCCAGCTCGCTGACGGCGGTAGAGACCCGAGGCGCTGACCGGTCGACGAGCCGCACCATGGTGTGCGGCTCGTCGATCCGTGTGACGAATACGCGAGAACGTGGCTGCGTTCGCGGTACTGTGCGGACGGATACATGAGGAGGGCCGACCCGTGGGCGTCGACGCAGTCCCCGGTGACGCGTCACCCGTGGACATCATCATGGAGGACATCGCACTCGTACTTCGCGGCGTGTCCGCACCTTCCGAGGAGACCGAGGACTTGTTCCGAAGTCTCGCCTCCGTGCTCACCGAGTTCGACAGGAATAGAAATGTGCCGGTGGTGGGCATCGTCGGGCATGTCGGAAACTACTGGCGGAACTGGCTTCTGGTGATCTCGCGCGTCGGCGCGCTACGCCCCTCGGCCATGCGCCGGCTGCTCGACACGTTGGATCCCACACACCCTCTGTCCCAGAAGATGCTGACCCACAATCTGCGCATGCTCGAGCGTGACGGCATGTACACGCGGACGGTGATCGCCGGCGCGCGCAGGCACGTCGAGTACACCCTGACTCCGCTGGGTTGTGAGTTGTCCGATCTCGTAGTGAACCTGATCGACTGGGGATTCCGGCACACCGATGAGATCGACCGTGCCCGGACGCGTTTCGATCAGACCGCCGAGCACGGCGCACACGAACCGCCCCCGACGTCGTAGTCGGGGGCGGATAGGAGCGTCGGTCAGTGCTTGTACGTGTCCAGATCCCGGTCCTTGCTCTCCTTCGACAGTGCGATGAACACTGCGCTGACGACGGCGAGGCCGATCATGTAAAGGCCCACCAGGAATGTCCAACCGTTCGCGGCGGCTTGAAGAGACACCAGGATCACCGGAGTGAATCCTGCACCCAGCAGCGTGGCGGCCTGGTACCCCAGCGACGCGCCGGTGTACCGCGCGGACGTGCCGAACTGCTCGGCGATGTATGCCGCCATCGGGCCGAACGTCGCGGACTGGACGAGGCTGAAACCGAGCACGAAGGCCAGTGTCACCAGCAGTGCGCTTCCGGAGGACAGCATCGCGAGCACCGGGAAGATCACCACCGCGAACACGCCGAGCCCGGCGAGCATCACCGGTCGACGGCCGACACGGTCGGACAGTCGGGCGAAACCGAGAAGAGCGAAGATTGCCACGAACTGGCACAGGGCGAAACCGAGCAGGACGTCCGACCGGGCCACCCCGGACTTCGTGGCGTGACCGATGGCGAAGGTGGCGAACATGATCTGAATGGCGACGCTGGCCATGCACCCGCCGGCGACGAGGATCAGATTGCGCGGGCGACGGAGAATGCTCACGATCGGCGCGGCCGCACGCGCTCCCGAAGCCTGTGCCGCACTGCGTTCGAGTGCCTCGCGGAACACGGGACTCTCGGAGACCCTGCTGCGAACGAACAGGCCGACGGCGAGAAGGACGGCGGAGAGGAGGAACGGGATCCGCCAACCCCACGCGAGGAAGTCGTCCTCCGGAAGCAGCGCGACGAGAGCGAGGGCGAGGGTTCCCAGCAGCGAGCCGGTCGGTGCGCCTGCGTTGGTGAATGCGGCAGCGAAGCCCCGCCCTCGACCACCGACGTGTTCGAGCGACATCAAGGTCGCGCCACCCCATTCACCGCCGATGGCGATGCCTTGCAGGACGCGGAGCAGAACCAGGATGATCGCTGCCCAGGAACCGATGGCGGTGGCCGGCGGAACCAGTCCGATCAGGAACGACGCCGCGCCCATCACGCTCATCGACACCAGCAGCATCGATTTGCGTCCGTACTTGTCACCGAAGTGGCCGAAGATCGCTCCGCCCAGAGGCCGTGCCAGATAACCGGCCGCGAAGGTGCCGAGTGACGCGATGGTGCCCGCGACGGGTGAGAGGTCGGAGAAGAACACGGGAGCGAAGACGATGGCGGCGGATGTGGCGTAGAGAAGAAAGTCGTAGTACTCGATGGTGCTGCCCAGATAGCTGGACAGAACGACCCGTCTGATCTCGCGGCGTCTCGCGTCGGTCGGTGGAGGCACCAGCGCAGAGTTGTCCGCACCGAGGGTGCGTGGTCGAAGCGGTGTCGGTTCCACGGGAATCGTCATGATGGGTCTTCGGTCCTTCGGTACGGGTGTCGAGGTGTGTCCGCCGGGGGCGGCCGCTGTGACACGCGGCCACCCCCGGCGGAAGATCGGTCACGCTACAGTGGCGTCGATCTTGTCGTAACGGACTTCGCGAACTCGCTCCATCACCGAGGCGAGCGGCTCCGGCGCGCGTCCGGTGATCTGCTGCACGTGCAAGCTTTGGAGAGCTTGATATCCCTGGGCGAGACCGACTTCCGCGGAGACGAGCTCGTCGCTGGCCCACAGGTGGCCGTCCGGGCTGGGGGGCATGCTCGGGTCGTACGTGCGCGGGATTCCGACCGCGTCGAAGAATGCCAGTCGCTCCTCCTCGGAGACCGGCTTGTACTCGACCGGAGACGAGTGCACGTGCGAGGCCATGGCCGCGATCCGGTGGAAGTCGAGTAGCTCGGGACCGGTGATCTCGTAGATCCGTCCGGCATGCGCCGCCGGGTGCATCAGGCATTGCGCGGCGCAGCGTGCGACATCCTCCTTGGCGACCGGAGCGAACATTCCGTCTCCGGTGGCCTGGGACAGGACGCCCGACGGTACTGCCGGTGCGACGAGAATGTTGCTGACGATCTCCGCATACAGGTGATTCCGCATGAAGGTGTACGTGATGCCGGACTCCCGCAGATCGGCTTCTGTCTGCAGATGATCGATGGCCGACAGCGCGGGGTTGCCCGGCTGCACGCCGCCGACCGAGGTGTAGACGATGTGGCCCACACCGGCGTGCTGAGCGGCGGCAATCGCGGCGCGATGTTCCGACACTCGCCTCCCGAGGTTGAGGCCGCTGATGAGGAAGAGCACGTCCCCACCCACGTAGGCCTCCCGAACCGTCGGCGGGTACTGGTAATCGCTGTGCCGGATCTGCACGGTGTCCGAGGCGAAGTCCGCGAGCTTCTCGGGGGTGCGGGTGGTCAGGATGAGCTCGCGATCGGGGTCGGCGTCGAGGAGCAGGCGCGTCACTCTCCTCCCCAGATCGCCCGAGGCTCCGCTGATGATGATTCGACTCATATGCACTCCTTGTGTGGGCGATGGGACTGTGTCGCACCGCAACCGCGTCTGATGTTGTGACGTGCGCTACATACGACCATCGGTCCACGTGTCCGGTCCACCACCAGAATCATGTGGTCGACCATGCACGCCGAGCATCGTGTGGCATGTGTCGGATGCATGGTCCCGCCCAACATTTCGGCGTTGCAGCGTTCTGACGGGCGTCGCATGCTGGGGAAGCCAGACGTGATCGGGGTCACCGAACCCGACGGACACGTCCTCCCGAACGAAAGAGACCCGACATGACCGCCTTCGCCACCCCCGAGCTCGCAGATCTCGACACCGCCGGCGTATCGGACGCAGAGCTGGTGGCACGCGCCACCGCGCTGATCCCGCTCATTCGCGAACACGCCGCCGACGCCACGAAGAATCGCAAGGTCTCGCCCGAGGTGATCGATGCGATCGCCTCGGCCGGCTTGTTCCATGTGATGGTCCCCAAGCGTTGGGGTGGACAGGGTGCGACGTTCAAGACAGCGTGCGACGTGGTCGCCGAGATCGCCCGCGGCGACGGATCGACCGGCTGGGTCACGGCGCTCACTCTGCTCGCGACGGCCTACGGAGCCACCAACACCACCCAGGCGCAGGACGATGTCTTCGGTGCGAACCCCGGTGCGCGCATCTGCGGGATCTTCTCCCCGGGTGACAAGAGCGAGAAGGTCGAGGGCGGATATCTGGTGAGCGGCAAGTGGCCGTATGCCTCCGGTTCGTTCGCGGCCCAGTGGGCGAGCCTCACCATCACTCTCGAAGGTGGCGCACCCGGTATGGCATTGATCCCCGCCGAGGCGTTCACCATCGAGCCCACCTGGTTCGTCGCAGGCATGCAGGGAACCGGTAGCGACACCATCGTGGTCAAGGATCATTTCGTGCCGGAATACCGCGTCCAGCCGGTCGCCGACATGTTCTCGTCCAAGTTCCGCTCACCGTTCACCGAGGAGCACGTCGCCTCGATGCCGTTCAACGCGGTCGCGGCAGGCATCCTCGTCGCGCCTCAGATCGGTCTGGGCCGTCACGCCCTCGAGCTCACCCGTGAGAAGCTGCCGAAGAAGCCCGTTGCTTACACCGCGTACGGCCAGGCAAAGGACTCGCCGACCCACCAGCTGGGTGTGGCGCGCGCTGCCACCAAGCTCCGTCTCGCCGAGCTGCTGCTCGACGCGATGGCGGCGGACATCGATGGCGCCGCAGAAAAGCACGAGCTGCCGAATCCGGAAATTCTTGCGCGCATCCGCAACGACACCGGCGTGGTCGCCGAGTTGGTCAAGGAAGAGATCGACTACCTGCTCACCGCCAACGGCGCCGGCTCGTTCGCCGACGTCAACGTCCTCGGCCGCGTCTGGCGCGACAGCGAGACGGCTGCGCGGCACGCGCTGGTGACGCCCGAGATCGGCCGCGAGGCCTACGGCCGTCAGCTTCTCGGCAACTACGATCCGACGATCGGCTTGTGAGGACGGTGACCGCCGCCGTGGCGCAGACGTTCGCAGGTCAGGCGAATGCCGAGGACTACCGTCACGTTCTGAGCCACGTGCCCACGAGCGTCTCGGTGATCACCGCGATGACCGAGAACGGTCCGGCGGGTATGACCGTCGGAACCTTCACCTCGGTGTCGCTCGACCCGCCCCTGGTCGCCTTCTACGTCGATCTGGGTTCGACTACCTGGCCGGTCCTGGCCGAGGCGGACCACTTCGGGATCAACGTTCTCGGTGCTCACGCCGGCGATCTCTGTCGCGCGTTCGCCCGACGGGGCGCCGAACGCTTCCTGGGGGTCGAGTGGAGTCCGTCCGGACACGGTGTGCCCTGGTTGTCCGACGCCATCGTCTCGATCGACTGCAGTCCGCACTCGGTGGACCGCATCGGTGATCACCTGCACGTGGTGGGTCGAGTGGAAGCCATCGCGCAGCAGCGTTCCGACGAACCATTGATCTTTCTGCGAGGTGGTTTCGTGGACATGTCGGCCATCGCGGACCGAGGTGTCGACCGATGATCGCCGAGCACGTGGAGATCCGGGTCAGGGAGGGGTGTGCCGGCGACCTCGAGAGCGGGTTCGACGAGATCCGCACTCTGCTGCTGGCCGCACCGGGATGCTCCGACGCGGCGCTCGCCGCCAGCGTCGATCGTCAGGACACGTACCTGCTGACCGCGCGGTGGGCACGGCTCGAGGACCACACCGAGACGTTCGCAGGTTCGGAGTCCGGCGCTCGTGTGCGCCGCATCCTGGAGCCGCTCTGCGCAGAGATGCCGCGGGTGACGCACTACTGCTGCTGAGTCATGAGCCACTCGGCTACTCGCGCCCCTGCCATATATTCACGCTATGGCAGGGGCGCTTTATTGATATTTGTCAAATGGTTGGAGCCGGCGAAGACTGTGTTCCACGCCATAAATTTTCGACCGAGTGAGGATGTTCGCCATGATCGACGTCACTGTTGATTTCGCCCGATGTGATGCCAACGGCACGTGTGCCGCGCTGATGCCCGACGTGTTCCGTATCGGCGACGACGGATTGTTGGTCCAGCTCGCAGAGTCCGTGCCGGACGATCGAGACCAGGACCTCGACGAAGCGATTCTCTGCTGCCCGATGGGAGCGATCTCGCGCTCATGACGACCTCACACGCTCTGGATCCGTTCGCACCCGATTCGCCCACCCATTCCGGTGGCGCAGCCGATGGCCAGTCGGTCATCCGCGGCGAGTACGGATACGCCGTCCTCGACTTCGCGCTCGCGACCACCGTTCTGCGCGACATGCGCTTCGTCAACGCTGCGCTGACGCTCATGGAACAGTTCGGCATCACCGACGGTCCGGTCCACGATTTCCGGGCCCGCAGCCTCATCATGGCCGAGGGCGCACGGCACATTCGGCTGCGGACCCCGCTCGCCCGATTCATGGGCCCGACGATGGTCGAGGACATTCGCGTCGAACTCCGCACAATCCTCGCGGACATCGATCCGGGTGGCCGGTCCGACGGCCCGGTCGACTTCAACGAGACCGTGGCGCGGAAGATCCCGGCGCGGGTCTACTGCCTCCTCGCCGGAGCGCCCGCCGAGGACGCACCTCTGGTCGCCAGGTTGTCCGCGGGCACTCTCGCGCTGCTGCAACGAGATCCGAGTCTGAAGGACTCGATCTTGCAGTCCTACGACGAACTGTTCGCATACCTGACCTCGCTCATTGCACGCAAGCGCGAACAGGGACTGGGCAACGACATGCTCTCGTTCCTCATCGGCCAGGAGATCGAGGGAAAGCTCGATGCCGAGGAGTTGCTGAGCGAGGCGACGGCGATGCTCGAGGCCAGTTCGGTGAACACCTCCCACCAGACTGCTCTCGTCGTGTGGACACTCCTGCGGGAGCGGGAGACGTGGAAGCGCTTGCAGGAGGACCGATCCCTGGTTCCTGCCGCGGTCGTCGAGGCATGCCGGCTCTACCCCCGTCCCGGCATCGTCAGCAAGATCGCATCCGAGGACATCGACATCGCCGGCACGACCGTCCCGGCCGGATCCGATGTCCATGTCGCGGTGTGGTCGGCCAATCGCGATCCCGAACGCTTTCCGAACCCGGATGCCTTCGACATCGATCGTGAACGCGTGCAACCACTGACCTTCAGTACAGGTCTGCACGGATGCCTCGGACAGAGCCTTGCCAAGGTGGAGATGGAGGAGGTGGTGGGCTTCCTGCTCGACCGCTACCCCGATGCGACGGTGGTCGACGAGGGGACACGCATCGGACATGCCGGCGGACGCTGGCTCGTCGACTCGCTCGCCGTCGACCTCGGACCCGCACGCGCCGGCCGATCTGTCGCGGAGGCCACGCCGTGACCGCGGCAGCGCAGACGATCACCGAACACCTTGCGGCGCAGTGGGCAGACACGACGTACGACGATCTCCCGCGCGATGTCGTCGACGCCGTCAAGGACCACATCCTCGACACGCTGGCCGTCGCGCTCGTGGGTGCGAGCACACCCGAGGTGACGGCCGTGATCGACGCGTCCGTGTCGTTCTCGTCCTCGCCCACGGGATCCGTCGTCTGGGGGACCGGACACCGGTTCACCCCCGCGCACGCCGCCCTGGTCAACGGTACTTCGGCGCATGCCCGCGATTTCGACGACGGTGGCGGCGCGGGCCACGCCGGCTCGACGGTGCTACCTGCCGCACTGGCCGTCGGTGAACATGCCGGATCGACCGGGCGACAGGTGATCACCGCGGTCGTCGCGGGTTACGACGTGGGGTATCGCGCACTGCAATCGCTCGGTGGTTTCGCCGCGCACACCGATCGCGGCTGGCACACCAGCGGCACGATGGGCAGCCTCGGCGCAGCCGCAGCGGCGGCGTCGCTTCTCGGCGCCGACCGCGGAGCCTATGCCGACGCTCTCGGGATCGCGGGATCGTTCACCGGAGGTGTGTGGGCGTTCATCGACGACGGTGCGCTGACGAAACGTATCCACCCGGGCAAGGCCGGTGAGACCGGCGTCGACGCCGCGGTCCTGGCCGTCGGAGGCATCACCGGACCTCGGCGCATCTTCGAAGCCGAGTGGGGCGGCCTGCACTCGGTTCTCGCCGACGGGATCGGCCATCCCGAGCGCGCACTGCGGGATCTGGGTGTCGACTTCAACGTCGCGACCTCCTATCTCAAGCCGTACGCGTGCTGCCGCGGGAGCCACTCCGCCGTCGACGCGGTGCGGAGGTTGATCGCCGAACGCGGCCTCACTCCGGAGAACGTCCGGTCGGTGACGATCACCGCCGGCACCACCGCGGTGAACATGCTGTCGGTCTCGCCGATCGAGAACGTCTTCGACGCCCAGTTCAGCCTTCCTTACGCTGTCGCTCTCGCGCTGTGTGGCAGCGACCTCGGGCTTGCCGACTACGACCCGCCCCGTCACGGCGAGGCACGGATCGCCGATCTTCTGACGGCGATCTCGATGGAGGTGGACGACTCCATCGAGATCGAGGACGGTCCTCGGCTGTCCTTCGTGCTCACCGACGGCGAGACGATCACCGTGGACGCCGGAAACCCCACCGACGCACGCGGATCCGCGGTGCGCCCGCTCTCCCACGACGAGGTCGTCGCCAAGGCTACGTCGGTGCTCCGCCCACTGGGCGGGGACATTGCGTCTCGCCTGGTCGCTGCCGTGGAGAACCTCGACGACGCTCCCTACCTCACCGAACTCCTCGCCGTGCTGGCGGCCGAAAGGGTACCCACATCATGACCACGCCCGAGACGATCGCGCGGACCGAGGTGATCTCGGCCGAACCGGTCGAGTCGATGGCCGCACTTCTCGACATCGACGTTCCCCACGCACTCGGTGACACGGTGCCGCCGATCTGGCACTGGCTGCACCTGCTTCCTCGTGACCCGCAGGCAGATTTGGGTGAAGACGGACACCCGCTGACGGGGATCCCGGCACCGCCCGGTGGTGGTCGCCGACGCATGTTCGGAGGAGGTCGCGTGACGACCTTCGGGGAGCTGCGGATCGGGGAGCCCGCGACGAAGATGACCTCCATCGCGAAGTCGGTGGACAAGGTGGGCCGCACCGGTGCGCTGACGCTCACCACCGTGCTCCAGGAGATCACCCAGAACGGCGAACTGGTCATCCGCGAGGAACAGGACATCGTCTACCGGGAGGGTGGTTCTGCGCCCCTCCCGACACCCGCTCCGGCGGTCGATCCGGTGCGTGAGCCGTCGCTGTCCCTCCCAGTGAACGAGGCGCTCCTGTTCCGGTTCTCGGCGTTGACCTACAACGCGCACCGCATCCACTACGACCTCGACTGGTGCCGCCGAGAGGGATACGACGGGCTGGTGATCCACGGACCACTGCTCGCGTTCCTGATGGCCGATCACATGCGTCGCCAGGGAATCTCGCTGCTGAACCGGACGTTCGGGTACCGACTGGTCTCACCGATGACGCGGCCGCAGACAGTCACCGTGACCCCCGATGCCGACGGTCTCCAGGTCGGCGCCGAAGCACGCAGCGCCGCGGGTGTCATGTGCGCGGTGGGCACGCTGTCCGACGGGCCGCAGCGATGAGCGCCGAGACCGACGTTCTGATCGTGGGCGGGTCCGTGGCTGCGGTCCGTGCGGCCGAGGCGATCTCGCGGCATGCGCCCGCTGTTCGAGTGACGATGGTCAGCGACGAGCCGCACCTACCGTACGAGCGGCCACCACTGTCGAAGACCGCACTCGACGGCACCCTCGACCTCTCGGCATTGACCTACCCCTCCGTCGCAGGTCTACGCGAGCACGGAGTGGAGTTCGTGACGGATACCCGAGTCACCTCTCTCGATGTCGAGGGCCGCACGGTCTCCACGACCGCCGGTGACATCACCTACGGCGCAGCGATTCTGGCCACCGGATGCGAACCGATCTTTCCGCCGATGTTCCGACAGCTCCCCGACGTGTTCGTGCTGAGGCGCTTCCAGGACGCTGTCGCCCTCCGCGCCGCGGTGGCGGATCGACGAAAGTCGGTGGCCGTCATCGGGGCCGGCTTCATCGGTGGGGAATTCGCCGCCACGCTGGCGACGGTCGGACGACCCGTCACCATCGTCGATCTCGCTACGAAACCTCTGGGCCGGTTCGGGGACCCGGTGGCTTCCGAATACGCGGCGCTGCATCGAGATTCCGGTGTGACACTCGTACTCGGGGACGCGGTGACCGGAGTGGAGGACGCCGAGGCCGGCAGAGTGCTCCGCCTGGCCAGCGGTGCCACCGTCCCGGCCGACGTCATCCTTCTCGGCATCGGTGTGCGACCGTCCACCGGGTGGATGGAGAACTCAGGACTGACGCTGGACAACGGTGTGGTGTGCGACTCGACGCTGCGTGCGGCGGACGGTGTGTACGCGGCCGGCGACGCGGTCACCTGGCCCAACGAGCGATTCGGTGCGACGATGCGCATCGAGCACTGGACCAACGCGGCCGAGCAGGGCCGCGCGGCCGGAATCAACGCGGCCAACGCCGTGACGGGTCTGGCCCCGATCGACTGTGTCACCGTGCCCTACTTCTGGTCCGATCAGCACGGTGTCCGCATCCAGTTCTCGGGATTCATCCGAGGTGACGAGGAGATCGTCGAGTGCCCGGGTCCGGGCGGATCCCTGTACCTGTACGCCGGCGGCGACACGCTCCACGGTGTGCTGGCGTTCGAGCGGCGCGCCGAGTTCGTGAAGATCCGGGCGATGCTCCGTCGTGAGACGACGGTCGGTGCGGCCCGCGACATCCTGTCCGTCGGAGCCTGACCGTGTCAGTCCGTCGACGGCTGCGCCGCCGAACTGCCGTCGCCGCGGCGATGAAGTACATCGACGAACTGTGCGGCGACAGGGGTGATGACGCCTCCCCTCCGGGTCACGACGCCGAGCGGCAGATCCGGCCAGCCACCCTGCACCTCGACCGCCACCACGCCCGGATGATGCTCTGCCAGAACGGTACTGATGACGGAGATTCCTACGCCTGCGGCGACGAGACCTGCTGCGGTCTCGACGGTGGGGACGGATACGACCGACTCCGGGCTGCCGCCGACGGCGGCGAATCTGTCGTCGATCAGTCGGGACAGGCTACGTGCCCCTGGCACCCGGGACGGAAGTATCCACCGCTCGCCCCGCAGTTCCTCGAGAGCAACCCGCTTCCGTGCGGCGAGGGGCGACGACCCCGACACCACCAGCGTCAGTGGCGAGTGCGCGATGATCGTCGTGTCGAAGGCGACGTCGTTCACCGTGGGCAGTGGTTCTTCCACCAGGACGGGAACGACGGCAAGATCGAGGTAGCCGTCCGCCAGGTTCTCGAGCAGAACCAGAGGATTGGCGTCGGCGAGTTCGAACGTGATGCGCGGATACTCTGCCAGGAAGTCGGATACCGCGCTGTTGACCATGTGCCACAACCCGATCGGTTCCGCGCCGATACGGAGTTCGCCGTCCAATCCCTGCCCCATGGACCTGAGCGCCGCCGTGATGCGCTGCTCCTCGGCCACGAGTCGCCTGCCCGCGTTCTGCAGGTAGCGCCCGGCGTCGGTGAGGGTCACGCCGCGCGGATGGCGCTCGAGAAGCCGGACGGCGAGCTCGGACTCCAGTTTGGTCATCGCAGAGCTGAGCGGGGGCTGCGACAGATGCAGGATACGTGCCGCCTCGGTGATGGATCCGGCATCCGCAACGGCGAGAAAGTAAGTGACGCTCCGGATGTCCATGCGCCGAGTGTATGGCAGGGCCACCGCAATGGTATTGGCCTTTCGGGGACGAGTGCAGGATCGTGAACAACCAGGCGAGTGATGGAGGAACAGTGTCCGAAGATCAGCAGGTGACAGTGATCGGGGCCGGCCCGACGGGGCTCCTGACCGCCCTCGGCCTGGCTCGACAGGGCGTCACGGTCACGGTCGTCGAGCGGGCGCCGGGTCTGCAGGACACACCGCGGGCCATCGTGTACCACTGGTCCACCCTGGACGGCTTGGCGCGACTCGATCTCCTCGACGACGCCGGTCGTGCCGGATTCTTCAAGCAGGACTACGCCTATCGAGTCCGTGCCACCGGCGAGATCATCTCGTACGGACTCGCGGCGCTCGACGGGAAGGTCGAGAGACCCCACAACCTGCACCTCGGTCAGGGCGCCCTCGCCGCGGTCGTACTCGGCAGACTCGAGGCCTTCGACAACGTCCGGGTGCTGTGGGGCCACGAGGTCACCGCGATCGAGCAGGACGCGACCGGAGTGAACGTCACGGTGCGCGGTGCCGACTCGGAGGAAGTCCTGCGCTCGGAGTGGCTCGTCGGTGCCGACGGGGCCGGATCGGCCGTCCGGCGACTGTCGGGACTCGAGTTCGAGGGTATGACATGGCCGGAACGGTTCGTCGCCACCAACATTCGCTTCCCCGATGACCGTGAGGGATGGGCGCAGTCCACCTTCTACCTCGACGACGTGTACGGCGCGATCATCGCCAAGATCGACGAGTCGGGTGATCACGGGCTGTGGCGGTACACGTACATGGAGGACGCGGATCTCGCCGCGGATTCGATCGACGACCGCATGCCACGCTTCCTGTCCGCGGTATTCGGGCACGAGGTGGCCGACCGGATCGAGGTCGTCGCCACGTCCCCGTACCGGATGCATCAACGCGCCGCATCCGCCTTCCGGGTGGGCCGGGTGCTGCTCGCCGGTGACGCCGCGCACGCGACGAACCCGACGGGTGGACTCGGGCTGACCATGGGCCTGTTCGACGCCTACTCGCTCATCGAAGGTCTGGGTGCTGTCGTCACCGGTCGAGCGAGCGACGACGTTCTCGACGAGTATGCGCGACAACGACGGTCGGCCTTCGTCGACAAGGCGAGTCCGCGCGCATCGTCGAACAAGAAGCTGCTGTTCCACTCGTCCGACCCCGTGCAGCGAGATCGGGATCTGGAGATGTTCCGCCGGATGTCCCGGGACCGCGAGTTCGCGGCCGACGTCCTGTACTTCACCAAGACCCTCGAAAGTCCGTCGCTGCTCTCCGTGTAGCGCGACCACCACCCGAAACGAAGGTGTACCACCATGAATCCTCTCGACGGACTCACGATCGTGTCGTTGGAACAGGCTGTCGCGGCGCCCTTCGCCACGCGGCAGCTTGCTGATCTCGGCGCCCGCGTCATCAAGATCGAGCGACCGGGCGTCGGCGACTTCGCCCGTGGCTACGACGAGACCGTGCACGGGCTGGCCAGTCACTTCGTCTGGCTCAATCGCTCCAAGGAATCCGTGGCGCTCGACCTCAAGTCCGACGAGGGGCGTGCCGCGGTGCACGCGCTCGTCGAACAGGCCGACATCTTCGTGCAGAACCTCGCCCCGGGTGCTGCCGAGCGGCTGGGGCTCGGCGCCGAGGATCTGCGTGCCCGCCACCCCCGTCTCATCCACGTCTCGATCTCCGGGTACGGACGCGGCGGGCCGTACTCGTCGAAGAAGGCGTACGACCTGCTCGTGCAGTGCGAGGCCGGTCTCGTCTCGATTACCGGAACGCAGGACGAGCCGTCGAAAGTCGGAATCTCCATCGCGGACATAGCATCCGGGATGTACGCCTACTCGGGCGTCCTGACCGCGGTGATCCGCCGCGACCGCACAGGTGAGGGCGCCACCATCGAGGTGTCCATGCTCGAGGCACTCGCCGAGTGGATGGGGTTCCCCCTCAACTACGCCATGTACGGCGGATCGTCCCCGTCGAGGACCGGCGCCAGGCACGCGGCGATCGCCCCGTACGGGCCCTTCACCTGTGGGGACGCGAACGAGGTATTCCTGGGTATCCAGAACGAGCGCGAATGGGCGACGTTCTGCGACGTCATCCTCGACACCCCGGCGCTCGCGCAGGACCCGCGGTTCCTCCGCAACTCGAGCCGGGTCGAGAACAACGCCGAGTTGCGCAGTGCCATCGAGGCCGTCTTCGCCTCCGACACAGCGGAATCGGTGGCGGAGAAATTGGAGCAGGCGGGCATAGCGAACGCGCTGCTGCGTACGATGGACGGCCTTGCGGCGCACCCGCAGCTCGCCGCCCGAGATCGGTGGCGGACCTACGATTCGCCGGCCGGCCCGCTGCGTGCGCTGGTACCGCCGGTCACGATGTCGGACGCGGCGCCGTTCATGGGCGCAATTCCCGAGGTGGGCCAGCACACCGACGCCGTGCTCGCGGAGTTCGGCATCGCGTCACCGGTCGCCACCGGTGCGTGACGTGAGGCCCGATCGACCGTCGGTCGACCACGCCTCCACATTCCTCTTCGTTCCCGGAGATCGCCCCGAGCGGTTCGACAAAGCCGCGCGCGCCGGCGCCGACATGGTCATTCTCGATCTCGAGGACGCCGTCGCAGAGGGGGCGAAAGCCGCAGCACGCACACACGTGGTGCGCTGGCTGTCGGAGGGCGGAATCGGCTGTGTCCGGGTCAATGCGGTCACGAGCGATCATCACCACGACGACATCGAAGCTCTGTCCGACGTCGCGGGCCTGTGCTGCGTGATGGTTCCGAAGGCGGACGTCACTGTGGACTGGGCCGGAATCGAGCGGAGCGTGCGCGGACAGGCAGTCGCGCTGGTCGAGACGGCCGCGGGCCTGGACTGCGCGGCTGCTCTCGCACGCGACCCGGACGTGGCGCGGCTGGCGTTCGGCCACCTGGACTACGCCGTCGATCTCGGCGCCGAACCGTCTCGGGCGGCGATGATGCACGCCCGGTCCCGGTTGGTCCTGGCATCGAGAGTGGGCGGCAAGCCCCCGCCGATCGACGGAGTCACCACAGCGCTCGGCGACGTAAGTGCTCTCACCGACGACATCAGGCATGCGCAGGAGATGGGTATGGGCGGCAAACTCTTGATCCATCCGTCGCAGGTCGACCCGGCCAGGCGCGCGTTCGCGCCCTCCGACGATCAGGTGGAGGCCGCGCGCAGGATCGTCGCGGCTGCTAGGTCGGGGGCTGCTGTGAAGGTCGACGGGTTCATGGTGGACGCGCCAGTGCTTGCTCGCGCTCACCGCGTCCTGCACTCCGCCGGCGTGGGTTCCGCGCCGTCTTCGGCCGGATAGCGCGAGCGCCGGAACTGCAGTGATACGCCGCAGGCATGGTGGCCGGGAACATCCTGGCATTGCAGCGACTGTGTGCCGGCGCACAGACTCGACAGTGACCGGAGTCTCACTCCACGGTCGTCGCCCTTCGTTCCGAGTACCGAGGAGAATCCCTGATGTCCGTCACCGTCGACAGGCCGAGCAGTCTGGATCGCACCCGCTTCTTCATCGACGGCGAGTGGGTCGATCCCGTGCGGATCGAGCTGCGGGACCAGATCGAAGCAGCCACCGGTGAACGCCTCGGCGTCGCTGCTCTCGCCGGCGAGGCCGACATCGATCGCGCCGTCCGCGCGGCCCGTCGGGCACTGGACGAAGGCCCGTGGGGCCGCACCACTGCGTCCGAGCGCGCCACCGTGTTGCGCGCCTTCGCCGACGCCCTGGACGCGCGAGCCGGAGACACGGCCACCCTGGTCAGCCGCGAGAACGGCATGATTCTCGGTCTGTCGCACGCACTCAACGGCGGTGCGCCCGGAGCGTTGCTGCGGATGTACGCCGACATCGTGGAGGCGCTTCCGCTCGAGTCGGTGCGACCGAGCCAGGCGGGTTCGACCATCGTCCGTCGTCTCCCTGTCGGTGTTGTCGGCGCGATCGCGCCGTGGAACTTCCCGCAGGCGCTCGCGATGTTCAAGATCGCGCCCGCTCTGGCCGCAGGATGCACCGTCGTTCTCAAGCCCTCGCCCGAAACTGCCCTGGATTCCTATGTTTTCGCCGATGCGGCCCTCGAGGCCGGCCTCCCGGCGGGTGTCCTGAACATCGTCCTGGGCGACCGTGACGCGGGTGCCGCACTGGTGTCGCACCCGCTGGTCGACAAGATCGCGTTCACCGGTTCCACCGAGGCCGGACGCATCATCGGTCAGGAGTGCGGACGACTGCTTCGGCGATCGACGCTGGAGCTCGGTGGCAAGTCCGCCGCGATCGTCCTCGAGGACGCCGACATCGACACGGTGCTCGCGGGTCTGGACAACGCGTCCTTCCTGAACAACAGCCAGACCTGTACCACGCAATCGCGGATTCTCGTCGCCCGGTCGCGGTACGAGGAGGTCGTCGAGGCCATCGGACACTTCGCCGATTCCTACGTGCTCGGTGATCCACTGGACGCCGCCACCACGATGGGTCCGATGGCTACCAGTGGCCATCGCGACAAGGTGTTGGGCTACATCGACATCGCCAAGAACTCCGGTGCACGCCTCGTCGCGGGCGGCGACCGTCCTGCACATCTCGATCGCGGCTGGTTCGTACAGCCGACGGTCTTCGCGGACGTCGACAACGGTGATCGCCTGGCGCGGGAAGAGGTGTTCGGCCCCGTGATGGCACTGATCCCGTTCGAGGACGACGCCGACGCCGTTCGGATGGCCAACGACAGCAACTACGGGCTGGGCGGTTCGGTGTGGAGCGCCGACGAAGACCGGGCGTTGGCGGTAGCCCGTCAGGTGCGCACCGGGACTATCGGTTTGAACTACTACACACTGGATCTGGGTGCACCGTTCGGCGGGTTCAAGGATTCCGGCCTCGGACGCGAACTCGGTCCCGAGGGGATCAACGCGTACCTGGAGTACCAGTCGGTCTACGCCTCGACGCGCTACCTCGACGCATGAGCGGCGAGTCGCCGGCCGATGTCGTGACCGCATACTTCGCCGGGGTCACCGCCGGTGACGCCGGCGCGGTCACCGCACTCTTCGCACCCGACGCGGTACTGAGCAACGCCGCCGGCACCCTCACCGGATCCGCAGCTATCGGGCGGATGTACGAGGGTGGGCTGAACGGCACCACCATGATGCGTCCGTCCCCGCGTCGCCTGCTGGTCGACGGTGACGACGTCGCCGTGGAGATCGACCTCGACGTGAACGGCAACGTCGTCGTTCTCGGTGACTTCTTCACGGTGCGCGACGGACTGATCACCTCTCTGGCGATCTACAGCCTCACACCCGCCGGAGGGCGCCTGCTCGACGACGTCGGGGTCGATCCGTCCGCACCGACGACGTGACTCGGTCCCCACTGACTCACTCACCACTACAGGGAGATTCATGAAGATCGCAGTTTTCGGACCGCACCGCCGCGTGGGAGCCGTCGTCGACGGGACCGTCGTCGACCTCCATGCGGCCTATATCGCCTACCTGACGGAGAAGGAGCCGAGCCCACGGGCATCGGCACGAGCGGATCACGAAGTCCCGTCGGACCTGAATTCGTTCATCGAGCAGGGGGACAGCGCGTTGGCCGGTGCCCGCGCGGCACTAGATCACCTCGCCGAGCGACCTGATACGAGGGGAGTCGACGGGGAGCAACTGGTATTCGACCTCGGCGAGGTCACGCTGCACGCGCCGATCGAGAGCCCGTCGCGCATCTTCGCCGCGCTGGCCAACTTCGCGGACCACATGCAGGCGGCAGCGGACAACACGTCGAGTGGAACCGACAAGGCGACCCTCGACAGATTGGTGTCGGGTGGGCCAAAGTACTTCATCAAGGATCCCCGAGTGGTGTCCGCGGACGGTGACGATCTGTCCTACCCCGCCCGCACCGACTTGCTGGACTACGAGGCCGAGGTCGCCGTGGTCCTGGGTCGGCGCGGGAAGGACATCGCCGCAGCGGATTTCGACCAGTACATCTACGGCTACACCCTGGTCAACGACTGGTCGATCCGAGACAACATCTCCTTCGGCCCGGACTTCCAGTACTCGAAGAACTTCGACGGTGCAGCGAGCGTCGGTCCGTGGATCGTCGTCGACGAGGGACTGGATGCGCAGGACATTCCCGTCGAGGCACGCGTCAACGGTGAGGTCCGGCAGAGCGGTAGTACCAAATCCATGATCCACTCGTTTGCCGCGTTGGGGGAGTACCTCTCCCGTGACTCCACCCTGTTCCCGGGAGATCTCATCAGCGGCGGCACCCCGAAGGGCACCGCAGTCGACTCGAGCACCAAGAACGCGGACGGCGGCTTCGACGACGACTCCAAGTTCCTGAGCCCCGGCGACGTCGTCGAGATCAGCTCGGCTGCACTGGGTTCCATCACCAACACCGTCACCGGAACGCGGAAGGGGCACTAGCCGTGGCCGCGAAGAAGTACTCCGTCGGCGGAGTGACGTACGACCGCCCGTTCAAGATTCGTCGGCTCAACCACTTCGGCATCAGCGTCGCCGACACCGGTGACGCCGTGGCGTTCTACCGCGACCTTCTCGGATTCGTGGTGGCCGACATGCTCGACCTGAACAAGTACGACCCGGGACCCTGGCTCGACGGCCTCCCGGACACGCGCATCTACTTCCTGCGCCACAACAGCGACCATCACACCCTCGTGCTCATGCCGCGGGCGTGGGTGGACAAGAACGAGAGCCCGGCTCGGGACGACATCACGGTCAACCAGATCACGTGGCAGGTCGGTTCGCTGCGCGAGGTCGTGGAGGCGCGTCTGTGGCTCGAGGAGCAGGGGTCGAAGGTCGACCGGTACGGTCGCGATCCGGGGTCCAACTGGCACACCTACTTCCCTGATCCGACGGGTCACACGAACGAACTCGAGTACGGCATCGAGCAGGTCGGATGGGACGGCGTCAGCAAGCCGGAGATCATGTGGCCGTGGGCGAACGAGCATCCGGCTCTGCCCACCCGCTCGGAGGGAACCGAGCTCGACGATGCGGAGAAGGCAGGCATCGACCTGACCTCGGGACACCGGTGGGTCGACACTCTCCCCAAGACGCACGACGTGGGCGGCGTGCTGTTGTCCCGTCCGTTCAAGCCCGTACGCATCGGCCCCGTAAGCATCTTCGTCTCCGATCTCGATGCCGCTGTGCGCTTCTACACCGAGACGCTGGGACTCGTCGTGTCCGAGGAGACGTCTGTACTCGGCCATCGCGCGGTCTTCCTGCGTGCCAACACCGAGCATCACAGCATCGCTCTGTTCCCGGTCGAGGCACGCGAGCCGCTCGGGTTGGGTGACGAGACGACGCTGCTCGCCTTCGGTGTCCAGGTGGGATCGTACGAGCAGTTGCGGGCCGCACGGACTTTCCTGGAGGGCAGGGGCGTGAAGCTCGTCGACCTCCCGCCGGAGATCCACCCCGGCATCGACTACGTCCTGCACGCGGTGTCACCGGACGGACACGTCATGCAGCTCTACTACTACATGGAGCAGGTCGGCTGGGACGGTGCCGTGCGTCCGCAGTCGGGTCGTCGTGTGGTGGAGGCCGGCGTGTGGCCCGAGACCCTGGAGCCGATGTCCGACACATACGGCGGCGAGACCTTCTGGGGTCCGCTCGGCTGATGTCCGCTTCTCGGCGAACCCGTCCGTTCACATCACGTCATAGGAGATCCGTGTCCGACCACACCACCGTCACCCGCGTCGCCGCCGTCAGCGGCGCCGCACAGGGCCTGGGAGCCGAGATCGCCGAACGTCTGGCGAGAGCGGGCTTCTCACTCGCTCTCCTCGACCTGCAGGACACGGGCCTGAAGAACACCCGAGCCCACATCGAGGAGCTGCACCCCGGCATCGAGGTCATCACCGTCGTCGCCGATCTCGCGGACGAGGCGGCCGTCGTGGCGGCGTTCCAGCAGATCGACGAACGCTTCGGCCGACTCGACGCCCTGGTCAACACTGCGGGAGGTAGCGGCACGGACCCGGTGCGCTCGCTCGCGGATCTCGGGGTGGACGTGTGGCGCAGGGTGGTGGACAACAATCTCACCAGTGCGTTCCTCTGCAGCCGAGAAGCGGTGCAGCTCATGCTCCGACACGACTACGGCCGTATCGTCAACTTCTCGTCGGCGGTGGCGAAGGGGCTCTCGGGCCCCTCGGGGACAGTCGGCGCGCGTCTGCCCTATGCCGCGTCGAAGGCCGCCGTGAACGGATTCACCAAGCAGTTGGCGAAGGACCTGGGAACCACCGGAATCACCGTCAACGCGGTGTCTCCCGGACTGGTCCTTCCGGACGCGGGTCGAGTCCGGGACATCTTCGATGCACTCCCCGCCGATGCACAGGCCGCCACCCGAGCAGCGATACCGCTGGGCCGCACCGGAACCGGGTCGGAGATAGCCGAAGCGGTGGCCTACCTGGTGTCCGAGCACGCGGGCTTCACCTCGGGATGCATATTGGCTGTCGACGGAGCAGCGACATGACAGCACTCCCGCTCGTCTTCGTCCCCGCACTCGGGTCGGACGAACGTCTCTGGCAGCCCGTCGCCGACCTGCTGGCGGACTCGATCGAGACGATCGTGGTTCGCGGAGAAGGATCATCGATCTCGGCGATGGCGGACAGCGTCCTCGAGCAATGCCCCCCACGGTTCGCCGTCGCGGGGAACTCGATGGGAAGCTATGTAGCCCTGGAGATAGCGCTCCGGATGTCACCGCGGGTGCACGGCCTGGCTCTGCTGAACTCGTCTGCGATCGCAGCGGACGCCGGGCGTCGGGAGAACTCTCGTCGCATCATCGAGATGGTGCGCGGGGGACGCTTCGACGAGGCGGTGACCGCGATGTCCGGTGCTGTAGCACCCCGTCGGCCGGAGGTCGCCGATCTCGCCGCGACGATGGCACGCGACCTGGGGGAGGACGTCCTCGTCGCCCAGCAGGTCGCCGTGATGACCCGACACGATCGTCGGGACGAACTGTCTTCTCTCACCGTGCCCACCCTGGTGATCGCCGGCACCGACGACGCCATCACACCGAGTGACCTGGGTCGTGAGGTCACCAGCTTGGTTCCGGGTGCCGAACTGGTCGTGCTCGCCGGCGTGGGTCATCTGTCGACGCTCGAAGCACCGGAATCCGTCGCCGCGAACCTCGCTCGCTGGCATGCCGCGCTGACCGACTCGGTGGCCCGAGCATGATGGCCTTCGACCACACCACCCTCGCGCAGCGAGTGCTGTTCCAGCACGGTCGCGTCGTCGACAACGTGGAGGCCGCGGTCGCCGCACTGTCCGGCGCTCGAGTTCTGCTCGTCGCGGACACCTCGGTGGCCGCGGTGGCCGACTCGGTGGCGACGCGAATCCCGGTGGTCGCCAGGATCGGCGAGATCGTCCAGCACGTACCCGTGGAACACGGCGACGCAGCCGTGGCGCTCGCCCGGCGCGAGAACGTCGATGTGGTCGTGTCCATCGGTGGAGGGTCCGCCACCGGACTCGCCAAGTACGTCGCTCGCGACACCGGGACACCGATCGTCGCGGTTCCGACGACGTTCGCCGGATCCGAAGCGACCGACGTGTGGGGGCAGACCGCGGGCGATCGGAAGACCACCGGGTCGAGTCCGGCGGTGCTCCCTCGGACAGTCGTCTACGACGCCGAATTGTTCGCGACGCTGCCCGCCGACCTGGCCGTGGCGTCGGGACTCAACGCCCTTGCGCACGCGGTGGACGGCTTCTGGGCACCTCGCGCCGACCCGATCAACACCGCGCTGGGGACCGAGGGGATCAGGGCACTGGTTCCCGGGCTCCGTGGGATCGCCGCCGACGCAGACGACCTGGATGCCCTCGAACGCACGCTGTACGGCGCGTATCTGGCCGCCGTCGCCTTCGCGTCGGCGGGGAGTGGACTGCACCACAAGATCTGCCATGTGCTCGGCGGTACCTTCGATCTGGCCCATGCGCAGACCCACGCCGTCGTGCTGCCGTACGTCATGGATCTGTTCGCGTCGACGGCTCCGGATGCCGCGTCGCGAGTGTCACACGCGGTGGGCGGCCCCGACGCCGCATCCGGCCTGTTCGCCCTGCGCGAGGAGCTCGGTGTGGTCGGATCGTTGCGGGAACTCGGTATGCCGGAGGGCGGCATCGACGATGCTGCAACGCGGGTCGCGGCACTCGTACCACCGTCCACTCCGCGCCCGGTCGACCCAGCGATGCTTAGTGCGCTGATCGGCGCCGCGTGGGCAGGTGCCCCTGTGGGACGCCGCGACTACTGAGGAGCAACCATGTCCGACGATGTACAGACAGAACGCGAGCAGATGCTCGTCGACACCGTGGTGCGGTCCTTCGACGGAGCACCCGACGGCCGGTTACGGCAGATCATGCAGACGGTGACCCGCCATGTTCACGCCGCGGCCCGCGAGCTCAGGCTCACGGAGACCGAGTGGAACACGATGATCGACTTCCTCACCCGGACCGGGCAGACGTGCACCGAGACCCGTCAGGAGTTCATCCTGTTGTCCGACGTGCTGGGGTTGTCCATGCAGGTCATCGGCATGAACAACCCACCGGTGGCGGATGCCACCGAGGCCACCGTCTTCGGGCCCTTCTTCGTCGACGGGGCTCCCGAGATCCAGGACGGCGGCGACATGGCCTTCGGTGCGGCCGGTGAGCCCTGCTGGGTGAGCGGAACCGTCCGGGGGACCGATGGCCGTCCAGTCGTCGGTGCGCGGATCGAGGTCTGGGAAGCGGATGAGGACGGCCTGTACGACGTCCAGTACGACGACGATCGAACGGCCGCCCGGGCGCACCTGTTCTCGGACGACAACGGCGCGTTCCGCTTCTGGGGGCTGACTCCGACGCCCTACCCGATTCCGCACGACGGCCCCGTCGGGAGCATGCTCGCCGCGGTGGGACGGTCGCCGATGCGCGCGAGCCACCTGCACTTCATGGTCACTGCCGACGGCTATCGCCGGTTGGTCACGCACATCTTCGTCGACGGTGACGAGATCGGCTGGAAAGATGCGGTGTTCGGCGTCAAGGAGTCGTTGATCAAGCAGTTCGTACGTCGCGAGGGCGTTCCGACGCCCGACGGTCGCGCGGTGTCGACATGGAGCGAGGTCACCTTCGACATCGTGCTCGCACCGTCGCAGTAATCAGGCCGTCGGGACCGGCGACGCCGTGGTCGGCTCGTCGAGCAACGACTCGTCGTACGAACCGGTCACGAATTCCAGGAATGCGCGCGCAGCACTCCCCGTCGGACCGTCGTTCCGCGTGATGACGCCGTAGGAGCGGAATGCGTTGGCGTCGCTGATCGGCACTGTGACAGTGGGAGATTGCTGATCCAAACGCGGTACCGGAACGATCGCGATTCCACTTCCGTGGCGCACCAGGGCGCGGAGCGTGGACAGCTCCGTGGCCTCGATGCTGATCGACGGCACGCAGCCGGCATCGTCGAACAATCTGTCCACCACGTGTCGCAGTCCGTAGCTCTGTCCGAGTGCGATCATGGGGCGCGTCGAGATCTCGGCGATCGAGATGGACTCCCGATCGGCGAACTCGTCACCCGGTGGCACCTCGAGACACAGCAGCTCGCGACCCAGCCGCACCCACGCCAGATCGTCGGCCACGGGTCGGGGTGCGACGAAGCCGATGTCGATCCGGCCCGAGCGCACTGCCTCGACGATGGAATCGGCAGCCCCACCTTCCAATTCGAACGACGTGAGTGGCGCCTGCACGTGATAGCGATCGAGCAACGACGGAACGAGCCATCCACCGAAAGAGTGCAGGAACCCCAACGACACGACGCCCTGATGCGGGTCGACGAGGGTGCGGATGCGTTCTTCGCCCTGCGTGAGCTCCTTCATGGCGCGCTCGGCATGTGCCCGGTAGATCTCACCGTACTTGTTCAGACGTAGCCGATTCTGATTGCGGTCGAACAGCTTCACGCCGAGTTGACGTTCTATTCTGGCGAGCGCTCTGGACAACGTCGGTTGGCTGACATGGAGCTGTGTCGCCGCGTTGGTCACATTCTCCGTCCTCGCCAACACGACAAACCACTCGAGTTCACGAACCTCCATGTGCTACACACTCTCTCGCAGATGATCGAGCCTCGGCACCCACTACCGACGCGTTCTCGGTGTCGACGATACCGAGCCGTAGGAGATGCGGAAGCGTTGTGGACGAGAACAACTCGGTCGAGGCACTGTCGTCCAGCGCGACGAGGACGACCCCGTCGGCCACTCCGGCGGCGCCGATGTCGGCGATCAGTCCCGCGAGTCCTGTCGGCGTGCCGACGTACTGCACCGTCCTCGCGGTGACGTCGTCCAGCCCGCGGCGTCGATACTCCTGGCGGGCCGTACGTGCCGACGACGCGATGAGGAACTCGACGTCCAGGACCGCGACGATTCCCGCGGCAGGGTCGCTCAGCTCGTCGTGAACGGCCGTCGCACGTCGAAGGTCGGTGGCCTGGATGCGTCGGACGCAGGGGTCGGTCCTCTGTGTATCCAGTGCGACATACAGGTGCCTCGAGGTCTGGAGACGGGGCACGGAGGCGGGTGACGGCATGTACCGAGTGTTGCAGGGATCACCACCTGCGACCTGGCCTATCTTGCTGGGGTGACCATGTCTGCGGTGAATGGAGCGGCCACGGGTTGCAGTGATCGGCGCTCGGAGCATGGAGGGAACCTACGGCACGATCGGCGGACACGCGGGCGGTTCCGTCGACGGGCTTGTCGCCCTCACCCCGACCGTCGTCGCACCCGGACCGCGACGAGCCCTCCACCGATGACGAGCGCCATGCCGAGGCCGGCGACGAGCGAGGGTCGGTGATTCCAGACGACCCAGTCGACGAGGGCGGCGAAGATGATGACGGTGTAGATGAACGGGCCGATCTTCTCGGCGGAGGCGTACCGGTAGGCCACCACGATGAGCGTCTGCGAGGCCAGCTGCGCGAAGCCGAGAGCCGTCAACGACACCCACGCTTGCGGCGGTATCGGTTCCCAGTCCGCCAGCGCGATCGGGACGGAGATGACGGTGGACAGCAGGAAGTAGTAGAAGAGGACTCTGATGACCGGTTCGGTGGCACCCAGCCAGCGGACCGACATCATCGCGAGAGCCAAGAACAGCGCGCCGGCCAAGGCGGATGCCGAGCCGAGGCCGAAGCTGTGTCCCTGTGGCTGGAGGACGAGAATCACTCCGACGAACCCGATGCCCGCGCCGATCCAGGTGGCTCCCGCGACTCGCTGCCGGGTGACCGCCCATGCGATGAACGGCATCCACAGCGGTGCGCTGTAGGTGAGCAGCGTCGCGTCGGCAAGCGGAATTCGGGTGATGGCAAAGAAGAGCGCGTACCAGCATGCCGTCCCCATAGCCGCTCTCAGGACGTGCATGCCGAACCGCCCGGTCGCCACCGTCGACCGTCCGCCCCGCAGAGCCACCGGGACGACGAAGAGCAGTCCTATCGCGTTCTGGAACAGCAGCAGCACGCCCGTCGAGGTATATGTTCCGGACTGTTTCGCCAGAGCTCCGACCAGGGCGACACAGAAGAACGCTGCGGTGATCAAGGTCGCGCCGAGGACCAGATTCTCGGGCCTGTGTCCCGATGATGTCGTGCCGGGAAGTGCTGCCGCGGAGCCGGAGTCGGTCATCGCGGCGCTGCGCGGTATCCGGTCTCGACGTCCTCCTGACTCGACGCCAGGAAGTCCTGGAACTCGGCGCCGATCATGAAGGTGGTCGTGAACTTGCGCTGTTCCGCGATCTTTTTCCAGGTGGGTGTCTCGACCATCGCGGCGAGCGCGTTCTGCCAGTAGTCGACGGCGGAGGCCGGCATGTCGGGCGGTCCGTAGAGGCCTCGCCAGTTCGACAGCGTGACGTCCAACCCTTGTTCACGAGCGGTGGGGACATCGAGTCCGGGAAGGCGGTCCTCGGCGAGGACACCGAGTGCCGTGAGGTTTCCGGCGGTGACCTGATCGACGAATTCGCTGACGCCGCCCACCGCGACGTCGACGGTGCCGTCCGCGAGGGCGGCGATCTGCTCACCGCCACCTTCACGGGTGTCGTAGCGGACGGTCGACGGGTCGCCACCGGCCGCCGACACCAGGAGACCGAAGGGGAGTTCGTCGTCGTTGGCGGCCCCGACCGTGACGCTTGCCGGGTCGGTCCTGATGGCGGCTATCACGTCGCCGAGAGTGCCGAGGGGGGACCCGGTCGGTGTCACGACCATGTAGTACTCGGTGATGAGGCGGGCGATCATGGTGACGTCGGTGTATCCGAGGTCGGACGTGCCGCGTACCTGATTGACCATCATCGACAGCGACGTCACCGCGATCTGGTCGTCGGCGCCCTTGTGGTCGCGGACCATGGAGGCGAGGAAGTCGGCGCCGCTGCCGCCCGGTCGATTCTGCACCGGCAGTGGAATATCGACGATGCGTTCCTTCTGCAGCGCGTCGACGACCGAGCGGATGGTGAGGTCGAAACCGCTGCCCTCGTCGGCCCCGGCAGTCATCGTGACGGGCCCCGCGGGATACGTCACGTCCGCGGTGGGTTCTTCTGTCGCACAACCGGTCAGCGTCAGCGTGACGGCGACCGCGGCAGCGAACGCGGACCTGTTCACGCCGGGTCCGCCATCAGGGCAGCAGAAGCAGTTCTCGCGTTCATCCGGTCCGTCTCCCGTTCGAGGATGGTGTTCAGCATGCGCGGTGCGACGACATCGAGTGCCCGGAGAGCCAGGGCTTTACGGGGAGCGATGCGGATGGGTCGGGTCTTGACGGCGGTCACCATCCAGTCGGCGGCTTCCTCCGCGCTCAGCGCGCCGACACCGTCGTAGGCGCGTGTCGGCGCGATCATGGGTGTCGCCACCAAGGGGTAGTAGATGGTCGTGGAATGGACACCCGCTGCGCCCCATTCGGTATCGATGACACGGCTGACCGCGCTCAGCGCGGCCTTGGAGGCGTTGTAGGGGGCGAACATCGGCGACGACTCAGGAAGGACACGCCACGTGGCGACATTGATGATGTGGCCGTCTCCGCGTTCGAGCATTCCGGGAGACAGTCCCCGGACGAGCCGGAGCGGCGCGTAATAGTTCAGTGCCATCACCCGCTCTATGTCGTGCCACCGCTGGAGGGACTCCGAGAGCGGCCGCCGAATCGATCTGGCCGCATTGTTGATGAGGACGTCCACGTGCCCGGCGCGCTCGACCACGGCGTCGACGTCGTCGAGGTCGGACAGGTCCGCCGGAATGGCGATCGCGGTGCCACCCGAGGCCTTGATCGTGCCGACGACGTCGTTCAAGAGGCTTTCCCGACGCGCGACCGCGAGAACGGTCGCACCCTCGGAAGCAAGTTTCACGGCCGCGACGGCGCCTATTCCGGACGACGCGCCGGTTACGAGAATTCGTTTGCCGTGCAGAGAAATTGCGGGACCGGAATGCCATCGAGGGAGTGGACGCATTCCGGCCAGCCTGAGCGACCTTCTGATGCTCGCGATCACAGCACGTCCTCTGTCCGGTCCGCACGGCGCAATCCTGCGTCGCTGAACACCATAGAATCCGCCGGCGCGCAGCGTAGCGGAATGGTCGGTCTCGGATAATGCGGTACCGGTCGCGCGAAACTGCTGGCGCGCCTACAGTTGCGCGGTGTCGAGCTGGATACTGGGTGCGATCGTGGTCGTCGTCGTGGCGTTGGCCGTCACCGTGAAATTGGCAGTGCGGACCCGGGCACCCGACCCCGGCTGGTTCATCGACAGCACCCGGGCGGCAGGCGCTCTGACGGTGATCGGAACCATGTTCGCCGTGCTGCTGGCATTCACCATCTTTTTCGCGTTGCAGAGTTATCAGAGTGCGCGCAACGGAGCCAGCATGGAAGCCGTTGCTGTGACGGAATTGCACAACGTCGCCGATGTTCTCGAAGGGCATGACGGTGACCGCCTGCACGGTGGCCTCATTTGTTACTCCCGTGCCGTGGTCTCCGACGAGTGGCCGGCCATGGCGCGTGGAGAGCGGTCCCCGGCGGTCGATCACTGGGTCGACTCCATGGTGGACGAATTCGCGGCCAAAGAACCGGTCGGTGCCTCTCAGGAGGCGGCGTACGGGCAATGGTTCGATCAGCAGGCCGAGCGCCGGGACGGTCGCCGTGCCCGCGCGGCCGAGGCAGAACCGTCCGTTCCTCTTCCGCTGTGGATCGTGCTGGGTATCGGAGCGTCGGCGATCCTGACCTACATGTGCGTCCAGGCCGACAAGCGGGAAAGCGCAGTGGTGCAGGCAATCCCGATTGCCTTCGTCTCCGCATTGGTAGCGTCGGCTCTGGTCGTCGTCGCGTTTCTCGACCATCCGTACGCCGACTGGTCCGGCAGTATCCAACCCGACGAGATGCGGGTGACGTTGCACCTCATCGACGACGGACATTCGGTGCCGTGCGATGCGAACGGTATCCCGACCTAGCCCTCGGCCTCAGTCAGGAGCAGTCCCGTGACCCATCGACCGAGCAACCCCCGCGCGGACTCACCGCGGCACCTGACCGACGACCGCATCGCGATTCGCGATCTCGCCCGCGACTTCGCGATGACGCACGTACTTCCGGTGGCGAACGAGCTCGACCCCGTGCAGGGCAGGATCCCCGAGTCCCTGAAGAAGGCGATGGCCGACATCGGTTTCTTCGGCATCCTGATCGGCGAGGAGCACGGCGGCCTGGGACTCGGCGTGTTCGAGTACTGCCTCGTCGCCGAAGAATTGTCGCGGGCGTGGATGAGCGTGTCCGGTCTGCTCGCCCGCGGAAACGGAATGGGCGGCGGATTCACGGCCGAACAGGAGGCCGCGCTGCTGCCGAGGGTGGCCGTGGGCGACTACCTCGGCTCCTACGCACTGTCGGAAGCCGACGCCGGGTCGGACATCGCGAACGTCGCGTGCCGCGCGACCCGCAGCGGCGACGACTGGATCGTCACCGGAACGAAGATGTGGTGCACGTACGCGGACGAGGCCGACTACATCGTCTTGTTCGCGAGGACGGATCCTCGTGCCGACCCGGCCGCGCCGCACCGCGGTATCAGTGCCTTCCTCATCGACAAGGAGCGTGGATCGTTTCCGGCCGGCATCCGCGGCACCGCCGCCCGGACGATCGGATATTTCGGCTGGAAGACATGGGAATTGGCGTTCGACGAGTTCCGAGTACCGGCGTCGAACATGCTGGGGGAGGAGGGCCGCGGCTTCTACCTCGCGGTCAGTGGACTGGAGGTGGGCCGTGTGCACACCGCCGCGCGGGCTATCGGGCTGGCGCGCGCGGGACTCGAGGACTCGATCGCCTACATGCACACGCGTCGCCAGTTCGGACAACCACTCGCGGATTTCCAGCACCTCCGCTTCAAGATCGCGACGATGGCGGCGGATATCGAGGCTGCCAGGCAGCTGATGTATTCCGTCGCCACCGATATCGACACCGGGCGGCGCTGCTCACTCGAAGCGTCCATGTGCAAACTCGTCGCGACCGAGATGGCGGAACGGGTGACCAGTGAGGCCGTCCAGATCCACGGGGGTGCCGGCTACACCACCGACTACCAAGTCGAGCGACACTGGCGTGACGCGCGGCTGACCAAGATCTTCGAAGGAACCAGCGAGATCCAGATGCGGATCATCTCCGACGAACTGCTGGGGCGGGCCACGTAGCTCCGCGTGGGGATCGGGCCGTCGGGGTACACCGTCAGTTCGAACGACAACCTCGGGAGCGACGCGTGGCCCATGACATCGGCAGCCGGGTATCGGCCGCTGTCCGCACCATCGTTGCCGACACAGGGAATCTCCCTCTGCCCGGCTCGGGTGCTACCGGCGAGCGGTGGACCGCGCTGACGGACTGGACCCGCGCCGACACCGTCGTGGGCAGACTGCTCGAAGCGCACTACGACGCTGCCGCGATCCTTGCCGAGGCAGGCGCTGATCCTGTGTCGTCGGGTCAGCTGTGGGGCGTGTGGGCAGCCGAGGTGGCCCCGGCGGTCGAGGCGCGACGACTGGCCGACGGTTCATGGACCCTGTCGGGTCGTAAACAGTGGTGTTCCGGGGCGCACAGATGTACCCACGCCCTGGTCACTGCTCGGGCCGACGGTGTTTCACGCCTGTTCGCGGTCGTGCTGGACCGGTCGACGGTTCGTCCCGAACCCAACTCCTGGCCCCCCGTCGGTATGCATGACAGCGATACCGGAGCAGTGTCCTTCGACGGTGCTCGTGCCTCCGCGGTCGGGGACCCCGACTTCTACACCGGTCGCGCCGGGTTCTGGCACGGTGCGATCGGAGTTGCGGCGTGTTGGTTCGGAGCCGCGTCCGGAGTTGCCGAGCCGCTGTATCGCCGAGCCGGAGAGGGCCGCGCCGGGCCGCACGCGCTGGCTCATCTCGGAGCAGTGGACGCGGCACTGGCAGCCTGTAGGCACACTTTCGAGGGAGCTGCAGCGGCCGTCGATCGACACCCGGACTCACTCGAGGATGCGCGAATCCGTGCGTTCCGTGTTCGGGCCATCGTCGAACGCGCTGCACAGGAGGTGCTCGACCGGGTAGGCCGCGCGCTCGGGGCAGCGCCGTGGGCTCTCGACGACGCCCATGCCCGGCGAGCCGCAGATCTGACGGTGTACCTGCGGCAGAGCCATGCCGAGGTCGATCTGGAGACGCTCGGGCATGCTGTTGCAGCCGGGTGGGAAAGTCGGTGAGCGTCGAGCGGTTCGCCGACCGTCCGATCGCCGCCCGCGGCACGCCGGAATCAGTGTGGCTGCAGGCGGGCACGGTCTTTCCGCTCCTCGACGACAGCGCTTGTTCACACCTGGTCGTGGTGGCTCCTCATCCGGACGACGAGGTGCTCGGAGTGGGCGGATGGGCTGCGGCACGGGCGGCGGCCGGCGCTGCGGTCACTCTCGTGGCCGTGACGGACGGCGGTGCGTCGCACACCCCGAGACCGTCTCGAACCCGGCGCGACCTCGAACGGCTGCGGGTCGCCGAAAGTGACGCCGCACGCGAGGATCTCGGGGTGCGTGATTCGGTGCGACTGGGTGTGCCGGACGGGCAGGTCGACAAGCACGAACGGGAACTGGCCGAGCGTCTTCACGACGTCCTGACGACACTCGGCGGAGGTGAGAACGTCTGGTGTGCGACGACACTGCGCACGGACGGACATCCGGATCACGAGGCGGTCGGCCGGGCATCGGTCGACGCAGCGACCGCCGCCGGGTGCGTGGTGGTGGAATACCCCATCTGGATGTGGCACTGGGCGGAGCCCGCCGATCCGCAGGTTCCCTGGACCTCGGCCCGGACGGTGCTCACGAGCGACGAATCCTACGACCGAAAGTTGGCTGCAGTGAGCAGGTTCCACACACAGATCCGCGCCGACGACGATGACGAAATCCTCCCGCCGTGGGTGCTGGAACGGCTCACCCGTCGTCACGAGACGGTGTTCGTATGAGCGGGATGTCCGGGCAGTACTTCGAGCGTATGTACGACGCCGACCCGGACCCCTGGGGCTTCGAAACCCGGTGGTACGAGCGGAGGAAGTATGCGCTGACCCTGTCGATGTTGCCGGACGAGCATTACCGGTCGGCGTTCGAGCCCGGCTGCTCGATCGGGGTGCTGACGGAACTCCTCGCGAGCCGATGCGACCACGTGCTGTCGACGGACATTGCGGAGGCGCCCCTGCGTCGTGCCCGTGAACGCGGAATCGCCAACGCGACGTTCCGTCGAGAATCCCTCCACGACGGGTGGCCGGACGGCCGTTTCGACCTCGTCGTCCTCAGCGAGATGTGCTACTACTTCGACCCGTTCGATCTCGACCGGTTGGCGTCGTCTGCAGTGTCGGCGAGCGAGCCGGGTGGCGCAGTATGTATCGCGCATTGGCGTCACGACGTGCCGGAGTACCCGAGTACAGCGGACCAGGTGCACACCGCATTCGGGTCCGCATCGAGGATGACGATCGTTGCGCAGTACCGCGACGACGACGTCCTGATCGATGTGTTCCGGGTGGATTCCTGACCGCGTTCAGGCGGTGATCGCGGGCGGGTCCGTTTCCTCGGCGAGGGTGTCGAGAAATGACGCGAATCCGCCCGCTGTCCGCCGGCTCGAGCGCGCGGAGGTGATCACCGACGGCGCGCCCTCGCTGCGCACCCGGAATCCTCGGCGTTCCAGCCGGTCGACCAGATCGACATCCTCGTGTTCGCCGAGAGGGCGGAAACCTCCGACCGACCGATAGGCATCGGCGCGGACAGCAAGATTGGCCCCGTGGACGTGCCGCAGACCACGACTGTGTTCGGCTGCATAGTCTCGTTCGTATCGCCGCGCGAGAGCAGTGGAGCGGTGCGCCCATTCCGACACACGAACGGATCCGGTGACGACGTGTGCGTCGCGGGCGCACTCCGCCAATGTCCGGAAATGGTCGCGGTCCACGACGGAATCGGCATCGGTACTGACGCACCAGGTCGACGCGCTGCTCGTCACCTCTGCGGCGCGAAATCCGATCTTTCGGGCCGAACCGACGTTGCGCACTTCGGTGACGACGACGTCGACACCGGTGCCGACCACGTCGGACGTGCCGTCCGTGCAGGAGTCGAGTACGACGACGATCCTGACCGGGATCGGCGATGCTGCACGAGCATTGCGCAGGGCGACCAGGCACCGGTGAAGTAGTTCGACCTCGTTGTGCGCAGGGACGACGACGACGAAGCGGTCTGGGCGGACCGGAGTGAAGTGCACCCCACCGAGATGCCCAGTTCCGTGTTCTGCCAATCGTGAGCGAGTACGAGTCACGGCCGTCGAGCCGCGAGGGGCCGGGAATGGTTGCGCGGACGGCGGGTGGGGCATTCATCACCTCGTACATCCGGATTCCTCGACGAGAGCAGAGAACATGACGATGCCCAGCGATGCCGCAGACGCAGTACCCGCCGCAGGAACCAACGAGGGCCCGCGGGACCACGACGCGGACACCGAGCACACGGCATACGTCGACGAGGAGAACGTGCCTCATCCCGGCGACGCGAACGAGAATTCCTGACACCGACGCAGTAGCGACCCGCGTCCGGTCGCGGATCGCCCCGGTCGGTGGTGGGATGACGACGACAGCGTCTTCCCACCACCGAGAGGTCACCCGGATGTGCAACCAGGAAGTGCAGTCGACTGCTGCCGAGGTAGCAGCATGAACGCGCCCACCGCCACCACGGCCGTCAGACTGGCGAAGAAGCGTCTCGGGTTGTCCTGGAAGGACATTGCCGCCGCGCTGGGGTCGCCGACAGCGTGGACGGTGTCGGCACTGTACGGACAGCATCCCCTGGACGACGCTCAGGCTCGGGTGCTGACCGATCTGCTGGAACTACCCGACGGGTCGCTCGACGAGCTGACGTTGGCCCCGTACCGAGGCGCTCTGAACCTCGAGTCGGATCCGACCGTCTACCGTTTCCACGAAGCGCTCCAGGTGTACGGGCCGGCCCTGAAGGAACTGATCTACGAGGAGTTCGGCGACGGGATCATGAGCGCCATCAACTTCACGGTCGATGTGTCGCGGAGGCCCCACGAGGACGGCGACAGAGTCGTCGTCACGTTCGACGGGAAGTTCCTCGACTACCGGTGGACGACGTGACGTGCGCCGTGGGGCCTGAGTAACCGGTCACGCACAGAACGCTCGGCGCGCCGTGAGGGCGAGAGCGGCTTTCCGACGGTCGTGCACGGAAGTCTCTTCGCGGGTGTCCGCCGTGTGGACGATCGCTGACCGCGCCCAGGTCGCGGCCAGGGCGACGATCATCGACCAGAGGTCTTCCGGGGTGATGTCGTCGACCAGCACCCCGCGTTTCTGCGCGTCCCGTAGTGCGTCCAGAACGGGACGGTCCGGGTCGCCGCGGTGGCCGAACAGTGCTCCCCGAGGTGTGCGCTCGAGACGGGCCCACGTGAGGAGCCGCACCAATTCCGGATCGCCGAGGTACATGTCGTACAGAGCCGTCACGTACGCGAGAATGTCGTCCGGATCCAGTGCGACCGTTGCGATATCGACGTCGACACGGTGATCGAACACCGCGTCGAACAGTCCGTCCTTGCTGCCGAAGTACGCGTAGATCTGCGACTTGTTGATCCCGGCGCTCGCGGCGATGCGGTCGACGCGCGCGCCGGCGATGCCGTGTTGCGCGAATTCGGTCACGCCGGCGTCGAGTAGCCGTTCTTTCGTCATCGCCGCATCTCCCATGGGCACGAGTGTAGGCAGGCCACCAACCAGTTGGTTGGAAGGGGTAGGGTGTCGATAAACAACTAGTTGGTTGGAAACGACCGAGGAGGAACCATGAGGCCCACCACCGGATATCGCGCGCTCACTACGGGAGCGACGCTGGAACGGTTCGCCTTCACTCGCCGCGCGCTTCGTGACGACGACGTCGCGGTCCGCGTCACGTTCTGCGGTGTGTGCCACTCGGATCTGCACGCGGTGAACGATCCGGCCGGACACTTTCCGCTGACCCCGGGCCACGAGTTCGTGGGCACGGTGGTAGCCGTGGGGGACGCAGTCACGGACTTCTCTACCGGGGACGAGGTCGCCGTGGGCAACATCGTCGACTCCTGCGGTCGGTGCGACATGTGCACCGCGGAGCAGCAGAACTTCTGCCGCGACTTTCCCACCCTCACCTACGGCGGCACGGATCGAGTCGACGGCACGACGACGGTCGGCGCGTTCAGCGCGGAGTACGTCGTGCGTGACAGGTTCGTCTTCCATCGGCCCGCGGCACTCGATGCCGCCGCCGTCGCACCGTTGATGTGCGCGGGCATCACGGTGTGGGAACCCCTGCGGCGCTGGAACATCGGACCCGGGTCGCGCGTCGGCGTCGCCGGACTCGGCGGGCTGGGGCACCTGGCGGTCAAGTTCGCCCACGCGTTGGGAGCGCAGGTCACGGTATTCACGACGTCGACGACCAAGGCGGACGAGGCGCGCGCACTCGGAGCGGACCACACAGTGCTCTCGCGGGACGGCGACGCCATGGAGGCGGTGGTCGGATCATTGGATTTCATCGTCGATTGCATTCCGGTCTCGCACGACCTGGCGCCGTACCTGGCGAGCCTCGCGCTCGACGGAACACTCTGTACCGTCGGCTTTCTCGGGCCGATCTCGGTGGACACTCTCGGTCTTCTGGTCGGACGCAAGTCACTGAGTTCCGCCGGCAGCGGCGGGCGCACACATACTCGGGAGATGTTGGCCTTCTGCGGTGAACACGGCATCACGGCCGATGTCGAGGTCATGCCGTCCGCCCGAGTGGGCACGGCACTCGAGCGTCTCGAGGCGGGGGACGTCAGGTATCGATTCGTGCTCGACATGAGTGATCTCGAGTGACCTGGACGGGTCGGACGCGATGGCTCGATTGCGCAGAACATGGGGAATGGTTTACTTTCGTTTGAGGTAACCCTCACCTAACTTCGCGCCTCGACCAGAAGGATCTCATGTCCCACGCGTCACGGTTCGCCGTGCTTTCCGCCGCGCTCCTGGTCACTGTCGGCCTCACGTCGTGCTCCACGTCGACGGAGTCGAACGACCGGAACAGTGCCGCCTCCGACTGGACACCCGTCACCATCGAACACGCTCTCGGGACGACCACGATCGCCGAGAAACCCGAGCGGGTCGCGACGGTCAACTGGGCCAACCAGGAAGTTCCCCTGGCGCTGGGCATCGTCCCCGTCGGGATGGCGTTCGCCGACTTCGGCGACGACGACGGTGACGGCGTCCTTCCCTGGGTCGACGCCAAGCTCGACGAGCTGGGTGGCGAGCGACCGGTGCTGTTCGACGAGACCGACGGAGTGGACTTCGAGGCTGTCGCCGACACCGACCCCGACGTCATCCTTGCCGCCTATTCGGGTCTCGACCAGGAGACATACGACCAGCTCAGCGAAATCGCACCGGTCGTCGCCTACCCGGAGACCGCGTGGGGGACGCCGTGGCGGGACATGATCTCCGTCAGCAGCCGTGCGCTCGGCCTCGAGGACGAAGGCACGCGGCTCATCGCCGATCTCGACGCACAGATCGACGAGGCCGTTGCCGCTCATCCGGCCATCGCCGGGAAGTCGACGATGTTCCTCACCCACGTGGACACGACGAATCTCAGCGAAGTCAGCTTCTACACCACGCACGACACCCGGACCATGTTCTTCGAGGACCTCGGCATGGTCACGCCGCCGAGCGTCGCGACCGCCTCGGCGACGACGGACAAGTTCAGCCTGAAGCAGAGCGCCGAGCAGGCCGACGCGTTCAACGACGTCGACATCATCGTCACCTACGGCGGCGACGAGCTGGTCCGATCGCTCGAGGCCGACCCCCTGCTGTCACAGATGCCCGCGGTGAAGAACGACGCCATCGTCGCCCTTCCCAGCGACGGCACGCTGGGTACCGCGTCCAATCCCACCCCCTTGTCTCTCTCCTGGGTGCTCGACGACTACCTCGGACTCCTCGAACGAGCAGCACGACCGACACAGTGACATCGGTCGTCGGGCCGGCACCGTCGTCCGCGACATGGGCGCGCGGCGCCGGGCTGCTCGCCGCCGTCGGTGCGCTGGCCGTCGCGGTGTTCCTGTCGGTGACCATCGGCTCCCGCGATGTGGGTATCGACGACGTCGTCGCCGCACTCGGTGGATCGACGGAAGGATTCGACCGAGCTGCGGTGGCGACGCGTCTTCCGCGGACGCTGCTGGCGGTGCTCGCCGGCGCAGCCCTGGCAGTGTCGGGCGCCGTCATGCAGGGCGTCACCCGGAACCCGTTGGCGGACCCCGGAATTCTCGGAGTCAACATGGGTGCGTCGCTCGCCGTGGTCACGGGACTGGTGTTCTTCTCTCTGTCGTCCGCGACCAGCTATCTCTGGGTCGCGATCTCCGGAGCCGGTGTGACCGCCGTATTCGTCTATGCCGTCGGCTCTCTCGGCCGCGGTGGGGCGTCGCCATTGAAGCTGGCGCTCGCCGGCGCGGCGACGTCGGCGGCCTTGGTGTCGTTCGTCAGCGCCGTTGCGCTACCGCGTAGCGACCTCGCCGGTGGCATCAGGTCGTGGCTCGTGGGGGGAGTCGGCGGAGCCACCTTCGAGCGGACGTCGATGATCCTGCCGTTCCTGATCGTCGGCGGAGCGCTGTGTCTGGCATCGGCACGGTCGCTCAACTCGCTGGCTCTGGGCGACGATCTCGCCGCGGGACTTGGGGAGCGCGTGGCTCTGGTGCGCGCGACCTCCGCTCTCGGGGCAGTCGTCCTGTGCGGCGCCGTGACGGCCGTGGCGGGACCTATCGGATTCGTCGGACTTGTTGTGCCACATGTGTTCCGGCTGCTCGTCGGAGTCGACCACCGATGGTTGCTCCCGTACTGCGCGGTGGGAGGCGCGGTGCTGCTGACCGTCGCGGACGTGGCAGGTCGCATCGTCGCCAGGCCCGCCGAGATAGACGTCGGCATCATCACCGCGCTCCTCGGTGCCCCGTTCTTCATCGCGATCGTCCGTCGACGGAGGGTGAGTGCGCTGTGACGACGACACTCGAGCGTGTCGTGGCAGGCCGCCGTAGTCGGTCGACGCGTCGCCGAACATCTCTCGCCGTTCTCGCTGTACTCGTCGTCGCCATCGCAGTCGTCAGCCTCACGGTGGGACGCACCTACTACCCGCTGGACGACGTCGTCCGCGTGATCCTCGGCCAGGACGTGCCCGGTGCGTCGTACACGGTCGGCAGGTTGCGACTGCCTCGCACGGTTCTGGCAGCGGTCGCGGGACTGTGTTTCGGGATGGCGGGAGTGGCGTTCCAGACCATGCTGCGCAATCCGCTCGCCAGTCCCGACATCATCGGCATCAGCGCCGGGGCAAGCGCCGCAGCGGCATTCGCCATCATCACGCTGTCCCTGGGTGCCACACAGGTCTCGGTGTTCGCTGTCGTCGGCGGACTCGTCGTCGCCGTCGCGGTGTACGTGCTGTCGTTCAAGGACGGAGTCGTCGGGACGCGACTGATCCTCGTCGGCATCGGTATCGCGGCCATGCTCGACAGTGTCACCGCGTACGTGCTCTCGCGTGCGGCTCAGTGGGATCTGCAGGAAGCCTCCCGGTGGCTCACCGGCAGCATCAACGGTGCGACATGGTCGAACGTCGTCACCGTCATCGTGCCGTTCGTCCTTCTCGCGCCCGTCCTGATGAGCAGGAGCCGCGACCTGGCCGTCACCCGACTGGGCGAGGACATGGCGCCGGCGCTGGGCGTGCGGGTGAACCGCACTCGACTGGTCGTCATCGTCAGCGCAGTCGGCCTCATCGCGTTCGCCACTGCGGCAGCAGGACCCGTGGCCTTCGTCGCGTTCCTGTCCGGACCGATCGCCGCACGCATCGTGGGCCCGGCCGGATCCTTGCTGGTCCCGTCCGCTCTCGTCGGCGCCCTGTTGGTCCTGGCGGCGGACTTCTGTGGCCAATACGCCTTCGGGACCCGGTATCCCGTGGGCATCGTGACCGGGATCCTGGGCGCTCCGTACCTCATCTATCTCATCGTCCGCAGCAATCGCGCGGGAGGATCCATATGACCACCGACCACACCCTCACGATGCACGATCTCGTTCTCGGGTACGGAGATCGCACTGTCATCGACGGCTTGGACCTCGACATCCTGCCGGGCCGCGTGACCTCGATCGTGGGTGCCAACGCATGTGGGAAGTCGACCCTGCTGCGATCGATGTCGAGACTTCTGAAGCCCAGTGGCGGTCGGGTGTTGTTGGACGGACGCGACGTCCACCGCACCCCGGCCAAGCACCTTGCTCGTACACTGGGGTTGCTTCCGCAGTCGCCCCTCGCGCCCGAGGGGATCACCGTCGCCGACCTGGTCGGTCGGGGGCGGCATCCGCACAAGTCGGCCTTCTCTCGCTGGAACACCGCCGACGACATCGCGGTCGCCGATGCGCTGGACATGACACGCACCGCCGACCTTGCCGATCGGACCGTGGACGAATTGTCCGGCGGTCAGCGTCAACGTGTCTGGATCGCCATGGCGCTGGCGCAGCACACGGATCTTCTCCTGCTCGACGAGCCCACGACATTCCTGGACGTCAGCCACCAGGTCGAGGTGCTCGATCTGTTGACAGATCTGAACGCTGCGCGGGGAACGACCATCGTCATGGTGTTGCACGACCTGAATCTGGCGGCGCGCTACTCCGACCATCTGATCGCGCTGTCGGAGGGCACCATTCACGCTGCCGGAACGCCGGCGGACGTTCTGACGGAGTCATGTGTGCGGGCTGTCTTCGGCCTCGACTGTCGCATCATCACCGACCCCGTCTCCGGTACACCCTTGATGCTTCCGATGGGTCGTCACCATCTGGTCCGCGCTGCCGACGAGCAGACGCCCGGACACGAGGAGGCAGCGGTGTCGTCGCGGTCGACGTTATGACGACGGTGGAAGTTCCGCGGCCGGCCGCTCAGCGCACACGTCCGTCGGCCACCGCAGTTGCGATCATCGGGTAGAGCGGAAGGCGAGGAATCAAGGTCGCCTGGATCGCGTGGTAGAGATCGGGCCTACCCGACCACACGGTGTCGGTCGGCTCGTTCCGCTCGTCGAGTTGATGCCTCCACGAACCGTCCACCGGATCGATCATCACGGTGGCGACATAGTCCCACCACCGGCGGTAGTGATCGGCGTACATCCGATCGCCCGTTCTGCGGTACAGCGCTGCGGCCGCCGCGATGGCTTCCGCGGCGACCCAATGCATCCTGTCGCGGACGACAGGTTCGCCGTCCCAGTCCGTCGTGTAGACGAATCCTGGTGCGCCGTCGACGGACCACCCGTCGGCAGCAGCCCGATGGAACAGGTTCCGGGCAGCATCGAGCAACCAGTCGCTGGTGGAATCGCGCGCCGCCTCCGTGTGCAGCATCAATCTGGCCCACTCGAATCCGTGACCGACGGTGGCGCCGAACGGCTTGAACGGGTGACTCGGCTGGTCGCGGTTCAGATCGAGATCCGGCTGCCATGTCGCGTCGTAGTGCTCGGGGATACGCCACGCACGGTCCTTCGAGGACTCCACGACGAAGTGGCACACGCGTTCACTCCGCGAGATCCAGTCGGCGTCACCCGACGCGGATGCCGCCGCCAGCATCGCCTCGACCGCGTGCATGTTGGCGTTCAGCCCTCGGTAGTCGTCGGGCGCGGTGAACGCGGTGTCCCACATGTCGATACACAGGCCGTCCGATTCACTCCAGAACCTGTCCAGGAACACCTGCTGCGCCTCGGCGAAGAAAGCGTCGGCTCCCGCGATTCCCGCCTGAACTGCCGACGACGCGGCGAGGAGCACGAATGCGTGCTCGTAGCAGGACTTACCGTCGCCGTGCTCGCCGGAACCGTCCGCCGACGAGAACCATCCGCCCGCATCGTCGTCGTGCAGCAGCGTGCGCAGCCCGTCCATGCACTGCTCGGCGATCGGACGCGCTCCCGGAATCCCGAGCAGGCTTCCCAGTGCGTAGACGTGGGTCATCCGAGCCGTGACGTAGGTATGGATCGGCTGGGCAGGATCGATCGATCCGTCGTCGGTGAGCCAGCCGGCCCCGCCACGAGGGTCGGCGACCCGGCGACCGAAGTTCAGCAGAGCGCGGGTCTGCGAATCGAGCCACGTCGTGTGGGTAGAGCTGTCCAGCCAGGAATCCATGGTGCCATTCGACCCGTCGATCGGTGTCCGAGGCAAGGGTCGGCCGGTCACTCCCCTGCGGTGGGCCGTCCGACGATGTCGGTGATGACGTCGGCGGCTATGTCACGGAGCTTTCGATTCTCGTGCTGTGAACGAGTCGCGAGCATGTCGAAGGCGGCGTCGGCATCGATGCGGTGGACAGCCATCAGCATGCCTTTCGCCTGCTCGATGGGAGCCCGGTGTTCCAGTGCGAGGCGTAACCCGTTGTATTGGTCCAGGAGTCGATCGAATCGCTGGTAGTGCCCGACGGCGTGCGAGAGGGCGTCGGTCAGCGCCAGCGCGGTGTCGACGTCGGCGTCGGTGAATGCCGAGGGTGCCTCACCGTACAGGTTGAGAGATCCGAAGCGCGTCTCCGGTGTGTGCAGCGGTGCTGCGAGGAACGACCGGATGTTCTCGCTGCGCGCGGACGCGGCGAATACCGGCCACCGCTTCTCGGCGTCGATGGCATCGACGCGCACGACGGTTCCGGTGCGGGCCGAGTGCAGGCACGGACCGTCACCGGCTTCGTACTGTTCGGTGTCCACGATCAGGGTGCGGGCGTCACTGTGCGCCGCGGTGAACGAGCGACCCGATACCGAGACCGAGATTCCGCAACTCGCGGCACCGTCGATGGTCTTGTGAGCGAGGCCCACGAGGGTACGAAGCGCCCGCGCGAGCTGCTCGTCGCTGTCGATCTGTCCGCCCAGGGCGTCGCGAAGGTCGGCGCCCTGTTCGGGACGACCCCAGCGCACGACCGGGACGGGTGCCTCGAGCTGCGAGTCGGCGACCGCAGCGCGTGCATCATCTGCATGCATGTCACTGATTATGACCGATCGAACCGACCTACCGAACCGCAACGTCGAAGCGCCTCCGAACCACGTCGAAGAATGGCTCGAAAAGGGTGTTGCGTCAGTTTTCGGTGGTGTCGACCGGACTGCGGCGCCGACGCACGACGCCGGTGACGACCGCCGCGATCGCCCCCACAGCCAGGACAATTGCGGAGGCGAAGGGAAGTCTGGTGTCGACGAAGCCGACCACGATGACGACGGGAATGGCCAGCGCCGGCCACGGGAAGACCGTCCGCCAATGGCCGGAACTCCATCCGAGAATGGCGCAGACCCCGGTGACGAACAGTGCGACTCCGCCGCACAGTACCCAGCGTCCGGTGTCGGTCAGCTCGCCCACCGGGTGCAGGACGTACTGCTGGATTCCGACGCCGAGAAGTGCCACGCCCAGGGTGAGGGGGAGGTGTCCGCAGACGTATCCGTCGGCGCGACCACTGCCGACGGCGCGGTCGTCGTCCTGGATCTCCGTCTTCGCCTCGGCACCACCGATGTCGAAGTACATCCACCACACGGCCGACGCGATGGTGAAGCCCAGGGCCGCCACCGCCACCGAGGAGAACGCCCAGTGCGTGTCGTGCATCCCGAGCACCACCGCGGAGATGGACTCGCCGAGGACGAGAATGACGAACAGTCCGAAGCGTTCCGGCAGGTGTTCGAGGTGCAGCGGCACGTCCGGGCCCCACCGGGTCGCGGCGAACGGCGCCGCGGCTTCGATGGCGATCCCCACCGCCCACAGGATGTAGGTGACCGGTGACGGAGTGAGCAACGACAGTGCCCAGATCACGGCGCTGACGACCGTCGCCGCGAGGTAGAGATCGACCGTGACGCGTACATCGGGAATGTGACGCCGCGCGCGCAGGTACAGGAGAGCGAGGATCACCCGCGTGGCGATGTACCCGACACCGAACGCGACGGTTCCGTCGCTGCCCACCGCCGTCGCCGCGCTGGCGGCCATCACCGCCACGGCGAAGGTGGCAGCAAGCTCGAGCAACCGGTAGAGCACGTCGTTGGTGTCGAACCGGTTCGCGTACAGCGTGGGGGTCACCCACGACCACCACGTGACGGCGAACAGCCCGGCGAACTCCGCGACTCCCTGCCATCGCAGATCGTCCTTCAGTGCGAGCGCGAGCTGGTGGACGACCAGGACGTACGCCAGGTCGAAGAAGAGCTCCAACCTGGTCGCGACCCGGTCGTCCTCGAGACGCAGCTTCGGCGGTTCGAGCAGGGGAGTGGACTGATCGGCACCGGCGTCGCTGTCGGCACCGTCGTCCGGTTGTCGTGCCACGTGATCTCCACTCCGAGAGCTCCGACAGGGCTCCGCGGTAGTGCCCGAACGTGGAACGGGCAAACCTCGCACGCTTAGGACCGGAGGGCCAGGGTATGTCCGGGTCATGAGCGAAGCGCACGGACGCGGTGGTTCCCAGCGTCGCGGCCTGATTCCTCCGGTCTTCCACAACGACACCGTGCAGGCGGTCGGTCGACGGTTGGTCGGCATCGACGACCTCGGTGAGCGGCGGGTGACGGAAGTTCGTACCGACGAGCACGGAGTCATCGCCGTCGGCATGCTTCCCGACGACACCCCGTTCGCGGTGAGCAACGTGTGCCGACACCAGTTCGGGAAACTCGGCCGGGGAATCGTCACGGACGACGGGTGCCTGCAGTGCCCGTGGCATCGAGCGGAGTTCGACGTGACGGACGGATCGATGCGCAGCGGGCCGAAGGGCGTCGTGTTCGGCTTCCCGCCCTACTCGGCCGCAGTGACCGCCGTCGGACGGATCGCGACGCTGTCCACCTACGCCGTCGAGGTGCTAGACGGATTCATCTGGTTGACCGACTGACGACCCCGACACCGAGTTCGGTGCCGGGGCCGTCCGGGTGCGGCGGCTCAGCCGATGACGCGGGACAGCACGCCCTTCGTCACTTCCTCCGGACGGAACTGCTCGCTCGCGTACGCGGAGACGGCAACGATCCCGCCGGTCAGTGCCGGGACGACCCACTGCAGAGCTTGCAACTTCTTCTGCGCCGCAGCCACGTGAGGCGGAGTCGACGCCGTGGGCGTGGTGCCGTCGGCTGCCGGAACCGACCCTTCCCTCGAGATGGTCTGACCCAGAAGACGGCTGTACCCGGTGACTGCCAGCGCGGCAGCCGTGAGGGTGGTCTTGGCGACGGCCATCGTGGCGACACCGTCCTGCGTCTTCATCCGGCCGTAGTCGTTCTTCAGCAGCGCGGCCGCGCCGGCGAGGTGAACCCCGATCGCCGCAGCGTTGACCGGCGTCCAGCGATCCCACCCTTTGTTGGCGACGGCGCCCGTCGAACCGGCGGTGTCCGCGCTCGACGCAGCCTTGTTGAGGGCGACAGCATTCGCGAGCGTTCCACCGAACCAGGTAGCGATCCCGACGTCGTGAAGCAGGTGGGCAAGGGTGGCACGTGCCATGAGAATCTCCTCTGTTGTGACGTACCTCGCTCTACCCGTGGCCGGTGCCTCGAAACGTGGGGGTGGGGCTTGGGCTTGGGCGTTCCCACAACGGTTCCGGCAACCTGCGTCGGTTGTAGCCGTTGCAGGTTGCCGAAACCGTTGCAGGTAGCGGTGTGGTGGTGGTGATCGACGTACGTGCTCCGGTTCCAGCAACTTGCTCTGGTTGCAACCGGTGAGCCTTGCTGGAAGGGGAGCGGGTGCGCGGTTCCCAGAACGCGGGTAGCCATGGATCCGGTTCTGCAGACTCTTCGATGCGCTTACCAGCGGTTTCAGCGCTCGAAAAAAATACTCGAGAGTGTGCGTAACGGAATCGGAGCCCCGTGCGACGTAGTAGTCATGAGCGCATCAATCGACTTCGCCGCCGCATCCTTCACTCGCACCGATGACGCGGACGTCACCGCCGCCGAGCACGAGATCGACGCGATGCATGACGAGATCGAGCGCCTCGACGCCACGATCCTCGCGGCAGTCGAGCGTCGCAACGAGGTCGCACGCACCGTCGGACTCGCCCAGGCCGCGCAGGGCCGGTCGGCGTCCAACGTTCGCGAGATGTCCGCTCTCCAGCGCTTCGGCGACCTGGGTCAGGAAGGCCGCACCCTCGGGATGCTCCTCCTGCGCATGGGCCGCGGCCGCATGGCTCACTGACCTCCCACCCACCCGCTCTCACGACAGCACCCCATACGTCCTCGGACGTGTGGGGTGCTGTCGTCTGTGCAGGTCACAGCCGGTGTTGCCTACGTCACACCGTCGTATCGCGAGACTCGGTAATGAAAGTCGGGCGGCGGGCGATGTACTGATCATGAGCGCATCAATCGACTTCGCCGCCGCATCCTTCACTCGCACCGATGACGTCGACGTCACGGTTGCCGAGCAGGAGATCGACGCGATGCATGACGAGATCGAGCGCCTCGACGCCACGATCCTCGCGGCAGTCGAGCGTCGCAACCAAGTTGCCCGCACGGTCGGGCTCGCCCAGGCCGCGCAGGGCCGGTCGGCGTCCAACGTTCGCGAGATGTCCGCACTCCAGCGTTTCGGTGACCTGGGCCAGGAAGGTCGCACCCTCGGGATGCTCCTCCTGCGCATGGGCCGCGGCCGCATCGGCCAGTAGGTTCGTAGTAGTTTCACCGACCTTGACGCGGTCGGTGCGTCCGGCCAGACTTCTGGCTCATGCGACGCCCCGCCGCACACGGCCGCTCCGCCCGCATGGATGCGCTCGAGTCGGCTACTTCTGATCTCGAGCCGCCCTTCGCGGTAGTCGACCTCGACGCGTTCGACTCCAATGCCGCCCGTCTGGTCGCTCGCACCGGCGGTTCGGCCACCATTCGGTTGGCCAGTAAATCAGTCCGCTGTCGCGGCCTCATCGACCGTGCACTGTCCCTGGACGGCTACCGCGGGATTCTCGCGCTCACGCTTCCGGAAGCGATCTGGCTCGCAAACCAGCACGAGGACATCGTCGTCGGATATCCGACTGCGGATCGCGCTGCGTTGACAATGTTGTGCAGTGACGATCGCCTGGCTTCGCGCGTGACGATCATGATCGATTCGACAGATCAGCTCGAGTACATCGACGAGGTCGTGCCTTCTGTGCGGTCATCGATTCGTGTCTGCCTCGACATGGACGCCTCCCTCGAATTCCTGGGTGGTCGGGTACATCTCGGTCCTCTGCGATCTCCCGTGCACTCGGTTGCTGCTGCCACCGAACTGGCGCGACATATCGACAAGCGACGCGGCTTCGATCTGGTCGGCGTGATGTCCTACGAGGGACAGATCGCCGGAATCGGAGACGATCAGCCCGGGAACCCTCTTGCTCGCGCAGCACTGCGAGCCGTCCAGGGGACATCCGCCCGTGAACTGCGCACACGCCGAGCCGATGCCGTCGCCGCGGTACGAGCGATCGCACCGCTGCAGTTCGTCAACGGAGGCGGTACCGGATCGATCGAGCAGACCGCGTCGGAAACTGTGATCACCGAGGTCGGCGCCGGGTCAGGGCTGTACGGGCCCGCCCTCTTCGATCACTATCGACGCTTCCGGCCCGAGCCCGCCGCGTTCTTCGTCAACTCCGTCGTGCGCAAGCCGTCCGCGTCCACCGCCACTGTCCTGGGTGGCGGATGGGTGGCTTCGGGGCCGGTCGGCACAGACCGACTGCCGACGGTGGCGTGGCCTCACGGACTCGAACTGACAGGACGTGAGGCGGCCGGCGAAGCGCAGACGCCCCTTGTCGGGCCGACGGCTGCGTCGCTACGGGTAGGAGACCGAGTGTGGTTCCGTCACGCCAAGGCAGGGGAGCTCTGCGAGCGAGTCGATGTCCTGCATCTGGTCTCGGGCGACCGCCTGATCAGCGAGCTACCGACCTACCGCGGAGAGGGCTTTGCGTTCCTCTGAGGGCATTCCTCGATCAGCGGAACGGGCCCACTTTTCCGGCACGCGACTCGTGCTCGCCGGGGTGCAGACGGTTCAGGGCAGGCTTCTCGGGCGACGGGATGTCGACCAGGAAGTCGTGCTCACGCAGGGACGACGGGCGGTAGGAGCCGCGGAAGGTCACGGTCACCGAGCCACCACGGACCGACACGATCTCCGAGTTGGCTTCCGGGCCCGTGTTGAACGTTTCGGCGATGTCCCGTCCGTCGCTTCCGACGGTGATGGAACCGTTGTGCAGGAACTGGATGAAGGTGCCGTTGGTCGCGGCGACGGTGCCGGCGACCTCGGTCTCACGGTCGGGCGTCAAGGCCACGGTGTAGTCGGCGGTTGGTGCTGCAGCCGTCGCGGTCTCGCTCGCCGACAGGGGGCGTCCGACGCCGAGGGTCACGTACTGGCCGAGGGCGCTGTGCCTGCCGACCTCGACGATCTCCCAGCGGTGATCCCTCGAGGTGACCTTGATCCGGCCGTCGTGGAAGACGGTGACCGAGTCGCCCTCATTGCTCAGTACTGCTCGTTTCGAGTTGGACGCCATGTGGGTCAGTATGAAGCACTGGTGGCGCTCGGACGACCAGCTCCGGATGTCGATACCTCCGAGAGGACGGCTTTCAGGACGTCATCGCAGCGTTGATCGCGTTCTCGATGCCGCCGGGATCGTCCACCGTGAGGACAAGTCGATCGTACTTCCCGGTGCCGTCCAGCTCGATGACGACGTTCCGCACGGGGTCGCTGACGTTCCAGAAGGTCTTCTCCCCGTCACGGTGGAAGGTTCCGGCGTACTTGCCAGGAACGGAGAGGCCGGGAGCGCGGATGCCCTTGGGTTCCCGGCGGACACCCGAATCGGCGGTCGCACCTTTCACCTGCGACAACGGCACGTCGAGTCGGCGAGTGAAGCTCCACAGCTTGTCCAGGCCACGAGGGCTGACGACCAGCCGTCCGCCTTCGATCGTCACGGTGTTCACAGTGTTTCCTCTCGTCGGATGTCGGCGCGGGAGAGCAGTGCGGTGCCGAGTGCGCGCTCGTCGATTCCCCTCTCGGCGAGTGTGGCGCCGAGCTCGCGGCGTAGTGCCGCGTCGGTGGGCGCGAGTTCCATGAGTGCGACGAGGAGAAGGTCCATCGTCGCTCTGTCGGATCGAAGCGCCGTCAGGAACAGTCCGCGCTTGCTCCCGAACGCGTTGTACAGACTGGCTCGCCGGATGTCCGTCGCGGCCAGGATCTGATCGACCGACGCGCCCCGATAGCCGTGCTCGGTGAACACCGCCACGGCAGCGGCCACCACCTCATCGGTGTCGAACGCGCGAGGTCGAGCCATGAGCTCATTTTAGACTGAACAGTCAAGAACGGCTACTCGTGACCGCCGGGACCGGTGCTGGGCTAGTTTCACTGCATGGCCGACGCACCGGGACAGATAGCTTTCATTCAAGCAACATGGCATCGCGCCATCGTCGACAAGGCCCGAGAGGGTTTCACGGACCGGATGCTCGCTCTCGGACACCAGCGCGACAGCCTCGAGTTCTACGAGGTTCCCGGTGCCTTCGAGATTCCGCTGAAGGCCCAGCGACTGGCGCGCACCGGACGTTACGACGCCATCGTCGCGGCAGGTCTGGTGGTGGACGGAGGAATCTACCGACACGAGTTCGTGGCGACGGCCGTGATCGACGGGCTGATGCGCGTGCAGCTCGACACCGATGTGCCGGTGTTCTCTGTGGTGTTGACCCCGCACCATTTCCACGAGCACGAGGAACATCTGACCTATTTCCGCGACCACTTCGTCACCAAGGGTGCCCAAGCGGCGGAGGCCTGCGACGCGATCGTGAAGGCCGAAGCCTGATCCGTCAGTCGGCCACGACGTTTCTCGGCTCCCGCGGGCGTTGTATGTTCCGGCGGGTGGTGCAGTCACCGCGGGAACACGGAACGCACGCGGGAACGTGAATCACCCGCGACGCAGCGAGCGAACGGTGCGGGCGATCACCGCGGCAGTCGCAACCCAGGGTCCGGCGACGATGATCGGGTCCATCCACGCGTGCTTCGTATCAACACGCGTCGTGCCACGCCGGGCTCGAAGTCCGTTGTGTGTGAACTCCGTTCGGACCCCGGTCTGAGTGATCGGGTTGTCGGGATGCAGGCTGAGGAACGACTGGGCGTGCGATTCGATCGCGTCGACGCGATCGGCTGCAAGGAGCATCAGCCAGTGCGCGGCCCTGCCCTCGCTGTATCGATAGGCGAATCGTCGCATGGCTCCGGACGCGCCGCGTAGGGGAGCGGTGGTTCCGAAGACGGGCGTCAGCATCCCGTGCTCGATGGACCGCTCACGGGGGCGGAGTTCCGGTTGCCGTTCGGGGAAGTCCCAGTGCGCACCGGTGCCGGCCGGGTCGATGCGCTCACGGGGGACGGAGGGCCGGTCGGCTGGATCGAGGTCGACGCCCCAGCCGGGTATTCGAGCGCGGAGACCCTCGATATCGGGGGTCGACGGGTGATCGGCGGTGTAGACCATGAGGGGCCCTCTCAGCTCGCGTGCGGAAGAATGATCGGCTTGATGCAGTCGTCCAGTTTCGACGAGAAGATGTGATACGCGTCGGCAATGTGTTCGAGCGGAATGCGATGCGTGACAATCTCGCTCGGCTTCAGGTAGCCGTTCTGGATGTGCGAGAACAAGCGTGGCCACTGGCGCTTGACCGGGCACTGGTTCATGCGCAGCGTCAGTCCCTTGTTCATCGCGTCGCCGAACTTGACCGCACTGAACATGGGCCCGTACGCGCCCATGACCGAGACGGTCCCACCTTTGCGGACGCTGTCGATCGCCCAGTTCAGGGCGATGGGTGAGCCGCCCTGCAGCTTGAACTTCGCGGCGGTGACGTGCTGGAGAAAGTTTCCGTCGGCCTCCGCCCCCACCGCGTCGATGACTCGATCGGCGCCGAGGTGATCCGTCGTCCTCTTCATCGTGACCACGACGTCGTCCTGCTCCGCGAAGTTGATCGTCTCGGCATGAGCGAACGTCCGCGCCTTGGCAAGTCGATTCTCCAGATGATCGATGACGATCACTCGACCGGCTCCCATGAGCCACGCGGACTTCGCCGCGTAGAGGCCGACGGGTCCGGCGCCGAACACTGCGACGGTGTCACCCTCGACGATGTCCGCGAGTTGGGCACCGAAATATCCGGTGGCCAGAGCGTCGGTACAGAGCAGCGCGTCCTCGTCGCTCATCCAGTCGGGAATGATCGAGGGTCCCACGTCCGCGAACGGCACACGGACGAACTGTGCCTGACCGCCGTCGTACCCACCGCAGGTATGCGAGTAGCCGTAGATGCCGCCGACGGCAGTCGCGTTCGGGTTAACGTTGTGGCAGTTCGAGTACAGACCGCGTGTGCAGAAGAAGCACGAACCGCAGTAGACGTTGAACGGCACCATGACTCGATCGCCGCGCTGCAGGTTCTGCACGGACGGACCGACTTCTTCGACGACGCCGATGAACTCGTGGCCGAACGTCATCCCGACACGCGTGTCCGGCATCATGCCGTGATAGAGGTGGAGGTCGGATCCGCAGATCGCCGCCATCTCCACGCGCACGATCGCGTCGTTCGGGTGTTCTACGGTGGGCATGTCCTTGTCCTGGACGCGGACCTTGTACGGGCCGCGGTACGTCATTGCTTTCATGCCGTGCGAACTACCCTGTGATATTGCCCTCAAACAGAACTGCCCCGAAACGTTCGTCCGAATTCGACGGCGGACGGCTGACGGGGCGCCGCGGGACGGATCAGGCTTCCAGCTTGAACCCGACCTTGATCGTCACCTGGAAGTGCGCGACCGCACCGTTCTCGATGTGGCCGCGGGTCTCGACGACTTCGAACCAGTCCAGTTCTCGGAGACTGCTGCTGGCGCGGGAGATGGCGTTGCGCACGGCGTCGTCGGTGCCCTCGGTGGACGTGCCGACGATTTCGGTGACGCGGTAGACGTTGTCGCTCATTGTGGTGTCCTCGACCCTCTTCTCGGATGTACCTGCGCCGTCATCGTGCGCTCGGTACGGCGCTACGTCCAGGATTCGGATCAACTCGGTTGCAACGGCTTCGAGGGCCCCGTCGTTTCGGGACGGCGGGCTCCGGGTAGTTGACTGGCGGCGGCGACGTCCGCGTCACCGCCCGGGAGGTTGAGACCACAGCTTCCCGACGGAACTGCCTTCCCGCCCGGACGTATCGCGCGGGGAGGCAGTTTCCACGGTCTATTCGACGCGGACGGCCTACCGGACGAGACCGAAAAACAGGTTCAGTCCTGGACGACGAGGCCGTGTGCGTGGACGTAGGCCAACGCCTGGACCGCGTCGATACGAGCGCCGTCCAGTGTCGCCGACGTCCAGAACGTCGCGTCGGCCGTACTTCCGCGCAGGTCCGCGTCGTTCACGCGCAGTCCCGAGGTGCGCGCTCCGCCGAAGTCGGCGTTGCGGAGCACGGACGACCGTAGGTCGGCGCCGACCAGGTTCGACTCCCGGAATCGCGCACCCGTCAGGTCCAGGTTGCGCAGGTCGAGTCCGCCGAGCGAGGCGAGCATGAAGTCGACCTCGTCGAAGGTCGACGGCTTGATCCGAGTGTCGGAGATGGACGATCCGAGAAATGATGTACTGCGGAACGTGCTGTGCCACAAGCGGCTACGTCGGAACTCGCAGTTGCGGAACGCCGTGCCGGTATGTGTGGAGTCGGTCAGGTCGACGCCCGAGAAATCACACCCCGTGAAGACGACGCCGTGCGTCGACAGCCCGCTCAGGTCGGCGTCGATGAACGAGCACGACGTGTAGGTCCTGCCGGTCCACAGCTCACCGTGCGCGTCGATCTCGTTGAAGTTCTCGCCCTCGAACGACTGGTCCGCGTTTTCGTCCACCACCGCAGCGACCTTAGACGCTGTCCGTGTCCTCCGGTCGTGCGGTGGGTCCGATGCGCGGAGTGCTCGCGGGCAGGACGGCGCTCACCAGAGCGGCCGCTCGCGGATCGACATCGGCGTCGGTCTGGGCGATGAACGTGGTGGTGCTGGTGCACGCATCCTCGCCGCGCGAGGTGATGTGGTTCTGGACGACGATGATGTCGTTCCCCGCGAACTGCCGGACCGAGATCACCTGCAGTTCCGACACCAGGCGATCCCCCTGCAACAGCGGGCGGTGCAGCACGAAGCTCTGGTCCGTCTGTAGCACTGCCGTGATCTCGTACTCGACCAGGATGTGGGAGAACAGGTAGTCGATGGCGATCGAGCCGACGACGCTGACGAACGTGGCCGGAGCGATCAGACCGTCGTATCCCAGGTCTGCGGCAGCTGCCTCGTTGTGGTGAGCCGGGTGATTGTTCTGGATGGCACGCGCGAGCTCGCGAATCTTCTCGCGACCGACCTCGTAGTAGTCGGGAATGACGTACTTGTGCCCGACGAGCGTGGTGGTGCGCTCGAAGCGGTGGTCCACCTCGTGGGGAACGAGGGGGCGCGTCTCCTGCACTGCGTCAGGTGCCATCGACCCGATGTCACCGGTCACGCCGAAATCCTGTTCACGTGGAACTCTCCCCTATGTCGTACGAACGACGTTGTCTGTGATCACAGCCTACTGAGGGTGTGAGTAACCACAACCGGGAACCCTCAACCAGACCTCGAGGTCTCCCGGCCGCGCCGACTGTCCAGGTAGGCGCGCGCCCGGAGGGATCGCAACCACTCGGGGCCGGGGCGGACGCTGCTCGGGGTGCGCCGGACCGGATCGAAGGACACCTGCCCACCGGAGTTGTCGACCGAGGTCAGCGACAGTCTCGCCAGCGGCTGGTAGTCGTCGGTGCCGGGGGACTGCTCGAGCTCGATCACGAGGGGTCGGAAAAGGACGGCATCGGAGATCGACTCCAGCGTGGGCAGTGTCGGAGCGCTGACGACGCCGGCGCGCAGCCACCAGTTGCGGCCGTCGTGGCGCAACGGCATCAGCGAGGAGAACGACGCGGAGTCGAACGAGCCGACGGGCAGGGGAACGCACCGCGTGACGACGTCGCGGCCGGCGCTCGCGAGCAGGATGTCCCACGCGGAGTCGGTGAGGTCCGTGGGTGGCAGACGCATCGCCAACCCGGCCACGTCCGGAACGGAGCGGGGCAGACCCAGCGCGGACGACAGACGGACCAGCACGTCGTCGGCCGATCCCACCGGCAACCCGGCGCCGTCGGCAGCGATCCGCTCGAGGGTGCCGCGGAGAACGATGCCTTTCGGATGGAACAGCTTCGCGTGCCGCACCGCCGACCCCAGGCCGAACGGGGCCGCCAGGGCGCGGACGAGCAAGGAGTCGGACACGGACGCGGTGTTCCCGCGATACGGCCCGCGAAACCGGGGGAGTGCGTCAGGCCGCGTCGTGAGCTCGCTGCAGATCGGCGATGACGATCTTGCGCATGGACAGCATCGACTGCATGACCCGCTGGGACACCTGCGGATCGGGGTTGCTCATCAGGTGCATCAGCTGGACGGGCACGATCTGCCACGACACTCCGAACCTGTCCTTGCACCACCCGCACTGCGACTCCGCGCCGCCGTCGGACACCAACGCATCCCAGTACCGGTCCACCTCCTCCTGTCCGTCACAACTGACCGACATGGAGATCGCCTCGGTGAAGGTGAACATGGGCCCGCCGTTGAGGCCGTTGAACCGCTGACCGAACAACTCGAAATCCACGATCATCGCGCTGCCGGGGGTGCCCGGGCCGTCGTCGCCGTAGCGGCTGACATTCAGGATCGCGCCGTCACCGAAGGTGGAGATGTAGAACTCGGCGGCTTCCTCGGCCTTGTCGTCGTACCAGAGCGTGGGGGTGATCTTCTGCATGCGAAGCTCCTGATGTCACAGGTGGACGGTGTACCGACTCTGACTGCGCGACAGGAGGAAACTCATCGCGCGATGCCCTCGGTCAGCAAGGTGGCCAGTTCGCGGTAGGCGTCGGCGTCGTCGAGTCCGGTGCGCCGCGGGAGCGCGCGACTCTGGATCGAGACCATGACCGAGGCGGCGACGTCGGCCACGAATGCTGCGTGCACGTCGCGTACGTCCCCGGCGCGGACTCCGTCGTCGATGATCCGGCGTACGCGTTCGGCGGCGATCGCCGTGTTGCGTTCGTAGACCGACCGGGACGGCTCGAACTCCGCGAGGTCCGTCATGAACTGTTCCGATGCGGGAGCCAGTGCCTCGCCCACCGCGCCGAGGTAGGCGGCGATGCGCGCGCGGGTCCCGTGCGCTCGGGCCGCCGCCGCATCGACCGAGTGGGCCGCCGAGGTGAAGAAGTGCACCGTGGCGGTGCGGACGAGCTCGTCCTTGCTGGGCGCGAGGGTGTACAGGGTCGATTTGGAGCACCGGAGTCGAGCGGCGATGTCCTCGAGCGTGAGGTGCGCGAAGCCTTCGGAGAGGAACAGCGTGACGACGGCGTCGAAGAGTTGTGCGCGCCGCGCCGTCGCGTGAGCTGCCGTCATGAGCGCTCATAGTACTGGAGCCGCCGATACAGTACTGTCGATAGTACTGACAGGGCCGCCGCAGTACTGGTGCGCTCACGACCACCGAGGGAACGAGGACCGGACATGGCTGTCGACCGCCTGCTACCGAACGACGACGCGCGCGATCTGCTGCAGCTGACCCGCGACATCGCGGACAAGGTTCTCGACCCGATCGTCGATCGGCACGAGAAAGAAGAGACCTACCCCGAGGGGGTCTTCGCGACGCTGGGCGAGGCGGGACTGCTGAGCCTTCCGTACCCGGAGGAGTGGGGCGGCGGCGGTCAACCGTACGAGGTGTACCTGCAGGTGCTCGAGGAACTGGCATCGCGGTGGGCCGCCGTGGCGGTGGCGGTCAGCGTGCACGGGCTCTCGTGCCACCCGCTGATGGCGTTCGGAACCGAGGAGCAGAAGCAGCGCTGGCTCCCGGACATGTTGAGCGGCAGCACTATCGGCGCCTACAGCCTGTCCGAACCCCAGGCGGGAAGCGACGCGGCCGCCTTGGCCTGCAAGGCAGTTCCCGGACCCGACGGGTACACGGTCACCGGATCGAAGGCGTGGATCACCCACGGCGGGAAGGCCGACTTCTACACCTTGTTCGCCCGGACGGGCGAAGGCTCGAAGGGCATCTCCTGCTTCCTCGTCCCCGCCGATCTCGACGGGCTCTCGTTCGGTGCGCCCGAGGAGAAGATGGGGTTGCACGCCGTCCCCACCACGGCGGCACACTACGACGGGGCGCTGCTGGAGAAGGATCGGCTCGTCGGCGCCGAAGGGCAGGGCCTGGGTATCGCGTTCAGCGCACTGGACGCCGGCCGATTGGGTATCGCCGCCGTCGCGGTCGGGATCGCGCAGGCGGCCCTGGACGACGCCGTGGCCTACGCGCAGGAGCGAACGACGTTCGGCCGCAAGATCATCGACCACCAGGGTCTCGGCTTCGTGCTCGCCGACATGGCCGCGGCAGTGGATTCCGCTCGCGCGACGTACATCGATGCTGCGCGACGCAAGGACGCCGGATTGCCGTTCTCCCGCCAGGCGTCGGTGGCCAAACTCGTCGCGACCGATGCTGCGATGAAGGTGACGACGGACGGCGTGCAGGTCTTCGGCGGCTACGGCTACACCCGCGACTTCCGGGTCGAGCGCTACATGCGCGACGCCAAGATCACGCAGATCTTCGAGGGGACGAACCAGATCCAACGACTGGTGATCAGTCGGTCGCTGGGGCGATAGCCTGCAGACATGACCTCGTTCACCGGCATCCCGGAAGCCGCCCTCGACTTCTACGAGGACCTCGAGGCCGACAACAGCAAGACGTGGTGGGCCGAGCACAAGCACACCTACGACGAGTCGGTCCGTGCGCCGATGACCGCGCTGACCGAGGTGCTGGCCGACGAGTTCGGCAGCGCCAAGCTGTTCCGCCCGCACCGCGACGTTCGTTTCTCGAAGGACAAGGTGCCGTACAAGACTCACCAGGGCGCCTATGTGCAGGTGGCGCCGTCCACCGGGTACTACGTCCAGGTCGACGCGGCCGGTCTGATGGTCGCCGGCGGCTTCTACGCATCGACGTCCGACACGATCGCGCAGTTCCGCGCCGTCGTCGACGACGACGTGAGGGGTGCCGAGCTGGAGAAGATCGTCGCCGACCTGGAAGGGCGAGGGTACGACCGCGGCGGTGATCGCCTGAAGACGTCCCCTCGTGGATACGACGCCGATCACCCGCGGATCGACCTGCTGCGTCACAAATCCCTGACCCTCGGCCGCGGTTTCGGGTGCCCGCCCTGGCTGGACACCGAGGCCTGCGCCGACCACGTCCGAGCGGCGTGGCGCGATTTCACTCCGTTGATGGAATGGTGCCGTCAGGTTCTGGCCTGACGGGCCCACACCGCCAACTGGATCTCCATCAGCAGACGCGCGGCGGGGTCGGACAGATCGGTCCGCGTGATCTCCTCCACCCGGCGCACTCGGTAGCGCAACGTGTTCGGGTGGACGTGCAGATCGGCAGCGGCCCTGCGGACGTCACCGAAGTGCGTCAAGTACACCCGGGTGCTCTCGCACATCGACGACGACGTTCTGGCGTCGTACTCGACGAGGGCGCTCATCCGCGGATCCTGCAGAGCGGGGTGGGCCGCCACCATGTCCACGATCTCGCCGAGCAGCACCGACGTGCGCGAATCCGCCAGCGTCGTCACGCGGTCGCCGGTGGATTCCGACGTTCCGTCCAGCACGCGGTCCACCTCGGTCCGCGCAGCCGCCACTTCGCTCAGGGCGGCGACGGGCGATGCGACGGCTGCGCGGAGGCGGACGGTCGTGCGCGCGTCGATGCGGTCCAGGAGTTGGCGCGTCCATGACTCGACCGACGTCTCGGCGCGTGTTCGCGGTATCAGCACGTAGATCCGGTCGCCGATGGTGGTCACCAACGACAGGCGGTGGAAAGAGCTGGCGTGCAGTCGAATCGCCGTCGACAGATCGGACGTCGCGGTGGCGGACGTGGCGCCGGTGGCTGCCAACCCGATCACCGCGGCAGGCCCGTCGGTGGGGATGGACAGTGCGGCGGCGAGCGACGGGACGTCGACACCGCCGCCGCGGGCGCCGAGCAGACGCTGGATCTGCAGTGCCTCGTTCGTCGGGGCTTCGATGATGCGGGTGATCAGCCGTGCCGCCACCGCGGCGGCTCCGCGCAGCACGCTGCCGGCGTCGTCGGTCAGAGGTCGCTGTCCCTCCTGGATCCACAGGGTGCCCAGCAACTTCGGCTCGGACGACGTCGTCCGGATGCCCGCGACCAGCCGTCGTCGGATGCCGAGATCGGGGTGCGCCGGAACCTCGACGACGTCGTCGGACCGCCGGACACTGTCGTAGACACCCCACTGTTCGAGACGCCGAAGGTACTCGGACGGGCCCTCCCTGCCGAGGATCGACAACGTGCGTAACTCGTCGGCCTGATCGTTCGAGGCGGAGTAGGCCAGCACGTGCGACCGCTCGTCCTCGATGCTCACCATGCCCCGGGTGAGAACGGCGACCGTGTGCGCGAGGCCGAAGAGGTCGGTGTCGGCACCGAGTACGCCGCCGAGGTCGGAGGGTCCGGTCGGGACGATGTGCTGGTTCGACTGGTCCAGCACGCCGCGCACCATGGACAGCAACCGGTCCCAGCGCGTCTGCGAATGCACCGTGATCAGCGCAACCCCCGCCACGCGGGCAGCGTGCTGCATCAACGTCGACGACGCGGCGGCCTTGCTCATGACAGCGACCGGTCGTAGGTCCGCGCTGCGCGTCCCCAGTTCTTCGAGCCACGTCACCGCGTCCGCCTCGCGGACACCAGCCAGAAGATAGAGATCGGCGGCTGCCGCCGTCGTGTACGCCTCGGCGGACAGGTCGTCCGGATCCACCAGCGTGACGGACGAGATCGGAACCTCGAGACCCGCCGGGGCGACCAGGACCTCGACGAAGGCGGCGTGCAGTGCGCGGACCACCGCGTCGAGACTCGGCGCGTTCCGACGGGACACCATGCCGTCGACGATAACAATCCCTTGTCCGGTCGGACAGAGCATCGGACGAACTCTCGTCGGATCGGCCGAATATCCGGGGGGCGGTCATGGGATTGAGTGATCACACCCCGATCGACGAGAACACCCGGAGGACCCGAGATGGACGCCGTCACCGCCGTACCCACCCCGACGAACGAACCCGTGCACACCTACGCACCGGGAAGCGCCGAACGAACCAGGTTGACCACCGAGCTCGACCGATTGGCCGGCACACCCACCGAGATCAAGCAGGTGATCGGCGGGGTGCACCGTGATGCGAGCGGCCCACGCGAGAACGTCGTCCAGCCCCATCGTCACTCGTCGGTCATCGGATCCTTCGCCGGCGCCACGCACCAGGACGTGCGCGACGCGATCGACGCTGCGGCCGCGGCGGCACCCGCCTGGCGATCGCTCCCGTTCGACGAGCGTGCCGCGGTGTTCCTCCGCGCCGCCGATCTGCTGTCCGGCCCGTGGCGCGAAACGATCGCTGCGGCCACCATGCTCGGACAGTCCAAGAGTGCCTACCAGGCCGAGATCGACTCCCCGTGCGAACTGATCGACTTCTGGCGTTTCAACGTCTCCTTCGCCCGCCAGATCCTCAGCGAGCAGCCGATGTCGTCGGCCGGCGTGTGGAACCGAGTCGAGTATCGACCGCTCGAGGGATTCGTCTACGCCATCACCCCCTTCAACTTCACCGCCATCGCCGGCAATCTGCCCACCGCTCCCGCCCTCATGGGCAACACGGTGCTGTGGAAGCCGTCTCCGACGCAGGCCGTGGCCGCGTACCTGACGCTGCAACTGCTCGAAGCCGCCGGGCTGCCCGCCGGAGTGATCAACCTGGTCCTCGGCGACGGGCCGCTGGTCTCGGAGGTCGCATTGGCCGACCGTCGATTGGCAGGAATCCACTTCACCGGATCGACGCCGACCTTCCAGCGACTGTGGCGTGAGGTCGGCGAGAACATCGCGAACTACGACAGCTACCCGCGGCTCGTCGGCGAAACGGGCGGCAAGGACTTCGTCGTCGCCCACAGCTCTGCCGACCCCGACGTCCTCACCACCGCCCTGATCCGAGGCGCCTTCGACTACCAGGGCCAGAAGTGCTCGGCCGCATCACGGGCGTTCGTGCCGAAGTCGGTCTGGGCGAAGATGGGGGACACCCTTGTCGACACCGCGTCGTCCCTGACCTACGGCGACGTCACCGACCTGTCGAACTTCGGGGGAGCGGTGATCGACCGGAAGGCGTTCGACCGCAATGCCGCAGCTCTCGACCGGGCGAAGTCCGCCCCCGGCCTGACGATCGCCGCCGGTGGTACCTGCGACGACTCCGAGGGCTGGTTCGTCGACCCGACGGTGCTGCTCGGCGACGACCCGAGCGACGACGCGTTCCACACCGAGTACTTCGGGCCGATCCTCGCCGTCCACGTGTACGACGATTCGATACCCGGGGCATTCGCCGACACCCTCGCCATGGTCGACAAGGCCTCCAGGTATGCGCTCACCGGATCGATCATCGCGACCGACCGCGTCGCCGTGACGCAGGCGACCGACGCCCTCCGCTTCGCCGCCGGGAACTTCTACGTCAACGACAAGCCCTCCGGAGCCGTCGTCGGACAACAACCGTTCGGTGGAGCCCGAGCCTCGGGGACCAACGACAAAGCCGGGTCACCGCAGAACCTGCTGCGGTGGGCGTCGGCACGCACCATCAAGGAAACGTTCGTTCCCGCAACCGATCACACCTACCCCCACCAGGGAGTCTGACGATGCCGACCAATCCGCTCCGTCCCGTCCTGCTCGCCGCCGGGCGCTCGCACCGACTCGAACGCGTCGTCGCGAAGTCGGCGCTGACCCGTTCGCTGGTCCAGAGGTTCATCGCCGGAAGCACCGAGCCGGAGGTCCTGGCATCGGTCCGCGGCCTGCTCGCCTCCGGTCGCGCCATCAGCGTCGACTACCTCGGCGAGGACACCACCGACGCCGCGCAGGCCACGGCCACCGTCGACGCCTACCTGTCGCTACTGCACTCCTACGCCGCACTGCGAGCGCCCGGTGAGCACGCGCTCGAGGTGTCTCTCAAGTTGTCGGCCCTGGGGCAATCGCTGCCGGGGGACGGCCACGACGTCGCGCTGGCCAACGCACACAAGGTCTGCGCCGCCGCGGACGCCGCGGGCGTCTGGGTCACCGTCGACGCGGAAGACCACACCACCACCGACTCGACGCTGTCCATCGTGCGGGAGCTGCGCAAGGACTTCCCGTCGTTGGGCACCGTCCTGCAGGCGTACCTTCACCGCACGGAGCAGGACTGCCGCGACCTGTCCGGCCCCGGATCGCGAATTCGCCTGTGCAAGGGCGCGTATCGCGAGCCGGAGGCGGTCGCATTCCAGAAGAAGGAGGACGTCGACGCCTCCTACGAACGGTGCCTGCGCGTGCTGATGGAGGGCGACGGCTACCCCATGGTCGCCTCCCACGACCCACGGATGATCGACGCTGCACTCCGCGACGCCGCTGAGCTCGGCCGCGGTCCCGGCGACATGGAGTTTCAAATGCTGTACGGAATCCGCGACGGCGAACAGGTCCGGCTGGCGTCCGAAGGTCACCGCGTCCGCGTCTACGTACCGTTCGGCACCCAGTGGTACGGCTACTTCATGCGTCGGCTGGCGGAGCGTCCGGCGAACATGACGTTCTTCCTCCGCTCACTTCTCTCCCGCTCCTGAGCCGGTTCGCGCGTCCGTCGAAGCTTCCGTCCCGGCACGACTCACCGAGGGCGGGAGTGAAGATGGTGTCACCGCACGTGCGGCAATAGTGCGTGCGGTGATGGCCGATGCCGCACGAGCATGCCCGCGCGCCGACCAGAACCGAACGGGCCTGCAGCGCATGGCCGTTGGTGCAGGTAGCGGGCGCTTCCTCGTGCCACACCCCGTTCATGAGATGCAGCTGCCGACGGCGGTTCATCACGGACGTCTCCTCGGGAATCACACGTCACGAGGGAAGGTCTGACGTCGGGCGGTGCAGTGACATCACCCTACAACACATCGAACATGTGTTCGACAGCGATGCGTCAGGCGAGATCGACGCGCGCGACGGCACCCGAGGTGGGGAACGGCGAACCGCCCGCAGGTTCGACGGTGACCGACAAAGCGGTGGCGTCGTCGACAGGAACGGAGGCCGGCACCGCCAGGGCATCGGCGTCCATGGTGCCGACGGACACGGGTGTGCCTTCGATGAGCCAGACCTGGTAGACCGAGCCGGCGGGAGGCGCCTCCACTCCCGTCATGTGCACGATCGCGCGATCCTGGCCGGGTACGTAGTCGACGGTCATCGTTCCGCCGCCGACGACGGGTGATTCCAGCGGAGCGGCCACCGCCACGACGGGCGCGTCCGCAGTCGTGTTCTGCTGGAACGTGACTGCGCCTCCGACGGCGACCACGGCGGCCGCAGCAGCGACCAGGGCCGCGGTGCGTCGACCGCGACGGCGAGACGGGCGGAGCGGAACGACGGTGGCTCCGGCGACCGGCACCTGGTGCGTGTCCTCGACGGCACCGAGAATGCGATCGCGCAGTTCGGCCGGTGCGGGCACTCGTGTCGACTCGGACGTGACGGCCATGGTCTCGCGGACGTCGCGCACGATGGCGTCGAAGCGGCGCCGCGTCGATGTGTCGGAGTTGTCGAGTCGAGTCATGGTCTCGAACTGCTCGGACGCTGCCATCGCATCCAGAGCGCATACGTACGCGAGCTCGAGGAGATCTCTGTCAGGCATCCTGAGAGGCTGATCGGGCGAACCGTGGTCGCTCATCTCGAAGTGCCTCCATGTGTCGAATAGGGCTCAGGCAGAGAGTGGGCGACACAGAACCCCCGTTACATCCACGGCCGTCTCTCCTGGCAAGTACACCGGGTATTCGGTGCGCTCGACCGGCCGGATGGGCACCCCCTCCGCAGGCGGTCACCCGCCGTCCACCAAGCGCGGCCGTAGGTGTTCGAAGATGAGGATCGTCTCGGTCGAGGCCACGGAGGGATGAGCACTGAGGTTCTGGACGACGAAGTCGCGGAGATGTGCGGAATCCTGCATCGCCACGTGGATCAGATAGTCGTCCGCTCCGGCGATAAAGTAGACGTCGAGTACCTCCGAGTGCGCGGTGAACGATTCCGCGAACTCGCCGAGGTGGCGCCGCGCTCCGGCGAGCAGGCGGACGGCGATCATGGCTTGGAGACCCTGCCCCAGGGCGGCCGGGTCGATGTCGGCATGGAATCCACGGATGACGCCGCGCTCGACCAGTGACCGCACGCGGCCGAGGCACGTGGACGGGGCGATGCCCGCTCTTCCGGCCAGTGTGTTGTTGGGGATGCGGGCATCGACGGCCAGTTCCCGCAGGATGACGCGGTCGACACGGTCCAGCGTCGAGGGCCGAAGATTGTTCGACGTGACCGGGTCCGACAGGCCGAGGTCCGACGATTCGATGTCCATGACGGCATCGTAGAGAATTATCTTCACTCGGATCGCGGAGATGGCGAACAAAGTTCACGATATGGGGACGTATTCCGACTGGAAAGGACCCGTCATGAAGATCGGCATCCCCCGTGAGCTGAAGAACCACGAATACCGGGTGGCGGCGGGCCCGGCCGGTGTCCACGAGATGGTGGGTCGCGGGCACCGGGTCCTGATCGAGACCGGCGCGGGCGAGGGTTCCTCGTTCTCGGACGCCGACTTCAAGGCGGCCGGTGCGGACGTCAGGCGCTCCGCGGACGAGGTCTGGGACGAGGCCGACCTGCTGCTCAAGGTCAAGGAACCGATCGCGGCCGAGTACTCCCGACTTCGGGCCGGTCAGACTCTCTTCACCTATCTGCACCTGGCCGCGTCGGCCGACTGCACCGACGCCCTCCTCGCGTCGGGAACGACGGCCATCGCCTACGAGACGGTGACGGGGCGCGGCGGCGGACTCCCGTTGCTCGCGCCGATGAGCGAGGTCGCCGGCCGCTTGGCGACGCAGGCCGGCGCCTACCACCTGATGAAGCAGGCCGGTGGCCGCGGAGTGCTGATGGGGGGTGTGCCCGGAGTGAGTCCGGCGTCGGTGGTCGTCATCGGCGCCGGGGTGTCCGGCTCGCACGCCGTCTCGATGGCGCACGGTCTCGGAGCGGACGTGACCGTCTTCGATCTGGACGTCGACAAGTTGCGGGTGATCGACGCGAGATACCGCGGCCAGGTCAAGACCCTGGTGTCCACCACGTGGGAACTCGAACAGGCGGTCGTGAACGCCGACCTCGTCATCGGCGCGGTCCTGGTGCCCGGGGCGAAGGCCCCCACACTCGTGTCGGACGCGTTGGTGGCGCGGATGAAGCCGGGATCCGTCCTCGTCGACATCGCCATCGATCAAGGTGGCTGCTTCGAGAGCTCACACCCCACCACCCACGACGATCCGACGTTCGCGGTGCACGACTCGCTGTTCTACTGCGTCGCCAACATGCCGGGGTCCGTTCCGCGCACGTCGACGCAAGCGCTGATCAACGCGACCCTGCCCTACGTGCTCACGTTGGCGGACCAGGGATGGGAGCAGGCGTGCCGCACGATGCCCGGTCTCGCCGACGGTCTCAGTGTCCACGACGGCGACCTGCTCTCGGACACCGTGAGAACGGCGCTGGGTCGCTAGAGTCGGCCGGTATGACTGTCATCCAGGTCGACACCGGTACCGATCGCATCGACGCGACACTCGCGACACCGTCGGGAGAGGGGCCGTGGCCGGCGGTCGTGATCGTGCACGACGTGTTCGGCATGTCGGACGACGTCCGCAACATCGCACAGCGATTCGCGGACAAGGGGTACCTGGCTCTGGTGCCCGACCTGTACGCACGAGGTGGCCGGGCCAAGTGCGTCGTCGGGGTGTTCCGGTCGCTGTTCGCCCGCCAGGGGCAGGCCGTCGACGATCTGATGGCGTGTCGCGACGCGCTGGTCGCGCGGGACGACACGACGGACTCCGTGGCCATCGTGGGGTTCTGCATGGGCGGCGGATTCGCCTTGGCCCTGGCGCCTCGTGGATTCGACGCCAGCGCGCCCTTCTACGGTGTGCTCCCCAAGAACATCGAGGAGGCACTCGAGGGCGCGTGCCCCATCGTCGCCAGCTTCGGTAAGCACGACCCGGTTCTGCAGGGAGCCGGCAAGAAGGTCGAGAAGGTGTTGCAGGACAAGGGGATCGAGCACGACGTGAAGACGTACCCGGGTGCCGGCCACAGCTTCGCGAACGATTCGGCACGAGGTCCCGCCGCACTACTGCTCCGCATCACCGGTTTCGGCTACAAGCACGATCAGTCGGAGGATGCGTTCGCCCGCGTCTTCGACTTCTTCGGGCGCCACGTGAAGAACTAGCGTCCGACTCCCGGCCCCTGCAGCGCACCGCGCACCTCGCCGGTCTTGGGCTCGATGGCGCCGCGACTCTTGACCCATCGGCTGGGCAGCTTGCCCACCAGCTCGCCCAGCGGGTTCACCGCCGCCGCGAGAACGTCGACGGTGTCCTGCAGGATCTCCACGCTGGCGCTCATGCGTTCGAGGTTGGGCGCCAGCGAGCTGAGCGACTCGGCGACGGTGACCAGCTGATCCAGCGGGCCGTTCTTCGCCGTGAGTCGTTTGATGGCGCCGTCGTCTCCGAGAAGCGTCTCCACCAGGCCGCCCTCGGCGATGGCCGTGTCGATCACGCCGTTCTTCTTGGTCAGCGCCTCGATGACGCCGCCCTCCATGGTCAGCAGCTCGATCGGACCGTCCTTCGCCGTCAACCGCTCGATGGGACCGTCGACGGCGGTGAGCCGGTCGAGCAGTCCTCCCTCGGCCAGCAGTCGATCCAAGGCACCGTCCTCGGCGAGGACTCGGGTGAGGGGACCGTCGTCGGCGAGGATGCGTTCGAGCGGACCGCCGGGTTCGAGCAACCTGTCGAGGGTGCCGCCCTTGCTGGTGAGTCGGTCGACGGCGCCACCCGGCTCGAGCAGGCGATCCAGCGGTCCACCGGGTCGCAGAGCGTGGCCGAACGCCCGGTCGTCCGAGGTGAGTTCGGCAAGTTGACCCAGAAGGGCCAGCGGTCCGCCGCGCGGATTGGCCAGCGCGAAGGCGTCGATCGAGCCGGACGCTCCGGCGGCCAGAGCCATCCTCGTCGTCGCGACGGCGGATTCGGCGACGCCGACTGCAGACTCGGCGACCGCCAGCCCGACGCGCACCGGCAATGTGACTGCGGACACCCAGTTCATGGGGTCACTGTAACCCTGCATCCGACGTCGCGGATCAGTGCGCGAGCTTCAATCCGATCACGCAGCCGACCAGGCCCGCGATGAGCGCGATCTTGATCGGGGTGGCGGACTCGGTGCCCGACACCATCGCGTAGACGACGGTGAGGGACGCGCCGATCCCGACCCATACGGCATACGCCGTGCCGGTGGGAATCGTGCGCATCGCGTAGGCCAGCCCGCCCATGCTCATCACCAGCGCCGTGCCGAAGACGATGGTGGGTACGGGACGAGTGAAGCCCTCGGACTTCCCCAGTGCCGTCGCCCAGACGGCCTCGAGGACGCCGGACAGTACGAGAACGATCCAAGCCATGTGTCGTCGACTCTCCTGGCACCGTCTTGTCGCTGGCCGGGTACGGTGCGCTCGTCCGGGTCTGTGTCAGCAGTCTGCCCTCGACCGTAGCAAAGTCGCCGCGGCTCACAGCAAGCTCACAGCGACGCCCCGGGTAGATGTCAGCACCGACGGACACGATGGCAGTCGTGAGCGAGAATTCCACCATGACGACGTCGCGCCCCTCCACGACTGCCGAGGCCAAGGTGCTCGTCGTCGACGACGAGCCGACCATCGTCGAGCTGCTGTCGGTGAGTCTGAAATTCCAGGGCTTCGAGGTGCGCACCGCATCGGGCGGCCCGGCGGCGCTCGACGTCGCGCGAACCTTCAAGCCGGACGCCCTCATTCTCGACGTCATGATGCCGGACATGGACGGCTTCGGGTTGCTGCGACGACTGCGCGCCGACGGTATCGACGCACCGGCCCTGTTCCTCACCGCACGAGATTCGGTGGAGGACAAGGTGACCGGGTTGACGATGGGCGCCGACGACTACGTCACCAAGCCGTTCAGTCTCGAGGAAGTCGTCGCACGGCTCCGCGTGATCCTGCGCCGGTCGGCACCCGGGCCGCTGACGCAGCCGTCCCGGCTCGTGTTCGCGGACATCGAACTCGACGACGACACCCACGAGGTGTGGAAGGCCGGCGAACCGGTGGCGCTGTCGCCGACCGAGTTCACGCTGTTGCGCTACCTGATGGTCAACGCCGGAACGGTGCTGTCCAAGCCGCGCATCCTCGACCACGTCTGGCACTACGACTTCGGCGGCGAGGTGGGCGTCGTGGAGTCCTACGTCTCCTACCTGCGCCGGAAGGTGGACACGACGGAACCACGGTTGATCCATACGCTGCGCGGGGTCGGGTACGTCCTGCGGGAACCGCGACGGTGAGGCGCCGTCTCGGGGCCGTCCCGCTCCGCGTCACGCTGGTGGCGGTGCTGCTGCTGCTCGTGGCGTTCGGCCTCGCGGGCTCCGGCGTGGCCGTCACGAGTGCTCTGCAGAACACGCTGACCCAGCGTGTCGACGAGCAGTTGATGGATGCTGCATCGGGATGGGCCAAGCCGCGTGGTGACCGCTTCCTCGGTCCGCCTCCGTCCGAGGCGAATCCGCTGCGACCGCCGGCAGCGTTCTACGTGCGCGCCGTCGGGGCGGACGGGTCCGTCCGCGAGCCGGTGAGCGACCTCGGCGACGTCCAACCGGATCTCAGTGGCGCGGTGTCCGCGACGCCCCGAACGGTCGGGTCTCTGGACGGAGTCGATCAGCAGTGGCGGACGGTGACCGTGACCAACTCCGACGGCGAGACCACGGTCGCCATTCCGCTGACGGGAAATCAGGCCATCGTCTCGAGCTTGGTGAGGCTGCAGATCTTCATCGGGCTCGGGGTCATGCTGGTCCTGGGTGTCCTCGCGTACTTCGTGGTCCGGCGCAGTCTGCGGCCGCTGCGTGAAGTGGAGACCACGGCTGCCGCCATCGCCGCCGGAGATCTGCACCGTCGCGTCCCGGAATGGAATCAGCGGACCGAGGTGGGACGACTGTCGGCCGCACTGAACGGGATGCTCGCCCAGATCCAGCAGGCGTTCGCGGCCACCGAGGCGTCGGAGAACGCGGCCCGTGAATCGGAGGACCGGATGCGTCGCTTCGTCGCCGACGCGTCCCACGAACTGCGGACACCGCTGACGACCATCCGCGGATTCGCCGAGCTCTACCGCCAAGGCGCGATGACCGACACCGAGATGTTGATGACCCGCATCGGTGGTGAGGCGGCTCGGATGGGGCTGCTGGTCGAGGATCTGCTGATGCTCGCGCGCCTCGACGCGCAGCGCCCGGTCGAGCAGAAGCCCGTCGATCTGCTCAGGATCGCGGCCGACGCCGTGCACGACGCGTCGGCGACCGCGCCCGAGCGGGCCGTGCGCCTCGAGGTGATCGACCACAGCGACGTACCCGAGGTGCTCGGCGACGACGCGCGGCTACGCCAGGTTCTGAGCAACCTGGTGAGCAACGCGTTGCGGCACACCCCGGTCACCGCGTCGGTCACCGTCGCCGTCGGAACCGTGGGTGAGACAGCGGTTCTCGAAGTACGCGACACCGGGCCGGGCCTGAGTGAGGACGACGCGGACCGAGTGTTCGAGCGCTTCTACCGCACCGACAGGTCACGCACGCGCGAGAGCGGCGGCAGTGGACTGGGGCTCTCGATCGTGTCGGCTCTGGTCGCGGCGCACGGCGGCCACGTGTCCGTGCACAGCGTGCCGGGGGAGGGTGCCACGTTCCGGGTCGAACTGCCCCGACTCCTGCCACTCGCCGACTCAGCCGGCTACCAGTCCCTCGACCAGGACGACGGCGATGAGGAGCATGACGACACCGATCACGACGTCGAGGACTCGCCAGGCGACGGGCTTGGCGAAGATCGGCGTCGCGAAGCGGGCGCCGAAACCGAGAGCCGTGAACCACACCACGCTGCCCAGGACAGCGCCGGCAGCGAACCACCAACGCGCTGAACCGGTTTCACGATTGGCCACCGATCCCAGGAACACCACGGTGTCCAGATACACGTGCGGGTTGAGCCAGGTCAGAGCCACACTCGTCAGAATCACCGATCGCAGGGACGCGCCGGTTGCAGTCTTCTCGACCGTCAGCGCGGACGGGTGCAGGGCGCGTCGGAAAGCGGTGAGGCCGTACACGGTCAGGAAGACGACGCCGGCGACGGTCACGACGGTGACGGCCGTCGGGTAGGTCTCGACCACGACGCCGATGCCGGACACACCGGCAAGAATCAGGATCGCGTCGGACAGCGCGCACACCAGCACTACCGCGAGGACGTGCTGCCGGGCGATTCCTTGACGCAGCACGAAGGCGTTCTGTGCGCCGATGGCGACGATGAGTGAGAGGCCGACACCGAAGCCGACCAGCATGGATGACATGCGACGAACGCTAGGGCGTGGTTGTAATGCAGTCCAGCTCATGTTTTTCAGCAGTCATGAGCGTAGCTTCATATGATGCAGTCCGACCAGCTCGAAGCCCTGCGCGCCGTGGTCGACGACGGCACATTCGAGGCCGCCGCTCGCTCGCTTCACATCACGCCCTCGGCCGTGAGTCAACGCATCAAGGCGCTGGAGGTGAGTGTCGGCGCCGTCCTGGTCACGCGCACGAAGCCGGTGGCGCCCACCGAGTCAGGGGCGGTGTTGTTGCGTCTCGCCCGTCAGATCCAGACGCTGACCGACGGCGCCGTGCACGAGTTGCGTGCGACCGACGGCGTCGCGCGCGTGTCCCTGGCCGTCAACTCCGATTCGCTGGCCACGTGGGTACTGCCGGCGTTGGCGCCGCTTGCGGGTTCGGTGATCCTGGACATCCACCGCGACGACCAGGACTACACCGCGGACCTTCTCCGAGGAGGGACCGTCACCGCCGCGGTGACCTCGGTGGATTCCGCCGTGCGGGGATGCTCGTCCACCGCGCTCGGCTCGATGCTCTACCGACCCTGTGCGACAGAGAGTTTCGTGGATCGGTTCTTTGCCGACGGCATCACGCCCGCGGCGCTGTCGCACGCCCACGTGATCGCATTCGACGAGAAGGACTCGCTGCAGGATCGCTACCTGTCGCTCCACGGTGTCGGCGCGTACACCCCGCCGCGACATCTGGTGCCGTCATCGACCGAGTACGCGCGGGCGGTGGGCCTGGGCTTCGGATGGGGGATGGTGCCGGATCAACAGCGAGACGATCTGGACGTGGTCGAACTGGACGACACCGTCATCGACGTGGCGCTGTTCTGGCAACAGTGGTCGCTCGCATCACCGGCCCTCGACGCCGTCGCCCACGCCGTCATCGGAGCGGCGCGGACGATGCTGGCCCGGGTCAGCGCGTCGGAACGTGCTGACCGTGACCGAACGAGGTGAGGGCAGCCGTGATCTTCTCCTGTGCCTCGTCCAACGACTCGGGCGACGGTGAGGTGTCGGCCTTCGTGATGTCGAAGTCGGCCATGTCGAACGCCGGGAAGACGTGCAGGTGCAGGTGCGGCACCTCGAGACCGGCGATCAACAACCCGGCACGCGGCGCCCCGAATGCTGTGCGCACCGCCTTGCCCACCGTCTGCGCGACGGACGTGAGAGCGCCGAACGTGGCGGGATCGATGTCCTGCCACTGATCGATCTCCGCTCGGGGAACGATCAACGTGTGGCCCTGCGTGACCGGGGCGATGGTGAGGAACCCGACCACGTCGTCGTCCTCCCAGACGAAGCGACCGGGGATGTCGCCGGCGATGATTGCGCTGAACACGGATGCCATGATGCGACTGTAATGGTCGGGCGCGGTCCTGCGCGGTGGCCTGACGCTCCCGGGTAACTCCCGGGTCGAGCCCGGGGCGGTCCCGGGGCGCGGAGCGAGTGTTCAGGTCATGACAACTGATTCCATCGAACGGCCGGAGTTCCGGGCGCGGCGGCGCGGGGGTGTGGCCACCGTCGAGGTCGTCGTTCCCGTCTACAACGAGCAGGACGGCATCGAGGCGTGTGTGCGCCGGCTGCACGCCTACCTCGCCGTCGATGTCCCCTATTCCACGCGCATCACCGTCGCCGACAACGCGAGTACCGACGAGACGCGCGCCATCGCCGAGCGGCTCGCCGCGGAACTCGACGGGGTCGCAGTCCGTCATCTCGACGAGAAGGGGCGCGGCCGAGCACTCAAGGCGGTGTGGCTCGAGTCGGACGCCGACATCGTGGCCTACATGGACGTGGACCTGTCCACCGATCTACGAGCGCTCATGCCGCTCCTGGCACCGCTTGCATCCGGCCACTCGGACCTGGCCATCGGGTCCCGCCTGGCGACGTCGTCGCGGGTCGTCCGAGGAGCCAAGCGAGAGTTCATCTCTCGCAGCTACAACGTGATCCTCCGCACGTCGTTGCGCGCGAAGTTCTCCGACGCCCAGTGCGGATTCAAGGCGATCCGCACCGACGTCGCCCGGAAGATCCTGCCGCTCGTCGAGGACGCCGGATGGTTCTTCGACACGGAGTTGCTGGTGATTGCCGAACGTGTCGGGCTGCGGATCCACGAGGTGCCCGTGGACTGGATCGACGATCCCCGCTCGAGCGTCGACATCGTCGACACGGCCGTCGCCGATCTCAAAGGGTGCTGGCGCGTCGGTCGAGCACTCGCCACGGGCGTACTCCCGGTGGCGGACCTGCGTCGCAGCCTGGGGCGGGAGCCGATCGGTCCGGTGACAGGAGTTCCCGTGGGCATGGTCGGACAACTGGTCCGGTTCGGTCTCGTCGGAGTCGCCAGCACCGTCGCCTACGCGGTGCTGTATCTGATGTTGCACACCGTGCTCGGCGCCCAGGGCGCGAACTTCGTTGCACTGCTCGTGACGGCCGTGCTGAACACAGCGGCCAACCGCGCCTTCACCTTCGGCGTCCGCGGTTCCGGCGGCGCAGCGACCCATCACCTCCAGGGACTCGCGGTATTCGTCGTCGGCTGGCTCATCACCGCCGGCTCCCTGTTCGCGCTGCACGACTGGCTCCCGGATGCGTCGAAGCACCTCGAGCTGGCGGTCCTCGTCCTCGCCAATCTGGTTGCCACCGTCACCCGCTTCATCGCCTTGCGATGGGTCTTCCGTACTTCGACGACCGATACTTCTACGACAGATATGGACACGAACCGATGACCACTCTCGTCACCGCTCCCGAAGATCATGCCCGCGGCTACACGCCGCCGTCCCGCCATCGCCGGTGGGAGCCCATCGCCGCTACCGTCCTGATCGTCGGTACGGCCGTCGCCTACCTGCTGAACCTGAGCAGCAACGGGTGGGCCAACTCGTTCTACTCCGCTGCGGTACAGGCAGGTTCGCAATCCTGGGAGGCCTTCTTCTTCGGCTCGTCCGACGCGGCCAATTCCATCACCGTCGACAAGCCCCCGATGTCGCTGTGGCTGATGGAACTGTCGGTCCGAGTCTTCGGCCTGAACTCCTGGGCGATCCTGGTGCCGCAGGTCCTGCTCGGTGCGGCGTCCGTGGCGCTGATGTGGCGCACGGTCCGCCGCCAGTTCGGTCCGGCGGCCGGTCTGCTCGCCGGACTGGTCCTGGCCGTGACTCCCGTTGCGGCTCTGATGTTCCGGTTCAACAATCCGGATGCCCTGCTCAGCTTTTTGATGATCGCGGCGGTGTGGGCGATGCTGCGCGCGGTGGAGGACGGTCGCACCCGATGGTTGGTTCTCGTCGGAGTGTTCGTCGGCTTCGGCTTCCTGACCAAGCAACTCCAGGTCATGCTCGTCGTGCCACCGATCGCCGCGACCTACCTGTTCGCGGGACCGGTATCGGTACGCGCCCGCATCGGGCAGTTGTTCGTCTCGCTCGGCGCCATGATCGTCGCCGCAGGCTGGTGGATCGCGATCGTCGAACTGTGGCCCGCGTCGTCACGCCCCTGGATCGGTGGCTCGCAGAACAACTCGATCCTCGAACTCACGCTCGGCTACAACGGCCTCGGTCGACTCAACGGTGAAGAGACCGGATCGGTCACACCGGGTGGCGGCACCGGCGGCGGGAGCATGTGGGGTGAAACCGGCATCACCAGGGTGTTCGACTCGTCCCAGGGCGGCCAGATCGCCTGGCTGATCCCGGCCGCGTTGATACTCGGTGTCGCCGCGATCGTCCTGCGGGGCAGGGCTCCTCGTGCCGACGCCCGCCGTGCTGCGCTGGTGGTGTGGGGACTGTGGCTGCTGGTGACCGGACTGACGTTCAGCTTCATGGCCGGCATCTTCCACTCGTACTACACCGTGGCGCTGGCACCTGCTGTCGCCGCCGTCGTGGGCATGGGCAGCGTCGCGTTGTGGCGGGCACGTGAGCAGTACTGGACCCGTCTCGTTCTTGCTGTGGCGATGGCCGCAACCGTCGTCACCGAGTGGGTGTTGCTCTCGCGCAGTGCGACATTCGTGCCGTGGCTGAAGGTCGTCGTCGCCGTGGTCGGGGTATTCGCGATCGTGGCCCTGCTGATTCCCCGCCTCACCCGTGGTCGCCTCGCGACGGTGGCTGTGCTGGCCGCTCTGTTCGCCGGACTTGCCGGACCCACGGCCTACGCGGTGGACACCATCGCGACCGCTCACCAAGGTTCCATCGTCACCGCGGGCCCGAACAGCGGCGGCATGGGCTTCGGCCGCGGAGGCGGTAGGGACGACGGCCGCGGAATGCGTGCCGGTCAGGCTCCGGGTGGTCAGGCTCCGGGTGGTCAGGCTCCTGCAGGTCAGGTTCCGGGAGCCCAAGCTCCGACCGGTGCGATGCCCGGCGGCGCGGACGGCGGCGGTATGGGCGGACTGCTCAGCGGCAGCACGCCGAGCGCGGAACTGACCGAGCTGCTCGCGGAGGACGCGGACAGCTACACCTGGGTTGCTGCGGCGATCGGGTCGAACTCGGCGTCCGGGTACCAGTTGGCGACGCAGGACCCGGTCATGCCGATCGGTGGGTTCAACGGCAGCGATCCGTCACCGACGCTGGCGCAGTTCCAGGCCTACGTGCAGCAGGGCGAGATCCACTGGTTCATCGCCGGCGGCGGCATGGGTGGCCGCGACTCCGGAACCTCCGCGGAGATCAGCGAGTGGGTGACAGCGAACTTCACCGCACAGACGGTGGACAACGTGACGCTGTACGACCTGACCGCCTGAGGACCTGGCCGGCAATCCGGTGCGGAAACGTTCGCGTGACGAACATTTCCGCACCGGATTCTCATCGTGTCAGCTCGCCGGCGACGTCCGCGGACGCCAGCATCAACACCAGCGCCGGAACGACGGTCTTCGGTGCCAGGCGGTAGTCCCCGCGGCCGTGCTGCTCGACGACGCGGGCGGACGTCAGTGTCTTCAGGTGGTGGTAGAGCTGGCCCACCGAGGACAACCCGACCGCGGACTGCAGGTCGGTTGCGGTGGCAGGGCCGTGCAGCAGCGCGCGGACGACGGCGAAACGCACCGGGTGCCCCAGCGCGGCCAGGACCTCGACCGACCGATCCGGCGGCAGGTTCAGAACGCCGTCGGGGGAGTAGCCGATGGACCAGGAGACGTCGCCGGACAGGTGAACGTCGCCCGCGTAGGAGATCGAGCCGCCGGTGCCGGGTGATGCCTCACCACCGGATCCCTCCAGCGCGGCGACGCGGGCCTCCAGGGCCGCCACCCTCTCGGCGAGATCCGGTTCGTCGTTCACGACACGCAGGCTATCCGTTCCAGCGTCGCGGGATCCGAGACCGCCTGCAGCAGCAGTCCCTGCTGGGCCGCGAGATTGGACACCGCGGCGGTGTATTCGGCGGTGTCCATCCCGCTGGTGAGCCACACGGCAACGGCGTCGGAACCGTCGGACCTGCGGAACTCGAATGCCTGCGTCAGCACTCCGGGGAGGCTGCCGCCCTTGAATCCCATGGCCGTGAACCCGTCCGGCGGCTCCTGATACTCGAGCTGACGCCGCACGTCGTCCACGCCCGGGCCGAACGAGCCGTCGGCAATGGCGCCGTAGAAGCGGGCCAGGTCGGCGGCCGATCCCCGTGGCCCGACGCGGTCGAAGTAGTCGACCAGGTCGGACTCGGTCGTGGGCGCCGAGTCCTGGCCGTACGTCGCTCGGAAGTCCGTGTCGAAAGCGAATCGCTGGGTGAGCGGCCACAGCTGGTCGGCCGGGACATCGCGATCGAAGACGCCGATCGTCGTGCCGATGAGAGTCGGTGGCTCGAAGTCGGTCCACCCGCCCGCTGCGGCGGCATCCCGCAGGGCGTCGTCTCCGAGGCGGTAACGGAGATAGTCGGGGACAGTGTTGTCGCTCTCGCGGACCATCGCGGAGACCATGTCGTCCAGGCGAACGGTCGCGGCGGGGTCCAGCGCAACCGTCGAGTCGTGGGCGATGCCCAGGCGGTCCAGCGCGGCGATATGTGCTCCGCCGTCCGTTCCCGGGGCGTACCAGCGCTGCCATTCGGACACCGGCACCTGCTCGTCCGGATCGAGTACCCCGGAGGCGACCGCACGGGCGTACGCGCCGAGGTGCACCACCTTGACCGCCGACGCCAACGGCTGATCGCGGTCCGCCGCGTGCACGGCGGTGGTGCCGCGGCCGTCGTCGACGGAGAACGACACCGTGTCGGGATTCTCGGCCGCCAGGCCGATCCACCCGTCCGGCGTCGTGACGTCGGCGGCAGGGGCTGCCGAACACACCGTGGTGTCCGATGCGCTGTCGGAGTCGGGGGTCGCGGCGGTGCATCCCGCAAGAACGGCGGACAGGGCGGTGAGCACTGTGACGGTCCTGATCATCGACGTCCTCCATGTGTTCGGCTATTACGATATTCCGGAATAACGACAATAACAGCATGCCGGTCGCGGAGTCGAGGTCGCAGTGCGCGTGCCAGTACGCTGCTCTCGTGCGAGTACTCGTCATCGGTTCCGGAGCCCGTGAACATGCCCTGCTCATCGCCCTCGCGGCCGATCCCGACGTCAGCGCGGTGATGTGCGCCCCCGGCAACGCGGGGATCGCGACGATCGCGCCGACCTTCGCGGTGGACGTGGCGTCCTCGGAGGCTGTCGTCGCGCTCGCCCGCGAGCGTGCTGCCGACCTGGTCGTCATCGGTCCCGAGGTTCCGCTCGTCCTGGGAGTGGCCGACGCGGTCCGTGAGGCCGGCATCGCGTGCTTCGGCCCGTCCGCCGCAGCAGCACGCATCGAGGGATCGAAGGCCTTCGCCAAGGACGTCATGGCGTCGGCGGGAGTCCGCACAGCCCACAGCGAGATAGTGGACACCCCCGCGCTTCTCGACGCGGCGCTCAACCGCTTCGGCCCCACCTGGGTGGTCAAGGACGACGGGTTGGCCGCCGGCAAGGGCGTCGTCGTCACCGACGATCGGATGAAGGCTCGCGCCCACGCTGCGGAACTGCTCGAGCTGGGCCATCCCGTGCTGCTCGAGTCGTTCCTGTCGGGTCCCGAGGTGTCCCTCTTCTGCTTCGTCGACGGCGAGACGGTGGTTCCGTTGCTGCCCGCACAGGATCACAAGCGAGTCGGCGACGGTGACGTCGGCCCCAACACCGGCGGTATGGGCGCGTACACGCCGTTGCCGTGGCTGCCGCAGGAGATGGTGACGCGCATCGTCGACGAGGTGGTCGTACCCGTCGCTGCCGAGATGGTGGCGCGCGGCTGCCCGTTCACCGGACTGCTGTACGCGGGTCTGGCCGTCGACGCCGAGGGCCCCGCTGTCATCGAATTCAACTGTCGCTTCGGCGATCCCGAGACACAGGCGGTGCTCGCCCTGCTCGAGTCGCCGATCGGGGCTGCTCTGAAGGCGACCGCGACGGGAACGTTGGCGGACCTCCCTGCGCTGCAGTGGAAGCCGGGGTCGGCCGTCACGGTCGTCGTGGCCGCCGAGAACTACCCGGGCCGCCCGCGGACGGGGGATGTCATCACGGGCGCCGACCGTTCCGGGGTGCTGCACGCCGGTACCGCACTGGGCAAGGACGGGGCGTTGGTGTCGGCCGGCGGCCGGGTGCTCAGCGTGGTCGGAACGGGTGCCGATCTGGCCGAGGCCCGCGCCGACGCCTACGAGGTGTTGTCCCACGTGTCGTTGACCGGCAGCCATTTCCGCACCGACATCGGGCTGGCAGCCGAGCGGGGCGACATCGCGATCCCGTCCTGACATGAGGTCGGACAGTCGGCGCTCCCGTATCGAGCCGTTCCACGTCATGGACGTGTTCGCCGCCGCCGCTCGTCGGCAGGAGACGCACGGCGACGTGGTGTCCCTGGCGGCCGGTCAGCCGTCGACGCGAGCGCCGCGCCCGGTACTCGACGCGATGCGGCGAGCGCTGGACGAGGACGTGATCGGGTATTCGGAGTCCCTCGGCAGGGCAGTGCTGCGTCGAACCATCGCCGAGTACCTGACCGGCCGTACCGGCGTGGCGATAGAGGCCGAGGACGTCGTGGTCACCACCGGCTCGTCGGGTGCGTTCACACTGCTGTTCCTCGCGGCCTTCGATCCCGGAGACACGGTGGTGATGGCCCGTCCCGGGTACCCCGCCTATCGAAACACGTTGTCGGCGTTGGGTGCACGCGTGATCGAGCTGGACTGCGGCGAGGACGTGCGCTTCCAACCGACCGTCGCGATGCTCGATGCCCTGGACGAGCCTCCGGCGGGACTGATCGTCGCGAGTCCGGCCAATCCGACGGGCACCATCATCGATCCCGCCGAACTGGAGGCGCTCGCGCGCTGGTGCGACGCGCACGGAACGCTGCTGATCTCCGACGAGATCTACCACGGCATCTCCTACGGGGACCTAGACACACGGAGTGCGCGCGAGTTCTCCGATCAGGCGGTCTCCATCGGGTCGGTGTCCAAGTACTTCTCCATGACGGGATGGCGACTCGGCTGGATGGTGTTGCCGCGCAGTCTCACTCGTGCGGTGGAGCGACTGGCGTCGAACATGACCGTGTGCCCACCGACGGTGTCGCAACTGGCGGCCGTCGCGGCGTTCTCGGACGAGTCGATCGCAGAGCTCGACGGGCACGTGCGCCGCTACGCCGACAACCGGGACGTGCTACTCGGCGGGCTCCGCGCGGCCGGCATCACGCGGCTGGCTCCGGCGGACGGCGCCTTCTACGCCTACGCCGACATCGCACATCTGACCGACGACTCGATGCAGTGGTGCGCGCAGGTGCTCGGGGAGACAGGAGTCGCGGTGGTACCCGGCGCGGACTTCGACATCGTCGACGGTCATCACACGGTGCGGTTCTCCTTCGCCGGGTCGACGGAGGACATGTCGGAGGCACTGCGTCGACTGGCGCCCCGCCTCCGAGGCTGACCGGCATCCCGCCGTTTCCCCTCGACGGCCGTCGAGTCGGTGGCAGCATGTGTAGCCATGTCGACCGGCTCCGCTTCGCGCTCGACGCCCAAGGGTCGGCGTCGGCGGGAAGCCCTCATCTCCGCAGCAGCCGACCTGCTGCTCGCAGGGGGGTACGACGCCGTCCGGCACCGCAGCGTCGCCGCGAAAGCTCGGCTTCCGCTGGCGTCGACTACCTACTATTTCGACTCCCTCGACGACCTCGTGACCCATGCGTCCGAACTGAACGGCGCCAGGGAGCACGAGTTGATCCGTCAGCAGATGGACGGCTTCTCACCGACGGCGCTGGACACCGCCGGGACCGTGAACCTGATGGTCGACCTGCTGATCGGACCCGTCGACAGCGACATCGACCGCCACGATCTGCTGGTCGCGCGGTACGAGCGAGTGCTGGCCGCGGCGCGTCATCCGCAACTGCAGGAACTGCACTGCCGGTTGCGTGCGGACCTCGAGGACATGCTCCTCGACGCACTGTCCTGCGCCGGGCGACCCACCGACCGGGACCATGTGCGACCGTTGTTGGCGCTGGTCGACGGCGTGGTGATGGCCGCGTTGGGTGAGGGCGGAGGCGATCCGCGGGCGCGTGCGCGCGAGGTGCTGCTCGACGCGGTGGACCGTCACGCACCCCTGACTGCCGGGCCGTAAACTGGCCGCTCGTGAGCCGTATCCCGAATGTCCTTGCCAACCGTTACGCCAGCCCCGACATGGCACAGCTGTGGTCGCCCGAACACAAGATCGTGCTCGAACGCCAGCTGTGGATCGCCGTGTTGCGCGCGCAGGCGGAGTTGGGTGTCGACGTTCCGGCCGAGGCCATCGTCGACTACGAGCGAGTTCTCCACCAGGTCGATCTCGGATCCATCGCCGATCGTGAACGCGTCACCCGACACGACGTCAAGGCGCGCATCGAGGAGTTCAACGCCCTCGCCGGCCACGAGCATGTCCACAAGGGTCTGACCAGCCGCGATCTGACGGAGAACGTCGAGCAGCTGCAGATCCTGCGGTCGTTGGAATACGTCTACGACCACGGCATCGCGGTGGCGGCGCGGCTGGCAGAGCGCGCGGCCGAGTACACCGAGATCGTCATGGCCGGCCGCAGCCACAACGTCGCGGCGCAGGCCACGACACTCGGCAAGCGGTTCGCGTCGGCGGCCGACGAACTTCTGGTCGGTCTCACTCGTCTGCGTGAGCTGATCGCGCGGTACCCGTTGCGCGGGATCAAGGGCCCGATGGGCACGGCCCAGGACATGCTCGACCTCCTCGGGGGCGACGAGGAGAAGCTCGCGACACTCGAGAACGCCGTGGCCCAGCATCTCGGATTCGCCACCGTCTTCACCAGCGTCGGTCAGGTGTACCCGCGCTCGCTCGACCACGACGTCGTCTCGGCTCTGGTGCAGGTCGGCGCCGCGCAGTCCTCGTTCGCGCACACGGTGCGGTTGATGGCGGGCCACGAGCTGGTCACCGAGGGCTTCCAGCCCGGCCAGGTCGGATCCTCCGCGATGCCGCACAAGATGAACACCCGGTCCTGCGAACGCGTCAACGGCCTGCAGGTGATCCTGCGCGGATACGGGTCCATGGCCGCCGAGTTGGCGGGGGCGCAGTGGAACGAGGGTGACGTGTTCTGCTCGGTGGTCCGCCGCGTCGCACTGCCGGACGCCTTCTTCGCCATCGACGGGATGATGGAGACCTTCCTGACCGTGCTCGCGGAATTCGGTGCGTACCCGGCCGTGATCGCCCGCGAACTCGACCGCTACCTTCCGTTCCTGGCGACGACCAAGGTGCTCATGGCCGCGGTCCGCGCGGGCGTCGGTCGGGAGACCGCCCACGAGGCGATCAAAGAGCATGCCGTCGCGGTGGCGCTGGCCATGCGGGAACAGGGCAAGGAGCCCGACCTCCTCGACCGACTCGCTGCGGACGAGCGGTTGCCGCTCGACCGCGCAGCGCTCGATGTGGCGCTGGCGGACCGGTCGGCGTTCATCGGGGCGGCGCACGCTCAGGTGGCCGCTGTCGTCGCCGCGGTGCAGGCACTCGTCGACACCCGGCCGGGCGCTGCCGCCTACAGTCCGGCACCGATTCTGTGACTGTCCGCCGTGAGCGCGGCGCTCCGATGTGACCCGTGACGGTCGGCAGGTCCTCCGGTGGAACTGTCGGCCGTCAGACCTTACGGTTCGACTGTGAGCAAAGTAGTCGTGATCGGAACCGGATACCTGGGGGCAACCCACGCGGCGTGCATGGCCGACATCGGCCACGAGGTGCTGGGTGTGGACGTCGACCCGAGCAAGCTGGCCAAACTGGAGGCAGGAGAGGTCCCCTTCTGGGAGCCGGGCCTCGGTGAGGTGCTCCAGCGCAACATCGCCGCAGGTCGGCTCCGATTCACCGCGTCGTACGAGGACGCAGCGGCGTTCGGTGACATCTTCTTCCTCGCTGTCGGTACGCCCCAGAAGAAGGGCGAGTACGCCGCGGACGTCACGTACGTGAATTCGGTCGTCCAGAACCTGGCGCCGTTGATCACCGGCCCCGCCGTCATCTTCGGCAAGTCGACGGTTCCGGTGGGCACTGCCGAGCGGCTCGGCGCCATGGCGCACGAGCTCTCTCCTGCGGGCGACGACCTCGAGGTGGCGTGGAACCCCGAGTTCCTCCGCGAAGGTCACGCGGTGGAGGACACGCTGCACCCCGATCGCCTGGTACTGGGCGTCGACAGGAACCGTCCCGGTCGGGCCGAGGAGGTGGCACGCGAGGTCTACGCCTCGCTGCTCGCCGAGGGCACACCGTTCATCGTGACGGATCTGGCTACCGCCGAATTGGTGAAGACGTCGGCCAATGCTTTTCTTGCGACCAAGATCTCCTTCATCAATGCGATTTCGGAGGTATGCGACGCCGCGGGCGCCGATATCACCGTTCTTGCCGACGCAATCGGTCACGACGACCGTATCGGGCGCAAATTCTTGAACGCCGGTATCGGATTCGGCGGTGGCTGCCTGCCGAAGGATATCCGTGCTTTCATGGCACGCGCCGGTGAATTGGGCGCCGATCAGGCGCTCACATTCCTGCGCGAGGTGGACAACATCAACATGCGCCGACGCACCGGAATGGTGGACGTCGTCCGCGACACGGTCGGAACGCTCCTCGGCACCCAGGTGGCCGTACTCGGCGCTGCGTTCAAGCCCGACTCCGACGACGTCCGGGACTCTCCCGCCCTGAATGTTGCTGGGCAGCTGCAACTTCAGGGTGCGGGCGTCACCGTCTACGATCCCAAGGCGAACGACAACTCGCGCGCGCTGTTCCCCACACTCGGGTACGCGTCGTCGGCGCTCGAAGCGTGCGACAAAGCCGATGTGGTGTTGGTGCTGACCGAATGGCGCGAATTCCGAGATCTCGTTCCCGCGGATCTGGACGGCGTCGTGCGGGAGCGGCGCATCATCGACGGGCGCAACTGCCTGGATCTCGACATGTGGCGATCTGCCGGCTGGGTCTATCGCGGACTCGGTCGTCCCTGAGTCGATTTCGAGAACTCTCGACCGGTCGAACCGATTGGTACACTTCCGGCCGATCGTGAATTCGTGACGAGCAAAGGAATTACGTGTCGGCTGAGCTCGGTGGTACCGCAACGAACAGACACCGTTCCACGGGCCGCGGCAGACGCGTTCCGGTCTGGGTCTGGGTCGTGCTCCTCGTCCTGCTCGCCCTGGTGGCCTGGTTCGGGTGGACGGCCTACTCCGCGTACCAGGGATTGAGCTCAGCACGCGACGACGCCCTCGCCGCGCGATCCGCCATCCTCGCCGGTGACGCCGAGGCCGGTCGCTCTCATGTCGACGATGCGACCTCGTCCTCCGCAGATGCGGTGGATGCCACCGAGTCGCCCATCTGGAAGGCCGTCGCGGCGATCCCCGGAGTGGGGTCGCCGCTGGAGGTCGTCGGTCCGCTGACCGGACTCGTGCACGACCTGACGGTCGACGTGCTCCGCCCCGCGGTCGACGTCGGGGCGGTGCTGAACCCGAGCGAGCTCCGCGCGGACGACGGCACCATCGACCTTGCGGCGCTCCGCCAGGCGGCGCCCACACTCGACGAGGTCTCCGTGTCCGCCGATGCGCTGAACGCCCGCGCGGAGGCCGTCGACACCGACACCTACGTTCCTCAGGTCACGGAGGCCGGCGACTCGCTGAAGGCCCAGCTGGACGATCTGTCGAACCTGCTGACGAACACGAGTCTCGCGGCGAAGATCCTGCCGGACATGTTGGGGGAGAACTCGCCCCAAAGCTACTTCCTGGCGTTCCAGACCAACTCGGAATCGCGCGGAACCGGTGGACTGATGGGCGGTTTCGCCATCATCGACGCCGACCGCGGCAAGATCGGCCTCGACGCGCTGGCCAAGAACAGTGAACTCGGTGCGACGTACGACCCGATCGATCTGGGCCCGGACTTCGCCAAGAACTACGGCAATCTGTACAACGCGACGGCGAACTGGCAGAACGCCAATGCCAGCCCGCACTTCCCGTACACGGGCGAGATCCTGCGCTCGATCTGGCAGCAGGAATCCGGTCAGGACGTCGACGGTGTCCTGGCGACGGATCCGGTCGCCCTGAGCTACATCCTGGGTGTCGTCGGACCGGTGACACTCGCCGACGGTGAGCAGGTGACCGCCGACAACGTGGTGAACCTGACGCAGTCCGAGGCGTACTTCCGCTTCGCCGACGACAACACCGCCCGCAAGGACTACCTCCAGCAGATCGCCGCTCGGGTGTTCTCGAAGGTCGAAGGCAAGATCAGCAACCCCACCCAGCTGCTCGATGCGATCGGCAAGGGTGTCAGCGAGGGCCACACCGCAGTGTGGAGCGCGGACCCCGCGATCCAGAGTGTGCTGTCGGGAACCAAGATCGCTCACGAGGTGCCCGACGACCCCGCGCCGTACGCCTCGCTCGTCGTCAACAACGGTGCGGGCGGCAAACTCGACTACTACCTGAAGCGGGACATCACCTACACCGCGTCGTCCTGCACGGGCGGCACGAGAACCTCGCAGATCACCGCCAGCGTCACCAATACCGCACCGGCGCAGGACTATCCGGTCTACATCGCAGGTCGTCAGAACGAGACCACGGCGTACGAGGGTCCTCCGGGCACCAATCGCTCCGTCGTCGGAATCTTCACCACCACCGGGTCGACGCTGACCAAGGCGACCGTCGACGGCAAGCAGGCACTGCTGCTGACCGGTCAGGAACGCAACCATCCACTCTTCTACACGCCCCTCGTCGTCGAACCCGGACAGACCAAGACCATCGTTCTGGACCTGGTGGAGCCCGCTGTTCCGGGTGCTGCCCGCGTGCCGATCCAGCCGCAGACGCTGGAGGGCACCGCGACCGTCGACGTGCCGGACTGTTCGGGATCGTGAGCCGGTCGGCTCGGTGAGACCATTGCGCTCTCGCTGAACGATGGTTAGGCTCGCCTTACAGATCGATTCCGCAGGGATCGGAGTCCAGGCGAGGGGGTTGCGATGTCCACGGCGTTCGAGATCGACGCGGACTCCATCGTCGAGCCGGGCTTCTACGCCGCGACGGTCCAGTCGGTGAGCAGGTTGTCCCCCAACCTCGTGCGCGTGGTGTTCGGCGGACCTTCTCTCCGCTACTACGTCGGGCTGGACGCACCGGACGAATGCGTGACCGTCCACTTTCCCTCCTCGGTCGACGCGACACTTCCTCCGATGACCCTTGTCGGTGGGACCTGGGGCTACCACGACGTGGCGACGCGTCCCGAGTGCCGCAACTACACGGTGCGTACCCGCGACGACTCCACGGTGACCGTCGACTTCGTGCTGCACGAGACCGGAGTGGCCTCGTCCTGGGCACGGTCGGTGCAGCCGGGGCACAGCGTGGTGCTCTCGCGTCCGCGGAGTTGGTACTGCTGCCCCGAGAACACCGACTGGCAGGTGCTCGTCGCCGACCAGACAGGGCTGCCCGCCGTCGCGCGTGCACTCGAGACCCGTCGGCCGGGGCTGCGTACTCACGTGATCCTCGAAGTTCTGGACGGAGCCGACGTCCAGGAACTCGCCGTCGACAGCGACGTCACGGTCGAGTGGCGGATCGGCACCGGCAACGGGCTGACCCCCAGCGTTCTCCCCGACGCGGTGGCGTCCTTCGATCGTCCCGACGGCGTCGGATACCTGTGGTTCGCCGGTGAGGCACGCTCGTCCCGCTCGGTGCGCTCGCACGTCCGCAAGCAGTGGGGATTCACGACCCGCCAGTGTTCGGTCATCGGTTACTGGCGGGAAAAGGCCGAGGAATGGCTGGCCTCCTACCGCCGCTACGAGGCGATGGCTCTGGCCGGCTACCGCCGCGCGCTCCGCGAGGGCAAGACCGAGGCGCAGGCTCAGGAAGAATTCGAAGCACTGCTCGAGCGCGTCGGACTCTGACCGGACATCGGCGGCATCGCGAACGCGGCCACCAGCATCAGGACGGCGCCCGCGACGACGGTGTAGAAGACCAGGTGGATGGCGTCGGCAAGATCTGCCGGTGACGGTTCTGCACCCACGTTGGCATTGACGATGGCGCCGCACACCGCGATTCCGACAGCGCTCCCGATCGACCGCGCGAACGTGTTGGTCGAGGTGACGACGCCCCTGTCGGACCAGTCGACGCTCGACTGCGCCGCGATCAGCGCGGGGCTGGCCACCAGGCCCATCCCGGCTCCGATCACCAATGCGCCGAGGCAGATCTGCCAGATGGGCGACGTCTCGGTCCACCCCAGTGTCAGGACCGCCCCCACCACGACGATGCACGCGCCGATCACGGCGGTGCGACGGAAGCCGATGCGTAGGTAGAGCCGGCCGGACTGCGACGACATCAACGGCCAGGACAACAGCAGCGGCGCCAGCGTGAAACCACCGGCCAACGCTCCGAAGCCGAGGACGCCCTGGACGAACGTCGGAACGTACGTGGTCAGGGTCAGGACGATGGAACCGATCACCGCGCCGACCGCGCTGGTGGCGACCAGGACGCGGCGCGTCAGCACCCACAGGGGCAGGATCGGTGTCTCGACGCGGCGTTCCACCAGGACGAAGACCCCGAGGCAGGCGGCACCGAGGACGAACACCGCCACGGACGTCGGGGAGTTCCACGCCCACGACTGGCCACCCTCGAGCAACCCCAGGATCACGGCGCCGGCGCCGACCGTCAGCAGAGCCGCACCCGTGTAGTCGATGCCTCCTCGTGTGCGCGCCTCCGTGGGCTTCTCGTCGAACTTGCGCATCAACATCACGGCCGCGACGGCGCACAGCGGAATGTTGACGAAGAAGATCCACCGCCACGACAGGTACTCGGAGAACAGTCCGCCGAGCGTCGGACCGACGATGGAGGACATCGCCCACACGCTGGCGAGATAGCCCTGGGCCTTGGCGCGCTCGCGCACCGTGTAGATGTCGCCGGCGATCGTCTGGACCATCGGCTGGATCGCGCCGGCACCTATTCCCTGGATCGCGCGGGCGACGATCAGCGCGGGCATGCTCCAGGCCAGACCGCACAGCACCGATCCGACGGCGAAGACCGCGATCCCGAACAACACCAGCCGCTTGCGGCCGAACAGGTCGGCCAGCTTGCCGTAGATCGGAACGGTGACCGCCTGCGCGAGCAGATACACCGAGAACAGCCACGGGAACTGCGAGAAGCCGCCCAGGTCGTCGACGATGGTCAGAACCGACGTCGCGATGATCGTCGAGTCCAGCGCGACCAGCGAGTTGCACAGCATGAGGGCAGCGAGGATCGGCCCGCGTTCGGACCGGAATCCGACCTGCACCCTGTCCGTCGTCGTCACCGCCACACTCCTTCGTTCGCCTCGCTACCGAGGCTCCCTTCGTAGACTGCCAGATACCGCCACCACGGCGGATCCCGGCACGACTACGCTCGATCGACGTGCGCCCTTCTCTTTCCCAGTACCCACACCTGGCCGCCGGTAAGGTTCGCGATCTGTACCGGATCGACGACGAGCACCTCCTCCTGGTGGCCAGCGACCGGATCTCCGCCTACGACCACGTGTTGTCGACGCCGATTCCCGACAAGGGGCGGGTGTTGACCGCCATGAGCGTGTTCTTCTTCGCGCAGCTCGGCGTTCGAGATCACCTCGCGGGCGACGCAGACGACCCCCGCATTCCGCAGGAAGTCCTGGGCCGGGCACTCGTCGTCCGAGCCCTGACCATGGCGCCCGTCGAATGCGTGGCCCGTGGGTACCTGACGGGATCGGGATTGATCGACTACCGCGCCACCGGATCCGTGTGCGGAGTCGCATTGCCCGACGGTCTGACCGAGGCGAGCAAGCTTCCCGAGCCCATTTTCACGCCGGCCAGCAAGGCCGAGATCGGTGACCACGACGAGAACATCCACTTCGATGCGGTGGTCCGGACGGTCGGAGCCGGCACCGCGGAGAAGCTGCGCAGCGCGACACTCGAGATCTACTCGCGCGCCGCCGAATTCGCGGCCGGTCGAGGAATCATCCTCGCCGACACGAAGTTCGAGTTCGGTCTCGACTCCGACGGCGAACTCGTGCTCGCCGACGAGGTCCTCACTCCGGACTCCTCCCGGTACTGGCCGCTCGACGGCTACACCGAGGGTCGGGTCCAGCCCAGCTTCGACAAGCAGTTCGTCCGCGACTGGCTCACGGGGGAGTCGGGGTGGGACCGGCACGGTGACGACGCTCCGCCGCCACTGCCGCCGAGCATCGTGGACCGTACTCGTGCCCGCTACATCGATGCGTACGAACGCATCTCGGGACTTTCCTTCGACGATTGGGTGACCCCGTGACCGACTCGATTTCCCTGAACGGCTCGACCTCCCCCAACGGGCCCATGGCACCGATCGCGAAGACGGTGCCCACGACGCGCACGCATCACGGCGATGTGGTCGTCGACGAGTACGAGTGGCTGCGCGAGAAGACCGATCCCGAGGTCGTCGCGTACCTCGAGGCCGAGAACGCCTACACCGAGGCGCAGACCGCCCACCTGAAGCCGTTGCGCGAGAGAATCTTCGACGAGATCAAGTCGCGGACGCAAGAAACCGATCTCTCGGTACCGACGCGTCGCGGGCAGTGGTGGTATTACGGTCGCACGCTCGAGGGCAAGAGTTACGGCATGCAGTGCCGGTGCCCGGTCGCCTCGCCCGTCGACTGGACGCCTCCGTCGCTCGACGCCGGCGTCGACGTGCCGGGCGAGGAAGTTGTGCTCGACGCGAACATCCTCGCCGAGGGTCACGAGTTCTTCTCCATCGGTGCGTTCTCGCTGAGCGAGGACGGGCATCTGCTCGCCTACTCCGTCGACACCGAGGGGGACGAGCGGTACACGCTGCGCATCAAGGATCTCCGCACCGGTGACCTGTTCCCGGACGAGATCGCACAGACGGCACCCGGCGCCACCTGGTCCGCCGATCAGCAGTACCTCTTCTATCAGACGGTCGACGAGTCGTGGCGCCCCGACAAGGTGTGGCGGCACCGGATCGGCACCCCGACGACCGAGGACGTGGTGATCTTCCACGAGCCCGACGAGTCGTACTGGGTCAGCTTCGGTGAAACGCGCAGCGAGAAGTACCTGATGATCTGGGTGGGGTCGAAGGTCACCACGGAGGGCTGGTACCTCGATGCTCACGACCCCACCGGTGAGTTCACGGTGATCCTGCCGCGTCGTGACGGTGTCGAGTACAGCGCCGAGCACGCGGTGGTCGGCGGACAGGACCGCTTCCTGATCCTGCACAACGACGTCGTCGACGGGGTGAAGGCCGAGAACTTCGTTCTCGCCGATGCGCCTGTCGAGGACCCGTCCGCGATGACGATCCTGATCGAGCACCGCGACGATGTCCGACTCGAGGACGTGGACGCGTTCGGGCGACACCTCGTGCTCTCCTACCGTCGGGACGCCGTGCCGCGCATGGCGTTGTGGCACCTCGACGACGACGGGTTCGGTGAGCGCCACGAACTCGAATTCGACGAGGAACTGTTCTCCGTGGGTCTCGGGTCGAATCCGGAGTGGGACGCACCGCTGCTGCGCTTCGGGTACACGTCCTTCATCACGCCGTCGCGGGTGTACGACTACGACCTCGCGACGGGCGAGCGGATCCTGCGCAAGTCGCAGCCGGTCCTCGGAGACTTCGATCCGGCCCGGTACACGCAGTCGCGGGAATGGGCGACGGCCGAGGACGGCACCGAGGTGCCGCTGTCGGTGATCAAGCGTGTCGACGTCGAGGGACCGGCACCCACCCTGCTGTACGGCTACGGATCCTACGAAGCCAGTATGGATCCCGGGTTCTCGGTGTCGAGGCTTTCCCTGCTCGATCGGGGCATCGTCTTCGTCATCGCCCACGTCCGCGGCGGCGGTGAGTTGGGTCGTCTGTGGTACGAGGACGGCAAGATGCTGAACAAGAAGAACACGTTCACCGACTTCGTCGCGTGCGCACGCCATCTCGTCGACACCGGCGTCACCACAGCCGATCGGATGGTGGCCGACGGTGGCAGCGCGGGCGGTCTGCTGATGGGTGCCGTCGCCAATCTGGCGCCCGAACTCTTTGCCGGGATCCTGGCCAACGTGCCGTTCGTGGATCCGCTGACGTCCATTCTCGATCCGTCGCTGCCGCTCACCGTCATCGAGTGGGACGAGTGGGGAAACCCGTTGGAGAACAAGGACGTCTACGACTACATGAAGTCGTACAGCCCCTACGAGAACGTGGAGGAGAAGGCCTACCCGGCGATCCTGGCGATCACGTCGATCAACGACACCCGTGTCCTCTACGTCGAGCCGGCGAAGTGGATCGCGGCGCTGCGCGTGAAGAACACCGGGTCCGAGCCCATCCTGTTGAAGACGGAGATGAGTGCGGGTCACGGAGGCGTGAGCGGCCGGTACGAAAAATGGAAAGAAATCGCCTTCGAGTACGCCTGGGTTGTGGAACGTACAGGAGCCATTGCGCCCGCGGAGGTCGGTGCGGCAGGGTAAGCCGCCGGGGTTTCGCGCCGCGTCCGGCGTGCCGATCCCGAGGAGAACCGCCGTGAGCAGTCGTAGTGATGTCGAGTTCTCGTCCGACGGGACCACGTGCGCCGCATGGTTGTACCGGCCCGAGAACGCATCACCGAACCAACCGATCATCGTTCTCGGTCACGGTCTGGGCGGAGTCCGCGAGATGCGACTCGACGCGTTCGCGGAGCGTTTCACCGAGGCGGGCTACGCATGCCTGGTCTTCGACTACCGGCACTTCGGAGGAAGCGGCGGCGAGCCGCGCCAGCTGCTCGACATCGGCCGGCAGCTGGACGACTGGGCGGCCGCGATCGCGTATGCCCGTTCCCTCGATCGGATCGATCCCGCGCGGATCATCCTGTGGGGCTCGTCGTTCGGAGGCGGGCACGTCCTCGAGGCGGCGGCGCGCGACGGCGGGATCGCCGCGGTCGTCTCGCAGTGCCCGTTCACGGACGGTCTGGCATCCGCGAGGGCGACACCTCTGGTCACCACTCTCAAGATCACCCCGCTCGCCCTGCGCGACGTCCTGGGCTCGCTCCGCGGCAAGCCACCGGTGATGGTGGCGTTGGCCGCGGAGCACCGCGGAACCGCTCTGATGGCCAGTCCCGATGCGCTGAGCGGCTACCTCGCTCTACAGCCGGACGGGTCCACCTTCTCCAACGAGGTCGCGGCGCGGTTCGCGCTCGCCATCACCCGCTACTTCCCGGGGCGTGCGGCGAAGCGCATCACCGCGCCGGTGCTGTTCTGCGTGTGCGATCCCGACACGGTGGCGCCCACGAAAGCGACTCTGCGACATGCGGCGAAGGCACCCCGGGGGCAGATCGAGGTGTACCCGTACGGGCACTTCGACATCTACGTCGGGGAGGGGTTCGAGCGGGTCGTGGCCGACCAGGTGGCGTTCCTGACGCGCACGGTTCCCGTCTCGACCGGCTAGCGCCAGCGGTACCGCACCTGGGGCCGGCCGGCCTTGCCGTACTCGGTGTGCCGGTCCACCAGACCGTCGTCGGCGAGGCGCTCGAGGTAGCGCCACGCCGTCACGCGGGACACACCGACGGCCTTGGCGGCCTCGGAGGCTCCCAGCCCGTCGGGCTGCGCCCGTACGCTGTTCGAGATCTCGGTGAGAGTCTGGGGAGCAATGCCTTTGGGGGAGGCCGCGCGTTCGTCGGCAGTGCGGAGCGACGCCATCGCACGGTCAATGTCGCGCTGACTGACCGCGGATTCACCGTCCCGCAGAGCGGTGCGGAACTCGCTGTACCGTTCGAGCTTGTCGCGGAACGCCGCGAAGGTGAACGGCTTGAGCAGGTACAGCACCACGCCGTGCGCGACCGCGCTCCGGACGATCGCGAGATCGCGTTCGGAGGTGATGGCGATGACGTCGGGACCGGGCCGGAGCCCGCCGAGAGCGGCCGCGACGTCGATCCCGTTGGCGTCCGGCAGCCCGATGTCGAGGAGGACCAGGTCGAACGGGGAGCCGTCGGCGATGGCTTTGGCCGCCGCACGCATCGCCGCGGCGGCGGTGTGTGCGACCCCGGCCGCGACGAAACCGGGAACTCTGCCCACGTAGCTCGCGTGCGCTTCGGCGATGAGTGGCTCGTCCTCGACGATGAGAACGCGGATCATGTTCTCACTCATGCGGTGTCGACGCCTCGCGGACCGCATGGAGCGGGATGGTGGCGGTGACCACCGAACCGTACGTCCTCTCCGACGTCAGGGTTCCGTGGTGGCGATGGATGACCTGGGAGACCAGCGCGAGCCCGAGCCCGCGGGATCCGGACTTCGTGGAGTAGCCACGCGTGCGGGCCTTGGCCAGCGCCTCGGCGTCCATTCCGGGTCCGCTGTCCGCCACCTGGATCACGAGGTCCGTCTCGCTCTCGCGCACGGTCACCTCCACCCACGGGTCGTCCGATTGTTTTGCAGCATCGATGGCATTGTCCATCAGATTTCCGGCGAGAGTGACCAATTCGCGTCGGTCGAACGCCGCGGTGTCGGTCAGCGCAGTGTCCTCCGTGACGGTCAGTTCGACGCCCTGCTCGGCTGCCTGGCTCACCTTGCCCAGCAGCAGTGCCGCGACTGCCGGCTCCTGCACCGTGCTCATGAGCCGGTCGATGAGGTTCTGCGACAAGGCGAGTTCCTGCGTCGCGAACTCGACGGCCTGCTCGGTGCGGCCCAGCTCGACCATCGTGATGACGGTGTGCAGACGGTTCGCCGACTCGTGCGCCTGCGAGCGGAGCGATTCCGCGAACGACGTCATCGAGTCGAGTTCGCCGAGCACCCGTTGGAGTTCGGTGTGATCACGCATCACCGTGACCGTGCCGAGGCGGCGCGACCCGCGGAGCACGGGATCCTGCGCCACCACCAGCACCCGGGTCGACGTGAGGTGCATCTCGTCGCGCACCGTGTCCTCGCCGAGGCGACGTAACGACTCCGGAAGCATGTCTCGGGTCACGGCCCCGTCGGGGAGGTCGAGCAGCCTCCGCGCCTCGTCGTTGACGAGCTCCGCTTCGGGGCCGTCGCCCCACACCACCAGGCCCTCGCCGATGGAGTGCAGAACGGCATCGTGGTGGTCGTACATGCTCCGCAGCTCGTCGGGGGCCAATCCGAGCGTCTGGCTGTTCAGGCGCCGATTGAGGAGGTAGCTGGCCGCGATCGCCACGGCCAGCGCCGCCGCGATGATGCCGCCGACCGCGGGAAGCCCGGCGACGAACTGGTCGGAGATCTTCGCTCGCGTGACGCCGGCCGAGACCAGCCCCACGACACGGTCACCGTCGAGGACCGGAGTCACCGCCCGGATAGACGGCCCCAGCGAGCCCCGATAGGTCTCGGTGAACGTGGCGCCCGCGAGCGCCTCGTCGATGTTGCCGGTGAACTTCCCGCCGATCAGTTCCGTGGTCGTGTGGGTGAAGCGGGTGCGGTCGGGCGCCATGACGACGATGAAATCCATGCCCGTCGATCGGCGCACGCGTTCGGTGACCGGCTGCAGCATCGCCGTCGGATCGGCGGACTCGAGCGCGTCGACGGTCGAGGGTGCGGTGGCGACGGAGACGGCGATGTCGACGACCTCGCGGCGGATCCCGTCGTCGCTGTCTCGGCGCGCGTCGACCAGGGCCGCGGCGCCGCCGAGCGTCACCAGCAGCACCACCACGGCGAGCTGTCCGAGAAACAGCTGGCGAGCGACGCTGCGGCCGCGACGGGTGTTCGTGCTGGTCAACGATGCCTCCGGGATCGACTGTTCTGCCCGCGTGATGTGCGTGACTGCACTACACATGAACGAAACGAACTAATACGTGACTCGAGTCACGATCATGGACCACCATTCCAGTCAGACAAGCGTGATCCACCTCACGCCACGATCGTAAGGACAACCATGACCGCCAGCATCGACGCTGAACCGTACGACTCCACACCGCCGCCCAAGAAGAAGCGCGACAAGACCCACTGGCTCTACATCGCCGTGATCATCGCCGTCGTCGGCGGCGTGATCGTCGGCCTCGTGGCTCCGGATCTCGGATCCAGCCTCGGCGTTCTCGGGACGATGTTCGTCTCGCTGATCAAGATGATGATCAGCCCGGTCATCTTCTGCACCATCGTGCTGGGCATCGGATCGGTCAAGGCAGCCGCCAGCGTCGGCAAGGTCGGTGGCCTGGCCCTCGGCTACTTCATCGCGATGTCGACCTTCGCTCTCGCCATCGGCATGGTCGTCGGCAACCTCATCCAGCCGGGATCGGGACTGAACATCCCGGCCGATTCCGATGCCGGTGCCAAGTACGCCGACCAGGCCCACGCGGGCGGCGGAACATTGGAGTTCTTCCAGGGCATCATCCCGACGTCGCTGCTGTCCTCGCTGACCGCGGGCAGCGTCCTGCAGACCCTGTTCGTCGCACTGCTCGTCGGCTTCGCCGTGCAGGCCATGGGCAAGACGGGCGAACCGATCCTCCGCGGCATCGGCCTGATCCAGAAGCTGGTCTTCCGCATCCTCGCCGGCATCCTGTGGCTCGCCCCGATCGGTGCCTTCGGCGCCATCGCCAAGGTCGTCGGTGACACCGGCTTCGACGCCGTCATCCAGCTCGCCACCCTGATGCTGGCCTTCTACCTGACCTGCACCATCTTCGTCTTCGGCGTCCTCGGCACGATCCTGCGCTTCGTCTCCGGCGTCTCGATCTTCAAGCTGGTCAAGTACCTGGCCCGCGAGTACCTGCTCATCGTCGCCACCTCGTCCTCCGAGTCGGCTCTGCCCCGCCTCATCGCCAAGATGGAGCACGTGGGAGTCGAGCGCACCACGGTCGGCGTCGTCGTCCCCACCGGTTACTCGTTCAACCTCGACGGCACTGCGATCTACCTGACGATGGCCTCGATCTTCATCGCCGACGCCATGGGCAACCCGCTCGGAATCGGCGAGCAGGTCTCGCTCCTGCTGTTCATGATCGTCGCCTCCAAGGGTGCGGCCGGCGTCTCCGGTGCAGGCCTGGCCACCCTGGCCGGCGGACTGCAGAGCCACCGCCCCGAACTGCTCGACGGCATCGGCCTCATCGTCGGCATCGACCGGTTCATGTCCGAAGCCCGCGCGGTGACCAACTTCTCCGGTAACGCCGTCGCCACGATGCTGGTCGGCACCTGGACCAAGACCATCGACAACGAGCGGGTCAAGGAAGTCCTCTCCGGCAAGATCCCCTTCGACGAGACCACCATGGTCGACGACGGACACGGAGAGGCCCGCGACCCCGAGGCCAAGCCCGACATGGTCAAGACGCAGGCCTGACACAGGCCTCCTGCCGAGGCACTCACGTCCACGGTTCCCGCCGACATACTGTCGGCGGGAACTGTCGTCGGTGTAGTGCTCACTGGTTACCGGCCGGTACTGTGAGCCCATGACAGATCTGCAGAACGTCGGCATCAACACTCTCGGCGGCGCTCCGACCTCCCTGGAGGAGTACCGGGGTCGCGCTGTGCTGGTGGTCAACGTGGCCTCGAAATGTGGCCTGACCCCCCAGTACACCGCCCTCGAGAAGCTGGCGAAGGAGTACTCCGAGCGGGGACTCTCGGTCGTCGGCGTTCCGTGCAACCAGTTCGGTGGCCAGGAACCCGGATCGGCCGAGGAGATCGAGACCTTCTGCTCGACCACCTACGGCGTCACCTTTCCCCTGATGGAGAAGGTCGACGTCAACGGGTCCGATCGGCACCCGCTGTACGAGATCCTGACGCAGGCACCCGACGCCGACGGCACTGCCGGTGACATCCAGTGGAACTTCGAGAAGTTCCTCGTCTCGCCCGACGGCGAGGTCGTGGGCCGGTTCCGTCCCCGCACCGAGCCCGATGCTCCCGAGGTGTTGGCCGCCATCGACAAGGTGCTCCCGGTCTCCACGCTCTGAGTCGAGTCTTCAGCTCGCGTTCACGTGATCGACGAACCGTCGTACACCTCGGTGTGCGACGGTTCTTTCATGAGTGCACGCCTGATCGTGTCCGTATCGGGAATCCGCGACGAAACCCGTGACGCCGCAGCAGCGTTCGCGGAAGAGATGGACCGACGCGACGTCGACCTGTCACTGCTGGTCGCACCGCGGCTCAAGGACAAGTACCGCCTGACCCGCGACGCCCCGACGCAGGACTGGCTCAGAGAACGACGCGATCACGGCGACGCCGTGGTGCTGCACGGGTACGACCAGGCCGCGACCAAGCGGCGTCGCGCCGAATTCGCCACTCTTCCCGCGCACGAAGCGCAGTTGAGGTTGCGCGCCGCGGACCGCGTCATGGAGGAGATCGGCATGCGCACCCGGGTGTTCGCGCCGCCCCGGTGGGTGGCATCACCCGGCGCGATCTCGGCTCTTCCGACCGTCGGGTTCCGAGTCTGTGCCGGTCTCGGCGGGATCCAGGACCTCGAACGAGGAACCGTCGTGCGGGGGCGCGTCCACGGTATCGGCGAGGGCTTCGGAACCGGAACCGGTGGATACGTGTGGGAGCCCGGATCGAGCGAGCCGTGGTGGTGCCGAGCGCTCGTCATGGGTGCCGGACGCACGGCGCGCCGCGGAGGCGTCGTGAGGCTGTCCGTCAGCGCCAAGCAGCTGGGGAGACCCGGCCCACGGTCGGCGATGCTCGACGCGGTCGACCTCGCACGCTTCCACGGCGCGACGTCGGCCAAGTACGAATGGGTTCCGCGCTCACGATCCGCCGTGGCCTGACACTCGGGCGTCGTAGAGGTCGTACGGATCGACGACCGGCATCCCTAGAGCGCCGGCCAGGGAGTCCGCGGTCCACACCGTCCCCTCCACGTCCGTGTCGACGGCGCCGTCCGAGGTGAGGTTGGAACGGAAGATCCCTGCCGCCGACGCGGGGAGGAAGTCCTCGTACACGATCGGCTCCAACGCGCCGTTCTCGTCGACGTAGTAGGCGAGCCCACGATCGTGCATCTCACGGTCGGTGCTCGGGAAGTGTCGAGCCCATTCCGTCGCGGCCTGGTCGTCACCGAGTCCGTCGACCGCGACCATGGCGCTGTCGTAGACCTCGCGGCCGCGTCGGGTCAGCGCGACGCCGCGGGCCTCGACCTCGCCGAAACGCACCCGCAGTCGGTCCGAGTAGGTGGATCCCGTCTCGTCGCGGAAGTATCGTGGCTCGGCCAATGCACGGAACGATGTCTGTCGCAGGAGGATCGGCGGTCCGTCCCACCGCGGCGGCCCCTGTATGCGGTCGATCATCTCGATGCCTCGATCGCTCATCCTGCGGTACAACTCGTCGATGTCGAGCACCCGTGGAGTCAGGTGATTGATGTGGGTGGACGACACACCGCCGATGTCGGCTGCCACCGACGACACCGCCTCGAGCTCGTCGTACCAGGCGCGATCGACGGGATCCGTTCCCAGTTCGAACACGGAGACGGCGCCCTGCACCAGAACGGACGCGTCGGGTTCCGGTAGGCCGCCGTCCGCGGCGGCGCGGGCCGCAAGAGTCAGCAGGTCGGGTGGGAACAGCGTCCGTGCGGCCAGCGACCGGGACAGCCGCGACTGCAGGTCCGGGGAGAAGAAGCGCCTGTCGTCGACGACGAGCATCGAGCAGAACACCCGGAACGGGTTGCGTGCGAGCTCTGTCGGATCGACGGGTCGGAATGAGGTGGACACGACCGGAATCGGAGTGGCCGCGTCCCGAAGATCGTAGAAGCCCACCGGATGCATGCCGAACCCACCGAACAACACTGCGACGGCACGCATCTCGTCGACAGTGCCGACTCGGATGGCACCGTGTCGCTCCGCCGTGACGCGGTCGATGGTGCCGAGGCGCTCGGCCTCGGCACCATCGCGTGCGATCACGTCACCGTTGACCGCCGACGCGACATCGACCAACGTCCGATACGCGGGAACCTCCCGCCCGTACATGTCGGAGAGGGCGGCAGCGAAACGAGCGCGGAGTGTCGAAGCCGGGATCATGGCTGCACACGTTAACCGGTCGTACGGACCGCCACGAGGATGTCGTCGTCGATGTGCGGGGTACCGGGGGCCTGCGGTGCCGACCGCGGACGCGTCTCGTCGACCACGATCGTCCATTCGGCGGGGTCCAGGGACTGAGCGACCGTGGAGGGACTGTGGAAGTCGGTGGGATCGAACCCTGCCCAGCGGTGTCCGGGCGACGGGGTGTGGCCGACCATGAGCAGCGTGCCGCCGGGCGCGACGGTGTCGACGAGGCGCGCGAGCCCGTCCGCCGGCCCGTCCCGCAGGATGCCGAAGTAGTGCAGCGTCAGCAGATCCGTGGAGTGCGGCGGCAGCGGATCGGTCAGCAGGTCCTGTGCCAGCCACGTCACACCGTCGTGCAGTCCGCGTGCCCGCTCGACGGCGACCTCGGAGATGTCGACTCCCGTGACGGTCCAGCCCCGCTCGGCCAGCCATACCGCGTCGGCGCCCTCACCCGATCCGACGTCGACGGCACGTCCGGGGGAGAGGTGCTCCGCGTACTGGACCAGCGTCGGGTTGGGATTGCCGCTCCACCGCTTGTCCGACTCGCGGTACAACTCGTCCCAGAACTGCCCGTCCAGCGCCGGACGGGGTCGCCCTGCCTGGACCGCCTGGTCGAACTCCTCGGCGATGAGGTTCGCGTTCACATGAGCGCCGGCGAGGGCTCCCTGCGCGGTGGAGGCGATGACCGTGGCCGACGGGTCGGTGACGTTGCCCGCCGCCCACACTCCCGCCACGGTGGTGGCTCCGAAGGAGTCGACCTCGACGACGTCGCCGAGGCCCGTCGCGTGCGGCACGGTGGTGAGGCCGAGCGATCCGAGAAGTTCACTGCGAGCGGTGAAGCGCAGCCCCACGGCGAGAGCGTCGACCGCGACCTCGGTCCCGTCTGCCAGGCCGACCGCACGGAGTCGATCCTCCCCGGCGAGCACCGCGGTGACCTTCTTCTCGACGATCTCGATGCCGCGCGCGGTGAACTTCTCGCGATCCTCGTCCGCCAATGGTCCGCCGTCGGTGAAAAAGGTCAGATTTTCAGTCCACTGCCGCCACATCGAGGCGTGATGGATGCTGAACGGCCCGGTGCTCAGGACACCGATGCGGCGATCCTGGATCTCCCACCCGTCGCAGTAGGGGCACTGCACGACGTCCCGGCCCCAGCGTTCCGCCAGACCGTCGACGGGCGGGAGCAGATCGGTGAGTCCGGTCGTCACCACGATGCGCCGCGCCGAGAAGGTGCGACCGTCGTGCGCGTTCCGACCGTCCTCCGGACTGCCCGCAGTGGTCGCGGTGAAGTGCCCGACGTGACCGCCGAGTGCGGTGACCGTGGCGTCGACGACGGTGACGTCGTACCGCTCGAGGTCGGCGCGGCCGTTCTTCAGGTAGTCGAGCGGTGAGGTGTGGTCCCGACCCAGCACGCCGTGCATGTGCGAGGCAGGTGCGTTGCGAGGAGTTCCGTTGTCCAGAACCAGGACTCGCCTACGGGCACGGCCGAGCATGAGTGCGGCGGACAGTCCGGCGGACCCGCCGCCGAGGACGATCACGTCGGCGTCGACGTGGTGGTGTGAAGTCATGCGGACACTGTGCGCCCGAGTCTGCGGATTTGACAAACATATTTGCTGAAACTGCAATAAGGGGCATGGACGACTTCGACGGAGTGATCAGTGCGATCGGTCCACGCCTGCGCGCTCTGCGCATCGCGGCGGACGTGACCCTCGCGGCGGTGTCCGACCGCACGGGCATCCCGGTGAGCACACTCTCCCGTCTCGAGTCGGGACAACGTAAGCCCAGCCTGGAGCTACTGCTGCCGTTGGCCAAGGTGTACGACGTTCCCTTGGACGACATCGTCGACGCCCCGGAGACGGGGGATCCGCGTGTGCAGTTCACGCCGGTCACGACGAACGGCGTGACCGTCGTTCCGCTGACGCGCCGGGCGGGCGGGTTACAGGCGTTCAAACAGATCGTCCCCGGAGGCCGCTACGAGGAGAACCCGACGTTGGGGTCCCACGAGGGGTACCACTGGATCTACGTGCTGAACGGGAAGCTTCGACTCATCCTGGGAGACAAGGACTTGGTGCTGGGTCCGGGCGAGGTGGCCGAATTCGACACGCACCTTCCGCACTGGTTCGGTAGCGCCGACCGTCGGCCCGTCGAGTACCTGGGAATATTCGGTCCGCAGGGCGAGCGGATGCACGTGAAGGCGACCTACTCGGGGCGCTGAGAGTCCTCGTGCTCCGGAATGTGCAGGAGGCGTCCGACGACCTCACCCATGAGTTCCGGAGGCACCGTTCCCGGCTGAGCGAGTTCCTCGACGGCGAGTCCGTTGCTGAGCGCCAGGATGACGAACGTGACCCACTCGGCGGGCACGTGCAGAGTCGCGCCGGCGCTCTCGGTGACACTGACGACGGCGTCGGTGACCGCCGCACGGAGTTGTGCCCGGTGCTCGGCGAACCGGGCGCCCACCTCCGGGTCGCGTAGCGCTCTCGACCAGTAGTCCATGAACAGCAGATGCCAGTCGCGGTTGTTCGAGATCGCTTCGGTGAGCCGGGTACTGAGCACACGCTGGGCATCGCGCAGGTCGGACGGGAGTTCGGCGAGCAGGTCGACCGACATCCGGGCCCGGCCGAGCACCTGCCGGTCCATCAGTTCGTAGAACAGCCCTTCCTTGGAACCGAAGTTCGAGTAGACCGCGCCCTTGGTGAACCCGGCCTGCTCGGCGATGGCATCGAGGGTGGCGTCGGCGTACCCGCGTCGACCGAACTCCGTCATCGCGGACGCGATGATCCGCTCGCGGACCTCGGCGCGAGGGGGGCGGGTGGTCGGTTCGGTGGTGCTCACTCGGGAAGAGTACCGCTCGATACCGACGGTATCGAAAACGCGGATCGCCGTATACGGTGAGCTCATGGGGATACGAGAGTGCGATGTCGTCGTGGTCGGTGCAGGGCTCGCGGGTCTGGTCGCGACCGCGGAACTGGTGGCGGCCGGCAAGCGCGTGATCCTGCTCGACCAGGAGAACGAGGCGAATCTGGGCGGGCAGGCATTCTGGTCGTTCGGTGGCCTCTTCCTGGTGGACAGTCCCGAGCAGCGTCGGCTCGGCGTCAAGGACTCGTACGAACTCGCCCTGCAGGACTGGCTGGGATCCGCAGGATTCGACCGGCCCGAGGACGCGTGGCCACGGCAGTGGGCCGAGGCCTACGTCGCGTTCGCCGCGGGGGAGAAGCGCTCCTGGTTGCGCGAGCGGGGCTGGAAGATCTTCCCGGTCGTCGGGTGGGCCGAACGCGGCGGCTACGGCCCCACCGGACACGGCAACTCCGTGCCGCGGTTCCACCTCACCTGGGGCACCGGGCCGGGACTGGTCGAGATCTTCGAGCGCATTGTGCGCGAGGGCATCGACCGCGGCAGCGTGGTCCCCGCCTTCCGGCACCGCGTCGACGAGGTGGTGGTGACCGACGGCGTCGCGACCGGTGTTCGCGGCGCTGTGTTGGAACCGACCGACGTCGCCCGTGGCGTGTCGTCCTCGCGAACCGTCATCGGAGACTTCGAGATCCGTGCCGGTGCGGTGTTGGTGACCTCCGGCGGCATCGGCGGCAACTGGGACCTGGTGCAGAAGAACTGGCCGAAGCGCATGGGCCGCACCCCCTCTCACATGCTCTCGGGCGTACCGGCGCACGTCGACGGGCGGATGCTGGAGATTTCGCGTGCCGCGGGCGGGAACATCATCAACGAGGACCGCATGTGGCACTACACCGAGGGCATCACCAACTGGGACTCCGTGTGGCCCAACCACGGCATTCGCATCCTGCCGGGTCCGTCGTCGCTGTGGCTCGACGCATCGGGTCAGCAGTTACCGGCGCCGCTGTTCCCCGGCTTCGACACGCTCGGAACTCTCGAACACATCGTGTCGACGGGACACGACTACACGTGGTTCCTTCTCGACCAGAAGATCATCGAGAAGGAATTCGGTCTCTCCGGCCAGGAACAGAATCCCGATCTCACGGGTCGTGATCTGCGCAAACTGCTCGAGCGAGTGCGCCCCGGCGCCCCCGGTCCGATCGAGGCCTTCAAGCAGAAGGGCGTCGACTTCGTCGTCGCCGACACGGTGGCCGAACTGGTCGCCGGCATGAACAAACTCGGCGACGTCACGCTCGACTCCGCCGAGGTCGAGAAATTGGTCGTCGCGCGAGACCGCGAGATGGACAACGACTTCAGCAAGGACCTGTCCGTGTCGGCGATCCACGCCGCGCGCAACTACCGCGGCGACCGCCTGGCGCGGATCGCCACGCCGCACAAGCTGCTCGATGCGTCCGGCCACGCCGCAGCAGGTCCGCTCATCGCGGTGAAGTTGCACCTGCTCACGCGTAAGTCGTTGGGCGGGTTGCAGACCGACCTGGACTCGCGAGTCCTGCGCCCCGACGGCACGCCGTTCCCCGGGCTGTACGCAGCGGGTGAGGTCGCCGGTTTCGGAGGCGGCGGTGTCCACGGGTACCGCTCGCTCGAAGGCACGTTCCTCGGAGGATGCATCTTCTCGGGACGAGCGGCCGGCCGGGCGCTGAGTCGGTAGAGAAGGTTCTACTCGAGACCCCACTGCACGGCCACGGAGACGCTGACGGTCTGCTGCCCCGGTTCGATGGGCACCGCGGACGAGGCGGAACTTCTGTCGAAGCTCGGCGCCGACTCCTGGCCGGTGATGTTCTCGGTGATCGATACGACCTTCCCGAGGTCGTTTCCGGCCAGCGACGCGTACTGCTCGGCGCGGTCGCGAGCATCGGCGAACGCCCGAGACCGGGCGTCGGCGATCAGGTCGGAGTCGTCGTCGATACGGAACGACACCCCGGACACCCGCGTGGCGTTGCCGCCTGCCGTCGTTGCATCGCCCAGAACCGACGACGCCTTCGACAGGTCGCGCACCGTCACCTGCAGAGTGTTGGTGGCTCGGTACCCAGAAATGGTCGAGGTGCCACCGGAGAACCCGTCGGAGTTCTGCGGGTCGATCGACACCTGCTGCGTCTGGATGTCCGCGCGGTCGACACCGGCGGCGGAGATCGCGTCGGTCACGGCGGTCACCGCGGTGTTCGCCTCGTCGATCGCCGTCGTGACGTCGTCGGCCGTCGTCTCGACTCCGATGCGAGCAGTCAGCGTGTCCGGAGTGCCCTGGACTTCGCCGACTCCGTTGACGTTGATTCCAGCCGGTGTGCCGGTCGCCGCCGTCCCCGCCGAGTCGGTCCCGCATGCTGCGGTCACGGAGACTGCCGCGAGGAGGACGGCCGATGCCAGAGCCTTCGAGGCCCGTGGGTTCCAGTTCATCGGGTCAGTGTCCACGACGGGACCGGCGTCGACCGTGGAACGTGGTCAGACCGACGTCCCCGTCTCCTCGGTGAGCGCGCGGAACTCCGTTCCCTCGCCCGCGAGGCCCGACAGCATGCCGTAGTAGATGCCTCGCGCATCCGGCGCGACGATGGCCTGGTGGATCGGAACGGCCAGTCGCGGCGAGACGGCGCGGAGGAAGTCGATGCCCTCGCCGATCTTCATCCACGGGGCCGCCGCGGGAAGTGCGAGTACGTCGACTTCCACGTCGGGAACGTACAGCGAGTCGCCGGGATGCATCAGCTGCCCCGGCTGATCCGGCGTGCCCAGGAGATAGGCGATGTTGTCGATCAGCGGGATGTCCGGGTGGATCGTGGCGTGCGTTCCACCCGCACCCGTCACCTGCACGCCGCCGATCGAGAAGACGTCGCCTGCGTTGACGGCGGTCCATCCTTCCCCGAGCTGGTCCGCGGTCTGCGGGTCCGCGTACAGCGCCGCGTCGGGGTTGGCCTCGAGGAGGGCGGGCAACCGATCGGTGTCGACGTGGTCCGCGTGCTGGTGCGTGATCAGGATGGCGTCGAGGCCGGTGATGCCCTCGAATCCGTGCGAGAAGGCGCCGGGGTCGAACAGCACCGTCGATCCCGCCATCGACACCTGAATGCACGAATGTCCGAAGTGAGTCAGCTCCATGGTTCCCCAGTATGCGCCGGATTCGTGGTGTGGTTCCGGACTGGGTAAAGTGCCTGCTGGATCTGCCCTCTTAGCTCAGGAGCTCTCACGTGGCCCGTGTGGTTGTCGACGTCATGCCCAAAGCAGAAATTCTCGACCCCCAGGGACAGGCCATCGTCGGTGCGCTGCCGCGACTCGGCTTCGCCGGTGTCTCCGACGTCCGTCAGGGCAAGCGGTTCGAGCTCGAGGTCGGCGACGATGTCGACGATGCGACGCTCGACCAGATCGCCGAGACATTCCTGGCCAACACCGTCATCGAGGAATGGAAAGTGACCCGGCTGTGAGCGCGAGAATCGGAGTCATCACCTTTCCCGGCACGCTCGACGACATCGATGCGTCGCGTGCTGTCACGCTTGCCGGCGCGGAAGCCGTCGCCCTGTGGCACGGCGATGCCGACCTGAAGGGTGTCGACGCGATCGTCGTTCCCGGTGGGTTCTCCTACGGCGACTACCTGCGCGCCGGCGCCATCGCACGATTCGCGCCCGTGATGGGCGAAGTCATCGATGCTGCCAAGGGTGGAATGCCGGTTCTGGGCATCTGCAACGGCTTCCAGGTGCTGTGCGAGGCGGGACTTCTTCCCGGTGCGCTCACGCGTAATGCCAACCTGCACTTCACCTGTCGGGACCAGTGGCTGAAGGTCGAGAGCACCTCGTCCGCATGGTCATCCCGCTACGAGGCCGGTGCCGAGATCCTCGTGCCGCTCAAGTCCGGCGAAGGTCGCTTCCAGGCGTCCGAGGCCGTGCTCGACGAGCTCGAGGGCGAAGGACGAGTGGTGTTCCGCTACAGCGGCGACAACCCGAACGGCTCGCAACGAGCCATCGCGGGCATCTCGTCCGCCGACGGCCGCATCGTCGGCCTGATGCCGCACCCCGAACACGCCACCGAGGCCCTGACGGGCCCCAGCGACGACGGGCTGGGAATCTTCTACTCCGCCCTCGACGCCATCGTCACTGCCTGACGGTCACCGCCCAGGAATGCGGCGGAAGGTCGCCGTGGACACCGTCCGCGGCGGCCACCACGTCACCCTTCGCTCGGCGGATCGGCGACTCACCGAGATTGAGGGTGAGCGCCAGAGTCGTCGACCCGTCCGTCGCGCTCAGCGTCATGGTGGTGTTGGTCAGCGTCGACACCTCCACCGGCGCGTGGTGAAGCCACGGGAACCGCCGCCGCATCGAGATCAGTGACTGGTGAACCCGGTAGTGCGGCCACCCGTACGGCGCGAGGTCGTCCGGGGTGGCGGGGAATTGCGGCCTGATGGCGTCGTCTCCGCCCACTCGTTCCTCCTTGACGCCCCGGAAGCCTTGTTCGTCGCCGTAGTACACCGACGGTGTGCCGGCGACGAAGAAGAGCAGTGCCGTCGCGATGTCGACGTCTCGGTCGTCGTCGAGCGTGGACGCGATGCGGGTGACGTCGTGGTTCCCGACGAACGTCGCGGGAACGAACGTCGGCAGAAGCTCGTCGTGCCGACCGAGGGCATGCGCCAGTTCGAAGAAGTTCGCGTCCTTGATGGCGCTCCAGGTCGCCTTCCACAGCTCGTACTGCGTGATCGAGTCGAGGCCGGACCGCCGTACGTAGTCGGCGTAATCGCCGTGGATCATCTCGCCGACGATCCAGGCGTCCGGATGTGCCTCGCGGACGCGGGGCAGTACTGCCGCCCAGAAGTCGGGTGAGACGGCGTACGCGGCATCGAGCCGCCACCCGTCGATACCCCGTGCGAGCCAGTGGTTCATGACGTCGACGACGTAGTCCTGCACCGCCGGATTGGCGTGGTTCAGCTCGACCAGGAGATCGTGGCCCTCGAACGCGCGGGGTCGACCGTCCGACCAGGTGAACCATCGACCGGATTCGGAGTCGGGTCCGTCCTTCTCGGCAGCGACGAACCGCTCGTGGCCGCGACCGACGTGGTTGAAGACGCCGTCGAACAGGATGCGGACGCCCTTGTCGTGCGCCGCGGTGACGAGGGCGTCCATGTCGGTCTCGCTACCGAGGCGTCGATCGATCGAGAAATGGTCGATCGTGTCGTACCCGTGGGTCTGCGACGCGAACACCGGACCCAGTGCCAGGCCGTTGCATCCGAGCTCGAGAACGTAGTCGAGCCAGTCCGTCACATGCTCGAGCCGGTGCTTCCTCTCGTCCACCGCGTCCGTCTCGGCTCCGACGAAACCCAACGGATAAATCTGCCACCAGATGACGTGTTCGACCCAGTTCTGCACTGCCGACCCCCTCTTTCGCTCGTGTCGACGACAGTATGTCGACCGGCGGTCTGCTTGTGGTTATCCACTATCGAAGTTGAGTTGCACGGTGACATCCACCATGCGTAACTGGCAGTGACGGACATCCGTTCGTCATCCTCGCGCCAAAGGAGTTGCCATGTCCTCCGACCTCACCGATCTGCTCGATCTCTTCCAGAATCTGTCCGGCATCGTCGATGCCCTCGGTTCCATCTTCGACGGTCTCAGCTTCCTCAGCTGATCGGGGTCCTTCGGGGCAGGTGAACGGCGTTCCGTGGTCCATTGTTCACGGCCGGTTCCGGTCCATTGATCTGCAGTGTGTGATAGCGGAGTTGCGGGAGGTTCAGGAGTCGACTCGTGAGTCGATTCCTGACACTGAATTGGGACCGTTCCCGGGTTGCGAACCCTTACATTGTATGGATTACTAAAGGTGCCGGGCATAAAGCCCGCCGACCTCACAAAGGGAGAATGAACCATGGACATCACCGCGATCACCGACTTCCTCTCCGCACTGTCGGACATCTTCGGCGGCGCCGGAACGTTCATCGACGGACTGAGCTTCTTCAGCTGAGTCCTGCTCGACTCGTGATGCCGGGCCCACCCTCGCGGTGGGCCCGGCATTGCTGTCTCCGCACCTTCTCTCTCTACGATCGGTGACCATGGCGTCTCTCACTTCCGCGACCGCGGCCGGACTCTGCTCCTTCGTCGACGCGTCACCGTCGCCGTTCCACGTCGTCGAGACGGTGGCTTCGGAACTGGCGGCACACGGGTTCACCACCGTTGCGGAGACGGACGCGTGGCCTTCCGAGCCCGGCAGGTACCTGGTCGTCCGCGGTGGTTCGATCATCGCCTGGTCCACCGAGCGTGCGCCCGACGCGGCGTTCCGCATCGTGGGCGGGCACACCGACAGCCCCAACCTCCGCGTGAAGCAGAACCCCGACCTCGACGTCGCCGGCTGGCAGATGGTCGCGCTCGAGCCGTACGGCGGCGCATGGCTCAACTCGTGGCTCGACAGGGATCTCGGGATCTCCGGGCGTCTCGGCGTCCGCGACGGCGGATCCGTCCGTGAGGTACTCGTGCGCGTCGACCGGCCCATCCTGCGCGTACCCCAACTGGCGATCCACCTGTCCGAGGATCGCAAAGGCGTGCACCTCGATCCCCAGAACAACGTGAACGCGATCTGGGGCGTCGGACGATCACCCCACTCCTTCATCGGGTTCCTCGCCGACGAGGTCGGTGTCGACCCCGGCGACGTACTCGGCTGGGAGCTGATGACCCACGACCTCAATCCCGCTGCAGTGGTGGGACTCTCGGACGATCTGGTCAGCTCGGCCCGACTGGACAACCAGGGCACCTGCTACGCCGGAACCGAAGCGCTGGTCGTCGCAGCCGCCCAGGCCGACGACTGCATCCCCGTACTCGCACTCTTCGACCACGAGGAGGTGGGCAGCATGTCGGACCGCGGTGCCTTCTCCGATCTGATGAACACGGTGCTCGAACGCATCGTGCTCGCCCGCGGCGGTGGCCGCGAAGAATTCCTGCGCGCGATGGCCGGGTCGATCCACGCGTCGGGCGACATGGCCCATGCCACGCACCCCAACTACGTCTCCCGGCACGAGCCCGCGCACCGCATCGAGGTCAACGGTGGCCCGGTTCTCAAGGTCAACCAGAACCTGCGCTACGCCACCGACGCCGCCGGTGCCGCGGCCTTCGCGTTGGCCTGCGAGCGCGCCGACGTCCCACTGCAGCGGTACGTCCACCGGGCCGACCTGCCGTGCGGTTCCACCATCGGCCCCATCACCGCCTCACGCACCGGCCTGTCCACCGTCGACGTGGGTGCGGCGCAGCTCGCCATGCACTCCGCTCGTGAGGTGATGGGTGCGCACGACGTCGATATGTACGCCGACGCCTTGGCTGCGTTCCTGGGGGCCTAGGCGCGGGGGTTGCTCGGCCGGTTTGCTCGGCCGGCCGGGCGCCGGTGTGCGCCGGGCGCTGCGCGCGGCGGTCTGCGCGGATTGCAGAGTGCGCGCATGGTCGGGCGCTGCGCGCGGCGGCGGTGGGTGCACCGGCAGCAGGGTGACACGGACCGGTCGCCCCGCGAGCAACAATCGCGGTGATTCGAACTCTGGTCGGCGGTGTGCGCTGATGGCACAGTGCGCGTGAGCATTTCGCTCATCCGCCGTGCCGCCACCGATCTCTGTCGGGGCGGCGTTCTGCCGAAAGCAGTCCCATGATCGAAGTAACCGACCTGACGAAGGTGTTCGGATCGGGTGATCACCGCACGGTGGTCCTCGACTCGTTGACCTTCACCGTCGACAGCGGTGAGATCCTCGCCGTCGTGGGCCCCAGTGGTGCCGGTAAGAGCACCCTCGCGCACTGTCTCAACCTTCTCGAGCGACCGACGTCCGGGTCGGTCGTCGTGGACGGCACGGACCTGACCAGTGCGGATACCCGTGGTCTGCGTATCGCTCGTCGACGTATCGGCACCGTGTTCCAGTCGTCGTCACTGCTCGAGCGTCGCACCGCAGCAGAGAACGTCGCACTACCGCTGCAGTACCTCGGCGTCACGAAGGCGGAGTCCGCAGCGCGAGTGAGCGAGTTGTTGAGCAGAGTCGGCCTCACCGACAGGGCCGGCCACTACCCGTATCAACTCTCGGGTGGTCAGCGGCAACGCGTCGGAATCGCTCGGGCCCTGGCGCTTCGGCCGTCGGTGCTGCTGTCCGACGAGGCCACGTCGGGGCTGGATCCGGATACGACGTCGTCGGTCGTCGCGCTGCTCCGGGAGCTTCGCGACGACCTGAACCTGGCCATCGTCTTCATCACCCACGAGATGGACACGGTGCTGACGGTGGCGGATTCGGTTGCCCGCCTCGACGCGGGAAGCATCGTCGAGCGCGGGAGGTTGGTCGAGCTGTTGACGGACCACTCGTCGTCACTCGGGGCCGAGCTGAGGCCCCGCCGCGCGGATGCAGAACCCGTTGCAGGACAGCGAGTGTGGAACGTCGTGTACGACTCGTTGGTCGTCCCGTCCGACTGGATAGGCCGTCTGGGTCTGGAACTCGGCGATCCGGTGTCGATTCTGGGTGCGTCGGTTCAGGTGGTCGGCGGAGTCACCGTCGGCAGCGTGACCCTGGGGGTTGCCGACGCGGTGAGCGCACGGGTTCGTGCGGCGCTCGCGCGGTTCGGGCTCAGTGGGCACATGGCGCAGGAGAACTTGTCGGTGGCTGTCGCATGAGCGGGGTACTGGCGGCCGGGAACAAGGTGCCGGTGAACGAGTTGCCCGCACTGTTGATACCCGCCTTTGTCGACACCGTCACGATGGTGGGCATCGTCATGGTGATCGTCGTCGCGGTGGGAACTCCGCTGGGTGCGGTCGTCTTCAACGTCGCGCCCGGTGGCCTGTTCGAGAACCGCGCCGTGCACATACCGCTCACCTGGGTCATCAGCATCGGTCGTTCGCTGCCGTTTCTCGTGCTGATGGCGGCGATCGTGCCGTTCACGCGGTGGATCACCGGCACCAACATCGGTATCGCCGCCGCCGTCGTGCCGATGTCGTTGGCGGGCATCGCCTTCTTCACGCGCATCGTCGAGAACTCGCTGAGGTCGGTACCGCCGGACGTGGTGCGCGTGGCCCGAGCCTCGGGTGGCTCGACGTTCCAGGTGGTCACCACCGCGCAACTGTCCGAGGCCGTTCCGTCGATCCTCGGTGGACTGACCATCAACACCATCGCGATGATCGAGTACTCCGCCATCGCCGGAACCATCGGAGCCGGTGGAATCGGTTACGTCGCAGTGACGTACGGCTATCAGCGGTTCGATCACACGGTCATGATCGCCACCATTCTCATCCTCGTGGCCACCGTGGCCACCGTGGCCACGGTCCAACTCGTCGGTGACGCGCTGGTGCGCCTCACCACACCCAGTCGCAGAATCGGCATCCGGCCGACGCGACCCACCCGAAAGGCACTCGCATGACCACGACCGAGAACGACTCCCGCACCGACGATCACGGCTTCGAACTGCAGAAGCGTCGAAAGGCACCGTGGATCATCGGTGGTGTCGTCGTAGTCGCGGCCGCTGCAGTGGCGACGCGCCTGGTCTTCTTCGGTGACACACAGTCGCCCAACGAGATCGCCGGCGCCACGCTGGTGGTCGCCACCGCCGAGGGGAACGCATCCGAGCAGGCGCTGGTGAACTTCGTCGCGGAGAACGTCGCTCCGAAGTACGGCATCGACGTCGAGTTCCGCGGGCTGGCCGACTCCAACACCATCAACCGCGCCGTCAGCGAAGGCGAGGTCGCCGGCACCGTCTACCAGCACCAGCTGTGGCTGTCCCAGGTGCTCGAGGCGAATCCCGACTTCGAGGAGGTCGCTGCGACGCCCGTGTTCCGCTGGGGCTTCGGGCTCTGGTCGGACAAGTACACCGACTACTCGCAGCTACCCGACGGCGCCACCGTGTCGCTGTACTCGGACCCCGCCAACGAGGCGCAGGGCCTGTGGGTCCTGGAACGCGCAGGCTTGATCACTCTGGATCCGGCGGTCGACAAGGCGTCGGCAACCCAGAAGGACATCGTCGCCAATCCGAAGAACCTCCAGTTCGCGCTGCTTGACTTCGGCGCACAGACGCGGGCGCTGCCCGACATCGACGCGGCCGTCGGGTACACCGAGTACTACCTGGCCGCCGGTATCCCGCAGGAGAAGCAGATCTTCGCTCCCGCCGCCCCGGACGAGTTCGCCGGCCAGCTCACCATCGGGACGCAGTGGCAGGACAGCGAGAACATCACCAAGCTTGTCGACGCGTTCAAGGATCCGGCGGTGCAGGAGTTCCTGGCCACCGATCCTCGGGTCAAGGGGATCCTGCTTCCGCTGTAGTCGGTGACTGCCCGTGATGAGTTCCGGCGCCGTCTACGGTCACTCCTGCAGGACGACCGGCGATCGGCGCCGGTTCATCACGAGGGGTCGGCACGATGCGCACAGTGACAGCAGGTCTGTTCCATTCGGTGGACGGAGTGGTCGAGGCACCGGACCAGTGGCAGTTCGACAGCTTCGACGACGAGCTCGGTCAGTCCATGGGCGGTTTCATGGGCAGGACAACGACGGCGATCATGGGGCGGGTCGCGTACGAGTCGTGGTCGGATCACTTCGGCAACGCCGGAGCCGACGACCCGTTCGCCGGGTTCATCAACCCCGTGGAGAAGTTCGTCGCGTCGCGCACCCTGACGGGCGATCTGTCGTGGCAGAACTCCACGTTGATCGAGGGTGACCCGGTCGAGTTCGTGCGGGAGCTCAAGAAGTCGGACGGTGGTGAGATCGCCGTCGTGGGCGGCATCTCTCTGGTCCGGCAGTTGTTCGCGGCCGGCGTCCTGGACACGCTGACCCTGATGACGCACCCCGTCGTCGTCGGCAAGGGTCAGCGACTGTTCGAGCCCGGCGACCCCCTGACCCGGCTGGTGCTGAAGAACGCCACCATCACCAGCAAGGGCAACGCCGTGCTCGACTACGGCATCCGCCCCGAGTAGGCAGGCCGAGGCCGGTCGGAGGGATAGCGGGCAGGCCGGAGGCCGGTCGGAGGCCGGTCGACGGTGGACATAGAATGACCTCGACATTCTGCCGAGGGAAGGACCCCATCCACCGTGTCTGTCGAGTCCACTCCTCAGGTCGAGGCGGTCTCCGTGCCTCCGGTCGACACCGTCACCACCGCCACCGAGACGCCCGACACCGCCCAGCCGTACGCGGAGTTGGGCTTGAAGGACGACGAGTACGCACGGATCAAGGAGATTCTCGGGCGTCGTCCGACGGATGCCGAGCTGGCGATGTACTCCGTGATGTGGAGCGAGCACTGCTCGTACAAGTCGTCGAAGGTGCACCTGAAGTACTTCGGTGAGACCACGACGGACGAGATGCGTTCCGGGATGCTCGCGGGTATCGGTGAGAACGCCGGCGTGGTGGACGTGGGCGACGGCTGGGCGGTCACCTTCAAGGTGGAGAGCCACAACCACCCGTCGTACATCGAGCCCTACCAGGGCGCTGCGACCGGCGTCGGCGGCATCGTCCGCGACATCATGGCGATGGGCGCCCGACCGATCGCGGTGATGGATCAGTTGCGCTTCGGTGCTGCGGATGCCCCCGACACTCGTCGCGTGCTCGAGGGCATCGTCCGCGGTGTCGGTGGGTACGGGAATTCGCTGGGTCTGCCGAACATCGGCGGCGAGACGGTCTTCGACGCGTCGTACGCGGGCAACCCTCTGCTGAACGCGCTGTGTGCCGGTGTCATGCGCACCGAGGACCTGCATCTGGCGTTCGCGTCGGGTGCGGGCAACAAGATCATCCTGTTCGGCGCCCGAACGGGCCTCGACGGTATCGGCGGAGTGTCGGTGCTGGCGTCGGAGACGTTCGACGAGACACAGGGCAGGCGCAAGCTTCCGGCCGTTCAGGTGGGCGACCCGTTCACCGAGAAGGTGCTCATCGAGTGCTGCCTCGAGCTGTACCAGCAGAAGCTCGTCGTCGGCATCCAGGATCTCGGCGGTGCCGGATTGTCCTGCGCCACATCGGAGCTCGCATCCGCGGGCGATGGCGGCATGCACATCGCGCTGGATCGGGTTCCGTTGCGGGCCACCGGGATGACACCCGCCGAGGTGCTCTCGAGCGAGTCGCAGGAACGTATGTGCGCCGTCGTGTCTCCCGAGAACGTCGACGCTTTCATGGCTGTCTGCGCGAAGTGGGACGTGTTGGCGACGGACATCGGTGAGGTCACCGACGGCGACAACCTCCAGATCACCTGGCACGGTGACACTGTCGTGGACGTTCCGCCGAAGACGGTGGCGCACGACGGCCCCGTCTACGAGCGCCCGGTGCAGCGGCCCGCGTCGCAGGATGCTCTGGTCGCGAACACGACCGAGGGGTTGCCGCGCCCGACGACGGGTGTGGAGTTGCGCGAGACGCTCCTGACGATGATCTCGTCGCCGCAGCTGTGCAGCCGTCGCCTGATCACCGAGCAGTACGACCGCTACGTCCGCGGCAACACGGTTCTGGCGGAGCACGCCGACGCCGGCGTCATCCGTATCGACGAGAAGACCGGTCGCGGAATCGCTCTCGCGACCGATGCGTCGGGTCGCTACACGGCGCTGGATCCGTACCGCGGCGCGCAACTCGCTCTCGCGGAAGCGTTCCGCAACGTCGCGACGACGGGCGCCACACCCAAGGCCGTGACGAACTGCCTGAACTTCGGCTCGCCGGAGGACCCGGGTGTCATGTGGCAGTTCCAGCAGGCCGTGCGTGGTCTGGCGGACGGCTGTGTGCAACTGGGCATTCCGGTCACCGGCGGCAACGTCAGCTTCTACAACCAGACCGGATCGACGCCGATCCTGCCCACGCCCGTGGTCGGTGTGCTCGGTGTGCTCGACGACGTCCATCGCCGCATCCCGACGGGGATCGGCCTGGAACCGGGCGAGACTCTGATCCTGCTGGGGGAGACCCACGACGAGCTGGACGGATCCATCTGGTCGCAGGTCGTGCACGACCATCTCGGCGGTGTTCCGCCGAAGGTCGACCTGGCCCGCGAGCAGTTGCTGGCGGACATCCTCACCGCGTCGAGCCGCGACGGTCTGGTCACCGCAGCGCACGACCTGTCCGAGGGCGGACTCGCGCAGACGGTCGTCGAGGTCGCGCTGGCCGGTGAAACCGGCTGCCGCATCTTGCCGCCGGAGGGAACAGATCCTTTCGTCACCTTGTTCTCGGAGTCGTCCGGGCGGGTACTCGTTGCAGTCCCTCGGACCGAGGAGACCAGGTTCACGGGGATGTGCAGTGCGAGGGGGATGCCATGGGTGCGTATCGGGGTGGCCGACGAAGGGTCGGACGAGGTGGAGTTCCAGGGGCTGTTCACCGTCCCCCTCACCGAACTCCGCGAGGCGTACGAGGGGACGCTTCCAGCGCTGTTCGGCTGACCGAAGTTTCCGGCACCGTCCGATGACCGACACCGACACCCGGCCGTCGGACGAGCTGGAGCGACCGCACAGCTTCGAGGAATTACCGGCCTACGTCCTCGCGTCCGCGACGCGCACGGTGCGCAAGCACCCTGCCTGGGTCTGGGCGTGGGGGCTTCTGCGCCTGGACGTCACCGGTATCGCGTTCGGCGCGTTGTTCTTCTGTTGGTCGCTGACACCGTCGCTGCTTCCGCGTGGGTGGCTGTTCCAGGGAATCGTCAGCGGCATCACGGCGGCCATCGGCTACGGAGTCGGTGTCGCCGTCGGCTGGATCATGCTGCGCACGGTGCTGCGGCAACAACCGTGGTGGCCGTTGCCGCTCCGCGTCGAGCGTGCGCTTCTGGTCGCTGTCCCGGTGATCGCCACCGTCTCCGGCGCCGTCATGCTGTACGCCTCGGCGGATTGGCAACGTCAGCTTGCCGCGCTGATGGGCGCCGAAGGTCTGACGTCCACGGGGTTCATCCGCACCGGCATCATCAGTTTCGCGGTGTGTGCGGTGCTGATCGGTCTGTGGCGCGTCATCCGTGACATCCGTCGTTTCGTCGTGCGATCGCTCCTACGACTCATCCGCCTCCCGCAGTGGGTTGCCAACCTCGTCGGCTTCGTTCTCGTGCTGACGGTGCTGATCACGCTGGTGCAGGGTGTGTTGCTGCGCGGGACGATGAGCGTCGCCAACTCGGTGTTCAGTACCGCCAACGGTGATACCCGTGAGGGTGCGGAACAGCCGACCGTGCCGGAGCGGTCGGGTGGCTCCGGGTCGCTGGTCGGCTGGGACACCTTGGGATTCGAGGGTCGTAACTTCGTCTCGGGCGGGCTGTCCGCCGACGAGATGACACGAGCGACCGGCCGCACGGGCAAGGAGGCTATTCGGGCTTACGTCGGCCTGGAAAGCGCCGAGACCGACGACGAGCGCATGGATCTGCTCCTGCGCGAGCTCGATCGAATGGATGCGTTCTCGCGCAAGGCCATCGTCGTCATCCCCACCACGGGAACCGGCTGGGTCAATCCGACAGCAGCGCGCGCGGTGGAGCTGATGTACGACGGCGACGTCACGTTGGTGGCGTCCCAGTACTCGTACCTTCCCAGTTGGATCTCGTTCCTCGCCGACCGTGAGAAAGCCGCGGCGGCAGGGAAACTGCTCATCGACAGCGTGCACGAGCGCTGGGAGCAGGAGCCCGAGGCGACCAGGCCCAAGTTCTACGTCTACGGCGAGAGTCTCGGAACGCAGGCGGGTGAGGGAGCTTTCGCCGACATCGCGGACATTCGCGATACCGTCGACGGCGTTCTCTGGGTGGGGCCGCCCAACTCGAACCGCATCTGGGACACGTACGTGAGCCGCCGCGACCCCGGCAGCACCGAAGTCGAACCCGTCTACGCCGGTGGGCTTCTCATGAGGTTCGCCGACAGCACACGCGATGTCGACGCCCTCGATGGCGACTGGCCGTATCCGCGAGTGCTCTACATCCAGCACCCGTCCGACCCCATCGTGTGGTGGACACCGGACCTGTTGTTCCAGCGGCCCGACTGGCTCGCCGAGCCGCCCGGGTACGACCGACTGCCGAGCATGCGGTGGTTCCCCTTCGTCACCTTCTGGCAGGTCAGCGCCGACCTCACCAATGCGGCCGGTGTGCCCGACGGACACGGCCACAACTACGGCACCACGGTGCTCGACGGCTTCGCCGCGGTGGCGGCACCCGAGGGCTGGACCCAGGCGGACACCGAGCGCATCCGCGTCGTCATGAACGAGTACGCGGACGCCGACGGTCCCGAGAAGTGACCGGACTGGCCCGGTGGGTGCTGTTCGACATCCCCATCGGCACAGTGCTTCCCGAGGAGTTCCTGTTCCGCGGCGTCGTCGACACCGTGGCCACTGCCGTAGTGGGTCCGCGTGCCGCACTCGTGGTCGGCTCCACGGCATTCGGGGTCTGGCACTGGTACGACTCGGGCAGGTCGGTGCCCGTCGTCCTGTTCACCGGGGCGGCCGGCGCACTGTTCGTCGAGTCTAAGCGGCGAACCGGAACCATTCTCACGCCCATGGCATTGCACTGGGCCGCCAACTCGGTCGGTGCGATCGCATCGACGTGGTGGAGCTCTACTCGAGGTGACAGACCGCCTCGAGGTTGATCCCGTCGGGGTCGTACACGAAGCCGCCGAAGTAGTTCTCGTGGTACTCGGGGCAGACGCGCGGAGACAGCTTGTCCCGTGCGCCCGCCGCAAGGGCCGCGGCGTGGAACTCCCGGACGGCGTCACGGGTCGGTGCCGAGAACGCCACGTGCAGTTCAGGATCGACGGTGGTTCCCTGGACGAGCCAGAAGAACGGCTTGCGGCCACTGCCGAATCCGACCATGCGGACGTAGTCGTCGTCCGGTCCGCCGGTGAAGTCGAGCAGCTTCTCGATCCCGAGTACGCCGAGAGCCGGCACGTAGATTGCGAGTGAGCGATCGACGTCCGTGACCGTCACGTTGAGGTGGTCGATGGTCGATCCTTGATAAGGGTTCGGTGTCATGGAAACAGTGAAGCGTCCATCGCGGACAGCCGCGGTCCTCGTTGATCAGGCCGTGCCTCAGCATCCACAACTCTCACGAATCGACGGGATCCCGTCGATAAGAGCGACCTGTGGACGGTGAGGCACGGCTCGGGACCCACCGCGCTCGGTGGGACACTGAACGGCGTGGCACCCTCGAAACCCGTCGACCCGGCCGAACTCCGCGCGTCCCTCCAGGCAGTATCGGCATGGCTCGACGATCCCGACCTTCCGAAGCCGCCGCGCGCCGATCTCGCCGCCGCGGTGCGGCTCAGTGCGCGCACCATCGAGCAGACGGCGCCCGGCTCGAGTGTCGAGGTGCGCGTACCGCCGTTCGTCGCGGTGCAGTGCATCGTCGGACCGCGTCACACCCGAGGTACGCCCCCCAACGTCGTCGAATGCGACCCTCGGACATGGCTGTTGATGGTGACGGGGCGCGTGGCGTTCGAGGACGCCGTGCGCGGAGCGGGCGTCACGGCATCGGGTGGCCGCGCCGGCGAGGTGGCGCACTGGCTCCCACTCGTCCGGATCTGACCCTCACCGCCAGGGCTGTACCGGCGGCTTCACCCACAGGATCTTCTCGTCCGAGTGTGCTCGACGGGCCGCGTCGTGATCGGGGTGATCGCGCGCCCATTCGGCCTTCTCGCGCAACAGCGTCGACACCACCGTCCATGTCTCGTCGGAGCTGGGCGGATTGATGTCCGCGGCACGGGCCACCTTGCGTCGGACGTCCGCGGCCATCGCCGCGAGGTCGTCTGCGGAGATGTCGCGGTCCCACAGGTATCGAGCGAGAGCGACGGCCTTGTCGCGGCGGGACTTCTCGGCCGCGTCGGAGTGGCTGTAGAAGTTCTTCTCGGCCACTACCAGCCCCAGCTCCCGGCGATGCCCTTGAAGGGTCCGACGACGTCGCGGGTGATCCAGCCGGCGTAGAAGCCGCCCTCCTGCGCACGTGCGACCTCGCCGTCGAGCTCGCACGTCAGGGAGACGGGGGAGAAGGAGAGCGCGCCGGAGATGGGGACGAACGACGGAGTGGGGTTCTCGTAGCTCCATCCGCCCGCCTCCAGAACGGCGCCGTCCTCGCCGAGGATGTCCCAGTACGTCGCCGAGCCCTTCCATTCGCACATGGTGGATCGGGCGCCGGATCGGCGGAGTCGGCTCTCGTCGATGTCGGCGCGAGGGATGTACCAGGTGGGCGGGTGGCTGGTCTCGAGCACCCGGTACGCGGACGTGCTGTCGGCGACGACCACGTCCCCGAATCGCACGACGAGTCGCTTGTCCGACGCTTCGAGCGCGGGCGGTCGGGGGTAGTCCCACACCGATTCCTGGCCCTCGCCGGGCTGTTCGGGGGTCACGCCGTACGGGAGTCTGCTGGCCATGCATCCATCATGGCACCGATGAACGAGTCGGGGATCACACCGAGCGGCGGTATCGATTGCCGCCGGGGGCTGGTTCGAGGTCGTGATGGCCGTAGACTCACGCAGTGTGTGTGCAGCGCATCTTCTGCACCCCAACCCCTCGCCGTAGTCAAGGAGAGCGCGTCGTGACTCGTGAACCATCGGTCCACAGCCCGAATCTGCTCGATGACACATCCGGTCCGGATCTGGACATCAACGAGAACGACCCGCGCGAGGAATGCGGCGTTTTCGGTGTGTGGGCTCCGGGCGAGGACGTCGCCAAGATGACCTATTACGGTCTCTACGCTCTGCAGCATCGCGGTCAGGAGGCTGCCGGCATAGCCGTCGCCGACGGATCGCAGGTGCTGGTGTTCAAGGATCTCGGCCTGGTCAGCCAGGTATTCGACGAGCAGACGTTGGGCGCGATGAGTGGCCACATCGCCATCGGGCACTGCCGGTACTCCACCACCGGATCGACGACGTGGGAGAACGCGCAGCCCATCTTCCGCACCACCGCGGCCGGCAGCGGCATCGCTCTGGGCCACAACGGCAACCTCGTGAACACCGCTGAATTGTCGGAGCGCGCCCGCGATGCGGGAATCATGGGCCGCCCCCGTGGGACCGGTGCCACGTCGGACTCCGACATCGTCGGCGCTCTTCTCGCGCACGGCGCAGCGGACAGCACCATCGAGCAGGCCGCGATGGAACTGCTGCCCACACTGAAGGGCGCGTTCTGCCTGACCTTCATGGACGAGCACACCCTGTACGCGGCGCGTGATCCTCACGGCGTGCGCCCGTTGTCGCTCGGTCGCCTCGACCGCGGCTGGGTCGTCGCCTCCGAGACCGCCGCCCTGGACATCGTCGGCGCCTCGTTCGTCCGCGACATCGAGCCCGGCGAACTGCTCGCCATCGACGCGGACGGCGTGCGGTCGTCGCGATTCGCGGCTCCCGAGCCCAAGGGCTGCATCTTCGAGTACGTCTACCTCGCTCGTCCCGACAGTGTCATCGGTGGCCGCTCGGTCCACTCGACACGCGTCGAGATCGGCCGCCGCCTCGCGGAGGAACACCCCGCGGTGGGCGACCTGGTCATCCCCGTTCCGGAATCCGGTACTCCCGCCGCCGTGGGGTACGCGCAGGGTTCGGGCATCCCGTACGGCCAGGGTCTGATGAAGAACGCCTACGTCGGGCGCACGTTCATCCAGCCGTCGCAGACCATCCGTCAGCTGGGCATCCGCCTCAAGCTCAACCCTCTCCGCGAGGTCATCCGCGGCAAGCGACTCATCGTGGTGGACGACTCCATCGTTCGCGGCAACACCCAGCGTGCGCTCGTGCGGATGCTGCGGGAGGCCGGCGCACTCGAGATCCACGTGCGGATTGCGTCGCCGCCCGTCCGCTGGCCCTGCTTCTACGGCATCGACTTCGCCTCGCCGGCGGAGCTGATCGCAAACGGCATGGACTCCGAGGACGGCATGCTCGAGGGTGTGCGGCAGGCCATCGGCGCCGATTCGTTGGGCTACATCTCGATCGAGGGCATGATCGCCGCGTCGGAGCAGCCCGCCAGCCGGTTGTGCTCGGCGTGTTTCGACGGCAAGTACCCGATCGAGCTCCCCAAGGAGACCGCCATGGGTAAGAACGTGCTCGAGGGGATGCTCGCGACGACTGCCGGTATCGCGATGCCCGTCACGGACGACAACGTGAGCGCGCTCTCCCGGCCCTGACGTCCCGCAGACCGATGTTGATCCGTCTCGCCGTCGCGCAGGCAATCGCCGCCGGAACGGTGCGCGTCCAGTACCGCCGGTGGTCGAAGCGGCGCGTCAAGCCGGGCACGTGGATTCACACTTCTGCCGGAGTGATCGTGGTCGACGCGATCACCGAGGTCGATCCGGACTCGTTGACCGACGACGACGCCGTTGCCGCCGGCGAAACGTCGATCGTCGCTCTTCGCAAGGGTTTTCGCGGGTCCGAGGGTGATCCGGTATGGCGCGTCGAGGTCTCATTCGGTGGTGAGGATCCCCGTATCGCTCTTCGTGCCGACGACGATCTGTCGGACGACGAGTTCGCCGTACTGATCGGCAAGATCGACCGCATGGACGACCGTGCCGATGTGCCGTGGGCCTGGCGCACGCTCGAGTTGATCCGGGACCGCCCCGCCGTGCTGGCTGCCGATCTCGGCGCCGTGCTGGGCCTCGAGCGCGACGTGTTCAAGCCGCGCGTGCGACGGCTCAAAGCACTCGGTCTCACCGAGAGTCTCGCCGTGGGGTACCGGCTGTCTCCGCGAGGCGAGAAGCTGTTGGACGTCAGGCCGTCGGACAGGTAAGTACCGGTCATGTTAAAAATATCGTGTGGTTCGACACATGAACGACACGCGAACTCGGTAACGTGCCGTTCACCGAATCATCCCGGTCCACACTCACGAAGGACATCCACACCATGAGCGTGCCCTCACGAGGACGCACGGCGCGGCGTACCGCGGCCGTATCCATCCTGTCCGTCGCTGCTCTCACTGCTGCGGCCTGCGGTTCCGGCCGCACCGATGACGGCGGCAGCGGCGGCGAGGGCGGCGGTGAGGCCCTGATCGTCGGCACCACCGATCAGGTCTACTCGCTCGATCCCGCCGCGTCGTACGACAACGGCTCGTTCACGATCATGAACCAGGTCTACCCGTTCCTGATGAACTACGCGCCGGGCAGCGACGAGCTGCAGCCGGACGCCGCGCAGAGCTGCGAGTTCAGCCAGCCGACCGTCTACACGTGCACGCTGAAGGACGACCTGAAGTTCTCCAACGGACACGCGCTGACCAGCGAGGACGTGAAGTTCTCGTTCGACCGCATCGTGTCGATCAACGATCCCAACGGTCCCTCCTCGTTGCTGGCGAACCTGGACTCGGTGGCCGCGCCCGACGACAAGACCGTCGAGTTCACGCTGAAGGCCCCGAACGACCAGACCTTCCCGCAGGTGCTCGCGACCAACACCGGCCCGATCATCGACTCCGAGGTCTTCCCGGCCGACTCGATCATGGACGACAACGCCGTCGTCGCGGCCAAGCCTTTCGCCGGCCCCTACTCGATCGACAGCTACGAGAAGAACTCGCTCGTCAGCTTCTCGGCCGCAGCGGACTACAAGGGTGTGCTCGGTGCGCCCAAGACCAGCTCGGTCACTCTGCGCACCTACACCAGTGCGGACAACCTCAAGCTCGACATGCAGAACAAGTCCATCGACGTCGCGTGGCGTTCGCTGACCCCGACGGACATCGAGTCCCTCGACCAGGTCGACGGTCTCACCGTCCACGAGGGCCCCGGCGGAGAGCTCCGCTACATCGTCTTCAACCAGAACACGATGCCCGGCGGCACCCCCGAGCAGAAGCTCGCGATCCGCAAGGCCATGGCCGCGTCGGTCGACCGAGATGCGTTGTCGGAGAACGTCTACAAGGGCACCTTCACGCCGGCGTGGTCGGTGGTCCCCAGTGGACTCGAGGGCGCGAACACCGCGTTCAAGGACGTCTACGGTGAGGCGCCGAACAAGGACGAGGCCGCGAAGTTCCTGGCCGACGCCGGCGTTCAGACCCCCGTCGCGGTGAACCTGCAGTACAACCCCGACCACTACGGCTCGTCCTCGTCGGAGGAGTACGCCGCGGTCAAGGGCCAGCTCGAGAGCTCGGGACTGTTCACGGTCAACCTGCAGTCCACCGAGTGGAACACCTACAACAAGGAACGCGTCGCCGACACCTACCCGGTGTACCAGCTCGGCTGGTTCCCGGACTTCCCGGACGCCGACAACTACCTGACGCCGTTCTTCGCGCCGGACAACTTCCTGCAGAACCACTTCGAGAACCCGGAGATCACCGCGCTGATCGACTCCGAGCGCACCGAGACCGACCCGGCCCGGCGCTTCGAGATCATCGGTGAGATCCAGACCCGCATGGCGCAGGACTTCGTCTCGACGCTGCCGCTTCTCGAGGGCAAGCAGATCGCCATCTCCACGGACCAGGTGCAGGGTGTCGACGAGACGCTCGACGCCTCCTTCAAGTTCCGCTTCACCCCGCTCACGAAGGGCTGATCCATGGTCACCACCACGCCCGACGAGGCGTCGGTGGGGAAGCAGTCACGGGCGAGCGCGTCGTCACGCTACGGCGCGCTCGCCCGTTATCTCGTGATCCGGTTCCTGCTGATCATTCCCACGGCATGGATCCTGGTCACGGTCGTCTTCTTCCTCATGCGCGTTCTCGGCGATCCCATCAGTGCTGCCCTCGGTGGACGACTGCCCGCCGATCAGATCGCCGAACGACGCGCCGCGGCCGGTTACGACCGGCCGATCCTGGTGCAGTACTGGGAGTACCTCTCGGGACTGCTGCGCGGCGACTTCGGCCGTAGCGCCACCAGCAACCAGGAGATCAGCAGTGTGCTGATCACCAACGGTGCCGCCACGCTCGAACTCGCGTTCTGGGCGTTGCTCGTCGCCTTCGCCGTCGGGATCCCACTCGGCTTCTATGCGGCGACGCGTCGGGACTCGATCTCCGACGGCACGCTCCGCATCCTCGCGATCCTGTTCTACGCGGCCCCGGTGTTCTTCGTCGGCATGCTGCTCAAGCTGGTCTTCGCCGTGAAACTCGGGTGGCTGCCCGTCGCCGGCCGCGCAAGCACCAACGTCGAACTCGCTCTGCAGAACGTGTCACCGAAGACGAACATCCTGCTGATCGACTCGATCCTCTACGGCGAGCCGAGCTACACGGTCGACGTGCTGAAGCACGCCGTCCTCCCCGCCGTCGCACTCGGGCTCCTGACGGCCGGTGTGTTCCTGCGCCTCGTCCGAGTCAACCTGCTGCAGACGTTGCAGTCCGGATACGTGGAAGCTGCTCGTGCGCGCGGACTCTCGTCGCGCGTCGTCGCACGTCGGCACGCCTTCCGCAACGCACTCATTCCCGTCGTGACGGTGATGGGACTGCAGATCGCCATGCTGCTGGGCGGTGCCGTGCTCACCGAGACCACCTTCGAATGGCAGGGGTTGGGCTACCAGCTGGCCCGCTACCTGCAAGCCCGTGACTTCATCGCCGTGCAGGGCATCGTGACGTTCCTGGCGATCGTCGTGGCCGTCATCAGCTTCCTCACCGATGCCATCGTGGCGATCGTCGACCCACGAGTGAGGTTCTGATGAGTATCGAGGTCACCGTCGGCGCAATCGAGACCCCGAAACGACGCCGCGGTGTACCGGGTCTGTCGATCATCCGATCCAGCGCCGGGCTGCAGAAGGCGACCATCGTCATCGGCCTCGTCCTGGTCGCGCTGTTCGTGATCATGGCCGTCTTCGCGCCGCTGATCGCGCCGTACAGCTTCTCCCAGACCTCCTCCGACGGAGTCGAATTCGCACGTCAGGCGGCGCCGAGCGCCGATCACATCTTCGGTACGTCGGTCCGCGGCGAGGACGTGTTCTCCCGCGTCGTCTACGGCGCGCGCACGGCACTCCTGGTGATCGTGACGTCGCTGGTGCTCTCGATCGTGGTGGGTGTCCCGCTCGGTCTGATCTCCGGATACATCGGTCGATGGGTCGACCGCGTGCTGGTGCTGTTCATGGACGCGATGTACGCGTTCCCCAGTCTGCTTCTGGCGGTTGTCGTCTCGATCGTCGTGGCGGGTGGTCAATCCTCCAGCTTCGGCGGTGTCCTGTCCGCCGCCATCGCGATCACGGCGGTCTTCGTGCCGCAGTACTTCCGGGTGGTGCGCAACGCGACCGTGTCGGTCAAGACGGAGCCGTACGTGGACGCCGCTCGTGTGACCGGAGCCAGTCCGCTGCGCATCATGTTCCGCCACATTCTCGCCAACGTCACCCAGACGCTTCCTGTGATCCTGACGCTGAACGGCGCCGAGGCCATCCTCACGCTCGCCGGTCTCGGATTCCTCGGGTTCGGCATCGAGCCGACGTCCGCGTCCGAGTGGGGATACGACCTCAACAAGGCGTTGCCGGACATCTCCAACGGCATCTGGTGGACGTCGATCTTCCCCGGAACCGCCATCGTCCTGGTCGTGCTCGGCATGACCATGGTGGGCGAATCCGTCAGCGAGACACTCAATCCCGTTCTCCGTACACGTCGCAAGCAGAAGGACGCCTCATGACAGCGTCGACTCCGGCCGCCTTGACACTCGAGGCCCTGTCGGTCAGCTTCGCCACCGACGCGGGATCCGTCGACGCCGTGAAGGGCGTGAGTTTCCAGGTGTTCCCCGGCGAGGTGCTGGCCGTGGTCGGTGAATCGGGTTCCGGGAAGTCGGTCAGTGTGCGGTCCGCCATCGGACTGCTTCCCGACACCGCGAAGGTCGGGGGGTCCGTCACCGTCGGTACGCGCGAGGTCACCTCGCTCAGCGACAAGCAGTGGGCCGACCTCCGCGGCAACGCGATCGCGATGGTCTTCCAGGAACCGGGAAGCGCACTCGACCCGCTGTTCACCGTCGGCTACCAGATCGTCGAGGCCTTGCGAGCTCACGCCGGCCCCGACGGGAAGACCCGCGACAAGAAGGCCGCCCGAGCGCGTGCGATCGAACTGCTCACGATGGTCGGTCTCCCCGACCCCGAGCGGCGATTCGGCTACTACCCGCACGAGCTGTCCGGTGGTCAGAAGCAGCGCGTGATGATCGCGATCGCCATCTCGTGCGAGGCGAAGGTCATCATCGCCGACGAGCCGACGACGGCTCTCGACGTCACGGTGCAGGCGGAGATCCTCGACCTGCTGCGGGACCTCAAGGACCGGCTGGGGTGCGCGATCGTGCTGATCACCCACAGCATGGGTGTCGTCGCGGACATCGCGGACCGTGTCGTGGTGATGAAGGACGGCGAAGTCGTCGAGGAAGCCTCGGTGCACGATCTGTTCGAGGCACCGAAGGCCGACTACACGAAGAAGCTCCTGGCTGCCGTCCCGACGCTGGACCCGCAGATCTCGGACCGCACCATCGAGGACGAGGTCGTCCTGTCCGTGCGCGACCTGGTCGTGCAGTTCCCCGGCGGTATCGGACAGTCCGTCTTCCGCGCCGTCGACTCGGTGACGTTCGACCTGCACCGCGGCGAGACGTTGGGGCTGGTGGGGGAGTCGGGCTCCGGCAAGTCCACGATCGGCCGGTGCGTCGCAGCGCTGCAGAAGCCGACGTCCGGCGAGGTCGACGTGCTCGGGCAGGACATCGGCCGGCTCCGAGGATCGGCGCTGAAGAGTCTGCGCAAGCGTTTCGGGTTCGTCTTCCAGGACCCGTCGACATCGCTGAATCCGCGGCTGACGGTCGGCCAGTGCGTCGCCGAACCGATGATCGTGCACAAGAGCGGGTCCAAAGCAGAGATCGCACGCACGGTGACCGAGTGGCTGGATGCGGTGCAGCTGCCGAAGGGCACCGAGAAGCGCTACCCGCACGAGCTGTCCGGTGGTCAGCGGCAGCGAGCATCTCTGGCCCGCGCACTCGTGCTCAAGCCCGATCTGCTGGTCGCGGACGAGCCCACCAGCGCGCTCGACGTCTCGGTGCAGGCCGCTGTGCTGGACCTGTTCGAGGAACTGCAGACCGAACTCCGTTTCGCCTGCCTGTTCATCAGTCACGATCTCGCTGTCGTCGACCGTCTCGCACACCGGGTGGCGGTGCTGCGGGGCGGCGCCGTCGTGGAACTCGGCACACCGGGACGCATCCTGCGTGATCCGGCGGAGGAGTACACCAAGCGCCTCATCGCGGCCATTCCTCGCCCCGAGGTGACACGAGACCGTGGGGACCGATAGTCCTCCGGTACCGTTAGGGCCGCACTCGACCCGCACGGGCATCCCTCAGATCAGGCTGGAGCAGTACACCCATGACCGATGACACCCACCAGCACGGCGCCGGCGCCTCGTATGCAGCAGCGGGAGTGGACATCGAAGCCGGTGATCGCGCTGTCGAGCTGTTCGCGCCGCTGGCCAAGCGCGCGTCGCGGCCCGAGGTCATGGGTGGGCTCGGAGGGTTCGCCGGTCTGTTCGCCCTGAAGGGTGGCTACCGGGAGCCGCTGCTCGCAGCCTCCACCGACGGAGTCGGCACCAAGATCGCGGTGGCCCAGGCTCTGGACAAGCACGACACGGTCGGGCTCGACCTCGTCGCCATGGTCGTCGACGACCTCGTCGTCTGCGGCGCGGAACCGTTGTTCCTGCAGGACTACATCGCCGTCGGCCGCGTCGTCCCGGAGCATGTCGCGCAGCTGGTGAAGGGAATCGCCGACGGATGCATCCTCGCGGGATGCGCCCTGCTCGGCGGAGAGACCGCGGAACACCCCGGCATGATGGCCGACGGTGAGTACGACCTGTCCGCCACCGGCGTCGGCGTCGTCGAAGCCGATCAGGTGCTCGGACCGGACCGGGTCCGCCCGGGTGACGTCGTCATCGCGATGGGATCGTCGGGTCTGCATTCCAACGGCTACTCGTTGGCGCGCAAGGTCCTTCTCGACATCAGCCGTATGTCCCTGACCGGTCACGTCGAGGAGTTCGGCCGCACGCTCGGCGAGGAAATGCTCGAGCCGACGCGCATCTACGCCAAGGATTGCCTCGCGCTCGCCGCGGAGACCGACGTGCGGACGTTCTGCCACGTCACCGGCGGCGGACTCGCGGCGAACCTCGCGCGCGTCATGCCGAAGGGTCTGGTCGCGGAACTGGACCGTGGAACGTGGAGCCCCGCGCCGGTCTTCGCGATGATCGCGCAGCGCGGCCGCGTCGAGCGCGAGGAGATGGACCGGACGTTCAACATGGGCGTCGGTATGGTCGCGATCGTGGCGCCCGAAGATGTCGACCGGGCGCTCGCGGTGCTGACCGCACGCCACATCGAGTGCTGGACGCTGGGCACCGTGAAGAAGTCGGCCGACACCGGGACCGACGAGCGCGCAGTGCTGATGGGCAACCACCCGCGCTTCTGACAGACGAACAGATCGCCCGGGGCAGGATTCCTGTCCCGGGCGATTCTGTGTGTCCGATGACGACTACACGCACCACGCGCAACCGTGCGGGGCGTCCCGGATTCGGAACGCCCCGCACGGTTGCGGTGTGAAGAGTGGATGATCCCCGATCAGGGGGTGCGGTCAGCGCCGCCAGTCGTCGTATTCGTCATCGTCGTGCCGGGATGGCTCCCGGTCGGCGATGCCGTTGCGGTGCGAGTCGGGGGAACCTGCGAGCTCCTTCTGGAGACTCTCGAAGTCCGTGGACGGTGAGCTGTACTTGAGCTCACGTGCAACTTTGGTCTGCTTTGCCTTAGCCCGGCCGCGGCCCATGGCTAACCCCCTCGCGAATAGCGGGGCGGCCTGGGATTTTTTGGCGGCCCCGTCTGATTGTGTGTTCTTCCTGACCACACTCTAGCGTGCGAATCGGGTCTGCGCTTCCACCGGATCCGGTGTCACACCGACGATGTGCGCCGCGCCGCTCGCGCTGCCATGTCCCGAGCCTCCCGATACACCTTGGGGGCCAGGCCGGGGGTCTCGAGAAGGGTCGCCATCGCGTCCGCGGAGTCCCCGACGAACAGATCGCGGACGGTCACGCCATGATCGGGCACCATCGTGATCTCGATCGCATCACCCGCGGTGAGGACGCCCGGCCGGACCACGCGCAGGTATGCGCCGACGTCGGCGCGCTCGGTGAAACGCTTGACCCACGTCTGCTCCTGCGTCCACCGAGCGAATGCCGCGCACGGACGTCGAGGGATCGTGACTTCGAGGACGGCGGTACCCACCGACCACAGGGTGCCGACGACCGCGTCCGTCACGGGGATGCCGGTGACCCGGAGGTTCTCGCCGAAGTATCCGGCCGGAACGTCGCGAACCAGATCCACCGCCCAGCGCATCGCCTCGGACTCGTCGTAGGCGTACACGGCTTGATCGGCGCCGCCGTGGAACTTCGTGTCACAGGAACGATCGCCGTGCAGCCCGTTCTCGTCGACGGCGACCGGACCCTCGACCGCGCGCTTGTCGATGGCCGAGTCCACGACGGCGGGCCGTGAGATGGGATGGATGGTGTGCACGACGCACACCGACAGGACACGTCCCGTTGCAGCGCTCGTCACCGACCTCGCAGCCGATCCACGGCAGCGCGGCCCGCCTGCACGGCGGTGTCGGCCGTGTACGACTCGGGATCGATCGAGGCCGCGCACGGACCCGCGTCGAGCGTGGTGTCCACCGGAACCGCCCGCTTGATCTGCGCGAGGGCGATCGGGCCCAGCTCGAAGTGGTCGACGACGGTGCCGAGACGGCCCACTGCGCGTCCACCGACCGTCACGTCGTCACCGGTCTCGGGGCGGCCGTCGGCGGATCCGTCGAGGTGCAGGAGTACCAGGCGACGGGGTGGCTTGCCCAGGTTGTGGACGCGGGCGACGGTTTCCTGGCCGCGATAGCACCCTTTGTCCAGGTGCACCGCCCCGAACTCCGTGACACCGCCGATCCAGCCGACCTCGTGCGGGATCGTTCGGTCGTCGGTGTCGAGGCCGATGCGCGGGCGTCCGGACTCGACCCGCAGTGCCTCGAACGCCCAACTGCCGGCTTCGCGCGCACCGGCGACGACGAACTTGGCCCACCACTCGTCCAGCGAGGCCGCGGGGACCAGCACGTCGAACGAGTCGACGCGCGCCGGCCACGGCATCCTCCGGACGAACCCCGAGGACGGATCCCCGGGGACCAGAAGCGTTGCCTGATACGCGGCATCGGGAACCTCGGTGCCGACGGCGCGCAGGATCGACGGTGCCTTCGGTCCGAGCAGGGAGAGGACGACGAGTTCGGAGCCGCGCCGCGGGGCCGCCTTCGACCAGAACACCATCTTGGTGAGGAACGCCAGCAGATCGGGCCCCCGATCGGCCTCGGTGTCGATCCACGTGGTTCCGTCGATGTCGGTCATGACCATGTGGTGCTCGACTCGACCGTTGACGTCCAGGCTGAGATTCTCGGCGGACGAGCCGTCGGTCAACGTCGCGACCTGCTGGCTGGAGATCGTGTTCAGCCACGTCAGGCGCTCCTCGCCGGTGATGGCGATGACGAAGCGGGTCGAGCGGTCGATGACGGCTGCCGTGGTGGCAGTGGCGCGCTGCTCGCCGAACGGGTCACCGTAGTGCCATGCAGTTCCGCGGTCCGGTCCGTCGTCGGGAGATCGGACGGCACCCGGTCGAGCGAGCACGGATGAGGACGTCACTGCGGGAATCTCGGACACGCACCCAGTCTAGGAGCGCGTCCGGTTTCTTACCACGGCACTACCCTCGGGGTCATGACTTCACGAGTTGTGGTGACCCTCGACGGCGTCGTACAGGACCCGACCGCCCCAGTTCTGCATGCCGACGATCTCGGTGCGGTCCGTGGTGACGGCGTCTTCGAGACGATTCTGATCCGCGACGGGAAAGCGTGTCGACTCGACGCCCATCTGGCGCGCCTCGCCAGTTCGGCGGACATGCTCGATCTCGACGAGCCCGACGCCGAGGCATGGCGCGCGGCGGTGTCGGTGGCCGTGGCGGAGTGGGAGCGGACCGGGTCCGGTGAAGGCGCCATGCGCCTCTATCTGAGCCGCGGCCGGGAGTCGGACTCCGGCGGGGCGCCCACCGGGTTGGTGACGGTCTCCGAGGTCTCGGAGAGAGTGGCGCGATCGCGCGCGAAGGGCGTGTCGGCGATGACCCTGTCTCGCGGCTACTCCATCGATGCGGGGGAGACGTCCCCGTGGACGCTCCTCGGCGCCAAGACGCTGTCCTACGCGACCAACATGGCGGCACTGCGGCACGCGGCCCGTGCCGGCGTCGACGACGTGGTGTTCCGCAGCACCGAGGGGCACGTGCTCGAGGGGCCACGGTCGACGGTGCTCTCGATCACGGGCCGCCGCATGGTGACGCCGCCCGTCGAGCACGGTGTGCTGCGCGGAACCACCGTCGACGCGTTGTTCGAGATCGCCGGGGACGCCGGCTTCAGCACCGAGCACGCACCGCTGCGCGTCGCGGATCTCATTCTCGCGGACAGTGTCTGGCTGGTGTCGTCGGTGACGCTCGCCGCGCGCGTGCACACGCTCGATTCCACGACCTACCGCGAGCGGCCGACCGACCGCATCGTGCGGGACCTCGTGGACGCCGCCGTCATGCGCTGACGCCCGGGTAACGGTGCACACATTCCATCGCCTACTACTACGCGTAGTAGTAACGTCTGCGTCGTAGGCGGAGTCCCGCCTCGCCGCCGACGAGAAGAAGCTGGGCATGGACGCACTCGATGTCTCACGATGGCAGTTCGGAATTACTACCGTCTACCACTTCCTGCTGGTTCCGCTGACCATCGGACTCGCTCCGATCGTCGCGGCGATGCAGACGATGTGGGTGATCACCGGCAAGGATTCCTGGTATCGGCTGACCAAGTTCTTCGGCAAGCTCTTCCTGGTCAACTTCGCTCTCGGTGTCGCCACCGGCATCGTCCAGGAATTCCAGTTCGGTATGAACTGGTCGGAGTACTCGCGCTTCGTCGGCGACGTCTTCGGTGCCCCGCTCGCTCTCGAAGGCCTGGTGGCCTTCTTCCTCGAGAGCACCTTCCTCGGTCTGTGGATCTTCGGGTGGCAGCGCCTGCCGAAAGTCGTTCACCTGGCCACGATCTGGCTGGTGGCCATCGGCGTCAACGCGTCCGCGTACTTCATCATCGCGGCCAACTCCTGGATGCAGCATCCGGTCGGCGCCGTCTACAACCCGGACACGGGCCGTGCCGAGTTGATCGACATCTGGGCAATGCTCACCAACAACACCGCGCTGGCAGCCTTCCCGCACGCGGTCGCCGGATCCTTCCTCACCGCAGCGACGTTCGTCGCCGGCATCGCCGGGTGGTGGATGGTCCGCAGTGCACGGCAGGGTGAGACCGGCCCGACATCGCAGGCGCGCACCATGTTCCGTCCGGCCGCGCGCATGGCGTTCGTGGTCATGATCGCATCCGGCGCCGCGCTGGCGATCACCGGCGACATCCAGGGCAAGCTGATGTTCGACCAGCAACCGATGAAGATGGCGTCCGCCGAATCGTTGTGCCACACCGAGACCGGTGCGTCGTTCTCCATCCTGACCATCGGCACCCACAACAACTGCGACAGCGTCCAGCACATCGTCGCGATACCGGGACTGACGTCCTTCCTTGCCGAGAGCGACCTGAACGCGACGGTGCAGGGAGTGACGGAGCTGCAGCAGCAGTACGAGCAGCAGTACGGCCCCGGCAACTACCGGCCCAACCTCTTCGTCACCTACTGGGCATTCCGCATGATGATCGGTCTCGCAGCGGGTTCGGCCGTGCTCGCCCTCGCCGGTCTGTGGGTTACTCGTGGGGGCCGGGTCCCGGATCAGCGGTGGTTCTCCCGGTTGTCGATCCTGGCGATCCCGACGCCGTTCCTGGCCAACAGCGCGGGATGGATCTTCACCGAGATGGGACGCCAGCCGTGGATCGTCGCGCCGAATCCTACGGGTGTCGACATGATCCGTCTGACGGTCGACCAGGGCGTCTCCGACCACCCGGTCGGCCTCGTTCTCACATCCCTGATCACCTTCACGGTTCTGTATGCGGGACTCGGCGCGGTCTGGTTCCTGCTGATGAAGCGCTACGTGCAGGCGGGACCTCTCGAGCACGACCGGCATCCACACGACGACGACCGCGACGACGACGGCAGCGACGACGCCGACGCGCGTCCCCTGTCGTTCGCCTACTAGGAGGAGATGGACATGGGTACACCCGAGTTCTGGTTCGTCGTCGTGACCGCGTTGTTCGTCGGATACTTCGTCCTCGAGGGTTTCGACTTCGGCGTCGGCATGCTCATGCCGATCCTGGGGTCGTCGCGGCGAGAGGACGGCGAGACCCGGCGGCGAGTCGTGCTGAACACCATCGGTCCGGTCTGGGACGGCAACGAGGTCTGGCTCATCACGGCGGGAGGAGTGCTGTTCGCGGCCTTCCCCGAGTGGTACGCGACGCTCTTCTCCGGCTTCTACCTGCCGTTGCTGCTGATCCTCGTGGCGCTCATCCTCCGCATCTGCGCTATCGAGTACCGCGGCAAGATCGATGATCCGGTGTGGCGTCGGCGGTGCGACCTGGGTATCGGTATCGGGTCGTGGGTGCCTGCCGTGCTGTGGGGCGTGGCCTTCGCCAACATCGTCCGTGGTGTCGCGATCGACGCCGACAAGAAGGTGACGTCCGGACTGCTCGACCTGCTCTCGCCGTACGCCCTGCTGGGCGGCGCGACGACGGCGCTGCTGTTCGCGTTCCACGGCGCCGTGTTCATCGCGCTGAAGACTGCCGGCGAGGTACACGACGACGCGTCGACTCTTGCTGCCCGGCTGCTCCTTCCGGTCGCCGCGGTCACCGGGGTGTTCGCGCTGTGGACCCAGGTCGCACACGGCAAGGGGTGGACATGGTGGCTGGTCCTCGCGGCGGTCGCCGGGCTCGCGGCGGCTGCGTCCGCTCTCGCTCGCGGGCGTGACGGGTGGGCGTTCGTCGGAACGACGGTGACCATAGCGAGCGCGGTGCTGCTGCTGTTCTGCTCGCTGTTTCCCGATGTCATGCCGTCGACGATCGACGACGCGTTCTCGCTGACCGTCGACAACGCATCGTCCTCGGCCTACACGTTGCGCATCATGTCGTGGCTGTCGGCGATCGTCGCGCCGGTCGTGCTCGCGTACCAGGGTTGGACCTACTGGGTGTTCCGCCGCCGCATCGGGTCACAGCACATCCCGCCGTCGATCGGTCTGACGAGGGCGCCGTGAGCACGCGGTCGGGTCCGATAGATCCTCGCCTGTGGACACGGTCCGCACCGGTCCGGCGCTACCTCGTCGGGTCGGTGGTCTTCTCCTCGGTGACCACCGCCTGCGTCATCGTCGTCGCCGTCATGGTCGGCACCGTGCTGGGCGGAGCGATCACCGACCCGTCGCGTCGTGATCCCGGCGCCTGGACTGCCGAGCTGGTCGTCCTCGGATGCGCCGTCGTCGTTCGCAGCATCGCGACGTGGGCGAGGTCCCGGTACGCGCAACGGTCCGCGCTCCGGGTCGTGCGTGGTCTCAAGGCCGACCTTCTCGATGCCGCGACCACTTGTCGCGACCTCCGCGGGGTGGACGATCGTGGTGAGTGGACGACAGTGCTCACGCGGGGACTCGACGGACTGGCGCCCTACCTCACCGACTACCTTCCGGCGTTGGTGCTGACAGCAATCGTCACTCCCGCAACGGTTCTCGTCATCGCCCTCGTCGACCCCCTGTCCGCGGTGATCGTCGTGGTGACCCTGCCGACGATCCCGGTGTTCATGGTGCTCATCGGGCTCCTGACGCGCGGCCGATCGCGTCGGACACTGGATGCGATGGCGCGACTGTCCGCTCGGACGATGGATCTGCTGGCGGGCATCCCGACGTTGCGCGCACTGGGCCGTCAGGACGGACCCGCGGCGCGGATCGCCGAGCTGGGAGAGAGCCACCGACGTCGGACCATGTCGGCGCTGCGCGTCGCCTTCCTGTCGTCGATGGTCCTCGAGCTGCTCGCGACGCTCGGTGTGGCGCTCGTCGCGGTGACGATCGGCCTGCGACTCGTGTACGGCGAGATGGGGCTGACCGCCGGTATCATCGCCCTCGTCCTGGCACCCGAGGTCTACCTCCCTCTCCGTGCGCTGGGCAGCGCGTTCCACGCCTCCGAGGACGGGACCGAGGCCGCCGGTCGGGCCTTCGCCCTGCTCGAATCCACCGAGGGCTCTGCACGTCCCGGCTTCCGCACGCAGGCACCGCCGACCGGTGCCCTCACCGTCGAGCTCACCGGAGTATCGGTGCGCGGCCGCGACGGGTGGGCGCCTTCGGGTGTGGACGCGACGTTCCGGCCCGGCGAGGTGACCGTCCTGACCGGTGCGAACGGCACCGGCAAATCCACGATTCTCGCGACCATCCTGGGTCTCGTGGAACCCGACGAGGGCCGCGTCGAGCTGATCTCGTCCGACGGTCGACGTCTCGACCTGTCGAGGGTGGACCTGGAGACCTGGTGGGACCGTGTCGCATGGCTCCCGCAGCGGCCGGCGATCGTCGCCGGAACTGTCGCGGACAACCTCGACCTCGGGGCGGGTGGAGACGTCGACGCGGCGGCGCGCGCCACCGGATTCGACCGTGTCCTCGCGACGCTGGAGCACGGACGCTCGACCGTGCTGGGTGCAGGGGGAGCCGGCTTGTCCCTCGGGGAGGCGCAACGACTTGCTCTGACGCGGACTCTCGCGTCCGCCGCGCCCGTGCTGCTCCTGGACGAACCGACTGCTCACCTGGATCCGGAATGTACTGCACGCGTGCTCGAGTCGCTCGTCGCGGCGGCGCGATCCGGCCGCACCGTCGTCGTGGTGGGGCACGCGCCCGAGTTGCTCGCGGTCGCGGACGGTGTCGTGACGGCGAGCCGACCGGCGGTGCCGGCATGAACGACCTCGTGAGGGCTGTGCGTCTTCTCGACCTCGAGCCGCGCAGGATGATCCGCGCCGTCCTGGCGGGAGTCGCGACGCTCGGCAGCGCGCTCGCGCTGTCGGCGCTGTCGGCGTGGCTCATCACGCGGGCATGGCAGATGCCCCCGGTGCTGCACCTGTCCGTCGCCGTCGTCGCGGTGCGCGCCCTCGGAATCACTCGCGGCCTGTGCCGCTACCTCGAGAGGTTGGCGACCCACGATGTCGCGTTGCGAGGAATGGTGTCGGCGCGGTCCTCGCTGTATCACATTCTTGCGCAGGGGAATTCGTCGGCCTCCGTAACTCTGCGACGGGGAGATCTCCTCGTGCGTACCGGCGCCGACGTGGACGCCGTCGGCGACGTGGTGGTGCGCGCGCTCGTCCCCGTCGCGGTCGCGTCGGTGATCTCGGTCGCGGCGGTCGGTGTGGTCGCCGTGTGGTCGCCCGCAGCCGCGACGATCCTCGCCGCAGCACTGTTCGTGTCCGGTGTCGTCGCGCCGTGGCTCGCGGGTCGGGCCGAGACGGCGTCGGCGCAGGCCCTGCTTCTCGCGCGGGCCGACTATGCGGGACATGCCGTCACGGCCGTCGACCACGCCGCCGAATTGCGCGTCTCGGGCCGTCTGGCGGACGTCCGACGCCGGGCGGACGAGGCGGACGCGGCCGCCGCCGCAGCGCAGGATCGCGCCGGAACGTGGTCCGCGTTGTCCGCTGCGGCGACGCCCCTGTCGATGGGGGCCGCCGTTCTCGGAGCGCTCATCACGGGCATCGCGGCCTACGGGAGCGGAACGGGATTCTCCGGGGGTGCCGATCCGACGGGCCTGGCCGTCGTCGTCCTCGTGCCCCTCGCGGCCTTCGAGGCGACAGGGGCCGTGCCTGCGGCGGCTGTCGCTCTGGTGCGAGGCTCCGCGGCGGCCCGGCGCATCATGGCTCTGGTCGACTCGGCGGGCCCCGGACACGCGGCCGCCGATCGGTCGGTCCCCACCGGGGATGTGAGTCTCGAGGGGGACGCCGTGGTCGCCGGCCGCGGGCGCGCCCACACCGCGCCTGTGTCGCTGCGTCTGGAACCCGGTGCGCGCATAGCGATCGTGGGCCCGAGCGGCATCGGCAAGTCGACTCTGGCCATGACACTCGCCGGGCTCGTGCCGGCGATCTCGGGGGAGGTGCGCGTGGCGGGTCACCCGATCGACGACGTGCCCGAGGACTGGTTGCGCGCCGAGGTGACCTACTTCGCCGAGGACGCACACGTCTTCGAGACGACCGTGCTGGAGAATCTTCGGGTGGTGCGCGGCGACCTCACCGAGCGCGACGCTCTGGACGCCGTGCAGCGAGTGGGTCTCGGTGACTGGGTCGAGACCCTGCCCGGGGGACTGCACACCCTGCTGGAAGGCGGGGATCGAGCGATATCCGGCGGGCAGCGTCGTCGACTGCTCCTGGCGCGGGCGGTGGTGTCGCGAGCGTCGGTGCTGGTCGTCGACGAACCCACCGAGCACCTGGACGACGCATCGTCGGCTCGGCTTCTCTCCGCGGCGCTCGACCCCGCAGGCGGACTGTTCGAGCCGGAGCGGTCCGTCGTGGTCGTGACGCACAGTCCGGTACCGAATGGTGTGCGCACACTCCACGTCCGCGGCGAGGCCCCTGCCGGCGCGGTCCGGACATCGTCTGTTCGCTCCGAGAAAAAGCCGTTGCAGAGCGCGCTGTTCCACGCGTAGCGTCGTCAGTACACGAGAGAGGAGGTGGTCTGGAATTGTATGACTCTTGGACGCGTGAGGTGGCTGCCCGCTAGCCGCACCCGCTGACGGATATCACTCACCGCGCGAGCGGCGGGCGAATACCAGGCAGCTACCCGACCCCCGAGCCCTCGGTCCGTCCAGACCGAGACCCGTACTCCCGCAAGGGTGTACCGGTAGGGCTCGGGGGTCGCGTCATGTCCGGGGTCGATCGGGACCATTACCGACGACGGTCTTTCCCGTTCTGCCGAGGCGACGCCGACGGTGTGTCAGTGTGGGTGCATGACTGACGACCGCAGCAGCGAGACCACCGAGACCACAGAGTCCGACGATGCCGACACGACCACGTCGAACGAGGACACGGTGGGCCCCGAGTTGACGCAGGAGGACCTCGACCGCGCCGGCGAGAAGATGGACGGACTGAACGACCGGTACAAGACGGGCGCCCGCGAGACGGTCACACTGCCGGGCACCAACGGCACCGTGTCGGGAACCGCGTTCGCCGACTTCGATCCGGAGAAGGCCGACTCCGACGACGAGTCGTCCTCGAAGGACGATGCCGAAGCGAGCGCTGAGTAGAGGTCAGCCGACGTAGCGGGCGAGGCGTGCGGACAATCGGGGGGCGAGATCGCCGTCCGGTCCGACGCGCTCCTCGACATACGCCAGATCGCCGCCGTCGACGATGCCGTACAGACGCTTCGCCCCGCCCACGAGCGCGGCGGAGGTGGTGCGGATGACGACGTCGGTGGCCAACTCCCACGACGACTGTGTCAGCGCGCGCCCGTAGTAGAGCTCGATGAGGCCGGTCGCGTGTGTCAGCAGAAGCTCGAGAGTTTCCTCGTCCTCGGCACCCGCGATGCCGGATCCGCTGACGCGCCAGAAGCCGGACTCGCGAAGATCCTCGGCCGTGTAGGCGCCGTCGGCGTCGGTGCGCCAGGTCCGGGACTCCCACGTCAGGTACGGGCCGCCGTCGTGACTCACGATGATCTGCTGGCCGAAGGTGTAGTCGCCGTCGGCGTCATGTCCTTCACCGTCGCCCCGCCACACGCCCACGAGGGGGAGGAGGGCCAGAACGGAATGCGAGATGTCGACGCCGAGTCGCAGATTGGCGGTGTCGTCGGTCGCCGGAAGGTCGGGGAGCACCGGGATGTTGCGACCCGCAGTCTCCTTGGCCCGATCCTCGGCGCGCGCTACTGCCTCGTCACCACTCAGGCGTGGCGATGCGCTGCCGGACCGGCCGTCGTCGAACGGACTGCTCACGACTCGTCGGTGACCAAGCGGTAGACCACGTACAGGGAGAACCAGGCGATGAGAATCGACGCCAGCACCAGGAGTACCTCGAAGAAGATGACCACGTATCGAGTGTAGACCGCGGCGCGTCGGTCGTCGTTCCTGGCCCGGGCGCCCGACTGTTCGGGCCGCAGACCTTGTGACCGATGACAAGCTCGCGTCGGTCCGAACGGCCGCCGGGTTGCATAGGGTCGGAGCGTTCCGATGTCGGAACTGCAGATACGTGGTCGGAGAGGTGCCGGTGAAGAGGGTCATGGAGTCGAGGACGGGGCGGATGTCGCCCGGTGGAGCCGCCACACGAGTGTTCGCCGTGTGTGCGACGGCCCTGCTGGCGGTGAGTGTCCTGCAGACGTCCGTCGCCGCGGCCGCCCCGATCACACCGTCGGATCCGCTCGGCCTCGGCGACGACCCGGTCGAGTCCGTACTGGACACGTTCGGCCTGGGAAACAAGGTCGACCAGGATCCGAACAACTACGCCTACGACTGCCCCGATGTCCTGATCGTCGCGATCACGGGAGCGACCGACTCGGAGTCGGACAGGAATCCCGTCGACGAGGTCGACCGACTGCCGTGGTCGAACTGGGTCGGCAACGTGACCGTTCCGACGGGTGAGGCCAACGCCGAGTACCCCGGACGCGTCGGGTGGGTCTACGTCCCCTATGCCTCCGAGTACGGCGTCGCGGTGGCCGATCCGGTGCCCACCTACCAGGAGTCGGTGCGCGAGGGCCTGAGCACGATGACCCGGATGATCGACGAGAACAAGACTGCGTGCGGGACGTCGACGAAGTACGTCCTGCTCGGCTACAGCGTCGGCGCCGAAGCGGTCGAACGTCTGGCCGTCGACATCGGGTCACGCCCGTCGACGGCCCACGTCACGTCCGACGACATCGCCGGGGTCGCCCTCGTCGGCGATCCCTACCGACCCGCGGGCACCGCGTCGTTGGACAAGCCGGGACCTCCCGGGGGCGGCTTCATGTCCTCGGAGCCGAAGGACTACGGAACGCTGACCGACAAGATCCGGTGGGCCTGCCGTCCGATGGACATCGCCTGCGACGCCCCCGAGAATCTGGGCGTACTCCCGTTGGCGCTGAACGTGTTCGGGCGCATGCACTTCACACTTCTCGACCCCGCACGGACGGTCACCGAGTTCGCCGCCGTGTCGTCCGACGTGGCCGCGCGCACCATCGCGCACGTGTTCTCCGACCCCGGATTCGCGACGTCCGACGAGTCCGTTCTCGACGTCATGCTGCGCGTGTCCGACCGCACCGAACCCACCGCCGACGAGCCTGCGCCGTCGCCGCAGGAGATGTTCGACGCCGCGCAGTGGGCCATGGGACCGGGCCGCAGTGTCGTCGAGGCGAAGCTGGCGGCCGAAGCGAAGGGTTTCGCCGCGGACAACGCGGACATCCCGCAGCTGTGGGAGAAGCCGTACATCGAGCTCGGGTTCCTCCAGCACCTCTACTACTGGGACAACTTCCCGGACAACGGTAGGGACTGGGAGAGCGAGAAGCTGATCCGGTGGATCACCGACATCGCGAGGGACGAGAGTGAGAAGCCGCCGGTGACCGAGCCGGCCGTCCCGCCGGCAGCCGACGGCGTCGGGGCTCCCCGGGTGATCCCCCCGGTGGCCCCCGGGTACCTCGCACCGCCGGCCACGCCGACGGAGACCGTGCCGTCGACATGGGAAGAAGTGCTGAAGTCGCTCGGACTGCCGCCCGAACCCGGCAAGTAGAGACGAACGCGAAGAGCCCCGCCCGAGAACTGCTCGGGCGGGGCTCTTGTCGATCGGAGGCGGTCAGGCGCCGATGGCGATCTCTGCCTCGTGAAGTCCGGCGGACTCGGGGGAGATGGTGACGTCGCCGTTGCCACTGGCGGACAGGGCGCGCAGCGTCCACGTGCCCGGCGCAGCGAAGAACCGGAAGTCACCGGTTCCCGATGCGACGACCTCGGCGGTGAACTCACCGGTGCTGTCGAGCAGACGCACGTACGCGCCGCCCACGGGCTGGCCGTCCGACTTCGCGAGGACGCGGCCGGTGATGACCGTTTCCTTCTCGATGTCGACGCCGGCCGGAAGGGTCTGTCCCTGAACTGGTGCTCCGCACATGTCTTACGCTCCCAACTCGATCGGTGCTCCGACGAGGGAGCCGTACTCGGTCCAGCTGCCGTCGTAGTTCTTGACGTTGTCGTAGCCGAGCAGCTGGGTCAGTGCGAACCAGCTGTGCGACGAACGCTCGCCGATGCGGCAGTACGCGATGGTGCCCTTGGCGGGATCGATGCCGACACCGTCGTAGAGCTCCTTTAGTTCCTCGTCGGACTTGAAGGTGCCGTCCTCGTTGGCAGCCTTGCTCCACGGAACGTTGACGGCTCCGGGGATGTGGCCCGGACGCTGGCTCTGCTCCTGGGGGAGGTGCGCCGGCGCGAGGATCTTGCCGGAGTACTCGTCGGGGGAGCGGATGTCGAGGAGATTCTTGGTGCCGATGGCGGCGATGACCTCGTCGCGGAACGCGCGGATCGACAGGTCGGGAGCCTCGGCCTTGTACGACGTGGTCTCGCGCGAGACGGCGTCGGTGCTGAGCGGACGACCGTCCAGTTCCCACTTCTTGCGGCCGCCGTCGAGCAGACGAACGTCCTTGTGGCCGTACAGCTTGAAGTACCAGTACGCGTACGCGGCGAACCAGTTGTTGTTGCCGCCGTAGAGGATCACGGTGTCGTCGTTGGCGATGCCGCGGGTCGACAGCAGGTCGGAGAACTGCTCCTGGTTGAGGAAGTCGCGAAGGACCGGATCCTGGAGGTCGGACTTCCAGTCGAGCTTCACGGCACCCTCGATGTGGCCGGTGTCGTAGGCGCTGGTGTCCTCGTCGACCTCGACGAACACGGTCTTGGGAGCATGCAGGTTCTGCTCGGCCCAGTCGGCAGTGACCAGGACGTCGGAGCGAGCCATGTGGTTCCTTTCGATTCTTCTTCTACAGGTGACGGGTGGATCAGGAGATGGCTTGTCGAGCAGGCAGGAGCCGGCTCGCGAGTGGGTAGATCTTGCAGCCCAGGCAGATACCGAAGGCGGCGTTCAGGACGGCTGCGAACAGGGCGAGTCCGGTAGCGATCGTCCCGACGGCGGTGGAGGAGAGAGCGAAGCCTGCCGTGCCGACGACCGCGAACACGAACCCCAGGCCCTGCGCGAACCGCAGAGGTGTCGCCGGTTCCTTCTCCTGCACCGGCCCGAGCCGTGGTGCGACCACTGCGGCGTAGACGCGGCCGTAGGGGTGTGCGGCCGGACCTGCGGCAGCGCCGTAGGCGAAGACGAGAGTCTGCAGACCCAGGATGATCGCGGCCGCGGAGAGGGACACGGTGGAGACGAGGAGAGTGACGACCAGGACGACGGTGGTGACCCAGGCGACGAACCGGGGACCCCGCACGTCGACCTGTGAGGGACTCGCGGTGGGAGTTGGCATCGAGATGCTCCTGCGGTGAGGAAAGAGTGGTGGGACCGAGCGCGGAAGGCCGGGGCACGCGGGATACGCGGGCGGCCGATGGTCTTCCTCGGGATACGTCTCTACCGGCGGCGTGAGGTGCACGCGGCGCGGGAGCGGATCAGCGCTGGGGAAGGACCGTCGTCAGCGGCAACGGCAGCAACAGCCGCCGAGGCGGCACAGATCTACTGTGCGGCGTCGGGTGAGCAGAAGCTCGTGGCTGGCGGTCACGCAGGCCATCGTACGCACGATGGCGAGGATCACGAAGTCGTGGGTCCGGACGCAGCCAGGATCGCGGTACGCAGGTCGGCGACGGATGGCACCCCGGACGCACGCGAGCGCTCCCGCATCGACGGGTCGAGCACGAACGTCGTCGGCAACGACATGACACCGAACTCGCGGGCGAGCTGCGGCTGTTCGTCCATGTCGACCTCGACGTCGGACACTGCGCGCCCGGACGCGTCGAGATCGGAGACCACGGAGGCCACCACCCGGCGCACGGCCGCGCACGGACCGCACCACGTGGCCGAGAAGTGCAGCACCGTCACCGCGCCGTCGCGCACACCGACGGCGCGGAGGGCGTCCGCGCGACTCGCGGACGCGGTGCCGGGTTCGGTCGACCGGACGGCGCCTTCGCGCCGCCTGAGCCACAGGCCGACCACTCCGGCCAGCACCAGTGCGACGACGAGGACGAGAACGGCGGTCACGGTGCGCGGATCTCGTCGAGATCGATCGTGACGTCCTGAGCGCTGCCCTCGATGACGATCTGGCCGCCCTCGGCGTAGACCGTCGACGGCAGGATGCCGAAGGGGAGCTGCTGCGCATCGATCTTCTTCGTGAACAGACCCAGAACCGCGGGCTTCAGGAAGTCGGGAATGGTGAAATCCGCCTCACCCTCCGGGCCGAAATACAGGTCGGACGCGACGATCGAGACGCCGTCCCCGTCGAGGACCAGCTCCGCGGTGACACTGACGGCCGCATCCACCGGGCCGACGGGAACCGTGCCGGTCAGCACCACGGCCCCGGCCGTGGTCTCCCCGGAGCCGCCCGATCCGCCGGTTCCGTCCGATCGGTCGGCGGGAGGTGTCGACACCTGCAGATCCGGGATCTGCAGGAAGCGCCCGAGGTCCGTCGCGTCGATACGGACGCGCGCATCGAGCTGGCGCATCGGCACCGTGCGCACCGACCCGTCCAGCAGGTCCGACGGCGGAATCCGCACGTCACGCAGCGTCGCCTCGATGGTGGTCTTCTCGACATACTCCGTCGGGACGTCCTGGGCGCGTATCTCCACACGGCGATAGCTGCCCTCTGCCGCCTGGGTCAGGAACGGGAACCCGTGGATGGTCACCTGGGGGTCGGACACCAGGTCGCCACCCTCACGGAGCGCGCGTGAAACCCGATATTCGGAGTACGCAGCGGTCCCGAAGTCGGCGGCGAGGGCGAGCGCCAGGATGAAGACGAGCCCGACGATCAGTTTTCGCACGGAGTTCCTCTCGGGCGGTCGGACGGCGATGACAGCGGGGGATCGAGGTCCCTCGTCCGCGCGACGCACGTCGTGGGCGAGGGTTCCTGACTCCGGACAGGTTAGTCTGTGATCCAGCGACAACCGCCCACCGCAGGTCGTGGGACCCGCCGACGAGACGAGGAGGCCCCGTGGAGTTACTGCTGCTGACCTCCGACCCGGACCCGGAGTCCGTTCTGCCGTCCCTGGTCCTGCTCGCGCACACGGTCCGCCCGGCGCCGACGGAGGTCTCCTCTCTCCTCGAAGCCGGCAGTGCCGACATAGCGCTCGTCGACGCCCGCACCGACCTCGCGGCGGCACGTGGACTGTGCAGACTCCTCGGCAGCGCCGGCTCCTCGATTCCCGTGGTCGCCGTCCTCACCGAGGGCGGGCTGGTCGCGGTCAACGCCGAGTGGGGACTCGACGACATCCTGCTTCCCACCACCGGGCCCGCCGAGCTCGACGCGAGGCTTCGTCTGCTCGTCGGCCGCCACGGCGGAGTCAGCAGTCCCGAGGCGTCGGGAAAGATCACGCTCGGCGAGCTCGTCATCGACGAGGGCACGTACACCGCGCGCCTGCGGGGCCGGCCGCTCGACCTGACGTACAAGGAATTCGAGCTGCTCAAGTACTTGGCCCAGCACGCCGGTCGGGTGTTCACTCGCGCTCAGCTCCTGCAGGAAGTCTGGGGATACGATTTCTTCGGAGGCACCCGCACGGTGGACGTCCACGTGCGTCGACTGCGGGCGAAGCTCGGCACCGAGTACGAATCGCTGATCGGTACCGTCCGGAACGTCGGCTACAAGGCCGTCCGTCCCAGCCGTGCGGGCAAGGGATCGTCGTCTGCCGACGACACCTCCGACCTGGACGCGGACATGCCCGTCGACGACGCTCCCCAGCCCGTGTCGTCCTCCGCCTCGAGCTCGTTCGCTCCGTCCGACCGGTCGGGTTCCTGACATGGCCGCAGACATCTCGATCGACTCCCGTCGCCCGACGCCGGAGGAAGCGCAGCTGGTCCGCGACGCGATCGCGCGCGCCACCGTCGTCGACGGCACTCCGCCACTGTCCGAGCAGGCGGAACGGGCCGTCGAGTCACCCCGTGACGACGAGCATCTGCTCGCCCTCGACGATGGTCGACTCGTCGGCTACGCAACGCTGGCACCCGAGCACGGCGACACCCCGGCGATGGCCGAGGTCGTCGTCCACCCCGATGCGCGCGGTCGAGGCATCGGAACGCAGCTGGTCGAGCGAGCTCTGCCGTCACCCACCGCACGCGTGTGGGCGCACGGCAGGCTCCCGTCGGCGGATCGCGTGGCGGAGAAACTGGGCTTGACCGTCGTCCGGGAGCTGCTGCAGATGCGTCGCCCCCTGGGCTCGGACATCCCGCTTCCGGAACTCCCCGTACGCGAGGGCATCACACTGCGCACCTATCGCGACGGCGACGACGCCGAGATCCTTCGCGTCAACAACGCCGCCTTCGCGTGGCATCCGGAGCAGGGCGGCTGGACCGGCGCCGACATCGACGAGCGTCGAGCCGAGGACTGGTTCGACCCGGAGGGTCTGTTCGTCGCCACGTCCGCGGACGATCCCGACACGATTCTCGGTTTCCACTGGACCAAGGTTCACCCCCCGACCGGCGACGACCCCGAACTCGGGGAGGTCTACGTCGTCGGCATCGACCCGAACGCGCAGGGCAAGGGTCTGGGCGCACTGCTGACCCTGGCCGGCCTGCGCTACCTCGCCGATCGCGAACTGCCCGCGGTACTGCTCTACGTCGAGTCGGACAACACGGCCGCCGTCCACACGTACAGCAAGCTCGGTTTCACCACGTTCCACGTCGATGCGGCGTTCGCCCGCGCCTGATCGTCCGGCGTTCTCGAGACCGATATCTCATGCCTTTCCGGGCATCCGGTCGCCTTGTTCACCTTCCGTTCACGGAGGCGCGGCACACCGTCCACCACCGGCGCTTACGTTCTCCCTCGGGTAGCGCACGCTAACCGTTGCGATCGAGTGATCGCATCCTTTTCTCGCCCGCCGACCGATCGGTCGCGACGGGCTGTTTCTGGAGGAGACAGGTGAAGCTCGAGCGCAGCATTGCCCTCATGGGCGTACTGGCTGTCGGCGGATTGACGCTGGCTGCATGTGGTTCCGACGCGAACGTCGAGGCCACCGGCAGTGGTGACTCCGCCGCGACATGCGAGGGCAAGAGTCCCGTCACCGGCGAAGGGTCGTCGGCGCAGCAGAACGCGATGTCCAATTTCACGTCCGTCTACTCGGGTGTGTGCTCCGGCAAGGCAGTGGAGTACACGGTCAGCGGTTCCGGTAACGGCCGTACCCAGTTCGTCGCCGGTCTCGTGGACTTCGCGGGCTCGGACTCGTCCATCAAGGAAGAGCAGGCCGACGCGGCTGCCACGCGCTGCGCCGGCAACCCGGCGTGGAACCTTCCCCTCGTGTTCGGCCCGGTCGCCGTGGCCTACACGCTCGACGGTGTCGACGACCTGGTCCTGACGCCCGACGTCATCGCCCAGATCTTCACCGGCAAGATCACCACCTGGAACGATCCGGCCATCGCCGCGCTGAACGAGGGCGCGACGCTCCCGACCACCGCTATCACGCCGATCTACCGCTCGGATTCCTCGGGCACGAGCGACAACTTCCAGCGCTTCCTGTCCGACGCCGCACCGCAGTCCTGGACGCTGGACCACAGCTCCGACTGGGCCGGTGGAGTGGGCGAGGGCGCCAACGGTTCGTCGGGCGTCGCTCAGGCCGCTGCCGCCACCCCGGGCGCCATCACCTACGTCGAGAAGGGCTTCGCCGATCAGGAGAACCTGACCGCGGCGCAGATCGACTTCGGCGCCGGTGCCGTCGAGCTCACCACCGAGACCGCCGCCAAGGCGATCGACACGGTCACCTTCTCCGGTGACGGAAACGACCTCGCGCTCGACACCGACGCACTGTTCGCCAGCAAGGACGCCGATTCCTACCCGCTGGTGCTCTCGACCTACGAGATCGTCTGCTCCAAGGGCTACGACGCGGAGACCGCCGCGGGCGTCAAGTCGTTCCTGCTCAGCGCTGCCAACGAGGGCCAGGAAGGCCTCGAGGCTGCCGGTTACGTGCCGCTCCCGGACAGCTTCAAGGAGCGTCTGGTGACGGCGATCAACGCCATTTCCTGACACACTGGTCGTCGCCTGCATCGCTCCTCGGAGTGATGCAGGCGACGCAAGTACCCCACCACACGAGACAGTGAGCGGTATGAGCGACACCCATTCGATCAGCGGCGTCACCCCGGCTACCATCCCAGCCGTCGACGCCGCTCGTAAGACGGAAGCGCCGACACCAGTGCCCGACAAGAAAGCCACAGGTACGGTCACCCGCCCGGGCGACCGGATCTTCTCGACGCTCGCCACCGGGTCCGGTGTCTTCGTCATCGTTCTGATCGCCGCGATCGGTGGGTTCCTCCTGTGGCGGGCCATCCCCGCGCTGCAGAACAACACCGTCAACTTCTTCACGTACGACGGCCAGTGGAGCACGTCGGACACGTCGGCGATGCTGTTCGGCGTCCGCGACCTGTTCCTCGTGACCGCCACCGTGTCCATCGTCGCGCTGATCCTCGCGATGCCGGTGGCGCTGGGTATCGCGATCTACCTGACGCACTACGCGCCGAAGCGGTTGGCGGGTCCTCTGGGATACGTCATCGATCTGCTGGCCGCGGTGCCGTCGATCGTGTTCGGCCTGTGGGGCCTCTACGTCCTCGCGCCGGCCATCTCCCCGGCAGCCGAGTGGCTCAACACCAACCTGGCGTGGTTCCCGCTGTTCGCCACCGGCTCGGTGTCCATCGCCGGCGGCGGCACCATCTTCACCGGTGCCATCGTCCTCGCCGTGATGATTCTGCCCATCATCGCCGCGGTCACCCGCGAGGTGTTCGTCCAGACACCCAAGGGCCACATCGAAGCTGCGCTCGCACTCGGTGCAACTCGCTGGGAAGTGGTGCGCACCACCGTCATTCCGTTCGGCAAGTCCGGATTCGTCAGCGGTTCGATGCTCGGCCTCGGCCGCGCGCTCGGCGAGACCATCGCGCTCTACATCATCATCCGCAGCACCCAGGAAACATTCGGGTGGACGCTCTTCGACGGCGGCAACACCTTCGCCACCAAGATCGCACTGGCAGCCGGTGAGTTCAACAACCAGCTGCAGGCCGGTGCGTACATCGCCGCGGGACTCGTTCTCTTCGTCCTGACCTTCGTGGTCAACGCCGGCGCCCGCGCCGCCATCGCCGGAAAGAAGGACTGACCCATGGCCGACAACGCCTCGACGGCCACCATGGACCGGCCGGTCAAGCAGCCGACGTTCCAGGGTGTCAGTTCCCGCCGCAAGGTGTCCGACTCGCTGGCCACCGTGCTGGTGACCCTGGCCGTGGTGATCGCTCTGATCCCGCTGGTGTGGGTCCTCTACACCGTCGTCTCGCGGGGCATCGGCGCCGTCGCGACGGCCGACTGGTGGCAGTTCTCGCAAGCCGGAGTCACACCTTTCAAGCCGGGCGGCGGCGCCTACCACGCCATCGTCGGCACGCTCCTGCAAGGACTGTTCTGCGCGGTCATCTCCATCCCGATCGGCATCTTCGTCGCCATCTACCTGGTGGAGTACGGCGTCGGAACGCGGCTCGCGAAGGCCACGACCTTCATGGTCGACATCCTCACGGGTGTCCCGTCCATCGTCGCGGCTCTGTTCATCTACAGCCTCTGGATCGCGACGTTCGGCTTCGACCGCTCCGGTCTCGCCGTCTCCCTCGCCCTGGTGCTGCTGATGATCCCGGTGATCGTGCGGTCCGCGGAGGAGATGCTGCGCATCGTTCCGCAGGATCTCCGCGAAGCGTCGTATGCACTCGGGGTGCCCAAGTGGAAGACCATCGCGAAGATCGTCGTCCCGACGGCGCTCTCGGGCATCGTCACGGGAATCATGCTCGCCCTCGCCCGCGTCATGGGAGAGACCGCGCCGGTGCTGATCCTCGTGGGATCCGCCACCGCCATCAACTTCAACCTCTTCGCCGGCCCGCAGACCTCGCTGCCGCTGATGATGGTCGATCTGCAGAAGGCCGGTACGGCCGCGCTGACCAGCGAGCGGATGTGGGGAGCAGCTCTCACCCTCATCCTCATCGTCGCGGTCCTCAACATCGGCGCGAAGCTGGTGTCCCGCTTCTTCGCCCCCAAGAACTTCTGACCTGAAGGATTCTCGACATGGCCAAGCGACTCGATCTGAAAGACGTCAACATCTTCTACGGCAAGTTCCACGCCGTATCCAATGTGACGCTCTCCGTCCCCCCTCGTAGTGTCACGGCCTTCATCGGACCGTCGGGCTGCGGCAAGTCCACCGTCCTGCGCTCGCTGAACCGCATGCACGAGGTCACCCCCGGTGCCCGCGTCGAAGGCTCCGTGCTTCTCGACGGCGAGGACATCTACGGCTCCGGTGTCGACCCCGTCGGCGTCCGGCGCACCATCGGCATGGTGTTCCAGCGTCCCAACCCGTTCCCGACGATGTCGATCCGCGACAACGTCGTCGCCGGCCTCAAGCTCCAGGGCGGCAAGAACAAGAAGCAGCTCGACGAGATCGCCGAGGAGTCGCTCAAGGGCGCGAACCTCTGGACCGAGGTCAAGGACCGCCTCGACAAGCCCGGTGGTGGTCTCTCCGGTGGTCAGCAGCAGCGCCTGTGCATCGCACGAGCCATCGCGGTGCAGCCGGATGTGCTGCTCATGGACGAGCCGTGCTCCGCGCTGGACCCCATCTCCACGCTCGCGATCGAGGACCTGATCGGCGAGCTGAAGAAGGACTTCACCATCGTGATCGTCACGCACAACATGCAGCAGGCTGCGCGTGTGAGCGATCAGACCGGCTTCTTCAACCTCGAGGCCACCGGTAAGCCCGGCAACCTCATCGAGATCGACGACACCGAGAAGATCTTCTCCAACCCGACGCAGAAGGCCACCGAGGACTACATCTCCGGCCGCTTCGGATAAACACCGACAACCTCCGCACAGACGAAAGGGCGCCCTCCGGTCAGGAGGGCGCCCTTTCGTCCGTGTGCGTGTGGGTCAGGAGACGTGCTGCGCGGGGGGAGTCGGCAGGTCGCTGGGCAGGCTGCCGGTGACCAGGAAGATCACTCGACGGCCCACCTCCACGGCATGGTCGGCGAAACGCTCGTAGAAGCGTCCGAGCAGCGTGACGTCGACGGCCGCAGCGACTCCGTGGCTCCACTCCTTGTCCATCAGGACGCTGAAGAGGTGACGGTGCAGGTCGTCCATCGCCTCGTCCTCCTCGCGGAGCTTCGCGGCGCGCTCGGGGTCGCGGGTCTCGAGCACCTCGCGTGCCGACGATCCGAGAGCCACGGCGATGCGGCCCATCTCGGCGAAGTAGCCGTTCACTTCCTCGGGCAGGGCGTGCTGAGGATGGCGACGACGCGCTATCTTGGCGACGTGGAGAGCCAGGGCGCCCATGCGGTCGATGTCGGCGACGATCTGGATGCCGGAGACCACCGATCGGAGATCGCCGGCGACGGGGGCCTGGAGGGCGAGGAGGGCGAACGCACGCTCCTCGGCCTGGGAGCTGAGATCGGTGATCCTCTCGTGTTCGCCGATCACCTGCTCGGCGATACGGAGGTCGGCCTGCAGCAAGGACTGCGTGGCACGCTCCATCGCACTACCGGCCAATGCGGCCATCTCGCCGAGCAGGTCGGCGAGTTCTGTCATCTGTTCGTTGTAAGCCACGCGCATGGTCCGATTTTACTCGGCTCGACATGGGCAACGGGCATGCAGGCGGTGAACGGGCGGTGAATGCGGGTTATCGATTCACACGCAGGCGTCGTCGGCGCCGTTCGTGACCGTGAGATCGCTCGGGAGAGCGACCTCGGTGGCCCCGGATGTTCCCACCTGGAAGGTCGGAAGGACCTCGCCGACGGCGGTGGGAACGGACGTGAACCCCTGGTACTCCGATCCCAGCACCACGTCGACGATGCCTCCGAGGCTCGGGAGTTCCTCGAGCACCGCTCCCGGAATGGCGCTCGCGACGGTCTCGGCCTCGGCGATCGACCCGGTGCCGTAGCGCACGACGGTGGCGGCAGATCCCGGCACCTCGGCGTTACCCGTGCCCATGATCTGGAACCCGTACGCGGCGAGTTCGTCGGCCGTGGTGGCAGCGAGTCCGCTGATCTCGGACCCGTTCGAGATCTGCACCGACACCGTGGAGGGATCGACCGCGATCTGCGGCTCGGACGTGATGGGAGGCGCCGTCGTCACGGGAGCCCCGGGAACCTCCGCGGCGCGCTCTTCACCGGGCAGCGGTTGGTCGTCGATGATGGCCTGGAAGATGGCCTTGATGTCGTCGGTCCGCGGGATCTCGTTGCCGTAATCGGTCGTTCCCGACGTCGGCACGGTCAGGAACGTGACCGCGCCGGCGGCCACGCCCCGTAACGATTTGCCGAGAGTGAGCAGGTCCGAGGTCTTGACGTTCTCGACGAACGTGTCCCTCGTGAACGCGGTGACGAAGCCGTTCAGCGCGCCCGGATCGAACAGCACCCGATTGCTCAGCACCGAGCGGAGCAACGACGACAGGAACAGCTGCTGACGCTTGATGCGTCCGTAGTCTCCGGTGCCTTCGGCTTCCACCTTGCGGGCGCGGACGTAGTTCAACGCGGTGCGTCCGTCGATGCGTTGCTCACCCGTCGTGGCCAGGACCGTCCCGAGTTCGTCGTCGACCAACGGAACGGGCGTGCAGACGTCGACGCCGCCGACCTCGTTGACCATCGACTCGAAGCCGGCGAAGTCGATGCCGACGAAGTGTCCGATCCGGAGTCCCGAGATCTTCTGGATGATCTTGACGAGGCATTTCGGCCCACCGAGGGCGTAGGTGGCGTTCAGCTTGTCGCCGTCCGCGGCCGGGAACATCTCACCGGTGTAGTCGCCCGTCGTGCTGTTCCATCCCTCGCACTCCGGGCGTTCGACGTCGAGGTCTCGGGGAAACGACACCGCGACCACGCGGCTGCGGTCGGCGGGGATGTTGATCAGCATGACGGTGTCGGAGCGCGCACCCTCGGCGTCGGCCTCCGTGCCGGCACCGATCTCACCACTGGCACCTGCGCGAGTATCGGTACCCACGATCAGGTACGTCTCGTCGCCGTACTGGCCGGGGGCGTCGACCACGTCCGTCGATTCGGTGTCCAGCGCGGCGACCTGCTCGAACCCGCGGTCGGTCGCCCGCAGATAACCCCAGACGACGCCGGTGACGAGGAGCGCCAGGATCGACACCATCGACACTCCGATGCGGCCGAACACGCGAACGCGTCGGCGCTTGCGGGCCCGGCTCAGGGCGAGCCTGGTCAACGCGGGCGGTGGGATCGGGCCCACGGCTTCCGGGGCGGGGCGATCCTTGTCCGAGATTTCCCGGGAAGGGGCGGGTACCGGCGGTATGACGACGGTCGGCGGGTCGGTCTCGGCGTCGGGCTCGGGCGGAGCGGAGCGTGTCGGGTGATCGTCGGTCCGACGGTTGCGCGACGACGCGATCTTCGAGACCTTGTCCACCAATTCGGCGACGGACAGGCGCTTGTCCTCGTCGTCGGAAGGAGGGCTGGGGGTGGGTGCTACCGGCCTCGGGTCGTCCGGCCGTGGCCGAGAGTCCGGGGGGGTCGGGCTGTCAGGTCGAACGGGCTCGACCGGAGGCCGCGGACCCGAATCCTGATCCGAACGGGGAACGCGGGAAATGGGCCGTTCCCAGGGGGCTCGACGTCCGGGTGTGGATGACCCCGAGTCGTCGTCGTCACCCACTTGTCGTTCCCATCGTCCGCGCGTCGACGAGCGGTCGACGGATCGACGCCATATTACTGATCATCCGCCGGAGTGCATCAGATCGGCGCCCGCGGGCACCGCGCAGTCGTCCGGATCGTCGAGCCATCCGTCCGGGAGCGACACCGTCCCGGGCGACCCCTGGCGGCCGCGGGGACCCTCGGCGTCGGCGGGGAACGGAACCGTCGGGTCGAGTCGAGCGAGCAGGTCGTCGAGCTCGGTCAGCGTGGACACCGTCGCCATCCGGACCCGCAGATCCGAGCCGGCCGGAAAGCCGCGCATGTACCAGGCGACGTGCTTGCGCATCTCGCGCAGACCGCGTCCTTCGCCGTGGTGGTCAGCGAGCAGCTGCGCGTGACGACGCATGATGACCGACACCTCGCCGAGGGTGGGCGGAGTCGGCGCAGTGGTGCCTCGGAGCGCGGCGGACAGCTCCGCGAAAAGCCATGGGCGGCCCAGGCATCCACGGCCGACGACGACTCCGTCGCAGCCCGTCTCCGTCATCATGCGCGCGGCGTCGCCGGCATCGAAGATGTCGCCGTTGCCGAGGACGGGCACGTCCCGGACGTGGTCCTTGAGTCGGGCGATCTCGGACCAGTCGGCGGTGCCGGAGTACCGCTGAGCGGCGGTGCGTGCGTGGAGGGCGACCGCCGCGGCGCCTTCGCCGGCGGCGATCCGGCCGGCATCGAGGTGGGTGTGGTGCTCGTCGTCGATGCCGATGCGGAACTTGACCGTGACCGGGATGTCCGTTCCCTCGGTCGCCTTGACCGCAGCTGCGACGATCCGCCCGAACAGTGAGCGCTTGTACGGAAGGGCGGCACCGCCACCCTTGCGGGTGACCTTGGGCACCGGGCAGCCGAAGTTCATGTCGATGTGGTCGGCCATGTTCTCGTCGACGATCATCTTCGCGGCGTCGTACGTGGTGTCGGGGTCCACGGTGTAGAGCTGCAGCGAGCGCGGTGTCTCCGTGGGCCCGAAGGTGGTCATGTGCAGCGTGGCGGGTTGGCGCTCGACGAGGGCGCGCGCGGTGACCATCTCGCACACGTAGAGGCCGGACGTGCTTCCGGTCAGCTGCTCCTCGAGTTCGCGGCACAGCGTGCGGAACGCGACGTTGGTGACCCCGGCCATCGGGGCGAGCACGACGGGACTGCGCAGGGTCAGAGATCCGATCTGCAGAGTCATGGCCAGTGTCACCCGTCAGTAGTGGAAACAGCGATGTGCCCGGCATCCGCAGAAACGGTTGCCGGGCACATCGAGAGTATCCGCCGAGTCGGAACTCGGCCAATCACGCCGTCGGCGTGAGCGGTGTCAGGACGCCTGCGCCTGACGCTTCGCGGCCTCGCGTGAGAGCATCCGGTCGCGCTGCTCCTCGAACTTGAGAACGTCCTTCTCGAGCTTCTCGAGGAAGGCTGCCAGCTCTTCGCGCGTCTGCTCGCCCGCGGCGGTGAAGTCGGTGCGGTCGAAGATGTTCCACTTGCGCAGGACGGGCATGACGACGTCCTCGAGGTGCTGACGCAGGTCGTAGATGCCGTGCTTGGCCATCAGGACGCCGTTGCGACGGAAGTTCGGCATGCCGGCGCCGGGCATCTGGAAGTTCTGCACGATGTCGGCGATGGCACGCAGGGCCTGGTCGGGGGAGATGTCGAGGGCCGCGCCGCACAGATTGCGGTAGAAGATCATGTGCAGGTTCTCGTCGGCGGCAATGCGCTGCAGCATGCGGTCGGCGATCGGGTCGTTGCAGACCTTGCCGGTGTTGCGGTGACTGACGCGCGTGGCGAGTTCCTGGAACGTGACGTACGAGACGGAGTGGAGGAAGCCCATCTCGTCGTGACCGCCGGCGGCGGCGGAGGAGAAGCCGTTGGTCATGTGCTCGATGCGGGCCTGCTCGAGAGCGACGGGATCCACACCACGGGTGACGACGAGGTAGTCGCGCATCACGATGCCGTGGCGGTTCTCCTCGGCGGTCCAGCGACCGACCCACGTTCCCCAGGCGCCGTCCTGGGAGAAGTTCTCCGCGATCTCGCGGTGGTACGAGGGCAGGTTGTCCTCGGTGAGGAGGTTGGTGATCATCGCGGCCTTGGCGACCTCGTCGAGACGAGACTGCTCCGGCGACCAGTCCTCGCCGCCGAGAGCAGCGAAGTTGCGACCCTCGTCCCACGGGACGTAGTCGTGGGGGTGCCACTCCTTGGCCATGGAGAGATGCCGGTTCAGATTTTCTTCCGCAACCGGCTGCAGCTCGTCGAGCAGCTCGAGTTGTGTCAGATCCCGTGCCATGCGTGTCCTCCAAGAATGATGTCGGTTCGTTCGAGCCTACGGCACCGTAAGTTTGTTGTGAATCGCTTCGATGCGCGCCGGGGCTGCTGACGTACCGTCCGGTAAACGAGTATCGAACAGGGGTGAAAGTTCGTTACCTCCACAGACGTGGACTGGTTCCTATTATATGCCGCAGCGACCGGGGAACGGGCTTTGTGAGTTGTGGGCGAAACGGTATGGATGTTCTGTACGTCACTCGATTGCACCACGGGCGTCCGGATCACCGGACGGCCCCCGTTTCCGACGTCGTTCTGCCATCCTGTCCCGGTGGCTCACCTGAGAACAGAGGGACACCGTGTTCTGGTCGTCGAACTGCGCGACGAGACGATACGCGCGATCACGGGATCGATGGTCGCCTACGAGGGCCGGTTGACGTTCAAGAACGCCGGTGTGGGCGGTGGCGGCGGTCTGCGCGCTGCGCTCAAACAGAAGGTGACGGGGGAGTCCCTGTCGCTGATGGAGATCGGCGGTTCGGGTGTGGCCCGACTGGCGGTGGATGCCCAGCACGTGTCGGTCGTCCCGCTGTCGGGCGACGCCATCCACGTCGAGTCGTCCCAACTCCTGGCGCTGTCGGGTTCGCTGCGGTCGGACGTCGCGTTCGCCGGACTGCGCGGAGCATCGTCGGGTCAGGGCCTGTTCACGACCGTGGTCAGCGGGCAGGGTGACGTCGCACTGCTGTCGGCCGGTGGGCCGTTGATAGCGCTGGAGGTATCGCCGCAGTTCCCACTGGTCGTCGATCCCGACGCCTTCGTCGCCCACCGCGGACAGGTCACCCAGAGTTTCGTCACCGACGTCACGTGGCGGTCCGCCCTCGGCGGCGGAAGCGGCGAGGCGTTCTCCTTGCGTTTCGACGGCACGGGTGTCGTCTACGTCCAGCCCGAGGAGCGCTGACATGCTCGAGGTCGTCAACAGCAAGGTCGTCGCCGCGACGCTGACGCCGGGACTTCCGGCCCTCGCCCGACGAGGGTCGATGCTGTTCTATACCGGCGACGTCCGATTCGTCCCCCACAGCATGGGCGGCGCGGCAGGCGCGATGCCGGGCGTCGGCGCTCTCGCGGGAATGGCGGGTCGGATGATGTCCGGCGAGCACATGGCGACGATGGCCGCGGAGGGGTCCGGCACCGTCCACTACGGCCACGCCGGGTTGCACGTGGCGGTCATCGACCTCGACGGGGCGATGCCGCTGTCGGTCGAGGCGTCGCGGTTGCTGGTGCACATCGGGCACCTGTCCACATCCGTCGTCCCGCTCACCCAGCAGGGCGGCGCCCGAGGCGTCGTCCGTGGCGCGATGACCGGTCAGGGCATGTTCACGACGCAGGTCGCCGGGCGTGGGCAGGTGGCAGTGCTGTCCCACGGAGGTATGACGGCGCTCGAGGTGGGGCCGGACCGGCCGCAGGTGGTGGTCGATCCGCAGGCCTACGTCTGCCATCGCGGACATCTGACCATCGACATCTCGGCGAGCGTCGGGTGGCGGGATGCGGTGGGTCGTGGGTCCGGCGAAGCGGTGCAGCTCGCCGTCGGCGGGCAGGGCACGGTCTGGGTCCAGGCGTCCGAGCAGAAGTTCTGACAGGAGTACGCAGATCATGACCGATGTCGTCCACAACCCCTACACGCTGCCGGTGAACGACAACGTGCCCGGTAACGACTACGCGTTCTGCATCGAACTCGACGGCCGACCGTGGTTCACCGCCAAGGGGGCGATGATCGCCTACTACGGGACCATCCAGTTCGAGCCCCTCGGTCGGACGTCCATGGCGGCGATCGTGGCCAGTCGATTCTCGTCCCCGCTGTACGCGGACGACTGGGTCCTGGCGAGTGGCCACGGCAAGGTGATCCTGGGAGATCGCGGGTTCGACATCAACTCCTACGACCTGGACGACGGCAATCTCACCATTCGCGCGGCCAATCTGCTGGCTTTCGAGCCGGGGCTGGAGCTGAAACAGTCGATCGTCCCCGGGTTCCTGACCCTGCTGGGCACCGGGAAGTTCCTGGCGTCGTCGAACGGTGCGGTGGTCTTCGCCGAACCGCCCGTGCGAGTCGACCCGCAGGCGCTGGTGGGGTGGGCGGACTGCCCGGCGCCGTCGCATCATTTCGACGCTGCGTGGATGCAGAACTTCCTCGGCGCGGCTCAGGGGATGCTGCTCGGCGCGAACACGGGGGAGGAGCGGCAGTTCGACTTCACCGGTGCGGGAACCGTGTTGATCCAGTCGTCGGAGAAGGTGGTCAGCGACACGCACCTGCTGCGACATATCGAATCCGAGACTGTCGCGTTGGGGCAGAACGCCCTGCGTGCGCTGCATCAGAGCATCGGGTCGAGGCTCTCGCAGAATCCGTGACCGGATCGTCCTGCGGTGCGTCGTCGGTACTCGCGCGTGGTGCCCCCAGTAGGGCTCGAACCTACGACCTGCGGATTAAAAGTCCGTAGCTCTACCAACTGAGCTATAGGGGCCAGTGCTCGACGAGTGTAATGGACCGGTTCGCGGCGGCCGCCCACCGGCTCCCGCCCGCTGACGGGCAATTGCCTTTGAAATGGCTTTATGAATTTTCACCATTCTTTACGACGCGAGTGCGGACGCTCGCCAGCACGGAACCGGACAAAACCGGCAGTCGGTGCACGCCTGCCAAGTGAGGCGGTCGTGCAGCGACGTCGGAACCGGCGACAACGCGGCATTCGTGGACAGGTCCGAGGGGATTCTCAGGTTTGTCGGTTAAGCTTCGGCGAGTATCAGGGCCCCTTTGGGTGATCATTTTCGGAGGCATAGGCGCAATGGCACAGCAGGAACGCGCTCGACGCACCCGGGCCGCGATAGTCGAGGCTGCGGCGTACGAGTTCAGCAGGCGTGGTTACACCGCGGCATCGGTGAACACCATCCTGGAAGGTTCACGCGCGACCAAGGGCGCGATGTACTTCCATTTCAGTTCCAAGGAAGAACTCGCACGCGCAGTGCTGCAGACCGCGATGGAGAAGTACATCGCCGTCATGGACACGCCGCGCCCCGAGGGCACGGACGCGCTGGAATGGCTGCACACCCTGATCACCAGCTTGGCCACGTCCTTCGAGGAGAACGTCGTCGTCCGCGCCGAGTTCCGTCTCGTCGTCGAACCCGAGTTCCACGAGAGCATCCGTGAAGGCGCCGGCGCCGTCTGGGGGCGCACCGCACACAAGCTGGCGTCCGAGGCGCACGAGACCGGCCTGCTCCGCCCGGACATCGATCCGCGGATGTTCACCCGCGTGCTGGTCACGTCCCTCGCCGGTCAGCGCTACATGGCGGACCTGACCGCCGACGACACCAATCTCACGCTCTTGTTCGAGGAGTCGCTCGAGGTTCTGCTGATGGCGATGGCGTCCCGCGAATGGCTGGACAAGTGGCGCGTCAACGGGTGGCCCTCACGCACCGCTGTAAGCGTCGATTCATAGTCTGACCTGCTGATTTGGGAAATCCTGAAGCAGTGTCATAAGCTATCCAAGCTCCCAACGGAACGCCGTTGGGGTACGGTCGGAGCGATTCGACGGGCCCCCTTCGTTTAGCGGCCTAGGACGCCGCCCTTTCAAGGCGGTAGCGCGGGTTCGAATCCCGTAGGGGGTACGTTTCGGTGTGTGACATCACCGCAACGGGTTGGGCCACTCTCCGAGTGGTAAGAAGTACGACGAAGATGCAGTAGGGTCTTCCACGCAGTACATGCTTCACAGCATGGCCCTGTGGCGCAGTTGGTTAGCGCGCCGCCCTGTCACGGCGGAGGTCGCGGGTTCGAGTCCCGTCAGGGTCGCAACAATCGCATCATCTCGGTGGTGCGAATGCATCAGTACCATCCGGTGTCAGCCACGGATGTCACGGCCAGGTAGCTCAGTCGGTACGAGCGTCCGCCTGAAAAGCGGAAGGTCGCCGGTTCGATCCCGGCTCTGGCCACCGAAGAACGACCATGAATCGACAAGCCACCTGCGTGCAGGTGGCTTTCGTGGTTTCCGGGGCTGTGTCGGATCGGGTGGTGACGACGGCCGGATAGCATCGACGGATCATGACTGACATCGACGCGGACGTGATCGTGGTGGGGGCGGGCATCGCCGGTCTGCGATGCGCTGCAGCCCTCCGACGACGCGGACTGACCGCCAGGATCGTGGAGGCGGGGACCGGGCCGGGTGGGCGCATCCGCACCGACGTCATCGACGGCTTCCGGTGCGACCGAGGATTCCAACTACTCAATCCGTCGTACCCGGCGGTGAAGAGGCATGTCGACATCGATGCGCTCGACCTGCGGGTCGCCGGTCGAGGCGTTCGGATCGTCGACGACTCGGACACCGTGCGGACAGTGGCCGATCCGACCCGTCACCCGACGTTGCTGCTCGAGACGGCCCGATCCGCTGTCCGGCTCGGGTTGGTCAGGCCCCGAGCGGTCGCCGGGGCGGTGCGGTGGGCACTGCCCGCAGTGGGGTCCGTCCGTCGACTGGGCAGCGCACCCGATGCCGCACTGGCCGACGACTGGGACCGGCTCGGTCTCCGCGGGCCTCTGCGAGATGCGCTGCTCGCTCCGTTTCTCAGCGGAGTGCTCGCCGACGGCGTCGGTGCCACGTCCGACCGGTACGTCAGGTTGGTGCTCCGCAGCTTCCTGCTGGCCACCCCCGGTGTTCCGAACGCCGGCATGCAGGCGTTTCCCGAGCAACTCGCCCGGGGCGCCGGTGTCGACATCACGTACTCGGCCAGGGTCGATCGCGTCACCGACGACACCGTCACGCCGACGGTTCGGACCGCCGACGGCACTGTGCTGCGGTCCCGCGCCGTGGTGGTGGCAACGGATGCGCCGGCTGCAGCTGCGCTGACGGACACGGAGACCTCGTCCATGCGCGGGCTGTCCACCTGGTGGTTCGACGCCGACGGTGCCGACTCCGACACCTTCCTCCGAGTCTCGGGCGCGGGCGGTTCGGTGGTCAACACGGCCGAGATGAGCGCGATCGCCCCCGGCTACGCGCCGACCGGGAAGACCTTGGTGCAAGCGACAACACTTCTGGGTGCCGCCGGACCGGCGGCGGAGTCGGTGGTGCGCGCCGAACTGGACCGGCTGTGGGGACGGTCGACCTCGTCGTGGCGGGTGATCGTCCGACACGACGTGTCGCACGCACTTCCCGCCCAGGCACCCGGGACACCACTGCGTCGACCGCTACGAGTGGGAGACCGCGTGCTTCTCGCCGGTGACCACCGCGACACGCCCTCGATCCAGGGTGCGCTGGTATCGGGTGGTCGCGCGGCCGCGGAGGTGGCACGCCTGCTCGGCTGACGCTGCGTCCGGTTCATGGGCCGAGAGTGATCTCCACGGAATCTTCACATCGCGTCCCCGAGACCCGCACATGATGCCGTTACGGTCTGCTTCATGGATCGACGGCGAATACTGGTGGTCGAGGATGAGAAGGCTCTGGCGGATGCCATCGCGGCGCGGCTGCACTCCGAGGGCTTCGACGTCGACCTCGCATCGAGCGGACCGGCCGCCGTGGAGACGGTAGCGCGAACGAATCCGGATCTGGTGGTCCTCGACGTGATGCTGCCGGGGTTCGACGGTCTCGAGGTATGCTGACGTATCCAGTCCCGCCCCGAGGGCCCGGTCGCCGTCCTCATGCTCACGGCGCGGTCGGACGAGACGGACCAGCTGGTGGGTCTCGGGGTGGGTGCGGACGACTACATGTCGAAACCGTTCTCGATGCGCACCCTGGTGGCCCGCGTGCACGCATTGCTGCGCCGGGTGGAGCGTCATCCCGCGCCGACGCCGACCGTCGTCCACGAGTTCGACGACGTCCGCGTCGACGAGCATGCGCGACGGGTGTTCCGTGACGGTGACGAGGTCCACCTGACGCGCACGGAGTTCGATCTGCTGCTCTTCCTCGCTCGGCGGCCGGGCGCGGCCTTCGCGCGAGACCGGTTGTTGTCGGACGTGTGGGGGTGGTCGCGAGACGACTCCATGACATCGGTGCCGTCCCGCACGGTCGACAGCCACGTCAAAGCGCTGCGGCGCAAACTGGGTTCCGACGTCGTCCGCACCGTTCACGGTGTCGGGTACGCGTTCCGGGCACGCGGATGATCCGCCCTCTCGACTCGCTACGTTCGTTCAAGGTCAAGACCGGCCTGGTGGTGGTCATCGCACTGTTCGCGGCGTCGGGCACCTTCTGGCTCGCGGCGCAACAGCCCTTCCGGTACGCGCTGCTGCTCGCACTCGTCGTGGCGCTGGTGGTCACACAGATCGTCGCGCACGGGATGACCTCGCCGCTACGCGAGATGACCGCAGCCTCGCGAGCGATGGCGAACGGGGACTACACACACCGCGTCCGGGCCACGTCGCGGGACGAGATCGGCCAGCTGGCCGTCGCCTTCAACACGATGTCGGCGGACCTCGCCGAGGCGGATCGCTACCGTCGGGAACTGATCGGCAATGTCTCGCACGAACTCCGGACGCCGATCGCGTCGCTGCAGGCCGTGCTCGAGAACATCGCCGACGGGGTGCAGGAGGCGACCCCCGCGGCGGTCGGAGTCGCACTCGAGCAGACCGAACGCTTGGCCCGGCTCGTGGACGACCTCCTGGATCTGTCGAAGCTCGAGGGTGGCGCACTCGGCCTGTCGCGCAGCACGTTCGACCTCCGAGAGTTTCTGACCAGCGTGGTCACCCAGAGCACGGCGACCCGGTTCTCGGTGTCGGTCGAGCCGTCCGGTGCGACGGTGACCGCCGACGAGGAGAGGGTGCGACAGGTGGTGGCCAATCTCGTCGAGAACGCCGTGCGCCACGGCCCACCCGACGGTGCGGTGGCCGTCTCCGCCGTCGTGGGTGAGGACTCGGTGCGCATCGACGTCGTCGACGAGGGCGACGGGATCGCTCCGCCCGACCGCGCTCGGGTGTTCGACCGGTTCGTCCGCGGCGGGTCGACCGACGGCGGCACCGGTATCGGGCTCGCCATCGCCCGATGGGCCGCCGAATTGCACGGCGGCACACTCGATGTGGTCGACGTCCACGCCGGGTGTTGCTTCCGGCTCACGCTTCCCGTCTGACCCCACCGTCCGTACTCACCACGTGACACCGCATCCGGTGCTCGCGCGATCACCCCTGCCCGAGAGAGGTTCACGATGACAACCGACCTTCTTCCCGATCCGGCGGCGCAGTCGCCGGTCCGCAGCGTCACCGAGTCTCCGCGTCGTCGGGCCGTGGGTATCGCCGCGGCAGTCGGTGTGGTCGCCGGCGCCGCGCTGACCGACCGCCCGTCGGTGGCCTACCTCGTCGTCGGCGTGGCCGCCGTTCTCGCCGCAGGGCTGCTCGACCGGCGATCGCGCTGGTCGGTGGCGTGGATCGTCGTCGCGTTCGCACTGCTGCTGGTGCCGTCCGTCCGCGACTCGGGGTGGCTCGCCGTGTCGTCGATCGGACTGGCCGTGTGGTGTGTGGCGCTGTCGACGACGACATCGACATCGACGACGTTCACCGCGACGGTGCTCTCTCCTCTCATGCCCGTCGTAGCGCAGGGAGCGGTGTTCCGCTCGCTCGGTTCCGGCGCCGCCGAGGTGACGCTGCCGTCGCGGCGGTCAGCGTTGCGCGCTGTGCGCGTCGTAGTGAGCACGGCCCTGCTGGTCACCGTGTTCACGCTGCTGTTCGCCGGCGCCGACGACCGCTTCGCCTCCCTCGTCGACGCGGTGATCCCGACCGTGTCCGTCGATGTCGACCCTCTGGGTCCGGTCGTTACTCTGTGCGTCGCTCTGTGGATTCTGGGTGCGGCCCATGCGAAGCGTCACGAGGTGGAACTCGACGCGCTCGCTCCGGGCGCCGGTCGACGACGATCGGCGTGGGAGTGGGCGGTGCCGGTATCGGCGCTCGTCGTCGTGTTCGCTGCGTTCGTGGTGGTGCAGGCGGCCACGTTGTTCGGCGGACACGACCATGTGATGACGACGGACGACCTGACGTTCGCCGATCATGCCCGGTCGGGGTTCTGGCAGCTGGTCATGGTGACCGTCGGCGTACTCGTCGTGGTCGCCGTGCAAGCGCGCAAGGTCGATGCCGAGGTGCGGCGCGACCGTGTTCTCGCCCGAGTCGCGTTCGGGTCGCTGTGTGTCCTGACATTGGTGGTCGTCTGGTCGGCGGTGTATTGAATGTCGTTGTACGAGCAGCAGTTCGGTCTCACCCGGCTCCGTGTGGGTGTCATGGCCGTCGAGGTGTGGTTTGGCGTCGTCGTGCTCGCCGTCATCGTCGCCGGTGCGCGATGGTCGTCTCGTCGTCTGCCTGCCGTGATAGTCGGTACGGCGGCAGTGGGCGTGCTGGTGATGGCGGTGGTGAACGTCGATGCGCTGGTCGCGGAGCGGGCAGTCGAGCGCTACGAGCGGACCGGACTGATCGACGTCGACTATCTGTCCACGCTGTCCGCGGACGCGGTGCCGGCGGTGTCTACCCTGGAACCGGAGTTGCGCGCCTGCATCCTCGACGAGCCGGGGAGCGACCCGTGGTGGAACGCGAACCTGGCACGCAGGGAGGCCGCCGCTATCGCGGCGGACGCCCCTCCTTCAAGGTGCGTTCCGCAAGCTCGCGCAGCGGACCGGTGAGCGCCGAGTCGCCGGTTTCGCAGGAGTGGTCACCGATCTGGAGGCGCCACCGGAAGCCGTCGCGCACCGACGTCGACGAGTCGTCGAGCGAGGAGAGCAACGGGAGAGCGCGCTCGACCAACTGTTGCCAGTCGTCGCCCACGGTGGTGGTGTCGACGCTGCCGCGGCGGGTCATCCCGGCCACGCCGCCGCTGCGCACCACCACGATGACCATGTCACGCCCTTCGGCTCACCTCGTCCGACGCATCGGACCCCGTCTGCTCGACGCCCACGGTAGTCCACCCGCCGAGCACGGCCCGGTGAACATCGGAATCCGAGCCGTAGCGGGTGGCCGCCGCAGCGACGGTGGCGGCGGCGAATGCTGCGAAATCTGCTGTGGGCGTCACAGTTCCGGAGGTCAACGTGTCGAACCAGACCTGCCCGAGACGGTCCCACGCCGGGCCGCCGAGAGCCACCGCGGCCTCGGCGAACGCCCTGTTGGGGATACCGGAGTTGATGTGGACACCGCCGTTGTCATCGGTGGTCTCGACGTACCCGGCCATGTCGGCGGGCTGCGGATCCTTGCCCAGGACGTCGTCGTCGTACGCGGTGCCCGGTGCGAGCATCGAGCGCAGCGCGGAGCCCTGCACGTCGGGGAGGAAGAGGCCTTCGCCGACGAGCCAGGACGCGTCCTCGGCGTTCTCACCGCGTGAGCGCTGCTCGGCCAGGACGCCGAACACGTCCGAGATGGATTCGTTGAGCGCACCCGACTGGCCGGAGTACTCGAGCTGCGAGGTGTACTGGGTGAAGCCGTGTGCCAGTTCATGGGCGACGACCGACAGGGACACCGTGAAGCGTGTGAACACCTCGCCGTCTCCGTCGCCGAACACCATGCGGTCGCCGTCCCAGAACGCGTTGTCGTACTGCTCGCCGTAGTGCACGGTGGCGTCGAGGGGGAGTCCCTTGCCGTCCAGACTCGCCCATCCGTACACCTCGTCGAACAGGGCGTACGTCAGCCCCAACCCGTCGTAGCTCTCGTCCGCTGCGGCATCGCCGACAGCAGGATCACCCTCGCGCCGGACGACGTCGCCGGGAAGGGTCTGCGTGTTCTTCGCGTCGGCGACGGTCCGCACGAGACGTCCGGCAACTGCGCCGCGAGAGGCGTTGGATGACAACGATTCCCGTGTCACGTCGCGCCGTCGACGCATCTCGTCGTCCAGCTCGAGCGTGCGACTGGCGACGGAGGGGGCCGTGTCCAGGCGAGCGCTGCGCTCGGTCGGTGCCGATGCGAGGCGCTGCAGAAGGTAGGGCGGGACTACGCCCTGGCAGCACGGTCGGTGAGTCGAGACAGGCTCCGGCATGGTGGCGATCCTTCCGTCGGGGGAACGATCGCCACGCTAGCCGCGCACACCGACACGTGCTGCCGCGGCGATCAGGGGCAGGCGACCTTGGCCTGCTCGTAGATGTTGCCGGCCTCGTCGACACCGGGCTCGTTGCCGTTGTTGGTGGCTGCGGATCGGATGTCGGTGACGACGGCGTCCTTGTCCTTGCCGTCGGTGATCTGCTGGCAGATGCTGCCCAGCAGTCCCTCGATGTCCTCGTCCGACTTCCCCTCGGACAGGGTGGAGAACTGCGCCTTGTACGCGGCGACGAAGGTGGCGCGCTTGGCATCGTCGAACACGTTTCCGGCGTCGTCGGCCAGGTTGCCGGCGCTGGACTGGATGCCGGGGGCGGCCGACTGTGCGGAGCTCAGGGCGCCCTGAGCGGCGTCGCCGACGGACTCGGCGGCGTTGTTCGCGGTGTCCTGCGCGGACTGCTGATCTTCGGAGCTGCACCCGGTGAGCACGAGCGAGAGGGCGGCGGTTGCGGCGAACGCGACGGAGACGAGTTTCATCGACCGAACATTACCGTGACGAATCGGCGACTCGACCGCCAAAACCCACTGTGAGTTGCCATAATCGACGATGGCCACCACGAAGCCGCCGACGGTGTCGATCCCCGTGCGGACGCCGATCGTGCGCAGTGCCCACGGAACGTCCTCCGTGGAGCTGTTCGTCATCGGCGCGGTCGCCACTATTCTCCTCACCCGGGCGTATCTCGAGCTGACCGACTATCCGCAGGTGGGCGGCGGGTCCCTGCACATCGCGCACGCGCTGTGGGGCGGGGCGCTGATGATGGCAGCGCTCGTGTCGGGGTGGCTGTTCCTCGGTTACGGTGTCCGGTCCGTCGCGGTGGTCCTCGGCGGTGTGGGGTTCGGACTGTTCCTCGACGAAGTCGGCAAGTTCGTGACCAAGGACAACGACTACTTCTACGGACCGTCGGCCGAGATCATGTACGTGACCGTCGTGCTGGTTCTGATCCTCAGCCGGACAGTGCGTGACCTCCGCAAGCCGACCTCGCGTGGAGTGCCTGGCGAACGCCGCCGCCATCGCCGCCGACGGTGTGATCGGCGGACTTCCTGAATCGCGCCGCGAACTCGCGCGGGAGCTTCTGGACAGGGCGCGGCTGACGGGCGCCGACGCCGAGGTCGTCGCCGGCATCGACACTATCCTGACCCGGTGCGCGCCGGCGTCGTCCCGGACGACGGTCTGGCGTGCGCGTACGTCACGCGCCGTGCCGTCGATGCTGACGAGCCCGCGGTGGGTGACCGTGTTGTCGTGGCTGATGGTCGTGACGGCCCTGGCGACCGTGCTGGCCGGGGTGGCGCAGCTGCTCACCGGCGGCCTGGTGATCGAGAGCGATGATCTGGACGTCACCCTGGACCGCATGACCCTGTCCGGCGGCATCCTGTGGCTGACCGCCTGTGCGACAGTCGTTCTCGCGCTCCCCGCGCTGATCGCCCGGCGTCGCACGGGGGCGCAGTGGCCGCTACGCAGGCTGCGCACGGCCGCGTTGATCTACGCGCTGCTCGGCGCGCTCGTCGACTTCGCCGAGACCGGGTTCGCGGCGCTGAGCAATCTAGCGATAGGGCTGCTGACCCTCGCCGCGATCTCGCACCAGATCACGATCCGAACGGCCACAGGCTCCGCCGAGACTCGAAGTGCCGCGGTGCGCCTGTGATCGGGTCGGTGAACGTGATGCTCCGCGCGAGAAGTTGCAGCGGATCCCGATAGTCGTCGACAGCCACCTCGCGCGGAACGGGGTACAGCGAGTCGCCGACGATCGGTAAGCCGAGTGACGCCATGTGTACGCGCAGTTGGTGCGTCTTGCCGGTGCGCGGGTGCAGGCGGTAGTGCGCGAGTCCGCCGACTGCACCGATCTTCTCCACCAGGGTCTCGCTGTTCGACTCGCCGGCGACCTCCAGGGCCTGCAACGACCCCCGTTCCTTGACGATGCGACTTGTCACCGTGCGCGGGAACGTGGTCGTGGACGACTCCGCAGCGACCGCCTCGTAGACCTTCGTCATCGTGCGGTCGCGGAACATCTCCTGGTACGCCCGCCGCACGTCGGTGCGCGCGGTGAAGATCAGTACACCGGCGGTCAGTCTGTCGAGCCGATGCGCGGGGGACAGTTCGTCGTTCCCCAGCACGCGGCGGAGACGAGTCAACGCCGTCTGCACGACGAATCGGCCGCGCGGCGTGGTGGCCAGGAAATGAGGTTTGTCCACCACGACGATGGCGTCGTCGCGGTGGATGATCTCCATGGCGAACGGCACCTCGGGCTCGAACGGGGGATCCCGGTAGAGGTAGATGTCCGACCTCGGGACCAGCGGTGATTCGGTGGACACCGGTCGTCCGGTGCTGTCGACCACCTCGCCGGCCGACACCTTCGCGCGCAACGAGTCCGCGTCGTTCGGGAACCGTCCGGACAGGTACCCCACGACGGTGTCGCCGTCGGACGACACCTCGGGCATGCGGATCCTCGTCGGATTCAGTCCGTCGCGGATGGGCAGGGGTGCGGGCACCGGTCAAGTAAAGCGCGTGCGCGTCAGTAGTGTCGTGTCGCACGAGCAGGATCGGCGACGAGCAACTCTCTGGGGGATGAACGATGGCAACGAAAACACGTAGATGGGCCGAGACCGACATCGCGGATCAATCCGGTCGGACCTTCGTCGTCACGGGGGCGAACAGCGGGCTCGGCGCCGAGGCGGCCAAGGCTCTGGGGCGGGCCGGCGCGAATGTCGTCCTCGCGTGCCGGACGGTCGAGAAGGCCGCGCCGATCGCAGCCGAGATCGGAGAGAACGCGCACGTCCGTCGACTCGATCTGGCGGACCTGAGCTCGGTGCGGGAGTTCGCGGAGAACACCCCCGAGGTCGACGTGCTGATCAACAACGCCGGGGTGATGGCGTTGCCGCACAAGAAGACTGCCGACGGGTTCGAGATGCAGTTCGGCACGAACCACCTCGGCCATTTCGCCCTCACCGGTCTGTTGCTGGACAGGATCACCGACCGGGTGGTCACCATGTCGAGCTTCATGCACCAGGTGCCGGGGCTGAAGGTGTCGGACCCGAACTACGAGAACCGTCGCTACAGCCGATGGGGTGCGTACGGGCAGTCCAAGCTGTCCAACCTCATCTTCGCCTACGAGCTGGACCGACGTCTGCGTGCGGCAGGATCACCGCTGAAGTCGTTCGCGGCCCATCCCGGATACTCGTCGACCGAACTGCAGGGGCGCACCGAGTCGTTCCAGGACGCCGTCATGTCGATCGGCCGGTTGTTCGCGCAGTCGGCGTACATGGGCAGCCTGCCCGAGCTGTACGCAGCCACCGAGCCCGGACTCGACTCGGGTGGGTACTACGGCCCGGACGGCTTCCAGGAGCTCAGCGGCTATCCGAAGAAGGTGGGCTCGAACAAGGCGTCTCACGACGAGAAAACTGCCCGTGAGCTCTGGGACAAGTCCGTCGAGCTCACGGGCGTGACGTACCCGATCTAGTGCTCAGTCGTCGCTGACGGTGATCTGGACGTCGATGTTTCCGCGGGTGGCGTTGCTGTAGGGGCAAACCTCGTGGGCCTTGTCCGCGAGGGCCTGCGCCGTGTCGTGGTCGAGGTTGGGCAGGGTCACCTCGAGGACGACGGCGAGCTGGAAGCCGCCGGCGTCGTTCGGGCCGATGCTCACCTTCGCGCCGACGGACGAGTCGGAGACGTCGGCCTTCTGCTGGCCGGCGACCATGCGCAGTGCGGAGTGGTAGCAGGCTGCGTACCCGACAGCGAAGAGCTGCTCGGGATTGGTGCCCTTGCCGTTGCCGCCCATCTCGGTCGGGATCGACAGGTCGACGTCGACCTTGCCGTCGGTGGTGCGTCCGTGGCCGTCGCGGCCTTCTCCGGTGGCGAGTGCCTCGGCGGTGTACAGGGTCTTCATGAGTAGGCCTTTCTGTTGCGGGTGAGTTCAGGAGTGGCGGAGTGCGGCCGTCGTCTTGCGGACGAGGGCGACGAGCGTGGTGGCTTCGTCGGCGGTCAGCCCCGACGCGGTGAAGATGCACTCCGGTATGGATCGCGCACGGTCACGCAGAGCGTGGCCGGCATCGGTCAGGCGGATCTCGACGCGACGCTCGTCGTCGGGGGACCGTTCCCTGGTGATCACGCCGATCGTCTCGATCCTCTTGAGCAGCGGTGACAGGGTCCCGGAGTCCAGGTCCAGACGTGCTCCGAGTTCGGAGACGCCCAAGCCGTCCTGTTCCCACAGCGCCAGGAGGACGAGGTACTGGGGGTAGGTGACGCCGAGATCGTCGAGCAGCGGCCGGTAGACCGCCGTGGTGGCGCGCGACGCCGAGTAGAGGGCGAAGCACAGCTGCTTGTCGAGAGCCAGTGTGTCGTTCACTCCCCGAACAGTAGTGCACAACTAGATTGTGCACAACCTTTCTCTCCTGCGAAAAGCCGCAGTGGTGCTCGACGGCGGTCAGCGCGCGAAGAGGAACATCGCGAGAGTGCGGAGGATGCCCGGGTAGGCGTCGTCCGTCGGACGCGACGGCGTGGTGAGCGGGGTGGTGGGCACCGATGGGTAGTGACCCTCGGTAACGGGTGCCGTGGAGGTTTTCGGAGCGTGCAGCAAACTCATACCCCGTAGTGTGCACTACGTCGCTGGTAAAAGGCTGTGAACGGCCCACGGGTTCGCCGAATAACTCTTACATCTTGGCGTGACGCGCGAGCACGAAGGCGTACACGCCGTACAGCGCGAGACCGAGTCCGGCCAGGACGAGGAGTACCTGCCCGAACGGCTGCGATCCCAGGGTCTTGAGAGCTCCGTCCAGTCCGGTGGCCTTGCTCGGGTCGGCAGTCAGCACCGCGACGGCCACCAGCACACCCGCGCCGGTGAGCACCAGGCCCTTGGCCGAGTAGCCGGCCACACCGATCGCCCGGACCGGCCGTCCCACCCCGCCCTGCAGATCGTCCGTGAAGTTCGTGGAAACACCCTTGTAGACGTGGTAGATGCCGACGGCGACGATGACCACGGCGGCCACGATCAGCACGACCTTGCCGATGCCGGACTCCATCAACCGCGCGGTGATACCCGCGTTCTGCTGCCCGCTCGACTTCCCGGATCCGCTGGCGAAGGTGAAGGCCGACCAGGCGAAGGCAAGGTAGACCACGGCCAGAGACGCCGCTTTGAGGCGGTCGGTCACACCTCCGGAATCGGCGTCGGACTTCTTGCCGACGCTCGCCTCGACCGCGCGCCACGCGGCGAGCGCCACGAACGCCACGACGGCGATCCACAGCACGACAGCGCCGCCCGGACGCGAGGCGAGCTCGCCGAGTGCGCCCGACTGGTCGGCGTTCCCGCCGCCGCCCAGGGCGAGTCGCACGGTGATGTACCCGATCAGGAGATGGACGACTCCGCTGCCGAGATGACCTGCCCGTGCGGCCTTCTCGAAGCCGGGACTGCGTTGTATCCGGTCACCTGTGGATCTCGCGTCAGACATCGACGTATCGTCCCACGTTCGCTGTCCGCTACAGTGCAGATGTGCAGCGAGCATATTTTTGGTTCAGCAGGCCGGCCCTCGGTGGTCCGGTCAGCGGAACCATGCGCTGACCAACCCCACCCGACGAGCCGGCAGGACCGGCTCGCGTGGAAGTGCGTTCGTCGGTCGTGCCGGGTCACCCGAGCCCGACGAGGACAATCATCGTGACTCTTGCACTGGACACCGCGCCCGATCAGATCCTGACGGGCCCACTCCTCTCACCTCGTGAGCTTCGCTCTGCCGTGCCGTCGTCGCCGTTCGCGCCCGCTCGCGTCGCCGACAGTCGTGCCGAACTGCGCCGCATCCTTGCCGGCGACGACGATCGCATCGCCGTCGTCGTGGGGCCCTGCTCGATTCACGACCCGGCTGCGGCGATGGACTACGCGCAGCGTCTCGCCGTCCTGTCGGGGGAGTTGGCCGACCGGATACAGGTGATCATGCGGGTGTACTTCGAGAAGCCGCGCACCACGGTCGGGTGGAAAGGGCTGCTCTCCGACCCTCGTCTCGACGGGTCGGACGATCTGGACGGCGGCCTCCGTGCTGCGCGCCGGATCCTCGCGGACATCGTCGACGCCGGTCTGCCGGCGGCGACGGAGTTCCTGGACCCGATGATCTCCGGTCACCTGTCGGACCTGGTGACGTACGGGGCGATCGGGGCGAGAACGGCGTCCTCCCAGGTGCATCGGCAGATGGTGAGCGGCCTGCCGATGCCGGTGGGCATCAAGAACGGCACCGACGGCGACGTCCAGGTGGCTGTCGACGGAATCAGGTCCGCGTCGTCGGCGCACGTGTTCCCCGGTGTCGACGACGACGGCCGAGTCGCCATCGTGCGTACCGACGGAAACCCCGATTCCCACGTGATCCTGCGCGGCGGCACAGCAGGACCGAATTACGATGCGGCCTCGGTTGCCGACGCGACGCGGCGCCTCGAGCTCGCCGGTCGGCCGGGTCGGGTGGTCGTCGACGTCAGCCACGGCAACAGCGCCAAGGATCATCGTCGGCAGAACGTGGTCCTGGGTGATATCGCCGACCGAGTGGCGGCCGGTGACCGCGCCGTCGTCGGCGTCATGATCGAGAGCTTCCTCGTCGAGGGCCGCCAGGATCTTCTCTCCGGACGCGATGCCGACCTGACCTACGGCCAGTCGGTGACCGACGCGTGCATCGGATGGGACGACACGGCCACGGCACTGCACGCGCTCGCCGACGCGGTCAGCGCACGCCGTGGGGCCGGAACTGAACGCTGATGCGAGGACCGGTCGGTCGTGCGGTCTTGGGGATGCTGTGTTCCCAGGTCCGCTGGCACGAACCGCCCATGACGATCAGATCACCGTGTCCGAGTGCGTGTCTCACCGACGGACCACCGCCGCGCGGTCGCAGCAGCAGCGACCGCGCGGCGCCGAAGGACACGATGGCGACCATCGTGTCCTCGCGGGCGCCGCGCCCGATGTCGTCCCCGTGCCACGCGACGCTGTCCTTGCCGTCCCGGTAGAAGCAGAGCCCGGCCGTCGCGAAGTCCTCGCCGAGTTCTGCTCGGTAGTGCCGACTCAACGCGTCTCCGGCCTCGACCAGAGCGGGTGACGGGAGCCGTGCCGGGTCGGGGTAGAACGAGATCAGCCGCGGCACGTCGACCACCCGGTCGTACATCGGACGACGCTCGGCGCGCCACGGAACGTCCTCGACCAGGGTGTCGAACAGTGTGTCCGATCCTCGGACCCACCCCGGCAGTACGTCGATCCACGCCCCGTCCGTCAGCGTCGTCCGCCTGATGTCCGACAGCGGGCCGAGTGACGGTCCGTCCGCGGCATCGTCGAACAGGGACGCCTGAAGTGCGTAACTCATCGAGCCATTCTAGCGCGGAGTCGAACGCATGTTCTAGTGGTCAGCGCAGACCGGCGAGTTCGGCGGCGCGGAGTCCGACGTACAACTCGGCGGCCTGGGCGGGGTCGGTGTGATCGCGCCCGGTCAGCTCGTGGATCCGGCGGAGCCGGTAGAGCACCGTGTTGCGGTGATAGTGCAGCGCGTCGGCCGCCGCCGTGGTGGATCCGCCCGAGGCGAACCAGGCATCGAGAGTGTCGAGAAGACTCACGCGGTCGTCGACCGCGGACGTGGCCAGCGGTCCGAGTATCTGACGGGCAGCCAGGGCGGCCGCGTCGGGCGTCGTGACCAGCAGGAGTGGAATCGGGGACGCGTCGTAGCGGATCACCCGCGCGCTCCCCGCCGGAGCGCATCGTCGGGCGCTGCGAGCCTGGGCCACGGCGACCGGAGTCGCGAGCGATCGGTGGAAGTACGTGCCGACACCGACCCTGGTGCCGTACAGGGCGCCGAGGGTCTCGACGGCACGATCCAGGGCCGCATCCGACGATCCGACCAGTAGGCCCAGGTGGCCGTCCGCGTCGGTGTCCCACACCGAGTCGACACCGGCAGCGAGCACGGCGTCGCGGGCGCGACCGGACAGCGCGCCACGCTCGAGCGATGTCTCCGCCGAGACCACGGTGAAGTGCCCGGAGTCGGGGATACGGAACGTCCGCAAGGCGTCGAGCAGCGACGACGGGTCGGACGAGGCCTCATCGAACAGGGCTCGGAGGACTCGGCGGCGTGCGTCCGCGTCGTCCAGCGCCAGGCGGTCCGCGGCATCCCGGTAGGCGTCGGCGGCGGCGTCCGAGTACGTGTCCACCATCGCCCAGACGTCCGTCGCCATGGCGAGCAGCACCTCCGGAGTGCGACCGGCGGCTGTCACGGTGAGTTCCTGCCAGATCAACCGCCCGCCGAGACGGAACGCGTGCAGCAGCGCTGCGAGCGGGACTCCGTTCTCGGCTTTGATGCGACCGGCTGCTCGTGCGGGCTCCAGATCGCCGGTATCGCCGGAGGCCAGAGCGTCGAGCATGGATCGGAGATTGCCGGTGCACACCGTGTCCAGCTGATCGCGCGTCAGCGACGTCGAGTCGAGGTAGGACTGCTCGACCGTCAGGATGTCGGCGACGAGCCGGTCGCTGAGCTCACCCACATGGGCTCGTAGCTGCGACGCGAGCGACTCCGAGGTCAGAGGCGCGGCGCCGGTCGGGCGAGTGACCACGGGTGTCGACATTCCTCGACCCTACGGGCCGCGTGTAACGGGCGCCACACCCTTACTGTGCGCGGGCACAATGCGCCGCGGTCAGGCACCGGCGCGTGCCTATGGTCACCGCATGTAGTGCACGTCACAATCGAACCTATGACCACAGGCGAATTGTCCTCGAGCACCACCGACTCACCCACCTTTCCCGACGTCGACACCGCCCTGACCGATCTCGCGCAGGGCGAGACGGTGTGGGGTCGCACCTCGCTCGCCGACCGCGCACGACTTCTCGACGAGGTCAGCGCACTGACGGCGAAGCACGCCCAGGCGTGGGTCGACGCCGCTGCCGTATTCAAGAAGCTCCCCGCGTCGTCACCGTTGATGGGCGAGGAATGGTTGTCGGGTCCGTACTCGGTGATCACCGCATGCGGCGTGCTCGCGCAGAGCATCCGTCAGCTCGACGCCGGCCGCAGTCCGTTGACGGGCGTCGATCTGGGCACTGCTCCCGGTGGTCGCACCACCGTGAAGGTGCTGCCCTCCAACATCTTCGACACCTTGCTGCTCAACGGGTTCAGCGCCGAGGTGTGGCTCGAGCCGGGAGTCGACGCGGACACGGCCAGGAAGAACGCCGGTCTGGCGCAACGTGATCCGGCCACCACCGGAGGCATCGGTGTCGTGCTCGGCGCCGGCAACATCACGTCCATCGCACCGCTCGACACCCTGTACGAACTCGTCGCCCACAATCGGGTCGTGGCACTCAAGCTCAACCCGGTCACCGATCCGATGGCACCGGTGCTGCGTGCGGCCTTCGCGCCGCTCATCGACATCGGTGCGGTCCGCATCCTGACCGGCGGTCCCGATGTCGGGTCCTACCTGGTGCGTCACGACGGTGTCGCGCATGTCCACATGACCGGCAGCTCGCTGACGCACGACGCCATCGTGTTCGGGACGGGGGAGGAGGGCGCGGCTCGCAAGAAGGCGAACACCCCCGTCCTCGACGTGCCCATCTCGAGCGAGCTCGGCGGCGTCTCGCCCGTCATCGTGCTTCCCGGCGACTGGTCGGACGCGGACATCGCGTTCCAGGCCGAGCACGTGGTCACCCAGCGCCTGCACAACGGCGGATACAACTGTGTCGCAGCGCAGGTCGTCGTCATCTCCTCCGAGTGGGACAAGCGGGACAAGTTCCTGGCGGCGCTGCGCAAGGCCCTTCACGACGCCCCCGGCCGCGACGCCTACTACCCGGGCAGCGCTACCCGTGTCGCCGGGGCTCGGGCGGATTACCCCGGCGCGCAGTCGCTCGGACCTGCCGGCGAGCGCACCCTCGTCAGTGATCTGGACCCGGACCGCTACCGCGCGCTGCTCACCACCGAGTACTTCGCGCCTGTCCTCGGTGTCATCGAGATCCCCTACAGCGGTGAGCGATACGTCTCCGAGGCGGTGCGCATGGCCAACGAGGAGTTCGTCGGGACACTCGGAGTCAACATCATCGCCCACCCCGCCACGCTGTCGGCGATGGGCCGCGGTGTGGACACGATGATCGAGAGCCTCCGCTACGGAACCGTTGCATTGAACGCGTGGACCGGAGTCGGATTCCTGACCGCGGCCGCGACCTGGGGTGCGTTCCCGGGGCACACCCTGGACGACGTCCAGAGCGGAATCGGTGTGGTGCACAACGCTCTCCTGATCGACCGGCCCGAGCGCACCGTCGTCCGCGGACCGTTCCGGCCGTCGCCGCGCTCCATCCTCAAGGGCGAGATGACTCTGTCCCCGAAGCCGCCGTGGTTCGTCACCAACCGCACGGCAGCCACCACGGCGAAGCGCTTCACGGCCTTCGCGGCGGCACCGTCCTGGAAAGCTCTGCCCGCCATCTTCGCATCCGCTCTGAGAGGCTGACATGCCCGAGATCACCACCGACTACGTCGTCGTCGGCGCAGGTTCCGCCGGCTGCGTCGTCGCCAACCGCCTGAGCGCGTCGTCCGCCAACGACGTCGTCGTCCTCGAGGCGGGGCCCGAGGACAAGGACAAGTTCGTCCACATCCCGGCCGGCTTCTCCAAGTTGTTCCGCTCCGAGATGGACTGGGACTACGACACCGAACCGCAGGCGGAACTGGCGGGCCGCAGGATCTTCTGGCCGCGCGGGAAGATGCTCGGCGGCTCGTCGTCGATGAACGCCATGATGTGGGTGCGCGGATTCGCCGCCGACTACGACGACTGGGCCGAGGCAGCCGGGCAGAACTGGTCGTTCGACAGCGTCGTCGAGACCTTCCGACGGATCGAGAACCTGGAAGGTGCCACGGAATCCGACGAGGGGACGGGTGGGCCCCTGCACGTGTCCAAGCAGCGGAGTCCTCGCAAGATCACCGCTGCGTACCTGGAAGCCGCTGCAGCGCTGGGATTGTCGACCGAGCGCGCCAACCTGCCGGCGCCCAAGGGCATGACCGAGACCATGGTCACCCAGAAGCGCGGCGCCCGCTGGAGTTGCGCCGATGCGTACCTTCGACCGGCGATGTCACGTCCCAACCTGACGGTGGTGACGGAGGCGCAGGCGACGCGCGTGCTGTTCGAGGGTACACGCGCCGTCGGCGTCGAGTACTCGAAGGACGGTGCGCTGCACACCGTTCGAGCGAGGGTGGAGGTGATCCTGTCCGGAGGCGCCATCAACACTCCCCAGCTGCTGATGCTCTCCGGTATCGGTAATCCCGAGCACCTGGCCGAGCACCGCATCGACGTGGTGCACGCGGCACCGGAGGTCGGCGAGAACCTGATGGACCACCTGGTGTCCGCGTTGGGATACGGCGTGCAGTCCGACACCCTGTTCACGGCCGAGAAGATTCCGGAGTTGATCAACTATCTTGCGCGGCGTCGCGGCATGCTGACCTCGAACGTCGGTGAGGCGTACGGGTTCGTGCGCAGCCGCGACTCCCTCGATCTCCCGGATCTCGAGCTGCTGTTCGCGCCCGCTCCGTTCTTCGACGAGGGACTGATCCCGGCCGATTCCCACGCGGCCATTCTCGGGTCGATCCTGCTCAAGCCGGAGAGCCGTGGGCGCATCTCGCTACGGTCGTCGCAGCCGCTGGACAAGGCCGTCGTGGATCCGCGGTACCTGTCCGACGCCGACGGCATCGACCGTGCCGCCATGCTCAGCGGGCTCCGCTACTGCGCGGACATCGCGCAGACCGAGCCTCTGAAGTCACGGCTGGGGGAGATGGTCCGGCCGGTCCTGCGGCACAGCGAGGCCCTCGACGAGGCGCTGACCGAATCGCTGGACACCATGTCGCACACGCTGTATCACCCGGTGGGCACCTGCCGGATGGGGTCGGATGCGAACTCGGTGGTCGACCCCGAACTCCGGGTCCGCGGCGTGTCCGGACTCCGGGTCGCCGACGCGTCGGTGATGCCCACGATCATCCGGGGCCACACGCACGCGCCGTCGGTGCTCATCGGAGAGAAGGCATCGGAGATGATCCTGAGCGCGTCACGCGTGTGAGCGATAGGAACCGGGGGTCACTCCGGTCCACCGCTTGAAGGCGCGGCGGAACGCGCTGGGCTCGGAGAAGCCGAGGCGGGTCGAGATCTCCTCGGCCGTCTCGCCCCGTTCGAGCCCGGCCACCGCCGCGTCCCGGAGCACCTCGTCGCGGAGTTCCCCCAGCGACGTGCCTTCCTGGCGGAGGAGTCGACGCAGGTGCGGAACGCTGATGGACAGCATCGCGGCGATGTCGGTGGTGGTCGACGCCCTGCCCATCGCCCCCAGAGCAAGCGCGCGTCGCACCACGCTCGCAGCGCTGGACCCGTAGTCCCGCTCGGAGAACAGGCGGTTGGGCGACTCGCGCAGGTACTCCTCGAGCGATTCCTCGGTCTGCACCAACGGCGACGCCATGATGGCGTCGTCGAACTCGAGGGCGGCGACGTCGCTGCCGAATCTCACGTGCACCCCGAAGATGTCGTCGTACACGCGAGGCGACGGCTGCGCGGGCTCGGGGAACGGCATCTCCACGGACAGAAGCTTCAGGCGACGGCCGATGAGCCACGCCGAGAAGCGATGCCACAGGATCAGCAGGAACTCGATCTGGATCCGACGTGCCGCTGCCGCCACCTCGGGGGAGAGCTGACCGTCCAACATCGTCGGGGTGTCGGTGAGTTCGAGTCGAGCGCGGCCGCCCCCGCGCATCAGCACGCCGCGAGGCACGCCGGGAAACGCTCGCCCCACGTCGACCATGCGCTCGAGCGCACTGCCGAGGTCCGGGCGATGGATCATCGTCAGGCTGAGTGCGCGGAACGTACCGCGTCGCACCGGCGCGGACCCCAGGCCCATCAGCTCGTCCCCGGTCATCTGCCACAACGCGCGCGTCAACCGGGTCACCTGATCGGTGGTGAGGCGGGCGCCCGGGCGGGACAGCACGTGCGGGTCGATGTCGGCCTCGCGCAGACACGCCGTCAGATCGAGCCCTGTCTCGCGGGCCAGTGACACGGCAGTGCGGACGAACTCGACGGAAATGGTCGGAGACGCCGGACTCTCGCTCGTCATGCCGTGTCGGTGAGACGAGCCAGACGGGCGGCTGCCTCGGCGAGAACCTCGTCCTGCTTGCAGAACGCGAAGCGCACCAACGTGTTCCACCCCTCGCGGTGGTCGACGAAGGCGTCCACCGGCACCCCGACCACTCCGATACGTTCGGGCAGCGCACGGCAGAACGCGTCGGCGTCGTGCTCACCGAGCGGGGCGATGTCCGCACACACGAAGTACGTTCCCTCGCTGCGCTTGACGCCCAGGCCGGCGTCGGACAGGGCTGTCGAGAGCACATCCCGTTTGGTCTGAAGCCCCGCGCGGAGGGAGTCGACCCACGCGCTCTCGTGTTCGAGTGCGTGCGCCACCGCCGGCTGGAACGGTGCGCCGCCCACGAAGGTCAGGAACTGCTTGGCGGTCTTGACCGCCGCGATCAACGGTGCGGGCCCACAGGCCCATCCGGTCTTCCAGCCGGTGGCGTTGAAGGTCTTCGCGGCGCTCGAGACGGTGATGGTCCGCTCGGCCATTCCGTCGAACGTCGCCAGGGGGGTGTGCACGGCGTCGTCGAAGACCAGCCGTTCGTACACCTCGTCCGTCAGCACCAGCAGATCGTGCTCGCACGCGACCTCGGCGATCGCGGCGAGTTCCTGTGTCGTGAAGACGGTTCCGGTGGGATTGTGCGGAGAATTGACGACGATCATCCGCGTGTCCGGCCCCACCGACGCGCGAAGGGCATCGAGGTCGAGGGCGAAGCGGTCACCGTCGACGACCAGCGGGACCGTGCGTCGTCGCGCGCCGGCCAGGGCTACCGCGGCGGCGTACGAGTCGTAGTACGGCTCGATCAGCAGCACCTCGTCGCCCGCCTCGACAAGTCCGAGCATCGCGGCACTGACGGCCTCGGTGGCTCCCACGGTCACCAGGATCTCCGAGTCCGGGTCGTACTGCGTGCCGTACCGCCGCGCGCGGTCGCCGGCGATCGCGTCGCGCAGTACTTTCATGCCCGGGCCCGGCGGGTACTGGTTCAGGCCGGAGGCAATGGCCTCCTGCGCCACCTCGAGCATGCGTGCGGGCCCGTCGGTGTCGGGAAACCCCTGACCGAGATTGACCGCGTCGTGCGTGGCGGCCAGTGCCGTCATCTCGGCGAAGATGGTCGAGCCGAACGGACGAAGGCGGGCCACCGTCGGGATATCGCGCTCGTTCACAGCCTCACCATCGGTCACGGACATGGACAAAGCCTAGCGGCCGGGGTCAGCCCTGGTCGGGACGGAGCAGTTCCTCGGGGAGATCGTGCGGGTCGATGAGAATCTGGTTGTTCTCCGCCGTTCGCACCTTCTCCGACAGGGACAGGTTCTTGCGCAGCAACTTCCACTCCACCGAGTCGATGGCTTCTATCGCGGTCCGCAGAACCGTGCGGTCGCGGGTGCCCCACGCGATGGGCATGGGGCTGACCATCTGCCAGGTCTCGGAGATCGACTTGGTACTGCGATCGGTGAGGACGGCGACCGACGGAACGCGTTCACCTTCGGTCAACGTGTGCCCGGGTAGGGCGCGGACGTTGCGCACGACGAGGGCGTAGTGCGGCACGGCCGTGTCCGGCTTCGCCACGTCGATCAACGCGAGAATGGTGGCGCCGCGCGGACGTGTCTCCGACACCATCGCCGGCACCAGGGCACTGTTCGCATAAAGGTCGTCGATCGACCCCACCTTGCGCGGAGCCCAGACCGACACCCAGAGCGAGATGACGGCGGCGACGGCGAGGACGGCGCCGAGGATGTAGGACCACGGGTGCTGCAGAACGAAGAGCCAGGCTGCCCCCGCTCCCAGGACGATCGCGAAGACGACGGACGACAGCTGCAGTCGCCGAACGTCTCCGAGCGTTTCGTTGACCGACTTCGCATGGGAGCGGTCGACCGGGAATTCGAAGCGTCTCATGTCAGATCGCCGGTCCCAGCAGGTCGTCGGCATCGGTGATGCGGTAGGCATAGCCCTGCTCGGCGAGGAACCGCTGGCGATGCGCCGCGTACTCCGCGTCCAGGGTGTCCCGGGAGACGACCGAGTAGAAATGCGCCTGTCCACCATCGTGTTTCGGGCGGAGCAGCCGGCCGAGGCGCTGGGCCTCCTCCTGGCGGGAGCCGAACGTTCCCGACACCTGGACGGCGACGGAGGCTTCGGGGAGGTCGATGGAGAAGTTGGCCACCTTGCTCACCACCAGCGTCTTGATCTCGCCGCGTCGGAACGCGTCGAACAACAACTCGCGCTCCTTGTTCTTGGTCGATCCCTGGATCACCGGGGCGTCGAGAGCGGCACCCAACTCGTCGAGCTGGTCGAGGTACGCACCGATGACCAGCGTCGGCGAATCCTGGTGCTTGGACAGGATCGACTTCACGACTGCGATCTTGGTGTGGGCGGTGGAGCAGAGCTTGTAGCGCTCCTCTGGTTCGGCGACGGCGTAGGACATCCTCTCGGCGTCCGTCAGCGTCACCCGGACCTCGATGCACTCCGCCGGGGCGATCCACCCTTGCGCCTCGATGTCCTTCCACGGCGCGTCGTACCGCTTGGGGCCGATGAGGGAGAACACGTCACCTTCCCGGCCGTCTTCGCGGACCAGGGTCGCGGTGAGCCCGAGGCGGCGACGGGACTGCAGGTCGGCCGTCATGCGGAACACCGGCGCGGGGAGCAGGTGCACCTCGTCGTAGATCACCAACCCCCAGTCGCGCGAGTCGAAGAGCTCGAGATGCTTGTACTCACCCTTGGTGCGCCGGGTGATCACCTGGTACGTCGCGATGGTGACCGGACGGATTTCCTTGCGCTCACCCGAGTACTCACCGATCTCTTCCTCGGTGAGCGTCGTGCGGGCGATCAGTTCACGCTTCCACTGACGGCCGGCGACCGTGTTGGTGACCAGGATCAGCGTGGTCGCGCCGGCCTTGGCCATCGCGGCCGCCCCGACCATCGTCTTGCCCGCACCACAGGGGAGGACCACCACGCCGGAACCACCGGCCCAGAACGAATCCGTGGCCATCTGCTGGTAGTCGCGCAGCTCCCAGTGGCCACCCGAGAAGTCGAGATCGATGGGGTGGGCCTCACCGTCGACGTACCCGGCGAGGTCCTCGGCGGGCCAGCCGACCTTGAGCAGCATCTGCTTGAGGCGGCCGCGCTCGCTGGGGTGCACCAGCACCGTGTCGTCGTCGACCTGTGCGCCGAGCATGGGCGCGATCTTCTTGTGGCGCATGATCTCGGTCAGCACGGCGCGGTCGAGGCTGACGAGCGACAGGCCGTGCACCGGCGACTTCACCAGCTGCAACCGGCCGTAGCGGGCCATCGTGTCGACGATGTCGACGAGCAACGGCTGCGGTACCGCGTACCGGGAGAAGGTGACCAACGCGTCGACGACCTGCTCCGCGTCGTGACCGGCGGCGCGTGCGTTCCACAGGGCCAGCGGGGTGATGCGGTAGGTGTGGACGTGTTCGGGCGCGCGCTCGAGTTCGGCGAACGGAGCGATGGCCGCGCGGGCCTGCGACGCGAGGTCGTGGTCGACCTCGAGCAGCAGGGTCTTGTCGGACTGGACGATCAACGGTCCGTCGGTCACGGGTGTCTCCTCACGCACCCCGTGTGGACGAGTCCGGGGCGCAACCAGTCCATTGTGCCCTCTGCGTACGACAGGGCCTCACCCCAGCAGAGCAACCGACGTGATGCGGTGCAGGGTGAAGTGACGCATGACACCGGCATCGGCGTCCCACGCGTCCAGTTGGCCGCCGCCCACGCCGACCGGTTCCACGACGCGATTGCTCGACACTCCCGCGGCATCGACGTATCCGATGCTGATCGGGGACCGGGAGACCGCGGCACGTTGCAGCAGAGCGATCGTGGCGGCTCCGGACGCGCGGGTGCCGTCCGAGCGCACCCGTTCGCGTTCCGAGCGCCGGACGTCCCCGGCCTTCGTTCCCGCACGCATCTCCGACACCAGGCGGCCCAACTGCTCGTCTGTCGGCACGGCGGGCGTCCGGTACGGCGACCGACCCCGCCGCGGGACCACCCTGGCGCCGCGCTCGCGCACGTCGACGATGGTGCCGGACGAATCCTCGCCGGCCGGCGCGAACCCGGCGGTACGCAATCCGGCGAGAACGTCGGCCAGCGGGGCCTGCGACACCGCGACCGTCGGGGCGAGTGCGCGCAACGCCAGAGCCTCGGCCGCGGGGGAGGAGAGGACCTCGGCGAGCAGGGCCGGGTCCTCGCACCGCACGAAGGAGGACGCGACACCGGCCCGCAGCCGGCCGTGACGACGCGCGACGTCGTCGATGAGGTAGGTCAGCGCCTGGGGGACCGGAGTGCGCGAGTGCACGCCGAACAGCGAGTGGATCTCCGCCGCGGTGGATCCGCCGTCGAGCGCGCGGCGGAGGGTCTTCTCGTCGACGCGGTACATCGTCGCGGCACCTGCCGATTCGATGTCCGCCACCGCGGCCATCCGCTGGGCCAGTTCGGGAGTCAGCGGGCCGGGAGCCACCACGGTCAGGTCCGCCTGGACCAGGACGTAGTCGATGGGGTCCGGGAGGACCCGGTTCATCGCGGCTGCCGCCGTGTCCGGATCCGACAGCAGGGCCCGGCCGGGAGTCGACAGCGCACCGCGTCCGACGATGCCGAGCGTCGTCGCCTCGGCGAGATAGCGCGAGACCGGGCCGACACCGAGTCGACCGGCCAGGCGAGGCCGTCGCCACGTGGCGATACGGACCACGTCCTCGGTGGCGGCTGCGCGACCGGACGGGAGGTCCGCGAGCACCGACAGCACGACGCGTCGGTCGCGGGGGGCGGCTGCGGACCTCGCCTCGTCGGACAGCGCCGCGATCGGCTTGTCGTTCGAGTCCCGCATCCCGATGAGCCACGGCACGCGCGCGAGGTCCAGCCATCCGCCCGCCAGCGCAGCCCAGCGGCGGTCCGGGCCGGCCGTGAGCCATGCGTCGGCTGTCGGTGTGGGGGCCCAGAGGTCGTCGATGTCGCCGGCGGGGCCCGAGTCCGGCAGGCCGACGGCGACGAGTCCGGCAGCGGACAGCAACTCCAGCAGCAGACCGACCCGCGCCTCGTCGAGGTCGGTCGACTTCCCGATGCGCCGGATCTCCCGCACACCCAGTCCGCCCGCCTTGAGCGCGGGGGCAGGTGTCCGGCCGAGCGCGGCGAGGATGTTCTCGCTCTGCCGCAGCAGCTCGAGTGCTTCGCCGGCCGCGGCGGCGTCGACGTCGGCGACCTTGACCTGCTGGGTCGACGGAGTCGGAGGCGTGAGCGCGAGCGGGTCGGTCACGGGCTCGCCGCGCAGCGTCTGGGACACCTGCGGCGGAAGTTCGACGGTGTTGTCGTCCAGCCAGGTCAGGAGCCCGGAGGCCAACAGTTGCTGCACCGGCCGGTCCGCCGGGGTGCCCGGCGCCGCGTCGCGTGTGCGTCCTATCGACGACGAGCGCGTCAGCGTGGTCAACAGGTCACGACTGCGGTCGTCGACGGCCGCGAGCTTGTCGGCCACCACCTCGGCGGTCAACCCGGAATCGGCGTCGAGGAATCTGCCGACGCGCCAGGGGACCGCGTCCCGCGCCGCGGCCACCATCGTCAGCGACGTCGTTCCCCGGATCAGGGCGCGGGTGCGCAGCAGGGCCAGTGCCGCGTCGACGGCCTTCTTCGTCGCGCGCTTGTCCACCAGCTCGTCGAGGCGGCTCCGCGGTACCGGGTCCGTGTCGCCGCCTTCGTGAGCGAGCAGTTCGAGGACCGTGAGGCACAGAGTGTCCAGGTCCTCCGCGGCACGCAGCACCGACGCCCGCTGGTGGGATCTGCCGGCGAGCACGTCGAGGGTGGGAGGCGGCGGGATGGTCAGGTCCGGCCGCAGACGCAGCAGTTCGGCCAGTTCGTCGTCGCTTCGGGAGGACAGCCACTCGGTGAGTGAGTCCGCCCGATCGCCCTCGTTGTCGGTCATCGCCGTCAAGCCTAGAGACTTCGGTGGCGGCGACTGCAGACCAGGACTGGCAGACGTGCCCTTCGTAATGGTGAAATGAAGCATGGCGAACAAAGAGAAGAAGCGATACGTCGATCCGGGCTGGCCTCACAGTGCTGACGACGACGACCATCCCGTGACGGAACTGGCGTCCGCTCGCGCCGGCAGTCTGTCGCCGTACGGCGAGGAGACCGAGTTTCCGTTGCCGGCCGAGTCACTTCCGTACGCACATCCGCATACGGTCATCAACCGCTGACCCGGACGACGAGAAGGGCCCCACCGCATGCGGTGGGGCCCTTCTCGTACGAGTGGAGCGTCAGCGAGGCAGGAGATCCTGGTTCGCGGCGATGAAGCTCGCGATCTGGGGGTCTCCGGCTGCGGCCTGGACGAATCCGAGGATCGCCGGGTCGTTGGTGAAGTTCTGGACGACCTGGGTCAGTCCCTGTACGGCCTGCTCGGTCGACGGGATGCTCGTCAGATCGGGGAGTGCCGGTGCGGTGGGCGCCGTGGTCGCCGGTGCGTCGCGCTGCGTCGGGCCGCTGCTCAGTCCGAGCTGCGAGGAGCAGGACGGCCATGCGCCCCAACCCTGCGACTCGAGCACGCGCTCGGCGACGACGATCTGCTCTTCGCGGCTGGCCTGGTTCGCGGTGGCCGCGTACTCGCCGCCGCCGTGGCTGGTCCACGTGCTCGGGGAGAACTGCAGTCCGCCCTGGAACCCGTTGCCGGTGTTGATGCCCCAGTTGCCGCCGGCCTCGCACTGCGAGAGACGGTCCCAGTCGGAATCGGGGGCTGCGTTGGCCGTGCCGCTGAATGCGAGACCTGCGGTGCCGACCAGTGCGCCGGTGACGGCGACCTTGGCGACGGTCTTGCCCGTGGTGCTCGGCTTGCGATGACGTCCGCTCATAAGGGTAGAAATCCTCTCCACACGCGCCTGCGAGGTCAGCTGTCGGATTCGGGCTGAGAGGTAGCCCGGCCTCGGTGCGCTCCTGGCTGGAGCGGAGAGGCTTCACCCCTAGGTCGACTGCTCGGGGCCCGGTGGGGCGCCGCGAGAGCCGGCCGGATATCTACGAAGGACGTGTGGGTCCCCCGCCCTCGTCCCTGATCATGTCTGTGAGGGATGTCCGGTACCCGCGGGACGAGGTTTGGCGCGGCGGGCCGAACGTCGGCCGAACTTCCGGCCGAAGGGGACACTATTACGAATCGGGCACAGATGTCACTGTTCGATAACTTCGCCTGGTGTACGCGTCGCATCGCCGTTGTGACGTGTCGCAACGGGTATCCGCAGCTAGGACGGGGAGGACGTGTTGACTACCGCGTCGTCACCCGTTCGTGACCGCTTCGTTATGTGGCGGAAGTCACATGTGCGCAGGATCACGGCCACCACCACGATCACCACGACGCCGGTGGTCGGATACACCGTCTGAAGTGCGACGGCCTCGAGTCGGTTGGACGGCGGGAGCATGAACGTGCCGATGGCGTAGACGTTGTCGGGTGCCACCCAGAACCACGCGATCTGGGGAAGGCTGGCCAGCAACGGCAGCAACCAGGCGACGGGATTGCTCGCCCGGAGAGCGACGTCCATGCACACGATCAGCAGCGGCAGGAGCCACACCCAGTGATGCCCCCACGAGAACGGGGACACCAGAGGTGCCGTCAGCCCGCAGACGATCAGTCCGAGCAGCGGAAGTCCCTTGCGGTGCGCAGCCGCCGCGACGAGCAGGCCTGCCACACCGACAGCGCCGGCGATCACGACCCACAGCAGGACCGGCGCTTCGTCGAGGCCGAACCACCGGGGGATCGAGGCGCGCAGAGACTGGTTCGCGCCCGAGCCGATGTCGCCGATCCGGGACGAGTCGGAGATGGCTCCGAACCAGTACGTGACCGCGTCGGAAAAGAGCACGACGAATCCCAGGACGACGCTCACGGCGGCGGTGACTGCTCCGATCAGGAGGGCCTTCCACTGCCGCGTCAACGCGAGATGGATCAGGAACAGGCCCGGAGTCATCTTGATTCCGGTGGCGATGCCGACTCCGATGCCGCGGAGCCTGCTTCCCTCGGGGCGGGTCAGATCCCACAGCACGAGGGCCAGCAGCACCAGATTGATCTGGCCGAGCCAGATCGTCATACGGATCGGCTCGAGCCAGGTGAAGATCACCGACAACGAGAGGCAGACGATGCGCAGGCTGCGGTCGTCGCGAAAGCCGAGGAACAGCCAGCAGGACCGGACGATGAAGTAGAGCAGGACGATGTTGCCCAGCCAGAACAGCAGGTGCGTCGTCGTGGTGGACATCACCCCGAGGGGGGCGAACACGAGAGCTGCGAACGGGGGATAGGTGAAGGGCAGCTCGCCGACGAGATTCCCTGCGTACAGCGGTTCGGGGCCCAGCACCGTGGCGCCGCCCGCGCGGTAGACGAGCGCGTCGATTCCGAACTGGAAGAGGCCGAACTTCGGGACGTCGAACGGGATCAGCCGGTCGTGCGCGAACACCGCGATCGCGGCGCCGAGGACCGTGAGCGCGACGAAGATCCTATGTGATCCGAAGGTGCGGTCGTCGGATTTCCTCAGTATCACGCACAGGATCGTAGACCGAAAGGGAGCCGACAGCCGGTCAGGGCACGCCGAAACGCGACCGCTCGTTACGGTTGGTGGGTTTTCGAGGTGGTCAGTACCGCATCGGTGCGGGCGCTCCGACGACGCCCACCGCGTCCGAATCGACGATGTCCTTGCCCAGCGGCATCAGCGACACCGGAATCATCTTCAGGTTCGCCAGGGCCAGGGGGATCCCGACGATGGTGATCGCCATGGCGATCGCGGTGAGGACGTGCCCGATCGCGAGCCAGATGCCCGCCACGATGATCCAGACGACGTTGCCGATCATCGAACCGAGGCCGGCCGTGGGTTTGTCGACGACGGTCCGGCCGAAGGGCCACAGCGCGTAGACGCCGATCCGGAAGGCTGCGATCCCGAACGGGATGGTGACGATCAGGATGCAGCACACGATCCCGGCGAGGAAGTACCCCAGCGCCAGCCACAGGCCGCCGAAAACGAACCAGATGATGTTCAGCAGCAGTCGCATGTGACCAGTATGCCCGGTTCGCCCGCGGTCAGCGCCGGACGCGTCGACCGCTCCGCAAGGCGTGGACGAGGCCCAGCAGGAATCCGAACGGGCACAGCATCGCCGAGAGGTAGAGCCACAGGCCGGGGGGCGTGTCCGACAGGAGCAGCACCAGGAACATGACGACGATCGCGAGCAGACCGAGGCCGAAGCTGATCAACGCAGCAGCGAGCAGAGGCGGCATGGAGGTGCGCGAGGAGTCGGTCACGGTGGCCAGTTTAGTCGGACCGGCGTCGGCGCCGAGAAACTCCGGTGCCCGCACGTTCCGGTGCGGAGTAGCATTTCGAGTTGTCGCGTCCAGAAGCCGACCGAGCAGTGCAGTCGGCGACCCGGGCGCGATTATTCGTGTGAGACGACCAACGGATTGAACGGGTGAGTGCGGTGCCGACCGGCAAGGTGAAGTGGTACGACGTCGACAAGGGTTTCGGCTTCCTGTCGCAGGACGAGGGCGAGGACGTGTACGTGCGCTCGTCCGCGCTCCCTCAGGGTGTCGAGGGCTTGAAGGCGGGCCAGCGCGTCGAGTTCGGCATGGCCGCCGGTCGCCGGGGCCCCCAGGCGCTGAGTCTGACGGTGCTCGAACCGGCGCCGTCCGTCCGTCAGAACACTGCCGCCCGCAAGGAACCCGCTGCGCGCAAGCACACGCCGGACGAGCTGCACGGGATGGTCGAGGACATGATCACGCTCCTCGAGGCCACGGTTCAGCCCGACCTCCGCAAGGGCCGTTACCCGGATCGCAAGACCGCGCAGAAGATCTCCGAAGTGGTCCGCGCGGTCGCTCGGGAGCTCGACAGCTAGCTGTCGAGCTCGGGTGTCGTCGCGATGGACCAGATCGCGTGGCTGACGATCTCTTCCTGATCGGTGTCGACGTCGATGACGCCCGACGGCAGCCGGATCTCGACGCCGATCAGGGTGAGCCCGTCGTCGTTCACCGCGGGCACCGTCAGGGTGTTGCGGCTGCCCGGTGCGTAGTACTCGTCCGCTTCGACGACGGTGCCGGTGGCCTCGTCGGCGTAGACGCTGGCGAATCCCCACGGGTTCTCCGAGATGGCGCCCGGCAGCGAGAGCTGCAGCGGGTACCCCTCGCGGACCGGGAGCGAGGCGGTCGTGCCCTCGTAGTCGCACAACGGTTCCTGGACGGGGCAGTACCGGAACGGCTCCACTTCCTCGTACCGGCCGTCGGCGAAGGCGCTGACCCGGGGCGGCTCCTCGGGAGCGCTCAGGATCGCGTTGCCCACCACCAGGACGAAGGCGACGCCGACGACCGCGACCAGCGCCGAGAGTGCGATCAGGGTCCGTCGCGTCACAGAGCTGCGTCCTTCGTGGTGGGGGTGTCGACTCTCGGGATCCGGCCGGTCGGGGTGCGCCGTCGACTACCCGCGACCTCCTGTTCGGCTCGGACCGGTCTGTTGCCGCCGAAGCCGGGAAGAAGTGATCCACCCCGGTAGGTCACGAATGTCTGCACCAGGCCGATCGTAAGGATGACCGACACCACCGTGAAACCCAGCCAGTACTCGGTGGGGAGAAGCACTCCCAGAGTTCCGCCGATGACCCAGCTGAGCTGCAACACGGTCTCACTGCGCCCGAAGCCCGACGCGATCGACTCGGGAGGCAGGTCGTTCTGCAGGGACGCATCCAGCGACACCTTGGCCAGCGCACTCGCGCCGGACGCGACCAGAGCGGCCAGGGCGGCGGTCAGCAGGCTGTCGGTGACGGCGGCGACGACGGCTACCGCCGTGACGGCGAAGGTGCTGCGCAGCACCAGCAGGGAGGGCCGCCCCAGCGCGATGCGCGCGCCGGCCGCGTTGCCGCCGAAGTTGCCCAGACCGGCGGCCGCGCCCACCAACGCCAACATCAACGCCTGCTGCAGAGGTTCGTGCTCCGTGCGCGACTTGGCGACGAAGGCGACGTAGAGCGTCAGGAAACCGGTGAGGACGCGGATCGTCCCGTTACCCCACAGGCCGGTCAGGACGTCGCGACCGAGGGGCTGGCGGCGCTTGCTCGGCGCGGGGACGACGCCGATCGCATCGGTGGTGGCATCCGCGTGATACCCGAGAGTGGCCGGCACCTCGCCTTCCGTCACCTCGACCCACGACGGGATGCGCATCGACAGGTAGGCGCCGAACAGGGTGACGGCGAACGTGAACCACAGGGCGCCGGCCGATCCCAGCGCGTACGCGATGGCTGCCGCCACGGCGCCGGCGGAGATGGTGCCACCGAGTAGGCCGAAGACGGTGAGGCGGGAATTGACCCGCACCAGGTCGATGTCGGGTGGGAGAACCCTCGGTGTGACAGCGGACTTGAGGACGGAGAACGACTTGCTGAGGACCATCATCCCCAGCGCTGCCGGGTACAGCAGCCAACTGTCGAAGTTGAAGACCAGCACGACCGCGAGAACCGCGCGCAGCACGAACGACGCGGCCAGCGCGATGCGCCTGCCGTGCTGGAGGCGGTCGAGCATCGGCCCGATCAACGGCGCGATCACCGCGAACGGGGCGATGGTGATGACGAGGTACAGCGCGACCTTGGTCTTGTCCTCGCCCGTCGCAGCCGAGAAGAACAACGTGTTCGCCAGCGCGACGGCCATGGCGGCGTCCGAAGCGAAGTTGGCCATCGTCGCGTAGGTCAGGGCGGTCAGGCCGGACTTGTCCGCGCCGTCCGCCGTCGCCGCCCGCCGGAACGTCGCGATGCCCTTGCCGGTGATCTCCCGGCCGCGCATCGCAGCGACACGCGTGACGGTCAGCTTGCGAGGAACGCGGGGGCGCCGGGGTCCGGGATCCGGGGTCGCAGGTCCCGCTGTCGTCGCGTGCGCATCATGCGCAGCCGAGACGTCGTCGGAGCCGTCGACCGGATGCAGTGGGGGCAGCGGTGATCGCCGTGGGGGGAGTCGCTCGGACGGCGAGTAGTTGTCCCAACCCGGATGGCGCGAATTCTCCGGACCTGTCACACGTTCATTGTCCCCTACGCGCGGTTGTGCGGTGGACTCACGGCGCATCCGCGTCGCGGGGCACGAACTCCACCTCGAACAGCGTCGGCCACAGCTTCCCCGTCACGAGGAAGCGATCGGTGTCGGGAACGGCGGCGATCCCGTTCAACACGTCGATTCCCGACGTGTCCGCGCCGCTGTCCTCGAGTGCCGCGCGCAGCGGCGACGCGTCGATCACCGCGGTCACCGTTCCGCTCGCAGGGTCGATCCGGACGATCTCGTCGGTCTTCCAGATGTTGGCGTACACACCGTCGGGTGTGCATTCGAGCTCGTTGATCTCCTCGACCGCCTGTCCGTCGTCGCGGACGCGGACGGAGCCGGTGGGCTCGAACGTGACCGGGTCACGGAACGTCAGCGTGTCCGTCCCGTCGCTCATCACCAGCGAGCTGCCGTCGAAGCACAGTCCCCATCCCTCGCCCTCGTAGCTCACGCGCCGGACCTCCTGCAGAGTGTCGGGGTCGCGGGCCACGGCGACACCGTCCTGCCACGTCAGCTGCCACAGAGTGTCCCCGGCGACCGTCAGTCCCTCGCCGAACAGCGGTGCGGGCAGGTCGACGGAGGCCAGCGGCGCGCCGGTCGCGAGGTCGGACGCCGTCACCCTCGATCGGCCGGAGCGCCCGGTGCCCTCGAGCAGCCGATTCCCGTCCACTTCGAGTCCCTGCGTGAAGGCGGACGGATCGTGCGGGCGGGTCGAGACGATCCGCACGTCGAGCGTCGCGTCCGCCGGAGTCGAGACGGCGTCGGGATCACCGGCGCACCCGACGACGAGTGCGGCGCCGGTGATCAGCGCGATCAGTAACGGACCGTGGACGGCTCGACCGGGGCGCATCCGCTCATCCTGTCAGCCCACCCGCTACGCCGTCGGTCCCCGCGCTGTACGGCCCAGTGGGCGCGCGCAGCGGGGTGATGCTGCAAAATAGAGGTGTGAGTGCCCCTTCCGTGACCGAGATCCGCCCGCTTCTGGCCGGAGCAACCGAGGTGGCGCGTGCCGCCGTCGTCGAAACGGACGAGGGCGCTGTCGGTGACCACCTCGGTGTCGAGGCCGTCGACGACTCCGCCGCGATCCACCGTTTCGCCGCCGACCTGCCCGGTTACCGCGGCTGGCAGTGGGCTGTCGTCGTCGCCGCCCACCCCGGCGCCGAGTCCGTGACCATCAGTGAGCTTGCTCTCCTGCCCGGCCCCGACGCGCTGGTCGCCCCCACCTGGGTCCCCTGGGACGAACGGATTCGTCCCGGCGATCTGGCGCCCGGCGATCTGCTCCCTCCTCGTCACGACGACGTGCGTCTGGTGCCCGGATACCTGGCCACCGGCGATCCCGCGGTCGACGACGTCGCGCTCGAACTCGGCCTGGGCCGCAAGCAGGTCATGAGCCGCGAGGGTCGGCTCGAGGCTGCGGAGCGATGGGCGGAGGGCGACTTCGGTCCCGATGCCCCGATGGCCAAGGCCGCACCCGGCACCTGCGTGACGTGTGGCTTCTACCTGGCTCTGCAGGGCTCGCTCAGTGCGGCGTTCGGTGTCTGCGGCAACGAGTTGGCTGCCGACGGCCGCGTCGTCCACGCGTCCTACGGATGCGGAGCCCATTCGGACACCGAGGGCCCGACGGGTGCTGGTTCGCCCGCCTACGCGGCGTACGACGACGGTGCACTCGAGACCGTCCCCACTCCCGACGCTGCCGAGTCCGACGCGGGGTCGTCGTCGGCGGACTAGCGGACCCGTTCGGGACCGCTGCACTTCGCGAGTCGGTTCTCGCGGCGTGGGAGTCGTCTCCCACCCGCCTGCGTGAGGATGCGGCCACCGAAGCGGACCTGGTGGCCGGCGGGTACCGCGACCGCGTCGTCACGGAGTTGGCGCAGAACGCTGCCGATGCGGCGTCCCGCGCGGGAGTCGACGGTCGCCTGTCGATCCGGCACGACGGTACGACGCTCCGTATCGCCAATGTCGGTGCGCCCCTGACGGTCTCGGGTGTGCAGGCGCTCTCGGCGCTGCGTGCGTCGGACAAGGACGGCGGGTCGATCGGCCGATACGGCGTCGGCTTCACGTCCGTCCGGGCACTGTCCGACCGCATCGAGATCCGGTCGACGACAGGGTCGATCGTGTTCGACGCAGCCCGGACCCGCACGGAACTTCAGGCGCGAGGTCTGCCCGAGCCGGCGGTGGGCGCGCCCGTACTGCGACTGCCGTGGCCACTCGACGAGGTACCTGCCGACGGCTGGGACACCGAGATCGTCCTGAACGGAGTCGGTGACGCGGCGGGAGTGGTCGAGGCGGCCGAGCGTGAGGCCGTCGATCTCCTCCTCGAGCTGGATGCGCTGGCCTCGATATCCCTGCACGACAAGGACATCACGCGATCGACGGCGCCCGGTCCGGGATCGTGGACCGAGGTGCGGATCGGCGCCGACCGGTGGTGGCGCGGCGACGCCCCGTGCGCTCGGTGGTTCCTGCCGCTCGTCGGGGGCGAGCCGTCCCCGGTCCGCCGCGACGTCCTGCGCGCCCCGACGAGATCCGACGAGGTGCTGACTCTTCCGCTGCTGGTGGTCGCGGACGTGCCGCTGCAACCGGATCGTCGTCGGGTTCTTCCCGGCGCGGATCTGTCCACGGTGGCCACGGGTTACGGCGACCTGGTAGCCGAACTTCCCGCAGCGGATCGCACTGCGGCGGTGCCGGTTCCGGGTCTGCCGGCGTCCGGCGTCGACGAGGAGCTCCGCGCGGCCGTCATCGACGACCTCGAGGCCACCGCCTGGGTGCCGACAGCCGTCGGAAAGCCTGTCAGGCCCGCTGATGCCGCTGTGCTGGAATCGATCTCGACCGAGTTCGCAGACCTCCTCGCCGACGTCGTGCCGGGACTCGTCGCTGCCGACGCCTCGGATCGATCCGGAACCCGGGCGCTGATCTCGGTCGGATCCCGACGTCTGGGCCTGGCCGCGGTCGTCGAGGCGTTGTCGGGACTGTCGAAGCCGCCGCAGTGGTGGCGTCGCATCTACGGCGCACTGGCGGACGTCGTGCACGACACGGCCGACGCGGACGAGTGTGCGGCACTGCCGGTTCCGCTGACCGACGGCCGAACCGTCACCGGTCCTCGCACGGTGCTGCTGGTGGACGGAGTCGACCTCGGTCCGATCGGCTGGGCACGCGTCGTGCACCCGGACGCGGCGCATCCGCTCCTGCAGCGGCTCGGCGCACAGACCGTGCGGCCGGCCGATCTGCTCGCGGATCCTGCGTTGGCAGCCATGCTCGAGGATCCGGACCACGTCGATGACGACCTCGTGCACCAGGTCCTCACAGTCGCCGGCGCCGTCGGCGGCACCGACACAGCTCCCGGTCTCGGAGCGCTGCCCCTGGCGTCGTCCGACGGTGACGCACGGGCCGCGGACGAATTGGTGCTGCCCGCATCACCCCTGCTCGCGGTGATGGTGTCGGATCACCCGTTCGGTGTGGTGGCCGATTCGGTTGTGCAACAGTACGGTTCCGACGCCCTGCGAGTCGTCGGCGTCGGGTGGACGTTCGGAACAGTCGTCGACGACGAGCCGACGGGGCCCGACCACGATCTCGACGACGAGAGCGGGTGGTGGGACAGTGTCACAGGATCGTCCGAGCACTCCGCGGAACCGACGGCCCTGATCGCGGTACGGGACCTCGACCTGGTCGACGAGTCGCGGTGGGCACAGGCGCTCACCCTCCTCGTAGATCGTCCCGAGACGGCCGCTGCTCTGCGGGATCGCGCGGGCTACACCCCGTGGTGGTTGCGTCGACACGCGCGACTGCAGGGGACACCGCTGGGGTTGCTGCGACTGCCGGAGGACTCGACGTTCACGGGGCTGCTCGACCCGGTCGATCATCCTCACGCACCCGAGTTCCGGTCGGCCCTCGCGGGTGTCGATGTCGACGACGCGGACACCGCGACCGACATCCTGACGGCGGCGGCCGATCCCGAGCGGTCGGTGTCACCCGCCGTGGCCGTCACCGCTCACCGCGTGCTCGCCGCTGCCGCCGCGTCCTCTCGGCTGGACGTTCGCGACGTCGACCCGCCCGACGCGGTACGGACCCTGTCGGGGACCGTGGTCGATCCGAGCCGCGTCGTCGTGCTGGATCACGCCAAGTGGATCGCGGTGATTCCCCCCGATCGGGCGGTGATGGGGTCGCTCGAGACCGCCGATGCACTCGCCGATCTCCTCGACGTCGAGACCGCGTCGTCGGTGCTGACCGTCGACGTGGTGTCGAGCGGCGTGACCGTCGTCGTGGACGACCACCCGTTGCTGGCCGCGATGCGGGCCGCGGTCACCTGGCCCGTGCCGGATGTCGTCGAACTCCACGATCGGCTGACCGTGCGGTGCGAGGGAATCGTCGCCGTGACGCGCGACGTGCCGTTCTGGATCACCGACGACGGTGTCCTTCATCTGTCGGGGAGCGTGATCTGAGTGGCTGCAGCGCCCGCACGGTGGCCCGATCAGGCGGTGCTCGACTGGATGGTCGATCACCGCGACCCCGTCGTCACGGACATCGTCACGGTGATCACGACGGTCGGGAACACAGGGGGCGTCGCCCTGGCCACGATCGCTGTCGCGGTGTGGTTCGTGACCCGCGGCGCGAGGCCGCATGCGCTCGCGCTGGTGGTGACGATGCTCCTCGGGTGGGGGCTGATGAACGCGCTCAAGTACACGTTCCGCAGGGACCGACCTCCGCTTCCCGAGAGGCTCGTCGACATCTCGACGTTCTCGTTCCCGTCGGGTCACGCGATGATGTCGGCGATGTTCGCCGCCGCGGTGGTGTGCGCCCTGGCGCGAATGGACCTACCCCGGAAACGAACGAGAGCAGCGGCCGCCGTGGTCACGGCGGCATCGCTGCTCATCGGGTTCTCCCGCGTCTACCTCGGTGCCCACTGGCTCACCGACGTGGTCGCCGGGTGGGCTCTCGGGGCGGCGTTCGGCGCCGCGGGGATCGTGCTTGTGCTGAGGCTGATCAGCGCTCGCGCTGGGCGATGACGAGGAGCTCGTCACGCATCGCGGGGCTACCGACGTTGTCGGCACGCGCGTAGAGATCGCGCAGGGCCCGAACGTGGCGGCGGCGGTTGAGGAAACTTTCGACGTACTTCACTGTGGTGTTCACTCCGGACATTGACGCTGAATGGATGTCGTATCTGACATAACCCATCCTCCACGTTACGTTCGTGTTACTCAACCTCGACAGGGGTGAGTTTGCGCACGTCAGAGGCACTTTCGGTGTAGCCCGGGTCACACGTCGGAGGCGTCCGGGGGTGCGACGAGGCCCTTCTGAGCCGTCCGCCGACCGCTGCGAGCCGCGCGGCGCTGGAGGGCGAAGAGGCCGAACCCCAACGCGCCCAGCACGGTTCCCGCCCAGCAGGTCGGTGCAGCGCCCGACCAGGAGTCGACGACCGTGCACAGGATCGCCGCGACGAGGAAGAGGACCGTTCCGGCCGCGAGCACCGGTGCGGGATCGGTCCATCGCGCCGGAAGTCCGGGCGGGGGAGAGGGAGTCGCATGCTGCTGTGTCGGCACGGCGCTGACGCTACTCGCGGCCGACACGGCGCCGACGCCGGTCGTGCTTTAGTCTCCACCTCATGTCTCGAGCGTTGTCCCGCGCCGGTTCCTTCCGGCGAGTCGATTCGTACTTCAAGATCACCGAACGCGGATCCTCGCTGTCGGCGGAAGTACGCGGCGGTGTCGTCACCTTCGTGGCGATGGCCTACATCGTGGTTCTCAATCCGCTGATCCTCGGCAGCTTCTCGCCCGACGACGCGGCAGCCAAGACCGATGTCCTGGGCGACATCCTGCCGGTGCCCCAGGTCGCCGCCGTGACAGCGCTCGTCGCCGGCGTCATGAGCATCCTGTTCGGCGTGATCGCCAACTACCCGTTCGCGATCGCAGCGGGACTCGGGATCAACACTCTTCTCGCCGTCACCATCGCGCCGCAGGTCACCTGGGCCGAGGCCATGGGCCTGGTCGTCATCGACGGCATCATCATCGTGGTGCTCGCGTTGACGGGATTCCGCACCGCGGTGTTCGAGGCGATACCGAAGGAACTCAAGGCCGCCATCGCGGCCGGAATCGGTGCCTTCATCGCGCTCATCGGGCTCGTCGACGCCGGATTCGTCCGTCGCGTGCCCGACGTCGCCGGAACGACGGTGCCCGTCGGCCTGGGTATCGACGGGTCGATCGCATCGTGGCCGACGGCGACCTTCGTCTTCGGGTTGCTGCTCATGGGTGTCCTCGTGGCACGTCGGGTTCGCGGCGGCCTGCTCATCGGCATCGTCGTCACCACCGTCGTGGCCGCGATCGTCGAGGCGCTCACCGACACCGGTGCGTCGCAAGGCGTCAACCCGAAGGGATGGAACCTCAGCGTCCCCTCCCTGCCGGACGTCGTGTTCGAACTTCCGGACCTCTCCCTTGTCGGCAACGTCGATCTTCTCGGCGCGTTCACGCGCATCGGTGTTCTCGCGGCCAGCCTGCTGGTGTTCACCCTCGTCCTCGCGAACTTCTTCGACGCCATGGGAACGATGACCGGACTGGGCAAGGAAGCGGGTCTCGCCGACAAGGACGGCACCCTTCCCGGCGTCGGAAAGGCGTTGGTGGTGGAGGGTCTCGGAGCCGTGGCGGGCGGGGCGGGCTCGGCGTCGTCGAACACGGTGTTCGTCGAATCCGCCGGCGGCATCGCCGAGGGTGCGCGCACCGGTCTGGCCAACGTGGTCACCGGCGTGCTCTTCCTCGCCGCGATGTTCCTGACTCCGCTGTACTCGGTGGTGCCCATCGAGGCGGCAGCGCCTGCGCTGGTCGTCGTCGGAGCGCTGATGATCGGGCAGGTCGCCGACATCGACTTCTCGAAATTCCATGTCGCGCTTCCCGCGTTCCTCACCATCGTCGTCATGCCGTTCACGTATTCCATCGCCAACGGCATCGGCGTCGGTTTCATCACCTGGGTGGTGCTGGCCATCGGTCGCGGCAAGATCCGCAGTGTCCACCCACTTCTCGGCATCGTCGCGCTGCTGTTCGTCGCCTACTTCGCCCTCGGCCCCATCACGGACGCGATCACCTGACGGATCCCCGCAGGATGCGCTGCGGGGCAGCACGACCGATAGTCGGTTCCACCTGCTCGGATGTCGTATTCTCATGCGATGCCTCAAGAACTGCGCGCGCTGGCCGGCGATCTGTCTCTCGCCGTCGTGCGGATGACACGTCACCTACGAGGCCGTCGCACCAGTCAGGTCACGCTGACCCAGTTGTCGGCACTGGCCACCCTCGCGCGGGACGGGGCCATGACACCCGGCACCCTGGCGGCGCGTGAACGCGTCCAACCGCCGTCGATGACACGCGTCGTCGCATCGCTCGGAGACGTCGGTCTGGTCGAGCGGATGCCGCATCCCACGGACGGCCGACAGATCATCGTCTCGCTGTCCGAGGCGGGGCGGAAGGTCGTCGAGGACGAGGTCAACGCCCGGGAGATGTGGCTGACCGAGCAGCTTCGCGGCCTTGATGCCGAGCAGCTGGCCACGATGAGGCGTGCAGTCGACATCATGTCGGCGATCGTCAACGAATCCGAGTGACACGCACCGGAGTAAATTGATACTTCGTGCAACTACTTCATCGACAGTCGGGCGGTCCGTCGCTCTTCGATGCGCTCCACTCGCGTAATTACCGACTGTGGGCGTCGGGGCAGATCGTCTCGCTGATCGGCACCTGGATGCAGCGGATCGCGCAGGACTGGCTGGTCCTGGAACTGTCCGGTGGCAACGGTTTCGCCGTGGGCATCGTCATGGCTCTGCAGTTCGGACCAACGCTGGTGCTGTCGGTGTGGGGCGGGGTCCTCGCCGACCGCTACGACAAGCGTCGTCTGCTGATGGCTACCCAGGCGGCGGCGGCCGTCTTCGGACTGGTGCTGGGCCTGCTGGACGTCGGCGGGTTCGTCGAACTCTGGCACGTCTACATCCTCGCCCTGCTGCTGGGATGCTCGTCCGCGATCGACGCTCCGGTGCGACAGTCCTTCACCATCGAGATGGTCGGACCGGAACGTCTTCCCAACGCCATCGGGCTGAACTCGATGACCTTCAACCTGGCCCGCATCATCGGGCCGGCCATCGCCGGCGTCGGGATCACCCTGGTGGGTACGGGCTGGGTCTTCCTGGTCAACGCCGCGTCGTTCGTCGCCGTCTTCTTCGCACTGAAGATCATGCGACCCGACGAGTTGTTCCGCGTCGAACGAGCACCGCGTCGGAAAGGTCAGGTGCGGGAGGGGTTCAGGTACGTCGCCGGACGGCCCGACCTGTGCGTCATCCTCGGCACGGTGGTGGTCGTCTCGACGTTCGGTATCAACTTCCCGCTCAGTCTGTCCGTCATCGCGCGCAACACCTTCGACAAGGGTGCCGACGCCTACGGTCTGTTGTCGACGGTGCTCGCGGTCGGCACGATGTTCGGTGCGACGTTGGCCGCTCGGCGACGCGGGACGCCTGGAATCCGGCTGTTCGTGCTGTCGGCCATCGCCTTCGGCGTCTTCGAGACGCTCGCCGGGCTGATGCCCGCGTTCTGGGCCGTCGCCGTCATGCTGATCCCCGCCGGTGCAGTGCAGCTGACCTTCAGCACAGTCGCCATGAACATCCTCCAGGCGTCGGTGCCCTCGGACATGCGCGGACGCGTCATGGGGATCTACATGCTGTGCTTCCTGGGCGGAACCCCACTGGGCAGCCCACTGCTCGGGTGGATCGCCGATGTCGTGGATCCGCGCGCACCCTTGGTGGTGGGCGGCGTCGTCTCACTGCTCGCCGGCCTCGGAGCGGCCCTCGTGGTGCGGCGCACGCACGTGGACCGCATCGAGGAGACGGTCGGGGCCAGCGTCTAGAAGTGCCAGCCGATCTGCGGCTGACTCGGCGTACCGAAGACGAGGTCGAACTCGTGCAGCGCCTTCTCCGACGTCGCGGCGACGCGTCCCGCGGCGGCGAACTGACGTGCCCGGTGCGCACCCAGATACATGCTGCCGAGCACCGACGACGACACCGTGACGTCCGGATCGGCGTCCGTGCGGGTCACCTCCGCGTGGCCGTCGCGGGAGACGAAGCGGAACGCTCCACCGGCGTTCAGGAACGGGTCCTCGACGCCGATGGTGAGATCGGTGTCGATCGCGTACGTGCGCGCGGACAGGGCCGCGGGAACGTCCATGAGTCGGACCCACAGGCCGTCCTTGACACCCGTGACGGCGGGGACACGGCGATCGGTAAGCAACGTCAGCAGCGGATCGCCGACGGGCAGGGTCACCTCGATGGTCTCCACCAGGTCGATGCCGCACATCACCTGCCACAGGTCCGAGCGCGCCTCGTCCGTCGCGGCGATAATGTCGACGATGCGGGCCTCCTGGGCACCCGCGGTCCCGACGCGGTAGCCGCGGCGAAACGCGATGTACCCGTCCGGGTGCACGATGAAGAACAGCTTGGAGAAGCCACCGCGGGAGTTCTTGCGGTCGGCGAAGAATCGGTGCCACCGCGTCTGGGGCATCGGCTGGGCACCGGCAGTCTGACGCTGCCACCGACTGTAGATGTCGGGCAGCAGGGTGCGGGCCTCCTCCGACGTGACCAGGCGCGCGCCGCGCGGCGGCGGCAACTCCTTGCGGAAGGCCGTGAAGCGGCGGTCGATCGTGTAGTCGACGCCCTGTGTCGCCGCGCCGTACCCGAATCGCTCGTAGATGGTCGCCTCGCTCGCCGTCAGGACGGACAGCGGCTTGCCGGCGGCCTCGAAGCGCTCGTGCTGAGCGGTGAACATGCGGCGGAGGATCCCGCGTCGGCGATGGGTCGGAGCGACCGACACCCAGGACACACCCGTGGCAGGCAGAGTCGCGCCGCCGGGCACCGTCACGTCCATCGGGAAATGCATGGTGACGCCGACAGGGAGGTCCCCGTCGCACGCGAGGTAGATCTCCGACGACGCCGTCAGCAGCTTCGTCTCGGCCATGTCGTCGCTGTTCTGGTGCTCGCCGAACGCATGAGCATCCAGGAGGGCGACGGCATCCCAGTCGTCCTCGGTGGCGGTGCGGATGGTGATCGTGTCGTCGGTAGTCATCGGTGGTGAGCTTATCGGGCCGTACCGTCCGTGCCGACGCGATGTCCGACCCTGCGATGATGGGCCGGTGGTACACGTCGTCGACATCACCGACCCCGAAGATTCCCGACTCGACGATTTCCGGGACTTGAACTCCTCCGATCGCCGCCCCGACCTGCCGGAGGGCAAGGGTCTGGTCATCGCCGAGGGCGTGCTGGTGGTGCAGCGGCTCGTCACCTCACGGTTCGAACCGCACGCATTCCTCGGGGTGGATCGACGGCTCACCGAACTCGCCGACGATCTGGTGGACGTCGACGTGCCCTTCTACCGCGCGAGCGCCGAGGTGATGGCCGAGGTCATCGGGTTCCACCTCAACCGAGGTGTGCTCGCGGCAGCGCACCGACCTCCGCCGCTCGACCTCGCGGACGTCGTGGCCGGCGCCCGCACCGTCGCGATCCTGGAGGGCGTCAACGACCACGAGAACCTGGGATCGATGTTCCGCAACGCCGCCGGGTTGGGCGCGGACGCGGTGTTGTTCGGGGGAGCGTGCGCCGACCCGCTGTACCGACGCTCGGTGCGCGTGTCGATGGGCCACGTCCTCCGGGTGCCGTTCGCTACCGTCCCCGACTGGCCTCGAGGCCTGTCGGTGCTGCGCGACAACGGGTTTCAGCTGGTGTCCTTGACGCCGAACCCGTCAGCCACACCGCTCGCCGACGCGATGACGGGGGAGAAGGTGGCGCTGCTGCTGGGCGCCGAGGGTCCGGGTCTGACCGAACATGCCATGCGCGCCACCGACGTTCGGGCGCGCATACCCATGGCGCCGGGAACGGACTCGCTGAACGTGGCCACCGCGGCAGCCATGGCGTTCTACGAGCGTGTGCGCCTGGGGTCGAGTCACTGACGGCGTCGGAAAAGACCGCGCTTCTTCTTCGACTCGTCCGGCCGGTCCGTCTCCACGGGTGGCCGTGAGTCGGGAGGGGGAGCCGCGTTCGGATCACGCATCGAGAAGTCGCACAACAGAACCGACGCCGGATCGGTGTCGCCGTCCCGTGCACCGCCGATCATGCGCACGCCCAGCCAGTGGGCACTCGCGGCGTCGGCGAATTCCTGCGGGTGGAACGGCAGCGCCTGCGGATCGGGATAATTCTCCCCGTCGAACTGCAGCGGATGCTCGCCCGACCAGAACGGCCGCTCCCACGGGAAGGGCAGACCCTCGTCCTCGTGGATGTAGGTCGGGCCGGCGCTGAACGAGCGCTTCAGGTTCCCGGAGTCCCACTCCGCGAACGCACCCCACGCATGTTCACGCTCGGACGCGACGAGAAGAGTGTGCTTCGCGGCCACCAGCGTGGTCCAGTTCTCCGCGAGGGTGGACGGCCGGACCGCCGCGGGCTCGGACGCACAGACGACGGTGATGCCGGGGTAGCAGCCGATCAGCACACGGTCGGGTTCGGCGGCGACGGCGAACGCCGTCAGCGGAGCCATGCCGACGAGGGTCGGTTCCAGACCGGGGTGGAGCTTTCTGGCGAGAGCCGACGCGGCGTCGACATCGGACTGGACTCCGGACCGCAACACGGCCACCGGATCCGGTGCATCGACGAACCACAACGCTGCTGTACCCACCCCCACCGGGCGCCCCTCTCTCGTCGTCCGGTTCCAGACGGTCACTGTCGTGGTCGAACTGCCCTATCGGCCGTTGCTGCGAACTCCCAGCAAGACATCCTCCCACGACGGCATGGCGGGCTTGCCCCGTTTGTCCTTCGTGCTGGGATGCGACGGTGCGGGCTTCGGCTGGACGGTCTCGGTGTCGGTCGGTGCCTCGTCGGTCGGCGTCTCCGGGGCCTCGGCCGCGGGCTGCTCGTTGTCGGATTCGACGCCGTAGTAGTCGTCCAGAGTCTGCTGTGACGGCGCGTCCTGATCCGCCGCGACCGCGACGGGAGCGAGACCGCGCAGCTGCCGACCGAAGTCTGGGTCGATCAGTTCCGACGCCGCATCGTCCAGCGGAGTGACGCTGCCACCGTGCGCATCCGGCTGGAAACGCCAGTGCGCGGTGTTCGTCGTGCGACCCGCAGGCCAGGTCAGCTGGGCGATCCAGTGGTTGTCCTCGTCGCGCCAGGCATCCCACTCGGCGAGGTCCATCGAATGGCCGCGGCCGCGGAACGCCAAGCCCACGATCTCCACGAGCGTCAGGACGGCGGGACCGTCGGCACGCAGGGGATGGCCCTGCTGCGCCAGTTCGGCAGCGCGAGAACGCTCCAGCAACACGGGGTGGGCGTATCGCTCCACCTTGCTCGCCGGCATTCCCGACTCCTTGGCCACCTGCTCGATGGAGGCGCCGGATCGGATACGCGCCTGAATTTCGCGCGGTCGCATCAGAGAGTCCATCTCGATCTCGATCTGTCCGAGTCGCGCGACGTCGCCACGGGCGGCGGCACGCAACTTCTCGTCGGCCGGCAGACGGAACTTCTCGCCGGAGGAATCGGCACAGACGATGTTCTTACCGTCGGACGCCAGGCCGATCACGTGGATCTCTCGCACGATCACTCCTTTGCGTCGCGAAGGGCTCCGGCTCCCGGGTGCTCGAAGATCGAGCGCGAGGCCGGCTTCGGTGCCTCCCCCGACTGTAATGCACCACAGTGCAGCAGCCGGGGGGACACGCAGTACGGGTCAGGCGAGGTGCTCGACCACATGGTCGATGCATGCCGTCAGGGCCGTGACGTCGTCGGGCTCGACGGCGGGGAACATGCCGACGCGCAGCTGGTTGCGGCCGAGCTTGCGGTACGGCTCCGTGTCGACGATGCCGTTGGCGCGCAACGTCTTCGCGACGGCCGCAGCGTCGACCTTCTCGTCGAAGTCGATGGTGCCGACCACCTGCGAGCGGTGCTTCGGATCCGTGACGAACGGCGTCGCGAACTCCGACTTCTCGGCCCAGTCGTACAGACGAGACGACGAGTCGGCGGTCCGTGAGGTCGCCCAGTCCAGACCACCCTTGCCGTTCAGCCACTCGATCTGATCCGCGAACAGCAGGAGCGTCGCCACCGCGGGGGTGTTGTACGTCTGGTTCTTGCTGCTGTTGTCGATCGCGATGGGCAGCGACAGGAAGTCGGGAACCCAACGCTTGCTCGCCGCGATCTCGTCGACACGGGCCAGGGCAGCGGGACTCATCAGCGCGACCCACAGGCCGCCGTCCGCAGCGAAGTTCTTCTGCGGAGCGAAGTAGTAGACATCCGAATCCGCCACGTTCACGGGCAGTCCGCCGGCGCCCGAGGTCGCGTCGATCGCGATGAGAGCGTTCTCCGAGCCCGCCGGGCGCGACACGGGAATGGCGACACCCGTCGAGGTCTCGTTGTGAGCCCACCCGATCAGGTCGACCGACGGATCCGACGTAGGCTCCGGGGCGCTGCCCGGCTCCGCGGAGACGACGATCGGGTCACCGATGAACGGGTTCGCCTTGGCCACCGACGCGAACTTCGAGCTGAACTCACCGTTGGTGAGGTGCAGCGACTTCTCCTTGATCAGGCCGAACGCCGCAGCATCCCAGAAGGCGGTGGTGCCACCGTTGCCCAGCACGACCTCGTAGCCGTCGGGAATGGTGAACAGCTCGCGCAACCCGTCGCGCACCCGTCCCACCACGTCCTTGACCGGCTTCTGGCGGTGGCTGGTGCCGAACACCGAGGCACCCACGTCCACCAGGGACTGCAGCTGCTCGGGCCGAACCTTCGACGGACCGCACCCGAAGCGTCCGTCACCGGGCTTGAGGTCGGAAGGAATGGTCAGGTTCTCGGCCATACGGGGTTCGCGTCCTTAGTTTCGTGTGGGCGTTACCGGCGTGATCAGGGTAGTGCAGCGGTGAGGAGGGTCGTGCACCCCGTTCGGTCACGTGCACCCCCGATGTCAAGAGCATCACGCGAACTGTGGAGCGCCATCCCCGGGCTCGACGTGGTCGTGGACCGTGTCGGGTTCACCGTTCACGCTCGACGGGTGAACTTCGGCGAGGAGACATGGACGCGTGCCCGGTTGCTCGCGTGCGGAATGACCGACAACCAGATCCGGCGTGCTGTTACACGCGGCGTCCTGTCGACGGTGCGCCCGGGCGTGTACGTCGCGCGCTCTGTTCTCGAGGGCTCCTCTGCCGACGTCCGACATCTGCACAGTGTTCGTGCAGCCTCGGTGTCGGCCGGTGTCGTCAGTCACCAGTCGGCTGCTCTCGTGCACGGCTTCTCCCTGTGGGAACCCGATCTGACGCTGGTGCACGTGACGGTCGATCGTGCGGCGGGCGGCAGGATCACCACGCGGAGGCATGTGCACGTCGGGCCGCTCGCAGCCGACGACGTGGTGTCGGTCGACGGTCTCCAGGTGACGAGCGCCGCTCGAACCATTGCCGACCTCAGCCGCACTCTCGACTTCGAGGCGGCGGTCTGCGTGGGGGACTCCGCGCTGAACTCGGGGTCGACGACTATCGAGGCGATCCGAGCGTGCCTGGACTCGACTCCCACCCGTGGTGGGACCTCCGCGCGCCGGGCCGTCGACTTCCTCGACCCACGGAGCGAGAGTGTCGGCGAATCCAGGAGTCGGGTGATGCTGAGAGCCCTCGGTATGCCTGCTCCGGAGTTGCAGATTCCGGTGCTCGATCCCTCGGGGCGGCTCATCGGACGTCCGGACTTCCTGTTCGACCGGCAGGGAGTGATCGGGGAGTTCGACGGCTTCGTGAAGTACTCGTCCCTGGTGCCGAAAGGGAGCAGTCCGAGTCGGGTCGCCTTCGCCGAGAAGCGACGGGAAGACGAGTTCCGGTCGTACGGGTGGATGGTGGTGCGCTGGGTGTGGTCCGAGTTGGCGACGCCTGACGTCGTCGGGCGTCGGCTGCGCCGGGCCTTCGACATTGCGGCGACGATGCCCACGCCGTGTACTCGTCGTCGTTGATGCACCGCCGTTCGTGTGGCGCACTCCCGATGGGAGGTGCGCCAGACGAATCGGGGTGCGCCCCCCACCTACCTCACGCGATGGTGTTCCACCCCTCCACGCTCTCGGGGGAGCGGGGGTCGGGGCCGGTGTAGATGGCGGCGGGGCGTACGAGCTTGCCGAGGCGCTTCTGTTCGAGGATGTGGGCGCACCAGCCGGCGGTGCGGCCGCAGGTGAACATGGCGGGCATCATGTGCGCGGGTACTTCGGCGAAGTCGAGGATGACGGCGGCCCAGAATTCGACGTTGGTCTCGATGGCGCGGTCGGGGCGGCGTTCGCGGAGTTCGGTCAGTGCGGCCTGTTCGAGGGCGGCGGCGACCTCGAAGCGCGGTGCGTTCAGGCGCTGGGCGGTGGCGCGCAGGACGCGGGCGCGGGGGTCCTCGGCGCGGTAGACGCGGTGCCCGAAGCCCATGAGCTTCTCTTTGCGGTCGAGGATGCCCTTGACCAGTGCCCGTGCGTCACCGGACTTCTCGACCGCCTCGATCATGGGGAGGACGCGGGCGGGGGCGCCGCCGTGGAGCGGGCCGGACATGGCGCCGATGGCTCCGGAGAGGGCTGCGGCGACGTCGGCTCCGGTGGAGGCGATGACGCGGGCGGTGAAGGTCGAGGCGTTCATGCCGTGCTCGGCGGCGGAGACCCAGTAGGCGTCGATGGCCTCGGTGTGGGCCGGGTCCGGGTCGCCCTTCCATCGGGTCATGAATCGTTCTGTGACAGTGGAGCACTGGTCGATCCGCGCCTGGGGGACGGCCGGTTGGTAGATCCCTCGCGCGGACTGGGCGACGTAGGACAGTGCCATGACGGAGGCGCGGGCGAGGTGCTCGCGGGCGGTGTCGTCGTCGATGTCGAGGAGTGGCTCGTACCCCCAGATCGGGGCGAGCATCGCGAGTCCGGCTTGGACGTCGACGCGGACGTCGCCGGTGTGGATGGGGAGGGGGAACGGCTCGGCCGGGGGTAGTCCGGGGCCGAAGCGTCCGTCGACGAGCAGCGCCCACACGTTGCCGAAGGTGACGCCCTTGCCGACGAGGTCCTCGATGTCGACGCCGCGGTAGCGCAGGGCGCCGCCGTCCTTGTCGGGTTCGGCGATGTCGGTGGTGAACGCGACAACCCCTTCGAGCCCGGCGACGAAGCCCTCCGGTACGACGGTGTTCTGGGCCATCTGATCCCTCGTTCCCTGTGTCCGCGCGGTCCTCGTCCATGGCCGGACCGGCATGTCATCGCACCATAGTGGGTACGGGTGGCACCCGGAAAACTCGGGAGTAGCGTCTGCGCGGTGACCGAGAACATCGACCTGGCGGATATGCGGGTGGCGTATGGCGGGGACGACGATCTCGAGGAGAGCGACCTCGCCGGCGGCTGGCTCGCGCTCGCCCGCGTGTGGTTGCAGCAGGCGATCGACGCGCGTCTGCCGGAACCGAATGCCCTCACGCTCGGCACCGTCGACGCGCAGGGCCGACCGGCCACTCGAACGGTGCTCTGCAAGGAGATCTCGACCGACGGCGTCGTCTTCTTCACCAACTACGGCTCGGCGAAAGCCCGCCACCTCGAGTCGACGCCCTTTGCGTCCGCGACGTTCCCGTGGATCGGTATCCAGCGTCAACTCACGGTGCGCGGACCGGTCACGCGGGTGAGCGCCGACGAGACGGCTGCTTACTGGGCCACCCGTCCGCGGGGGTCGCAGCTCGGTGCGTGGGCGTCGCAGCAGTCGAAACCCATCGGATCGCGCCAGGATCTCGAACGGCAACTTGCCGACGTGACGGACAGGTTCGAGAACAAAGACGTGCCGGTGCCTCCGAACTGGGGCGGCCTCCGCATCGCACCCGAGTCCGTCGAGTTCTGGCAGGGCCGGAACAACCGTCTGCACAACAGGCTGGTGGTCACGGCGTCCGGCGTCGAACGTCTGCAACCGTGAAACTCCTCGCCGACACCACTCCTCTCCAGAACCCCGATTATCGACGCCTGTGGGCGTCGGGCGTCGTCACGGTCATCGGTGCCCAGCTCTCGGTCGTCGCTGTGCCGCAACAGATCTTCCAGATCACGTCGAGTTCGGCGTACGTGGGACTCGCGGGTGCTTTCGCGTTGGTTCCTCTCGTCGTGTTCGGGCTGTGGGGCGGGGCGTTGGCCGACGTGATGGATCGGCGCACCCTGCTGATGATCACCACGGTGGGGATCGGCGCGACGTCGTTCATGCTGTGGCTGCAGGCGCACCTCGGGCTGAACAACGTGTGGATCGTGTTGGTGCTGCTCGCCGTGCAGCAGGGCTTCTTCGCGGTGAATCAGCCGACGCGCAGCGCTATCATTCCGCGCCTGATTCCGGTGCGGCAGTTGCCCGCTGCGAATTCGCTGAACATGACGGTGTTCAACTTCGGTGCCATCGCGGGCCCGATGCTCGCCGGCGCCTTGATTCCCGCTTTCGGTCTGCCGACGCTGTATCTGCTCGACACCATCGCGCTGTCGGTCACGCTGTGGGCAGTCGCGCGACTGCCGAAGATCCCGCCGACGGGGGAGTCGCGACGCGCGGGTCTGCGCGAGGTCTTCCAAGGGTTCGCCTACCTGGCGACGCAGAAGGTGTTGCTGGCCTCGTTCGTCGTCGACATCATCGCGATGGTGTTCGGGATGCCGCGCGCCCTGTTCCCGGAGGTGGCCACCGAGACGTTCGGTGACCCGGCCGAGGGTGGACTGGTGCTCGGTCTGCTGTTCGCGTCGCTGTCGGCGGGCGCGGTGCTGGGCGGAGTGTTCTCGGGGTGGTTGCCGCGGGTGCGGCGACAGGGTGTCGCGGTGATCGCGTGCATCGTGGTGTGGGGCGGCGCGATGATCGGGTTCGGTATCTCCGTGGCGCTCGCGACCGTCGGCCAGCGGGGGTGGGCGCTGTACATGGCGTTGGGCTTCCTGGCGATCGGCGGCGGCGCCGACATGATCTCCGCCGCGTTCCGGAGTTCGATGCTGCAATCCGTCGCCACCGACGACATGCGTGGCAGGTTGCAGGGCGTCTTCATCGTGGTGGTCGCCGGCGGCCCGCGCGTCGGCGACGTCCTGCACGGCGCCGCCGCGTTCATGGTGGGCACCGCGGCGGCAGCAGCGGGCGGTGGCGTGCTGGTGATCGTCGGGGTGATGATCGCAGCCCTCGCAATCCCGGCGTTCGTGAAATACCACGTCACCGCTCAGACCTGAGCGGTGCGGCGGCACACTTCCGCCCAGGGCGTGGGCTCGATACCCAGCATCTGCTGTGACCGGGTCGAGTCGAGGACGTAAGGCGCGGTGCGCTGGTAGGACAGCTGGTTCAGCTCCCGCAGCATCGGTACGGCGAGACCCGCAGCCCGCGTGATCAGCCGGGGTACGACGCGTACGGGCACCGGGGGTCTGCCCACGGCCGCGAGTGTGTCGGTGATCGCTTGTCGCAGTGTCACAGCGGGATTGGTCGGCGCGTGCCACACCTGTCCCCACGATTCGGGGGTGTCGACGGCGGCGATCAGCGCTCGCGCTTCGTCGAGGACGTCGGTGAACGAGTGCGGCACGTCGGCCGCATCGATCGCCCAGACGGCCTTGCCGTCCAGTGCAGCGGGGAGGAGACGCGTGACGTGGCCGTTCGCGCCCACTCCCGTTCCCACGTAGTCCGAACCGCGTACCTCGACTGCCCGCAGAGTTCCGGCGCGGTGTGCGTCGGCGAGGTCGCGCCACATCTGCGCCCGCAGCATTCCCTTGTGGTCGGTGGCCGCGTCGGGCATTCCCTCGCGCATGACACCGTCGGCGACGGGCCCGTACGGGTACAGCGTGCCGGTGACCGCGAGGACGGCGCCTGTCCGCTCGGCGGCGGTGCGCAGCGACCGCGCCAGCGGCGGCCACACCTGATGCCACTGTGTGTAGTCGCTGGGGTTCGCGCAGTTGTACAGGGCACGGGCCCCTTCGGTGAGCGCGCTGAGAGCGTCGGCGTCGGAAGCATCCGCGGCGGCGGCCGTGACACCCGGGACGGCGGTGCCGCGGCGGGAGACGAGGACGACCTCGGAGCCGCGGTCGGCGAGGAGGCGGGCGACGTGGGTACCGACGGGGCCGGCCCCGACGACGACGTGACGATCGGACATGGGAAACACCTTCCGTAGTGGAGAGCACCGCTCTCGCCTTAACTATGAGAGCACCGCTCTCGAAAGTCAAGAGCGGTGCTCTCGGTTACTGTGAAGGCATGCCCACGCCCCGCGAGACCGCACGCACGGAGACGATGGCCGCGATCCTGAGCGCCGCACGGACACAGCTCGCCGAGGTCGGTCCCGCGTCGCTGTCGCTGCGGGCGGTGGCTCGGGAGATCGGCATGGTGTCCTCGGCCGTCTACCGCTACGTGGCGAGCCGGGACGACCTGCTCACCGCGTTGATCGTGCAGTGCTACGACGAGGTCGGCGCCGCTCTCGAAGACGCGGATCCGCGGGGCGGGAAGCCTCTCGACCGCTGGGTGGCGGTATGTGACGCGCTGCGGTCCTGGGCCGCGGCGCACCCCCACGAATACGCGCTGCTGTACGGCTCACCCGTGCCCGGCTACCGCGCTCCGCGGACCACGGTGGTTCCCGCGACCCGGCCTACCCTCGTGCTGGTGAGCATCGTCGTCGATGCTTACCGATCCGAGCCGCCGACGGCCATCGAGCCCGGCCTTTACTCGCCGGCGCGCGACTTCGTCGTGCAGCACTTCCGGGAGACCCGCGGGGAGGACGTGAGTGGCGTGATGACGGACGACCTGGTGGCCCGCACCTTGTCCGCGTGGATCACCGTGTTCGGCGCCGTGTCGTTCGAGCGCTTCGGCCACCTGGTCGGCGTCACCGCGGACACCGGCGCGTTCTACGCCGACATCGTGCGGGATCTGGCGGCGTCGCTCGGTCTCAGTGAAAGGTGAGGTGCCACACCGCGAGTGCGGCCAGCGCGCCGGCGCCGTTGAGCGCCCAGTGCAGCCCGATGGGGGCGATGATGCTGCCGCCACGATGGCGTAGCCAGGTGAAGACGAAGCCGGCCAGGGTGGTCCCGGCGACGGCGCCGCACACCCCGATGATCTGACCGAAGAGGCCGGTTCCCAGCACGGCGGAGAAGCCGTCGTTGCCCACCGTCAGGCCGAGTGACGACGCCACGTGCCACAGGCCGAAGAGCAGCGAACCGATGACGGCGACCGCACGAATGCCGAAGCGCCGCGACAATTTCGCGTGCAGGACGCCGCGGAACGCGAGCTCCTCGGGAACGACCGTCTGGAGCGGAATGATGACCAGGGCCGCGAACAGTGTGGCGCCGACGTTGACGCCGTACCGCTCGTTGAGGAAGGCGCTCTGCGTCAGCGGTATCGACGCGGCGATGGCGACGACGAGAAGCGTGATGCCCGCCGCGGCGGCGCCGTGACGGGCTCCGCGTCCGACGTTGCTCAGTCCCAGGTCGCTCCACTGGAGGCCGCGCGCACGGGCGAAGGCGAGCAGCAGCAGGGCGCCGACCGGCACCGCGGCGACCGCGATGGGGGTCGGCGCGAAGTGCGCGGTCAGGTTGAATACCACCAGGGCCGCGACGACAACGACGATGTCGACGAGGGTCCTGTCGACCCAGCGGCGGGGTGCCACCGGTTCGGTGGCGACGGCGACTGTGGACACCCGATCCACCGTACAGAGAACGACGCGACATACCGGGGCGGTAGCGTGCTGACATGGTCGACGACGCGCCATCCGCCCTGTCCCACTCTCTGCGCCACGGTGCGTACCGCGCCGACGTCGCCGCCACCGGTGCGGGTCTGCGTGCCCTCGAGCACGCCGGCCGGCGACTCACCGAGACGTGGGAGGCGGGCGTCAAACCCCCGTTGTCGGCGGGGCTGGTTCTCGCACCATGGCCGAACCGCACCCGCGACGGCAGATTCACCTTCGACGGCGAGACGCATCAGCTCGAGATCACCGAGCCTGCCAGGAACAACGCGAGCCACGGACTGGTCCGTCGGCGCGAATGGGACGTCGCCGAGCGGTCCGACTCGTCGATCACCCACACCATCGACATCGGCGGCGAACAGGGATGGCCGTTCGCGCTCCGTCTGACCGCGCGTCACAGCCTCGGTGACGACGGATTGACCGTCACCCACACGGCCACGAACATCGGCGACCGCACCGCGCCGTTCGGTATGGGCGTCCACTCCTTCGTCCGCGCGGGCGACGCTCCTCTCGACGAGTGCACGCTGCGACTCTCGGCGGGTGTGCGCTTGCCGCTCGACTCGGAACGCAACCTGCCCAGCGGCGGCCCCGTGCCCGTCAAGGGCACGGACCTCGACTTCGCCGAGGCGCGGAGCTTGTCCGGGGTGTGGCTCGACACTCCCTTCAGCGCGCTCGTGCCCGACGCGGACGGCATCGCGCGGCAGTATCTGACGCCGCCGGACAGCGCGGCCACCGTGCTGTGGACCGATGCGAACTTCCCGTGGGTGCAGGTCTTCACGGCCGACCCCGACCACGATCAGGCGTACCCGGACCGCGGCCGGGCGCTCGCGATCGAACCCATGACGTGCCCGCCCGACGCGCTCAATTCCGGTGTGGGACTGATCGTTCTGCAGCCGGGCGAGACGTGGACCGGACAGTGGGGGATCAGCGCATGAGCATCCTCGTGTGCGGTGAGGCGCTCGTCGACCTGGTGCCGGACCGGGCCGGTGGCGGGCCTACCCTGACACCCAAGCTGGGCGGCGGCCCGTTCAACGTCGCGGTAGCGCTCGGTCGGCTGGGCGCGGACGTGCAGTTCCTCTCGCGTATCTCCCGCGACCCGTTCGGCCGCGACCTCGTGGCGTGGCTCGAGGCGTCGAACGTCGGGCTCGATCATCTCCAGCGTGGACCGGAGCTCACCACGCTCGCCCTGACGGTGCTCGACGCGAACGGCGCCGCGGAGTACTCCTTCTATGCCGACGGCACCGCGGACCGACTCGTCCAGGAGCCCGCCGACATTCCCGATTCGATCACCGCGGCCTCGTTCGGCACGCTGTCCCTGCTGTACGAGCCGGGGGCGAGTGTCTACGCGTCGATCCTCGCCCGCGTGCACGAGGCCGGGGTCCTGACGATGCTCGATCCGAACATCCGTCCGGCGGCGATGACCGACGCCGACAGGTACCGCGCCCGGTTCCGGTCGTGGCTTCCGTCCGTCGACATCCTCAAGGTCTCGGTCGAGGACGCGGGGTGGTTGGGCGAGGGTGTAGGCGGATCGACCGTCGACGACTGGCTCGCCGCGGGCGTGACCGCCGTCGTCGTCACGCGGGGTGGTGACGGTCTGTCCGTCGTCACGGCGGACGGCGAGACGACGGTTCAGGGAGTCTCCGTCGATGTTGCCGACACGATCGGTGCAGGTGACACGGTGCACGGCGCGATCCTGCACCACCTGACGGAGCAGGGCGTGCGGTCGTCCGGAGACGTCCGTGGACTCGCCGGCGAGCAGTGGACTGCGGCTCTGACGTTCGCCGCGCGGGCAGCCGCCATCACCGTGTCGCGGCCCGGTGCGGACCCTCCCTGGGCGGACGAGGTCGGCGACGACTAGTTTTATCGAGACACCACAAGTTCCGTTACACCGAGCTCGAGAGGGACCATTCGTGCCCGCTGAGAATGCCGACAACGCCGCTACCGCCAAGCTGATCTATCCCGGTGGCGAACACGATATGACCATCGCGAAAGCGACCGAGGGCAACGACGGTATCGAGCTGGGCAAACTGCTCGCGAACACCGGGTACACCACGCTCGACGGCGGGTTCGTCAACACGGCCTCCACCAAGTCGGCGATCACGTACATCGACGGTGCCGAGGGGATCCTGCGCTACCGCGGATACCCCATCGACCAGCTTGCCGAGAAGTCGTCGTTCATCGAGGTCAGCTACCTGCTGATCTACGGGGAGTTGCCCACCTCGGTCGAACTGGAGAACTTCACCGACCGCATCCGTCGGCACACTCTGCTGCACGAGGACCTCAAGCGCTTCTTCGACGGCTTCCCGCGCAACGCGCACCCCATGCCCGTCGTGTCGTCCGCAGTCAACGCGCTGTCGGCGTACTACCAGGATTCTCTGGACCCGAACGATCCCGAGCAGGTCGAGCTCTCGACGATCCGTCTGCTGGCCAAGCTGCCGACCATCGCGGCCTACGCCTACAAGAAGTCGGTCGGACAGCCGTTCCTGTACCCGGACAACTCGAAGAGCTACGTCGAGAACTTCCTGCGCATGACGTTCGGTTTCCCGGCCGAGCCGTACGAGGCCGACCCGGAGATGATCAAGGCTCTCGACATGCTGCTCATCCTGCATGCGGACCACGAGCAGAACTGCTCGACCTCGACGGTGCGCCTGGTCGGCTCGTCGAACGCCAACCTGTTCACGTCCATCTCCGGCGGCATCAACGCACTGTGGGGCCCGCTGCACGGCGGCGCCAACCAGGCTGTGCTCGAGATGCTCTACCGCATCCAGAGCGAGGGCGGCGACAGCGCCGACTTCCTCAAGCGGGTCAAGAACAAGGAGGACGGTGTCAAGCTCATGGGCTTCGGACACCGCGTCTACAAGAACTACGACCCGCGTGCAGCGATCGTCCGCAAGACGGCGCACTCGATCCTCGAGAAGCTCGGCACCAACGACGAGCTGCTCGACATCGCGATGAAGCTCGAAGAGGTCGCGCTGTCCGACGACTACTTCGTCGAGCGCAAGCTGTACCCGAACGTCGACTTCTACACGGGCCTGATCTACCGCGCCATGGGCTTCCCGGAGCGCATGTTCACCGTGCTGTTCGCACTCGGCCGTCTGCCCGGCTGGATCGCGCACTGGCAGGAGATGCACCAGGACCCGAACGCCAAGATCGGTCGCCCCCGTCAGATCTACACCGGCTACACCGAGCGCGGCTACGAGGGCATCGACGGCCGCTGATCGGTCGTTTCCCGCACCACACGGACGGCGCGGTGCGTCAGAACTTCCGGTTCTCCAAGACCGGCAGGTTCTGACGCACCGCGCCGATCTCGTCCGTGTCGACGTCGATCGTGAGCATTCCGGGCGCCGAGTTCAGCTGGTCCAGCACGTGTCCGGTGGGGGAGACCACCATCGAGTTGCCGACGCCGACGGGCGCCGATCCGGTGATCTCGATTCCTGATTCCGCCGGGTCCGCCTGACCGCAGGCAGCGATGAACGTGGTGGAGTCGAGCGCCCGTGCGCGGGCGAGCAGTGTCCACTGGTCCACCTTGCCGGGGCCGCGACCCCAGGACGCCGGCACCACCGTCAGGAGAGCTCCGCGGTCGGCGAGTGTCTGGAACAAGCCGGGGAAGCGGATGTCGTAGCAGGTGGCGAATCCGACTCCCACGCCGTCGATGTCCGTCACGACGGGATCGGAACCCGGTGCGACGGTGTCGGATTCGGCGAAACCGAACGCGTCGAACAGGTGGATCTTGTCGTACGAGGTGTCGACGCCGCCGCCGGTGATCAGCAGCGTGTTGCGCACCCTCTCGTCGCCTCCGACGGCGGGAGTGAACATTCCGGCGACGACGGTGATGCCGGCGTCGTCGGCGATGCCGCGCACCGCGGTCGCCCAGGGGCCGTCGAGGGGCTCGGCGACATCGACGATGGAGCCGCCGAAGCGGCGCATGGTGGCTTCGGGAAGGACGCACAGTCGGGCGCCCGCGTCCACGGCGTCATGGACGGAGGAGCGGACCAGGTCGATGTTCTCCTGCGGATCGCGGGAGGCGGTGATCTGGGCGAGGCTGATTCTCATGCGTGACTCCTGACGATGACGTGCGGAACGGGAGAACTGGTATACACACAGTATGCAAGAGCAGTCCGGTCGTGAACGCGCCTACGGCTATCTCCGTGACCGCGTTCTGTCCGAACCGGCGTTCACGGGGACGTTCCTGAACGAGGGCGAGTTGGCGTCGCAGATCGGAGTGTCGCGCACTCCGGTCCGGGAAGCGTTGCTGCTGTTGGTATCCGAGGGTCTGGTCGAGATGGTGCGGGGCCGCGGGGCGTACGTGCCGCCGATGTCCGGACGGCAGATCGGCGAACTGATGGACCTTCGCGGCGTTCTCGAACGGCATGCCGCCGAGCGCGCGATCACCGCCGACAACGTCCCGATCGAGACGATGACGTCCATGTTGGAGCAGCAGGAAGCTCTGGCGACGGGAGCAGCGGAGGACCATGCCCGGTCCTTCATCGACCTGGACGGCACGTTCCATCAGGAACTCATCGACTCGGCCGGGAGCGAGCTGCTGTCCCGGACGTACGCGGGACTGCGAGCACGACAGTTGCGCGCAGGATTGTCGGCCCTGTTCGGGGCGCCCGACCGCAAGCGCCAGGTGTGCACCGAGCACCGCGCGATCGTCGATGCCTTGGCGTCGGGGGATCCGGCGCGTGCCGCGGCGGAGATCGATGCACACCTCGACGTCACGATGCGGATTCTGCTGCGTGGCTGAGGTTGTTGCGCACGTACTCCTCTTCCTCGGCGGGGTCCGGGCCGCGGCCCAGGATCAGTCCGACGATCGTCAGCACTCCCATCGCCATGATGTAGACGAACACGGGCACCCAGCTGTCGATCCGGTCGAGAAGGAACGTGAACACCAACGGAGCGATCGCGCCACCGAAGACACCGGCGATCGTGTACGCCAGGGAACTTCCCGTCGACCGCAGGCGCAGCGAGAACTGCTCGGTGACGAATGCGGCTTGCGGCCCGTACATGAACGAGTGGAACGTCAGCCCGACGACGATGCCGACGACCAGCATGGCGAACGAACTGCCGCCGATGAGGATGAAGAAAATGGCGACCCAGGCCACCCCGCCGATGGCGGCGACCCCGTAGACCAACCGACGATTCACGATGTCCGACACGGCGCCGGCCAGGGGGATCGTGAGAAGTTGGAACGCCGAACCGATCAGCACGGCGGCGAGGACTTCGCTGCGGACGAACCCGAGTTTCTGCACGCCGTAGGTGATGGAGAAGACGGTGAACAGCGCGTACATGACGTCGGGGGCGATCCGGGAGAGGATCGCGGCGATCAGCGGACGTGACTGCTCACGGAACACTTCGGTGATCGGTGCTTCGGCACGGTCGCCGCTCTCCTGGAGGGCTTTGAAGACCGGGGTGTCCTCCAGCTTCAGGCGGATCCAGAGACCGAATCCGACGAGGACGGCCGACAGCAAGAACGCCACGCGCCATCCCCACGACTCGAACTGATCCTCGGTGAGAAAGAACGTGAGGGCGGCCAGCGCGCCGTTGGCCATCAGGTTGCCTGCCGGCGGGCCGATCTGGGCTGCGGACGACCAGAATCCTCGCCTGCGCGGATTGCCGTACTCGCTCGACAGCAGCACCGCGCCGCCCCATTCGCCGCCGACGGCGATGCCCTGGGCGAATCGGAGGGCGACCAGGATGATGGGAGCCGCGACGCCGATGGTCGCGTAGCCGGGGAGCAGGCCGATGAGGAACGTCGTGATGCCGATCAGCAGCAACGTGATCACGAGCAGCTGTTTGCGGCCGATGACGTCGCCGAGACGTCCGAAGACGAATCCGCCGATGGGTCGGGCGACGTATCCGACCGCGTACGTGGAGAACGCGAGGAGCGTTCCCGTCAGCGGGTCGCTCTGGGGAAAGAAGATGATCGGGAAGATCAACGCGGCCGACGCGGAGTAGACGGCGAAGTCGTACCACTCGAGCGCCGTGCCGGTCAGGCTGGCAGCGAAAGCCTTGGTCAGCGCCGTCCGATCGGGACGGATCACCTGCCCGCTCTCGTGTGTCGTGCCGTCCATGAGGTGTCCTTTCGGGTGTCGTGGTTCATATACTTGCTGTATACAAGACGTATGCGCAACCCCTCGGGCGCAACGAAACGTAGTGGTGACAGGAGCGAAACATGACGACACTGACCTTCGAACTTCCCGACGGCTCATCCGAATCGGTGACTGTGACTACCCTGCTCAATGCCGGCTATGCCGGGCGTGATCAGGCAGAAGTCGCCTCCCACATCGCCGAACTCGCCGAGCTCGGCGTTCCGGCCCCCACCGCCACACCCGCGATGTATCCCGTCTCGCCCTACCTCGCGCAACAGACCTCGCACGTGGACGTCCAGCACGGGCGCACGTCCGGGGAGGCCGAGTGGGCATTGGTGATCACCGGACCCGGGCGTGACGACGTGCTGCTGACCGCCGCGTGCGATCACACAGACCGTGAGCTCGAGGTGCACAGCGTCGCGTGGAGCAAGAACGCGTCGCCGGACGTGCTGGGCTCCACGGCCTGGCGACTCGCGGACGTCCGCGATCGTCTCGACGACATCACGCTGCGGGCGTGGGTGGGGGAGTCGGACGCGACGACGCTGATCCAGGACGGTTCTCTGGCGGACCTGCTGACCCCCGACCACTGGCTCGACGTCCTGGAGGAGCGTGGGTTGTTCTCCCCCGGAACGGTGCTTCTGTCCGGAACCGTGTCGATGATCGCGGGAGTGGATCAGTTCGCCGGAGCGTGGAAGGTCGAGATGCACGATCCCGCCACCGACACCCGGTCGACCTGCGCCTATCGGGTCGCGGAGATGCCGTCCCCGATCGGGTGAGCACCCTCACGGTAGAATCGGCAGGTACTGATCAACGTTGTTCGGTATCAATCGACTACAGGAGTTCTTGTGACCAAGCCCGAGATCGAGTTCCAGGCCGGCCCCCCTCCCACAGACCTCGTGGTCGAGGACATCACGATCGGTGACGGCGAAGAGGCTGTTCCCGGCGGTACCGTCGAGGTTCACTACGTCGGCGTCGAATTCGACACGGGCGAGGAGTTCGACTCGTCGTGGAACCGCGGGGAGTCCATCACCTTCCCGCTGCGCGGCCTGATCCAGGGCTGGCAGGACGGCATCCCCGGCATGAAGGTGGGCGGCCGTCGTCAGCTCACCATCCCGCCCGAGCTGGCCTACGGCCCCGCGGGCGCCGGCCATCGACTGTCCGGCAAGACCCTCGTGTTCGTGATCGACCTGCTCAACGCCTGAGGTCAGCGCACCTCCAGCACCAACCTCGCGCCGCCCAGCGGGCTCGATTCCAAGCGCACGGCTCCCCCGTGCAGATGAGCCTGCTGGGCGACCAGCGCCAGTCCCAGACCGGACCCGCCCGCCGCGGCGCGTGTTCCCCGTTCGAATCGTCCGAACACGCGCTCCCGCTCGTCCTCGGGCACGCCGGTTCCGTTGTCGTCCACGATGATTCGACTGCTGCCGTCCTGCATCCGTTCGATCGTGATGACGACCGACGTCGCCTCGCCGTGACGGACAGCGTTGAGTACGGCGTTGTCGAGTGCCAGACGCAGCCCCGTCGGGTGGCCCAGTGCCGTGACCGGGCCGGTCGCCTCCACGCGCACGTGCAGGGACGGCATAGTCCGCTCCGCATCCCTGGCCACCAGGTCGGCGACCTCCACCACGTCGATGCTCACGCGATCTGCTGCCGATGTCAGCTCACCCGTCGCCAACCGTTCGAGCGCCGCTAACGTCGACTCCACCCGGCCCTGCGTCCGATGGAGATCGCCCAGGATTTCGCGACGCTGCTCGTCGGACAGGTCGAGGGTGCGCAGCACCTCGATGTCCGTGCGCATCGCCGTCAGGGGCGTCCGCAGTTCGTGCGCCGACACCGCTGCGAAATCGCGGGCGGTCTCGAGCGCGCTCTCAGTTCGTTCCTGAGCGTCGGAGACGCGTTGGAGCATGTCGCCCACGGCGGCGGCCAACGCATCCGCTTCGCGCACCCCGGTGGACTTGCGCGGCGGCGTCGGCGGGTCCTTCGCGACGTCGCGGGTGAGCCGCATCAACGGCCGGACGGCACGGCCGCCGAAGATCCACCCCAGCACCGTCGAGGCGCTGACGGCCAGCGCCCCGGCCTGCAACACCTGTCGTTGCTGGTCGTCGGTGATGTCCTGCGCCTCCGAGAGCGGCACCCCGATGGAGACCTCGGCGTCCTGCCGATCGGGAACCACGGCTGTGTACACGCGGAACGGGGTTCCGTCGACATCGGCGGTCGACGAGCCCAGGGTCAGGTCCGGAAGTTCAGGTTGCGTACTCGCGCGCACGGTGTCGGCCTGGCGGATCGTGATGGCGAACGCCTCCGACCGACTGAGGCTGCCCAGGAAGACCTCGAACGTCTGCGCGCGCGGAACCACGACGTCGGAGGCGGTCTGTAGTCGACGATCGAGCTGCATGATGTTGTTCCGGGAGATCGCCGCGGCAACGTACCAGCCCACCAGCGACACGATGACGATCGCGCCCAGCGCGGTGGCGGCCGCGACACGCGCTCGCAGCGAGAACGGGCGCCGCGTCACGCAGATGTCCGCACGACGAATCCGACACCCCGCACGGTGTGCAGGATGCGTGGGGCGCCACCGACTTCCATCTTCCTACGCAGATAGCCGACGAAGACGTCCACGACGTTGGTGTCGGCGACGAAGTCGTACCCCCACACCAGTTCGAGGAGACGCTCGCGGCTGAGCACCACACCCGAGTTGCGCGCCAGCACCGCGAGCAGTTCGAACTCGCGCTTGGTCAGGTCGAGTGGACGCCCGTTCATCGCGGCCCGGTGTCCGGGCTCGTCGACGCTCAGCGGTCCGACGACCATGGCGGGTACAGACGCCGACGCGACCGAGCCGGGTCCGCCTCGTCGGCGCAGCATCGCCTTGATGCGCGCGACCAGTTCCGCGAGGACGAACGGCTTGGTCAGGTAGTCGTCGGCACCGGATTCGAGGCCGGCGATGCGGTCGTCCACCGAGCTGCGGGCGCTCAGGACGCAGACGGGAATGTCGTTGCCGCGCGCCCGGAGCGCGGTCACCACTCCGTTGCCGTCGAGTACGGGCATGTTCATGTCGAGCACCACCACGTCGGGGTCGTGGGTGCCGACGAGGTCGAGTGCCGAGGCCCCGTCCCGCGCGGTGATGACGGTGAATCCCGACAGGCGCAGTCCGCGCTCGATGGAGCCCAGAACATCCACGTCGTCGTCGACCACGAGCACTGTCGCGGGCCGGTCGGAGTCGGTCGTGGGTTCGGTCATGGGTCGATTGTGCCGAACCGGGCGCAGAAACGACCGCGCCGGTCACATCTGCGCAACATTCCCGGAATCAACGGTCTCTAGTGTTCGCGAAGCTGTCCCGAACCGGAAGAGGTACCACCATGAGCGCGAACACCGTTCGTCTGCAGGCCTTGCGCGCCGTCGAGGCCTACCAGCCTCCGGCCGTGAGTTTCACCGACTCCGAGACGCCGGGCCAGGTGTTCGGGGAGAACGTCTTCAACCGGGTCGTCATGCAGAAGCGACTGCCGAAGTCGGTCTACAAGTCGGTGGTCAAGACCATCGAGCACGGTGCTCCGCTGGACCCGATGGTGGCGGACGCGGTGGCGTCGGCGATGAAGGACTGGGCGATCGAGAAGGGTGCGACGCACTACGCGCACGTCTTCTACCCGCTCACCGGCCTCACCGCCGAGAAGCACGACAGCTTCCTCGAGCCGGTGTCCGACGGGTCCGCGATGGCGGAGTTCGCCGGCAAGACGCTGATCCAGGGCGAGCCCGACGCGTCCAGCTTTCCCAACGGCGGCCTGCGCAACACGTTCGAGGCTCGCGGGTACACCGGCTGGGACGTGACCAGTCCGGCGTACGTGCTCGAGAACCCCAACGGCAACACTCTCTGCATCCCGACGGTCTTCGTGTCGATGACGGGTGAGGCGCTCGATCACAAGACGGGCCTGTTGCGCTCGCAGCAGGCGATGGGCGGCCATGCGGAGCGCATCCTGACGCTGTTCGGTCACACCAGCCCGGAGCACGTGGTGTCCTTCTGTGGCCCGGAGCAGGAGTACTTCCTGGTCGACCGCCACTTCTTCCTGGCGCGCCCCGACCTGCTGAACGCGGGCCGGACGTTGTTCGGCGCGAAGCCGCCCAAGGGGCAGGAATTCGACGACCACTACTTCGGTGCCATTCCCGAGCGTGTTCTCGGATTCATGATGGACACCGAGCGTGAGCTGTTCAAGCTGGGTATCCCCGCCAAGACCCGTCACAACGAGGTCGCGCCCGGCCAGTTCGAGATCGCGCCGATGTTCGAACGCGGCAACATCGCAGCCGACCATCAGCAGTTGTTGATGACGACGTTCAAGACCATCGCCAAGAAGCACGGCATGGAGATCCTGTTCCACGAGAAGCCTTTCGACGGGGTCAACGGCTCGGGTAAGCACGTCAACTTCTCCCTGGGCAACTCCGAACTCGGCAGCCTGCTCGTACCCGGAGACACCCCGCACGACAACGCCCAGTTCCTGGTGTTCTGCGCCGCCGTGATCCGCGCCGTGCACAAGTACGCGGGCCTGCTGCGCGCCTCGGTCGCGTCGGCGACGAACGACCACCGCCTCGGTGCCAACGAGGCTCCGCCCGCGATCATCTCGATCTTCCTGGGCGACCAGTTGGCCGACGTCTTCGACCAGATCGCCAAGGGTGCGGCGACGTCGTCGAAGGGCAAGGGCACCATGATGATCGGGGCGGACACGCTCCCCGTTCTGCCGACGGACCCGGGCGACCGCAACCGCACCAGCCCGTTCGCGTTCACGGGCAACAGGTTCGAGTTCCGCGCACCGGGATCCATGCAGACGGTCAACGAGCCGATGGTCGTCATCAACACGATCATGGCCGAGTCGCTGGACTACATGGCCACCGAACTGGAGACGGCTGTCGCGGACGGCGTCGACTTCGACACCGCGGTGCAGAACCTGTTGACGCAGATCATCACCGATCACGGCGCCGTGGTGTTCAACGGCGACGGATACTCCGAGAACTGGCCGATCGAGGCCGAGGCTCGTGGACTGGCGAACCTGCGCACCACTCTCGACGCCCTGCCGGAGCTCATCACCGACGAGGCTCTCGCGCTGTTCGGCAAGTACAACGTCTTCAACTCGCGGGAGATGCACAGCCGCTATGAGATCGGGCTCGAGCAGTACGCGTTGACCATCGGAGTCGAGGCACGGTTGACCCTAGAGATGGGGACCACCATCGTGCTTCCCGCAGCGGTCCGCTACCAGACCGAGGTGGCCCAGAACCTGGCCGCGTTGAAGGCGGTCGGGGTCGAGATCGACATGGCGCCGCTCGATGCCGTGTCCGAACCCCTCGCTGCTCTCCGCGCGGGGTTGGCGACGCTGAAGGCAGCGCTCGCGGCCGACACCGGTCACGACGCTCTCGGTGAGGCGACGCACGCGAAGGAAGCCCTGCTCCCCGCGATGGCGGCAGTGCGTGCGGCCGCGGACACACTCGAGGAGGTCGTGGCCGACGACCTGTGGCCGCTGCCGACGTACCAGGAGATGTTGTTCGTCCTGTGACTCGGGGTTCGCGCTGGTGACTTCCCCTCGAGCCGTCTCGGATGTCCGATTTCGGGACGGCTCGGTCTCCGGCAGGCGGTAGCTTTCCGCCTCGGGGGTGATCGATGTGTCGTACAGCGCGATGTCGATGTTCACAGTGCCGATGCGCATCGGGCTGGTGGTGACGGCTGTTGCCGCGACCGTGGTGGTCAGTGCGGTATCCGCCGTCGCTGCGCCGGCGGAGTCCGGTGTGGGGTCGACGTACCGGTGCACGGGCGATGTCGCCGGAGCGGCCGAGGATCCGGTGGTCCTGGTGCACGGAACCTGGACGACCAGCGCCGAGGACTTCGGCGCCGTTCTCGAACCGTGGCTCACGCAGACCGGTCGGCCGTTCTGCACGGTGGAACTTCCGAGTCGCGCGACGGTGGACGTCCAGATCAGTACGCAGTACGTGATCGACGCCGTGCTGCGCACCGCGGATGCCCGCGGCGGCCCGGTCGACCTGGTCGGACACAGTCAGGGTGGGACGCTCGCGGCGTGGGCGGTCAAGTCCGACCCGGATGTCGCTGCCGTCGTCGACGATGTGGTGGGCCTCGCCCCCGTCGGAGCCGGACAGGACACCGACGCCGTCTGCGGTGCGCTCGGTGGGTGCGCCGCGCCCATCTGGCAGTTCTCCACGGGCTCGGACTTCATGACTGCCCTCGTCGAGACGCCGTTCCCGGCCGGGTCGTCGGTGACCACCGTCGCGACCGCCTTCGACGAGCTGGTGCGGCCGGCTCCCGCCGCCAACGCGATGGACGGTGCTGCCAACCTGGTGATCCAGGATGTCTGCCCGGGAAAGTACGTGTCCCACGTGCTGCTGCCGTCCGATGCCACCGCGATCGCGATGCTGGCCGACGCGCTCGATCACGACGGTCCGGCGGATCGTTCCCGCATCGGTACGCAGAGCTGCCTGCAGCTCACCCCTCCCGGCACCGATCCGCTGGGACCGCTGAAGACGGCCCCGTCCGCTCTCGCCGGTCTGGTGCAGGCGCAGGTGCAGACCCGACTGCTTCCCGGCGAACCGCCCTTCCTCGGCCCCTGACGTTCGGCCGAGCGGCGGAACGGGTACGAACATCAACCATGAGTGAGAATGCACCGTCCGTCCTGTGGTTCCGGCGCGACCTCCGACTCGGCGATCATCCGGCCCTGGCGCACGCGGCCGAGGACGGACGGGACGTGCTGGCACTGTTCGTCCTGGACCAGCACCTGCTGGGGCCGTCCGGACCGGCGCGGCGCGATGTGCTGTTCCGCTCGCTCACCGCGCTGAACGAGCAGCTGGGCGGCCGGTTGTTGGTCGTCGAGGGAGACCCGGTCACCGCGGTGCCGGCCGTCGCGAAGGCGGTCGGGGCCGATGCCGTCCACGTCAGCGAGGACTTCGGACCGTACGGTCGCCGGCGTGACGACGCGGTGGCGGAGTCGGTGGACCTGGTCCGCACCGGTTCCCCGTACGCGGTGTCACCGGGACGGATCCGCAAGGACGACGGCGAGGGTTTCAAGGTCTTCACCCCGTTCTATCGCCGGTGGCAGGAGCACGGGTGGCGTGGCCCTGCCGACACGTCCGCGAAGACGGCCACATGGATCGATCCGGACAGCCTCTCGGGCGGCCCTGCGCGGACCGACATCCCGGAGGAGAGCACGCACGCGGACGTCGACGCGGGGGAGAAGGCGGCCCTGGCCTCGTGGGCAGACTTCCGCGACGACCGCGCCGCCGGGTACGACGACGAGCGCAACCGTCCCGACAAGGACAGCACCAGCCGCATGTCGGTGCATCTGAAGTACGGCACCATCCATCCCCGGACGATGCTCGCCGACCTCGCGTCTCTGAAGAACGACGGATCGGAGGCGTACCGACGCGAACTGTGCTTCCGAGACTTCTACGGAGACATCCTCTTCCGCCGCCCGGACAGCGCCCGCGAGAACTACGACAAGCGATTCGATGCCATCGAACTCGACTCCGGCAAGCACGCGGACGAGCTGTTCCAGGCATGGTGCGACGGCAGGACGGGCTTTCCCATCGTCGACGCCGGCATGCGACAACTGGTGTCCGAGAACTGGATGCACAATCGGGTGCGCATGATCGTCGCGTCGTTTCTGGTCAAGGATCTGCACCTGCCGTGGTGGCGTGGAGCGCGTTTCTTCCTGCATCACCTGATGGACGGTGACATCGCCAGCAATCAGCACGGGTGGCAGTGGACCGCCGGCACGGGAACCGACGCGTCGCCGTACTTCCGCGTCTTCAACCCCACCACGCAGGGAGAGAAGTTCGACCCGAACGGTGACTACGTGCGTCGGTGGGTCCCCGAACTACGCGGCATCGACGGCAAGGCGGTGCACATGCTGAAGGACGGTCGGCCCGAGGACTACCCCGAGCCGATCGTCGACCACAAGCACGAGCGGGAGGAAGCGTTGCGTCGCTTCGCCGCGCTCAAGTCCTGAAGACGGCCGCGAGCGCGTCGAGCACCGATGCGTCCTCGATGGTCGACGGAACCACCACCTCGGTTCCGTCGGCCATCTGCCGCATCGTCTTTCGCAGGATCTTGCCCGAGCGGGTCTTCGGCAGCGCCTGCACCACGGTGACGTCGCGGAAGGTCGCGACGGCGCCGATGTCGGCGCGCACCGCGGCGACGAGTTCCGCCCGCAGCGTGTCCTCGTCGATGGACACCCCGGACTTCAGCACCACGTACGCGCTCGGTCGCTGACCCTTCGTCTCGTCGTGGATGCCGATGACGGCACATTCCGCGACGGCCGGGTGCGACGCGACCACGGCTTCGATACTGCCCGTGGACAATCGGTGCCCGGCGACGTTGATGACGTCGTCCGTGCGGCCCAGCACGTAGACGTATCCATCGGCGTCGACGTATCCGGAGTCGCCCGTCAGGTAGTGCCCGTCGAAGGCATCGAGGTAGGACTTCACGAATCGCTCGTCGTCGTTCCACAGACCCGTGAGAGTGCCCGGGGGGAGCGGTAGTTCGAGCACGATGTTGCCCTCCGTGTTCTCGGGCACTGCCGCACCGGTTGCGTCGAGGACGCCGACGCGGAATCCGGGAACGGGGACGGTGGGTGAGCCGGATTTGATCGGCATCGCTTCCAGACCTCGAAGGTTCGCGCAGATGGCCCACCCGGTCTCCGTCTGCCACCAGTGATCCACGACCGGCTTGCCCAGGATCCTGGACGCCCACGCGAAGGTGTCGGGGTCGAGACGCTCCCCGGCGACGAACAGGGTCTCGAGCGACGACACGTCGTACTCGTCCAGCAGCGCCGCGTCGGGGTCGACCTTGCGGATGGCGCGCAGCGCCGTCGGCGCCGTGAACAGCGCTCGGACGCCGTGGTCGGCGATCACGCGCCAGAACGCGCCGGCATCGGGCGTTCCCACCGGCTTGCCTTCGTACAGAACGGTTGTCGCGCCGGCGAACAGGGGGCCGTACACGATGTAGCTGTGGCCGACCACCCACCCGACGTCCGACGCCGTCCACATGACCTGGCCGGGACCGACGTCGTAGATGTTGCGCATCGACCACGTCAGGGCCACGGCATGGCCGCCGTTGTCGCGCACCACGCCCTTCGGCTTTCCGGTGGTACCCGACGTGTAGAGGATGTACAGCGGATCGGTGGCCGCGACGGTGACCGGGTCGGCAGGTTCCGCCGTCTCCATTTCGCGGTCCCAGTCGAGCCAGGTCGCCGGTGTCTCGATCGAGACCTCCGGCCTGGTCCTGACGATCACGGCGCGCGGCGTCGCCGTCGACATTTCGAGGGCCGCCGCGACAGGGGTCACGTAGTCGACGGTGCGACCGGGTTCCAGGCCACCCGTCGCCGTGACGACGACGACCGGGTCCGCGTCGTCGATACGTGCGGCCAGTTCCTTCGCCGCGAAACCGCCGAACACGACGGAGTGGACGGCGCCGAGGCGTGCACACGCGAGCATCGCGACGACGGCTTCGGGGATCATGGGCATGTAGAGGACGACGCGGTCGCCCGTGCGGACACCGTGGGCGGCGAGCACCCCGGCGAATCGCGACACGGTGGCCAACAGTTCGGCGTAGGTGAAGGACACCCGCGCTCCCGTCATCGCCGAGTCGTGGATGAGCGCCACTCGGTCGCCCGCGCCTGCGGCGACATGCCGGTCCAGCGCATTCACACAGGTGTTCAGGGTGCCGCCCGGAAACCAGCGGTAGAACGGTGGCGTCGTGGAGTCGAGGGCCCGTGTCGGGGCGCTCTCCCAGTCGACCGCGCGCGCGGCGTCCAGCCAGAAGGTCTCGGGATCGGTCGCGGCGGCGTCGTACGCCCTGCGGTAGGCACCGGATTCGCTCATGACCCGACTGTAATATTCGTCCGCGTTCCGTAAGGTCGAGTCATGACCCTGATTGCCGAGGATCTGCTCCTTCTCCTTCTGGACGACGGATCGGGGAAGCCGGTCGTCGACAGCACCAAACTGCCGCGTGTCCTCGCCGGCGCCGTGGTGCTCGAGCTGGCGATGGACGGCACGGTCTTCGTCGCCGGCGACAACGAGTCCACGAAGAAGGGCCGCCTCGCCGTCACGCCCGGTCGCATTCCGTCGGATCAGCTCCTCGCCCGTGCGGTCGACACCATCGAGACGGCGAAGCGGCCGATGACGCCCAAGTCCGCCGTGGAGAAGCTGCACAAGGGCATTCGCGAGCAGGTCGTGGCCAGGGTGATCGATCAGGGGTTCGTCGGCGAGGAGCGCGGGCGGGTTCTCGGGCTCTTCCCGACGACGTCGTGGCCGGCGCGCGATTCCTCGCACGAGGATCGGGTACGCGCCACGTTGTCGTCGGTGCTGGTCGACGGACTCGACCCCGACGCGCGCACCTGCGCACTGGTCGCCCTGCTGTCGGCGATCGATGCCACGCACAAGGTGTTGCCCGATGCCGACAAACGCTCGATCAGAAACCGCGCCAAGGACATCGCGCAGGGGGACTGGGCCGGTGAGGCTGTCCGGAAGGCGGTGCAGGACGTCTACACGGCGGTCACCGTGGCCGTGATGGTGCCGGTGATGGCCAGTACGTCCGGCAGCTGAGCGTCGCGCGTGACCCAGTGCTCTCCGCAGTGGCACCGGAGATAGATCACCGTGCCTTCGCTCGTCGGGTGTCGGGACGCGACGGTCCATCGGTGCAGGCACAGGAGTTCGCTCATGTCGTCGAGTCTGCTGTAATGGTCTTATGCATCTCAACCCTTACGGAGAATACGCCGTCCGGCTGGCCGTCGACATCGTCAACGATCCGCCGACGGACGCCGTGGAGTTCGAGCAGCGTTGCCTCGACGCGGGCATGTCGGACGACACCGTCGCGATGCACACGGACCTCGCGCGCGCCGCGGCGTTCTTCGACGAATGGCTGACGGTGATCGACGCGCCGACACACGATCAGCGTGCACTCGCGCTCAACGCGCTGCTGGCGCAGACGTCCGCGTATCCGAGGTTGACCAACCACGCCGACGACGGCTGGCACCTGCACTACCGCGATCCCGAACTGCCCCTCGCCGACGTCGTGCGAGCACTGGTCAGCGTCGGAACCGCACTCCACCTCGTCGGGCGTGGAATGCACCGACTGGGCCGCTGCGATGCCGCGGACTGCGATCGGGTGTACGCGGACTTCTCGCGAACGGGAAAGCAGAGATATTGCGGCACAGCATGTTCGAATCGGGACGCGGTACGTCGGCATCGAGCGAAGGCTACCGCCCCAAGTTCCTGAACCGGCGCAGGCGCTGCGCCTGCCGCGCAGCCGGGTCCATCGCCGTCACGGCATCCATCTCCCGCGTGATCGCCCGGCCGAGGCGATCCATGAACGTCGACGGCTCGTCCGCAGCGTCCGGGTCCTCCGCCACGATCGTGTCGACGATGCCGGACCCGCGGAGGTCGACGGGCCTGATGCCCTGAGCCTCGGCCATCGCCGGGGCGTGCGCGGTATCGCGGTAGACGATGGCACTGGCGCCCTCGGGAGGAAGCGGCGCCAGCCAGGCATGCTGCGCGGCGACGACGCGATCCGCGGGCAGCAACGCCAGTGCGCCGCCCCCGGTGCCCTGGCCCAGCAGAACCGACACCGTCGGCGTGCGAAGGGTGATCAGCGTCGAGATGCACCGCGCGATTCCCGGGGCGAGGCCGTGCTCCTCGGCCTCTCGGGACAGCGACGCCCCGAGGGTGTCGATGACGAGGATCGCCGGCAGGCCCAGTTCCTCCGCCAGTCGCATGCCGCGCAACGCTTCCCGCAGTGCGCCGGGGCCCATGGTGTTCTCGGGCGTCTGCCCGGTGCGGTCCTGCCCGAACACCACGCACGGTCGTCCTCGGAACCGGGCGAGGGACAGCGTGACCGTCGAGTCGAAGTCGCCGCGGCCGGTACCGCTCAACGGAATGTGATGAGAGGTGTTCGCCGCGAGCAGCTCTCGCACGCCGGGTCTCTCGGGTCGGCGACTCAGCAACACCGAGTGCCATGCCGAGACCGCGCTCCCGGCGGCGTCCTGCGGCTCGGGTCCGCTGTCCTGCGGCTCGGCCGGATCCCGGAGGACGACCAGTGCCCGCTCCATCACGTCCCGCACGTCGTCGGGCGCGACGACGGCGTCGATGACACCGCAGCGGAAGAGGTTCTCCGCGGACTGCACGCCCTCGGGGAAGTCATCGCCGTACAACGCCTGATAGACGCGGGGTCCGAGAAAGCCGATCAGGGCGCCGGGCTCGGCGAGCGTGATGTGGCCGAGCGACCCCCAGGACGCGAACACCCCACCCGTCGTCGGGTGACGGAGGTACACGAGGTACGGCAGCGACGCGTTCTTGTGCAGCGTCACCGCGGCGGCAATCGTGACCATCTGTACGAAGGCGGTGGTGCCTTCCTGCATCCGGGTGCCGCCCGAGGTGGGCGAGGCGATCAGCGGCAGCTCCTCCGCCGTGGCGCGCTCCACTGCGAGCGTGATCCGCTCCGCGGCAGCGACTCCGATGGAGCCGGCGAGGAACGCGAACTCGCAGACGACGACCGCGACGCGCCGACCGGCGACCGTGCCCTCGCCCGTCAGTACCGCCTCGTCCACTCCGCTGCGGGTCCGTGCCCGCTTGAGGTCGGCGAGGTAGCGCTCGTCCGCCGCGACGACGAGCGGTGCTCGATCCCACGAGAGGAAACTCTCGGGATCGAGCACCGCGTCGAGGAACTGCTGCGCCGAGGTCGTCATGCGCTCAGTATGGCGTGCGATCAGGCGCGGCCCAGTGCCTCCTTCCAGGACACGGTGCGGCCGATGCGCAGGATGGAGCGCTGGTAGATCTTGGCGGCCAGGACGGCGAGGATCAGCGTGGCCGCGATCATCAGGACGATCGTCCCCACGACCTGGACGGGGCTCGCCACTCCGGCGGCGATGCGCAGCGGCATCAGGATCGCGGAGAACGGCGGGATCCAGGACAGCACGGTGGGAAGCGTCGCGCCGGGGTCGTCGATGGAGGAGAACGCCGCGAAGAACATCGCCAGGATCACGATCAGCAACGGCATCGTCGTGGAGTTCACGTCCTCCTGACGCGACACCATGGACCCACCTGCCGCGTACAGCACGGCGAAGAACGCGAAGCCCAGGACGAACCATCCGATGGTGGACACGAAGACACTCACCGCGGTACCGGTGACCGTCAGTGTGCCGGTTGCGGTTCCGGCGATCAGGCCGGCTGCGCCGTAGGCGGTCAACTGCAGCAGACCGACGACGCCGATACCGAGCACCTTGCCCCACAGCAACTGCAGCGGCCGGACGGTCGAGAGCAGGAGCTCGACGACGCGGGACGACTTCTCCTCCACGACGCCCATCGCGACGTACATGCCGAACGTGATGATCTGCGCGTACAGCAGGATCACCGCGATGAAGCTCAAGGCGAGCCGCTGACCCTGTGCGGGATCGGGCGGATCGATCGCCTCGACCGTCACAGCAGCGTTCGCGGTGGCGGTGGCGACTGCCTGCGGGTCGACGCCCAGGCCGGTGAGGGTGTCGTTCTGCGCCTTCGCGGAGACAGCGGTGTCGATGACGGCCTTCAGCGTGCCGTCCACGGAATCCCCGGTGATCGCCGTGTAGGCGCCGTCGTTGCCCGGGACCAGCGCGACATCGACGTCGCCGTCGGTCACCTGGGTACGGGCGTCGTCGGCCGTGTCGATCTGCCGAATTTCCACGGGCTCGCCGAGCTGGTCGCCGACGGCGGTCAGTGTCTGCGACAACGCTTGGTCGCCCACCAGACCCAGCGGCGTGCGGTCCTCCGAATCGTCTCCGCCGGAGAACAGTGAGAACGCGACGATGCCGCCGATGATGACGAGCAGCACGATGGCGTTGGAGATCAGGAAACTCTTCTTGCGTACCTGGACGTCGAATTCGCGCCGGGCCACCAACGTGATGGCGCGTCGCGCCGACAGGGGCGGTCGGGTGTTCGAGTGCTCGGTCATGCGACGACCTCCCGGTACAGATCGGTCAGAGACGGAGTGGTGCGGGCGAACTCGTGCACAGGCCCGGTGGCCAGCGCGGCGGCGAGTACGGCCTGGTCGTCGACACTAGGGTCGAGAGTGAGCGTGGTGCGACCGTCGGTGTGGGACAGTGTGGTGACCCCCGCAACGGTGTCGGCCCACCCTGCGGGCGCGGCCGGTGCGTGCACCTCGAGGGTGGAGCCCGAGCTCCCTCGCAGTTCGTCGACGTTGCCGACGGCCTTCATCCGGCCGGCACCGATGATGCCGACGCGGTCGCACAGTCGCTGCACCAGGTCGAGTTGGTGGCTCGAGAACAGCACGGGAACGCCGGTGCGCGCCTTCTCGAGCAGCACCTCGCTCATCGTGTCGACCGCCACGGGGTCGAGACCCGAGAAGGGTTCGTCGAGGACCAGGACGGCGGGATCGTGAATCAGGGCTGCCGCCAACTGGACTCGCTGTTGGTTTCCCAGTGACAGTGAATCGACGGTGTCGTTCACCCGGCCGTCGATACCCAACCGTTCGGTCCACCGGGCGACAGCGGCGGAGGCGTCGGAACTCGAGAGTCCGTGCAGTTCCGCGAGATACTTCAGCTGAGCGCCGACCTTCATCTTCGGATAGAGACCGCGCTCCTCCGGCATGTAGCCGATGGTGCGGCGGACGTTCAGATCGATGGGCTGCCCGTTGAGGCGAGCCTCCCCGGAATCGGCCGCGAGGACCCCGAGCGTGATGCGCATCGTCGTGGTCTTGCCGGCTCCGTTGCTGCCGACGAAGCCGAACACCTCACCGGGATTCACGGTGAAGCCGACGCCGTCCAGGGCGACGGTGTCCCCGTATCTCTTGTGCAGGTCGTCGATCTCGAGAGTCGAGCCGCTCATGCTGATCCTTCCTGATGGAGTGCGGGAGAGGGGAATTCGTCCGGTTCGTCGACCGGCGCAGTCCAGGCGAGAACGATGCCGGGAGAGCAGATCCCGATAAGTAGACCACTCAGTATGATGAAGCCGCCACCGAGTGCGAGGCGGGGATCGTCGGTGAACGACGTGGCCCACACGAGGGCAACCGTCGGAACCGTCACGGCGCCCTGGGTGATCGCGAACCCGATGGAGCGAGCACTGTTGCGCCGTTCTAGATCCCACTCGTCGAGCGCGTCGGCGGGAGCGTCGCTACGGCGGCCGGTGACGATCTGCATCGTCGTCCACGACACGCTCATGAGGATCGCGCCGGGAAGCCAGGTGAGCGGCGCCCACTCGGGCCCGACGAGGATGAACACCGACGACGCCGTAAGAGCGATCAGCGAAGCGACGAGAACCCACACCAGGAGTCGGCGGCGTGAGCGCGTGCGCCATGTGGGGAGGTAGTGGGCGTAGCGCGCCTCGTTCTTCAGGTATCGGCGGGTGCGGAACGCCTGATAGCGCTCCAGGATCGTGTCGCTCATGATCGCCCCTCCCGGGAGAACAGTTCTGCGGACAGTGGGCCGAGTTCGGTACGCGAGAACACTGCCTCGACCGGGAGCCCGAACACCTCGCAGATGCGCATAGCGAGATCCAGGCTGGGGTAGTGGTCTCCGCGTTCGAGGGCGCCGACCGTCTGTGGATTGACGTTCACCTGCTCGGCGAGCTGCGCACGCGTCATCCGGCGCTCGGCGCGCAGCACGCCGATGCGGTTGTGAATAGGGAGCTGCTCCCCACGTTTGACCGGACTCATGCATCAGAGTGTTGTAAAAACCCAACGATCTGTCAACACCGCAGGCACACCCTTCCCGCGAGTACGCCTGAATCGTCGTGAATCCCGGGGATACAGCGACGCTATGGACGTACTCGCGGTGGGTTTGGGCCGAGGCCGGCTGTCAGTCCTGGTGCAGCAGGCCTGACTCGACGGTCCACTGCCGTGTGCCGCGGACCGAGTCGAGCATCCGTCGGTCGTGCGTGACCAGCAGCAACGTGCCCTCGTAGGACTCCAGGGCCGATTCCAGCTGTTCGATGGCCGGGACGTCGAGGTGGTTGGTGGGCTCGTCGAGAACCAGCAGGTTCACTCCTCGCGCCTGCAGCAACGCCAGACCGGCGCGGGTGCGCTCGCCGGGGGACAGCGACGCCGACGGCCGTAGGGCGGACTGGCCCCGTAGGCCGAACTTCGCGAGGAGTGTGCGGACCTCGGCGTCGGGCCAGTCCGGAACCGACGCGGCCAGGGCGTCCGCCACCGAATCCGTCCCGTCGAACGCCGATCGTGCCTGGTCCATCTCGCCGATCTCGACGCCCGAACCCAGGTTCACCGATCCGCTCGTCGGGGTGATGCGGCCCAGCAGCAGGTGGAGCAACGTGGTCTTGCCGGAGCCGTTGGCGCCGGTGACGATGATGCGGTCACCCGCGTCGATCTGCGCCGTCACCGGTCCGAGTCGGAACGATTCACGCTCGACCACAGCGTTATTCAGCGAGACGACGACGCTGCCGCTCCGCGGCGCCGCCGCGATCTCCATGCGCAGTTCCCATTCCTTGCGCGGCTCTTCGACGACGTCGAGTCGCTCGATGCGTCGCTGGGTCTGTCGTGCCTTCGCGGCCTGCTTCTCCGTCGATTCGGCGCGGACCTTCCGGCTCGCCTTGTCGTTGTCCTTGCTCTTGCGTCGAGCGTTCCGCACCCCGTGCTCGAGCCAGTTCCGCTGCATGCGAGCGCGATCCTCGAGCCCGGACTTGGTGTCGGCATACTGCTCGAACTCTTCCCGTGCGTGACGACGCGCCACGTCGCGCTCGACCAGATAGGCCTCGTAGCCGCCGTCGTAGACCGCGATCTGCTGCTGCGCGAGATCCAGCTCGACGATCCCGGTGACGGTGCGGGCCAGGAACTCTCGGTCGTGGCTGACGATCATCACGGCGCACTGCGTCGTGGACACGAAGTTCTCGAGTTGCTCCAGACCGGCCAGGTCCAGGTCGTTGGTGGGCTCGTCGAGCAGCAGGACGTCGTAGCGCGCCAGCAGGATTCCGGCGAGGGACGCTCGTGCCGCCTGCCCACCGGACAGCGCCGCCATCTCGGTGTCGAGTGCCGTCTCGAGGCCCAGCCCTGCGAGCACCGACTCGGCGCGCTCCGGGAGGTCCGCGCCGCCCAGTGCCAACCACTTCTCGAGCGCGGGAGTGTAGAGGTCCTCGGCGTCGGCGTCTCCGAGCGATTCCGCCGCGGTGTTCATGGCATCTTCGGCCGCGCGAACGCCGGTGCGCCGCTGCAGGAACTGCTCGACCGTCTCACCGGGTATGCGCGAAACTTCCTGGGCCAGATAGCCCACCGTCGCATCGGACGGTGTCAGAGTCACCGTTCCGTCGTGTTCGGCCGTACCTTCTCCGGCCACGATCGCGAGCAGTGTCGACTTGCCCGCGCCGTTGGCACCGACGAGCCCCACGACGTCGCCGGGCCCGACGGTGAGGTCGAGTCCGTCGAACAGTGTGCGCTCCCCGCGATAGGCGGACAGTTCGTCGATACGGACTACTGCACTCACGACCGACCCAGCTCCCGAAGTAGTTCTCGTACGGCCGTTCGCCCGGCACGGTTGGCGCCGATGGTGCTGGCGGACGGACCGTAACCGATGAGGTGCACGGTGGGTCGGGCGGCCACCTGCGTCGCCGACGCACCGGTCATCGTGATCCCGCCGCCGGCTCCTCGAAGCCGCAGCGGGGCGAGATGATCGAGTGCGCTCCGAAAACCGGTGGCCCACAGGATGACGTCGGCGTCGACGGTGCTGCCGTCGTCCCACCGAACGCCGTCGGGCACTACCTCGGAGAACATGGGGAATCGGTCCAGGGCGCCGCGCTCGCGTGCTTCCCGCAGGCTCGGCGTCAGGATCAGCCCGGTCACCGACACCACCGAACCGGGCGGCAGACCCTGCCGCACCCGGTCCTCGACCTGTGCGACGGCGGCGCGACCGACTTCCGGTGTGAACTCGCGGTCGAGCCACACCGGTTCCCGACGCGTCACCCAGGTCGTCGTCGTCACGCGGGAGATCTCGTCGAGCAGCTGGACGGCGGAGATGCCGCCCCCGACGACCACGACGTGCTTGCCGCGGAACTCGTCGGCATCGACGTAGTCCTTGGTGTGCAGCTGGCGTCCCCGGAACGTCGACATCCCGCGGTAGTTCGGAACGAACGGGTGCTCCCAGGTGCCGGTGCAGTTGATCAACCCGCGGGCGTGGACGTCGCCCTGCTCGGCCTCGACCCGGTATCTCTCGTCGCGGTCGCAGACGACGGACACTCGTCCGGGTCGGCGCACCGGTAGCTCGAAGTGCTTCTCGTAGCGGGCGTAATACTCGGGAACGGCCGTCGACGCCGGGACGTGCGCCGGGTCGACATCGGGGTCCAGGGTGTCGGCGAAGGCCATGCCCGGGAGGTCGTGCACGCCGTTGACCGTTTCCAGAGTCAACGACGGCCACCGGAACTGCCACGCACCTCCGGGGGCCGGTGCGCCGTCGAGCACCACGTAGTCGTCCCACGCCGTCAGACCGGCTCGCTGCAGGAAATAGGACGCGGACAGGCCGGCCTGCCCGGCACCGATCACTGCGACGTCGACGTGTTGCACCCGTCCAGTACACCAGGCAGGGGTACGCACCCGGTAAATTCGCATCGGGGGGTCTCACGGAACACTTCGTTCGACGCAGAGAGAAGACACAACGTGACCATCGGTCTCACCAGGAACGGCGCGGTTCTCACCGTGGAACTGCAGCGACCGGAGCGCCGCAACGCTCTGAACACGGCTCTGTGCACGGAGGTGCGCGAGGCGGTGGAGGGCGCCGAGGCGGACGGGGTGCGCGTCGTCGTGATCACCGGCGAGGGGACGAGTTTCTGTGCCGGCGCCGACCTGTCGGGCGAGAGTATCGCCGAGGAGTTCCCGGACGCGTTGCTGTCGATGAACCGCGCGCTGCAGACGGTTTCGATCCCCGTGATCGCCGCGGTGAACGGTCCGGCCGTCGGCGCGGGAACGCAGCTGGCCATCGCCGCCGATCTCCGGGTCGTCGATTCCGGTGCGTTCTTCGCCATTCCGTCGACACGACTCGCCATCGCCGTGGACAGCTGGACGGTCAAGCGGTTGGCGTCGCTCGCCGGAGGTGGCCCGGCCCGCACCGTGCTGATGGGCGCCGAGCAGATCGGCGCCGAGCAGGCCTTCACGTGCGGATTGGCCAACAAGCTGGGTGACCTCGACACCGCGCTGGCGTGGGCCGAGGAGATCGCGCAGCTGGCGCCGTTGTCTCTGCGGCACCTCAAGCTCGTGTTCAACGACGACGGGACGAGGTCGGAGCCCGATGCAGCCCAGAACGAGGCGTTCGCGGCCGCGTGGGCGAGCAACGACGCGGTCGAGGCTCGTCGTGCGCGCAGCGAGAAGCGGCCCCCGGTCTTCCTCGGGGAGTAGCGCAACCGGACAATTCGGGCGACGGCTATCGCCTCGGGGTCTACGTAACGCACTGGACATCAAGCTCGTACGAATCGGCAACACGTCGTTCCTACGGTCATCTCGCATCGCGCCGCACGGCGTGTGACGACGACCGGAGGCACGAACATATGACCGCTCTCGGAGATGTACCCCCCGATTCGACGCTCACGCCGGGTGCGGCCAAGGAGAACGCTGCGCTGAAGGAGACGCTCGAGGACTACACGCTCCGGTTCGCACCGCGGAGCTACCGCAAGTGGGGAACGGGTGTCGTCGCGACGTCCGCCCTCGGCGGCATCGCCTACCTCGCGGACTTCGCCATCGGCGCCAACATCGGCATCTCGTACGGAACCGGCAACGCGCTGTGGGGCATCCTCGTGTTCGCCGTGGTCATCTTCCTGACCGGTCTTCCGCTGGCGTACTACGCGGCGCGCTACAACATCGACCTCGACCTCATCACGCGCGGAAGCGGATTCGGCTACTACGGCTCGGTGGTCACCAACGTCATCTTCGCGACGTTCACGTTCATCTTCTTCGCGCTCGAAGGGTCGATCATGGCCCAGGGACTCGAACTGGGCCTGAACATCCCGCTCCCGATCGGCTACGCGGTCTCGACGCTGATGGTGATCCCGCTGGTCATCTACGGCATGAAGGCGCTGGCCAAACTGCAGGTCTGGACGACGCCGCTGTGGCTGATCCTGATGGTGCTGCCGTTCGTGTACCTCGTGGTCAGCAATCCGGATTCCGTCGGCCAGTTCATGGCCTTCGGCGGCGCCGACGGTGACGCGGGCAAGGGCGTGAACCTCGGATCCGTCATGTTGGCGGCCGGTGTCTGCCTCTCGCTCATCGCGCAGATCGCCGAGCAGATCGACTACCTGCGTTTCATGCCGCCGAAGACGCCCGAAAACTCGCGTCGCTGGTGGACCGCCGTTCTTCTCGCCGGTCCGGGCTGGGTCATCTTCGGTGCCCTCAAGCAGATCGTCGGCCTGTTCCTCGCCGTCTACCTCATCGCGAACGTCGTCGACGGGTCCAGCATCGCGAACGAACCGGTGCACCAGTTCCTCGAGATCTACGAGAACTTCATGCCCGGATGGCTCGCCATGACGCTCGCCGTCATCCTGGTCGTCATCAGCCAGATCAAGATCAACGTGACCAACGCGTACTCGGGCTCGCTCGCCTGGACCAACTCCTACACCCGCGTCACCAAAAGCTACCCGGGCCGCATGATCTTCGTGCTGTTCAACCTCGCGATCGCGTTGATCCTGATGGAAGCCAACATGTTCGACTTCCTGAACAGCATTCTGGGCTTCTACGCCAACTGCGGTATCGCCTGGATCGCCGTCGTGGCGTCCGACATCGTCTTCAACAAGTACATCCTGAAGCTCTCACCCAAGGTCCCCGAGTTCCGACGCGGAATGCTCTACGCGGTCAACCCGGTCGGCTTCGGATCGATGGCAGTCTCCGCCATCCTGTCGATCCTCGTCTTCTTCGGCGCCTTCGGGCCGGCGATCAAGCCGTACTCGCCGATCGTGGCCCTGGTGCTGGCCATCGTCCTCCCGCCCGTCCTGGCCGTCGCTACCAAGGGCAAGTACTACCTGCGCCGCACCGACGACGGCATCGACCTGCCGATGTTCGACGAGTACGGCAACCCGTCCGACGCCACGCTGATGTGCTCCGTGTCGGGCATGGAGTTCGAGCGCCCCGACATGATCGCGTCGGCGAAGAAGGGTCCCGACGGGGAGACTCTCTACATCTCGTCCCTGTCGCTGAGCACGGACAAGACGGGGGAGCACATCCTGCCCGAACAGAAGTGAGCCATTACTTGTGAAACAGGTACACAGCAACCGTGGACTAGTGTCGGAAGCGTGAAACCAGCCACCGCAGCAGTGTCCATCGGGCTCGCCGCCGCAGGGTTGTCCTGGCTCGCGCGCGCGGCGTGGGGTGTGCCGTCCGCGGTCGGCGCCGGACGAGGTGCCATCCGGCCCTACGCCGCGGGCTCCGCGCACTACTCCGACCGGAAGTTCCACAACACGGCAGCGAGTTCCGCGGTGGCCGCGGGAGAGCAGGCGAGTATCGGGGTCGCCATGCTCACCCGCGGCCGATCGGGACGTCCCGAGCGGCCGGTCCCGCTGGCCACGCCGCTCGCCCCGGCAGAGGCAGGAGACCTCGCGGTCACCTGGTTCGGCCATTCGTCCGTGGTGGTGGAGATCGACGGGTACCGCGTGCTGACCGACCCGGTGTGGAGCCGGCGCGTCTCGCCGTCGCAGGTGGTCGGACCCGCTCGCCTCCACCCCGTTCCCGTTGCGGCGGAAGCACTCCCGCAGGTCGACGCGATCGTGATCTCGCACGATCACTACGACCATCTCGACCGCGACACGGTCGCCACGTTGACGTCGACCCAGTCTGCGCCGTTCGTCGTACCCGTCGGCGTGGGTGCGCACCTGCGTCGATGGAAGGTCCCCGAGGACCGGATCGTCGAGCTCGACTGGAACGACGACGTCACTATCGGGTCACTGACGCTCACCTGCCTCGAGGCCCGGCACTTCTCGGGTCGGTCGCTGGTCCGGGACACGACGCAGTGGGCGTCGTGGTCGATCGTCGGCCCGTCGCACCGCGCATTCTTCGGTGGCGACACCGGATACACCGACGCGTTCGTCGGCATCGGTGAACGACTCGGTCCGTTCGACGTCACGATGCTCCCGGTCGGCGCGTACGACGACCGTTGGCGCGACATCCACATGAATCCCGAGGAGGCAGCCCGGGCGCATGCCGATCTCCAGGGCGGCGACCCGTCCGCCGGAGTCGTCGTCCCCGTGCACTGGGCGACGTTCAACCTCGCCTTCCACCCGTGGTCCGAGCCCGTCGAACGCCTCCTGACCGCAGCGGAGGACGCACGAATCTCCGTGGTGGTGCCGATGCCCGGTCAGCGCGTGGATCTCTCGCGCACTCTGCCGAACCGTCGCTGGTGGTCCGGCGCGGTATCGTGACAGCCATGGCACTCGTGGACAACCTCAAGAAGCTGATCGGCCAGGGCAAGAAGGCCGCCGCTCAGAACAGTGACAAGATCGAGAAGGCCGTGGACAAGGCAGCGGACTTCGCGGACAAGAAGACGCAGGGCAAGTACGCCGACAAGATCGACAAGGTTCAGGACGCCGCCAAGAAGGCGATCCCCGAGAAGTAGGCCGGCCAGGGTCGGACCGTAGACGATGGACGGGTGGCTCCTGCTTCTGGTGATCGTGGGTGCCGTCGTCATCGCCGGCTTCGCGAAGCGCCTGGAACTGCAGGTACCGCTCGTCCTCGTCGCTGTCGGGTCGGTCGCCTCGTTCATCCCCGGACTTCCGCGCCCCGCGCTGGAACCGGAACTGCTTCTGGGCGTGATTCTTCCGCCCCTGCTGTACTCGACGGCGCTCAACTTCTCGTTCACCTCGTTCGCGCACAACTTCCGGTCGATCGTCCGGCTCGGCGTCGGACTGGTCGCCGTGACGACGGTGTCGGTCGGGTACTTCTCCTACTGGCTGGTCCCGGAACTGACGCTCGGCGCAGCCCTGGTCCTCGGAGCCGTCGTCGCCCCTCCCGACGCTGTCGCCGCCGTCGCCGTGGGTCGCAAGCTCGGTCTGCCGTCCCGCATGATGGCCATCCTGACCGGTGAATCGCTGGTCAACGACGCTGCCGCGCTGACGCTGTTCACCATCACGGTGGCCTCGGTGACGGGAAGCGGCATCGGTGTCGACTCGCCCGTGGTGTTCTTCCTCTACGAGGTGGTCGGCGGCGTCGCCGTCGGGTACATCCTGAGCAGGCTGGTGCGTTTCGCCCGCAACCGGATGTCCGACAGCGCCCTGGAAACCGTTCTCGGCATTCTCATTCCGTTCGCCGCCTACCTGGCGGCCGAGCAGATCCACGCCTCGGGCGTGCTCGCCGTCGTCACGGCAGGATTCGTGCTGGGGTCCGCACGCAGCAGCGACGCCGTTCCGACGCGCATCCAGGAACGTCACGTGTGGCCGACCCTGGATCTGCTGCTCGAGACGTTCGTCTTCGCCTACATGGGCCTGCAGCTCAAGTTCGTCATCGACGATATCGCCGCCGAGGGCCTGCCGGTCCACGTGATCTTCCTCTACGGCCTGCTGGTCCTGCTGTTGGTGATGGTGCTGCGCCCGCTCGCCCTGTTCGCCGGCTCGGCGATCCGTCGCTCCTATCACCGACTGCGCAAGTCCGAACACGCTGAACTGACGTGGCGACAGAACGTCGTCCTGTCGTGGGCCGGTATGCGCGGAGTGGTCACGCTCGCCGCCGCGGCCGGTGTTCCGTTCACGACTCTCGCGGGCGACGACTTCCCCGGGCGCGGCATCATCCAGGCCATCGCGTTCACCGTGGCCGTGGGCACTCTGCTGATCCAGGGAGTGACGCTGCCGCTGGTCATCGCCCGGCTCGACATCACCGATCCGCTGGAGGCGGAGCATCTCGACGAGCAGAGGCATCGCGCGCGGCTGATCTCCCGTCGGGCTGTGCAGGAGTGTCTGGACGAGGCGTTGCAGAAAGTGTCGGACAAGGACACCGCCGACGTCCTCGAGCGCGTGCGACGCGTGACGATGGCGCGGATCCAGGCGGGTGAGGTCGAGGACGACAACGAACGCGCGCAACGCACCCGCGCCACCGGTGCCACGTTCGAGGAGTGGCGCAGGACGGTGCTGCGACGGCAACGCGAAGCGCTCCTGAGCGCCCGCGATTCCGGCGAACTGGACGACGAGGTGTTGCGTACCGTGTTGGACGGGCTCGATCTCGAACAGGCGGCCAGCGAGACCCGGCTGCAACGATTCATGGCGGAAAGAGGTTGACCCTGTGCGCAGAGCAGTGATGGCAGTGGCGGTGTCGATGCTGGCGTTGGCGGGGTGCTCGTCCGGAACGACCGACGACCCGACGTCCTCGACGCCTGCGGCGGCCCCCACCTCACCGGCACCGGCCGGTGACGAACGCGGTGCCATCGTCTCCGATGTCGTGCTGGGACAGGTGGATCAGGCCGTGTCCGCCCTCGGTGCCGTTGCCCACCGGATCACCTACCGCTCGACCTCGGGCGTGCGGGACGGGGCCGGCGCGGATGTCACCGGAGTCGTGTTCGTCCCCGCCGGAACACCTCCGGCCGGAGGCTGGCCGGTCGTCTCCGTCGGCCACGGCACCACCGGCGTGACGGACGAGTGCGCACCGTCGCTGTATCCCAACCTGCTCGGCACCATCGGACTGGTGACGCCGCTGCTCCAACGCGGGGCCGTCGTCGCCGTCACCGATTACCAGGGGCTGGGTACCGACGATCCGCATCCCTACCTCGACGCGCCCACAGCGGGATACGACATCATCGACGCAGTGCGGGCAGCGCGGAACATCGCTCCGGGCAGCGGAACCCGGTGGGCTGCCCTCGGTGTCTCGCAGGGCGGCCAGGCGACCTGGGCGGCGGCGGAGATGGCCGACGAGTACGGCGACGGGCTCGACTTCGTCGGCTCGGCGAACCTGTCACCCGCAGCGGACGTCAGCCCCATCGCTCCCGAGGGCGGACTCGGTGACCTCACGCTCCCGCAGCAGTCCATCATGCCGTTTGTCGTCGAGGGATTCCTCGCCAGTGACGTTGCGGCCGAGGCCGATCCGCCGTACCAGGATTCGGACTTCCTCAGCGGCGGACTCCTCGAGAACAAGGACGTCCTGCTCGCGTGCACCGGTCCGTTGGCCACCGGGAAACTGTCCGCGGCGTCGTCGATCGGGCCGGACGACGTCCGTCCGCGCTCGCCGGAGGCGTACTCGGCGATGCGGACGTGGTTGGCGGACAACGCTCTTCCGAAGAAGGCTGCCGGCGCTCCGATGATGGTCCTGGTGGGATCGCGGGACAACCTGATACTTCCGCAGTGGACCGAAGCTGCCGCGAGAGCGGCGTGCGCGCTGGGCGACAGCATCGACTTCCGCGTCCGCGCGGACCAGGGCCACGCCGACTCCGCCGCGAACATCGAGGGCATCGACTGGGTCACCCAGCGCTTCCTCGGGGACACACCGACGAACACGTGTGACCAACTGCCGTGACCGCCACGACGGCAGTGGTGCTGATCGCCATGGCGGCCCTGGTCGCCGGGGCCGTCGTCGTCATCACCCGCCGGGGCACGAGGCCCCTGACCACACCCACCGAACGTGCCGTGCACGCTGCTCTGCACACCGCGTCGCTGGCCGCGCGCCCACTCCGTCGCGGTCTCGACGAGGCGTCGGCCACCGAGGCGGCGCCCCACCTGCGCACCCTCACCGGCGCCCGGGCGGTCATCATCGCCGGTCCCGACGGGACGATGCTGGGACACGACGGGCCGGTCGAGGGACTCGAGTCGACGTTCCTCGACACCGCCAGGCGAGCCGTCGACAGCGAACGGCGAGTCCTCGTCCGCACGACCACCGCACCGGGCGGATCGCTCGTCGTGCAACCGGTCCTGACGCCGGGCGCCGGGGTGGTCTGCGTACTGGGCGTGGTGACACTCGACGAGCCCGGGCCCGGGCTGCTCGGCGCATGCACCGAGGTGGCCCGCTACGTGGGCGAACAGGTCGAACTCGCCGAGCTCGATGCCAGCCGCGCCCGACTCGACCGTGCGGAGGTGCGTGCTCTGCGCGCACAGATCAGCCCCCACTTCATCTACAACGCGCTGACCACGGTCGCGTCGTTCGTCCGCACCGATCCGGACCGTGCGCGCGAGCTGGTCCTGGAGTTCGCCGACTTCACGCGGTACTCGTTCCGGTCGGCCGGTGAGTACACGGTCCTGTCGGACGAACTGCAGAACATCGACCGGTACCTGACGCTCGAACGCGCACGGTTCGGCGACTCTCTCGAGGTCACCGTGCAGATCGCCCCCGAAGTCCTGGGAGTTGTCCTGCCGTTCCTCGCTCTGCAACCGCTGGTGGAGAACGCGGTGCGCCACGGTGTCGCCGGGCGAGGTCGGGGACGCATCACGATCGTCGCCGCCGACGCCGGCACGGATGCCGCGATCAGCGTCGAGGACGACGGGGTCGGCATGGATCCGGAGCTGCTCCGCACCGGTGACCTGGGGTCCGAGGACGGCGTGCACGTGGGGTTGTCGAACGTCGACGACCGGTTGCGCGCCGCGTTCGGCAACGACTACGGGCTGGTGGTCGAGACAGCGCCCGACTCGGGTACGAAAGTCAGCATGAGGATTCCCAAGTTCCGCTCGGGGATCAGGGCGTGAGCGCGCTCGCTGTTCTGCTGTCGAGCTTCTTGGCGGCGGTGTTGCTGTCGCAGTCCGGTGGGCTCGACATCACGGGCGACTCGTCGGGCGTCGGGGTGCTGCTCGCCAGCGGGGGCGGCGTTCTCGCGGCGGCCGTGATCGCCGGGTCCCTGGTGGCGATGTTCGCGCGGGGACGGGTCGTCGTGGCCACGCTCGTGGCCATGTCGGCGGCCACGGCCGGCCTGTCGGCGGTCCTGCTCGCACAGTCTTCGTACGAGTACGTCGCGGTCGTCGCGGGCAGCATTCTGCTGGGATGCGCTGCGGTGCTGTCAGTCTCACTCTCCGGTGTGCGATGGCAGCCGATGTTCGTGGCGGGGTTCTTGGTCGGCCTGCTCACTGCCGGCGCGTGGGACGCACTCGAGACCGATGTGCCGGAGCGGTACACCGACTACCTCACCGAGGCGGAGCGCAGCACCCCTGTCATCGTGCCCGTGCTGGCGGCGCTCACTGTCCTGATCGTCGTGGGGTCGTGTCGACGACCTTTCGCGGCCGTTCCACCCGCCGAGCGCTCGGGCCGACTTCTGCTCGCTGTGCTGATGATACCGCTGTGCGGTCTGCTGACCCACTGGTTGTTCCTTCGCCAGCTGTACGACTCGAGCGGGGGCACGAACGGCATCTACTATTTCGGGATCCTCGCCGTGCCGGTGCTCCTCGTCGCAGCAGCTCTCATGCCGGGTCGTACCGGAGCCCCGGTACTCGCCGGGACCGCGGTGTTGGCTGCCACGTCCACGTCGTCGGGCATCGGCCTCGACGTGGGCAGCCCGGCGTGGACGTACGGATTCATCCTCGGGAGTGTCATCGCGGTGGCCGTCGGAGTCGGCCTCGGGGTGCGCTGGAAGCGGCCGATCACGGGTATCGCAGTCCTCGCCGTCGTCTGCGTGACCGCGCTACTGGACCGCCCGCCGCTGGACAACATCGCTTTCGCCGCGAGCCTGGCCGTGCTCCCTGCTGCCGCAGCGTACGTCTTCACCGCGATCACACCGACGATGGCGTCCTCGTCGACCGTCGGCCTGGCGGTCCTGGTCGCCATCACGGTTCCGATGATCGTCACCTATGGATGGACCGCCTACACGCCGCTGACCGAGGTCGACACCGCGACGTTCTCACCGACCGCGGATCTTTGGGTCTCGACGGGAGTGGCCGTCGGCTCGGTGATACTCGCCGGGATCGGACTGGGGCTTGTGCTGCGGCGCCCTACCTGAGCTGCTTAATCCCCGGTTGCCTACGAGGTCACCGTTACCGGTCCCGACGGCGACCGGACGCTCGAGTACGCCGTAGAAGCACACTGCCCCACCAGCGGTCAGGGGTCGCGTATATTTCTCGAGAGCTGACCCACGCATCCGACATCGTCGCCGCCAACGGAAGTGATCATGCCCGAGGACCAGAACGCAGACGTGCCACCGAATCACCTGTCGATCGACCCACGCAGCGCTTTCTACGATGAAGAGGTGTTGCGCCGGGACGTGGGTATTCGCTTCAACGGCGTCGAGAAGAAAAGTGTTCGCGAGTACAACGTGACTGATGGTTGGGTCCGTGTCGAAGTCCCGACCGCGAAGGATCGCTACGGAAATCCGATGCTCGTCAAGCTCAAGGGCACCGTCGAACCATATTTCCGCGGCGCGAAATAGCGGACGTCGGCAACCGACGGCTGTCCACGTTCGCTGACTCGGTGTAACCGCATCCGCGCTCGGCGTCGCCGTGGCACGATCGTCTTACTGTGACAGAGCAAACCGGACTGCGCCTGCTGGCCGTCGACGACGAGAGACCCGCGCTCGACGAGCTCATGTTCCTGCTGCGCGAACACCCAGCCGTCGGAACGGTCGAGGGTGCTTCGGATGCCACCACCGCGCTGCGCATCCTGCGGGACTCACCGATGGACGGAGTGTTCCTCGACATCGACATGCCCGGACTGGACGGCCTCGAACTGGCCGGCGTGCTGAGCAACTTCGCCTCGCCGCCCGCCGTCGTATTCGTCACCGCGCACGACGATCGGGCCGTCGCCGCCTTCGAGATCGGCGCGGTCGACTACCTCCTCAAGCCGCTGCGCGACGACAGGCTCGCCGCGGCCGTGCGACGCGTCGTCGACAAGCGATCGGGTGCCGCTCCGAGCACGTCCGCCCGGGTGGACCAGGACGACGTGATCCCGGTCGAACTCGGGGGAGTCACGACGATGGTTCCGCGGTCGACGGTGCTGTGGGTCGAGGCCGAGGGCGACTACGCCCGTCTGCACACCGCCACCGGGACGCACCTGGTGCGCATCGCGTTGTCCACACTCGAGGCCCGATGGGCCGATCACGGCTTCCTGCGCGTGCATCGCTCGTTCCTGGTCTCGGTCGCGCAGGTCGGCGGCACCCGTACGGTCGGATCCGGGCTGGTGGTGGTGCTGCGCGGCGCGCCCGGTTCGGCGCCCGTCGAGCTGCCGGTGAGTCGGCGCCACACGCGGGAGCTGCGGGACCGACTCGTCCGGGGACCGCGGGCGGCATTGGCCGGGCAGCAGCGTTCCTGACATGGCCGGTCGGGAGAAGGTCGTGCTGGCGCAGCGCCGGGGAGCGCGGATCGTGCGCACTCGCGTGGAGGTGCAGGAGCAGACCGAGGTCGGCGAGGCCATGATCAACGGTCTGGTCCGCACTCAGCTCGCACTGGCTCTGCGGACCGCGGCCGTCGTCGTCCTGCTCCTCGGCATCGTCCCGGTGGTGTGGGTACTCGCCCCCGCTGCCGGAGCGGTCCAGGTTCTGGGAATCGGTCTGCCCTGGTGGCTGCTGGCGGTCGGGTCCTATCCGCTGCTGCTCGTCGCCGGGTACAGGTTCGTACGGTCGGCGGAGCGCAACGAGCAGGAATTCACGGAGTTGGTCGAGGACTGATGCTGTCCATCCCGACCCTGCTGGCCGTCGTGGCCTCCGCGGTGGCCACGGTCGCGGTCGGTGCGTACGGAGTCCGGTTGGCGCGCACCACCTCCGACTTCCTGGTGGCGTCCCGCAGCGTCGGGCCGCGATGGAACGCGGCTGCGGTATCGGGTGAATACCTGTCCGCCGCATCCTTTCTGGGAGTCGCCGGACTGATCGCGAAGTACGGTGCCGATGCGCTGTGGTACCCGGTGGGGTTCACGGCCGGCTACCTCGGGCTGCTGCTGTTCGTCTCCGCGCCGCTACGCCGGTCCGGTGCCTACACCGTGCCGGACTTCGCCGAGTTCCGGCTGGGATCACCGCGTCTGCGCACGCTGGCCATGCTCGTCGTCGCCGGAGTCTGCGCGCTGTACCTCGTGCCGCAACTCCAGGGCGCCGGTCTCACGCTCAACATCCTGCTGGGAGTGCCCAGTTGGGCCGGCGCCGCGATCATCGGCGTCATCGTCATCCTGAACGTGGTGGGCGGCGGCATGCGGTCCATCACGTTCGTCCAGGCCTTCCAGTACTGGCTCAAGCTGACGGCAGTGGCGGTGCCCGCCCTGGTGCTGGCCGTGCACTTCGTCCAGGACCCTCGCGAGATGGGCACTCCCGCACCGCCCTCCGTCGACACCGCGACCACGGTCGACATCAGTACCGACGTCGTCGTGCAGGTGCAGGAAGCTCTTCCCGTCGTGGTGCGGGGAACTGTCGACGGTGCCCGTGTGGACGGTCCGACGACGCTCGCCGCCGGCGATCACACACTGCTGTCCGGCACCGTGCTCGAACTCGACGCCGGATCACCCGTCCCCGTCGTCGCGGGCGCCCCCGTCGAGGGGTCCGACTGGATGGCTCCCGGCAACGGTTTCGGGGGTCCCTTCCCGCTGTACCAGGTGTATTCGCTGATCCTGGCCACGTTCCTCGGGACGATGGGACTCCCACACGTGCTGGTGCGGTTCTACACCAACCCGGACGGGCCGGCGGCGCGATGGACGGCACTGACGGTGGTGGGACTGCTGTCGGTCTTCTACCTCTTCCCGACGGTGCTCGGGGTCTTCGCCCGGCTGTACGTGCCGCAATTGCTGATCACCGGCGCCTCGGATGCTGCGGTGCTGCTGCTGCCGTCCGCGGCCATCGACGGTGTGCCCGGACTCGTCCTCGCGGCACTCGTCGCCGCGGGCGCCATGGCGGCTTTCCTGTCCACGTCGTCCGGACTGCTGGTCACGATCGCGGGAGTGCTCAGCACCGACATCCTCCGCGGCCGGGTGCGCGACTTCCGTATCGCCGCGGTCGTCGCAGGAACCGGGCCGCTGCTCCTGTCCGTGGGCCTGGTGACCCTCGATCTCTCGCGCACGGTCGGCCTGGTGTTCGCCGTGGCCGCGTCGACCCTGTGTCCCCTGTTGGTGCTCGGCATCTGGTGGCGTGGGCTTACGGCTGCCGGCGCCGCTGCCGGCTTGATCGTCGGGGGAGCGGTGTCCACCGGTGCCGCCTCCGTCGCCGTACTCGGAGGTGTCTCCGAGGACTGGCTCGGCGGATGGCCGGCGGCCGTGGTGGGGTACCCGGCGGCCGTCAGTGTTCCGCTGGCCTTCGCGGTCATGGTGGCGGTCTCGTGGGCCACGCGCTCGTCCGTCCCGGTGGACATCGGCCGCATCATGTCGGCCATGCACGCACCCGAACGCCTCGGGCTGGGTGTGGAGCGGCTGCGCAAGCAGTAACCGTTCGTCCCACTCCGCAGACCGTTCGGCGCACGGGCGCGCTGCTCGGCGTGTGATCGGCGCCACGCACTACCCGTGTGATCGCGGTCTCATTACCGTCATCGGCGTATCTCCCGACACGTAGGAGCACCCGTGACCACCGCACAACCCACCCCGCCGGGCACACCGCCCGCCGCCCGCACGCCCTCTCCTCAGGACTTCGTCGAGATGCAGGCCTCCCCGGAGTTCCAGCAGCTCAAGAAGCGCCTGCGCGGCTTCGTCTTCCCCATGGCAGCCTTCTTCCTCATCTGGTACGCGGTATACGTGCTGCTCGGGGCCTACGCCCACGACTTCATGGCCACCACCGTGTTCGGCAACATCAACGTCGGCCTGCTGCTCGGGCTCGCCCAGTTCGTCACGACGTTCGCGATCACCGGTATCTACGTGAAGTTCGCCAACCGTGAGCTCGACCCCCGCGCCGCGAAGATTCGCGAAGAACTCGAAGGACCCCTGACATGAGCTTCCTCGCGCAAGCCGCCCAGGCCGAGACCGTCGGCAGCCCTCTGATCAACATCTCGATCTTCGGCGTCTTCGTCCTGGTGACGATGGCCGTGGTGATCAAGGCCAGCAAGAAGAACGCCACCTCGGCGGAGTTCTTCACCGCAGGTGGCGGGTTCTCCGGCCCGCAGAACGGTGTCGCCATCGCCGGCGACTACCTCTCGGCAGCAAGCTTCCTCGGCATCGCCGGAGCCATCGCCGTCTACGGCTACGACGGCTTCCTCTACTCCATCGGCTTCCTGGTGGCGTGGCTCGTCGCGCTGCTGCTGGTCGCCGAGATGCTCAGGAACACCGGCAAGTTCACGATGGCCGACGTGCTGAGCTTCCGGCTCAAGCAGGGCCCGGTCCGCACCGCGGCCGCACTGTCGACCCTCACCGTGTCGTTCTTCTACCTGCTGGCGCAGATGGCCGGCGCCGGCGGCCTCGTCGCTCTGCTGCTCGACATCTCCGACCGCACCGGTCAGTCCATCGTCATCGCCGTCGTCGGCATCCTGATGATCGTCTACGTGCTCGTCGGCGGCATGAAGGGCACCACCTGGGTGCAGATCATCAAGGCCGCACTTCTCATTGTCGGTGCCGCCCTGATGACCGTTCTGGTGCTGGCCAAGTTCGGCTTCAACCTGTCCGAGATCCTCGGCAGTGCGCAGTCGATGGTCAGTGACTCCGCTGCGGAAACCGTTGCAGCACGAGATGTCCTGGCTCCCGGCGCCCAGTACGGCGGCTCGGCCACCTCGCAGCTGAACTTCGTCTCGCTCGGTATCGCCCTGGTGCTCGGTACGGCCGGTCTCCCGCACGTGCTGATGCGCTTCTACACCGTCCCCACCGCCAAGGAAGCTCGTCGGAGCGTCGTGTGGGCCATCGCCCTCATCGGTGCCTTCTACCTCTTCACCCTGGTGCTCGGATACGGCGCAGCGGCCATCGTCGGCCCGGACCGCATCCTCGCCGCGGCCGGCGGACAGAACTCCGCCGCACCGCTTCTCGCGTTCGAACTCGGCGGCGTGATCCTGCTGGGCATCATCTCGGCAGTGGCGTTCGCGACCATCCTCGCGGTCGTCGCGGGTCTGACGATCACCGCCTCGGCGTCGTTCGCCCACGACATCTACGCCAGCGTGATCAAGAAGGGCGAGGTGGACGACAAGAAGCAGGTCCAGGTCTCCCGGATCACCGCGGTCGTCATCGGTGTCCTCGCCATCGGCGGCGGCATCCTGGCCAACGGTCAGAACATCGCGTTCCTCGTCGCCTTGGCCTTCGCCGTGGCGGCAGCCGCGAACCTGCCGACCATCCTGTACTCGCTGTTCTGGCGTCGCTTCACCACGCGCGGTGCGCTGTGGAGCATGTACGGCGGACTGGGTTCGACGATCCTGCTCATCATCTTCTCCCCGGCCGTGTCCGGCTCGGCGACGTCGATGATCAAGGGCTCGGACTTCGCGTGGTTCCCGCTGTCCAACCCCGGCATCGTCTCGATCCCGCTCGCCTTCATCCTGGGCATCGTCGGAACGCTGACGTCGAAGGACAACGAGAGCACCGACAAGGCAGCCGAGATGGAGGTGCGGTCCATGACGGGCGTCGGCGCCGAGAAGGCATCCGCTCACTGACATCTCGACCACAGTCCGATCGCGATGCGGGCCACTACGAGCACACCCACCGGCTAGTCTGACGCGGTGGCGAAACTCGAAGTGGTCCGCATCGTTCCTCTGTCCGCGGAGGTCGCCTGGAACGGCGCGTCCGACCTCACCCGATACGAGGAGTGGCTCAGCATCCACGACGGGTGGCGCGGCGAATTGCCGGAGCAGCTGACCGAGGGAACGCAGATGGCGTCCGTCGTCTCGGTCAAGGGGATGCGCAACCGCGTCCAATGGACCGTCAAGAAGTACTCCCCGCCCCGCGAGCTCGAGCTGAAGGGCTCCGGCAAGGGCGGCGTGAAGGTGTCGCTGAAGCTGTCGGTCACCGAGAAGTCCGACGGCAGCGAGCTGAAGATGACCATCGACCTCGGCGGCGCGCCGCTGTTCGGTCCCGTCGGATCCGGTGTGGCCCGCGCACTCAAGGGTGACATCGAGAAGTCGGTCGACACGTTCGTCACCGTCTTCGCCTGAGTCTCAGGACAGGACGACGCCCGTCGCACACGCGGCGATCACCAGGACGAGGGCGACGGCGTCGGCCACACCCGGCCGTCGCCGACCCGACGTGATGCTGCCGCTGCCACCCCGCACGGCGATCGCCTCGCCCATGTCCGCCGACCGGCGGATCGCGACCGACATGATGGCCGCCATGATGTCGACCAGGAACGTGTCCTGCGTCTTCCCGCTGCGCGTGGTCTTGCGGGGGCGCAGCCGTCGTGCGGCCACCAACGTGTAGACGTCGTCGACGAGCATCGGCAAAGCGCGCAGCAACAGGGCCATCGACACGGCCCACTCGTCCACGGGCGCACCGACTCTGCGCAGGGGTGAGAGCAACGTGGCGATGGCCGGCGCGATGTCGGCCATCGCCGTCGTCCACGCCACGGTCAATGTCGCCCACAGCAGGACGACTCCGAACAGGATGCCGCGGAAGTAGACCCACACGGCGTCCGCTCCCACCACCAGGTTGACGGCCGCACCGAACGCGACCAGACCCCACAGCCACCACGGCGGCACCGGAACGGCGAACACGGGCACGCGGGTGACCAGCGCGGCGAGCAGCAGCACCGTCGACACGGCGGCGAGCATCGCCCACGTCGGGTACACCACCAACGATCCGCCGAGCAGTGTCACGGCCACCAATTTCGTTCCCGCCCAGAGCTTGTGGACGGGACTCACGGTCGGAAGCTCGCGGAGCAACGTGCCTCTCATCGGATCACTCCGGCGGCAGTCTCGACCTGCAGGGTGCCGTGGTCGAGCATCACGGTGCGCGAGCGTACGGACGCGAGGGTGTCGACGTCGTGCGAGATGATCACCAGCGTCAGTCCTGTTCGTCGAAGGTGCGCGAGCAGCGCCGTGATCTCGCGGCGCCCCGGCGGATCGAGCCCGGCCAGCGGTTCGTCGAGCACCAGGATCTCGGGCTTGCCCACCAGGAGTCCGGCCAAGGCGACGCGGCGCATCTGTCCGCCGCTCAGCTCGTCGATGCGTGCACCGGCGAGACGTCGATCCAACCCCACCTGGTCCAGCACTCGACTGACGTCGATCGTGCCCACATCGCTACCACCGGCAGCCTCGATGTCTTCGGACACCGTCCGGCGCTGCAGCTGGAGACGAGCGTGCTGGAACGACAGGGCGACGGTGCCGATCGACGACGAGGTGGCCTTGCCGGCCAGCTCGCACGTGCCCTCGGTCGGTGATGTCAGACCCGCCATGATCCAGGCGAGAGTCGACTTCCCCGAGCCGTTCCCGCCGATGATCAGCAGCCCCTCGCCGCGATGCACTGTCAGGTCCACGTTCTGCAGCGCACGCGTCGCCCACGGGCCGCGGCGGTTGTAGACGTGCCCCACGCCGCGCAAGACGAGCTGCGGCGGTCCCGGGGGAGGGAACGGCGCGGTACCGGCGAACGGCGCCGACGACATCCAGGTGGGATCGTGCATGACGCGTCGTCCGCGGTGCAGCCGAACCACGTCGTCGGCCAGGGCGGCCTCGGTGGCCCGGTGCGTGATCAGCACGACGGCCATCACGTGACGACGCGGAAGCGCGGCCAGCAGCTCGACCAGCTCCCGTTGTCCCTGCGGGTCGATCATCGCGGTGGCCTCGTCGGCGACCAGAAGCTTCGGCTCGCGTGCCAATGCGGCGGCGACGGCGAGTCGTTGCAGTTCCCCGCCGGACAGACTTCCGGTGTCCCGCAGGCCGTATCCGGCCAGTCCCACCTCGGTCAGCAGTTCCTCCACCCGCTCGGGAGTCGGACGAGACGACGTCGGCAGTCCCCAGACGACGTCGTCGGCGACCCGCGTTCCCAGGATCTGGGCTTCGGGGTGCTGCAGGATCATGGCCGTCCCGCCGACCATCCCGAGCCCGGTGCGCCCGTACCGCTCGACCTGGCCGCCCGTCGGTTCGGCGCCCACGAGGATGCGGGCGAGAGTGGACTTGCCGGACCCGTTGGCGCCGACGACGGCGACGAAGCGGCCGGGTACGACCGTCAGATCCAGCGGCCCCAGGGCGTCGTCCTGCGCACCGCGATAGCGGAACGTCACGCCCGTCAGGCGGACCGGAACCGGCTGCGGCGCAGTCGTATCGGTGTCGACGACATCCGGAAGCTCGCCGCGGGTCTCGAGTTGACCGAGCCTGGTGAGGGTGGCGCGCAGCACCCACCACGCGACGACGCCGCTCACGGCCGTCGAGATCATGCCCGAGACGAACACGAGAATCCACCAGTACCCCAGCGCGAACGACACGTAATCGGCCACCGCGGTGGCCACGTCCTCGGCAGGGGCGAACGTGCCGACGATGTCCGCGCTTCCTCGGATCGAGTTCTCCAGGACGGTGAGGAACAGTTCGCGCAGACCGCTGAGAAGCAGCAACATCAGGACGGACAGCCCACCGACGACGGCCCCGGCGACCAGGGACAGAGTCAGCACGGAACCGAAGCCCCGGCCCCGCCGCACGCTGACCCCCACGATGCCCGCGAGGACGGTGGACACCGTCATGGTGAGCGCCGTGCCGAACCCGCCTGCGACGAACGACACGAGAACGCCCGCGGTCCCGGCGACGGCCAAGGCACGGATCCGGTGTCGCTGCGCCACGACGGCAAGGGGAACGATCGCCACGATCTGCAGGGCCCCGGCGACAGGGATCAGCGAACCGATCACGGAGAACGCGACAGCGAGAGCCGTCATCACCGATCCGGTCGCCATTTCGTCCGGGTGTAGCGTGCTCCTACCGCGACCTGTGGCCGTTCTGCCTCTCACTCCTCGAGTGTGCCACCGGTGTGTCCGGTTCGTGTTCGCCGAAAGAGAGCTTCATGACGTCCGAGCCCGTCGTCGCGGCGCGTCCGCGGCGGATCCACCGCGCGTGGATCGTCGCCGCGGTGGCATTTCTGGCGCTGCTCGGTGCGGCCGGATTCCGCGCTGCTCCGTCCGTCCTGATGGTCCCCATCACCGACGAGTTCGGCTGGTCGCGCAGCGTGCTGTCCGCCGCGGTGGGCATCAACCTGTTGTTGTTCGGGCTCACCGCGCCGTTCGCCGCGGCGTTGATGGACCGCTTCGGCATCCGCACCGTGACATCCGTCGCACTGACCGTCGTGGCTCTGGGCAGCGCTCTCAGCGTCTTCGTCACGTCGCCGTGGCAGATCCTGCTCACGTGGGGTCTGCTCATCGGCCTCGGGACGGGATCGATGGCCTTGGTGTTCGCGGCGATGGTGACCGACCGGTGGTTCACTCGCCGACGCGGACTGGTCTCGGGCATCCTCACGGCAGGATCCGCGACCGGGCAGCTGATCTTCCTGCCCGTCGTGGCCGTGTTGGCCGAGAACTCGGGGTGGCGTACGGCGTCCCTCGTAGTCGCTGCGGGTGCGCTGGTCGTCGTCCCGTTCGTGGTGTTGTTCCTACGGGACTCCCCGGCGGAGGTGGGGGCGCTGCCGTACGGAGCGACCGAAGCTCCCACGCCCGTGGTCGTGACCGGCAATCCTGCCGTGCGTGCGCTGAAGGCGTTGAGAGATGCGTCGTCGGTACGCACGTTCTGGGCGCTGATGGTGGGGTTCGCGATCTGCGGCGCGACCACCAACGGCCTCGTGGGAGTGCACTTCATTCCGTCCGCCCACGATCACGGAATGCCGCAGACGACGGCGGCAGGGCTGCTCGCCGTGGTGGGGATCTTCGACATCGTGGGCACCATCGGGTCGGGATGGCTCACCGACCGGGTCGATCCACGGGTGCTGCTCGGGGCGTACTACGCGTTCCGAGGAGTGGCGCTGCTGTTCCTGCCCGCGCTGCTCTCCGACGCGTTGCACCCGTCGATCGTCGTGTTCATCGTCATCTACGGACTGGACTGGGTCGCGACGGTTCCCCCGACGATCGCCCTGTGCCGCGAGGTGTTCGGCACCCAGGGACCGCTGGTGTTCGGGTGGGTGTTCGCATCCCACCAGGTCGGTGCCGGCATCGCGTCCGTCGTGGCAGGCATGGTGCGCGATGCCACCGGTGAGTACACCGCCGCCTGGTTCGGCGCAGCTGGTCTCTGCGTCGTGGCGGCGGTGCTCAGCGTCGGTATCGCTCGGCGATCAGCCCCGGTAACCGGCTGATTCGCTGCGCGCGGTCTGCGGGCGGCGACGACGGCCGGAGCTCGCGGTGGAGTTGCCTGCGTGTCCGCCGCGGGTGGAGCGTCCGCGACCGGGCTGCCCCTGCTTCGGAGCCGGTGCGGTTTCCTTCGGTACGGGCTTGACGTATGCCGCCACCGCGCCGACCAGGTCCTGCACGGCGGGGGAGTCGACGGTGACGCGCTGCGGTGCCGCATCGATCTTGGCCTTGCGCATCAGGACCGCCAGGTCGCGACGCTGCTCGGGCAGCACGACGGTGACGACGTCACCGGCGCTGCCCGCGCGAGCGGTACGACCACTGCGGTGCAGGTACGCCTTGTGCTCGGCCGGCGGATCGACGTGGACGACCAGCTCGACGTTGTCGACGTGCACGCCGCGGGCTGCGACGTCCGTGGCGACGAGGACGCGTGCGTCGCCGGTCGAGAACGCGGCGAGGTTGCGGTCACGAGCAGCCTGCGACAGGTTGCCGTGCAGGTCGACCGACGGGATGCCGGCTTCGGTCAGCTGACGAGCCAGCTTGCGAGCCTGATGCTTGGTGCGCATGAACAGGATGCGGCGGCCTTCGCCGGATGCGAGGCGCTGGACGAGGGCCTTCTTGCCGTCGACACCGCCCACCTCGAAGATGTGGTGCGTCATCGCGGCGACGGGCGAGTTCTCCTCGTCCACCGAGTGCTGCACCGGGTCGGTCAGGAACTGCTTGACCAGCTTGTCGACGCCGTTGTCCAGCGTCGCGGAGAACAGCATGCGCTGACCGTGGGACGGGGTGGCCTTCATGATGCGCGTGACGCCGGGAAGGAATCCCAGGTCCGCCATGTGATCGGCCTCGTCGAGGACGGTGATCTCGATGTCGTCGAGCGTCACCAGACGCTGCTTCATCAGGTCCTCGAGGCGACCGGGGCAGGCGACGACGATGTCGACGCCGCGGTTCAGCGCCGTGACCTGACGGGCCTGCGAGACGCCACCGAAGATGGTGGTGACGCGGAGGTTCGTCGCCATGGTGAGCGGCTCGAGTGCTGCGGCGATCTGAGTCGCGAGCTCACGCGTCGGAGCGAGGACGAGTCCACGCGGACGGTTGGGCTTGCGGACACCCGAGAACGTGTCGCCGAGACGGGACACCATGGGGATCGAGAACGCGAGAGTCTTTCCGCTGCCTGTCTTTCCGCGACCGAGAACGTCGCGACCCTTCAGCGTGTCGGGAAGTGTGTCGGCCTGGATGGGGAACGGTGACGCGATGCCTGCACCCGTGAGGGCGCGGACGATCCGGTCACTGACGCCGAGGTCGGCGAAGGAGAGAGAAGTCATGAAGAGTTCGAGTGCCTTTCGGGCATCTGAGCACTCCGATTGCGGAGCGCAGAATGGCGAGACTGCCGGTGGGCAGTTCCGATCGCCGTAAGAAAAATTCGTGCTGATTCCACGACGTACGCCGCGCATCGAAGCGCAGCAGCGAGACCCAGTGTAGCCGGTCGGTGGGTGTGACCGTGGTCTCGCAGTGTTCGCGGCTGGTGCTGTGGGGTGGAGTGGTTGTGGCGGAACAGGATCGGCGTGGTTGGACGGTGTGTGCACACCCCTAGTGGTGAGCGCACACCCGCATCCGCCGGCTGTAGTGGGTGTGCGCTTCACAGAACCGGTGTGCGCTTCGGCGTCGGGCCCCATGTGCGGCCGGCGCTGCGCTGCTCGGCGTGTGCACACCCCTTGTGGTGAGCGCACACCTCCACCGGCACGGTCCATTGGGTGCGCTGCGACGCCGGTGCTGCGGTGTGCCGCGCTGGTTGGCGTGTGCACACCCCCTCTGGTGAGCGCACACCCTCACCCGCTGGCTGCAAGGGGTGTGCGCTTCACAGAACCGGTGTGCGCTTCGGCGTCGGGCCCCATGTGCGGCCGGCGCTGCGCTGCTCGGCGTGCGCACACCCCAAGTGGTGTGCGCACACCTCCACCCGCACGGTCCACTGGGCGCGCTGCGACGCCGGTGCTGCCATGTGCCGCGCTGGTTGGCGTGTGCACACCCCCTCTGGTGAGCGCACACCCTCATCTGCAGGCTGCATCTGGTGTGCGCTTCACGGAATCGGTGTGCGCTTCCGCCAATGCGCCACGAGTGCTGCGGACGCTGAGCTGGTTCGCGTGTGCACACCCTCACCTGATGGCCGCAGCAGGTAAGCAGCGCCGGATGCCCGCTGGTACGCATGTGCACCTCTTCTGGTGAGCGCACACCCCTACCCGCCGGCTGCAACGGGTGTGCACTTCACAGAACCCGTGTGCGCTCCGGCCGCCGGGGTCAGCCCGCGTAGGCCGCGCTTTGCGTGCGCACCAGATCGACCAGCGTCTGCTGGGGGATCGTGAGGTCGAGCAGATGCAGCCCCCATGTCGCGTTCGGCAACGTGGGAAGTGCTGCGGCGGAACCACCTTCGACCATCAGCACGTTGTCCACGTCGCACTGCGCGGTGAGGTCCGGCAGCGGGCCGGCAACCGGCGTCCGGGCGTTCGCGCCGAGCGATGCCGGGTTCGTGCAGAGAACATCGTCGCCGCCGTACCGGGAATCGGCCGGAGGAGTGCGGGAGAACGTGGAGTAGGCGACGACGCACCCCGTCTGGCTCGGGTCGGTGCACGGAACGACGGTGGTGAAGTCGGACTGCCTCAGTGTCACGCCCGGGATGATCGCGGAAACCAGCTTCGCCCGCGACGCCGGGTCGTTCTCGATGCGGTTCTGCAGGAGATTCTTCAGCATCCGCGATCCCTGGGAGTGCCCGAGCAGCACGATTCCGCGGTTCGAGTCGCGCTGCGCCAGGAAATCCGTCCAGGCCGCATCGATGTCGATGTATGCCGCGGCGAGCGCCGCATCGCGAGCCGGACCGTCCGCCGTCGCCAAGCTGAGCAGGGTGGCCTGCCGGTAGACCGGCGCCCACACGTTGCATACGGAGTCGAAGGGTCGGGCCTGCGCGGCCGCGGCGAACATCAGTTCCGGCGACGCATCGAGATTCGCGGACTGCGCCGGTTGCAGCGACGCCGTCGGATAGACGTAGAAGCAGTCGACGGGCGCGTCGGTTCCGCCGCCGCACGGGTCGGTGGGTGCACCGGGGCGGCACAGCCACGTGGTGGACGGTGCGGCGGAGGCCGGTCCTGCCGCCACGAAGAGGGAGCCCAGTAGGGCGGCGACGAGGAGGAGGGCGCGCATCATGGTGGGAACTGTATTCGGCGAAGGGTGCCCTCGGCAGGATTCGAACCTGCGACCTACCCTTTAGGAGAGGGTTGCTCTATCCCCTGAGCTACGAGGGCCGACCCGGCGAGTACCGGCTGACGCACAGCACTCTACCGGGTCCACATGACTGTCAGGCGCTCGGCGAGATCGCTTCCAACTTGCGGGCGACCAGAGCGGCCTGCAGATGGCGCATTCCCGACGGCCGGGTGGGGTCGAAGCCGGTGAGGTGCGCGATCCGCTTGAGGCGGTAGTCGACGGTGTTGGTGTGCAGGTGCAGCTGACGCGCCGACCGCTGGCGGTTCAGATCGTGGTTGATGTGGATCTCGAGAGTTTCGAGCAGCTCGGGCGAGTTGTCCAGCGGGATCAGGACGCGCGAGAGGTAGGCGCGGCCGGGGCCGGGACGCGTGAGCTGGTACTCGAGCACCAGATCCGTCATGCGGTAGACGCCGGCGGGGCGGCGCAGCTGCTGAGCGAGGTCGAGAAGCTCGTGCACCTGGTCGGAGGCGGAGGGAACATCGTTGACCGAGCTGGTGGCGACGGTGGCGGTGACGGCGGTCTCGGCGGCGGCGGACATCCGCTCGACCAGGGTGGCCACCCATTCGTCGTCACGTTCACCGGGAACGAGGATGGTGCCGCCCTCGGCGGACAGCATCGACAGCGGGGACCGGTCGCACACGATGGCGAGTTCGGCCTGCACGCGACGCAGCTTGCGGCGAGCGGTGACGGCGCGGGGGAGCGCCGGGTTGCTCTCGTCGGGGTGAGCGGCGATGGAGACGGCGAGCACGGTGAAGGAGTCGGCGAGTTCGATGCCCGACTGTCGAGCCACCGACCGCGCGTTGTGTCCACTCAGAAGCGCCGTGACGACGGTGTGCGCGGCGGTGTGGTGCTCGCTGGCGACTGCCTGCAGCTCGTCGACGTAGCTGGACGACGCTGCTGTCGAGATGCGCTCGGACAGACCGACGAAGGCCTTGGCGACCTTGGTGAGGTGCGCGGCCCCGCCGCTGGATGCACGCTCGGACACCAGGTCCCAGCCCATCTGGATGCCCTCGTGGTAGACGCCGAGAACAGCGCGGAGCGGTACGCCCTCGCGCGCCCACTGTGCTGCACGGCCGCCGAGCTCGGCGATGTCGGCGTCGGATGCCGTGGTGGAGTCGCCTCCGACACCGACCGCCATGGACAGGCAGGTGACGGTCAATTCGGTGACATCGGACCGTAGGCTGGCACTCAGGGAAGATGCCCGTGACGCCGGCCCGACGGTCCGTCGTGCGACGTTCTCGAGATCTCGTGCGGACCCGGCGGGACGCCCGGCCACCAAGAGTCCGCTGGTGCTCTTCTCCATCGCAGCAGCCTGGGACGGCTGCGTGTTCTCGACACTCACGTGCTTGTTCCTTCCGGTCGGCGATCCGTTGGCCACATCGTGACGTATGTCGGTTTCTCTCGCACATACCTGCTGGAGAGGCTCATCACTCGCGCAAAACGGGGCGTGAGTACAGATTGTAGGGCAATAAAAGTTTATATGTGTAGTTTCATGCCGCGATTCGGGACACTGCTGTGATCGGATCCAGAGCCTTCGGGGGGCTCCTACGAATGTTCCCAACATCGGCGCAAGGGTGGGGCGCTGCTCGCCGGACGGTCCTAGCGTCGGTGAGCGACGTCCGGCCAGGGCGTCCGATAGTCACGAAACATCAAGGTTCACGGGGGTAACTCATGCCACAGGCGTTGTCTCAGATCGAGTTGTTGCGCGAGCTGCAGCCGGTAGCGGAAGCCAATCTCGAACGTCACCTCGACCTCGCGAAACCGTGGAATCCTCACGATTACATCCCGTGGAGCGACGGCAAGAACTTCGCCATGCTCGGGGGCCAGGACTGGTCACCGGAGCAGTCCACCCTGTCCAAGGTGGCCAAGGCCGCCATGGTGACCAACCTCCTCACCGAGGACAACCTGCCGTCCTACCACCGCGGGCTCGCCGAGAACTTCTCGATGGACGGTGCCTGGGGAACGTGGGTCGGCCGGTGGACCGCCGAGGAGAACCGACACGGCATCGCGATGCGCGACTACCTCGTCGTCACCCGCAGCGTCGACCCCGTCGCGCTCGAGCAGGCCCGCATGGAACACATGACGGTCGGCATCGACTCGCCGATGGAGGGGGCCAACCTCCTGCACGGCGTCGCGTACGTGACCTTCCAGGAATTGGCGACGCGCGTGTCGCACCGCAACACCGGCAAGGCCTGCAACGACCCCATCGCCGACGCGCTGTTGGCGCGTATCGCCGCGGACGAGAACCTGCACATGATCTTCTACCGGAACATGTGCTCGGCCGCGATCGACCTGGCGCCGGATCAGACGATGAAGGCCATCGCCGACGTCGTCATGAACTTCCAGATGCCGGGACTGAACCAACCCGATTTCCGACGCAATGCTGTGCTGATCGCCAAGTACGGCATCTACGACCTGCGTCAGCATCTGGACGAGGTCATCATGCCGATTCTGCGCAAGTGGAACATCTTCGAGCGCACCGACTTCGGCGCCGAGGGGGAGAAGCTGCGCGAACTGGTGGCCGACTACCTCGGGGACCTCGAGAAGCAGGCCGTTCGCTTCGAGGAGTCCCGCGACCGCGCACTCGCCCGCGAGCGTGAACGCGGAGAGGTCCTCAGCGTCTGAGGCTCACATCGCGACGGTGAGCAGAAAGGCGACGTCCTCGACGGCCTCCACACTGTGGCGGGCGTCGGGGACGACCAGGAGGTCACCGGCGGAACCCTTCCAGCTGCGGTCGCCACTGACCAGCTGGAGCTGACCGCTGAGGACCAGCACCGTCGACTCGCCGTTGAGGTCGTGCTCGGCGAGGGAATTGCCGGCGGCCAGCCCCACGACGGTCTGGCGCAGGCTTCGCTGGTGTCCGCCGTAGACGGTGTGCGAGCTGCGCCCGCTGGACGCGGTCTTCGCCAACTTCAGCTGTTGCCGGGCGAGAGCTGTCAGCGATTTCTTGTCCATGGTGCTGGATTATCCGGCACGAGGACGGTGCTGCGCGGGTGATTCAGCGGGTGTACGTCACGAATCGGTAGCGGATTCCTGTGGATTCGCTGATCTGCCACGCTCCGTCCGACCGGACGAACTCGGGCGGAACCTCCGGTGCGCGGGTGTCGCCGCCGTCCACCTCGACGTCGATCTCGGTCACCTCGACGACATCGGCGACGGGGAGAGCCAGCCGATAGACGTCGGCACCGCCGATGATCCAGGTGTCGGACCCGTCCGTCGGCAGGGCGTCCTGCACCGAAGCGACGCGAACGGCGCCGTCGGCCGACCACGACGGGTCCCGGCTCAGCACGATGTTCTCGCGCCCCGGCAAGGGGCGGAACCGGGCCGGAAGCGAATCCCACGTCCGCCGACCCATCACGACGCGACCGGTGCCCGTGACCTCGCGGAAGTGCGCCATGTCCTCGGGCACACGCCACGGGATCGTGCCGTCCTTACCGATGACGCCGCCGTGCGCCTGCGCCCACACCATGCCGACGGTCATACGGCGACGGGCGCCTTGATCGCCGGATGATGCTGGTAGTCGACGATCTCGATGTCCTCGAAGGTGTAGTCGAAGATCGACTCTCGTGGCGCGAGCCGCAGCGTGGGGGCGGGGAACGCCTCTCGCGTCAACTGCTCACGAACCTGGTCGACGTGGTTGTCGTAGATGTGGCAGTCGCCGCCGGTCCACACGAAATCGCCGACCTCGAGGCCCGTCTGCGCCGCCACCATGTGCGTCAGCAGCGCGTAGCTCGCGATGTTGAACGGCACGCCGAGGAACATGTCGGCGCTGCGCTGGTACAGCTGGCACGAGAGCTTGCCGTCGGCGACGTAGAACTGGAAGAAGGCGTGGCACGGAGCCAGAGCCATGTCCGGGATCTCGGCGACGTTCCACGCCGAGACGATCATCCGTCGCGAATCGGGATCGCGCCTGATGGTGTCCATCACCTGCGAGATCTGATCGATGTGCTCGCCCGACGGTGTGGGCCACGAACGCCACTGCACGCCGTAGACCGGGCCCAGATCGCCCTTCTCGTCCGCCCACTCGTCCCAGATGGTCACGCCGTTCTCGCGGAGGTAGGCCACGTTGGACTCGCCGCGCAGGAACCACAGCAACTCGTGCACGATGGATTTCAGGTGCACACGCTTGGTGGTGACCAGCGGAAATCCCTCGGACAGATCGAAGCGCATCTGATGCCCGAACAGGCTGGTGGTGCCCGTCCCGGTGCGGTCGGATTTGGCGGTGCCCTCCGCGAGCACGCGGCGGAGCAGATCCTCGTAGGGCGTCGCGACCATGGCTACACCTTAGGCTCAGGAAGATGAAGACCATGCACGTGATCGGTATCGGCGCGGGTGATCCCGACCAGGTGACCGTCGCGGCGATCAAGGTGATGAACACCGTCGACGTCTTCTTCGTCATCGACAAGGGCGCGCAGAAGCAGGAGCTCGTCGACGTCCGCACCCGTATTCTCGCCGAGCACGTCACGCGTGAGCATCGGATCGTCGAGTTCACCGATCCGCCGCGAGACCGCACCCCCGCCGACTACGACGGCGCGGTGGACACCTGGCACGACCTGCGCGCGCGGATGCTGGCCGACCTGATCGCGGCGGAGCCGGCCGACTCGGTGGGAGCGATGCTGGTGTGGGGCGACCCGTCGCTCTACGACAGCACCCTGCGCGTCGTCGAACGGGTCCGCGCGGTCCTGGACGAGCCGTTCGAGGTGTCCGTCGTTCCCGGCGTGACCAGCCCGTCCGCGCTCGCCGCCGCGCACCGCATCGTGCTGAACAGGATCGGCGAGCCGGTGCTGACCACCACGGGTCGCCAGCTGCGCGAGTCCGGCCTTCCCGACGGAGTCGGCGCGGCCGTGGTCATGCTGGACTCCGACTGCAGCTTCCGGTCTCTGCCCGGCTGGCACGTCTGGTGGGGCGCGAACCTGGGGACGCCCGACGAGGTGATCCTGGCAGGCCCGGTCGACGAGGTGAGCGACGAGATCGTGGAGCGACGAGCGGCCCTCCGAGAACGCACCGGGTGGGTGATGGACACCTATCTCGTCCATCGACCGTGACTTCCGATTAGGCTCGAGGAGTGCCGGAATTACCCGAGGTCGAGGCTCTCGCGGGCTTCCTGCGTGAGCATGCGCTGGGAGCGGTGATCGGACGTATCGACGTCGCCGCACTGAGTGTGCTGAAAACGTTCGATCCGCCGGTGACGGACATGCAGGGCAAGGACATCACCGCGGCCGCCCGATTCGGCAAGCACCTCGGCATCGAAGCCGGTGGGCTCTGGCTGATCACGCACCTCTCCCGCGGCGGATGGCTTCGCTGGGCCGACAAACCGTCGTCGGCACCCCCGAAGCCGGGCAAGGGTCCGCTTGCACTCCGCGTCCATCTGTTCACGCCGGAGGGACTCACGCCGGCGTTCGACCTCACCGAGGCCGGCACACGCAAACGGCTTGCGGTATGGGTGGTGCGGGACCCGCAGGAGGTGCCCGGCATAGCCCGTCTGGGCCCTGATGCGCTCGCAGTCACGGAGCCGGAATTCGCGGAGATACTCTCGCGCAAGAGCTCTCGGCTCAAGACAGCGTTGGTGGACCAGCAGCTGCTCGCCGGTATCGGCAACGCGTACAGCGACGAGATCCTGCACACCGCGAAACTCTCACCGTTCGCCACCACCGCCTCGCTCACCCCTGAGTCTGTGACCATGCTGTGGAACACCATGCGCACCGTGCTTCTCGACGCCGTCGCCCGGTCCGAGGGCCAGGATGCGGCACGTCTGAAGGGCGAGAAGCGGTCCGGCATGCGGGTGCATGCTCGCACCGGCATGCCGTGCCCCGTCTGCGGCGACACGGTGCGCGAGGTGTCGTACGTCGATCGGTCGTTCCAGTACTGCCCGACGTGCCAGACCGGCGGCCGCATCCTCGCCGACCGCCGCCTGTCACGCCTGGTGAAGTAGCTAGCGCTCCGTGCCGGTACGGAAGTCCTGCGACGACTCCGCCGACGGGGCGTCGTAGCCGGTGTACCCGTCCCAGGCAGCGCGGCGTGCGCCGAGCGGATCGTTCTCCATGCGGGTCGTGGCGTCGAAGATGCGCGTCGCCCGGGTCGGAAGTTCGTACCGGCCCCAGTCTGCTTCCGGCGCACCGGTTGTGGCGAAGGCCAGCCACTGCCGCTGAACCTCGTCCGTGACCCTGGCCGCGCCGCCTCGGTCCCCCAGGAGGGAGAAGAACTTACCGACCCGCGAGCGGTAGACACCGAACACCGCGAACAGTTCCGAGCCGTGCGTGGCGTAGAGCTTCAGCAGGTCGAACAGGCGCGGGGAGTAGTCGTATCGATAGACGTAGGTGGGTGCGTACTCGGTGTGCGCGTCCGCGATCTCGAGGGACGGCCGCCAGAACGTGAAATCTCCGCCGAAGTCGATGGCGGACAGACCCTTCGGGTATCCCGGGTACTGCGCGAGAATGCGGTCCTTGGCCGACGGGTCGGTGTCCGCGAACAGACGGTCGATGCGCGCGGCGTCGGTCGGCAGCGCGTCGAGCCACTTGGGGAACAAGGTGCCCTCGTGTTCGTTGCTGCCGATGATCATCGGCACGGCCTGCGCGGCGCCGGAGCGGTACGCCTCGAGCGGTGCCTCGGGCACCAGGTCGCCGTCGACGCTCGGTCCGAACGGAATCAGCCCCGGCGTCTCTCGCAAGACCTTGCCGCCCAACCGTTTCGCGGCTTTCAGCAGTGCCCCGGTGTCGGCGGTCGCCAGGGTGTCGGCGGCGGTCGCCGGGGTCGCGCCGAGGAGGCGGACGAACTCCGCGCCCCACGTCGCACTCCGATCCGACGTCGCGACCATGCCGGGTGCCGAACTCTGGGAGATGGCGCGGTGGAACAGTCCCGTCGTCGCGGGAATCGAGGTCAGCGTGGTGACCGCGTTACCGCCGGCCGACTCGCCGAAGATGGTGACGTTGTCGGGATCCCCGCCGAACGCGGCGATGTTGCGCTGGACCCACTGCAGTGCCGCGATCTGGTCCCGCAGGCCGAGGTTGCTGTCGAACGTCCGCTCCGGCGTCGAGAACTGACGGAAGTCCAGGTATCCGAGCGCTCCGAGCCGGTAGTTGAGCGAGACGTAGACGATGTCGCCGCGTCGCACGAGGGAGGTGCCCGAGTACATGGACGTCGCCGACGTCCCGAGTGTGTAGGCGCCACCGTGGATGAACACCATGACCGCGCGCGGAGTCGCGGACGGTGTGGCCGGTGCGCACACGTTCAGCGTCAGGCAGTCCTCGCTGCTGGCCTGTCCGCGCACCGGTCCGATGGGGGAGCGCGCCGTGTCCTGGACGGCGGCGTCACCCCACGAGGTGGCATCGCGGACGCCTTCCCACGGTGACAGCGGCTGCGGCGCGCGCAGACGCAACGGCCCGACCGGCGGCTGCGCGTACGGGATGCCCCGCCATTGCGCGATGCCCCGCCGGACGAATCCGCGGACCCGCCCGTCGGACGTCGTGATCTCGGTATCGGTGTTCTGTTCTCCCTGCCCCATGCGGAAGGACTATACGGACGGTCCATTAGCCTCGACGGCACAATGACCTTCACCTATCCCATCGAGATAGTGCAGCTTCTCGTGTCGCCGTCACATGCATATTTCGGTCGTAGCAAGGACGGCCCCGCCGACGTATCCACGCGGATGCCGTCGTCCATCGACGTGGTGACCGGAAAGGGCATCCGGGGCGACCGGTTCTTCGGCGTCAAGGCGCACACCGAGGCGGCGATCACGTTCCTCGCCGCCGAGGCCTGGGACGCAGCGCTGCACCAGGCGGTCGCCGACGGTGAACCCTGGGACGGGGACATCTCGGTCGCGCGTCGCAACGTCGTCGTGCGGGGTCTCGAACTCGACCCGCTCCGCGGCGAGGAGTTCGTCATCGACACCGGGGACGGGCCGGTGCTGCTGCGCGGTGGGCGGCCCGCCCACCCGTGCGCGTGGATGGACCGCATGGTCGTCGACGGTATGCGGAAAGCTCTGATCGGCCGCGGCGGTCTGCGCACCGAACCGGTCAGTTCGGGGACGCTGCGCGTCGGCACCGGTGTCGTGATCTCACCGGTGCCTCTCGACGCCTCCCGTGCCGCGGACTCCGTGCGGCGTGCCCAACCGATTCGTGACTAGTCCCTGGCAGCCTCGAGCAGTCGGAGCCACACCTCGCTCATCGTCGGATACGACGGGACCGCGTGCCACAGGGTATCGAGCGGGACGGCCCCGACCACCGCGATGGTGGCCGCGTGCAGTAGTTCAGACACACCCTGTCCGACGAGGGTGAATCCGACGATCACGTTCCGTGACGTGTCGAGCACCATCGAGGCGCGCCCGGCGAAGTCGTCCTGACGCAACGAGCTGCCGGCGACCGCGATGTCCATCGCGACGACGCGAACGGCGATCTTCGCGGCTCGTGCTTGCTTCTCGGTCAGTCCGACCGACGCCACCTCGGGTGTCGTGAACACGACCTGCGGCACCTGACCGTGGTCGGCGAGGGCGAGGAACCGGGTGCCGTCCAACGGTCGTCCCTCGGCGCGCGCCGCGATGACGTCGCCGCAGATGCGGCCCTGGTACTTGCCCATGTGGGTCAGCAGAGCGCGTCCGTTGACGTCGCCGACGGCGTACAGCCACTCGTCGACCGCGCTCAGGTGGTCGTCGACGGTGATGGATTCACCGGGTGTCGGTCCGCCCGGCAGGATGTCCAGTCCCAGGTCCCTCGTCGCGGGACGACGACCGGCGGCGACCAGGATCTCGTCCACCTCGAGGGTGTCGTCACCGACGGTCACCGAGGCCGGACCCCCGTGGATACGGCCGTATCCGGTATCGCTCGCATCGGGTCGCGACACCGTGGACACCTGCGATTCGAAGAGGATGCGCGCACCCGCCGCGGTCAGGGCGTCGGCGACCGCCGTGCCGGCGAACGGCTCCGACCCGGCGAGCAGGGACGTGCCGCGGACGATCATGGTCACCTGGGCCCCGAGCGCGAGCAGCCAGGTCGTGGCCTCGCACGCGACGACGCCGCCGCCGATGACGATGATGCGTTCCGGCACCTCGTGCAGATTGGTCGCATCGCGAGACGTCCACGGAAGGGCTTCGCGCAGTCCGGGAATGGGCGGCACGGTCGCCGTCGTACCCGTCGCCACGACCACCGCGTGACGGGCACGCAGAGTCCGGTCGCCCACGCTCACCTGCTTCTCGCCGGACAGTCGGCCGTGGCCACGCACGACGTCGATTCCGGCGGTCTCGGCCCAGTGCGCCTGCGAGGAGTCGTCCAGAGAGTGGGTGTAGCTCTCCCGTCGCGCGAGGACGGCATCGACGTCCAGGGACGAATCGCCGACGAGTTCGCGGACACCGGGCATCGACCGAGCCTGGTTGAGGACCGATTCCGGCAGCAGCAGCGCCTTGCTGGGCATGCACGCCCAGTACGAGCACTCCCCGCCGATCAGTTCGTGCTCGACGATCACCGCCGTGCGATCGCTTCCCTGAATGGCGTACTGCGCGGCGTTCTCGCCGACGGGACCGCCCCCGATGACGATGACGTCGTACTCGTCGATGTTCGGATGGGTCACTGTTCCTCCGGGATTAGGGTGTGCGGAATGGGGAGACAGAAGATCGTGATCACCGGAGCGAGTTCCGGTCTCGGCGAAGAGATGGCGCGCCGGTTCGCCGCCCTGGGCCGCGACGTCGGGTTGTGCGCGCGCCGGACGGACAGGTTGGAGAGCTTGCGCGCCGAACTGGTCGCCGCCAACCCGGGCATCGTGGTGGCCGTGGCAGCCATGGACGTGACCGACCACGAGTCGGTGGTGGACGGCATCGCATCGCTCCGCGCGGACCTCGGCGGCATCGACCGCGTCGTCGTCAACGCCGGTCTGGGTAAGGGGGCCACGTTGGGCACGGGCCGCGCCGACGCCAACCTCGAGACGGCCCGCACGAACTTCGTCGGCGTGGTCTCGCAGATCGAGGCGGCGCTGGCAGTGTTCCGGGAGCAGAACACCGGCCACCTGGTGCTGGTCTCCTCGATCAGCGCGGGCCGCGGACTGCCCGGGTCCAAGGCCGTGTACGCCGCGTCGAAAGCCGGGGTGTCCTCACTGGGAGAAGCCCTGGCGGCGGAACTGCGCCCCACACCCATCGCCGTCACCACACTGCTCCCCGGATACGTGGCCACCGACATGTCCTCCCGCGCGGGGGACACCGGCTCGCTGATGTCGTCTCTCGACGACGGAGTGTCGGCGATGGTGTCGGCGATCGAGAAGGAAGTGACTCGATCAGCGCTTCCCGGCGCCAGGTGGAAAGCCATCGACATGGTGCTGCGCTTTCTGCCGCGGAGACTGACCGACCGCCTCGTCTGAGCTACTGGAGGTAGTTCTCGACCTGGTTCACCGGCTGCGCCTCGGCGTCGTCCGGGGACAGGCCCGCATCGCGCTTCGCGCGACGCTGCCGCAGCAGATCCCAGCACTGGTCGAGTGCCTTCTCGAGCTGATCGAGTTGCGCGCGTTCCTCGCTGGGATCGATCTCGCCGGCTTCGGTGCGCGAGCGCAACTCGTGCTCCGTGTCCACCAGGGACTTGATACGTGCGTAGATGTCGGACTCGCTCATCGCGCTGTTCCCTTCGACGGTCGTGCTGATGCAGATCTTCACGGTACTCACCAGAAGTCGGGTTCGAGCGAGTGCCGCGACAATGCGGCGGTCATCTGCTGGCGTATCTCGTCCCGGGTATGAGCGGCCGCGGGGTCCGTGACGACGACGGACAGGGTGTACACCTCGCCGACTCGGCACAGGTATGCGGAGAGCACGGTCGGCGACGCCGCGGCCTGCTCGTGCCGCAGACCCGGATGGATCGCGCGTGTGGCGACGCGCAGCGCGCGGCGGCCGCCGATGGTGCGGACGGCGTCGGGAAGCGGTCCGATGTTGGAGCACAACGCATCTCGAAGACCCGTCGACGGGGCGAGGACCTCGGCCGCACGCTCGGGGATCACGTGCAGCAACTCGTCGGGGAACCCTGCGGGCCCGGTCAGCGGGCTTCGGTACGCCGTCTTCGCGAGTGCTCTGATGTCGGCGAGGGAGGACTGCGGACCGATATGGACCGCGGTCACCGACAGGGCGTTCGCGCCCCCGGTCGGTACCTTCATCGGCACTCCGAGCAGAACGGTCTCGGCCCCGCACGGTGTCCGGACCGCAGCCACGATCGCCGCGACCACCGACAGGAACAGAACGTTCGGAGTCCCCTGACCGGCCGCGGCTACTCGGTCCCAACGCGCTGCCGGGACATCGGCCGTGACGGACACCTGTTCCCAGGCCGCGGGGCGCGCGGCGGTGGTAGTCGTCGGTGTCCTGGATGCCCGCAGATAACCGCGGAGCTCGGTGCGCCGGGAACGGCTGTACACCAACGCGGACAGGGCGAGGGTCGTCCGCCCGACGACCGTCGACACCGTCGAGACCGCATCGGCCAGATCGCTCGACCGGTCGTCCTCGACGACGTCCGAGTCGGCGCCCGACACCGCCGCTGCCGCTGCGTCGATCAGTCCACGCGCATCGGCGATGACGTGCGAGCACACGATCGACACGGCCGTGCCGGATCCGTACGGTGCCGCGCTCAGCCGCCAGCCCGGCCCGTACTCCGGATCGAGTGGGATGTCCGCGCACGAGTCCGCCCACGACAACGGGTCGTCGGTGCGCTCGGACCAGGTCACTCCGGGGCGTACGGTGGCCCGGACCCATCGCCGGCGCGCACCGGGAATCGTCGGCGAGACGATCCTCAGGCCCAGCGGACCCGATGCCACCCTGCGGTCGACCAGATCGAGGGCGTCTTCGCTCACGGGTTCCTCGGTGATCCAGATGCCCTGCATGGCAACGGGAATGCCGAAACCACGGTGGGTGCGAAGGAAGATCTCGTCGACGACGGACAACCTCGTCACTCGCGCGGCGCCCCGTGACGGCCTGCGCCGGCCGCGAACTGGCGGGCTCCGTCGAGCGCCTCGACCACCGATGCCGCACCGTGGCGGAACTCGTTGGCCATGGCCGCTCGGTGTTCGAGGCCTTCCTGCTCGAGGGCGGAGAGTCGGTCACCGCGCATGCAGGCCTGTGGGAACGTCGACAGTGTCGCGGCGAGTTCCTCGGCCGCCTCCCGGCATGTGCCCGACGGCACCACCCGGTTGGCCAACCCCATCGACAGGGCTTCCTGCGCGTCCACCGCTCGGCCGGTCAGGATCATGTCCATCGCCCGCGAACTTCCGACGGCGCGTGGCAACCGCACGGTCCCGCCGTCGATGAGCGGCACACCCCACCGGCGACAGAACACTCCGAACACCGCGTCGTCGTCCGCGACTCGAAGGTCGCACCACAGCGCGAGTTCGAGACCACCGGCGACGGCGTGACCGGACACGGCCGCGATGACCGGCTTGGACAGCTCCATCCGCGTCGGGCCCATCGGACCGTCCCCGTGTTCGGTGGCGACGTTCGACCGCTCGGTGCCCAGTGCCTTCAGATCGGCTCCGGCGCAGAAGGTGCCGCCGTCGCCCCACAGCACGGCCACCGACGCGCTCGGATCGGCGTCGAAGTCCTCGAATGCCTCGACAAGCGCTGCTGCCGTCGGGCCGTCGACGGCGTTGCGCGCCTCGGGTCGGTGGAGGATCACCGTGACCACCGGACCGCTGCGTTCGATCCGAACGTTCATGGTTCGACCGTACCGCGCGCGGCCACCGTTGTGGTTGTTCACCGAACCATGATGTTCGCGCCGTCGTCGGGGGAAGTTTTCCCGGTGTGTAACGCCGGGACGGGTTGCGGCGACATGGTGTGTGAGACCGTGCCGGTCCGTCAGACCCCCGACCCGACGGACCGGCACGGTCTCGCTGTCGTTCGAGTCAGGACCGCCCGCGCTCGCCTCGGTACCAGCTGATCAGAGCGGCGGTCGACGAGTCCAGATCCGCGCCGGGACCGGCGTCGTCCGTCAGCACGGGAGTCAACTCCTGGGCCTGAGTCTTCCCGAGCTCGACACCCCACTGGTCGAACGAGTCGATCCCGAAGACGACACCTTCGACGAACACCTGGTGCTCGTAGAGGGCGATCAACTGACCCACGACCGACGGCGTGAGCTTCGGCGCGAGGATCGACGTGGACGGCCTGTTACCGGGCATCACCTTGTGCGGCACGATGTCCGCGTCCGTACCCTCCTCGGCGATCTCCTCGGCGGTCTTGCCGAAGGCCAGCACCTTCGTCTGGGCGAAGTAGTTGCTCATCAACAGGTCGTGCATGCTGCCGGTGCCGTCCGCGGTGGGCAGATCGTCCGTCGGCTCGGCGAACCCGATGAAGTCCGCCGGCACCAGGCGCGTTCCCTGGTGCAGCAGTTGGTAGAAGGCATGCTGGCCGTTGGTTCCCGGCTCGCCCCAGAAGATTTCACCCGTCGCCGTCGTGACGGGGGAGCCGTCGGCACGCACCGATTTGCCGTTGGACTCCATCGTCAACTGCTGCAGGTACGCCGCGAACCGGTTCAGATCGTTCGAGTACGGCAGCACCGCGCGCGACTGGGCGCCGAAGAAGCTCGAGTACCAGACGCCCAGAGTGCCCAGCAGCACCGGCGCGTTGGCCTCGAGAGGCGCCTCGCGGAAGTGCTGATCGATCAGGTGGAAACCGGCGAGGAAGTCGGCGAACGCGTCGCGTCCGACGGTGATCATCACCGACAGGCCGATCGCCGAGTCCACCGAGTAGCGGCCGCCCACCCAGTCCCAGAACCCGAACATGTTGGCCGTGTCGATACCGAAGTTCGACACCTTCTCCGCATTGGTCGACACCGCGACGAAGTGCTGGGCCACTGCGTCGTCACCCAGCGCGGCGGTCAGCCAGCGGCGTGCGGCAGTGGCGTTCGTGAGGGTCTCGAGGGTGCCGAAGGTCTTCGACGCGACGATGAACAGCGTCGACGCCGGGTCGAGGTCGGCCAGCGCGCCGGTCAGGTCGGCGGGGTCGACGTTCGAGACGAACCTCGCCGAGATGCCGGCGTCCGCGTAGTGGCGCAGTGCCTGGTAGACCATCACCGGTCCGAGGTCGGAACCGCCGATGCCGATGTTGACGACGGTGCGGATCTTCTCACCGGTCGCGCCCGTCCATTCGCCGGACCGCACGCGGTCGGTGAAGTCGCCCATGCGCCCCAGAACCTCGTGGACGTCGGACACCACGTCCTGCCCGTCGACCTCGAGCGTCGCGTCCGCGGGCAGGCGCAGAGCGGTGTGCAGGACCGCCCGGTTCTCGGACGTGTTGATGTGTTCTCCGGCGAACATCGCGTCACGACGGCCCGTGACATCCGCGGCGCGGGCCAGGTCGAGCAGCAGCTCCAGCGTCTCCCGCTCCACTCGATGCTTGCTGTAGTCGATGTAGAGGTCACCGGCCGTCACCGTCAGTTCGGTTCCGCGCGAGGGGTCGTCGGCGAAGAACTGACGGAGGTGACGGTCGGCCACCGTCCGGTGATGGGCTTCGAGCTTGCTCCAGGCCTCGGTGCGTGTGATGTCGGCGCTCATGGTTGTCGACACTAATCGCTGGACGATGCTGCCGTGCGGGTGTGCGTGACGATCCGGTGAGGTCGGGGTAGACACACATCAGGAGCGACGTCGGCCCGATCGGGCGACGCGCCGCGATCGAAAGGGTGACACACATGGCGCAGCCGAACGAACAGCCTGCCGGAACCACGAAGGAGAAGGACCTGATCGCGTCGGTCCCCACGAAGTTGTGGATCGGTGGCAAGCAGGTCGACGCCGAGAACGGGGCGACGTTCGCCGTGCGTGACCCGTCGACGGGCGAGGTGCTCACCGAGGTGTCCGACGCGAGTCCCGCGGACGCGGCCCGCGCACTCGACGAGGCCGTCGCGGCGCAGAAGTCCTGGGCGGCGACGCCGGCACGGCAGCGAGGGGAGATCCTGCGGGCGGTGTTCGAGTCCATCACCGAGAACGCGGACGACATCGCGTTGCTGATGACCCTCGAGATGGGCAAGGCGTTCGCAGAGAGTCAGGCCGAGGTGAAGTACGGCGGTGAATTCTTCCGCTGGTTCTCGGAGGAGGCCGTGCGCATCGCCGGGCGGTACACCCCGGCTCCGGCGGGCAACGGGCGGATACTGGTGACCAAGCAACCTGTCGGACCGGTCCTGGCGATCACACCGTGGAACTTCCCCCTCGCGATGGGCACGCGCAAGATCGGCCCGGCGCTGGCGGCCGGGTGCACGATCCTGGTGAAGCCGGCGTCGGAAACCCCACTGACCATGCTGTATCTAGCCAAGCTGATCTCCGAGGCGGGACTGCCCGAGGGTGTTCTCTCGGTGTTGCCGACGTCCAAGTCCAGCGCTGTGACCGGGCCGCTGATCGAGGACCCACGTCTGCGAAAGCTGACCTTCACCGGCTCCACCGAGGTGGGTCGGATGCTCGTGGAGAAGTCGTCGAAGCATCTGCTGCGCACGTCCATGGAGCTCGGTGGCAACGCGCCGTTCGTCGTCTTCGACGACGCCGACATCGACGCGGCCGTCGAGGGCGCCATGTTGGCGAAGATGCGCAACGGCGGTGAGGCCTGCACCGCGGCGAACCGCTTCCACGTGCAGAACTCGGTGAAGGACGAGTTCGTTGCCAAGGTCACGGAGAAGATGAAGACCATGACGCTCGGCCGTGGCAGCGATCCCGCGACCAAGCTGGGACCGTTGATCAACTCGGACCAGCGCGACACGGTCGCGGAACTGGTGGACGACGCGGCATCGAAGGGCGCGACCGTGGCGCTCGGTGGACAGGCGGAGGACGGTCCGGGGTGGTTCTACCCGGCGACGGTGCTCAGCGACCTGCCGGCGGACGCGCGCATTCTCAGCGAGGAAGTGTTCGGACCGGTTCTCGCCGTGCGCGGATTCGAGACGGAACAGGACGGCATCGATGCGGCGAACGACACGGAATTCGGCCTGGCTGCCTACATCTTCACTCGGGACCTCGACCGAGCGCTCCGCGTGGCGGAGTCGCTGGAGACCGGAATGGTGGGCGTCAATCGCGGGGTGATCTCCGACGCGGCCGCACCGTTCGGTGGGATCAAGGCGTCGGGATTCGGGCGAGAGGGCGGAAGCGAGGGGATCGAGGAATACCTCGAGACCAAGTACATCGCCCTGCAGTGACACTCACGGGAACCGCCCGATGCGGGCGGTTCCCGGTGGTGGTTCAGTGACCGAGGCGGCCACGGCCGAGGCGGAGCAGGAGCATGGCCAGCGTGTGACCCTCCTGGCCGAGCTCGCTGAAGCGCTGGAGCACCTTCATCTCACGGCTGTGCACGAGGCGAGGCCCACCCTGTGCCATACGAGTCTGGCCGATCGCTCGGGAGATCTCCGAGCGTCGCTTGACTGCTGCGAGGATCTCGGCGTCGAGACGGTCGATCTCCTTGCGGAGTTCGTCGATCTCGGCCTCCGACGTCGGCAGATCGGCCGTCGGGCGGTCCGCGTCGTCCGCGGAGGTCTTCGACTCGGTCGATGCTGCTCCGGCGTCGCGGTTGGTGTCCACTGCTGCGCTCATATCAACTCCTCGTGTCGAAACGTGTGTCGTTCCGATGCCACGTTCCGTTACGTAGATTCCGAATATTGTCTTCTCGGGTCGTGAAATCCCTGGTCGTCGTCATGCAGGACCACTGACGCAGCACGTCCCGCGAAGAGAGCCTCGCAACACTATGCCCGGTCCGGCCGTCGGTAAAGAACCAAAGGTCCCGTGCGCTGCGCCTCGACCGTGCATTCACGAGGTCCTGCGGGGCTCACCTCAGGGATTCGGTGCAGGCGTCCCGGGTGATGGTGCTGCCCGCCCTGCGATGTCGGTGTGGTTCTGTCGGGGTGCGCCGGTAACCTGGACGGACGATGAACACTCAGTCACCCGCGCGCGCCACTCGACCCTCCGACCAGCTTCTCGAGGGGCTCAACCCTCAGCAGCGGGAGGCGGTGATGCACTCCGGGTCGCCGTTGCTCATCGTCGCGGGAGCGGGGTCGGGCAAGACGGCGGTGCTGACGCGTCGGATCGCCTATCTGCTCGCGGAGAGAGATGTCACACCCGGCCAGATTCTCGCGATCACGTTCACCAACAAAGCTGCCGCAGAAATGCGGGAGCGCGTCGTGGGACTCGTCGGTCCGCGAGCCAATTTCATGTGGGTCAGTACATTCCACTCGAGTTGTGTCCGCATTCTTCGGAGCCAGGCTGCCCTGCTGCCGGGGCTCAACTCCAACTTCTCGATCTACGACGCGGACGATTCACGCCGTCTGCTGACGATGATTGGCAAGGACTTGCAGCTCGATCCCAAGAAGTTCTCGTCGAGGCTGCTCGCCACCCAGATCTCCAACCTGAAGAACGAGCTGATCGATCCGGATCAAGCCGTGTCCGACGCGGAGAAGGATCCGGCGGAGCTTCCGGCCATCATCGCCAAGGTGTACGGGCACTACCAGCAGCGCCTGCGCGCGGCCAACGCCTTCGACTTCGACGATCTGATCGGTGAGACCGTCGCGCTGCTGCAGAGTCATCCCGACGTCGCGGAGTACTACCGGCGCCGGTTCCGCCATGTCCTCGTCGACGAGTACCAGGACACCAACCACGCCCAGTACATGCTGGTGCGTGAGCTGGTGGGGACCGACTCGGAAGCGGGGGCCGTCCCGCCGAGCGAGCTGTGCGTGGTGGGTGACGCCGATCAGTCCATCTATGCGTTCCGCGGCGCCACGATCCGCAACATCGAGGAATTCGAACGCGACTATCCCGATGCCCGCACCATCCTGCTCGAGCAGAACTACCGCTCGACGCAGACGATCCTGGCTGCCGCCAACGCGGTGATCGCCCGCAACACCAACCGTCGTGACAAGCGGCTGTGGACCGACACCGGGGACGGCGATCCCATCATCGGCTACGTCGCCGACAACGAGCACGACGAAGCCAAGTTCGTCGCGTCGGAGATCGACCGACTTGTCGACGGCACGGACTACAAGTACTCCGACGTGGCGGTGTTCTACCGGACGAACAATTCGTCCCGTGCACTCGAGGAGATCTTCATCCGACTCGGCCTGCCGTACAAGGTCGTCGGCGGTGTCCGCTTCTACGAGCGCAAGGAAGTTCGGGACATCGTCGCGTACCTCAGGGTGCTGGCCAACCCCGACGACACGGTCAGCATGAGGCGCATCCTGAACACGCCGCGCCGCGGTATCGGTGACCGCGCCGAAGCGTGCGTCGCGGTCCATGCGGAGCGGAAGAACATCAGCTTCAACGCCGCGTTGCTCGATGCCGCCGCCGGCACCGTCTCGTTGCTCAACACGCGCGCGCAGAACGCGATCGCTTCGTTCATGGAGATGATCGACGAACTGCGCGCGACGATGACGGCCACCGACGCCGACGGCAACGACGTCGCGGACATCGGCGACATCGTCGAGGCAGTCCTCGACCGCACGCGGTACCGTGCCGAACTGGAAGCCAGCTCCGATCCCCAGGACGGCGCCAGGCTGGACAACCTGAACGAACTCGTCAGCGTCGCACGGGAATTCAGTGCCGACGCGCGCAATCTGCAGGGGCTCGAGGAGTCCGACATCAACGCCGATCTCGACGAGGACGACGGGCAGGACACCGACGGCATCGCCGAGCCCGGATCGCTCGCGGCCTTCCTCGAACGCGTGTCCCTCGTCGCCGACACGGACCAGATCCCGGACAACGGCGACGGCGTCGTCACGCTGATGACGCTGCACACCGCCAAGGGCCTCGAATTCCCGGTCGTGTTCGTCACCGGCTGGGAGGACGGTCAGTTCCCGCACATGCGTGCGCTGGGAGACCCTGCCGAACTGTCCGAGGAACGCCGCCTCGCCTATGTGGGGATCACGCGTGCCCGGCACCGCCTGTATCTGACGCGCGCCATCATGCGATCCGCGTGGGGTCAGCCGATCAACAACCCGGAATCCCGCTTCCTGCAGGAGGTTCCGCAGCATCTCATCGACTGGAAGCGCGAGGATCCCGGCGTCGGCAGCGGTGGATTCGGTTCCAGCGGCGGCACCGGGTCGTCGCGTCAGCGTGACTGGACGTCCAATCCGCGCGGCGGATGGTCCGGTGGCTCGTCACCCTCTGCGGCACCCACGCCGAGCTTCGGCAAGGCGCGGACCAACAACACCCTCGTGCTGGCTGTGGGTGACCGCGTGAGCCACGACAAGTACGGACTGGGCACGGTCGTGGAGTCGGAAGGGTCCGGTCAGCGTGCGATGGTGCTCATCGACTTCGGGACGTCCGGGCGCGTGAAGATGATGCTCATCGGCGGAGTGCCGATGACGAAGCTGTAGGACGAGGAAAGGGCCGGGCGCGAGAAGCTAGTCGCGCTCGGCGCCGAGGCTGATGCCGCGCGAGGCCAGCCACGGCAGCGGGTCGATCTTGCTGTCGCCCGCGAGATGAACTTCGAAGTGCAGGTGGGGTCCGGTGGACTGGCCACGGTTACCCATCTTCGCGATCTCGTCGCCGGCCATGACGGTCTGACCGACCTGGACCTCGGACGAGTCGATGTGTCCGTAGACGGTGATCGTGCCGTCGGCGTGCTGCAACCGGATCCAGAGACCGAAGCCGGCCGCGGGGCCGGAGTCGATGACGGTTCCGTCCGCCACTGCGTGGACGGGCGTGCCGATGGCGTTGGCGATGTCGACGCCGGCGTGCAGCGTTCCCCATCGTGAGCCGAAGCCGGAGGTGTAGGTGCCGATGGCGGGGAGAGCGAACAGGGGGCGCCGTGCGGCTGCCTCGCGAGCTTCGCGTTCCTCGCTGAACCGCTGTCCCTTGGCCAGCAACTCGGAGAACTGTCCGAGGTCGACCGGGGTGGCGATGTTGAGGATCTGGGGTGCCGCCGATGTGGACGGCGCGGTGACCGGTGCTCCGGTGGAGGTGGCCGTCGGAATGGAGTCGACATGGGACGTGTCGGTGACGATGCCGGCGGTCGACGCCGCGGGAACGGCGGCGATCGCTGCTGCGGGAGCTTGCCCTGCAGCCAGTGCGTACTCCGATGTCTCGGATCGCTCGGCCGGCTGCGCGTTGTCGACGGCTGCCTGGCCGGCTGCGACGACGGCACCGGCTGCGACGGCGACGACCGCCACGCGGCCCTTGAGGGCCGACGGGGGAGCGGGGATGCGGTGAGCTCCGGTGCGCTTGACGGCCGTCTCGTCGACGGTGGTCGCTGCAACCGGGGGAGTCACGAGGAACGTGGTGGCGGGAACCGAGCGCCGCTGACGCCGGTCGGCCTCGGACGAGGCGACGTAGGCAGGGGCACTGGCTGCGTAGTCGTCCGATTCGTGTGTGCGGTCCCACGGTGACGACGGAAGGTCGTCGGCAGCGCTGCCGAGGCTGACGATGTCCAGTGAACCGGTGTCGACGAGGTGCCCGTTGCCTGCAGCCGGGGTGAACACGGTGCGGTCGGCGGAGAAGCTGTTGTCTGCGGAGTCGTCTGCGACGAAGCGAGATCGTGTGAAGGGGGTGCGGTGGTGCTGCAAGACCTACCGTCCTCCTAATTCGTGACCTGCCCGTGATGTGGAACCTCGTGGACGGTAACGAAACGGTTGCGGGCGGCGCAAGCCAAACGGGACCTGGCCACTGATTTGTGAGGTGGCTCACAGTTTGTCCTGGCGAAACTCGAGGAAGTGTCCCGACGACGAAGCGGCGCGGATGTCCATCGAGCTGTGATCGGGCCGAGACCCGTTACCGTCGATCATCGTGACACAGCCGACACAGTTCGTATCCCGTGCGCGGGTCACGGTCCCCGTCGCCCTCACCGCGATCGCGGCTGCCGCGGTATCGCTCGCGCCCGTGATCGGGGTCGTGAGAAGTTCCGACGGCAGTGCAGTCGGTGGGCCCGGCACCGCGGCCGCGCTCGCATCGGCGCTCGTGTGGATCCTGGTCGCCATCGTCGCGCTGTTCGCGCTCGCCCGAGGCAGAACCCTCCTTGCCGGGGCAGTGGTCACCGCTGTGGGTGCCATGTCGTTGGGCATGGCGGTCGCCGACCTCCAACTCTTCGTGTCCGCGATCGATGCGGATCGGCTCGAATTGTTCCGTCCGGTCACTGCCGCCGAGTTGTCACCCGGTCCGGGCTCGGTCGCGGTCGTCCTCGGCCATCTCGTGGTCGTCGCCGCGGGCGTCCTCGCCATGGTCGCGGCATCGAGGTCGGACGACGCTCCGTTCGACGACGGCCGGCCGGCATCTGCCTCCGCAGTGGCACTGGGTATCGCCGGCGCGTTGGCCGTCGCCGCGTCGTTCGTGCTGCCGTCCTTCGTCAGCAGCGATCCGGTGTTCCTGGCTCCTGCGTTGGTGGCCGGTCCGATTCTTCTTGCCGTCGGCGGCGCCCTGTGTGCGGTGACAGCGCTGGTGGCGTGCGCGGTGGCGCTGACATCGTCGAGTCGTGAGGTCGCGGCCGGGGTTCTGGCCGGGACGGCACTGGCCGCCGCGTCCGTCGCCCTGGTGCGGGTGGTCGGTGCGGGCGGCGCCGGTGATCGCATCGGCATCGCTCCGGGCCCGGTGGTGGGCGTCGTGGGTGTTCTCGCCCTGGCCCTGGCGGCGCTCGTCGTCGCGCGATCCGGCGGGGCGGTCGAATCCGCTGCGCCACGGGCCGCTCGTACTGCTGGCAGTACGTCACGCCGACACATGATCGCCGGGGCGGCGACCGTCCTCACGGGCCTGGTCCTGGGTGCGAGCGCGCTGCTGCCGCTGCTCACCGCCCCAGACGGACGTCAGCCCGCCGTGGCCGGCGAGCGACCGGTACTGCTGTTCGCTCTGGTGACCGTCGTCGTCGGCGTGGTGCTGTTCTTCTCCGAGTTCGCCTCGGCTGTGCGGCCGGCCGCGGCGCTGATCGTCCTCGGCCACATCGCCCTCTCCTTCGCGGTGCTGCAGGCCGTCGTGTTGGGAGTCGGCATCGACGGAGTGGGCATCGGGTCCGGCGGATGGTTGCTTCTCCTCGGCGTCGCGACGGGTGTGCTCGCCGTGATCGCGATCGGGGTAGCGGGCGCCTCGGAGCGTGACGGTGTCGACACGAGCGACCTGGACCCCGCAGCTCGCGGGGTGGCCGTGGCAGCGGGTATCGCCGCAGCCGTGTCCGTCGTCGGGCTGCTTCTCCCCGTGTACGACATCGACGGTGACACCGCCGGGTGGATCGGTTCGCTGCCCTGGGGGTGGGACGTGTGGGGCCGACTGACGCTGGCCGTCGCGGTGGGCGTCGCCGCCGTGATCGCGACGCGGGCGCGACCGGCACGTGGCGCGGCACTCGAGGTTGGAGCCGGAATCGCCCTGGCCGCGGTCGTATGCAGCGCGCTCGTCGGCGATGCGGACGCGGCGATCACCCCCTCGTCGGGTGCGCTCGTGTGCGGGGTCGGCGCTGTGGCGTCCGCGCTGGTAGGCGGCCTGCTGTTTCGTACTGGTGAGTAGGTCCGATCGGCGACCGGTGATCTGAACCACAAGATGTACGGGGCGCCGATATCGACATATCGGGGAAAGTTACAGTCGCAAGTCGGACCCGCTCCTACCCCTCGAGCGGGCGTCAACGCAGACGAGATGGTGAGCTGATGGATCTCTTCGAATACCAGGCGAAGGAACTCTTCGCCAAGCACGAGGTTCCGACGTCGGCGGGACGTGTCACCGACACGGTTGCCGGTGCACGACAGATTGCCGAAGAAATCGGCAAGCCCGTCATGGTCAAGGCCCAGGTGAAGGTCGGCGGCCGCGGCAAGGCCGGCGGCGTGAAGTACTCCAAGGACGTCGCCGAGGCCGAGGCGAACGCGGAAGCGATCCTCGGACTCGACATCAAGGGCCACGTCGTCAAGAAGCTTCTCGTCGCAGAAGCCAGCGACATCGCGGAGGAGTACTACATCTCCTTCCTGCTCGACCGCACGAACCGCACCTACCTCGCAATGTGTTCTGTCGAGGGTGGTGTCGAGATCGAGGTGACCGCCGAGGAGAACCCCGACGCGCTCGCCCGCATCCCCGTCGACGCCGTCAAGGGTGTCGACCTCGCCTTCGCGCGCCAGATCGCCGAAGCCGGCAAGCTCCCCGCCGAGGTGCTCGACGCCGCGGCCAACACGATCCAGAAGCTGTGGGAAGTCTTCATCAACGAAGACGCCCTCCTCGTCGAGGTGAACCCGCTGGTTCGTACCCCGAACGACGAGATCCTCGCTCTCGACGGCAAGGTCACGCTGGACGCCAACGCGGACTTCCGTCAAAAGGGCCACGCCGAGTTCGAGGACGCCGACGCGGCGGACCCACTCGAAGCGAAGGCCAAGGAGAACGACCTCAACTACGTCAAGCTCGACGGACAGGTCGGCATCATCGGAAACGGTGCCGGACTGGTCATGTCGACCCTCGACGTCGTCGCCTACGCCGGTGAGGCGCACGGCGGAGTCAAGCCCGCCAACTTCCTCGACATCGGCGGCGGCGCCTCGGCCGAGGTCATGGCCGCAGGCCTCGACGTCATCCTCGGCGACGAGCAGGTCAAGAGCGTGTTCGTCAACGTCTTCGGCGGAATCACCTCGTGCGACGCGGTTGCCAACGGCATCGTCGGCGCTCTGAAGACGCTGGGCGACACCGCCTCCAAGCCGCTGGTCGTCCGCCTGGACGGCAACAAGGTCGAAGAAGGCCGGAAGATTCTCGCCGATGCTGCGCACCCGTTGGTGACACTGGCCGAGACCATGGACGAAGGCGCCGACAAGGCCGCCGAGCTGGCTGCGAAGTAGAGGGCACCGAAACTATGTCTATTTTCCTGAACAAGAACAACAAGGTCATCGTCCAGGGCATCACCGGCGGCGAGGGTACGAAGCACACCGCCCTGATGCTCAAGGCCGGCACCCAGGTCGTCGGCGGCGTCAACGCTCGCAAGGCCGGAACCACGGTCAAGCACACCGCAGCCGACGGTTCCGACGTCGAGCTGCCCGTGTTCGCCAGCGTTGCCGAGGCCATGGAGAAGACCGGAGCCGACGTGTCCATCGCGTTCGTGCCGCCGGCATTCTCCAAGGACGCCATCGTCGAGGCCATCGACGCCGAGATCCCGCTGCTCGTCGTCATCACCGAGGGAATCCCGGTGCAGGACAGCGCGTACGCGTGGGCCTACAACGTCGAGAAGGGCAAGAAGACCCGCATCATCGGGCCGAACTGCCCCGGCATCATCACCCCCGGCGAGGCTCTGGTCGGCATCACGCCCGCCAACATCGCCGGCAAGGGACCCATCGGCCTCGTCTCGAAGTCGGGCACCCTGACCTACCAGATGATGTTCGAGCTTCGTGACTTCGGTTTCTCCACCGCCATCGGCATCGGCGGCGACCCGGTCATCGGCACCACGCACATCGACGCCATCGAGGCGTTCGAGAACGATCCCGACACCGAGATCATCGTCATGATCGGTGAGATCGGTGGCGACGCCGAAGAGCGTGCGGCCGACTACATCAAGGCGCACGTCACCAAGCCCGTCGTCGGATACGTCGCCGGCTTCACCGCTCCCGAGGGCAAGACCATGGGCCACGCCGGCGCCATCGTCTCCGGCTCGCTGGGAACGGCGCAGGCCAAGAAGGACGCCCTCGAGGCGGCCGGTGTGAAGGTCGGCAAGACTCCGTCCGAGACCGCTGCCCTCGCGCGCGAGATCCTCGAGAAGAAGTAGTCACTCTTTCTTCTCTCGCACGAGGGAGGCCGGTTTCCCGCACGGGAACCCTGCCTCCCTCGTGTCGTTCCCGGGGACTACCGTCGAGGTATGAGCATTCCCGCGACTCACTCTGCCATCGTCTCCACGGAACCCGGCTCCGTCGACGCCGACTCGTCGTTCGTGCAGATCGAGCGAGAGACTCCCTCTCCCACCGGTTTCGACATCCTCGTGCGTGTCGACGCGGTCTCCGTCAATCCGGTGGACACGAAGGTTCGTACCTCCTTCGACTCGTCGGACGGCCCGAAGATCCTCGGCTTCGACGCCGTCGGTGAGGTCGTCGCGGTAGGTTCCGACGCTCAGGTGTACGTGCCGGGCGATCGAGTGTTCTACGCAGGATCCATCGCTCGGGACGGCAGCAACGCCGAGTACCAGCTCGTCGACGAGCGGATCGTCGGCCATGCGCCGTCGTCACTGTCCGCCGCGGATGCCGCGGCCGTGCCGCTGACCGCCATCACGGCATGGGAATCGTTGTTCGTCCGGCTCGGACTCGGAAAGGACAGCACCGGAACACTTCTCGTGGTGGGAGCCGCCGGCGGTACCGGCTCGATGATCATCCAGCTCGCCCGGGCACTGACCTCGCTCACCGTCGTGGCCGCGGCATCACGCGGCGAATCCCGCGACTGGGCAACGGAGATGGGCGCACATCACGTCGTGGATCGGCACTCGCTCGTGGACGAGGTCGGTGCCCTGGCGCCGGACGGCGTCGAGTACGTGTTCTCCCCGTTCTCCGAGGGCAACGTCGAGACCTATGCGGCGGTCATGGCGGTGCACGGGCAGGTCGTCGCGATCGACGATCCGGTCGGCCTCGACCTGACGCCGCTGAAGTCGAAAAGCCAGACCTGGCACTGGGAACTGATGTTCACGGTGCCGTTGTCATTGCCCGAGAGCACATCTCAGCGCGCCATCCTCGACGAGATCTCGCGCCTCATCGACGACGGGACGTTGCGAAGCACCCGCACCACCACCCTGTCGCCTCTCGACGTGGACACCCTGCGGGATGCGCACCGGCGGGTGGAAAGCGGCGGCACCATCGGCAAGGTGGTCGTCGTTCGGTAGATCAGTCGACCGGGGAGACCCGGACGAGGTTGCCGTCGGGGTCGGAGACCACGAACGTGCGGCCGAAGACAGCGTCATGCGGCTTTTCGACGACACGGACTCCCTTCGAGACCCAGTTCGCGAAGACCTCGTCGACGGCCGACGCCGACCCGGGCACCATCAGTCCGACCTCGGTCGTGCGCGGGGTGTCCGGGACCATGTGGTCGCCGTAGCCGGTCCACAGCGCGAACAAGACGCCGGGAGCTACCTGGAAAGCGACATAGCGGGGACTGGTGAAGGCCGGTTCGATATCGAACAGATCGCTGTAGAAGCTGGTAGCGGCCTCGGCGTCGCGGACGCCGATCAAGAACAGGTTCGGTGCGGGCATGGAGCGCTCCTCGGTTCGGTGAATTCTCGGTACCGCCACAGTTCACCGACTTATCACGACAGAACCTGTCACCTTTTCTGTGAAGATCGGACGCATGAAGGCTTCCCGGTTGCTGCATCTCTTGTTGTTACTGCAGACCCGCCAGCGCACCACCACAACCGAGCTCGCCGCGCGACTGGAAGTATCGCGCCGGACGGTGCTGCGGGACGTCGAGGCCCTGTCGGCAGCAGGAGTGCCTGTGTATGCCGAACGTGGCCGCAGCGGTGGAATCGTCCTGCTCCCCGGTGCGCGGCTCAACGCATCCCATCTGGAACCGCCGGAGTTGGAAGCCCTCTCCTTGGCGGGTCTGGACAGCGCGCAACGTGAGCGCATGGGCGTGTCGGCGATGTGGGAGTCGGCAGCACGCAAGATCGCCGCCCGCCAGGCCGCGACACCCACGGGCACGAGCCCGCTGCGACTGGCGGACCTCGTGCTGGTGGACAGCGCCCCGTGGTTCGCCGATTCGGAAACAGCGGTCGACGTCGCCGATCTGGCATCGGCCCTGCAGCACCGCCGCCGACTGCGAATCCGATACCGGCGTAGCGCCGAGAGTGAAGCCTCGACGCGTGTGGTCGACCCGTACGGGATCGTGGCAAAGTCCGGCCGCTGGTATCTCGTCGCCGACTACCGAGGAGATGGCCGGCTGTTCGCTCTGGACCGACTCTCGGCCTTCGAACTACTCGACGCGCCAGTCTCTCTCCCACCTGACGAAACCCTCCGAACCAGATGGGCCGCATTGAAGGAACGCACCGAGGGGCGAGGTCGTGTCAGCGTGACCTTTCGACTGCCGGAAGACCGTCTCGACCTTGCGCGGCGCATCCTCGGCAAACGCATCCACGACGTATCCGATCCGAAAAAAGGAACATGCACCGTCGTCGCCGGCTACCCCGACATCGAGTCGGTGCGTCAACTGCTCCAGTTCGGCGACCACATCGAAATCCTCGCCCCGGAGGCAGCCCGCGTACGCATCAGCCAGCTCGCGAGAGTCCTGGCCGAAAGGCACTCGGCCTCATCCAGTTGACCGCCGATCGACATGCCGCGAGCTGGAGCGCACCCGACTGCGTGACCCGACTGCGTGACCCGAAAGTATGTCGGTGGGTTGGGTTACTGTGTGGTCAGGTCGTCGGGGGGCGGCCTGATCGGGCATCACCGGGGGGTGAATTCGTGTACGACGCAACAGTTTCCGTCGATGTGTTGGTGTCGGCGAAGGTCGACGCCCAGGCTTCGTTCGCTCGTACCGTCGCCGCGTCGTGCTCCTACGTTCACGAGGAGTCGCGGCGCCCCGCGGTGCTCGGGCCCGGTGGGGTGTTCGACGCCGATGCCGCCGAGGCGTGCGCGGTGGCGGAGGTCGCGTCGGCATTGTCGGTGTCCACGGGCACGGTCACCGAGTGGCTGTTCCTGACCCGTACCGCTCGTCCGGCGGTGCAGGAAGCGTTCACTGCGGGCAGGTTGGCGTACGCGGCGTTTCGCACGGTGTGCCGATCCCTTGCCGGGGTTCCGAATGCAACCGAAGCATTACTGCAACGGGTGATCGCTGCCGCATCGCGGTGCACCCCGGGTGCGGTGGCGGCGGCGATCGACCGGATCCTCGCCGACTTCGACGCGGAGTGGCACCGGGTCGTCCGGGAGCGGGCTGCGCTGGAGCGGGCGGCGACGGTGCGGAAACTCCCTCGGGGTCAGGCGGAGCTGATAATTCGTGGTCCGGCGGAGAAGGTCGCCGGGATGTGGCGGAACATCGCTGCTGCTGCTGCGCGTGGGGTGACCGATCCGAGTTCGTTGCCGGCGCGGTTGTTCGACGCCGCGCACGCTCTCTTGACCGGAGCTGTATCGGGCGCACCGGCCAACCATGCGGTCATCGTTCTCGACGCTGCGACGGCGGCGGGGTTGGCGGGGGAACCCGGTCACCTCGTCGGGTGGGGACCTGTTCCGGCTGATGTGGCCCGGAGAATTGCCGAAGATGCGACGTGGCAAGCACTCATCACCGCCGCGCAGGACAGCGAACACCACCCACCAGACCCGGAGCACGATCCACCGGTTCCGGTCGACGGCAGGGAAGTTCGCCGCACCCGCCGCATGCCAGCAGGCTGGACCCCGACCACGGGGAAACTGGGAAGCACGAAAGCCAGGAAGGTGAGAGAGCAGGTCGAGTACCTCCGCACGCTCCCACCATCAGCGTTGGACCGTGCCGTCGACAACCCCGACGGCCACGGGGGTTTCGTCGCGCCTCCGGACGGGGCGCTGACCTACCGGCCGTCGGAGGCAGTCGCGGCGGTGGTGACAGCGCTGTATTCGACGTGCGTCCATCCGGGATGCGCCGTACCGAGCGAGGACTGCGACCTCGACCACGTCGTCCCGTTCGACCACACGGACCCACAGAGGGGCGGCTGGACCGTCACCGGCAACCTCGAACCCCTCTGCCGCCGACACCACGGATTGAAAACCCGCAGACAATGGCACTACCGCATGCTCCGCGACGGCATCGTCCACATCCGCGACTCCAACGGCAACGACTACCTCACCGCACCCGGCGAATGAGCGGGGGCGACTGTCAGGCGACCGAGTGCGTGAGCGTTCCGGTGTAGGTGCCGGACAGCAGCGTGGACGGCAAGGGCAGAGACACCGTGTAGTTCCAGTTGGTGAGACACGCCAGAGTGGACACAAGACCGGCGGGAGACTTCTTCACTTCTCGGGGCGTCGAGTCGAGCGCGACGGTGGTGGCCGGCATGGGGCTCAACCCCAAGCAGCTCGACTGGGCCGCGCTGTACGAGCCGTCGGTGACGGTGTAGGCGGACCTGACTGGTTGCGTGATGGCTAACGGACTGAGAGTCACCGTCGCAACCCAGGATCCGAGGCCACTCGTGATCGACGCGTTCCCGGCGCCGACCCACGTAGTGCCGGGCGATGGGGTCGCGGGACCGGACAAAGTCACGGTGCCAAGGGTGATTCCGATACCGGCTGCAGACACCGCGGCCCGCTGCCGAGGGGCGGTTGTCGACGGGGTGCTAGAGGTTGTCGTGGTGAGATCGACGGTCGCGACCGCGTCCGTGGTCGTCGGCAGAACAGTGGTCGTCGGCGTACCGGTAGTCGTCACAGCAGTGGTCGTCGAAGCAGCAGCAGAAGTCGTCATAGCAGTGGTCGTCACAGCAGTGGTCGTCGTAGCAGCAGTACTCGTCGGAACAGCGGTAGTTGTCGGAACAGCAAGAGTTGTCGTGATCGGAGGAGCAGTGGTCGTCGTGACGGTCGGGTCGGTGGTGACCGGTAGGCACGTCGGCGCGGGTGTGGTCGTGACGACCACGACAGGAGTTTCCTCGGGTGTCGTCGTCACGATCGAGCAGGGGTCCACGTCCTGCGCCCCGGCCGTCGGCGCAGCAATCGATGTTGCCGCAGTGAGGATCACGAGAGCTATGAGCGTCGGTGCGTACCGGGCAGTCATGTCAGGTGCTCGTCCGCGCCCTGCTCCGCAGGACGAGAGTCAGCGCAACAGCGAGAGCGACGACTACCGCCGCCACCACGATCCAGATCCACACCGGCGTCCCGCCGCTCGACGCCGATACTTGTTGCGCGTCAGCGGTGCCCGAATCGGGGAATGTCACTTGCCCGCTTCCGTCCCGGCTCACGCGGCCACTCGTCACGGTGACGCCGGCGGTCCAGGGACCCGCGGGGAGAGCGGCGTCGAGCGCGACGGTCACCGTTCCGCTCGTACCGGGCGCGATGGAACCTCCGGATCCGGTTGCCGGGGCAGCACTGATACCGCCCGGGCCGCCGGACAGTGTCACTGTCGCCGACGGGTCGAGGGCCCGCCCGCCGGTGTTGTCGACGCCGATGGTGACTTCCGGCGCGCCCGTCGTCGACCGGCCGGCGGTCACGGTGGTCACAGAGAAGTCTTCCGGCGGGCCGTTCCCGGCTCCCACGGACAGGTAGGCGCGGATGCCGACCCGCGACACCGTCGAGATTCCGCCGGAACCGGGTGCGCCATTCACCTCTGCCCAGACGACGGCGTACCGCTCCGCCTCGGTCGCGTCCGACGGGACCGAGATGGACACGAGTCCCTCGGTGGAGCCGCCCGACGGTACGACCACCTCGGACGGCGTCACCGTCATCCAGGACGTCAGTTCGTTCACGGCAGCACCGTCCTCGAAGACGAAACCGTCCGCTCCTGCGATGTCGGCCGCGCCCGCATACATGCGGACGGTGGCCTCTGCGCCGGTGTCGTTGGTGACTTCGAACTTTCTGTCGATCAGAGTTCCCGGTGGCAGATTGTCGACGATGTACGACAGCGCCCGAGGATCACCTTCGAGGGCTACCGGCGCTTCCAACAATCGAATGCTGATACCCGTCGATCCGTCCAATGGAGGTTGCGCAACGGCAGGAATGGCCGATGACACGCTGACGCCGAATAAAAGAAGGAGGAAAACCGATATCGACCGTCGCGTCAGCAGAACGGTCGTTTTGTCACGCAACCGAGTGGGTGATCACGCCCGAGTACGAACCCGAGGTGCGATTGGTCGGCAGAGCGATCGACAGGGTGGGTGACCACGTCGCGGTGTTCGTTCCCACGACTGCAGTGGCGACCTGTGCACTTCGTGCGGTGGCCAGGGTGCCCGGCAGCCCGGGGGTCACGACGGCAATGCCGGTGAACGAGGCCAGGTTGCCCGTGTACGTCACCTGATCTGCGGCGATCGACGTGGTTCCGGCTCCTGTGCCGTTGGTGAACGCGGTGCTGGATGCGGTTGCTGTCCACCCGGAGATGCCGCGTCGATCATCGGTGACCTTGACCCCGGTGATGGAACCCGTTGCGGTGTCGAGGAGTGCGTTCTCCGTGAGTGCCGCGCTGCCGGGGGCTGTGATCGCGATACCCCCCGCCGTGATGGAGAACGTCACCGTCGTGTCGGCTGCCGACGCCGTTCCGGGAAATACAACGGCACCGAGTACGACACCAGCGGCTGCTGCACCGGCGAGAACGGACTTCTTCATGACGTGTCCTAAGAAAAAGGCGGTTCTCGCCGCCACCATTTGTGGAAGGTCACCGTACCTCCGGGTCTGAACTATTGATACCACTTGACGATAAAAGGTTTGAACGTCGAAAACTGCTCTGGCCTCGGCGCAGAACCGTTCGAATCACCCAGAGTGCAACGGTGGTTCCGCCGCGAGGTGGACGGTTCACTTCCCGTCATGACGATCACTGACAATCGCCCCGCCGGCGCCGCCACCGAACCGCGCTGGACCACCGTCCCCACCACCTCCGCCGAGTGGATTGAGCGAGCACACGAGGTCGCCGCAATCCTGGCTGTCGACGCCGTCGCACGCGACCGGGCAACCGAAGCGCCTCATGCCGAGGTGACGTTGCTCAAGGAGTCCGGTCTGGTGACGATTCTCGGTCCCACCGAGTTCGGAGGCGGCGGACAGACGTGGGAGACCGCCTACCAGGTCATTCGCGCGGTAGCTGGCGCCGACGGTTCCATCGGCCAGCTTCTCGGCTACCACCTGCTGTGGTTCTGGGCGGCACGGCTGGTCGGGACGAAGGAGCAGATCGCTGCCGTCGAGCAGGCTGCCACCGAGAACACCTGGTTCTTCGGCGGTGCTGTCAACCCGCGTGACAATGACGTGGAGATCACCGACGAGGGTGACTCGATCGTCTACCACGGCGCCAAGACGTTCTCCACGGGCAGCCGAGTGTCCGACGTGACCGTCCTCGAAGGTGTTCTCGCGGGTACCGATACCCACGTGTTCGCGATCGTGCCGTCCGACTCGGACGGCCTGACCTTCCACGACGACTGGGACAACATCGGCCAGCGTCGCACCGAAAGCGGCAGTGTCACCATCGATCACGTGCGTACCGACTGGAGCTCGGCTGCCGGCTTCCGGGACAAGGCCTTCGAGCCGCGTGTCTACAACACGCTGAACGTTCCGATCATCCAGCTCGTGTTCGTGAACTTCTACCTCGGTATCGCCCGCGGCGCCCTCGACACCGCCGCCGACTACACCCGCACCACGACCCGGGCCTGGTTGCACAGCACTGTCGACAACGCGCTCGACGAGCCGTACATCATCGACCTCTACGGTGATCTGACCGCGAAGCTCTGGGCTGCAGAGGCTCTCGCCGATGCGGTGGCGGCGGAGCAGCAGCGGATCCACGACAATGCCTGGACCGTCACCGAGCACGAGCGGGGCGAGCACGAGGTTCGCGTGGCCGCGGCGAAGGCGCGAGCGACCGAGGTCGCGCTCGAGATCACCTCCGGCATCTTCGAAGGACTCGGCGCACGCGCGACGGCGTCCAGCCACGGCTTCGACCGGTTCTGGCGCAACGTGCGCACGCACACCCTCCACGACCCGGTCGCCTACAAGCGTCGCGAGGTGGGACGCCACGTCCTCAGCGGTGAGCTTCCGCAGCCCACCTGGTATTCCTGAAACTATCTGCCGCGCACCATCATCGAACCGAGGAATGCATGAGTACCGAGAGAATTTCCGACGAGATCAAGTTCGCCTACTGGGTGCCCAACGTCAGTGGCGGGCTGGTCACCAGTGACATCGAGCAGCGCACCAGCTGGGAGTTCGAATACAACAAGAAGCTCGCGCGAACGGCGGAGAACAACGGCTTCGAGTACGCACTGAGTCAGGTCCGGTACGAGGCCAGCTACGGCGCCGAATTCCAGCACGAGTCCACGAGCTTCAGCCTCGCACTGCTTCTCGCGACCGAACGCCTCAAGGTGATCGCCGCGGTACACCCCGGGCTGTGGCAGCCGGCAGTCCTGGCGAAACTCGGTGCGACCGCGGACCATCTGTCCAACGGCCGATTCGCCGTCAACGTCGTGAGTGGATGGTTCAAGGACGAGTTCACCCACCTCGGTGAGCCGTGGCTCGAACACGACGAGCGGTACCGTCGAAGCGCCGAGTTCCTGCAGGTCCTGCGCAAGATCTGGACCGAGGACGACGTCGACTTCCGTGGCGACTTCTACCGCATCCACGACTTCACGTTGAAGCCCAAGCCGCTGAACACGCCCGAGCGCCCGAACCCGGAACTGTTCCAGGGCGGCAATTCGGCTGCGGCACAGGAAAACGCGGGCAAGTACTCCGACTGGTACTTCTCCAACGGCAAGGACTTCGACGGAGTCACCGGCCAGCTCGACAACATCCGTACCGTCGCGCGTGCGCACCAGCGGGAAGTGAAGTTCGGACTCAACGGCTTCGTGATCGCACGCGACAGCGAGAAGGAAGCACGCGACACGCTTCGCGAAATCATCGAGAAGGCCAACAAGCCTGCTGTGGAGGGGTTCCGAGGTGCAGTGCAGCAGGCGGGCAACTCGACCGCCGACAAGCAGGGCATGTGGGCGGACTCGACCTTCGAGGACCTGGTGCAGTACAACGACGGCTTCAAGACGCAGCTGATCGGCACCCCGGAGCAGGTGGCTACTCGCATCGTCGATTACCGCGACCGTGGCGTCGACTTGATCCTGGGCGGCTTCCTGCACTTCCAGGAGGAGATCGAGTACTTCGGGGAGAAGGTTCTGCCCCTCGTCCGCGAGATCGAGGCGTCGCGGTCGAAGGACCGGGAGCCTGTCGGGGTGTCCTGAGACTCGGTCGATCGGCCGATCCCACCGTCCGTACTGTGAAGGGTCGAACGCGAAGAGAACCGAGGAAGAGGAATCGAGATGACCTTCTCACCCGAGGGAACCGACCCCCGCATGCAGTCGGCGGAGGCGGGCGGCGACAGCACCACGGACCGATCGGGCCTTGTCGCTCCCGCTCCCGAGTCGACGGATCCGACGTCGGGAGACACGGAATCGTCGACGAACGAGCGCGTCGCCGCGAGAACGAAGCAGGTAGGCCGAATCGCCTCGTATGTCGTCATCGGCACGGGCGTGCTGGCCTTCCTTCTCGGCCTGTCCGCGCAGTTCGCGCTCGGTGGGGATTCCTCGAACTTCTTCGAGCGTGAACTCGGGGACCCCACCGCCGTCGCGCTGTTGCTGCTCGCGGCGCTGGTCACCGCCGGGGGACTGCTACCCAAGCAGAAGGCCTCCGCGGTCCTGGTGGCAGCGCTGTCCGTGACCGCGCTGTTCACGCTGATCTTCCAGCTGTTCAACCGGGGCGCCGCCTTCACGGCGTTCGGTGACGCGGTGCGTGTCGGGGTCGGAATCGGGTCGATCCTGGTTCTGATTCTCGCGGTACTGCAGGTCGTGGCGTCGGTCGGCTCGTTGCTGATCGAGTCCGGTGTCGTCACGGTGCCGGCGCCGCGTGAAGCTCGTCCCGCCCAGCCGTTCGGACAGCCGCAGGGCTACAACCAGCCCCAGGGTTACGGCCAGCAGGGATACGGACAGCAGCCCTACGGCCAGCCGCAACCGGGTGCGTACTCCCAGCAGGGCTACGGCCAGCCCCAGGGGTACAACCAGCCGCAGGGGTACGGCCAGCCCCAGGGGTACGGCCAGCCCCAGGGGTACGGACAGCCGCAGGGATACGGCCAGCCCTACGGTCAGCAGGGCTACGGCCAGCCACAGGGATACGGATCTCCCTACGGTGCGCCGACCGAGCGGTACGGACAGCCTGTCGGTTCCGCGCCCGTGAACACCGCACCCGCGCACGCAGCGCCACAGACAGATTCAGCGCCCCGGACCGATCCAGCGCCCCAGACCGATCCATCACCGCAGGCGCCGCCGAGCGACCAGGGTCAGTCCGACGATCGAGCACAGTCCGAGCCCGACGGCGCCGCACCCGAGGCCACGCGAGCCCTCGACTTCGGTCAGCGCCCGGACGACCGCACCTGATCGGTTCGGCGCGCCTCGGTCCGGAGGTCGGTGTCCGGTGAGAACCTGATCGGTGATGACGTCTCTCCTCGACCGCGAACCTCACGCGCACGGCCGTTTCGGGCCGAGTCCCGACGAGGCCCGGATGCTGCTGCAGGTGGCATTCCGGCCCGTCGGTACGTTGCTGGCCCTTGTCACGGCCGTCGTGCTGGTGACGCTCGTATCCGCCAACAGTGATCTCACCGGCACGTTCGGTGCTCTGGCCGCCGTCTGGCTCGCGGTGCACCAGGTCCCTCTGGGCATCGCCGGTGCCACGCTGTCCGTACTTCCGCTGCTCGCCACGGCGCTCCTGGTGCGTGCCGTAGCGACCATCGTGGCCAAGTCGGTCGACGAGTCGTCGACCCGCCGCGACATCGCATGGGTAGTCGGCGCAGGTCTCGCGGGCCCGCTCGCCATGTCCGCGGTGATGCTCGCAATGATTCACGACGCGTCCACGGTCATCGCTCTGAGCACGCCCGACGCGCTCGCGACGTTCGGCTGGGTGCTCCTCGTGCACGGCATCGGCGTGCTGATCGGATGCATCCGCGGCACCTGGCCGTCGGTGATCCGTCTGGTCGACCTTCCGCCGTGGCTGGCAGCGTCGTTCGCGCCGGCAGCGCGCGCAGCCGCTGTGCTGCTCGCCGGTGGAAGCGTGCTGGTGGTGGCGTCGCTCGTCATGTCGACGTCCACCCTCGGCACACTGATCGACTCGGGCGGCGGCATCGGGGGAGCGCTGGGGCTCACGGCAGTGTCCGTGCTCTACCTGCCCAACGTCGTCGTCGCGGCCGCTGCCGTCGTGACCGGCTCGGCAGCCCATGTCGGGGCGGCCACGGTGTCCCTGTTCGACACCGTCGGCGGCGAGATGCCGGCAGTACCGGTGCTGGCCGTCATGCCGGAGTCGGCGGCGCAGGCCTGGTGGCCGGTCATGCTCGTCGTTCCGGCCCTGGCCGCCGCCGTTCTCGGCCGAGCTGCGGCTCGTGCGACCACGTCCCTGGGCGACGCGCTGCGCTCCGCGGCCGCGGCGTCCGTTCTCGTCAGCGTCGGGTGTGTCGTCGTCGGGGTGCTCGCGGGCGGAACCGTGGGGACGTTCGGTCATCTCGGCCTCGACGCCCCGCTGTTCGGCGTGACGGCCTTCGCGTGGAGCGTCGTCGTCGGCACCGGTGTCGCCGCCGTGGTCGCCTACCGGATGCGTCGCCACGACGAACACGGCTGGGACCGTGACCACGATGACGATGACCACGAAACCGGCTCGGATGCGGTCACCCTGGCAGAGCCGGCCGCACTGACCGCCGCACCGGCTGTCGCCGAGGACTCCGCGGACATCGTCGACGCAGAAGCAGACACTCCCGAAACCCCCGCTGCTCCCGAGACCCCCGCTGCTCCCGACAGCTCCGAGTCAGCGGACGACGTCGTGGACGCCGAAATAGTCGAGCTGCCGACCGACGGCAAAGCCTGAGGAGCCGAGCCCGCTCGAGGCTCCGACAAGCGGCGGTCTAGGCTTCATCCCGTCCACGACCCGCTCGATCAGCCGAGGAGAAGCACGCTGTCTGCCCCGCGTTCGACGTCCACGCGGGACCTCCCGGCTCGTGTCGTCGTTCTCGCGTCGGGAATCGGTTCTCTGCTCCGCTCGCTCGTGGACGCCGCGTCGTCCTCCGAATACCCCGCCGACGTCGTCGCTGTCGTGGTCGACCGCCCGTGCGGCGCGGAATCGGTCGGCGTGCCGTGCAGCCGGATCGCGCCGGCCGACTACGACGACCGTGGTGCATGGGACGTCGCTCTGGCCGATGCGGTCGCCGTCCATGAACCGGACCTCGTCGTCAGTGCGGGCTTCATGCGCATCCTCGGGCCCGCGTTCCTCTCCCGCTTCGGCGGTCGCGTCGTGAACACACACCCGGCGCTGTTGCCGTCGTTCCCCGGTGCGCACGCCGTCGCCGACGCTCTGGCGCACGGCGTCAAGGTCGCCGGGTCCACCGTGCACCTGGTGGACGACGGCGTCGACACCGGACCCATTCTGGCGCAGGAAGCAGTGCCGGTGCTCGACGGCGACGACGAAGAGTCGCTGCACGAGCGCATCAAGATCGTCGAACGACGGCTGCTGATCGATGTGGTCGCAGCCGTCGCCGCACGTGGAGTCATCACCGATGGACGAAAGGCTCAGATCCCCAGTGAATAGCCCAGTGAATCAGCGAGCAGTCACGCGCGCTCTGGTCAGCGTGTACGACAAGACCGGGCTCGAGGAGCTCGCCGTGGGACTCCATGCTGCGGGAGTCGAGATCGTGTCCACCGGGTCGACGGCCGCCAAGATCGCCGCTGCCGGGGTGCCGGTGACGCGCGTGGAGGACCTGACTGGCTTCCCGGAGACTCTCGACGGCCGTGTGAAGACGCTGCACCCGCGCGTCCATGCCGGCGTTCTGGCGGACACGCGCAAGCCGGAGCACCTCGCTCAGCTCGAGGAACTGGGTGTCGCGCCGTTCGAACTGGTCGTCGTCAATCTGTATCCGTTCACCGACACCGTCGCATCGGGTGCATCCCCCGACGAGTGCGTCGAGCAGATCGACATCGGTGGCCCGTCGATGGTGCGTGCCGCGGCCAAGAACCACCCGTCGGTCGCCGTGGTCGTCGACCCCGCCCGCTACGACGACGTCCTGACTGCCGTCTCGGCCGGTGGCTTCTCGCTGGACGAACGTATCGCCCTCGCCGCGAACGCTTTTCAGCACACGGCGGCGTACGACGTGGCGGTCGCGTCGTGGATGACCGACGTGCTCGTCACCGACGACTCCGAGCACTTCCCGGCGTGGATGGGCGCCACCTACGACCGCGCGTCGGTTCTGCGCTACGGCGAGAACCCGCACCAGGCCGGCGCCCTGTACGTCGACCCGTCGGCCCCCGCCGGAATCGCGCGCGCCGAGCAGGTGCACGGCAAGGAGATGTCCTACAACAACTTCACCGACGGTGACGCCGCGTGGCGCGCCGCGTACGACCACGAGTTGCCGTGCGTCGCCATCATCAAGCACGCCAACCCGTGCGGCATCGCCGTCTCGACCACCGACTCCATCGCGGAGGCTCACCGCAAGGCGCACGCGTGCGACCCGGTCAGCGCCTACGGCGGCGTGATCGCCTCCAACCGCGAGATCACCGTCGAGATGGCCGAGCAGGTCGCGGAGATCTTCACCGAGGTCATCATCGCGCCGTCCTACGCGGACGGTGCCTTGGGAGTTCTGCAGCGCAAGAAGAACATCCGTGTGCTGATCTGCGAGCCACCTCAGCCGACGCCGGAGATCAAGCAGATTTCCGGCGGACTCCTTCTCCAGGATCGCGACCTTCTCGACGCCGAGGGCGACGACCCGTCGGGGTGGACTCTGGCGGTCGGTGAGCCCGCCGACGAGGCGACTCTGGCGGACCTGCAGTTCGCGTGGCGTGCGTGCCGTGCGGTCAAGTCCAACGCCATCCTCATCGCCGCCGACGGTGCCTCGGTCGGGGTCGGGATGGGACAGGTCAACCGAGTCGACTCAGCGGAGTTGGCAGTGCGCCGCGCCGGGGACCGCACCACCGGTGCGGTCGCCGCGTCCGACGCCTTCTTCCCGTTCCCGGACGGTTTCCAGATCCTCGCCGCCGCGGGTGTGGCCGCCGTCGTGCAGCCCGGTGGGTCGATCCGCGACAACGAGGTCGTGGACGCCGCGCGCGAGGCCGGTGTGACGATGTACCTCACCGGCTCGCGTCACTTCGCCCACTGACCTCTCGCGGGGAACCGAACGGTCAGGACCCGCCGAGGACCTTCTCGATGGGCTTGGCCAGCTTCTCCGGCTTGGTGGTCGGCCCGAAACGGTCGACCACCTGGCCGTCGGCGTCGACGAGGAACTTGGTGAAGTTCCACTTGATGCGGCTGCCGAGCATGCCCGACTTCTGTTCACGCAACCACTTGTACAGCGGATGCGCGCCGTCTCCGTTGACCTCGATCTTCTCGTGCAGCGGGAAGGTGACGTCGTAGCGCAGGGAGCAGAAGTTCTTGATCTCCTCCGCGTCACCCGGCTCCTGGTGTCCGAACTGGTCACACGGGAAACCGAGGATGACCAGGCCCTTCGGTGCGTACGTCTTGTTCAGGACCTCGAGTCCCTCGTACTGCGGGGTGAACCCACACTGCGATGCGGTGTTGACGATCAGAAGGGGCTTGCCCTTGTAGTCGGCGAGGTCGACGGGCTCGCCGTCGATGGTCGTGGCGGTGAAGTCGTATGCACTGGTCTGGGTCACCTCTCGACGTTACCGAGTTTTCCCGGGAATCGGGTACGAGGGAGTTTGGTCCGTTCTCAGCGAGGGTAGACGCGGGCCATGACAGATCGGCACCGTGACAGCCAGGCCAGCGGCGACCCGGATGGTGGAGTCAAGGAAGGCAGCTCCGAACGGGAGCCGCGCGACGAGGAGCGCACCTTCCGCGCGCACGCCGGTGAGGCCATCGCGGATGCGCGGAACTGGCCGGGGTACTTCCTGATCGCCCTCGGACTCGGCGCTCTCGGCCTCGGACTCACCGCGGCCGGCGGCGGCTTCGAAGGATGGGCGATGATCTGCTTCCCGGCGGCTGTCGTGCTGTGGGCCGCAGGTCTCGCCGTCGTGCTGCTCGAACGCAAACGCGTCAAGAACGCCGAGGGCAAGAGTCTGACGGACCCTTCCGGGCACTGACCGGCAGGAGAACGTGCCGAAACGCGTGGAGGCTCGTACGTTGGAGAGGTGACTTCGTCTTCAGAATCCCGCCCGACCACGCTCGGTGAACTCCGCGCCTCGGGACACGTTCAGAAATCCGTCAAGAACGAACTCCGCGACAACCTCCTCGACGCTCTGCGGGAAGGCCGGGACGCCTGGCCCGGCATCCTCGGCTTCGAGAACACGGTGCTCCCGCAACTCGAAAGAGCCCTCCTCGCACAACACGACGTCGTCCTCCTCGGCGAGCGAGGACAGGGCAAGACCCGCCTGCTCCGAACCCTCGCGACGCTGCTCGACGAGTGGACCCCCGTCATCGACGGCTCCGAGCTCGGCGAGCATCCCTACGACCCCATCACTCCGGCCTCGATCCGGCGCGCGGCGGAACTGGGAGACGACCTCCCGGTCGCCTGGCGGCACCGTTCGGAGCGGTACTCCGAGAAGCTGGCCACCCCCGACACGTCCGTGGCGGACCTCGTCGGCGACGTCGATCCCGTGAAGGTCGCGGAGGGCCGCAGCCTGGGAGACCCGGAGACCATCCACTTCGGCCTCGTTCCCCGCACCCACCGCGGCATCGTCGCGATCAACGAACTCCCCGACCTCGCGGAGCGCATCCAGGTCTCGCTCCTGAACGTCATGGAGGAGCGGGACATCCAGATCCGTGGCTACACCGTGCGGCTGCCGCTCGACGTACTGCTCGTCGCCAGCGCCAACCCCGAGGACTACACCAACCGAGGGCGCATCATCACCCCGCTCAAGGACCGCTTCGGCGCCGAGATCCGCACGCACTACCCCATCCTGCTGGCGGACGAGATTGCAGTCATCGAGCAGGAAGCCGACCTGACGGCTACCGTTCCGGGACACGTTCTCGAAGTGCTCGCCCGGTTCACCCGGTTGCTGCGCGAATCCGCGTCGGTCGATCAGCGCTCGGGCGTCTCCGCTCGATTCGCCGTCGCCGCTGCCGAGACCGTCGGCGCCGCAGCCGTTCACCGCGCTGCGGTCCTCGGCGAAGCCGATCCGGTAGCGCGTCCCGTGGACACGCAGACGATCGTCGACGTGCTGCGCGGCAAGGTCGAGTTCGAGTCCGGCGAGGAAGGCCGAGAGATCGAGGTTTTGAACCACCTGCTGCGACGTGCGACCGCGGACACCGCCCGCGATCTGCTGGGCGGCATCGACCTGAGTTCGTTGGTCACCGCTGTCGAGCAGGGCGAGCCCGTGGTGACGGGCGACCGTGTCACCGCCAAGGTCCTTCTCGACGAGTTGCCGGATCTGCCTGTGCTCGACGAGCTTTCGGAGCGACTCGGGGCGACGTCCGACGGTGAGCGCGCCGCGGCAGTCGAGCTGGCACTCGAAGGTCTGTACCTTGCCCGGCGCATCGGAAAGGACACCGGGGACGACGGGCAGACGGTGTACAGCTGATGGCAGGTAATTCCCGGTACGGCCCCTATGTCGACGGTCCGGACCCACTCGCGCCACCGGTCGATCTCCGTGAAGCGCTCGACGCGATCGGGCAGGACGTGCTGGAGGGCTCGTCTCCTCGTCGCGCCCTGCAGGAGATGCTGCGACGCGGCACGAAGAACATGACGGGTCTCGACGACCTGGCGGCGCGCGCGAACCGGCGTCGTCGCGAACTCCTGAAGAACAAGAATCTCGACGGCACGCTGCAGGAAGTGCGCGAACTGCTGGACAAGGCCGTGCTCGAGGAGCGCAAGACGCTGGCTCGTGCCCTCGACGACGATGCCCGGTTCCAGGAGATGCAGATCGCGGAACTCCCACCGTCGACGGCGCAGGCCGTGCAGGAGCTGTCCGACTACGACTGGCGCAGCAGTGAGGCTCGCGAGAACTTCGAGAAGATCAAGGATCTGCTGGGACGCGAGGTTCTCGACCAACGCTTCAAGGGTATGAAGCAGGCGCTCGAAGGAGCGACCGAGGAAGATCGCGCCGCGGTCGCAAAGATGTTGTCCGACCTCAACGATCTGCTCGACGCTCACGGCCGCGGTGAGAACACGGACGAGCAGTTCGAGAAGTTCATGCAGGAGCACGGGCAGCACTTCCCGGAGAATCCGGAGACGATCGACGACCTCATCGATGCGCTGGCCGAACGATCCGCGGCGGCGCAGCGGCTGCGGAACTCACTGTCTCCCGAGCAGCGGGCGGAGCTCGATGCCTTGGCGCAGCAAGCCTTCGGCAGCCAGGAGCTGATGGATCAGCTGGCACGCCTGGATCAGAACCTCCAGTCCGCACGCCCCGGCGAGGACTGGGACGGAGCGCAGAAGTTCCGTGGCCAGGAGGGTATGGGTCTCGGAGACGGTACCGGCGTCCTGCAGGACATCGCCGAACTGGAGGAGCTGGGAGATCAGTTGTCCCAGCAGTACAACGGTGCGGCGCTGGACGACATCGATGCCGACGCCCTGCTGCGTCAGCTGGGACCGGAAGCGGCGGCCGACGCTCGCACGTTGGCCGATCTCGAGAAGGCGTTGCAGCGGGAAGGTTTCCTCGACAAGGGCGCCGACGGGCAGTGGCGGTTGTCGCCGAAAGCCATGCGGCAGTTGGGACAGTCGGCGCTGAAGGATGTCGCCGGCAGTATCGCGTCCCGACGGGGCGAGCGGGACACACGACGGGCCGGCGCGATGGGCGAACCGACAGGTGCGTCGCGCACGTGGGAATTCGGCGACACCGAGCCGTGGGACGTCGTGCGGACGGTGACCAACGCGGTGCTGCGGACTGCTGCCGATCCCGCGACGGACAGCAGTGCGGGGGTCCGACTGGCGGTGACGGATGTCGAGATCAGCGAGACCGAGCAACGGTCACAGGCAGCGGTCGCGCTGTTGGTGGACACGTCGTTCTCGATGGTCATGGAGGGTCGGTGGGTGCCGATGAAGCGCACCGCTCTCGCGCTGAATCACCTCGTGAGCACCCGATTCCGCGGGGACGACCTGACGATGATCGGCTTCGGGCGCCACGCGCAGACACTGACGCCGTCGGAACTCGCCGGTCTCGACGGGGCGTGGGACCAGGGAACCAACCTGCACCACGCGTTGATGTTGGCGGTCAAGCATCTTCGGCGGAATCCGAACGCGCAGCCGGTGGTCCTGATCGTCACCGACGGTGAGCCGACGGCACACCTCGAGCCCGACGGCCACGCGTTCTTCGACTACCCGCCGCATCCCCGAACACTGGGGTTGACGGTGCGCGAGCTCGACACGCTGGCCAAGATCGGCGCCCAGGTGACCATCTTCCGGTTGGGTGACGATCCGGGTCTGGCCCGCGTCGTCGATCGGATGGCGCATCGTGTGGGCGGCAGGGTCATCGCGCCGGACCTCGACGGTCTCGGTGCCGCCGTGGTCAGCGACTACCTCACGGCCCGGAGGAAGCGCTGATCACATTCCGTTGAGGACGGTGCGTGTGCCGACGGGTGCGGCGAGTTGCAGCTCCATCGTTCCGTAGACGGCGATCATGATGCAGGACTTGTTCTTCGCCGATTCGAGGGTGCCGGTGCGCACCGTGACGGTGACCGATTCTTCGGTCTCCACCACGGTCGCATCGGCGCCGTAGCACTCGGGAGTACCGGTGACGAAGTGCACGGCGATGCGGTTGCCGGGCAACGGTGTCCACGCCTCGAACGGAGTGGACTGCGCCATGATGAGGGATGCGCCCGGGGTGAACGAGGTGCCGACCTGGTCGGCGGCGACCTGGTGGGGGACCGGAGGTGACCCGGGAACGGGTACCAGATCGGTCGGCGTGGCCGCCCCCGTCTCGATGTCGGTGGGCTCGGTGGAGTCGGAGGATCCGCAGCCGCCGAGTGCGAGACACATCAGCAACCCCAACGCGAACGACCTCATGGCCTCCACGGTAGCGCGGTTTCCGGACTAGGCGAGCAGCGCGGCGACGACGGCGATGACCGGGATGGACACGATCGTGGTGACGAAGGCCGTGTCGCGCGCCAGGACCGTGCCCCGGCCGTAGCGGGTGGCGTAGACGAAGACGTTCTGCGCGGTGGGCAGAGCGGCGATCACGACGACGGCGAACAGGTCGTGCCCGTCCAGGTTCCAGCCCCATCGCGCCAGCGCGTAGGTCAGCACCGGCAGGACCGCCATCTTGAGGAACGACGCGAGCGCGACGTCCCGACGAGGGCCGGCACCACGCTCGAGGACCTTGACGCCGTACAGCGACATCCCGAATGCCAGCAGTGCCCCCGGCACGCTGGCGCCACCGAGCAGCGTGAACGGCTGCATGACGGGATCGGGGAGGGTGAACCCGGTGATCGCGAGGGCGAGGCCCGCCAATCCGGCGAGGACGATCGGATTCTTGAACGGCGCTGCGACTATCCCGAGGAACGACGCGTCCTTCGACGACGTCGACACGTCGAGAACCGTCAGCGCCAACGGCGAGTAGATCATGATCTGGAACAGCAGCAGCGGCGCGACGAACGAGGCGTCGCCCAGGACGTACACGGCGATGGGTATGCCGAGGTTGGCCGCGTTGACGTACGACGCGGCGAGGGCGCCGATGGTCGCCTCCGGGAGGCCGCGCTTGGTCACCGTCAGAGCGATGATCAGGGAGATCGCGCCCACGATCAAGGCCCCCACCGCGGTGATGGCCAAGGTGGGGGAGAAGATCACCGACAGGTCGGCGCGCGCGAGAGTGTCGAACAGCAGGGCGGGTGTGGCGACGAAGAACACCATCCGCCCCAGAACGAGACCGCCGGACTCACCGAGCACGTGGGTACGTGCGACGACGTAGCCGATGAAGATGACCACGAAGATGACGGTGAATCCGGCGAGAACTCCTGACACGGAAGGGCCTCAGCCCCTACCGGCCTGCACTCAGCGAGTGGTGAACGGGAGGAGCGCCATCTCACGTGCGTTGCGCACGGCGGTGGCGACCTGACGCTGCTGCTGCGGGGTGAGTCCGGTGACGCGACGGCTACGGATCTTGCCGCGGTCGGAGATGAACTGACGGAGCAGGTTCACATCCTTGTAGTCGACCTCGGTGATACCTGCCGCGATCAGCGGGTTCTTCTTGGGCTTGCGATTCGCATCGTCCTTGCCCTTCTTGGACGGAGCCCTCTTCACTGCCATGTTCTCTCCACTCTTTCACCAGCTGCTCTTGTGGACGCCGGGTAGTTCCCCGCGATGTGCTCGTTCTCGAACGCCGATGCGGGACAGTCCGAATTTCCGGAGATACCCGCGCGGTCGTCCGTCCGCAGCGTCTCGATTGCGCAATCTTACCGGACTCGCATCGCGCGGTAGACGCTGGAGAGCCCGGAGGGCTGCTTCGCGGTCCGCGGCGCTCGTCGAGGGCCGACGGATCAGCTCCTTCAGCTCGTGTCGTCTGCTCGCCCAGCGAGCGACGACGACGGCTCGCTGGTCGTTCCGCGCGATCTTCGACTTCTTGGCCATCAGCGTTCCTCCCGGAAATCGACGTGTCGTCGGACGACCGGGTCGTACTTCTTCAGGACGAGGCGGTCGGGGTCGTTGCGACGGTTCTTGCGGGTCACGTAGGTGTAGCCGGTGCCGGCAGTGGACTTCAGTTTCACGATCGGCCGGACATCGGTGCTTTTCGACGCCATGTCAGAACGTCCTTCCTGCGGCGCGCAGCCGCGTGATCACCGAGTCGATGCCGTCACGGTCGATGGTCTTGATGCCCTTCGCCGACACGGTGAGTCGGACGCGTCGACCGAGGCTGGGCACGTAGTAGGTCTTCTTCTGGATGTTGGGATCCCATCGCCGACTCGTGCGGTGGTGGGAATGCGACACGGTCTTCCCGAAGCTCGGTACCCGGCCGGTGACATCGCAGTGCGCGGACATCGCGGTCCTTCCTGTTGGCAATCGCCTTGTTGATAATCGTTTTCGACAAGCGCTGCGTCGGACTGTACGCTCGGACGCCGGTAAGTGAAAATCATTGTCGAAAAAGAACGTGAGGGGGATCGCTGACCATGGCGACCGACAGAAGGACTCCATTGGTCCTGGTGTGCGGACCGGCGGACCCGGGAGCAGCAGTGACCGCGTCGCTGCACGACGAGGGCACGCTGGTCCTGCATCACGACCTCTCGGACGCATCCGTCGGTGTCGTCCGCCGCCGAACCGTCCGAGTGGGCGACGACGGCGCAGTGACCACCCGCGTGGTCGATCTCGCCGGGCTGGGGTGCTGTGTGTCGTGCCTGCTGCGCGAGGATCTGCTGCCGCTGCTGCGGTCGACGTCCACCGACTCTTCGGTGCGCCGCATCGTCGTGCGAGTAGATCCGTCACTCGACGTCGAGGCGATCTGCTGGGCCGTGGAGAACACCGTCGTCACCGGCATGGTGGGACGCGTCGACGCACCCGCGTCGCACGACGTGCGGATCGAGGCGGTCATCGGCTGCGTCGACAGCGCGACCTGGCTCCCGGACGCCACGGGTGACGAGCTGGTCGGCGAGCGGGCATTCCCCGACGGGACGGTCGATCTGCTGGACGACCGCACCGTCGCGCAGGTGGCGGTGGGGAATGTGCGCGGCGCCGACCTGCTGGTCGTCGCCGACACCGGGGTCGATCGATGGGAGGCGGCAAGACTGGCCGCCGTACTCGAACGTCTCTCTCCGCGGGCTCCGGCGGTGTGGATCCTGCCAGGAGAGACGCCTCGCGGACTCCTGTCCCGCGTTCCTGCGACGGCTCGTCGCGGCGCCGTCGACGACGCGCATGCGCCTCTGCTCGACGGTCAACCTCCTCTGTCGTCCGAATGCGGCGTCGCGCTCGTGGAGTTCGCCGATCGGCGTCCGTTCCATCCCGAACGACTGCACGCGGCGATCGACGTACTTCTCGACGGCGTCGTCGCCACGCGTGGGCGGATGTGGGTGGCCACCCAACCCGACGCCGTGTTGTGGCTGGAATCGGCCGGCGGGGGACTCCGGGTCGCCTCGGCAGGATCGTGGCTCGCGGCGATGACGCCGGACGAATACGAGGACGTGCCGACGGCGCGGCGGGCTCTCGCGGCACTCGGATGGGACGACGACTTCGGTGACCGCGCGCAGTCCCTGGTCGTGCTCGTCCACGAGGCCGATCCCGAGCACGTCCACGCGACGTTGTCGGACGCACTGCTGACCGACGACGAGCTGCGACACCCCGAGCGGTGGTCCACCTGGGCCGACCCGTTCGGTCAGTACCACCAGGATCCCTGCGACACGGACGTCCATGCCGTGTCGGACATAGAGAGAAAGGCATCGGAATGAAGCACGGCGTACATCCCGACTACCACCCCGTGGTCTTCCAGGACTCGGGCACGGGATCGATGTTCCTGACCAGATCCACGATCACCAGTGACCGCACGGTCGAGTACACCGACGGTCACAGCTACCCCTTGATCGTCGTCGACGTCACCAACGAGTCGCACCCGTTCTGGACCGGGGCCGCGCGTGTGATGGACACCCAGGGGCGTGTGGAGAAGTTCGAGCGTCGGTACGGCAAGCGAGACGCGTCGCCCCGAGCCAGGAAGGTCTGAGTCGTGGCCGTTCCGAAGCGGAAGATGTCCCGGTCGAACACGCGCAGCCGACGCGCGCAATGGAAGGCCACACCGCCCGATCTTGTGCCCGTCACGGTGGCGGGAGTCGTGCACAGGGTGCCCCGTCGGCTGGTGAAGGCCGTCCAGCTCGGCGTTCTCGATCCGAAGTCGCTCTGAGCGGATACCGGGTTAGCATCACCGCATGAACGTCGACGTCACCCTGCTCCCCGGCATCGGGGTGCGCAAGGATTTCGCGTTGTCCACCGGACGACGCATCGGTGTCATCACGCGCAAGGACGGCACGAACGAGCTCATCGTGTCGAAGAAGAACGACCCGGATTCGACACAGGCTTCGATCACGCTGAGCAACGAGGAGGCCGCGGCGCTGGGCAACCTGCTGGGTACGCCGCAGCTCGTCGCGCAGCTGGGCGAGGAGCATCGCGATCTGCCGGGGATCAGGACCCGTCAGTTGCCGATCCGCGAGGGTTCCCGTTTCGACGGGCGGCAACTGGGCGACACGGCGATGCGCACGAAGACCGGTGTCTCCATCGTCGCCGTCATGCGGGCCGGTCAGGTGCAGCCGTCACCGACGCCGGACTTCACGCTGGTCTCGGGCGATCTCCTGGTCGTCGTCGGCACCAGCGACGGACTCGATCACGCAGCAAAGATCCTGGGCAGCTGACGAGTGGGAGAAACAGCGCTCGAACTCACCGAGTTGGGTGCTGTCTTCTTCGCACTCGGGCTGCTGGCGCGGCTGGCGTCGCGAATCGGGATGTCGCCCATCCCGTTCTATCTCCTCGCGGGTCTGGCCTTCGGCAACGGCGGACTGGTCGAGCTCGACGGGATCGACGACTTCACGCACCTCGCCAGCGAGATCGGCGTGGTGCTGCTCCTTCTACTCCTCGGTCTCGAGTACACGGCGAACGAGTTGGTCACCGGTCTGCGGAGATCCTGGACCGCAGGTCTTCTCGACCTGGTGCTGAACTTCGTGCCGGGGGCCGTGGTCGCTCTGATCCTGGGGTGGGGTCTCATCGGGGCGATCGTCCTCGGCGGCGTCACCTACATCTCCTCGTCGGGCATCGTGGCGAAGGTTCTGAGCGATCTGGGCCGTCTGGGTAACCGCGAGACGCCCGTCGTGTTGTCGATCCTGGTGTTCGAGGACCTCATGATGGCGCTGTACCTACCGATCCTCACGGCTGTGCTCGGCGGGGTCAGCCTTCTCGGCGGAGCCGAAGCGGTGGGCATCTCTCTGCTGGTGGTGACCGTGGTGCTCCTGGTCGCGCTGCGCTACGGCTGGGTGGTCTCGGCCATCGTCGACAGCAAGGACCGGGAGGTGGTGCTGCTGAAGGTGTTCGGCGCGGCACTGCTGGTGGCCGGTGTCGCGTCGGCGATGCAGGTCTCCGCGGCGGTCGGTGCGTTCCTGCTGGGAATCGCGATCTCGGGGTCCACTGCGCAAGCGGCGACGCGCGTGCTCGAACCGCTCCGTGACCTGTTCGCTGCTGTCTTCTTCGTCGTGTTCGGCTTCAACACCGATCCGCGATCCATCCCTCCCGTGCTGGGGTACGCGATCGTCCTGGCCCTCATCACCGCCACGACGAAGGTGGCCACCGGAGCGTGGGCAGCCCGCCGGATCGGTGTGGGGCAGCTCGGCCGGATGCGTGCCGGCGCCGCGCTGATCGCGCGCGGCGAATTCTCCATCGTCATCGCGGGTCTGGCCGTGGCCGCCGGGGCGGTGGAGGACGAACTGGCCGCGCTGGCCACGGCCTACGTGCTCATCATGGCCGTCGTCGGCCCCATCGCAGCCCGCGTCGTCGAGCCGGTGACTCAGCGGGTGATGGACGCACGGGCTCGCTGAGCGCAGCTTTCGCGGCGGCCAGACGCTGCCGACGCTCGTCCCGTGCACGGGCCCAGTGCTCGACGGTCTCGTCGGCGTCGACACGTCCGATGGGAATCTGCGGTCCGACAGGCGCGCGGAGCCAGTCCATGATGCGCGCATTCAAGTCCTTGACGACGGCGCGGACCTGCTCTTCGGAGCGCACGTCCCGCAGCGTCTCGGGGAGGCGTTCGACTTCCTTGCGCAGTCGCAGCGGAGTGGGGAGCAACGCGTCGCCGGGAAGATTCTCCCGCTCGAGATACCCACGTACCCACGACAGTTCGTCGGTCGAGGACGGGGGGATGGGCTTGCCCAGGCCGGGCAGATCGTCGAACGCGCCCTTGTCCTGTGCCTCGCGGATCTGACGGTCCACCCAGGTCTGGACGCTGATGTCCCACGGCTTACGCTGCGTCATTCTCGCGGCCCCTAGGTCTCCGTCGCAGCGTCCGAGTCGTTGTCCAGGTCCTCGACGAACTGCGCCACGATCTTCTCGGCGATGACTCGCGCCTTGACGTTGGCCGCCTGGCTCTGCGTCGCGATGTGGTCGAACGCCGCCTCGGGCGTCATCCTCGCGGTCACCATCATCACTCCCACCGCCTGGCTCAGCACGCTACGGCTGTCCAGAGCTGTTCGCAGAGAGGACACTTCGCGCTCCGCCCGCCCGAGCAGCTGCTCGCGCAGTCGCGCCAGTTCCAGGTGCACCCTGATACGCGCCACCAGCTCCGTCGGCTGGAACGGTTTGGTCACGTAGTCGTCCGCGCCCAGGCGCAGGCCCTCCACGATGGATGTCGACCCGGCACGTGCGCTGAGCAGGACGATCGGAATCCGCACCAATCGACCGTCGGAGCGTGCCTCGTCCACCAACGACAGACCGCTGCGTCCGGGAAGCGTGATGTCGCTGACGATGACATCGGGCGGGTTCTGCCGGGAATGCGCGATCGCCGAGTCGACGTCGGCGAACTCCGCGACGTGCCATTCCTGTTCTGTCAGCAGTCCCACCAGGTATTCGCGCATGTCGGCGTTGTCCTCGACGAGAACGACTCGGCGCTGGTCGGGTGCCGGCTGGCTCGCGCGGGGCTCGAGCGGCCTCCACATGTCGGCCTCACCGATGTAGCCGGCGCCGAGCGCCGCGGTGACTTCCCGCGTGGAGGCGTCGACGGCGGCGGGTGCGGCGGACGGAACCAGGGGAACGGTGACGGTGAAGATCGAGCCGCGAGGGGAGTTCCCGTCGACGGTGATCGAGCCGTCCATCGCGGAGACCAGGTCCGACACCAACGACAGACCCACTCCGGATCCCTCGCGACTGCGTCCGTCGATGCTGGGGACCTGGAAGAAGCGGTCGAACACCTTGGGTCGGTCCGCCTCGGATATGCCGAGTCCGGTGTCGGCGACGGCCACGGTCAAACCGCGGTCGGACGCGGACAACGTCACCGTGATCGACCCCTCGGTGGTGAACTTGACCGCATTCGAGATCAGATTCATGACGACGTGGGTCCACATCGTGCGGTCGATCTCGACGTGCGGATCGCTCACACCGTCGACGTCGACGCTCAGGGTCACCCCGGAGCGCTCGGTGGCGTCCCGGAACATCGAGACGCACTCCGTGGTCAGGGCGACGATGTCTGTCGGTTCGGGCGTCACCTCGAAGCCCCCGGCGTCGCCGCGAGCGACATCGAGGAGGGTGTCCACCAGGCGTTGGAGTCGCAGGGCCGCGCGGCGAGCCGACTGCAGAGACCGCAGGTGCGACGACGGCAGCGCGTTCTGCTGATCCTCGAGCACCTCCCCGAGCGGACCGAGCAGCAGCGTCAGCGGCGTCCGGAATTCGTGGCTGACGTTCTCGAAGAACCTCGTCTTCGCGGTGTCCAACTCTTCGAGGTCGGCCACCCGACGAACTTCGGCAGCGTAGGCGTACGCATCGGTGAGGGCGGTCGAGATCCTGTCGGCGACGACGTCGAGGAACACCCGGTAGGGATCGTCGAGTCGGCGGAATTCGCTGATGCCCGCGACGAGGACTCCCGTCGATTCGTCGGACGATGTGCGCAGCGGCAACACGAGAGCCGATTGATCGCCCATCTCGACGTTCTCGGCCACGCCGGTGGCCGTGACTCGGAGCATCACGTCGGGATCGACGGCGGCGGTCGTCGAGGTCGTGGTGACGGCGACAGGTCTGAACGACGCCGGTCCGAGACCGTCGTCCTGGTGGAGGTGGATCGACGCGAACGGGATGTCCGTGTTGCCGGACAGCAGATCCAGCGACTCCCGGCAGACGGCGTCGATGCCCTTCGCGCCGACTGTCATCGTTCCCAGATCGCGGAGAACCGCCATTCGTCGATCGGCCAGGACCTGCTGCGTGACGTCGGTCGTGGCGACGAAGACACCGTCGACTCCGCCTCCCTCGGCGAGGATCGGACTGTAGGAGAAGGTGAAGAACGTTTCCTCCACGTACCCGAACCGGTTCAGCAGGATGCGCTGCTCGGTGCGGTGGATCGCGGTGCCGCCGAGAGCCTCCATCGCGAGTGGCCCCAGGGAGTCCCAGGCGATGTGCCAGCAGTCCTCTGCTCGTTGGCCCACTGCCTTCGGGAACAGTTCGCCCGCCATGGGCGTGTAGGCCTCGTTGAAGATCTGGACGAGGTCGTCGCCCCACCAGATCAGCATGCCCACGCGGGACGGCAGAACCGTACGGATCGCGGTGACCAACGCGGTGGGCCACGACTCCACGGGGCCGAGCGGTGTGGACGACCAGTCGAACTCACGGTGTGCCACGGAAGTCGCGTCCGACCCGGGAAACAGTTCGTCCCGTGTCGTCATCGCGTCGCGCGTGTCATGAGAGTGGCGCTGTCGTCATCCCCGGCATTCCTCGTGGGCCCTTTCTGGCGTGCGGCTCGAAGACGAGTCGCGTCTTCGTACAGTGTAAAGGCGCCGGAGGGGTGGTGCCGACAGATGTGACGGTTCAGGCATGCCCGATCAGACGAGCGCACTCCCGGCGAGCCACTCCGACCACGGCACGCTCCAGTCACCGTTCTGCCACTGCTGCAGCGGCGCACCGCCGGTGTTACGGACCTCGACCACGTCGCCGGGGACCGAGAAGTCGAAGAACCACGACGCGTTGGCGCGGCTGAGATTGAGACACCCGTGCGAGACGTTCGTGTTGCCCTGCGCCCACACGGTGTCCTCGAGTTCGTGCAGGTAGATGCCGTCGTTGCTGATGCGGGTCGCGTAGTTGATGGACTCCTTGTAGCCCAACCGCGAATTGACCGGCAGCCCGTACGTGGAGGAATCCATGATCACCGGGTTGGCCTTGTCCAGGACGGTGTACACACCGGGCTGCGTCCAGAAGGTCAACGTCTGTCCGCCGATTGTCTCGCTGCCCCCCATGCCCATCGAGGTGGGCATGGTGCGGATCAGTGTCCCGTTCTCGTAGACCTCGACCTGCTTGGTGTTGTCGTCGGCAACGGAGACGTGCGAGTCGCCGATGGTGAAGGAGGTGCTGACATCCTCCTGCCCGAACAGGCCGTCACCGACCTCGACTCCGTAGACCTTCGCGGAGATGGTCACGGCGGTCCCGGGGGTGTAGTAGTTCTCGGGCCGCCAGTGGACGTTCTGATCGTCGGCCCAGTACCAGGAGCCGGTGACGGCCGGCGTGGTCTGCACGCTCAATGTCTTCTCGGCGGCGGCGCGGTCACCGATGGGCTCGTCGAAGTGCACGACGGCCACGATCCCGACGCCGAACGTGCCGCCGTCGGTCAGCAGGTTGCCGCCCGCGGTGACGAACGACGGGAGCGTGTAGTTGTCGGGCGCGACCGTCGTGAACGAACTCGTCTCCTGATGCGCCGCGCCGTCGGTGGCGGCCGTCTCGATCGACAGCTCGTACGACTTGCCGTACCCGAGCGTCGTCGCGGGCTTCCACGTCGATCCGTCGGGGGTGATCACCCCGTCGACGACGACGCCGTCGGCGTTCGTCATCGTCACCGCGGTGATGGTCCCGTTCGTGGCGCCGACGCTGATCGGCGCCAACGGGTTGACATCGGTGGCGCCGTCGGCCGGATCCACCGTCACCGTCGGTGCGGGAGCAGCCTGCGTCGTCTCCGGCGCGGCGCCACCGGTGTCGCCACCGCCGGAACCGATGGTGCACGCGGACACGAGCAGCATCACGAGTGCGAGGCACGCCAGAACGGCAGTACGGAACGGGGGGCGGCGAGACATGAGCGGAACTCCGACGGTCGAGGAGTGGAGGAGTAGGCACCACGGTAGCGCGAGACGGTGACATGCCACTGCCGCTCCGCGTTTCGCCGAGCACGCCGACCGGTTCGGTGGAAGCATCCTGACATGACGAAATCGGTCCCCGACTCGCTGCCACCCCAGGTCGTCGTCCTCTTCGGCGCTACCGGTGATCTGGCGAAACGCAAACTTCTGTCCGGCATGATGCACCTGGTCCTGTCCGACCTCGCGCCGCGGATGCGCGTCGTCGGCACCTCGCTCGAGGCGATGACCAGCGACGAGTTCCGTGCGATGGCCAAGGACGCCGTCGAGAAGTTCTCCTCGAGGACGCCGTCGGACGAGGAGTGGGCGGCGTTCGCGAAACGTCTCACCTACGTCTCGCAGTCGGACGGCCCGCAAGCCCTCTCCGATGCTGTCGCGAACGCGGAGAAGGAGTTGGGCGAGGGAACCAGGCGGCTGCACTACCTGTCCGTGCCGCCGTCGGCTGCGCTGGCCGTCATCGACATGCTGTCGGACGCGTCCCTGGTGGAGCGGTCTCGCATCATCATGGAGAAGCCGTTCGGCACCGACCTCGCCAGCGCGATCGACCTCAACGCCGCGGTGCACCGAACCTTCGCGGAGGAACAGATCTTCCGTATCGACCACTTCCTGGGCAAGGAACCGGCGCAGAACATTCTCGCCTTCCGCTTCGCCAACGGACTGTTCGAACCGATCTGGAACAGGACGTTCATCCAGCACGTCCAGATCGACATCCCGGAGACGCTGGGTCTCGACGGGCGCGCCGGGTTCTACGAGTCGACGGGTGCGTTCAAGGACATGGTGGTGACGCACCTGTTCCAGGTGCTGGCGTTCACGGCCATGGAACCGCCGACCGCGCTCGAGCCCGACGCGATCAAGGAGGAGAAGAACAAGGTCTTCCGGTCGATGCTGCCCATCGATCCGCGCGAGGTGGTGCGCGGGCAGTACTCGGGGTACCGGCAGGAGAAGGGGATCGCCCCGGATTCGGACACCGACACGTTCGTGGCGCTGAAGTGTCACATCGACAACTGGCGATGGGCGGGCGTGCCGTTCTACCTGCGCACCGGCAAGAAGATGGCCGAGGGCCAGCGCATCATCTCGATCGCGTTCCGTGAGCCGCCCAAGTCGATGTTCCCGGCCGGATCCGGTGTCGGGGCTCAGGGACCGGACCACCTGACGTTCGACCTGACCGACTCGTCGAAGGTGTCGCTGTCGTTCTACGGCAAGCGTCCTGGCCCGGGGATGCGTCTGGACAAACTCAGCATGCAGTTCGCGCTGCACGAAACCGAGAGTGCCTCGGACGTTCTGGAGGCGTACGAACGGCTGATCCTGGACGCGATGCACGGAGACCACACCCTGTTCACCACCTCCGAGGGCATCGAACGCCTGTGGGAGGTGTCGGCGCCTCTGCTCGCGGATCCGCCCCCGGTGCGGACCTACGCGCCGGGATCGTGGGGTCCCAACGCGATTCATTCGCTCGTGGCCCCCGACGCGTGGCGCCTGCCGTTCGAGAGGGAGTGGCGCGAGAAGAAGTGACCGCTCACCCGCAGGTGCTGGGTGCGGGTTCGCCGGCGTAGCGGCCCCGAAGCCATTCCGCGGGTGCACTTCCCAGGTCGAGGATGCCGTGGCCCTGCCCTGCTGCCTCACGTAGCTCGACGGTGTCACCGAGTGCACATGCGCGCCGAACCGCGTCGATCGTCCACGCCGGAAGCGTGAGGGTGTCCAGGTCGCCGTACCCGACGAACATCGGTGCGGTGGCGGCGCGGCGAGGCACCCCCGCGTCGGACAGCCACGCGCGCAGGCGATCTGCAGCAGCTCGATCGACGGGGGCGTAGTCGGCGGGCGTGACGCTCTCGGCGATCGAGCTCTGGAGGCCGCTGTTCTCTCCCTCGCACGCCGTGAAGACGTCGCGACGATCGAACAGTTCCCCGTGCAGATAGTCGCTCGTCACCAGATCGGGATGCGCCACGGACAGTCCCTTCAGCACCGACGGGAGCAGGATCACCTGCTCGCGGGTCAGCGTGCCCTCCTCCATCGCGGACACGACCGGCGTGAGATCGGTGGCGGGGGACATGCTGATCGTTCCTGCGAGCCGCAGTCCGCCGCCGTAGTCACCGGCCTGCTCGTTCGCGGCCCAGACCGCCTGACCTCCTTGGGACACTCCGTATCCCACCCAGGTCTCGGATGTCGCCGGCTCCACCTCACGGGCGGCGCGGACGATGTCGATGACATTGAATGCGGCAGTCGTGGAGTCGAGATACGGATGCGGGCCCGGTGCCCCCAAGCCCTGGTAGTCGGTCATCGCCACGACGTAGCCATTGGCGAGGAACGGGATCACGGTGGTCAGCGATCCGAGCAGTCCGATGCGACGTGACGGAGCGCATCGTGTGTCGGTTCCCGTCGTCGCGTGTCCGACGGACACGATGGGCCATCCTCCGGACGGCGGTTCACCCTTGGGTACGAGCACCAATCCACTGACGGCCGTGGTCGATCCGTCGATTCCGGACGTCGATCCGTACAGCACGCTCACCGACGTGGACGTCAGCGATGCGAGCGCGGGGTAGCCCGTGAAGTCGACAGGGTCCGCGAGCAACGTGCCGGGGGCGGCGGACGTCGGTGTCTCAGGAACGTCGGACGGTGCCGACGTACATGCCGCGCAGGCCAGCACGACGGCCACGAGGCCCGCGAACGACTTCCCGCACGCGGCCATGCTGCATCACTCGATACCGCGGAGGAGGGCGACCGGGTCGGCGCAGGCTCGGGCCAGCGCTCTGTCGACGACCGCGACGTCGATCATGCCGCCGCAGAACGAGGCGGAATACGAACGGCCGCCCTGGACCTGGGAGATCAGGACCGAGATCCCGTCGGGACCGTCGGGTTCGAGCGCCGCGGTCATCTGCCGGGGCCGACCGTCGTCACGCCAGGTGAGGTGGTCGTAGAGGGAGAGCGTGCCCAGGTCGCTGACGGCGAGTCGCGGACGCTCCGGAACCACGACCACGTCGTCGGGCGGAGGCGGCGGGGACGTGCGGTGGCCCTTCATGGCGGCCTTGGCATCGGCGAGCGCGAGAACGGCGACGGGCCATCCCGAATCGATGACCTCCTTCATGACCGTCGCGACGTCGCCGGGAGTGGGGAGGGTCGGGAGTTTCACCGGGATGCCGATGGCGAAGTTCCCGTGCTCGGCCCGGTGCGACGCGTCGAGGTACCGGCGGCAGTTGAACAGGATCATGACGTGCTCGTCGAGATCCACACCCTCACTGCGCAGCGCGGCGATCACCAGAGCCACGGACACCGACGCACTGGTGGCGCCGGGAGCGTGCTCCTTGCCCCAGGCTCGCAACGCGGCGACCTGCTCCGGAGCCATGTAGGCGGCGCGAGTGGTCTTGGACTCGGCCCAGTGCTCGATGCGGCGCGTGGCCGGTGCGCTGTCCCGACGCTTGTGGTGGGCGCGGAGGCGCCAGAAGTCCCGTGCCGCAGAGGGTGTGGAGCCGAAGTGTCGACGGACGGCACTCCAGGTCGCGTTCCGAGGGAGTGACGGGGCCATGCTGGCGGCCATCGCGTGGCCGGGATCGGACGCCGCGGCGCCGACCATGGTGACGCCCATCTGACCGTCGCCGACGCCGTGCGAATAGTGGACGACGACGTAGTCGCCGCACAGCACTATCTCCACGGGGGCGCGCTCGCCCGGACGGGTCCGGACACGGTCCATCAGTTCACCGAGATCGTCGGTCGCCAGATCGGGCCGGGACGTTACAGCTGTTCCCGACGCGATGTTCTCGCGGTAGTCCCAGTGCCGCCGGTCCGCCCGCGCATCGACGCGGATGCGGGACGCCGGCGATGCCGTCTCCGCAGCGGTCAGCATCGCTCGCACAGAGTCCTCGTCGAGGCCCACGACGGGGCCGATGACCGCGAGCGTCTGAGCCGGCGCGAAGGTGCGGTCCAACTCCGAGGACGCGTAGGTGCTTCCGGACTTATGTCGCGGCATCGATCACCTCCTGCATCCGGGCGCGGAAGTTCGCTCGGGAGAATCCTTCCGCCCACACACGGATCTCGGTGCGGTCGAACTGGTTCGGGTCGAAGGACGACATCGCGTCGGCGAAGCCTGCGACGATGTGATCGTCCGAACCGGGGGAGATGTGCAGACCGGTCGTGCCGTGGATGACCGAGTCGACGGCGCCGCCCTCACCGAGCGCGATGACGGGCGTGCCCGTCGCCATGGATTCCACGGGGACGATGCCGAAGTCTTCGATGCCGGGCATGAGCAGTGCTCGCGCCGTGCGGTGAAGATGCAGAAGCTTCTCGTGCGACACGCGACCGAGGAACACGGTTTTCGGACCGGCGAGGGCGCGGCACTGCTCCATGGCTCGGCCGTCGCCGGCGACGATCAGCGGAACGTCGGCGCGAGCCGCGGCGCGGATCGCGATGTCGGGTCGCTTGTACGGAACCAGGCGGCCGGCGAGCAGGAAGAAGTCCTCGCGTTCCACCGTCGGGTCGGGTGTGAAACCTTCCGTGTCCACCGGCGGATGCACCACCACCGCGTCGTCACGCCCCCACCACTGCGAAATGCGTTCCGCGACAGCGGTCGAGTTGGCGACGACCGTCGTCAGGCTGGGAGCGGCGCCCGTTTCGCACCGACGTGCCACCGCGGAGAGTGCCGTGAGGATCGCGGCGCCGGCCCGGCCGCCACCCTCTCCGGCACGCAGTTCGGGATCCCACGCCCACCGTGCGGGGCTGTGGACGTAGGCGATCACGGGTGCGTCGGTGGCATGGACGGCTTGCGTCGCGAACGCGTGATGGCTGACCACGACGGCCTCGGCATCCCGGAGCGGGAGACGACGGAAAGCGCTGGGCATCAGGGGAAGCACGGGAGCGTACGAGCGCTGACCGATGCCGTTGTAGACGGAATTGAGCCACGTGGTGTGCGGGGGAGTCGTCAGACCGGCAGGAGTCCCCTCCGGTCGGGCGATCGGGGCGTACACCTGCGCACCCGGCCACTGCAGGGCGAGTTGCTCGACGACGTGTTCCGAGCCGGCGACCTCGGTGAACCGCTCGTGGACGATGGCGATCTTGTCAGTGTCTGGCATTGTTCTCGACCTGCTTGTCGGGGCGTCGTTGGATGACCGGTTCGGACGGGCGCCGACGTCCGGACGGTTGTACCACGAGGTGGGTACGGAGTCCGAAAGCGCGCAGGCGCCGAAGTGCGGCCTCGGCGGTCTTACGGTCACGCCCCTTGGAGGACAGCAACACCACCGCCGTCTCGACGTCGTGCACATCGATGAACGTCCACCACTCGCTGGCGAGGTCGGCGCCGACCAACGCGTCGGGGTGACGGGGTTGCCCGCCGGGTGATGTCGCGGTGGGCGCCGGGTAGACGGCGTCGTCGCCGACGAGCACCAGGACGTTCTGTTCGGTGCGTCCGCGGTTCGCGGCGTGGCGGGCGCCGACGGAGCCCGTGGAGTTCGGTGCGGCACCGCGTTCCGACGCGGCGACCGAGGCAGCGACCACGGGCGGCAGACCGGTGGTCACGGTCGGGTCGAACTCGGCACCGTATTTCCGCGAGATGCGCCGAGCCCACGCGCGGCTGGGTGTGCGGCCCAACCGGCTACGCAGCAGGACGATCACTTCGGCCGCGACGATCAACGCGAGCAGCGCGGCCACCGACGCCTCGGACACGGGCTTGGGGGAGACGGGGGCGGTGCTCTGTTCCGGGACGGCGAGAACGACGAGTTGGTCCCCGCCTCCCGTCGACTGCAGTTGCGTCAACTGGGTTCTGAGGTCCGACAGCGACTGGTCGGAGGCGGTGCGCGCCGGATCGCCGGGAATCAGCTGAGCGTTGCGCGCTTCCTCGGCGGCGATGGCGCCCTGGATCTGCTCGAGCTGACCCTGCGCGTTGCGTGCCGCCGTGGCCGACGACGCCTGCGACACGGTGGCCACCGTCGTGCGGACCAGCTGCAGAGCCTGTTCGGGCGAGTCGGCGGTGACCGTGAAGTCGAGCAGCGCGGGCGAGGTCCCCGGTGTCAGTTCCAGATGCGAGGCGAGCGTGCCCGCATCCCACCCCGTGTCCACCTGCGCCAGCACCTGCTCGAGCACGTCGTTGTCGGCCGCGAGGCCGATGAACGGCGCACGGAGCTGCTCGATGAACGCGTCGCCGGGCACGATCTCGCCGGCCGGTTCGATCTCGGTGACCACGGTCGCCGAGTACTGCTTCTCCGTCATGAACTCGCGGAGGCCGAATACTGCCGCTCCGACGAGGAGTGCCACGAGAAGGGCCGGGACGACTGCGCGGCCGAGTTCACGCATATGACCCGCCAGGTCGATCGGCGGGGGAACGTCACCGCGGTGCACCGGGTCGTCTACGGGAGCCAACCGAATCTCCTCGAATCGCTCGTGCGAACGCGCACAATGTCGCGGATCGACATGTCCCATTCGATGATACGCAGGTCGCGGTTCACCCCAGGTAATGCCGAGAAGTGGTGTGTCACCCTCTTGTCGGAATGCCGGTTTCTGTCCTCCAAACCGTCCTGACGCCCATTGTGGTGCGTCGGGGAATGGTCGATGCGAGCCATTTCCGCGGCGCTCATGCGATCAACTCGGAATACAGCGCCGGAAGTGTCACGGCGCTGTCGTGGCGCGCCGCGACGGTCGCTCGGGCGCGTCGCCCCATCTCGGCGCGTGTGGAGTCGTCACCGAGGAGAGTGCGCAGCGCGTCGGCCAGGGCGCCGGAGTCGCCCGCGGGCACCAGGATTCCTTCTCCGTGAGCGAGGAACTCGGTCGGCCCGCCGTGATCCGACGCGACGACGGGAAGCCCGTGCGACATCGCTTCGAGGACCGACAGGGGACCGGCCTCGGGAAGCACACTGGAGGACACGACGACGTCCCATCGACGCAGAACCTCGTCGGGATCCACGTGGCCGAGGAAACGCACCCGACCCGCGAGGTCCGGACGTTCTGCGCGAGCGCGGAGTTCGTCGACATAGTCCTGGTCTCCGGAGAAATTGCCCCCGGCCAGTTCCACGTCCACGCCGTCGAGCCGGGCGATCGCGTCGAGAAGGACGAGGTGGCCCTTCCAGGGAGTCAGCAGTGCGAGCATGCCCACCACCGGTGGAGTCCGCGTCGCCGCGAAGTAGTCCTCCACCGGCCACGGCACGCCGTACGGCACCACCTCGGCGGGCAGGCCGAGGTCGCGGACCGGAGCGGCTGCCGCCTCCGTGCACGCGACCGCGCGCCGCACCACGCGTCGACTGATCGAGACGACGGCGCGTTGCCGACCGCTGGCGACGGCGTCGTGGACGAGCCAGGACACGCCGCGCGGGGGTCGGGCGAGTTGCGCCGCGGGAAGGGCGAACAGAGAGTTCACGACGGTGGCGGTGCCGGGGCGTCGCGACAACGAGCGGATGGTCCGGGCCGCCGACACCCACCGCGCCGCCATCCGTGCCGCGGCCAGGATCCGAGCCGGTCCCTGCTCACCGCCGAGACCCAGCTCGGGAATCGCCACATGCTGCGCCTCCGGCGGGAGTGCCTGCGCCAGCGGACCTTCCGGGCACACGACGGTCACCGCCGCGCCGGACCGTACGGCTTCTCCGACGACGGCGAGCAGCATCTTCTCCGCGCCCGAGATGTTCGAGGTGTGGCCGACGAAGACGGTGTTCACGAGTCCCTCCTCGACAGCACGAATCCGGTTGCTCCGACGACGACCGCGGCGACGACGGACACCAGGAACCACAACGCGGGCGCGGCGTCGACGGCCAGCGTGGCGACCGCCGTGACCGCCGCGGTGACGACCGCCAGCGAGAGAACGGGCATCACGGCCAACAGTCCCGACATGGGCATGCTGCGCTCGATGACGATCCAGAGCATCACCACCGTCACCGCGAAGGTGACGACGGTCGCGATCGCGGAACCGTTGTAGGACAGGTGGGGGATCAGCACGATGTTGAGCGCGATGTTGAGCGCGAGGCCGAACAGAGCGACCACCGGATAGTGCCGCTGCATTCCTGCGGATGCGAGCAGGAAGATGCCCAGCAGGATCAGTGACATCAGGGCGGCGCCGAGCACCAACAGTCGGGCCGCGTCGGAACCGGCCGTGAACCGCTCCCCGTAGAGCAGGCGGATCAGCGGTTCGGCCGACGGCCAGAATCCCGCGACCGCGACGGCACCGAACGTCGCGAAGTAGATTCCCGCGGAACGGGACCGGGCCCGGAACACCGCGAGCTCGTTCGGCCACGCCGCCACCAGCAACGTGCTCACCGGCGCCACGGCGGCCAGCGCGATCGTGTCCATCATGTCCGAGAACTTGTAGCCGATGGAGTACAGGCCGACGGCATCGAACGTGTCCAGCAGACTCAGCATCAGGACGTCGATCTTGAGCATGGCGATGGTCAACGCGAAGCCGATGGCCAGCGGGACGGCCTCGCGCAGATACGCCCCCCACCTGCTGACGTCGATGTGCCGGGACGGGCGTAGGCCGACCGAGCGTCGCCGAACGGCCAGACCCTTGCCGACGGCCCGGAACGCCTCGTTCGCCACCGCGGGTAGGACGAAGATCAGCAACACCGGTGCGAACACCGCGGCCAGGATCGTCAGGACGAGTTGCAGGACCTGGCCCAGACTCTCGACGACCGCGACGAGCAGCATTCGATGCCGAGCCTGGAACAACACCGACAACGCGTGGGACGGCGTCGCGAAGACGACCACCAGTCCGCCCAGCGCCGTCGCGAGAACGACCTCACCGGGGTACTGCAGGATCAGCACGTAGCCGACGGCGAGGACGTACCCGACGACACCGAGAACCGTCCGTAACGCCAGGAACGACGATGCGGTGCGGCCGATCTCGTCGGCGTCGTCGTCCATCAGGCGAGCCAGGACCACACGCCCCACCCCGAGATCGGTCACCACCGACATCAGGCCCAGGAGCGCGAAGACGAAGCTGAACTGGCCCCATCCCTCCGGGCTCAGCGAGCGGGCGACGATGACGCTCCCGACCCACCCCAGGCCGGCGACGATCACTCGCGACGCCAACACGGCGATCGTCGCGCGCGCCGCGGCCTTGGGGTCGGCGGCCAGAGCCCGGTAGTCGGGTGCGGCAGTCTCCGAACCGTCGCCGACGATGTCGTCGTCCATCAGAGGAGTCCGGCTGCGCGGTACGCCGCCGCGGTGCGCTCGGCCGTCCGCGCCCACGTGAGGTCCGCCATGGCGTGCAGCGCTTGGGCGACGAGGTCCTCACGGGCGGCTGCGTCCAACAGCAGGGGTCGGAATGCGTCCACCCAGGACTCGACGCGTTCGTCGTCCAGCAGCACCGCGCCCTTGCCCACCACTTCGGGGAGCGCTCCCACCGCGCTGGCCACGACGGCGCCGCCGCAGGCCATCGCTTCGACAGGAGGCAGTCCGAACCCCTCGTAGCGCGAGGCGTACGCGGTGATGGTGGCGGCCGAGTAGAGGGCGGGGAGGTCCTCGACGTCGACGTACCCGAGGCCAGTCGCATAGCGGGGAGCGGATGGACCGGTCGACCCTGCACCGGCGAGAAGGCACGGAACACCGAGCGTCTCGGCGGCGTCGGCGACCAACTGGACGTTCTTGCGTGGCTCCACGGTGCCCACCTGCATGACGAACGTGTCGGGTAGCGAGTACTTGGCCCGCACCGCCTCGACGGCGTTCTCGTCGGGCGGCGTCGCCCATGCTGCCGGGGCGAGTTCGACCACCGCGGCGTCGCGGCCGCTGACGGCCTTGATGCGATCGGCCGTGAACCGGGACACCGCGATGAGGAGATCGGCCGTCCGCAGCGATCGCCGCACCAACCGTTGCTCGCCGGCCGCGCGGAACCGACTCGATGCCGACGGCATGTCGATGACCGAGATGTCGTGCACGGTCGCAACTGTCGCGCCCCGAGAGATCAACGGGAGGTCGACATCCAGGCCGTGCACCACGTCGTGCGAGCCGACCGGCAACGCGCCGAGTACCGCGCGCACAGCCCCGCCCGACACCGGTCTGACCATCGGCCGCACCGCGCGGGGAAGCTCGCCGACGGCGTCCTTCTGCACGACCGCGGCGAGGTCGGTCCCCGACAGATGCTGGGGGAGCTCGTTCAGGAGCTCGCGGATGTATGTCTGGACACCGCTGCCTCCCGGTCGGAGGGCGAGGGCCCCGAAGACGATCCGTGTTGTGCTGCTGCGCATCCCACTACTCCTAACAGAAGCCAGAAATACACGTCGATAGGAAAGATCTCGAAATAGGTGGCCACGAGCGACGCGAACATCGCGGCGACGATCGAGGCCCCCACCCCAAGCGAGAGTGCGCCGTCCTGCCCGGGCAGTGTCCGGGACAGTCGGGTACACCAGAGCAGCGCTGTGATCAACAGCGCCAGCACGGCCCAGAGTCCGATGGGGCCCAGTTCGAGAGCTGTCTTCACGTAGTAGTTGTCGGGCTGGTAATTGGTGGACAGTCCGGAGAACGTCGTGCCCTGAGCTGTCGAGATCCGGTCGGCGGCAGCGCCGCTGGACCCCAGCCCCTCTCCGAACGGGTGGGTCTTCACTTTCTCGATCACTTCGTTCCAGCGGCCACCGCGTTCGTTCAGGCTGCTGGAGGAGAAGAAGACCGAGGTGATCTTGGGGACGAACGGGAGGATCGCGCCGACGAGGGCGGCGACGATCACGAGAAGTCCGCCGAGAGCGCGGAAGCGGATGATCGCCATGTAGATCAGTCCGACGGCGAGGCCGAGCAGCGCCGCGCGCACGATCGCACTGGACATCGCGATCACCATGAACGGGCTCGCGCACAGGAACAGAAGGTTCCGTCGTCGCCGGGGATCCGCCAGTGCGACAGCCCCGCCGACCAGCAGCGACAACATCACGTACAGACCGAACGGGAACGGGAGGTTGAACGTGCTGAACGTGCGCAGCAGGCCGCCGGAGGTGCGCACCTGGGTTCCGTACTCGTAGCCCAGCGACACCAGGACAGCGGGACCGACGGCCAACTGGGCGAGTCCGACGAGCGAGGTGAAGGCGCCCATTCCCATCAGGACGGTGACCAGGTGATCGCGATCGCGGGCGTCGAACGGTGCGAGCCACAGGATCGCGACGAGCAGCAGGTAGAAGAACGTCACCTTGATGCCCACGGTGCCGATGACGCCGAAGGACAACAACGCCGACGCGACGCCGAACACGACGAACAGCGCAGCCGCCGGCCACCACGGCATCAACAAGGTCGGCGCGCGCCCGGATCGTGCCCGGCTGCGACGGATGTACGCGGATCCGAGCGTGAAGATCACCAGACCTTCCTTCCACCCGGCCACGATGCCCGGCAGCGGAAGGATGGCCAGGAGACCGTTCAGCGGCACGAACGCGGCCAGCACGAGCACACCGACCTGCGGGCGATAGAAGACCGCTCGCGCGACGAGGAACGCGGCGAGGAGAACGAGCGCTGCGGCGAAGGCCTCGACGACGATCATCGGGGCACCACCGTCAGTCTTCGGCCTTCTTGAGCACGGCGGCGATCGTGAGGAAGAGGATCTTCACGTCGAGTGCCAGAGACCAGTTCTCGATGTAGTAGTTGTCCCACTCGGCGCGATCGGCGATGGACGTCTGGCCGCGGAGACCGTGTACCTGAGCCCACCCGGTGACGCCGGCCTTGACGCGGTGGCGTTCGCCGTAGCGTCGGATCTGCATCTCGAACAGGTCGACGTAGTGCGGTCGCTCCGGTCGCGGCCCGACCAGGCTCATGTCGCCGCGGACGACGTTGAGCAACTGGGGCAACTCGTCGAGCGAGGTCTGGCGCATGAGCTTGCCGATGCGGGTACGACGGTCGACGCCTTCGACACCTCCGGGCGCAGAACCCTCGACGCGCGCGAACTCGGCGTCGGACGCGCGAGGCGGACGCATCGACCGGAACTTGAGGCAGCCGAACGTCTTTCCGTCGCGGCCCACTCGGTCCTGGGAGAAGAAGATCGGGCCGGGCGAGCTGGTCTTGACCAGCAGCGCCAGGATGAGGAACACCGGCGAGAGCACCAGGACGCCCAGGCCCGCGAGGACCCTGTCCATGACGCCCTTGACGAAGAACTGCCATCCCTTGGGGTCGGTGTGCGGCAACACCATCAGGGGAAGTCCGCCGAGATGCTCGACGCGGGTGCGCACGCCGACGGTGTCGAACAAGCGCGGAACCAACCAGACGCGCATGCCGTTCGAGTGGGCAGTACGGATGGCCTTGACCAGACTCTCGGTCGGAACGTCGGAGAATCCGATGACGAGCTCCTCGGCGCCCGTCTGCTCGATGGCCTGCGCCAGCTGCGCGGGATTGCCCATGTAGGGGACGGCCAGCGCCTCGGGAGTGTCCGGCTCCGGATCGATCGCAGGGGCCTTGTCGAGCACGCCGACGGGGTCGAGACCGTACTCGGGGAACTGATGCATGCGTGACGCCAGTTGGTGCGCGATCGGGCCGCCGCCGATGATGAGTGTCGGAGCCGCCGACTTGTGGTTCACGCGGAGGTAGCGCTGGATCGTGGTCCGCAGGAAGCGAGCCACCGCCACCAGGATGCCCGCGGCGATCCACACGCGGACCATGAAGAGGCCGGGCCGGTACTCGGTGCCCACGACCAGCAGGATCGTCAGGACCAGCAGAGTGGCCATCGCGACGGACGTCTCGACGGGACCGATCTCGTCGAGGAAGTTCCGTCGGAGGCCGCGCCGGTAGAGCGAGCGGGACGCCAGGATGAGCAGGACCAGTGGCACGAACAGCCACGGCACCCAGCCGTAATCGATGTCGCCCGATCCGGGCCACAATCTCGCCACGGCGACAGCCACGATCGCCGCCGTCGCATCCGCTGCGATGGTGACCATCGTGTGTGCAGGATCGACGCGAAGACGGTCCGCTAATCCACGTTCCTTGGACACCCTCGTGGCAGGGGCGTTGCGCTGCAACGTATCTCGCGATTCCAGTGTTTCTGACACAGGATTCACTCCGTACGGACCTAGTGGTTGACCGACCGAGATCAACACTAGACCATTCTTCGGAGTTGTCTTCTCAGAATGGTCACGGCGCCATTACGGAAAAGCGACCGATAGACAGAGAATCGACGCAGAAATGTAGATCACGCCCGGAATGGTTCGCTCACTCGAAGATTCGCTCGCGAACCATCCACGCAATGTCCTTGAGTACCTGTACGTGCCCCGTCGTCCACTGACGTGGTTCGGCGTCCCAGACGCACAGCGTGCCCACCGCGTGACCGCCGTCGTCGACCAAGGGGATGCCGAGGTAGGAGATGAAGGTCTTGTCCACGACGCCGGGGTGATTCCTGAACTTCTCGTCGAGGCGGGCGTCCTCCACCAGCAGTGGTTCGCCCTTCGCCACGGTGTGCTGGCACATGCCGGCCTCGAGAGGGATGGCCCGCGGCCGCTCCTCCTCGGGTCCGAAACCGAGTGCACTCTTGATGAACTGGCGGTCCTTGTCGATCAGCGAGATCGCGGCACCCGGCACCGACAGCGCATCGGCAGCCATGGCGACGATGCGGTCGTAGGCCGGTTCGGACGGGGTGTCGAGAAGCCCGGTGGCCTCGACAGCGCGAACACGATCGGGATCGGTGACGATCGACGGTTGCTCGGATGCTGCCGGCGGCGTGGAGGCAGGAGTATCGGGCACGGGATCAGCTGTCGCCTCGAGGCGTTTGAGCAGATGGCCCAGATCGGTGTCGTCGGCCTCGGCGAGTTCCTTCACCAGGCGTGTCACGACGGCACGCCGGACATAGGCGGGCACCGTTTCGCCCACCCGCACAGCCTGCTGTTCCAGAACCTCGTTCAGGCGGGCATCGAAGCCGTCGTTTCCCGTCGTCATTTCGCCGATACTAATGCAGGTGTCTTCGTGTTCGAGCGATGTGGCGAATCGTGGAATTCGGAGCCTTTCCGGTGTCCGTTTTCGCTGGTACGCCCCATGCGGCCCCCGCTGTTAGCCTTGGCCGGTGATCACCGATCGGTCTGTTTCTCGTCCGAGGTCGACTCGGCGCAGACCCGGTGCCGAGTTTCTCCGGCGGTGCTCCCTGTCGGGAGCCGCCGTCCTTCTCGTTCTCGTCGGTGTGCCGATACCGGCGTCCGGCGCTCCGTCGGGCGAGGTGCCGCGGTGCGTCGCGGAGTCGGACGGCGTCCGGGTGGGCGGTTCTCCCGGTGGATCGTTCGGCTTCCTCTCGGACGAGGATCTGGGCAGCGAACTGGATATCGCGCGTGACGCCGGGATGTTCTCGGTACGGATCGACATCGACTGGTCGGTGGTGGAGCCGCGGCCCGGTCGGCGGGACTGGGCGTCGACCGATCGCATCGTCGACGCCATCGTCGCGCGAGGTATGTGCCCGTACGCGATCGTCACCTACGCCCCACCGTGGGCGCGAGTGGCGACGGCGGTCGATCAGCCGTACGCGCGACCGGCGAGCCCGGACGCGTTCGCAGCGTTCGGGGCACTCGCCGCGGAAAGGTACCGCGACCGAATTTCGTTGTGGGAGGTGTGGAACGAGCCGAACATCACCACGTACTTCGCGCCGAGGCCCGATCCCACGGTGTACGCGCTGATGCTCCGGGCGACCTACCGGGCCATCAAGGCTGTGCAGCCCGAGGCCCTGGTGCTGTCCGGCGGAATGGCCCCCGCTGTGGACAACGGGATCAACATCTCACCCAAGACGTTTCTGACGCAGATGAACTCGCTGGGTGCCAACCGATACTTCGACGCGTTCAACGTGCATCCCTACACGTGGCCGTTCCTGCCGAACGATCTGTCGACGGCGCAGTGGAACACGGCGATGGCGATGTGGCCCATGCACGACATCATGGCCGGGGCCGGTGACGGGGAGAAGCAGATCTGGATCACCGAGATCGGTGCGCCCACAGGGACGAACGCGAACGCGATGTCTGCCGACGGGCAGGCCGAATCGATCGCGATCATGATGAATGCTCTACTCGGCAACGACTGGTTGGGCCCCGCCTACGTCTACAGCATCCGTGACTCGGGCACCGACCTCGGCGACACCGAGCAGAATTTCGGCATCGTCGAACGAGACTTCACTCCGAAGCCGGCCCTTTCCCGGATCACCGAGTTCACGGCGGAGCACTCGACGTCCTGACGTACCACGACAGCAGCACCCCGCCCATCGGACGAGGTGCTGCTGTCGAATCTGTGGAACGTCAGCGTGCGCGGTAGCTGTACGACGTCTGTCGGCCCGCGAAGTCGAGGTCGCGGCCCCCGGACAGCAGTGCGACGGCCAGTGCTGCGACACCGACGAGAGTCAAAGCGATCATGGTGTTACCTCCACATCGAGCGAGTGCGGATCCCCCTGAACCGCACTGGCGAGAACGGATCTCGCTGACACCATGATTCCCCGCAGAAGGTCCGTTTTCACCGAAGTGAGGGGCACCCCACGTCTCGCCGGACCGGGCGACGCACGTCACTTCTATCCGTGTAGACGGGTAACTGTTACTCCCGCATACCGTCGGCCAGCTCGAAGACCCGGCCCACGTACCGCGAGACGAAGACGTCGAGTGCGTGATCCGACAGTTCCGCGCAGCCGACGCGTCGGAACCAGTGTTCGAGGTCGACCAGTCTGTCTCCCAGTGCGACACGATGATCGTCGAGTTCTCTGAGCTCGTCGGCGACCGCGCGCAGCTCGAGGACCTTGTCGTTCACCGCGCTCTGCGTTCTACCCGAGTCGTCCATGGCACTCATCGTAGCCGTGTTCGAACGTATGTTCTAGTGGTCGAGAACGACGCACGTCCGTCGGATGCGGGTTGTACGGTGACGCCGTGCCGAACCGCTCCCGCCGCCTCGTGCGTGCGCTCGTGACCATGACCGCCTCGATGTCCCTCGCATTCTCGCTCGTCGGTGTCGCGCACGCGGACGGCACGACTCCTGGAACGCTGGTGAGCTCGTCCGCATCACCGGCGCCGATTCCCGGCAGCGTCGACGCAGCACGCATCACCTACTGGTCCGTGGGGCCGCGCGACGAGGCAGCGCTGAGCACCGGCGGTGTCTACCTCCCGCCCGGCCAGGCGCCGGCGGGTGGGTGGCCGGTCATCGCGTGGGCGCACGGCACATCCGGTCTCGGAGACGATTGCGCGCCGTCCGTCGTAGGACCCACTCTCCCGGAACGGGACTTCCCCTACCTCTCCACGTGGCTGCAGAAGGGGTACGCGATCGTCGCCACGGACTACGTCGGTCTGGGCACACCCGGCGTCATGGCATACCTCGACGGCAAGGTGCAGGCTCACAGCGTCGTCGACAGTGTGACCGCAGCGCGGGCGCTGTACCCGTCCCTGTCGAACCGGTGGGTGGCCATCGGTCAGTCGCAGGGAGGTGGCGCTGCCGTGACCACCGCGCGATACGCCACCGAGTACGGGGGAGAGTCGCTCGACTACCTCGGCGCCGTGGGGACCGGCGTCCCCGCCAACATCGAACTGGCGCTTCTTCCGCTGGGCCCGGGTGTCCCGCCCGTCGCGATTCCCGACGGCCTCACCTCCTACGTCTTCTACATCCTCGCGGGACTGCGCAGCGCGCACCCGGAGATCGATGTCGACTCGTACCTCACCCCGCTCGGCAAGCAGTGGGTGGATACGGCGGAGACCATGTGCGCCATGCCGTTCCACGACGCGGTGGCAGGGCTGAAGCTGGGGGAGATGTTCTCGCGGCCGTTGGCGCAGATCCCGAATCTCTACGGCGTGCTCAACGACTACATGGGGGTGCCGACGTCGGGTTACGACCGGCCGGTGTTCATCGGACAAGGTCTGCGCGACATCGACGTGCCCGCTCCGTCGGCACTGTCGCTCGCCGCGGCGATGACCGCGAACGGTGAGCCGCTGACCTTCAAGACCTACCCGGGGGACCACAGCCAGACCTTCCGTGACTCGCAGCCGGACGCCGTCGCCTTCGTCGACGGATTGTTCGGTCGCCGCTGACGGCCTGATCCCGTGCCCTCTCAGCACCGTCTCAGTCACCGGGGTGACACTGGGTCCATGCGAGTTCTGGTGACCGACGACGATCGTGCCGTCCGTGAATCCCTGCGCCGGTCCCTCACCTTCAACGGATACACCGTCGACCTGGCCACAGACGGCCTCGATGCACTCGAGAAAGTGGCCGCCGAGCGGCCGGACGCGTTGGTACTGGACGTCATGATGCCGCGTCTGGACGGGCTCGAGGTGTGCCGGCGGCTGCGGAGCACGGGCGACGATCTGCCCATCCTGGTGCTGACGGCTCGCGATTCGGTGTCCGAGCGCGTCGCCGGTCTCGATGCCGGGGCCGACGACTACCTGCCCAAGCCGTTCGCGTTGGAGGAACTGCTCGCCCGTCTGCGCGCGTTGCTGCGCCGCACCGGGGGTGAACTGGGCCCGGACAGCGAGGTGATGTCGTTCGCCGATCTGTCCCTGGATCCGGTCACCCGCGAGGTTCACCGAGGCGAGCGGCCCATCAGCCTCACGCGGACGGAGTTCTCGCTGCTCGAGATGCTTCTGGCCAATCCGCGTCGTGTGCTCAGCCGCAGCCGCATCCTGGAGGAGGTCTGGGGGTACGACTTCCCGACGTCCGGCAACGCCCTCGAGGTCTACGTCGGCTACCTGCGTCGCAAGACCGAGGCGGACGGCGAGATCAGGCTCATCCACACCGTCCGGGGCGTCGGGTACGTGCTGAGGGAAACGGCACCGTGAATCTTGCTCCGTTCGGGCGCTCGACTGCCCGCAACGGTGTCGGTACGCAGGCGGAGCCGCTCGACGTGAGAGGGCAGATGCGTCCGCCCATGCCGCTGACGCGGTCGGTGTCGCTCCGGTGGCGGGTGACGTTGTTGGCTGCGTCGGTGGTGGCCATCGCGGTGGCGGTCATGGCCATCGCTGCCTACGCCGTGGTGTCCCGCGCGCTGTACGGCGACGTCGACAACCAACTTCGGACGCGCGCGTCCGCGCTGATCCAGACGAACCTCGTCGCGTTCGATCCCCGCTACGTCGCCGGGGCGACGCTCTACAGCACGGACGTCAGTGTCGCTCTCATCTTTCCGGACCTGACCAAGTACGTGCCGCCCGGTTCGACGGTGCCGATCGGCGACCCGGAGATGACTGTGGCGATCGGGCAAGAGGACTCGTCGCTGCGCACCACATCCGGTGCGCGCGTGCTCGCCGAGCGCACCCAGGACGGCAGCACCTTGGTCATCGCACAGCGACTGGCACCGACGGGGCAGGTGCTCGACCGCCTCGCCTGGGTGCTCTTCGTCGTCGGCGGATGCGGCGTGGTGCTGGCCGCAGTCGCCGGGACCGCTGTGGGGCGGACGGGTCTTCGGCCCATCGGTCGGCTGACTGCCGCTGCCGAACGCGTGGCACGTACGGACGACCTGACCCCGATCCCGGTGACGGGCAACGACGAACTCGCCCGACTGACCGACAGTTTCAACACGATGCTGCGAGCGCTCGCCGAGTCGAGGGCGCGCCAGTCGCGCCTCGTCGCGGACGCCGGACACGAACTGCGGACGCCCCTGACCTCGCTGCGTACGAACATGGAGTTGCTCATCGCGTCGGGACAGCCCGGCGCACCGCGCATCCCGGAGCAGGACATGGCCGACCTGCGTGTGGACGTCGTCGCCCAGATCGAAGAACTGTCGACCCTGGTGGGAGACCTGGTCGACCTCGCACGCGAGGACGCTCCGGAGAACGTGTTCGACCGTGTCGACATGTCCGACGTCGTCGAGCGCAGCCTCGAACGGGTTCGCCGACGCCGCAACGAGATCGACTTCGTCGCCGTGACCACCCCGTGGATCCTGTACGGCGACCAGGCCGGTCTTTCGCGTGCCGTGCTGAACGTCATGGACAACGCGGCCAAGTGGAGCCCGTCCGGGGCCACCGTGCACGTGGCCATGGTCGCGCGGCCCGACGGACTGCTCGAGCTCACGGTGGCCGATGCCGGACCCGGAATCGCGCCGGACGAGCGGGAACTGGTCTTCGAGCGCTTCTACCGATCCACGGCGTCGCGGTCCATGCCCGGCTCCGGATTGGGGCTGGCCATCGTGCGCCAGGTGGTGCTCAAGCACGGCGGAACCATCGCCGTCGAGGATTCGGCGGCCGGCGGAACGCTGATTCGCATAGTTCTTCCCGGGGAAGCCGGTAACGCACAGGAGGCTGACATGACGGTCTCAGCGCCTTCTCAGTCCGAAGGGGCATCGTCGAGTCGGACGACGTGAGGTGACCGGCGAGTGCCGGACTCGGAGATGGAGCAGAACGCATGAGTGAGGACCGCACTACTGGAGACACCGGCCGCGACGGCCGGGAAGATCCCACGGCTCAGCAGCAGACACCCCCGCATCAGCCGCAGTACTCCGGGTGGGACGGTCGGTACCAGGGTGGCCAGCAGAACCCGAATCAGCAGCAGAACCCGTACACCCAGCCTTACCAGCAGAACCCGTACCAGCAGCCCGGACAGCAGCCGCAGTACTACGGCGCGACGTCCACGGCGACCGCGACGCGCAAGCCCGGTCGCGCGGCCTTCGTGGCGGGAGCGATCGCACTCGCCCTGGTGAGCGGCGGCATCGGCGGCGCGGTGGGAGCCATCGCGACCGATTCGAACGGTGGCGGTGTCACCAACGCCCTCAATCAGCCTGTGACGCAGGCGAACCCGGCTGCCAACGCGCCGGACGGGTCCGTTCAGGCCGTGGCACAGAAGGTGCTTCCGAGCGTCGTGCAGATCCAGGTCGCCGGCCGCACGGCCGAGGGTGAGGGCTCGGGCGTCATCCTCTCCTCCGACGGACTGATCCTGACCAACAACCACGTGGTGTCGGGTGCCGGCGCCGGTGCGCAGCTCACCGTGTCCTTCAACGACGGTTCGACATCGGGCGCGACGGTCGTGGGCGCCGACGCGTCGTCGGACATCGCCGTCATCAAGGCGACGGGTCGCAGCGGACTGACGCCGATCGAGCTGGGAACGTCGGACGGTCTGCAGGTCGGGCAGGGCGTCGTCGCCGTCGGATCCCCGCTGGGACTGGCGGGCACCGTCACCTCCGGCATCATCTCCTCGCTCAACCGCCCCGTCGCGACCAGTGGTGAGTCGACCGACCAGACGACCGTGATCGACGCGATCCAGACCGACGCGGCGATCAACCCGGGCAACTCCGGTGGCGCACTCGTCGACATGAGCGGCAAGCTCGTCGGCGTCAACAGCGCGATCGCCACGCTGGGTGCCGGCGCGAGTTCGTCCGAATCGCAGAGCGGTTCCATCGGCCTCGGATTCGCCATCCCCGTCGACCAGGCTCGCCGCATCGCCGACGAGTTGGTGCAGACGGGCAAGGCCACCCAGGCCATCATCGGCATCAGTGTTCCCAGCAGGGACGACGCGAACGGTGCGACGGTCATGGCCGTCACCGAGGGCGGACCGGCAGCGCAGGCCGGTATCCCCACCGGCGCCGTGGTCACCGAGGTCGACGGACGCGTCATCGCCAGTGGCGACGCGCTGATCGCAGCCGTACGCTCGCACGCTCCCGGCGACCAGGTGTCGGTCAAGTACACCCAGGGCGGCAACGAGCAGACCGTGCAGGTCACCCTCGGCACGGCCCCCAGTGGAGGCAACTGATGAAGCGACCCCGGATCGTCCGTGACGGTGGCCATCTGACGCCGATCGTCGGCCACATCGAGCCGAGTCGGATGAACTCCGATGCCGTCGAGGGCTTCGCGGCGATGGCGAGTGTCGGGCAGATGGAGACGCGTCTGGAGGCGGGCATTACGGTGAGCGACATGACTATGGATGCCGCGGTAGCCGGACGGGCGCTCGTCGTGATCGTCGACGATCGCACCGCCCACGGAGACGCCGACTCGACCGGACCCCTGGTAAGTGAACTGCTCCTCGAGGCCGGCTTCCTCGTCGACGGTGTCGTCGTCGTCAGCAACGACGAGATCGACGTCCGCAACGCGCTCAACACTGCGGTCATCGGCGGTGTGGACCTGGTGGTGTCCGTCGGCGGCACCGGTACCTCGCCTCGCGATGTGACACCCGATGCCACCGCCGAGGTGCTCGATCGTGAGCTGCTGGGTATCAGTGAGGCCTTGCGCTCGTCCGGCCTGGCCGCCGGCTCACTGGATGCGGGACTGTCCCGAGGGCTGGCCGGCGTGTCCGGCAGCACGCTCGTCGTCAACCTCGCGGGCAGCCGCGCCGCTGTGCGTGACGGTATGGCCACACTGACGCCGTTGGCCGCACACGTGATCGGTGAGCTGTCCAGCCTTGACGGCTGAGCCACCGGAGGATTCGTCCTCACTCGACGACCCCGCGAGCCGGGCCCGTGAACGACGGGCCCGGCTCGCGCGTGTGTTCGGCGAGGTACTTCCGGAGTCGACGAGCGACGATGCCGTCGGCTCCGAACCACATGGCGGTGATTCGTCCGGCCGCTCGGAGGAGTGGTTGAGGAGTCAGAGGCCTCCTCATTACGAATAGTTTGGTGTGATCCACATCACGTGAACGTTCACATCCCGCATCTCGTGTTGCATGTCTGTTAACCGGATATTCGTACAAACCGACTGTGCCACCCATGCGGTTACCGCAGGGTAGATGTTACTGGTGTGACTCGACGACCGACCGGGATGTCCGTTCGACGCAGGGGTGCGCCCAACAACTCGCACGTCACGGCTATTCCCGCAGCGTGTTAGCACAGTTTCGAGCGCTCGAGCTCCTTCCTGGTACCGGCGAGTCGCTTTCTCAAAACGCTTGTGACGCAGGTTCACATGAAGGAAACGTGGCCGGCGGATCCGAGACGTAACGCCGTGTGCGTAGGGATTGTCAGGGTTGCGAACTCCCTCTAAGGTTTCGCTCAGGTTCGACAGTGGGTGCTGAATCGATACGAGACAGCAACCAAATTGTGGTCCTGCACTGCCCGACACGTAAGCCACCAGCTTGCCGTCGCCGCCTGATACGGTTCGCTCGACGTGAACCGTTCGGGAGGAATCCAGAGCCCGACAGCGCACCTGAGGCGAACACGCCCCGGGACGAACATGATGAGGAAGTACATGACCGTAATTCAGAAGCCGCGGCGCAGCCGGGGGCTCAAGTCCATGCGTACCGCAGTGGTCGCCAGCGCCGCAGTTGTCGGCCTGGTCGTCGGTGGCGGCTCGGCATCTGCAGCAGTCGACGACTCGAACTCCGTCGTCGACGGTGGTGGCAACACCATCACGGTTTCGCAGGCCGACACCTTCATCAACAGCGTGTACCCGCTCGACGGAAACCCGCTGACTCGCGAGTGGTTCCACAACGGTCGCGCAATCGTCGAGGTCACCGGACCCGACGCTGCTGACTTCGAGGGCGACATCACTCTCGGCTACCAGTTCGGCTACCCGATGTCCCTCGGCGGCTCGCTCGAGTTCAGCTACACCACGCCGAACGTCTCGGCCGAGGTCGGCATCGACGCGGCAGGCGCTGGCACGGGTGCGACGCTCTCGACCAACGATCTTCTCCCGCAGCTCGCCACGACCGTCACCCTCGAGCCGGGCCCCGGCATCGAGGACGTCGAGGTCGGCACCGGCTCGGCTTCGGGCGAGCGCACCGAGATCCAGATCTCGAACGTGCACGGCACGGCGACCAACATCGCCGGCAACGTCTCGGTTCGCCCGTACGTGAAGGTCGTCTCCAGCAATGGCGACACCGCAATCACCTACGGCAAGCCGTGGCGCTTCAACTGATCCTGGCTAAGCCAGTATCGGTTGCCTGTTGACAGGTAGTTCGCTACCTCGGCAGAACTGAACACACGTACGAAGCCCCATCCGGTTCTCCGGGTGGGGCTTCGTCGTGTTCGTGAACGGCAACTATGGCGTCCGCAATGGCTCGTGGACTGTCACGACGGACCGAATGCGCACCGCCCCAGTCGCTTCCGCGAAACGGGGATCCTGTTGAATAGGCGGTATGAATTCCGGTACCGCAACCCGTCTGATCACCGCAGCCGTCGCCGTCACGGCTCTGGTGGGGCTCTCGGCGTGCAGCAGCGGCGATTCCGGTTCGTCGGACGCCTCACCCGAGAATGCCACCGCATGCACCGATTTCGAGACTGCCTACGACCAGTTCACCGCGCTCGTGAAGGCCGGTCCGGCCGACTCCGACATCGAGGCATGGACCGCCGCCAAGACTGCCGAGATGCAGAAGTTCCAGCCGCTGGCCGATACCGCGACCGACGGTGTCGAAACCTCCCTCTCCACACTGATCTCCGGCCTCCCGGCCGACTCGCTGGAGCTGACCGAGCCCGACAGCACGTCGGGTCAGGCCTTCGTCGACAACTCGAAGGCTGTCGCCGATGCATGCTCGTCGGCCGGTACCGCGATCACGCTCGACGAGTTCCCGCTGCTGAAGTTCGGCAACTGACGGGGAGCGGCGCGGTTCTGATCGTCACCGTTCCGCTACCTACAACGACTTCGGCAACCTACACCGGTGCAACCGGTGTAGGTTGCCGGAACCGTTGTGGGAACCCGTGCTCGGCACTTCTTGCTCCGGTTTACGCAACCTGCGCCGGTTGTAGCCGGAGCACCTTGCTGCAACGGGAGCAGGCAACGGCCCGGCGACGTTCCCGCAACGACTTCGGCAACTTGCAACGGTTGTAGCCATTGCAGGTTGCTGGAACCGTTGCGGGAACCCGCGCTCGGAGCGACAACGGACCGGCCCGCGCTCGAACACCGCCGGAATGACAAAAAGGGCTCGTCCACACCCTCGGGTGCGGACGAGCCCTCGTCGTCGATACGGCGTTACGTCGTGGTGTTGCCGGTGACTCCGTCGGTCGTGGTCTTGACGCCCTCGGACTTGCCTTCCGCCAGCAGGTCTCGGATCTGGATCAGGATGTCCTGATCGCTGAGCGCCTTCTCCTTCTTGGTGGCGAATCGTGCCTTCGCGGTGTTCACCGGGAGGATCAGCACGAAGTAGACGACGGCCGCGATGATAATGAAGTTGATGATGGCCGTGATGACACCGCCGATGTTGACGAACGTCGCCGCGTTGCCGGCGCGGATGGAAAAGCCCCATCCCAGTTCGTTACTGGCCCCGATGGACGCGATCAGCGGGTTGACGATGTTGGTGGTGAATGCGGTGACGATCGCGGTGAATGCGGCGCCGATGACCACCGCCACGGCCAGATCGACAACGTTTCCTCGAAGCAGGAAATCCTTGAAACCCTTCAGCATGCGATGTACCCCTCGTCCGATCGTGCGCGAATTTCTGGGGTGAGCGTAACCGACCGAAGTGTTTGCCGAGTTCTCGAAAGTCAGCGCAGCAGAACGGTGAGTGCGTCGGACAACGATGCGGCTGCCACTGTGGCGGCAGCATCCGCACGCAGCGCCAGAAGGACAAGCTGCTCCTTCCGGGCCACTCCGGTTCCGGCCGCGGACACCACAACGACGGTGGCGGCTTCGGCGATGATCCCGGTACCGCCGCCGTCGTCCGCCGAGTCGCCGTCGGCGGCCCGCACGACATCGACCACGTCGCCTGCCCGCAGTAGATCGGCGAGTTCGGGGTCGGCGAGCCTGATGGGCACCACCCGCGCGTCGTCGGCACGCAGTGTGGCCGACGCGAGCCGCGGTCCGAGGAGGCGCACGTCGGTCAAGACCTCGCCGGGCCGGACGGGTCCCGCGACCGTGCGTCCCACGGCGTCGTCGACGGAGGTGAGTGAGCCCTGCGCGACGACGGATTCGTCGACGAGGGTCGTCGAGAGGTCCGCGGCCGTCACGTAGGAGCCCGGCACCAGGTCGATGGCCGACACGACGACCGGGACGCGGCTACGCGAAGGGTCGGAGCGATATGCCGCGACGACCGCCAGCAGCACCAGGGCGGCCGCGAGGACGCGCCGCGCGGTGGTCGAGCGAAGTCCTGGAGGGAGAGACGGGATGCGGTCGAGAAGACGCGCGCCGAGCGGATGGGCCGCAGCGGGCTTCGGGGTGGGCATGCACCGACGCTAGAGAGGGTCAGGCCCCGAGATGGCTGGACGGCCGGTGACCCTGTGGAGAACCGGGCGGCTCTCCACAGGGGGTGTTCTCAGCTTGCGCCGGCGGACGCGGACGTGCTCGTGGACTTCTTCTCCGACGAGCCGGAGGACTTCTCGGACGGCTTGCTCGAGTCCGACTTCTTCTCGGTCGAGCTCTTGCTGTCCGAGCTGCTGCTCGAGTCGGACGATGCAGATTCGCTGGTCGAGGAGGTGCCGCGACTGTCGTTGCGGTAGAAGCCGCTGCCCTTGAACACGATCCCGACGGTGTTGAAGAGCTTGCGCAGCTTGCCCGAGCACGCGGGGCACACGGTCAGCGAATCGTCCGTGAACGACTGGACGATGTCGAACCGGTTGTCGCACTCGGTGCATGCATATGAGTAGGTAGGCACGTTTTCTCCCGCTGTCGGTCCTTCTTGGCACTCTACAGTCGACAGTGCCAGCATCGGCAATCGGAGAACGCCGCCGCAGGTGGAGCTATTCCGCGGGCGGTCGGCCTACCAGCGTCGACAACCCTCCGTCGGGCGTGAGGACGTGGGTCATGCGGATGTCGTGCTCCTCGGTGGGGAGAACGTCGACCAGCTCGTCGTCGTACACGACTCCCACCAGCAGGGCGTCGGACCGCACCGCGTGCAACGTGCGGTCGTAGAACCCCGCGCCGCGACCCAACCGGCCCCCGGCACGGTCGACGGCCAGGGCGGGAACGAGCAACACGGAGGCCTCGGTCACCGTGTCGGGCGCGAGCACCGTGCCCGCCGGTTCGCGGAGTCCGTGCGCTGCGGGCACCAGCGAGTCGGGTCCGGTGTACTCCGCCCACGACATCGCTCCCGGCTCGCGGGCAACAGGGAGCAGGACCCGCACGCCGGCCGCGAGTGCTGCGTCGAGCATCGACACGCTCCCCGGCTCGCTACCGACCGGTACATAGGCGGCCAGGGTGTCACCGCCACGACCGAGGACATCGGACGCCAAAAGTGCGACGGCGTGAGAGAGTGCCTCTGACGCACGGTGCCGAGAACGGTGGTCGCGACGCCTGCGGGCAGCAAGGATGCGCGTCCTCCACTCGAGTTTGTCGTCCGCGATCACGGGTTAAACCTTAGGGTCTCGCGAAGGAAGTTCGCGGTTTACATGGATAGGGTGTGTGCATGAGCTCAGCGAACAGTGAGTCCACGGCCGGGAGCAAGAAACCGTCCTTCCGCACGGCCGTGGTCCCCGCTGCAGGCATGGGTACCCGTTTTCTCCCCGCCACGAAGACCGTGCCCAAAGAGCTACTGCCCGTAGTCGATACACCCGGTATCGAGTTGGTTGCCGGTGAAGCCGCCGACTGCGGAGCCGAGCGCCTCGTCATCGTCACCTCGCCCGGTAAGGACGGAGTGGTCGCACACTTCGTCGAGGACCTGGTCCTGGAGAACAAGCTCGAGGCGAGCGGCAAGCTCAAACTGCTCGCCAAGGTCCGGGTAGCCCCCAAGCTTCTCGACGTCCAGTCGGTGATCCAGCACGAACCTCTGGGCCTCGGACATGCCGTGGCATGCGCCGAGGAAGTGTTGGACGACGACGAGGACGCGATCGCCGTTCTTCTTCCCGACGATCTGGTGATGCCCCGCGGTGTGCTCGACGTGATGTCCCGCGTGCGCGCCAAGCGGGGCGGAAGTGTGTTGTGCGCCATCGAGGTTCCCGAGGACCAGGTGTCGTCGTATGGCGTCTTCGACACCGAGATCGTTCCCGACGCGGTCAACCCCAACGTGCTCAAGGTCAACGGCATGGTGGAGAAGCCCGCGAAGGAGGACGCCCCGTCGAACTACGCGGCCGCGGGCCGGTACCTCCTCGACCGCGCCATCTTCGACGCGTTGCGACGCATCGAGCCCGGCGCCGGCGGCGAGCTCCAGCTGACCGACGCCATCGCTCTGCTGATCGCCGAGGGCCACCCGGTCCACGTCGTGGTGCATCGTGGTGTGAGACACGACCTCGGAAATCCCGGGGGATACCTCCGCGCTGCGGTTGACTTCGCGTTGGAACGAGACGACTACGGTCCGGCATTGCGCGAGTGGCTCCAGGAGCGCTTGAGCGACAGTTGGGCTCCGGAGCTCACGACGTACGAGTGAGGCCCGGCCAGAAGAACACGACGGAAGGTGCGGATGCGCTCGGTTGAGGAGCAGCAGTCGAGAGTGACGGCTGCAGCGGTTGCCCCCCGGCCGGTGCGAGTCGCCATCTCCGAGGCGCAGGGACTCCTGTGCGCCGAGGAAGTGGTGACCGAGCGTCCCCTGCCGGGCTTCGACCAGGCAGCGATCGACGGTTACGCGGTGCGCAGCGTCGACATCGCTGCTGCGGGCTCCGCGACCGACGAGAACGGTGCGGCCGTCGACATCTCGCTGCCCGTGGTGGGTGAGGTCGGCGCGGGATCGCGTCAGCCCATCCGGTTGCAGCCTCGCCAGGCGGTGCGCGTTGCCACCGGTGCCCCCCTTCCCACGCTTGCCGACGCGGTCCTCCCGATGGATCGCGCGAAGCTCGCTCGTGGACGCATCGAGGTTCTCGCTCCCGTCCGGTCCGGCGAGTACGTGCGACGCATCGGCGACGACGTGCAGCCCGGCGACGTCGCGGTGCGCTCGGGAACCATCATCGGTGCTGCTCAGGTCGGTCTGCTGGCCGCCGTGGGTCGCGACAAGGTGCTGGTCCACCCCCGTCCGCGTCTGTCGGTGATCTCTATCGGCGGCGAACTCGTGGACATCGAGCGCACGCCCGGTCAAGGCCAGGTCTACGACGTCAACAGCTACGCCCTTGCCGCCGCTGCGCGCGATGCCGGCGCCGACGTCAACCGCATCGGCATCGTCAGTGGCGACGCGAAGCGGCTGCGTGAGGTGGTCGAAGGTCAGCTCATCCGGTCCGAGATCGTCGTCATCGCCGGTGCCGTCGGCGGCAGTGCCTCCGAGGAGATCCGCGAGGCGCTCGAGGACTTCGGCGACATCGAGGTGGGCCGCGTCGCGATGCACCCGGGCTCGGTGCAGGGGTTCGGGCAGCTCGGACGTGACGAGGTCCCCACATTCCTCCTTCCGTCCAACCCCGTCAGCGCGCTCGTGGTGTTCGAAGTGATGGTGCGTCCACTCGTGCGCATCGCTCTGGGGCGTCGCCAGCCGATGCGCCGGATCGTCACCGCGCGCACCGTCGGCCCGATCACGTCCATCGCCGGTCGACGCGCCTACTTGCGCGGACAGCTCATGCGCGACGAGGGCACGGGGGAGTACCTGGTGCAGGCGCTCGGCGGTGCCCCCGGCAGCTCGTCGCATCTGCTGGCCACGCTCGCCGAGGCGAACTGCCTCGTCATGGTCGACCCCGCGGTGACCGAGGTGCGCACCGGCGAAGAAGTCGACGTCGCGTTTCTCGCGCAGCGCGGCTGATTCGCTACAGTCTCGAAGTATGCCGCGATCGTGGTCCAGCCATCCAGGATGGCCGGCGAAACTGGGTCCACTCGTGGTCCCCGCGGGTGATGTGACGGTCCGACCCGTCCGCCTGCGCGACGCGTCCGTCTGGTCGCGCACACGCATCGCGAATCGCGCACATCTGGAACCGTGGGAGCCCACCGGCGAGGCGCCCTGGGACATGAGGCACGCGATGTCGTCGTGGCCACCCTTGTTCTCGAGCCTGAAAGCGGAAGCGCGGCGGGGGACGATGCTCCCCTTCGCCATCGAGCTCAACGGCGAATTCTGCGGGCAGCTGACCGTCGGCAACATCGTCCGTGGAGCCCTGCGGTCCGCGTGGATCGGGTACTGGGTGGCCAAGGACGTCGGTGGTCAGGGTGTCGCCACCGCGGCCCTCGCGCTCGGCGTCGACCACTGCTTCGGCGCCGCCGGACTGCACCGCATCGAGGCCACCGTCCGGCCGGAAAACGCTGCGAGCCAAGCGGTTCTCCGCAACGTCGGGTTCCGGCAGGAGGGGCTGTTGCAGCGTTACCTCGACGTCGACGGTGCCTGGCGCGACCACATCCTCGTCGCGATGACGGTCGGCGAGACCCCCGGAACTGCGGCCGATGTGCTGGTGCGTAGTGGTCGGGCGGCCTGGGCGCGCTGACCTCCCCCGGGTGTTCCCGCGGGACTTTCCTGTTCGCGCCACCACTGCAGTGCCCGCGGGAACACGCAACACCCGCGGGAGCCCGAATCGAGGCTCCGCAGTGTGACTGGTGTGACATGAGTGCACTCGTGTTCGGCGCGTCGGCAACCGGCATGCAACGCTCACCACTACGCTGACGTGCAAGCTCACATGTATGTGATTCACGCGGCAGGAGGTGGTGGCAGTGCCCAATTCGGTGATCTGGATCGGCCTCGTCGCCATCTGGCTGTTCGTGCTGGTGCCGATGGTCGTCAAATCGCGTCCGCGCATCAGGCGAACCACCGATGTTGCCCTGGCTACGCGTGTTCTGCACCGAGGTGGCGCACGTCTGCGCGTCGATCCCGGCCCCGCCGCAGGCCACCGCAGCGATCCCGACTGGCGCCCCAGTACACCCGACTCGGAGGATCCGATGGACACCCAGCACGCCGCGGATCACGACGAGGACGAGTACTTCGCCGAGGACTACGTGCCGCAGCGTCGTGGTCGCGGCGGATTCGATCCCGAAGCCGACGCCATCGCCCGCGCGGCCCGCTACGGCTTCCGCCAGCGCGCGGTGCTCGGCTCGGTGTTCGTCATCGCGATGTCGGCCGCACTGGGTTTCCTTGCGTCGCCGATCTTCTGGTGGGTCTTCACCGTCACACTCGTCGGCCTGTCCTCGTACCTGTTCTACCTCCGCCGTCAGGTGCGCATCGAGGAAGACATCCGCCGCCGGCGTATGCAGCGGCTCCAGCGCTCGCGCCTGGGTGTCGAGTCCAACACCGACCCCGAGCTCAAGCTCACCCCCGAGCGGCTACGCCGTCCCGGCGCCGTCGTGCTCGAGGTGGACGACGAGGACCCGGCGTTCGACCATCTCGAGCACTACGACGAGCATGTCGGCGACTCCCACCTGGCCGTCAGAATGCGTCGGGCTGCCGGAGAGTGACCGGATTTCTGGCAGTCTCGCGGGGCTGCTAGAGTTCGAGACGATCCTGGTTCGCCAGGTCAGGGGCTGTGGCGCAGTTGGTAGCGCGTCTCGTTCGCATCGAGAAGGTCAGGGGTTCGATTCCCCTCAGCTCCACCACGTTCTGCCCGCAGCGCACGGTCACAGCGCATCGCGAAATTCCTGCATGAACGGTGAGGGCGACGCTCTGCGCCGACGCCAGGCATACACCAGCCACATCTCGATCAACTCCGGTCGGACGCGCGCCAGGTCGGCCCAGCCGTAGAGAACGTCGCAGTACCGCATGTACCGCCGCACGGTGATTCCGGAGACCGACGGGTTCTCGACCCACCCGAGGTGCACCAGTTCGGACAGGGCCTGCTGGTCCACGATCTGGGGGCGCTCCAGCGTGCCCTCCGACCCGACTGCCCAGGCGAACAGCGACAGCGGGACGGGACCGAATCCTGTGGCAGCCGGCCACCCCGACCACTCCCGTTGCGGGCCCAGATCAATGAGGGCAGGCGCGCGGCGGCACTCACCCAGGGCGCGACGCACACGATCGAGCCGCATCGCGTGGACAGGTTCCGACAGATCGCGCGCATCGGGGAACCGCCGTGCACGTTCGCGGTGACGGTGCCCGACAAGCCATGCAGCGCAGTGGTAGACGGTGGACAGATCGCATCCGCGACCCACCGAGTGCAGGTCGCCCCGTCGCAGGAAACCGGCGCCGGTGTCGACCGGATCTCCGTTCACCGCTCGGCCGTGGAGCCGTACGGGGATACGCGCCTCGTCGAGCCTGCTGTTCCACCAGTCGAGATCGACCTCCACGAGGTCACCCATCACGTCGTACTCGTACGAGCGGTCCGCGCACCACTCGAGGCACGCTTCCGGGAGCGCAGGCGTCGTCATGTCGGCGATGGTGGCAGGACCCACCGACACGCGGCAACGGCGGTATGCAAAGCCTATGTAAAGACTGCTGTGCGATCCACGTCATATGGTCCGGGTCACACCTACTGTTCGACGCGTGGATCCGTACCTCCCGGGTCCGAGTTCGCACCGGACCGAAAGGCGACCACTCCTCATGGCCACACATGCCCCTGTCGGGCCCCCCTCGACGAAACGAGCGGTGTACAACACCGTCCGAGGATCGCTCGGCAATCTCGTCGAGTGGTACGACGTCTACGTCTACACCGTTTTCGCGTCTTATCTCCAGTCCAGCTTCTTCGCCGAGGGCGAGCCCAACGCCGGCATCTACACCATGGCGATCTTCGCGGTGACCTTCGTGATGCGACCGATCGGCTCCTGGTTCTTCGGGCGGTACGCCGACCGCCACGGTCGTCGCCCCGCACTCGTCTTCAGCATTTCCTTGATGGCCGGCGCGTCTCTGCTGATCGCGCTCACGCCGACCGTGGAGACCATCGGGTCCGCGGCGGTCGTCGTCCTTGTCCTTTGCCGACTGCTGCAGGGCTTCGCCACCGGCGGTGAGTACGGCACGTCCGCGACGTACATGTCCGAGGCGGCCACCCCGGGACTTCGAGGATTCTTCTCGTCGTTCCAGTACGTCACCCTCGTCGGCGGTCACGTGCTCGCTCAGGTCACGTTGTTGGTCCAGCAGACGTTCCTGACCGATGAGCAGATTGCCGACTTCGGTTGGCGCATCGCATTCTTCATCGGCGCCGTCAGTGCCGTCGTCGTCCTCTTCCTACGTCGCTCGATGGACGAGTCGCTGAACAAGGACGACACTGCGGGCAAGCGCAGCGGATCCATGGCCGAACTGTTCACGGCCTACCCGAAGCAGTTGCTGATCTGCTTCCTCGTCACTCTCGGCGGCACGGTGGCGTTCTACACGTACAGCGTCAACGGTCCGCTGATCGTCAAGAGCGCGTACGCCGACCAGGGTATGACCGCGACGTGGATCAACCTGGCAGCCCTGGTTTTCCTGATGCTGATCCAGCCTCTCGGAGGACTGCTCAGCGACAAGATCGGACGCAAGCCGCTGCTCGTCGGGTTCGGCGTCGCGGGTGTGCTGTGGACGTGGACGTTCCTCAACCTGCTGCCCCGCGTCGACACACCGATGCTGTCCTTCCTGCTGTTGGCCGGTACGTATGTCATCCTCACGGGCTACACCTCGATCAATGCCATCGTGAAGGCCGAACTGTTCCCGGCGCATATTCGAGCTCTCGGTCTAGGACTCGGTTACGCCCTTGCTAATTCGATGTTCGGAGGGACGGCGCCGGTCATTTACACGGCGGCGAAGGAGCGCGACGCGCTGGACGCGTTCGGCATCTACGTCACGGTAGCCATCGGTGTATCGCTGATCGTCTACATCTTCGTCCTGAAGAACCGTGCACCCACGTATCTCGACGGTGAACAGGCGAAGCGGGCGAACCCGGACGCGGTGTCCGTCTCCTGATTTGGACCGGGCCGGATGGGTTAGGCTCGGGCGAGGCTGGTCACGGTTCGACTGGACGGGAGTCGTCGATGCAGATTCTCGTCGTCGAGGACGACCAGGGAGTCGCGGACGCACTGACCCAGGCGTTACGTCGCCGGGGGTGGTCTGTGCGTCACGCTCCTACCGGCGCAGCGGCTCTCGACCTCGTCGACAAAGCAGACCTGGTGCTTCTCGACATGGGCCTGCCCGACCACGACGGGCTCTGGGTGTGCCGACAGATCAGAGCTCATTCCTCTGTTCCGATCGTGGCCCTCACTGCGCGACGGAACGAAGGTTCGGTGATCGGCGCCCTCCATGCGGGGGTGGACGACTATGTCACCAAGCCGTACAGCTTGGCGATACTCCTGGCTCGTCTCGATGCCGTGGTGCGCCGCACCGTCGGACGCGACTCGGCTGCTCCGACGGTGGATCTCGGGTTCGTCGTCGACGAGTCCACGCGGAGCGTCACCGCGGCCGACGGTTCGGTGCGGTCGTTGACCACCAAGGAATGCGAGCTCCTGGTGGCGCTGGCGCGGACACCCGATCATCCGCTCAGCCGCGCCGCGCTGATGGAGGAGGTGTGGGATACCACGTGGGTCGGGGCATCGCGCACCCTCGATGTTCACGTCGCGTCACTGCGGAACAAGTTACGCGGAATAGCGACCATTGATTCGGTGCGCGGAGTCGGCTACCGACTGAGCGTCGCCGATCCGACGGACCCATGAGGAAGCGGCTGCTGGCTCTCGCGATCACGCTCACTGCCGCGGTGCTCGCAGCGCTGATTGCGCCCCTGGTCACCGCGCATGCCGAGGAACGTGCCGTCACCATCCATGAACGCCGGCTCGCGTCGGCGACACGGTTCGCGACCCTCGCCGGGAGTTCAGGTGCGGACGGTGACGTCGGGGTCCTCGGCCCGGATCTCGAGCGATACGGCGAGGTGACTACCAGTACCCGAACGTGGTTGATAGGAATCGACAGAGCCGTACTCGCCCCCGCGGGGTCGGAGTTGCCCGACGGTGTGCCGGAGCTTACCGAGGCGACGCGACAAGCTCTGAGCGGCACACCGACCTCGGCGCCGTCCGCACTGTGGCCGTGGCGCGACGGGCCGATGATCGTGGCGACTCCCATCGGACGCGATGCCCAGATACTCGGTGCGGTCGTGATGCTGGAAGACACATCCGGCGCGCGGCAGAACGTGACGCTCTGGATCGCGGCGGCGGTATCCGTCGGACTTCTCGTTCTCGCTCTGGTGGCGTGGCTCGTCGGAGTTCCTCTGGTGGGGTGGGTAGTTCGACCGGTGGACGATCTGACCGAACGTGTCGACGAACTCGCCAAGGGTCGCGCTCCGTCGTCGGGAAAGCATGTGGGCCCGCCGGAACTTCGCCGCCTCGCGGAATCATTCGACGAGATGGCCTCGAACGTCGAACACTCACGCAATCAGCAACGCGACCTGATCGCCGACGTCTCCCATCAACTGGCCAACCCGCTGACCGCACTGAGGCTACGGCTCGAGAGCCTTGCCGAGGACGACCCCTCGGTGGAACCCGTTCTCGCCGAGACGGAGCGGATGGCGCGGTCGTTGGACGCGGTCATCGAAGTGAGCCGAGGCGGGGCATTCGACAGGCGAGTGATCGACGTGGACGTCGCCGGCCAGGTGCGCGAGCGCGTCGGGTTGTGGGGCCCGCTGTTCGGTGACCTGTTGACGGTGACGGTCCCGCCGGGACCGACATCCGCTCTGTTGGAGGAGGATCTGATCCCGACGGTTCTCGACATCCTGCTCGACAATGCCGTCAAGTACGCCGAGGGGCGCGCTGTCGAGGTGTCCTTGCATCGTCGCGACGCCGGGTGGGAGCTTGTCGTCCGCGATCACGGTGACGGAGTGACGCCGGAGGAAGCGTCGCAACTGGGTCGGCGATTCCACCGGCTCGATCGTCACGCGGACATCGACGGCACCGGACTCGGATTGGCGATCCTCGGACTGCGAATGCGTGATGCGGGTGGTGACGTGACGATTGAGATGGCCGAACCCGGATTACGCACTGTCATCTCACTTCTCGCGCGTCACGATCCCGGAACCACCGCAACGCTCCCGGATGCAAAGGGACCGGTTGCGTGAACATGCCCGCCGCAACGGTGGGTTGGCGCACGTCGCGCACCTGTCGGGCAATGTCGTCCTGGTGGTCGAAGACGACCGACGTGAAACCATATGACGTGTCCTCCGCGAGGCTCGGCATGGCTACCATGTACGTCTTCACGCTGACGGTCCGAACCGACGCGGTAAGTCCGTAGGGATCGCCCGGAAGCGGCCCTGTCACGTACTGCGGACCCCACGACGCGACGAGTGGTTCCACCAGATCGCCGATGTCGATTCCCCGGAGAGGGACTCGCCGTCCCAGATCCACCAGCGTCTGGATCGGGAACCCGCTGACGAAGGCGAGGACGTCGATCTCGCCGCGTTCCAGAGCGACAGCGGCGTCGGCAAGAGAGAGTGGTACGAATTCGATGTCGTCGGTGTTCAACCCTGCTGCAGTCACGCACCTCTCGGTCACCAGCAGCGTGCCCGAGTCTCGCTGCCCGGCACTGATCTTGCGTCCGGCCAGTTGTGACAGCGATTCGACAGGTGAATCCCGGCGCACCAGAACCTGCAGGAAACTGTCGTACAGGCGCGCCAGTGCTGTCAACGGAACCGGACTCGCGAACGGTCCGCTTCCGTCCACCGCTTGGATCGCTGTATCGCCGAGACAGAAACCGACATCCGCGTTCCCGGCGATCAACTCGACCACGTTTCCCACCGAACCGCCGGTCACCAGGACGTCTGCGTCGATGTTCGGCATGACGCGTTCTGCCGTTACCCGAAGTGCTGTGCCGTACTCGTCGAAGACCGCCCCGACGTTGCCCGTGGCGATACGCAGCGTCCCCGACGCATCTTTCCACCAGGAGTCCCCGGACCAGGGTGAGGTAGAACATCCGGCGACCACCGACGCGGCAACCACGCCGCTTCCTCGGAGGAACAGTCGTCGGCCGAACATCGTGGAGTCTCCTCGTCGTCGGAGGATCAGTCTAGAGACTCACGGGTCGGGCCGAGGCCTTTCAGCGTCCCGCGACAGCGGCTCCGGTGTCGACGGACACCACCTTGCTGCCGAAGACACCGTCGACGATCTGGCGGACTCCGGTCGCCAGCTCCTGCGCAGCAACGGGATTGAGCATGTCCGCCATGGAGGGGATGCCGATGTCGACGGCTGCGTCGAACGCCATCTCCACCGTTCCGTCGGCGGTCTCCCGCACCGACCATCGGCCGTCGAAGGATCCGAGGTCGCCGCTGGACTGCTCGAAGGTGACGGTTCGGGCTGTGATGTCGACCGTGTCGCGTTCGATCCACTGCAGCAGTCCGCCGCGGAAATGCGTCGACCACGACGACGACCGCGTGTACGTGGCGGCGTCGACCGGCGGGGCGTCGGTCACGGTGATGTAGTCGACCATCGTGACGTGGTCGCCGAAGGAGGCGAAGTCGCTGATGCGCGCGAAGACGTCATCTGCCGAGACGTCCGAAATCGTGGCGACGACGCTGATGATGCTGGGGGACATGATGCTCCTGGAGTCGGGGATGTCAGGCGGGCTGAAGCATGGGATAGGCAGCGGGGGAGAGGGATACGAGGTGCCGCGCGGTCAGCCGAGCCGATCGTTCGATGGTCTCGGCGGTCTGCGCCGCGGGCAGCGGTCCGGATCCGAGTGAGCTGGGGAACGGCGTCGTGTTGAACAGGTTCGCCACGGACGCCAGCAGATTGGCGAACTTGGTCTGTGCGGGGACGTCGAGCATCTCGAAGAACGCCGGCTTCCACAGCCGCTGGAAGACCTCGGGGTGCAGTCGACGCGGGGCGTCGACCGAGATGCCCAGGCGCGTGGCCTCGTCGACGAGGATCGCGATGAGCTGATCGATGTCCAGTGCAGCACGCCCGCTGGTCGCCCACACGTGCTCACGCTCGAACAGCAGAGGGTGATCGACCACGGCGGTGATGGTGTCGGCGACCACGTCGCAGGGCACGAAGTCGTACTGCAGCGCGTCCTCGCACAACACCACGGGCAGTGTGCCTTTGAGGAAGGCGCGGATCAGCGTGTGCAGCCCCTGCAGCTGCGAGATCTCGCCGGTGGTGGAGTCTCCGCAGACGATGGACGGCCGGACGATCGTCCAGTCGGTGGCGCTCGCGCGTACCAGGGCCTCGCCGTCCTTCTTGCTCGCGATGTAGGCACCGGGGTGCATCGTGGCCATACCGCCCGTCACGTCGGCAACCACGGGCTGCTCGACGAAGGCCGTGCTGACGTGCACCAGGCGTGCCGACGCCGCCGTCGCCAACTCGACGACGTGTCGAACACCGTCGACATTCACCGCTCGTGTCGCGGCGTCGTCCGCTCCGAAGTCGACGACGCCCGCGCAGTGCACGACGACGTCGACGGTGTCGGCCAGTGCCGTCCACTCGGCGTCGTCGAGTCCCAGACGGGGCGCTCGCAGATCACCGCGCACGGAGCGACCCGAGTGCTCGACCGGACGACGCCCCTCGAAGACGACGACGTCGTGTCGCGAGCGCAGGGCTGCCAGGGTGGGGAGTCCGACGACGCCCGAGGCGCCGGTCAACAGAACGGTCACAGAAGTCCTTCCGAGTAGGTGTCACGCAGAGCGCCGGCTACGGCGGTGAGCATCCAGTCGACGTCCGAATCCGTCATGGTCGCCGGCGGGGTGAGGCGCACCACGGGACTGGCATTGAGCGAATGATTGGCGACGACGCGGCGATCGAGCAGTGCCAGCAGGAACCTGCCGGCAGCGCCGGCGTCCCCGAAGTCGAGGCCGATCAGCAGGCCGCGGCCGCGGACACTCACCGTATCGAGACCGGCTGTGAGAGAACGTAGTTCGCTGAGGATGCGGGTTCCGAGTCGTGCGGAGCGATCGACGAGATTCTCGTCGTCGATCACGTCGAGTGCCGCGCACGCGGCGGCCATCCCCAGCGGCGCTCCCGAGAAGGTCGAGGTGTGGATGCCGAAGTCGATGTCGAACGCCCGGAAGGCTCGCGGTGTCGCCACAGCCGCCGATACCGGAATCACACCACCGCCGAGGCTCTTTCCCACCAGGACGATGTCGGCCGCCACGCCGTCGCGCTCGCTCTCCCACCACACGCCGGTACGTCCGAGACCGGTCATGATCTCGTCCATCACCAGCAGCGCGCCGCGCTCCCGGCACAGGGCGGATGCTGCGGCCAGATACTGCGGCGGAGGAATGACGACTCCGCCCTCTCCCTGGATGGGTTCGAGGACCACGCATGCATCGGAGGCGTCGTCACCCATCGCGTCGGACAGTGCATCGATGTCGCCGTACGGTACGCGGGTCGCGGCAGTGAAGAGCCGGCGAAAGGGGTTCTGGTATGCGCTGTTCGCGGTGAGCGCCAAGGCGCCGAGAGTCTTGCCGTGGTACCCGCCGCCGGCGCCGATCATCCTGTGGTGCCCGGCGCTGCAGGCCATCTTGATGGCGGCCTCCGTCGCTTCCGTGCCGGACGCGCCGAAGTACACCTTCGTCAGGGATTCCGGAAGCCGAGCAGCTAGTGAGGCGGCGGCCTCGGCTACGCGCGGTTCGAGGAGCGTGCGCGTCGAGACAGGGTGGCGGCCGAGCTGCGCGATGACGGCGTCGACGACTCGTGGATGGCGTGCCCCCAGCAGCAGCGTTCCGTAACCACCGCAGTTGAGGTACTCGACGTCGTCGCTCGACCACACCCTCGATCCCGCGGATCTGTCCTCGACGATGCTGCCCAGCATGGAGGCCACCCGTGCACGAGACTCGGAGAGGTGCTCCCGCGTGTGGGCCAGGACCTCATGGGGCAGAACCCTGGTGTCCAGAGACGTATCGATCGACATGGTGAGCAGCTCCTGCCGCGAGGGTGCGCGAAGTTCGAGACACCCTGTGAATGGGTGTCACGGGAACCGACGGTAGCCCCGGACCTGAGTCGCGTCAAAATGTCGTCAGGCGCAAATCCGTTGCTGCACACTATTACTCGGTGAACCGATACTCACACGTGAGGAGATGTTCCGGGTGCCGGACCAGTCCGAACCGGTGGGATCACCATTCCTACAACATGCGAATACTCGTTAACTACGCTTGCGGGCTCGGTACGCGGCGACGTTGGCCCGGTTGCCGCAGTTCCCCGTGTCGCAATAACGTCGTGAACGGTTTCGGGACAGATCGACCAGCACCGCGTCGCAGTCGGGGGAGTCGCAGGATCGGAGTCGGTCCAGCTCGTCGGATCGCACCACTTCCGCGAGAGCGACGGCAGTCTCGGCCGTCATGCGTTCGGTCAGGGGTGCATCGTCGTCGCTGACGTGCAGATGCCACCCCCAGTCGCCGTGCCGTGTCAGGTGGGGCTTCGCGTTCGACTCGGCGAGCATCCGGTTGACCTCGGGCACCAGGGCGTCGGCGTCCGACAACTCCCACAGTGCACGCCACGAGGGCCGCAGGGCTCTCACGCCCTCGAGTTCGCTCTCGGACCCGTCGCGTCGCCCGGTCCACTCGTGCTCGTCCAGCATCGCCGTCAGAGTGGGGATGTCCGACAGGTGTTCCTCGCCGTTGGCGCAGGTGTTGATCAGCGCGGCAGACCAGACCAGCGCCGTGCGTGTGTCATGAGTGAAAAGCATTTGACTCGTGACCTTCCGTGTCTCTAGTGTCATGACCAATCTACAGTTCGGTCGTGACACGACCGACGTCCGCGAAAGGCGCCTCCATGCTGTCTTCCCGTTCCGGCGTGGCGTTCGCCATCGTGTCGGCGCTCTCGTTCGGTATGTCCGGCCCCTTCGCCAAGGCGTTGACCGACGCCGGCTGGTCACCGGAAGCGGCCGTGCTCGCACGCATCGTCGGTGGTGCGGTGATCCTGCTGCCGGTGATCGCACTGTTGCGCAGAAGCGCGGTAGCAGGACTGCGGTCGGCGCCCGTCACCGTCATCGCGTACGGCGTGATAGCCGTGGCGGGCGCGCAAGTGTGTTTCTTCAATGCAATACAACACCTTTCGGTCGGGGTGGCGTTGATGCTCGAGTACCTGGGCCCGGTGCTCGTGATCGGGTGGGTGTGGATCAGTACTCGACGACGCCCCCGCTGGACGACGCTGGTGGGCGTGGTGCTGTCGCTGAGCGGAGCGTTGGTGGTGCTCAACGTGTTCGACGGTGCGGTGTTCGATCCGGTGGGCGTCCTGTGGGGTCTGTCCGCCGCGGTATGCCTCGCGTTCTATTTCGTCGTGTCCGCCCGTCAGGGTGATGCCGTCGATCCGCTGGTCCTCTCGGCTGCCGGTTTGGCTGTGGGCGCCATTGTGGTGGCAGCGGCCGGAATGTTGGGAATGGTGTCGCTGCAGGCGTCTACCGCCGATGTGGAACTCAGTGGTCGCGCATTTCCGTGGTGGACTGCCGTGGCGGTACTGGCGTTCGTCAGCGCCGCTGTCGCCTATGCGGTGGGAATCATGGCGTCCCGCGCACTGGGCGCGTCGACAGCATCGGTGATTGCGCTGGTGGAGGTGCTGTGCGCGGTCGCCGCGGCCTGGATCCTGTTGGGAGAGACCGTGTCGTTCGTTCAAATGATCGGTGGTGCAGCGATTCTGGTCGGCGCGGCCGTCGTGCAGTGGCGTGCCGAGGCGCCGACGCTGCAGGCGACGGCACCGGTACCCACAGGAATGGACGGATCTCGTGGGGTATCCGTTCTGCCCTGAGTCGGCACTGTATGGTGTGGTTGCGTAGTGGTATTCGACAGATGACACTTCTCTCGGGCGGGGACGCGAGTGTCGCTCACCGGTCGGGTGCAGGTGCCATCACGCGAACAGCCATCCGTTCTAGTGGAGCCCGCCATGTCAATCGAATTCGTCGAACTCGCGGAAACGTGGGTTGCCGGCCTGCCTGTGCGCAGTCCGAAACGGGCGCTGGGCTCGCTGTACGACAAGAATCTCGAGCGGGCGTGGTCCGGCATTCTCAATCAGGACATCGGTGAACCCCTCGGATCGATCTATACCGACTTCGTTCCCGCCATCGGGTCGTACAGCACGCAGATCGTCGGATATCGAGTAGCCGACGGTGACGTCCGGCGCGGACATATCGTCGCGAGGGTGCCCGCCGGTCGCTATGCGAAATTCTCCGCGGTGGGCAATTTCCCACAGGTCCTCACGACATTGTGGAACGAAATCACCCATGCCGAAGAGATCGGGTCGTTCCGTCGTGCCTACACGGGCGAGTTCGAGGTCTATCCCCACGCGTACAAGATCGAGATGTTCGTGCCGGTAGCCGCTCCCGGAAGTGCCGAATGACATTCCGGTTGATCGCTCGTCCGAGCGTGCTGTTCGGCGGACTGGTCGCGCCCGGCATCGAGGCGGGCCCCGAGGGGTCGGCCGGTGACCTGGTCGTCTTCATGCGCGAACGCATCCGCGAGCGTGAGCCGGAGGGTGCGGACATCTACACCGTTTACGTCCCCGATCAGAGGGGCGTGACCAACGTGGTCGTCGGCGTCCCTCGCGCCGGTACGGACGATGTGCCCGTCGGCGACGTCTTCGTGACCGTTCCGTCCGGCGCGTACGCGGTCTTCGCACCGTCCATGACGCTCCCGGATCGAGCCGAGGATGCCTGGTCCCAGGTCGAGGATGCGCTTGCCGACGGATCGATCGTCCGGGCGGGTGGCGCCGAATTCGAGTGTCTCTCGCCCGACGGCAACGTCGAAATCTTCGTCTCCGTCCTCCTGCAGTGACCTCTGCCGTCGCGGGCGAGTTCGAACGTGGTGAACGATTGACGCACTTTTACATACCTACCGACGAGTAGAAACAACGCTAGCGGTGCAGGCACTCGCTATCGCGCCCCGGGTTATTGTGATTTTGTCTCGAGTGCATTCTTGTGGCGACGATCAGCACTGTCGTGTGCCTATCATGATCATGCGCAGCAGAAGGGTGTGGCACGGGATTCATACCTGCGGTCCGGGCGAGTCGTCCGGACGCGCGTCACCGAGTGGGGAGCAACAATGGTCAGGCAATTACGTGCAGAGGCAACGCGGTCTGCGGCCCTCCGGGCTGCTGCCGATCTGTTCCTCCGGGTCGGTCATGCCACGGCGACCCTGAGTCAGGTCTCCGCCGAGTCGGGAGTCACCAAGGGTGCTCTCTACTTCCACTTCGCCTCGAAGGAAGAACTGGCGCGCGCGCTGGTCGACGAGGGTCGTGAGCGTGTGGCCGCCGCGTGCACCGGAATGGTCGACAGCCGTTCTCCCGCACTGGAATCCGTCATCGGCATCACGTACTCTGTTCTCGACCTTGCCAATACGGACAACTTGGTGCGCATCATGTACCGGCTCCAGCTCGAGGTGGACGCTCCGGATCCCTCGCGCGGCAGTGTCTTCGGTACATGGCAGAACATATTCTCCCACCTGTTCGAGCGCGCCATCGAGCACGGTGACGTGATCGACTCCCTCGACTCCGAGACGGCGTCCTGCCTGGTCTCCGAGATGCTGAGCGGCGTTCTCATGGTCGCCGAGGGCACCGCCCGTCTCGACGGAGCCGCGGTGCGCATGGAGCAGGTCTGGCACACGATTCTTCCCTCGCTCGTGCCGCCGGCCAAGCTCCCGTACTTCCGCGAGTTCGCCTCGCGGAGCCTGTCCAGCTTCGTCCGCGATCGTTCGACCACCGAGGTCTCCGTCGACCACTGACGAGTACTGGCGCGCAGCGTCCGACGAGAGCACACTGCAGTGATGCGGGTCACACACGTGGCCCGGTCGCTCGGTGAACTCGGGAGGACATCATGAACGACGCCGCCACGCAGGAACGTGCGACATCCGGACGCAGGATGTCGGACAACGAACTGCGGAAGGCCATCCGGGTCCTGCAGTCGCGCGCCGACGACGCGCGCCGGCGGGGTGCGGAGGACGACGCGTCCCGCATCGAGCGGACGGTGCGTGAGTACCAGGACGAGATGACCACGCGCCTCTGATCCTCGTGCGCCTCTGATTCTCGTGCACCCCGATCAGCTGGGACCGAAGCGCTCCGTGCGGATGTTCGCTGCGGAGTGTCCTCGGGCGACCAGCATGTCCGCGACCGTGTCGACGAAGCTGGTGGGACCGCAGATGTAGCACCGCGGCTCGAACTCGGCCGGCCACCCGTGGGCGTCGAGGTCCTCGACCGTGATGCGGCCCAGAGGTCGGGTCGACCCCGCAGGTGCGCGACGCGTGAAGAGAGTGGTCACGTCGACACCGGGAGGCGGATGAGCCCACTCCTGCTCGAAGTACACCTCGGCCGGTTCCCGCACGGAGTAGAGCACCCGGAAGGGCACCCGGCCACCTGTGGCGGACGCCTGCGCACGCACCATCGCACGGAGCGGGACGATGCCCGACCCGCCGCCGATGAGCAGGATCGGGGGAGACGGCGTCTCGTCGGGTCGCGAGGGGCGCCAGACGAACCACCGGCCGATGGGACCGCGGATCTCGAACCGGTCACCGACCTCGACGTTCCCGACGAGGTACGGCGACACTTCTCCGTCGGACACGTTCTGCACCGCGATCTCCACACGGGAGGACCCGTCGGGTGCCGACGCCAACGAGTAGCTGCGCTGAGCGCTGTACCCGTCCTCCGCGGTGAGTTTGACGTCCACGTGTTGGCCGGCCTGATGTCCGGGCCAGCCGTCGACGTCGAGGACGAGGGTGGACGCGGACGGTGTCTCGCGGCGAACGGACTCGACCGTCGCGACGAGCCACGGGTGTGCTCCCGTCACGTCAGTCGCCCTGGTAACGCTGCTCGCGCCACGGATCTCCGTAGTCGTGATAGCCGCCGCGCTCCCAGAAACCCTGCTCGTTGTCCACCGTCAGCTCGATACGTGAGACCCACTTCGCGGACTTCCAGAAATACAGGTGCGGGACGAGGAGCCGCGCGGGGCCGCCGTGTTCGCGCGTCAGGGGCGCCCCGTCGAATTCGGTGACCACCCAAGCCTTTCCGTCGCGGAGATCCTCGAGCGGAAGGTTGGTGGTGTACCCGTCGTACCCGTGGACCACCACGTACCCGGCGTCGGTATCCATGCCGTCGAGGAGGAGGTCGAGGCTGACGCCGTTCCAGCTGGTGTCGAGCTTCGACCACTTGGTGACGCAGTGGATGTCGACGGTCGGCGTCTCGTGGGGGAGCGCGGCGAACTCGTCCCACGTCCACTCGCGCGTCTCCCCACTTTCCGACGTGACGGAGAACGACCACGTGTCGGTCGCAACGACGGGCGCGGGCCCGATCGCGAGCACCGGGAAGTCCTTGGTGAGGTACTGGCCGGGGGGAGTGCGTCCGTCGTCGCCGCGCCTGCGGCCCACGAAGCCCTTCGAGATCAACGCCATGGTGGGAAAGTCTGCGCCGCCGCCCGCGGCTCTGACAAGTCGGACCACGCGTCGGTCGGCGCGGTAGTGTCGATATCCACCGACGAGAGGCCGAACCCGCATGGTGCTGGGCAGATTGGGTGGATACAGGAAGGCCGGCCGGTCGATGGCCGATCTGCGCGGGGCGATCGTTCTCGTCACCGGTGCAGCCAGCGGAATCGGCCGCGCGACCGCGCTCGAGGCGGCGTCGAGAGGCGCGCGGATGGTCCTCACGGATATCGCCGAGGCCGGCCTGGACCGGACGGTCCGCGACATCACGGACGCGGGAGGCACGGTCGTGTCGAGTCGGGCCCTGGACGTCTCGGAGTACGAGCAGGTTCGTGACTTCGCCGACGCGGTGCATGCCGAGGTCGGCAGCGTCGACGTCGTCATGAACATCGCCGGTATCTCCGCGTGGGGCACCGTGGAGAACATGGCTCACGAGACGTGGAAGGCGCTCGTCGATGTGAACCTGATGGGCCCGATCCATGTCGTCGAATCGTTCGTGCCGCCGATGGTTACCGCGGGTCGTGGTGGGCATCTGGTCAACGTGTCGTCCTCCGCCGGGCTGTTGGCCTACCCCTGGCATGCCGCGTACAGCGCGAGCAAGTTCGGCGTGCGGGGAATGTCGGAGGTGCTCCGGTTCGACCTGGCGCGCCACGGCATCGGCGTGAGCCTGGTCGTGCCCGGCGCCGTGCGGACTCCGCTGGTGGACACCGTCCAGATCGCCGGGGTCGACCGGAGCGAACCGCGAGTGGCGAAGCTGGCGGCGCGCTTCGACAAGCGTGCCGTCTCGCCCGAGGTGGTGGCCGAGAAGATTCTCACCGGGATGGCCCGGCGGCACTTCCTCATCTACTCCAGCAACGACATTCGCGTCGGATACTGGGTCGCCCGCAAGTTCGCCCTGCCCTACGAGGTCGCCATGCAGGCCGCGAACGACCACTTCTCGTCGTTGCTGAAACCCCCGCGTCGCGGGAGACGCCGATGACGTTCACGCCGCCGCTCGGCGCCGATTCCGAGGTGGGCACGCTCCGCACGGTGATGCTGCACCGCCCCGGCGACGAACTCCGTCGCCTGACCCCGCGCAACAACGACCAGTTGCTGTTCGACGGTCTGCCCTGGGTCGATCGAGCGCGGGACGAGCACGATGCGTTCGCGCAACTCCTGACCGATAGAGGAGTCGAAGTACTCCTCCTGGGCGACCTGCTGACGGAGACTCTGGAACGCAGTGGGGCTGCCCGGGTGCAGGGTGTGTCCGCGGCGGTGGACCCCCGGCGTCTGGGCCATGTCCTCGCCCGCGATCTGGCGACCTACCTCCGCGGACTTCCTGCGCCGCAGTTGGCGACCGTGCTGATGGCCGGCATGACGTTCGACGAACTGCCGGTCGCCGACGACTCGGGCGTCTCCCTCGTCCGGCGTATGCATCACGGCGCGGACTTCGTCATCGAACCGCTCCCGAATCTCCTGTTCACCCGCGACTCCTCGTTCTGGATCCAGAAGCGGGTGGCCATCACGTCGCTCGCGTTGCGCGCTCGATCCCGCGAGACGTCGCTGACCGATCTGATCTACGCGTTCCACCCCCGGTTCCTCGGAGTCCGTCGCGCCTACGAATCGCACACCGCCCCGGTCGAGGGCGGCGACGTCCTGCTCCTGGCGCCGGGTGTCGTGGCGGTCGGCGTGGGGGAGCGCACGACACCGGCCGGGGCGGAAGCGTTGGCGCGCAGCCTGTTCGACGACGAGTTGGCCCACACCGTCCTGGTGGTGCCCATCGCGCAGGAGCGGGCCTCGATGCATCTGGACACGGTATGCACGATGGTCGACACGGACGCCGTCGTGATGTACCCGATCATCCAGGACACGTTGTCCGCGTTCACGATCCGACGGGAAGACAGCGGGGTGTCCATCGTGGGCGCCAGTCCGTTCCTCGACGCGGCTGCCGACGCGATGGGTATCGGGAAGCTACGGGTCATCGACACCGGGTTGGACAACGTGACGGCCGAGCGCGAGCAGTGGGACGACGGGAACAACACGCTCGCGCTGGCTCCCGGAGTCGTCGTCGCCTACGAGCGCAACGTCGAGACCAACGCGCGGCTCGAGGCGTCCGGCATCGAGGTGCTGCGGATCTCCGGGTCCGAACTGGGGTCCGGTCGCGGGGGGCCGCGCTGCATGTCCTGCCCGGTCTCCCGCGACCCCCTCGCCTAGCGGGACTAGCTCAGAACGGACGTCACGGTGGCGGCCGGGCGCGCGAGGATCGTTCCGCGGTCGGTGACGACGAAGGGCCGCTCGATGAGGATCGGATTGTCGAGCATCGCCCGCAGGACGGTCTCGTCGTCGGCCTCGGCCAGAGCGAGTTCCTTGTACACGGTCTCGCGCTTACGGACGGCGGTGCCGGGCGTGAGGCCCGCATCGGCGATGAGACGGCGAAGTGTGTCCTCGTCGGGGGGAGTCTCGAGATACTTGACGACGGTCGGCTCGATTCCGGCGTCGCGGATGGTCGCGAGGACGGTACGTGAGGTCCCGCAGCGCGGGTTGTGATAGATCGTCACTGACATGGAGCAAGTATGACGGGGGTAGGGCAGTGAAGTTCGCGATCGATGACGGGTCGGCGACGGCACCCTTCGAGCAGCTGCGGGTGCAGATCGTCGCCGCGGTGCGATCGGGTGACCTGATCGCGGGGTCCAAGCTTCCCACGGTGCGTGCACTGGCGGACACGCTGACGTTGGCGCCGAACACCGTCGCCAAGACGTACCGCGAACTCGAGAAGGACGGCGTGATCGAGACGCGGGGACGGTCGGGCACGTTCGTCGCAGCCGGGGGCGATCCGTCCGCCGGGGCGGTGCAGTTGGCGGCCACGGCCTATGTGAAGGCGGCTCGCCGCGCCGGAATCGACGACGACGTCGCGATGAAGTACGTCCGTACCGCACTACGCGAGTTAGGTTGACGCTTCAACTAACTGTGTGTCATCGTGGGCTCCGACCGATCCGACCTACTCATCGAAAATCGAGGCCCCCGACGTGAACACACCTGTCGTCCGAGACATCGCCGCCCTCATCGCGCGCGTCGCCCTGGGAGTCGTCTTCGTCGCCCACGGCTGGCAGAAGCTCAGCACCAACGGACTCGATGCCACCACCGCCGGATTCGAGGGACTCGGCATCCCCGCTCCGAAGGTCTCCGCGTACTTCGCCACCTTCGTCGAACTGATCGGCGGAGGCCTGCTGATCCTCGGTCTGCTGACGTCCGTCGCAGCGATCCTGCTGGTGGTCGACATGGTCGGCGCCCTCGTCTTCGTGCACGCGGACAAGGGTGTCTTCGTGACCGACGGCGGCTGGGAACTCGTCGTCGCACTGGGTGCGGGCGCACTGCTGCTCGTCGCCGTCGGATCGGGCACGTACAGCGTCGACCGTGCATTCCGTCGAAACGGCTCGCGGTCTCGCGTCAAGGCCTGACCTGCACGAACGTCCGTATAGCCCGATCGGTCCGGCTTGTGAACTTGCACCCGGGGCTCGAGGCGAGCAACGTGAACGTCCATGACATCGCGTGTAGAGACCGACACAGGACCCTCGGAGGCTCCCCGGAAGCGCGGCGACAACGGGCGAGACGACGCCGCATCCGCTGAAATACGGACGGCTGCGCCACCCGATCACGGAGATCCCGGTGATCCACCGACACCCGCGCGCGCGACGCTGGACCCGATCGTGTTCGGCGTCGCAGCCGCGGTGGTCACGGCCATCATCGTCTGGGGTCTCGCGGGACCGTCCAGCCTCGAGACCGTCACCTCGGCCACGCTCGACTGGCTAGTGACGAACATGGGGTGGCTGTTCATCATCTCCGCCACCGGTTTCGTGCTGTTCTGTATCTACCTGGCGGTCTCGAAGTACGGACGCATCCCACTGGGCAAGGACGGCGAGAAGCCCGAATTCAAGACCGTCAGCTGGATCGCCATGATGTTCAGCGCCGGTATGGGCATCGGCCTGATGTTCTACGGCGTCTCCGAACCGTTGACTCACTTCGTCACCCCGCCGCCCGGAACCGACAGCAGTGTCGGGACGGCGATGGCGACCACGATGTTCCACTGGAGCCTGCACCCGTGGTCCATCTACGCGGTCATGGGCCTGGCAGTCGCCTACAGCACCTACCGGCGCGGCCGCCGTCAGCTGATCAGCTCGGCCTTCTTCCCGCTTCTCGGACGTCGTGCCGACGGCCCCGTCGGCAAGGTCATCGACATCCTTGCAATCTTCGCGACGCTGTTCGGCACGGCCGCGTCTCTCGGTCTCGGCGCACTGCAGATCGGATCGGGCGTCGAGGTCATCGGCTGGCTCGGGGAGGCCGGCACTCTGCTCCTCGTCGCGATCGTGGCCCTGCTGACCCTCGCCTTCGTCGCGTCCGCCGTGTCCGGCGTCGCCAAGGGCATCCAGTGGCTCTCGAACTTCAACATGGTGCTGGCACTGGTGCTGGCCCTGTTCGTGTTCGTTCTCGGGCCGACGGTGTTGATCCTGAACCTCATCCCGACCACCATCGGCGACTACGCGAGCCAGCTGTTCCACATGTCGGCGCGCTCCGCTGCGTCGTCGGATCCCGAGACGGCCTCGTGGCTCTCGTCGTGGACCATCTTCTACTGGGCATGGTGGGTCTCGTGGACCCCGTTCGTCGGGATGTTCCTCGCACGCATCAGCCGTGGTCGCACCGTCCGCGAGTTCATCATCGGCGTCATCGTGATCCCCAGCGCCGTCAGCCTGGTGTGGTTCTCCATCTTCGGTGGAGCCGGCATCGCCGAGCAGCGTGACGGCGTCGACCTGGCGGCACGGGGCAGCAGCGAGTCGCAGTTGTTCGGCATGCTCGAGAACCTGCCGCTGTTCGGCATCTCGACCGTGGTGGTCATGGTTCTGGTCGCGGTGTTCTTCGTCTCGGGTGCCGATGCCGCGTCGATGGTCATGGGCACGCTCAGTCAGCGCGGCTCGCTCGAGCCCAGCCGCTGGGTCGTGGTGTTCTGGGGTGCCATCACCGGTGGAACGGCGGCGATCATCCTGTGGACTGGCGGAGCCGACGCGCTCAACGGCCTTCAGACGATGACGATCATTGCCGCAGCGCCGTTCGTGCTGGTCATGATCGGACTGTCCGTCTCGCTCTACCGAGACCTGTCGCACGACCCGTTGGTGTTGGAGCAGAAGCGTTCACGTCTGCGACGCATCAAGGATCGCGGCCGAGCCGAGCTGTAGAAATAGTTCCGACTGCCCTGTGGCTGTCGAGCCGGCGACTACCGCCAGCTCGGCAGCCACAGCTGGTTCTGCCACATTCCCGCCGTGATGGGCTGACCGGTGAGGATGGGCCACAGCCACACGAGGTTGGCGACGACCACGGCGACGTACAGCGAGACGACGATCAGGCCCGGTCTGCCCCGCAGGCGCCGCAGCACGTCTCCCAGGACCAGAGTCAGGCCCATGATGAGGAACGGCGCCAGCGTCGCCGCGTAGAAGAAGTACATCTGACGGTCCAACGTCAGGAACCACGGCAGGATGCCGGCGCCGTAGCCGACCAGGACGACGGCGTAACGCCAGTCGCGTCGTGCCACGGTGCTCCACAACGCCCACCCCAGCATGGGGAACGCCAACCACCACATCGCCGGTGTCCCGACGAGCATGACGGCCTTCACGCAGTTCGTGCCTGTCGAGCATCCGGTGATCTGCTGCCCGTCGGCGAAGTAGTACAGCATAGGGCGTAGCCCCATCGGCCACGTCCACGGCTTCGACTCCCACGGGTGCCGGTTCCCTGCCGAATTGGTCAACCCGGCATGGAAGTCCAGAACGTTCCCGCTGTAGTACCAGAGCGAGCGCAGCGCGTCGGGCACGAACGAGAACGGTCCGCCGTATCCGACGTCGGTGCCCACGGCGTGCCTGTCGACGCCCGTCTCGCTGGCGAACCACCCGGCGTACGTCGCCAGGTAGACCCCGACGGGGATCGCGACCAGGGCGTACAGCGCCGGCCCCACGTCGCGCACGATCGTGCCCACCCACGGGCGGGTCACGCCGTACCGGCGACGGGCCACGACGTCGAGCGCCACGCTCATCACGCCGAAGAAGGCGATGAAGTAGATCCCGGACCACTTGGTGCCGCACGCGAGCCCCAACAAGATGCCGGCTCCGAAGCGCCACCAGCGCACACCCAGACGCGGCCCCCACGTGGAGGCGTCGAGTCGGCCGTCCACGGCGGCCCTGTGCAGCCGTTCGAGGACGTCGTCGTGGTCGCGCAGCAGTGCACCGAACGCGGCGACGACGAACACCACCATGAAGATGTCGAGCATGCCCACCCTCGACGTCACGAAGGTGACGCCGTCGGCGATCAGCAGGATCCCGGCGATCGCCCCGAGCATCGTCGAGCGCGTCATCCGGCGCACGATGCGGACGACGAGCAGCACCAGCACGACGCCGAACACGGCGGACGAGAAGCGCCACCCCCACCCGGAGTAGCCGAACAGGGCTTCGCCCACCGCGATCAGCTGCTTGCCGACGGGCGGGTGCACCACCAGTCCGTACGCAGGGTTGTCCTCGACTCCGCCGCCGGTGAGCACCTGGTACCCCTGCGGTGCGTAGTGCTTCTCGTCGAACACCGGGGTGCCCGCATCCGTCGGATATCCCAGCATCGTGAATCGCGTGATGGCGGCGATGACCGTGAGGACGCCGGTGGCGATCCATCCCCGCAGTCGGTCGGTCGGCCCGAACACGGCGGACGGCAAGGAGGGAGCGGGGGAGACGAGATGTGCGGTGGGCTGTGCGCCGCCGGGATCCGACGACTCGCGCGCACCGTCGGCACGCGCGGTCAGCAGGGTCACCGTTCGATCGTAGGCTAGGAACGCGCGGGGAGACCGTGACGCAGGATCGCGAACGAGATGAGGGATCACCCGTGCTGGTACTCGGTGCGACACCGATGGGCAATCCCGCGGATGCGTCGCCGCGTCTGCGCGACGCGCTGGCCACCGCCGACATCGTCGCGGCAGAGGACACTCGCCGCACGAAATCGCTGGCCACCGCCCTGGGTGTGAAGATCACCGGGCGCGTCGTCAGCTTCTACGACCAGGTCGAGACCGACCGTGTTCCGGGCCTCGTCGAGGAGATGCGGGAGGGCCGCAACGTCCTGCTGGTCACCGATGCGGGCATGCCGTCGGTCAGTGACCCCGGTTATCGCCTCGTCGCGGCGTGCGCAGAAGGCGGTATCGGCGTGACCTGCCTGCCCGGCCCCTCGGCCGTCACCACCGCACTGGCCCTGTCGGGACTTCCGGTGGAGAGGTTCTGCTTCGACGGCTTCGCTCCCCGCAAGCGGGGTCCCCGCCAGGCGTGGATGCGCACGCTGCTCACCGAGAGCCGGGCGGTCGCGTTCTTCGAGGCTCCGCACCGCATCGCCGAGTGTCTGGCCGACGCCGCCCTGGTGCTGGGGAACGATCGTCGCGCAGCCGTGTGCCGCGAGCTGACCAAGACCTACGAGGAGGTCAAGCGTGGGACCCTCGGTGAACTGGCCGAGTGGGCCGCCGACGGCGTGCGCGGCGAGATCACCGTCGTGCTCGCCGGTGCCGAACCCACGGTCGCCGACCCGGCGGACCTGGTCGCCGAGGTCGAGGATCTGGTGACCGCAGGACTCGGACTCAAGGATGCGTGCGCACGGGTAGCCGCGACGACCGCTGCCGACGTGTCGAAGCGGGAGCTGTACGAAGCTGTGCTCGCAGCGCGGGTCTAACCGACGACCTGCTGGCGCAACCCGTCCGTCGCAGTCTCCAGAACGGACTTGGTGCCGCGCTTGACGATGAATCCGGGAACGGGGATCTTCGGGTCGAGGGTGATCTCGAACTCGAGGTGAGTTCCCTTGTCCGTCTCCGTGAGTCGGTACTCGGCGTGCTGGGACTTCTGCTGAGTGCTCTCGACGACGTCCCACGCCACCGACGTGTCGGTCCACGTGAACTTCAGCACCTGCTCGTCCGTGATCCCCATGACGGCGACGGTCATGTCGGCGAGAACAGGGCGACCCTGATCGTCGCGCTCACGCACCGACACCTTCTTGTGGATCGACGACCAGGCCGGAAGACCCTCGAGGTCGGCGATGACGGCGAAGACCTCCGCGAGGGGTGCTTCGATCTCGACTTCTCTGTTTCCGCTGACAGCCATGGGGTGAATGTAACCGACTGTGAACAGCTAGAGGGCTGTTCCGGTGTCACGCACCGGTACGCAGTGCCGGACGGGCGGTTTCCCACACCCGTTCGTCCACGAACGCTCCGATCTCGGCGACGGCTCGTACCGATTCGGGAAGAAAATCGGCTGCCTGGAACACGTGGACCTGGTCCTGCCATACCTGCAGACGGCACTCGATGCCGGCGTCGGCGAGTCTGTCCGCCATCAGCTCGGAGTCGGCGTACACCATCTCGGAGGAGCCCACCTGGATCAGCACCGGCGGCATCGACGACAGGTCGGCGTCGACAGGGTTCACGCGTGGTCCACGAACTCCGTCGACCACCAGGCGAGCGTCGACCTCGTCGGCCAGATCCGTCAGGGCCGGAACGGCGTACTTGGGGAACACCGCGCAGCGGTCCGCGTTGGCGTGCGCCATCTTCCGTGCCGGGTCCAGGTCGGTCAGCGGGGACAGGGCGATGACTCCGGCGGCGGGTGCGAGACCCTGCGTCCTGAGTGCCAGCGCGACCATGAACGCGAGATAGCCGCCGGCGGAGTCACCGGCGATGAAGATCTGCTCGGGCAGGTAGCCCGAGTCGAGCAGGTAGCGGTAGCCGTCGACGCCGTCCTCGACCGCGTGCGAGATGGGATTGTGCGGCATCATCCGGTAGTCGACGGCCAACACGTCGGCGCCGGTCGAGCGGGCGATGCGCGAGGTCAGGCGACGATGACTGTTCAGACCGCACACGACGAACGCGCCGCCGTGCAGGTAGAGGATCACGCGGTCCTTGTCACCGCGGCGTACCGGACGCTCGTCGCGTCCGTCGGCGCCGACGCGCCGAGGCCGGTCGGTGCGGATCCACTCGGCACGACAGTTGTCGAGTCCGACGGGCGAGCAGGTCGTGTCCCCGACAGCAGGCAGGAAGCGCCCGGCGTGGTCGACGAGCGACATGGGCCAGGGAAGTGTGTGAGTGCGGGCCCAGACGCCGAGGAACGGGCGGACCGTCGCCCTCAGGTACCTGGACAGGATGGCCGACTGCACGCTGACGCCGTCGAACTCCTGGCGGTCCACCTGATGGGACCGTCCCAGGGCGCGGCGAACTGCCAGTGCTGATCCGCGGTACGACGATGACTGGGACAACGACGGTGTCGACTCGGCCGAGGCGATACTCATGATGCGGCCCTCCACTTCCTTGCTCTTCCTATGAATCGCACGATAGGGCCGAAACGAAACACATCTCGAGGAATAGTTGTAACCGGCGTCACTTCGTGACGTTCTCCAAACGTGGTGGGTGCAGGTCGTAACCTGTGGCCACCACCGTGAACATGCAGGTGAGCCGTACCGCGACAGCGGTAGCGACGCTCCGAGAGAGGCCAGATCACATGCCGTTCATGCCGGTCACCGAGTCGATGTTCCTCCTCGCCGAGACGCGGGAGCATCCCATGCATGTCGGGGGACTCCAGCTGTTCGTCCCGCCCGAGGACGCGGGGGACGACTTCGGGATGCAGATCTACGAGACGTTCCAGGCCGCGACCGACGTCTACAAACTGTTCCGCAAGCGCCCGGCGCCGCCGGTGAACTTCATGGGCACCGTGCGCTGGATCTACGACGAGGAGCTCGACTTCGAGCATCACGTCCGGCGCATCATGCTGCCGCGACCGGGCCGCGTCCGCGAGCTGCTGCGCTACATCTCCGCCGAACACAGTGCGCCGCTCGACCGACATCGGCCGATGTGGGAGCTGCACATCATCGAAGGACTTGCCGACGGGCGCGTCGCCCTCTACAGCAAGATCCACCACTCGCTCGTCGACGGCGTCTCCGCCCTCAAGCTCTTCGAACGCACCCTCTCGGCAGATCCGGAGGCGCGGGACTGCGGCCCCATCTGGAATCCGGCGCTGTTCGAGCGCCCGAAGAAGAGCACGGAGGTCGCCAAGGTCGACGAGGGCGGACTGATGTCCCTTCTCACGACCGGGGCCAAGGCGGCCGGGGAGCTGGCGGGAGTCGGTCCCGCCGCGGCCCGCATCGGCATCAACAAGTTGCGGGGCAACGAGATGGTGCTGCCGCTGACGGCGCCCCGGACGATGCTCAACGTGCCGATCGGCGGAGCGCGGCGGTTCGCGTCGCAACAGTGGTCCAAGTCGCGGATGAAGGACATCGCGTCGGCCCTGGGAGTCACCCTCAACGACGTCGTGCTGACGATGTGCTCGGGTGCGTTGCGCTCGTACCTCATCGACCGCAATGCGCTGCCCGATCAGCCGTTGATCGCCATGGTGCCGGTGTCGATGCGTGAGGCCGGTGCCGACGCGGACGGTGGCAACGCCGTGACCACCGTGCTGTGCAACCTCGGCACGGATCAGCCCGACCCGGAGCGTCGTCTCGCCTCCGTCGTCTCGTCGATGAACGAGTCGAAGGCGATGATGCGCAACTTGTCTCCGCTGCAGGCGCTGAGCTACGGTGCCGCCGTGATGGCCCCCCTGTTGCTGACTCCCGTCCCGGGTTTCGTGCGTAACACTCCACCGCCGTTCAACGTGATCATCTCCAACGTGCCTGGCCCGAAGACCGAGATGTACTGGAACGGTGCGCGACTGGACGGGGTGTATCCGGCGTCGATCGTCCTCGACGGTCAGGCGCTGAACATCACGTTGGCCACCAATGCCGACAACGTGAACTTCGGACTGGTCGGCGATCGACGGAGCGTGCCGTCCCTGCAGCGGATGCTCACGCATCTGGACACCGCACTCGAGGAGCTCGAAAAGTTGGCCGACGGGTGAGTCTCGCTCTGCGGCCCATGGTTCCGCGGGACCCGAACGAGGAACATCGAGCGGCGAGTTCGCTGGAGCTGTTCTTCGACCTGGTCTTCGTCGTCGCGGTGTCGTTCGCCTCCGTGGAACTCGCCCATCTGCTGGAGGAGGACCACATCGCGTCGGGCGTCGGCGCCTACGCGATGGTGTTCTTCGCCATCTGGTGGGCGTGGATGAACTTCACATGGTTCGCCACGTCGTTCGACACCGACGACTGGCTGTACCGCGTGACCACCATCGTGCAGATGGCCGGCGTACTGATCCTGGCCAGCGGTGTCTCCGACGCGATGATCGACTACGACTTCACGCTGGTGACCATCGGCTACGTCGTGATGCGACTGGCGATGGTGAGTCAGTGGATACGGGCGGGGCTGCGCAACAGCGAATTCCGCGCCACCGCCGTGCGATACGCGGTGGGCATCACCGTCGTGCAGGTGTTGTGGGTCGCCCGCCTCGCGCTTCCCGACAGCGTGGCCGTGCTCGGGTTCGTCGCGCTGGTGGCCGCGGAGCTCGCCGTCCCGGTGCTGGCGGAGCGCGCGGGACGGACGCCGTTGCACGGCGAGCACATCGCCGAGCGCTACGGTCTCTTCACCCTCATCCTGCTCGGTGAGTCGTTGCTGGCCTCGGCGACGGCCATCGTCGGCGGCATCAACGAACACGATCACACGGTCGAACTCGTCGGCCTCGCGATGGCCACGCTCGTCGTCGTCGCCGGCATGTGGTGGCTGTACTTCTCGGTGTCGCAGGAGGATTCGGTCGGGGCGAGACTCGGCCGCTCGCTGAGCTTCGGCTACACGCATTACTTCGTGTTCGCGGCCGCGGGCGCGGTGTCCGCGGGTATCGAGGTGGCTGTCGCGCACATCGAGGGAGACGGAGTGCTGTCGGACCGTCAGTCCTCCGCCGCGATCACGATTCCGGTCGCGGTCTTCGTCCTGGGGTTCTGGATGGTGGCGATGCGCCGCCGGTCGTCACGGCTGGTGAACATCGTGACGCCGGTCGGCGGTGTGGCCGTGCTCGCGGCCACTGCGGTACCCGGATCGGCCGTCGTCAGTGGGGCCGTGACGGCGGTGATCCTGCTCGTCGTGGTCGGCACGACGGTCGCCGATCGGGCCGCTCACTCCTCCGGTTCGACGTAGCGGGGGAACACGCCCGCAGGCTTGGGCAACGCCACACCCGGCGTGAGACGCGTTGTCAGCGAATCGAATTCGCGCTGCGTCACCCCGAGCAGGTCGAGCAGCTTCGCCGTGCTGTCGGGCATGAACGGCTGGGTCAGCAGGACGGTCACGCGGAGCACCTCGAGGGTCACGTACAGCACCGTCGCCATGCGTGCCGGATCCGTCTTGCGCAGAACCCACGGTTCCTGCGACGAGAAGTAGCGGTTGGTCTCCGCGAGTACCGACCAGATCGCGTCGAGCGCCAGGTGCATCTCGACGGCGTCCATGTGGCCGCGCACCGCGGCGTGAAGCTCATCGACGCGAGCGAGCATCGCCTCGTCGTCGGCGGTGAACTCGCCGGGTGTCGGCACCTGCGCATCGCAGTTCTTGGCCACCATGGACAGCGACCGCTGAGCCAGGTTCCCCAGTTCGTTCGCCAGGTCGGCGTTGATCCTGGTGACGATCGCCTCGTGGCTGTAGCTGCCGTCCTGTCCGAACGACACCTCGCGCAGGAGGAAGAAGCGCAGCGAGTCCAGGCCGTACTCCTCGATCAAGGCCGCCGGGCTCACGACGTTGCCCACCGACTTGGACATCTTCTCGCCCTTGTTGGTCAGGAAGCCGTGCGCGAACACGCGTTTCGGCAATTCGACACCTGCCGACATCAGGAACGCCGGCCAGAACACGGCGTGGAATCGCACGATGTCCTTGCCGATCATGTGGACGTCGGCCGGCCAGAACTTCCGGAACGACTCGCTGTCGGTGTCGGGGTAGCCGACGCCGGTGAGGTAGTTCGTCAACGCGTCGACCCACACGTACATGACGTGGTCGGGATCGCCGGGAACCTGGACACCCCAGTCGAAGGTGGACCGTGAGATCGACAGGTCCTTGAGACCGGACTTGACGAAGCTCGCCACCTCGTTGCGGCGACCCGCCGGGAGGATGAAGTCGGGACGCTCCTCGTACAGCGCGAGGAGCTTGTCCTGGTACGCGGACAGTCGGAAGAAGTACGTCGACTCCTCCGTCCATTCCACCGGTGTGCCCGACTCGGTCGCGATGCGGGAACCGTCGTCCTGAAGCGTGGTCTCACCCTCGGCGTAGTAGGCCTCGTCGCGCACCGAGTACCACCCGCTGTACGAGTCGAGGTAGATGTCTCCGTTGTCGGTCATCTTCTGCCACAGGTCGCGGCTGGCCTCGAGGTGGTCGGCATCGGTGGTGCGGATGAACCGGTCGAACGTGATCTTCAGCGACTCCTGCATGGCCTGGAACGCGTCCGAGTTCCGGCGCGCCAGATCGGCGGTGGAGATGCCCTCCTTCGACGCCGTCTGCGCCATCTTCAGACCGTGCTCGTCCGTTCCCGTCAGGAACCGCACGTCGAACCCGTCGAGCCGCTTGAACCGAGCGAGGACATCGGTGGAGATGTACTCGTACGCGTGGCCGATGTGGGGATCACCGTTCGGGTAGGCGATAGCGGTCGTGATGTAGAACGCAGGCTTGTTCGAACCGGTCTCAGTCATGGTGCGCCTACTCTATCTTTCGTGCCGAGAGACCGTCCCGCCCCCGACTTGCCCACTCCGCTCGCACCGCTCGTGGACGCGCACACGCACCTCGACGCGTGCGGGGCCACCGATGCAGCGTCGGTCGCGGCGATCCTGGATCGTTCCGAGTCGGTGGGCGTCGGACGCGTCGTCACCGTCGCGGACGACCTGGACGCGGCCCGTTTCGCCGTCGCTGCGGCGCACTGGGATTCGCGCGTCTTCGCGGCCACTGCCATCCACCCGACGCGGGCGAACGTGCTCACCGACGAGGTGAAGACCGAGATCGAACGCCTCGCGCGAGATCCCCGCACCGTCGCCGTGGGGGAGACGGGGCTCGACTACTACTGGCCGGGGAAGCTCGACGGCTGCGCCTCGGTCGAGGAGCAGGTCGACGGGTTCCGGTGGCACATCGACCTGGCGAAGCGCGTCGGGAAGCCGTTGATGATCCACAACCGCGACGCCGACCACGACGTTCTCGCGGTGCTGCTGGACGAGGGCGCACCGGAGACTGTGATCTTCCACTGCTTCTCGTCGGGTCCCGAGATGGCGCAGGTGTGTGTCGACGCGGGGTACGTGCTCAGCTTCTCCGGCACCGTGAGCTTCAAGAACTCGCATGACCTGCGGGAGGCGGCGCAGCTGGTCCCGGACGGGCAGTACTTGCTCGAGACCGACGCGCCGTTCCTGACACCGCATCCGTTCCGAGGTGCTCCGAACGAGCCGTACTGCCTGCCCTACACGGCCCGCGCGCTGGCCGAGGCGACCGGCCGAACCGCCGACGAGGTCGCGGCGTCGGCGACCGCCACGGCCGAGCGGGTCTACCGGATGGTCTAGTTCGGGGGCGGGAACTCGCCGTACGGGGTGATGGTGTTCCCGGTGAGGTCGAACTCGACGAACGAGGTGTTCGACGGGCAGCACAACGCGTCGTCGGGGTTCAGCCAGCGGTAGCGCACCGTGACCGTGCTGTCGGTCGCACCGACCACCGAGGTGTAGCTGTACGCATCCGACGTGGCGGTCCCGAGGTAGTCACCCGAGTTGGTGAAGAACAGGACGTGCGACTGCACCGTCCCGTTCCGGATGCCGGTGCCCGTCGCCCGCGCCCACTCCAGCGTCGGGCACCCGTCGGCGCTGGTGCCGGGAGTGTGGTCGTCGATGACGAACACCCCGCCCTGGGAGTCGGTACCCAGATTCGCCACCGCAGTGCGCACGTTCAGCGAGTTCGGATCGACACAGGGCACCACCTGCGCGGGCTGCACCGGTGCGGGTGCCGGAACGGTGACCGTCTCGGTCTGCGTCTCCACCTGCGGTGCCGGAGCCGGCGCGGGTGGAGACGCAGGCGCCGGAGCGGAGGACGAGGGTGCTGTGTCGTCGACGGGGAGCGCCGTCCCGGTTGTGCCGCCGGAACCGCACGACACGGCCGCGGCGGCACATGCCGCCACGGCGAGAACGGCCATCGAACGCGAGAGAGTGGTCACCGGGCCTCCAGGGTGTCCGTACCGAGCGTTCTGCTCGGCGGTCGAAGGGTGTGTCGGCGACCACCACCCGATCGTTACCGATGCTCAGGTCACGATCGGGTCGCGGCGACGCGTCAGTCGTCGTCGCCGTAGGTCTCCACCAGTCGATCGAACTCGGCGCGGTCGATCACGCTCGGCTCGTTGATGGCCAGGGCCTGCGCGTACTTACCGGCCAGGTGGTAGTCACGGCCCAGGGGTCCGCGTTCGCCGTCCTCGTCGTCGTCCTGCGCACTGGCGCCGGGCGGCACCTCGTTCTGCAGGCCGTTGGTCTGTGCACCCAATCGAGCGTCGATCTTCGCGGTGATCTTCTGCATCAACTCTTGCTCGTCGCTCACGTACGCGCCTCTCTCGTGACTACAGGACCTTGTCGAGGAAGTCCCTCGTCCGGTCGTTCTTCGGATTGCCGAACAGCTCGTCCGGAGAACCCTCCTCGACGATGTACCCCTCGGCCATGAAGATCACACGGTCGGAGACCTCACGGGCGAAACCCATCTCGTGCGTGACGACGACCATGGTCATGCCGCCCTTCGCCAGATCGCGGAGAACCTGCAGCACCTCGCCGACCATCTCGGGGTCGAGCGCACTCGTGGCCTCGTCGAACAGCATGATGTCCGGATCCATCGCGAGCGCCCGCGCGATCGCGACGCGCTGCTTCTGCCCACCGGAGAGCTGCGCGGGCTTGGCGTTCTCCTTGTCGGCGAGGCCGACCTGGGCCAGCAGACGCACGGCGTTCTCGCGCGCCTTCGCCTTGTCGGCCTTCTTCGTCTCGACGGGGGCGAGCATCACGTTCTCGACGACGCTCATGTGCGGGAAGAGATTGAAGTGCTGGAACACCATGCCGATGTGTTGGCGCACGGAGTCGAGGTTCACCTTGGGATCGGTCAGATCGAAGCCGTCGACGACGACCGTCCCGCCGGTGATGTCCTCCAACTTGTTCAGGCAGCGCAGGAACGTGCTCTTGCCCGAGCCGGACGGGCCGATGACGCACACCACTTCACCCGAGTGGACGTCGACGTCGAGGCCCTTGAGCACCTCGAGGTCGCCGAACGACTTCTTCAGACCGATGGCGCGGATCTTGACCTCGCCCGCGGAGGCGTCGGGCGCGATGCTTTCGGTGCTCACTTGTTGATCCTCTTCTCGAGACGGTTCGACAGCATCGTCAACGCCATGATGATGACGAAGTACATGACACCGATGATCAGCCACATGTTGAACGACTGGAAGTTGCGGGCGATGATGATGCGCCCCGACTGGGTGAGCTCGGCCAGGCCGATCACCGACAGGATCGAGGTGTCCTTCAGCGTGATGACGAACTGGTTGATGTAGGACGGGATCATGGTCCGGATCGCCTGCGGCATCACGACCTTGCGCATCGACGTCAGGTAGCTGATGCCCAGGCTGCGCGAGGCCTCCATCTGGCCCTTGTCCACGGACAGGATGCCGCCGCGGACGATCTCCGCCATGTAGGCACCGGCGTTGAGCGAGAGCGTGATGATGCCGGCGGTGAAGGCGGACATCTGGAAACTCAGGGCCGCGGGGATGCCGAAGTAGATGAAGAACGCCTGTACCAGCAGCGGAGTGCCACGGAAGATCGCGACGTAGGTGGCCCCGATGCCGCGCAACCACGCCTTGGTCGACACCCGGAAGAGTCCGAACACGGCGCCGAGGATCAAGGCCAGGACGATCGAGATGACCGTCAGGACGATGGTCAGCCAGAGGCCCTTCAGCAGTTCCTTGTACTCGCTCTTGATCAGTCCGGGGATCGAGTTGTCGGTCTCGTCCGCCGCGGCGCCGATGTAGGTGTTCAGGATCTCGTCGTACTTGCCGGACGAGCGCAGATTGTTCAGTCCGGTGTCGAAGGCGGCGAGAAGCTCGGCGTTGGCGCCCTTGTTCACCGCGAAGCCGTAGTTGCTCGGAGATTCCTTCTCCGTGACCGTCTTGAGCCCGTTCCCCTGGGTAATGCCGTACTGCAGCACGGGGTAGTCGTCGAACACGGCCACCGAGTTACCGGTGCGCACCTCGTCGTACATACTGGCCGAGTCCGCGAAGTAGCGCGTGGTGAAGCCGTACTGGTCCTTGATGGATTCGGCGAAGTCGGCGCCCTCGGTGCCGTTCTTGACCGCGACCTGCTTGCCCGCGAGGTCGTCGTACGACGCGATGGAGGAGTTCTCGAGCACCGCCATCTGTACGCCGGATTCGAAGTACGGATCGGAGAAGTCGAACACCGCTTCGCGCGCCGGCGTGATCGTCATACCGGCGATGACGGCGTCGGCCTGATTGGCCTGCACGGCCTGCAGTGCCGCGTCGAATCCGAGCGGCCGGATGTCGACGGAGAATCCCTGGTCGTCGGCGATGGCGCGGATGAGGTCCATGTCGATGCCGACGAACTGGCCGTCGGAGTTCTGGAATTCGAACGGCGCGAACGTGACATCCGTCGCAACGGCGAACGTGCGTCCCTCGACCGAGCTCGGCGGTGCCGGCTGGGCTCCCGCCGCGGGAGCGAGCATCAGCGCGACGAGCGCCACGACGGCGGTGATCACCGGCACGCGACGGAGTCGTCGCAGACGCGGTGGGGGAGTCGGGTTCACGGAGGGCCTTCCACAAGTGGTGATGACGCCGAGTGCGGCGATGTCGGTCGGATCGGACCCTATCGGCCGAGGGGGACGCGACACCCCTTACTGGCCGGTACGGCACGGGTTTCCGTCCCGGCCCCGGCGTCGGGGGCGCGAAGTTGCCGAACCCACACTCGCTCGTTACCGTATCGTGATCGTTGTGGCCGATATCGACCGTGCTGCACACGAGTTGTGTCCCGAACAAGCAAGGAATTCGAAGTTGCGTTATTCGTCCGTGATGCCGCACGTGCTCCCGATGTCCGAGCAGGCCGTCTGATGTCGCATGTCGCTCGTCTCAACTCCGCCCGCTCGCGCCTCCTCTACATCGTGGTCGCCGCGTTGCTCGCCACTCTCGTCGTGGGCGGCGGAGTCGCCGTCGCGCGCCACAAGACCGTGACCATCGACGTCGACGGCCAGCAGGTGCAGCTGTCCACCATGACCACCGATGTCGGCAGCGCACTCGCTGCCGCCGGCTACGAGCCGACGCCGCGGGACGAGGTCGCTCCGTCCGCGGACGCGCCCCTCGCGGACGGGGAGACGGTGACCCTGCGTCGCGCTCGCGAGGTCACGCTCACCGTCGACGGCGCACCGAGCACCGTCTGGACCACCGCGACCACCGTCGCCGAGGCCAAGGACCAGCTCGGGATCGCTCCCGACGTCCACATCGACGAGCCCGAGACCACGCAACTGCCCCTTGCCGGCGCCACCGTGAACGTCGTCCTTCCCAAGTCCGTCGTCCTGGCGGACGGCGGCGCCCCGCCCACCCCGATGCGCAAGGCAGCACCCACCGTCGGTGACTTCCTCGAGGCCGCCGGTGCTCCGCTGGTACAGAAGGACACCGTCGAGCCGGCGGCCGACGAACCCCTCGTAGACGGCGCGACCATCACCGTCACCCGCGATCGCACCGAGTCCCTCACCGTCACCGAGCCGGTGAATGCGCCCGACGTGCGCATCGAGGATCCGACGATGAACCAGAGCAAGACCGTCGAGGAATCCGCGGCCACCCCCGGCGTGCAGAACGCGACGTACTCGGTGAACAAGGTCAACGGTGTCGAGGTGTCCCGCACCCTCGTCACCGCGGACGTCACCACACCGCCGGTGGCCAAGACCGTCCGGGTGGGCACCAAGCCCGGTACCGAGGTGCCGCCGGTGCAGAACGGGTCCATCTGGGACGCTCTCGCGCAGTGCGAGGCGACCGGCAACTGGGCCATCAACACCGGTAACGGCTTCTTCGGCGGAGTGCAGTTCGACCAGAACACCTGGGAGCGTCAGGGCGGTCTCAAGTACGCCCCCCGCGCCGACCTCGCGAGTAGAGAAGAGCAGATCGCCATCGCCACGCAGACCCAGGAGACGCAGGGATGGGGCGCCTGGCCGTCCTGCACCAGCAAGCTGGGCCTGCGCTAGTCCCGCGCCCGACTACTCTTCCCCTGTGTCAGACAACCGAGTGCAGCTGCTGGGACCCGCCGAAGTTCGCACACTGGCGGCCGAGCTGGGCCTACGTCCGACCAAGACGTTGGGGCAGAACTTCGTGCACGACGCCAACACCGTGCGCCGCATCGTCTCGGCCGCCGGCGTCGGCGCGGACGACACGGTGCTCGAGGTCGGACCCGGTCTGGGATCGCTGACGTTGGCGTTGCTCGACGTCGTGCACGACGTCGTCGCCGTCGAGATCGATCCCGTTCTGGCAGAACGACTTCCCCGTACCGTGTCGGAGCGTGCGGGGGAGCGCGCCGATCGACTGGCCGTCGTCGGCGCCGACGCGTTGCGCGTCACCAGGGATCAGATTCCCGGCGCACCGACCGCCCTCGTCGCCAATCTCCCGTACAACGTCGCCGTCCCGGTGCTTCTGCATCTCCTGGCCCTGGTTCCGACGCTGCGCACGGCGTTGGTGATGGTCCAGTCGGAGGTCGCCGACCGACTCGCCGCACCTCCCGGCAGCAAGACGTACGGAGTTCCCAGCGTCAAGGCGGCGTACTTCGGTGACGTCCGCCGAGCGGGCGCGGTGGGGCGCACGGTGTTCTGGCCGGTGCCGCAGGTCGAATCGGGTCTGGTGCGGATCGATCGTCATGCCGATCCGCAGTGGCCCATGGACGAGGCATTCCGGAAGACGCTGTTCGCCGTCGTCGATGCGGCCTTCGCGCAACGCCGCAAAACTCTTCGTGCAGCACTCGCCGGCTGGGCCGGGTCCGCGGCGGACGCGGAGCGCCGACTCGTCGAGGCCGGGGTCGACCCGTCGGCGCGCGGTGAGACGTTGGACGCCGCGGCATTCGTCCGCCTCGCTCAGTCGTCCAGGGCGCCGGCGTAGCGACGCGCCAGCCGACTGTGCCGGTCCGCCTCGATCCGGCAGGCCTGCACCAGATCGTCCGGGCCGACGACCGTGAAGTCGACGTCGAACGCCGACAGCCAGCGCGCCATCGAGGTGTAACTGTCCGAGGTCACGGCCACCGCGCATCGCGCGTCGTCGATCGTCTCCAGAGTTCCCCACTCGGGGTCGACGAGGTGCTCGACGTCGCCGGCCGGGACGTGCAGGATCACCCGGCCACGAGCGGCGGAGAAGGCGCGATCGATGCCGCGGGCGACGAACTCGGCCGCCCCGCCCTCGGGCAGGTCACGCGGCGTGAACCGGGGGCCGGTCGGAATCTTGGTCTCCATGCGGTCCACCCGGAACGAGCGCCAGTCCTCTCGCGCCAGATCCCACCCCACCAGGTACCACCGCATCCCCGACCTGACCAGGCGGTAGGGCTCGACCTCGCGCCGCATGACGTCACCGGTGTGTGTGCGGTAGTCGAAGCGCAGGCGTTCGTGGTTCTGACATACCGTCGCAATGCCGGTCAGCACCACCACGTCGACGCGGGAGGGCACGGGTCGCGCGGACGGAAGCACGTCGATCGTCAGAGCGTCGAGTCGGTGCTGGAGCCGCGACGGCATCACCTGCCGCAACTTCGCGAGCGCGCCGACCGCCGATTCGGCCGTCCCGATCACCGACGCGGAAGCGCCGCTCTGCAATCCGACGGCCACGGCGATGACCTCGTCGTCGCTGAGCAGCAGCGGCGGCATCTCGGCGCCCGCACCGAGGCGGTATCCGCCGCCGACCCCCACGGTGCCGTCCACCGGATAGCCGAGCGATCGCAGTCGGTCCACGTCACGGCGCACGGTTCGCGGAGTGATCTGCAGGCGCTCGGCGAGATCCTGACCGGACCAGTCGCGACGCGTCTGCAGGAGGGACAGCAGGGCGAGCAGTCGGGCCGAGGTCTCACGCATGCGCCCATGATGCTCCCGATAGCGGACGAGAAGTGTCCTCTATCCGGTTCGGACCTTGTCCGTCGGCCGACTAGAGTGATATGTCGTGCTCACAGTCGTTCCGCGGCCGGTCTCGGTCCGCGCCCCCGCCAAGGTCAATCTGCATCTCGCAGTCGGTGACCTGCGCCCCGACGGCTATCACGAACTCACCACCGTCTTCCACGCCCTCTCGCTCGTCGACGACGTCTCCGTCGTCGCCGCCGAGTCGTTGTCGGTCACCGTTCTCGGTGACGACGCGGCGTCCGTGCCCACCGACAGCAGCAACCTGGCGTGGAAGGCGGCCGAGTTGGTGGCCGCTCACGCCGGCCGCGCGCCCTCGGTCGCGATCACCATCGACAAGGGAATTCCCGTCGCCGGCGGCATGGCCGGCGGCAGTGCCGACGCGGCTGCCACGATCGTCGCGCTCGACGCGTTGTGGAACCTCGGCCTGTCACGCTCCACCGTGATGGACTTCGCCGCCCAGTTGGGGAGCGACGTGCCGTTCTCGGTCTCGGGCGGCACGGCCGTCGGCACCGGGCGCGGGGAGAAGCTGCTGCCCGTCCTGTCGCGTAACTCGTTCCACTGGGTGTTGGCGCTGGCAAAGGGTGGCCTGTCCACCCCCGCCGTGTACGCCGAACTCGACCGCCTGCGTGAGCGGGGTGAACCTCCGCGGCTCGGATCGCCGGACGAGCTGATGCAAGCTCTCGCATCCGGGGATCCCGCGCGTGTGGGCCCACTGCTGGGCAACGACCTGCAGGCCGCGGCGCTGTCGCTGGAGCCGGGCTTGAGACGGACCCTGCGCGCGGGGATCGAGGCGGGCGCGATCGCGGGCATCGTCTCCGGCTCGGGTCCTACCTGCGCCTTCCTCTGTGCATCGGAGGATCACGCGGTGGAGGTGGGCGCGGAACTGTCCGGCGCCGGCGTCTGCCGCACGGTACGCGTGGCACGTGGACCGGTAAGCGGAGCGCGAGTGCGCACCGAACGCGACCAGAACGACACGAACCGGGGACAACACTGATGGCCAACCTGATCAACCTGGAGCAGGTCTCCAAATCCTTCGGCGTCAAGCCGTTGCTCGAGAACGTCTCACTGGGCGTGCAGGAGAACGAACGCATCGGAGTCGTCGGTCTCAACGGCAACGGCAAGACGACGATGCTCGAAGTCCTCGCCGGGGTGGAGCAGCCGGACTCCGGTCGCGTCAGCCGCGTCGGTGGCCTGCGTATGGCCGTCGTGACGCAGCGCGGCGTCCTCCCGCCGGGATCCACGATCGGCGACATCGTGCTGGCGCCCCTCGGAGTCGCCGAGCACGAGTGGGCCGGGGATTCGCGTATCCGCAGCGTCCTCGACGGCATCGGCATCACCGGGCTCGGGCTCGACGCACCGGTCGAACAGCTCTCCGGTGGCGAGCGTCGGCGCACCGCACTGGCGGCGGCCCTGGTCCAGGACCTCGATCTGCTCGTCCTCGACGAGCCCACCAACCACCTCGACGTCGAGGGCGTGCAGTGGTTGGCCGAGCATCTGGTGAACCGGCGCTCGTCGCTGGTCGTCGTCACCCACGATCGCTGGTTCCTCGACACCGTCGCTACCCGCACCTGGGAAGTGGTCAACGGACAGGTCGAGACGTACGAGGGCGGCTACGCGGACTGGATCTTCGCCCGCGCGGAGCGCTCTCGCCAGGCCGACGCCGCAGAGGACCGTCGACGCAACCTCGCCCGCAAGGAACTGGCGTGGCTGCGGCGTGGCCCGCCCGCACGTACCTCGAAGCCCCGCTACCGCATCGAGGCCGCCGAGGCACTGATCTCCGACGTGCCTCCGCCCCGCGATTCCGTGGCGCTGTCGAAGTTCGCGCAGACGCGGCTCGGACGCATCGTCATCGAACTCGAGGACGCCACGTTGGCGACGCCCGACGGTCGAATTCTGGTCGAGGACTTCACATGGCGCCTCGCGCCGGGCGAGCGCATCGGTCTGGTCGGGGTGAACGGATCCGGCAAGACCACCTTGCTGCGCACCATCGCGGGCGAGCTGGAACCGGCGACGGGCAAACGTATCCAGGGCACGACGGTGCGCATCGGGTGGCTCCGCCAGGAACTCGACGACCTCCCGGTGGGCATGCGGGTGCTCGAGGCGGTCCAGGATGTCGCGGAGCGAATCCAGTTGGGCGACAGAGAGATCTCGGCAGGACAGCTCGCCGAGCGTCTCGGGTTCACTCCGGCGCGTCAACGCACACCGGTCGGCGATCTGTCGGGCGGCGAGCGCCGTCGACTGCAACTGACGCGCGTCCTGATGTCCGAACCGAACGTTCTGCTTCTCGACGAGCCGACCAACGACCTCGACATCGACACGCTTCAGCAGCTCGAGGATCTGCTCGACGGCTGGGCCGGCACGATGATCGTGATCAGCCACGACAGGTACCTCATCGAGCGTGTCTGCGACTCCACCTGGGCGTTGTTCGGTGACGGCAAGCTGACCAACCTTCCGGGCGGCATCGAGGAGTATCTGCGTCGACGGGCGAAGATCGCCGCGGCCGACGACGCAGCTCCCGGCATGTCGTCCGGCGGGGGAGCGAAGTCGGCGGCAGCCAAGGGTGGCGCCGACGAGCGCGCCGCCCGCAAGGAGCTCTCCAAGCTCGAGCGCTCGCTGGTCAAGCTGGACGACAAGGTCCGCGCGCTGCACGCCTCGCTGGCCGAGTCCGCGACGGATCCGTCCACCCTGCAGTCGCTCAACGCAGAATTGCTCACCGTCGTCGCGGAGAAGGACTCCGTCGAGGAGCGGTGGATGGAGCTGGCCGAAGAACTCGGCTGACCGCTCGCGCCCGACCCGGCTCGGCCGGGTCGGGCTACTCTCGCGTTCAGGCGGTCGATCGGCGACCGCGATGTGCGGCAGGAGTGACGATGGCATCCGTCGTGTCCGAAGTCATGGGCTCGGAGTTCGAGAAGCTTCATCCGAAAGTGCAGTGGCGCTTCGGTTTCGGTGCGGACGATCATGTCGCACAGTTCGGAACCGGTGTCATGGAATCCATTTCGCACTCGGCGTTGCTTCCGCCACCGGCGCTGTGGCTCGGCGGTAAGCGCAAGATGGTGCCCTCCGGGTCCGGCACGGACATCCCGTTCACCATCGCAAATTACGCGTACACCGACGACCTGGGTCGGCCGACACTCGCGTTCGTCCGGCGCTTCCAGTTCCCCGGCCACGAGGTCGCGCTGGACTCGGTGATGGTCGTCGGCTCGCGCGGCGCGCTGGACTACATCGGGTCCGGCCCCGACATGGTCGTTCACACACAGTGTTCCGCGGATGCGGACGGCGGGTTGCAGCTCGACAGCGGCCTTCCCCGGTTCCTGGCACCTCGTGGATCGATCAAGCCGCCGGGCATCCTGTCCGCGGAGACGACCGGCCGCGAGTGGTGGGACGAGGAGCAGCAACGTCACCGCATCGACATCCAAGTGCGCGGACGCACTCTGGGACAACTGTTTCGGTACACGGGATGGTTCACCGCGACGCAGGAAACCTGCCTTCCGACCGATCTTCCGCCGGAACTGGGTCCGACGCGCACTGATCCGCGCGAGTAGGAGCGCGGAGACTGCCGTTCGAGCAGGTGGGAATTTTTCTCACAACCGTCACCAATCCCCCATGGGACCCGGATCCGAATGGTGGATGACACAACCGACAGCGGCCGGTGATCATCACCGGCGGTGAGCGGCTACAAGTTCCGTAAACGAAGGGTTTCTCGCCATGAGCGTCACCAAGAGCAAGAGTGCAGTTGCAGTCGGCTTCGCAGCAGTCGCACTCCTCGGACTGTCCGCATGTTCGTCCGATGACAGCAGCACTGCTACCGACACCGCCACGAGCAGCATGGAGTCGATGACCTCGTCGTCGTCCGCCATGTCGTCCAGCACCGCCATGAACTCCAGTGCCGATCCGGCCTCCAACCTCGTCGGCTCCGGCTGCGCCGGCTACGCCGAGCAGGTCCCGGACGGCGCCGGCTCCGTGAGCGGAATGGCTGCCGATCCGGTCGCCGTCGCTGCCTCGAACAACCCGATCCTGAAGACGCTCACCGCAGCGGTTTCCGGTGGACTGAACCCGGGCGTCAACCTGGTCGACACGCTGAACGGCTCCGAGTTCACCGTCATCGCCCCGACCGACGACGCGTTCGCCAAGATCGACCCCGCCACCATCGAGACGCTGAAGACCGACTCGGCGCTGCTGACCAAGATCCTCACGTACCACGTGATCCCCGGCCAGATCGCTCCCGACGCCATCGCCGGCGAGCAGACCTCCGTCGAGGGCCAGGCAGTCAACGTCACCGGTGAGGGCGAGTCGCTCAAGTTCAACGACTCCAACCTGGTGTGCGGTGGCGTCAAGACCGCCAACGCGACCGTCTACCTCGTCGACTCGGTCATGATGCCCCCCGCATGATCCACTCCTTCCGAGTGAATCTGCGTGACCGGTAGTACGAACAACTCTCTTCTCGACGGTCGTCCCCCGACTGTGTCCGTCGTGAAGTAGCACAAGGCGACCCGAGATTCTTCTCGGGTCGCCTTTGTGCGTGCTGGGTCGGACCGCATGTGCACACGACGAAGCCCCCGGCGTGTCGATGCCGGGGGCTTCGGTCGTATCAGGTGTGGCTGTAGATCAGCGGAAGCCCTTGGCGGGGTTCTGCAGGTCGAGGACGACCGTGGTGCCGTTGGAACGGACGTGCAGCTCGGGGCTCGCGAGCCCACCGGAGGTGAGGTACTCGCCGAGAAGCTGGAGAAGCTCGTCGGGGCCGGTGGAGGAATCCATCGGACGCGTGTCCCGGCTGGTGATCTCGTTCTGCGTCAGGCGACCGGCGATGCGGATGGACGCGATGCCCATCGCGGTGCGGCGGTCGGGGCTGGGGTGACGACCGGCGGCGAAGCTGCTGCCGTTCGACGAGCCGTTGGTGGACGAGCTGCCGCCAGGCAACGCGTGTTCGGAAATCTGATCACTGGTTGTCATGTCGACCTCACTCGGTTTCGGGGTGGCGTTCGTGGGTGTCCGGGTAGACCGATGGGCAGGTGCTTTGCCGATCTTGATGCCCGTCAAAGGCCCGCTTGATCCGTCGCTCATTGTTCGGACTACTCCTCGATCGTCTCGGTACGTGTCTCGAACAACTTCCAAGAACAAACCAGAAGTACGTTCGAACAGAAAAAAAGTACCACGAGATCGAAGTAACGCCTATATATCGCCCAAAGGACTAGATATTGCCCCAACAATGGTGAGGCGAGTTACGGAGATATCCCAAGCCGTCAGTCGGCGGCGGCAACCAGAGGCTCCAGAGTGAGCTCCGGCATCTCCTTCTGGATGTATTGCAGGCGCCACTTGTCGCTGACCAGTGCCAACAGCACGCCGTCGCTACGGGTGAAGACCTCGATGCCTCGTTGCCGCCCCAGCTCGCCTGCCGACTCCGCGTCGGTACGTCGAGCGATCGAGTACCCCAGCGGTTCCATCCGCGCTTCGACACCGAATTCCGACTTCATACGCGCTGCGACCACTTCGAACTGCATCGGTCCGACGGCAGCCAGGACGGGAGAGGCATCTCCGCGGATGTCGTTACGCAAGATCTGCACGACACCTTCCTGGTCCATCTGGTCGACCGCGCGACGGAACTGCTTGTACTTGCTTGCGCTCTCGGCGCGCAGCACCGAGAAATGTTCCGGCGCGAACGACGGAATCGGAGGGAACTCGACCTTCCGGTCCGCGTACAAGGTGTGACCGGGCGCCAGCGCTGTCGCGTTGACCAGTCCGACGACGTCGCCGGGATACGCGTTCTCCACCGTGGTGCGCTCACGGCCGAACACCGTCAGCGCGTACTTGGTGGTGAACGGCTTGCCGGTCTGGGCATGCGTGACCACCATGCCGCGTTCGAATACACCGGACACGACGCGCATGAATGCCAACCGGTCACGGTGGGCGGTGTCCATACCGGCCTGCACCTTGAACACCACGGCGCTGAACGGGTCGGTGACCTCACGCTCTCCGCCGGCGATGTCCGGCCGGGGGCCGGGCGCCGGAGCGAACGAGACCAGGGTGTCGAGGATCTGGTGGACGCCGAAGTTCAACATCGCCGACGCGAAGATCACCGGCGACGTCCGGCCGGCGAGGAACGCGTCCTCGTCGTGGTGCTGGCCGCTCTCGACCAACAGTTCGCTCTCCTCGACAGCGGTGGTCCACTCCTCGCCCTCACGCGAGGCCGCGGCGTCGGCACCCATGAATTCCTCGGGAGCGATGGTGGCGCCGCCGGCGGTGCGGGTGAAGTGGATGTACTGCTGCTCCGAGACATCGAGCAGGCCGCGGAAGTCGCCGGCGATCCCGACCGGCCAGAACAGGGGAGTGGGCGTCAGACCGATGCGCTCGTCGATCTCGTCCAGCAGTTCCAGGGGAGAGCGGCCGGGCCTGTCCCACTTGTTGATCACGGTGATCACGGGAATGCCGCGGTGTCGACACACCTGGAACAGCTTGAGCGTCTGCGGCTCGAGCCCTTTCGCGGCGTCGATCAACATGACGGCGGCGTCCACCGCTGTCAGGACGCGATACGTGTCCTCGGAGAAGTCGGCGTGCCCGGGAGTGTCCACCAGGTTGATGGTGTGATCCGCGTACTCGAACTGCAGCGCCGTCGAACTGACGGAGATGCCGCGGGCCTTCTCCATCTCCATCCAGTCGGAGACGGTCGAACGACGCCCCGCCTTGCCGTGGATCGCTCCGGCCTCGGAGATCTTGCGGGCGTGCAGGGCGAGAGCTTCGGTGAGCGTCGACTTTCCCGCGTCCGGGTGCGAGATCACGGCGAAGGTCCGACGTCGGTCCACCTCGCGCCGAAGATTCTTCGGCGGGGTGGTGCCGGTCGCGGGGACCGCGGTGGTGGTGTCGGTGTCGACGGACGGGGTGCTCACGAAGGCCTTTCTTCGGTGACCGCAGATGCCGGGTCACTGGTCGGAACGTATCCAGGGTACTCGGCCGACACGCCGAGCCCGTCCGTCCGTAACAGCGGTCACCGTAGGCCGGATGTAACAGTGGTGCGCGGACCCGGCACACACCACCGATGAAGGAGCGACGTTGAGCAAGTTCACCGAGGAGATGTACGCGACCGCGGCCACGACGGACCGAGGCCTCGTAACCGGTGAGCCGGATGCGCCCCTGCGGCAGACATGGGGAGAAATTCACACGGTCGCCCGTCGGATGGCCGGTGGGCTCGCCGCAGCCGGTGTCTCACGGGGTGACGCCATCGGCATCCTGGCCGGTCAGCCCGTCGACATCGCGCCGTCGTGCCAAGCGGCCTGGATGCGGGGCGCATCGGTGACGATGCTCCATCAGCCCACTCCCCGCACCGATCTCGCGCTGTGGGGGGAGGACACGGAAACCGTGATCCGGATGATCGACTGCCGTGCCGTCGTCCTCGGAGCCCCGTTCGACGCTGCGGCGCCCATCCTCGAGGAGCGCGGGATCACCGTGCTGACCATCGACGATCTGCGCGGCGGTGAGGACACGGACCCGGTGCACACCGACGAGTCCGACATCGCGCTGCAGCAGCTCACGTCCGGGTCGACGGGGTCGCCGAAGGCCGTCCGCATCACGCACGAGAACTTCTACGTCAACGCCTACGCCATGATCGACCGCATCGAGTACTCGCTGGACACCGATGTGATGGTCAGCTGGCTGCCGCTGTTCCACGACATGGGCATGGTGGGGTTCCTGTCCGTGCCGATGCAGGTCGGCGCCGAAGTCGTCAGCATCACGCCCATCGACTTCCTCCGCTCGCCGCTGCTGTGGGCCCAGCTGATCGACAAATACCGCGGCACCGTCACCGCCGCGCCCAACTTCGCGTACTCGTTGCTCGCACGCAGACTCAAGCAGGCGCCGGACGACACGACGCTGGACCTGTCGTCGCTGCGCTACGCGTGGAACGGCGCCGAGCCGGTCGATCCCGACACGATGCTCGCCCTCGCCGACGCCGGCGCCCGGTTCGGACTGGCGCCCACCGCGCTCGCGCCCGTCTACGGGATGGCGGAGACGACGCTGGCGGTCTCGATTCCCGTGCGCGATCGAGGTCAGGTGCTCGACGAGGTCGATGCCGATCTTCTCGAGGTGATGGGCCGCGCCGTCCCGTCGACCAAGGGCAACGTGCGCCGACTCGCGACGCTCGGGCAGATGGTGCCCAACCTCGAGGGACGCGTCGTCGACACCGAGGGGCAGGTACTTCCCCGCCGCGGCGTCGGTGTCATCCAGGTGAGAGGAAAGGCCGTGACGCCCGGCTACGTCACCGTCGACGGACCCGTCTCGGCGCAGGACGCGGACGGCTGGCTCGACACCGGCGACATCGGCTACTTCACCGAGGACGACCTGGTGGTGGTGTGCGGGCGCATCAAGGACGTCATCATCATGGGTGGCCGCAACATCTACCCGACCGATATCGAACGCGCGGTGGGCACGGTGGCGGGTGTCCGCCCCGGCAATGCGGTGGCCATCCGGCTCGACGCGGGTCAGAAGCGCGAAAGTTTCGCCGTCGCAGCGGAAACCAACGAGATCGGCGATCCTGAGGCGGTCAAGCGCATCGAGCGCGACATCGTGCACGCAGTCGTGTCGGAGGTGGGGGTGCGACCGCGAACCGTCGCGGTACTCGGCCCCGGCACCATCCCGAAGACGTCCTCGGGCAAGTTGCGACGCGCGAACTCGGCGTCACTTCTGGGCTGATCGATCAGGGGCGGTGCACGCGGTTCTGCGCGTCCTCGAGGGTCGTCTTCAGGAGCAGTTCCACGGCGTCGGCAGCCTCTTCGACGACGACCGAGACCTCGTCCCGCTCGGCCGCGGCGAAGGGCTTGAGCACGTACGCCGCGGGATCCATCCGTCCCGGCGGACGGCCCACACCGACGCGCACACGAAGATAATCCTTCGTGGACAACGACTTCGAGATCGAGCGGAGTCCGTTGTGGCCGCCCTCGCCGCCACCGAACTTGAGGCGGACGAGACCCAGATCGACGTCCAACTCGTCGTGGACGACGATGATGTCCGCCGGCGCGACCGAGAAGAACCGGGCCAGATTCGCGACGGGCCCGCCGGACTCGTTCATGTACGAACGGGGTTTGCCGAGGATGACCGGCCGATCACCCAGACGTGCCTGCAGCACATCGGAATTGCTGCGCTTGTGGGAGGAGAACGAACCTCGCATGCGCGCGGCCAGTGCATCGACCACCACGGTGCCGATGTTGTGCCGGGTGCGGTCGTACTGGGGCCCGGGATTGCCGAGTCCGATCACCAGAGCGGGCCGATCGGTCATGTCCACCAGTCACTTTCGCAGTAATCGACGACAACGGCGCGCCTTCCGAGGAAGGCGCGCCGTGAGTCGTACGAAGTAGGTCAGTTCTCGTCGGCTGCTGCGGCCTCGTCGGCTGCGGAGCTGTCCTCGACTGCTTCTTCTTCCTCGGCGGCGACGTTGCTGGCCAGGTCGCCTGCACCCTCGGCCTCGAGGGCTGCCTCGCTGGGCGCCTCGACGACGTTGACGAGGAGGAGCTCGGGATCGGAGATCAGCGTCGCGCCCTTGGGGAGCTCGACGGAGCTGGCCAGGATCTGGGTGCCGATCTCGGCGCCCTCGACGGAGACCTCGAACTGCTCGGGGATCTGCGTGGCGTCGACCTCGATCTCGATGGCGTTCGCATCGGTGGTGACCAGTGCGCCGGGGGCTGCGTCGCCGGTGACGACGACGTTGATCTCGACCGTGACCTTCTCGCCGCGACGGATGACCAGCAGGTCGGCGTGCTCGATGTAGTTACGGATCGGGTGGACGACGACCGACTTGGTCAGCGCGAGGTGCTTCTCGCCGTCGACGTCGAGCTCGACGACCGCGTTGGTGCCGTCGGCACGCAGGATCGCGGCGAAGTCGCGGGCGTTGAGCGCGAGGTGCTTGGGCTCGGTGGCGTGACCGTAGAGGACGGCCGGCACGAGGCCGTCGCGGCGGGTGCGGCGAGCTGCGCCCTTGCCGAACTCGGTGCGAGTGGTGGCCTTGATGGCATTGGTGTCGGACATGTGTGAGAGAACTCCTCGAAAGACGTGTGCGGCGGGGTACTACTCGCCCGGCGTGGACACGAACGAGGACGGCCGCTGACGACCGTGCCTGCGTCGATCACGGTGACACCCATACACGTGGACGTCACCCTCGCCGAGACAACTCGGTCGACATTACCGGACCATGGATGCCGGAGGTTAATCGGATGTCCGGACAGTGCTACCGGACCAGGGCGCGGCAGGCGTCGGCCGCCTCGTCGATCTGGTCGGGAGTCAGGAAGTAGTGGGGGGATGCTCGCACCACGGAGTCCAGTCCGCGCGCCGTCATGTCCAGCAGTGTCGACGACGCCGGGCTGACGGTCACGGTGATGTCCCGCGCTGCGAGTGCGTCCTTGACCGCGGTGGTGTCCACTCCGTCGACGGTGAACGTGACGATGCCGGTGCGGCGCTCACCCGGATCGCGGACGGAGATGCCCGCGGTGTCGGCCAGGGCGCCCCGCAGTCGGTCGGCTCGCAGTCGCACCGCCGCCTCCACCGCGTCGACACCCAGGTCGAGCAGGTAATCGACGGCGGCACCGAGACCCAGGCGCGCGGCGACGTCGTGCTCCCACGTCTCGAATCGGGTCGCGTCCGAGGCGACGGTGTAGGTGTCCGGGCCCGTCCAGGAAGCGCTGTGGAGATCCAGTGAGCGCGGCTCGAGAGTGTCGAGCACCGACTCCGCGACAGCGAGGAATCCGGTACCGCGCGGCCCTCGGAGCCATTTGCGCCCGGTCGCCGACAAGGCGTCGACACCCAGTCGGGACAGGTCGAGCGAACTCTGCCCGACCGACTGGCACGCATCCAGAACGACGAGAGCGCCGAATCGATGCGCGATGTCCGCGACCTCGCGGACGGGGTTGAGAAGTCCGCTGTTGGTCGGTGCGTGCACGAGGGACACCAGGGCCACCCGGTCGTCCATCATCGCCTCGAACGCGGCGAGGTCGATCGAACCGGACCCGTCGCTCGGGACGACCTCGACGACGGCGCCGGTCTGTCGTGCCCGCTGTAGTGCTGCGATGGCGTTGGTGGCGTACTCGACCGACGAGATCAGGATGCGATCGCCGGGTGAGAGCGGGACCGCGTAGAAGAAGTCGCACCAGGCTCGCGTCGCACTGTCCGAGAGCGCGATGCTCGACGGTGGAGCACCGACGAGCCGTCCGACGGACGTGCGCACCGCGGCCACGTCGTCCGCGCGTTCCCGCGCCGCGCGGTAGCCGCCGACCTCTTCCTCTCGTCGGAGATGGCCGATGACGGTCTCCACGACCGGGCGGGGCGGAAGCGACGAACCGGCACTGTCGAGGAAGACGCCGTGCGCGGCCGCCGGGGTATCGGCCCGGACGGCATCGATGTCGACGGTGTCGGTGGGGGGTGCTTCACTCACGCTCATCGGTACGGACAGTACCGGCGCCCGGTCGCGGGAGCGATTAGTCTCGAACGGGGCGGGGTAGAGAAGACCGGGGGCTCGGATGACGAGTTCCGTAGCGAGCGGAGGCATGCATGACGTCCACTTCTCCCGATGTCAGTTCGCGTCCGGCTGCGGAGACCTACATAGCCAGGGTGTGCTTCAAGGTGGGCCCGCCGAGGCTCATCGGCGCCGAGCTCGAATGGTTCACCCGTACGGCGACCGGAACGCGACCGTCTCTCGATAGGGTCGCCGAGGCACTGGGAGTCCATACCCCACAGTCTCTTCGGTCCGATTCGCCCGCTCTTGCCCTCCGCTCCGGAAGCATCGTCTCCGTCGAGCCGGGAGGGCAGATCGAGTTGTCCTCCGCACCCGCTGCGACCATCGATCACGTCGTGGACTCCCTTGCCGGCGATCACCGTCTCTTGGTCGATCTTCTTGCCACGCAGGGCATCACGCTCGACGGAGGCGGCGCGGATGCGGTCCGCGACCCGGAACGGCTCCTGACACTTCCTCGCTACTGCGCGATGGAACGACGATTCGAACGTCACGGCCCGTACGGGAAGCTGATGATGTGCAACACCGCCGCAGTGCAGGTCAGCATCGATGCGGGGGAGGACAGTCGCCGTATCCGGGACAGGTGGGACACCGTGCATGCCATCGGGCCGGCGCTGCTCGCCGCGTTCGCCACTACGCCGGTGCTCTACGGTGTGCCGGAGGGCAAGTGGGCGTCGCAGCGTATGCGGACGTGGTTCGAACTCGACCGCACCCGCACTCGTGTTCCGCTCGGCGTGGACCCTGCGTCGGACTATGCGCGGTGGGTGATGGACGTCCCGCTGCTCTGCGTCCGCCGCGGTGACACGTTGGTCGAGCCACCCGAGGATTCGACGTTCGCCCAGTGGATCGCCGGCGACCTCGACGAGGAGCTGGGCCGCCGTCCGACCACGGCCGATCTGGACTACCACCTCACCACGGTCTTCCCCCTCGTCCGTGCCAGCGGGCATCTGGAGATCCGGTACCTCGACGGTCAGCCGGACGGGTTGTGGGACGTGCCGATGTACGCGGTCGACGCGCTGCTCTCCACGGAGGCGGTTGCTGCCGAGGCACGAGATCTGGCCCGCCACACGATGGATCGGTGGGAGGACGCGGCACGAGACGGTCTCGCGGACACCGACATCCGGGTCGCCGCGCACGGCCTGCTCACACTTGCCGCCGACACGGCGCACGGCGCGGCAGCCGAGCGGTTGGCGGACGCGGCACACCGGTGTGCGGCCGGCCGCGCACCCACAGCGATGCTCGACGACAGCCGACAGGAGTTCTCTCGATGACCACCGACCTGACCACCGACGTGACGACCGATCGGGTCGCCCTGCGCGATCGGTTGGCCGCGATGCTCGACCGCAGCCGTGCACGGACGCTGTCCCTCACGGACTGCTTGGACGGCGACGGCCTGCGCGAGCAGGTCTCGCCGCTGATGAGCCCCCTGGTCTGGGATCTTGCGCACATCGGCAACCAGGAGGAACTGTGGTTGGCGCGGGACGTCGGCGGGTTCGACGCCGTCCGCGCGGAGATCGACGATCTCTACGACGCGTTCCGCCATTCGCGGTCCTCCAGGCCCGGACTCGACCTGCTGACTCCGGCGCAGGCGCGGGACTACGTGGACACGGTGCGAGCACTGTCTCGGAAGGCGCTGCAGCGCTGCACCTTCGAGGAGAGCAGGCTGGTCGAACACGGGTTCGTGTTCGCCATGGTCGCGCAACACGAGCAGCAGCACGACGAAACGATGCTCGCGACGCACCAACTGCGCACGGGCGCGCCGGTTCTCCACGCCCCGGAGTCGCCGGCAGCGCTCGTTCCGGTGTCCGAGGACGCCGAGATCATCGTTCCCGGCGGGCCGTTCGAGATGGGCACCAGCGACGACCCGTGGGCGTTGGACAACGAGCGTCCCGCGCATCAGGTGGACGTCCCGACGTTCGCGATCGACGCAGTCCCCGTCACCAACGGTGACTACATCCGCTTCATCACCGACGGCGGGTACGAACGCCCCGAACTGTGGTCCGAGCGCGGCTGGGCGCACCGGCTCGAGGCGGAGCTCTCGGCGCCTCAGTTCTGGACTCGCGGCGACGACGGGTTGTGGTGGCGGCGAGTGTTCGGGGAGAACAAGCAGATCCGGCCCGCTCAGCCCGTCGTGCACGTGTGCTGGTTCGAGGCCGACGCATACGCGCGGTGGGCGGGGAAGCGACTGCCCACCGAAGCCGAGTGGGAGAAGGCTGCACGGTTCGACCCGACCACCGGGACGTCGCGCCGGAATCCCTGGGGTGAGGCGGACGGCGACGAGTCGCACGCGAACCTCGGGCAACGCCACCTCGAGCCTGCCGATGTCGGCGCGTACCCCCAGGGAGCGTCGGCCCTCGGTATCGAACAGTTGATGGGCGACGTGTGGGAGTGGACGTCCTCCGATTTCGAGCCGTATCCGGGTTTCGAGATGTTTCCGTACCCCGAGTATTCGGAGGTCTTCTTCGGCGGTGACTACAAGGTGTTGCGCGGCGGGTCCTTCGGCACCGATCAGACGGCCGTCCGCGCGACGTTCCGCAACTGGGATCACCCGATCCGACGTCAGATCTTCGCGGGCTTCCGGTGTGCCCGCGACGTGGGGGCCCAGTAGCCGATGTGTCGACACCTGGGCTACCTCGGTCCACGCCGTTCCGTCGGGGACGTCGTCACCGCGGGGCCGACATCTCTGCTGACGCAGAGTTGGGCCCCGCGGGAGATGCGCGGCGGGGGCACGATCAATGCCGACGGATTCGGCGCTGCCTGGTGGTCGGCCTCCGGCGGGCGCACCGCGTCGGCATATCGGAATGCTCTCCCGATGTGGTCGGACCCGGCCGTCACCGACACCTTGACCCATATCGAATCGACGGCCGTGCTCGCCGCGGTCAGGTCCGCGACCGTCGGAATGCCCGTCGAGCGGTCCGCCTGCGCCCCGTTCGTGGACGGGCGGTGGGCGTTCAGTCACAACGGTGTCGTCGCGGGATGGCCGCACTCCGTCGGATCGCTGGCGGCGAAGATCCCGGTGGAGTCGTTGATGACGCTTGCAGCGCCCACGGATTCGGCTGTGCTGTGGGCGATACTCCGCGATCGTCTCGTCGAGAGCGCCCCGCTCGACGCGCTCACCGGACTCGTCGTCGATGTAGACGCCGCAGCGCCCGACTCGCGTCTGAACTTCCTGCTGTCCGACGGTGACACCCTGTGGGCGACGACGAAATATCACTCGCTGTTCGCGCTCTCGACCGACGACAGTGTTCTGCTCGCGTCGGAACCGCTCGACGATCGCCCGGGGTGGCACCGAATACCCGATCGTAGCGTCGTCACCGCCGCTGTCGGTTCTCTCCACGTCGACACGTTCTGACGCTCTCATCCGCACTGCTTCATCCGCACCGACACAGGAGTTCGCCATGACAGCGCCGTCACTGGACATCCACATCACCGCAGAGGACCTGCAGAAGTCCCTGCGCGAGGATGCCCTCCGCGGGCTCACCGCCACACCCAAGTGGTTGCCGCCGAAGTACTTCTACGACGCCACGGGAAGCGAGCTGTTCGAGCGGATCACCGAACTCGAGGAGTACTACCCCACGAGGACCGAGCGCGGCATCCTGGCCGAACGCGCGGCCGACATCGCGCGCATCACCGACAGCGAGGTGTTGATCGAGTTGGGGTCCGGATCGTCGGACAAGACTCGGCTGCTGCTGTCCGCCGGGCTCGAGCACGGCACTCTGCGTCGCTACGTTCCGCAGGACGTGTCACCGTCGGCGCTCACCGGGGCGATGGAGGATCTGGGCCGCGAGTACCCGACCCTCGACGTGCACGGTGTGGTCAGTGATTTCACGGACATCGCGGGCACATCGGAGCTCGGTCGAAGTGCCCTGGGCGCGTTGCCGTCCGGTGGTCGGCGCACCATCGCGTTCCTCGGTGGGACGCTGGGGAACCTGGTGCCGCAGGAACGCTCGGACTTCCTCGCCGACCTCGCACGCACCCTGAACACGGGCGAGTTCCTGCTCCTGGGAGTCGGATTGGTGATCGACCCGGCAGTTCTCGTTCCGGCGTACGACGACGCGGAGGGAGTCACCGCGCAGTTCGACCTCAACGTGTTGTCGGTGCTCAACGGGACGCTGAATGCCACGTTCGACACCGACGACTTCGAGCATGTCGCGGTCTGGGACGAGCGGAACGAGTGGATCGAGATGCGGCTGCGCTCACGGCGCGCCCACACGGTGCGGGTCGAGGAACTCGACCTCGACGTGGACTTCGCCGCAGGCGAAGAGATGCGTACCGAGATCTCGGCGAAGTTCCGACGGGAATCCATCACGGGCGAACTCGCCGCGGCGGGATTCGCCGTCGATCAGTTCTGGACGGATGCGGACGAGCGCTTCGCAGTGGTTCTCGCTCSGAGACGGAGTTTCCGTCTCGGCCCGAGCCGTCCTATGCGTTGCCGTTGAACAGGGAAGTCACGGAACCGTTCTCGAAGACCTCGCGGATCGTCTTGCCGAGCAGAGGTGCGATGGAGAGCACTGTCAGCGACGGGAACAGCTTGTCGTCGCTGATGGGCAGCGTGTTGGTCACGACAACCTCCTTGGCGCCGCACGAGGCGAGGCGCTCCGCGGCCGGGTGGCTCAGCACGCCGTGCGTGGCGGCGATGACGACATCGCCCGCGCCGGCTTCCTTGAGCACCTTCACCGCGCCGGCGATGGTGCCGCCGGTGTCGATCATGTCGTCGATCAGGATGCAGGTGCGTCCCTCGACGTCACCGACCACGCGGTTCGACTTGACCTGGTTGGGCACCAACGGGTCTCGCGTCTTGTGGATGAACGCCAGCGGTGCCCCGCCGAGCGAGTCGGCCCACTTCTCCGCGACGCGCACACGGCCGGAGTCGGGGGAGACCACGGTGATGTGCTCGAGGTTGTAGCCCTCGCGGATGTGGTCGGCGAGCTGACTGTGCGCATGCATGTGGTCGACCGGGCCGTCGAAGAAGCCCTGGATCTGATCGGTGTGCAGATCGACCGTGATGATGCGGTCGGCGCCGGCCGTCTTGAGCAGATCGGCGACCAGGCGTGCGGAGATGGGCTCGCGGCCGCGGTGCTTCTTGTCCTGGCGGGCGTAGGGGTAGAACGGCAGAATCGCGGTGATGCGCTTGGCCGATCCGCGCTTGAGCGCGTCGATCATGATGAGCTGTTCCATGAGCCATGTGTTCAGCGGGAACGGATGGCTCTGGAGCACGAACGCGTCGGAACCGCGGACGGACTCCTCGAAGCGGACGAAGATCTCGCCGTTCGCGAAGTCGCGGGCCGTCTGAGGGGTGACCTCGATTCCCAGTTCCTCGGCTACCTGCGCGGCCAGCTCGGGATGAGCGCGACCGGAGAAGAGCATCAAGTTCTTCTGGTTGTCGATCCAGTTGGCTGTGGTCACTGCTCTACTCGCCGTCCTCAATGTTGGTACTCGTGTCGTGCTCGGTCGAGCGGGCACGTTCGGCGGCATCGGCCGCCGGCGTTCCCGGACGTTTCTTCTGCACCCAGCCCTCGATGATCCGTTGTGGACCACCGGATACGGCCAGCGCGCCCGCCGGTACATCATGACGTAGGACGGTTCCGGCACCCGTGTAGGCCCCGTCGCCCACGCGGACCGGCGCGATGAACATGGTGTCCGAGCCGGTGCGCACGTGCGAACCGATCTCGGTGCGGCTCTTACCGACGCCGTCGTAGTTGACGAAGACGCTCGACGCCCCGATGTTGGAGTGCTCGCCGATGGTGGCATCGCCGACGTAGGTCAGATGGGGCACCTTGGAGTGGGCGCCGATCGTGGCGTTCTTGGTCTCGACGAACGCGCCGAGCTTGCCCTCGACTCCCAGTTCGGTACCGGGACGCAGGTAGGTGAACGGGCCGACGGTCGCGTCCGCGCCGATGATCGACTCGGAACCGTGGGTGCGCACCACCGAGGCGCCGGACCCCACGGAGACGTCGGTGAGCGTGGTGTCGGGTCCGATGACGGCGTGTTCTCCGATGGCGGTGCGGCCGTGCAGCTGGGTTCCCGGCTTCAGGACGGCGTCGCGTCCGATGGTGACCTCGACGTCGACCCACGTCGTCGCCGGATCGACGACGGTGACACCGGCCCGCATGTGACGGGCGAGCACGTGGTCGTTGAGGATGCGCGTGACCTCGGACAGCTGCACCCGGTCGTTGACCCCGCGGACCAGGGCCGCGTCGGTGAGCTGGGTGCTGAAGACGGGAAGTCCGCGGCTGCGGGAGATCTTCAGGACGTCGGTCAGATACAGCTCGTGCTGGGCGTTGTTCGTGCCCAGCGAGTCGAGCGCCACGCGCAACGACGCCGCGTCGAAGGCGTAGACACCCGAGTTCACCTCGGTGATGGTCAGTTGCTCGGGGGTGGCGTCGGCGTGCTCGACGATTTCCTGGACCCGGCCCGAGGAGTCGCGGACGATGCGTCCGTACCCGGTGGAGTCCTCGGGGACCGACGTCAGCACCGACACGGCGACGGTGTCGGGGGAGGACAGGTGATCGTGCAGCAGGGCCTGCAGGGTGTGGGCGTCCAGCAGAGGAACGTCGCCGGCGGTGACGACGACGGTGCCGTCGAAGTCGTCCGGCAGGGACGCGAGACCGCACTGGACTGCGTGTCCGGTGCCGTGCTGCTCGTCCTGGACTGCGATGTCGATGGTGCGGCCCAGAGTCTCCGCGAGGTCTCCGACCGCTGCCGCCACCTTCTCGCGATCGTGGCCGACCACCGTCACCAGATGATCGGGGTCCAGACCGTCCGCCGCGTGCAGGGCGTGCGCCAGCATGGACCGCCCACCCAGCTCGTGGAGCACCTTGGGTGTCGCCGATCGCATTCGACTACCCGCCCCCGCGGCGAGCACGACAACAGCGACCTTCGACGTCATGAATCTCCTCGAGCGACTTCGGTGGACGGACCGAACGTTTCGTTCGGCACCACCCGTGACCAGCGAGCTTCGGCTCCGCCGCCAGGATTCGAACCTGAACTATCTGAACCAAAATCAGAGGTGCTGCCATTACACCACGGCGGATGGTTGCCCCGGCCGATCGTGCGCCGAGCGCGTCGATCCTCGCACGAGAGCCCCCACTGCGTAAAACGAATCCGGGGCGGTCGTGAAACTCTTGCAGACATGACGTCGACGCCTGATGCGCCCCGCGATACCGAGCGCAGCGAGCCACGGGACAGCGCGGTCCCACCGGAACGCGCACCGAGGGTTCGCATGACCGGTACTCAGCGCAGAGCACAGCTGATCGAGATCGGTCGGGCCCTGTTCGCCGAGCGCGGCTACGAGGCGACGTCCATCGAGGAGATCGCCCAGCGCGCGCAGGTGTCCAAGCCCGTCGTCTACGAGCACTTCGGCGGTAAGGAAGGCCTGTACGCGGTCGTGGTGGATCGAGAGATGTCGACTCTGTTGTCGATGATCACCTCCTCGCTCACCGAGAACAGGTCCCGCATCCGTGTCGAGAGGGTGGCGTTGGCTCTGCTCACGTACGTCGAGGAACGCAGCGACGGATTCCGGATCCTGGTCCGCGACTCCCCGGTGGCGGCGGCGGAGGGGACGTACTCGAGCCTCCTCAACGATGCGGTCGGGCAGGTAGGTCACATCCTCGCCGGCGATTTCTCCCGACGCGACATCGATCCCGCCAATGCCCAGCTGTATGCGCAGGCATTGGTCGGAATGGTCTCCATGACGGCTCAATGGTGGCTGGACGAACGGTCGCCGTCGAAGGAGGTCGTGGCCGCTCATATCGTGAACCTGTGCTGGAACGGGCTGACGAATCTGGAGCCCGATCCCCGCTTGGGGAGCTGAAAGCGCGGGTATCATCGGTGGTAGCGACGATGGACCGACGTCGTGGTCGTGACGACACGACACTCGGACTCCTGGACGAGTGCCCGTGGGCCGTAGTGGTCCAGTGGTACCGTTCTCGCGTTGTTCACGGATTCATTGCCCCAAACTTTCGAGGCGGAACGCATGGTTAGACAGGCACGCGCCGAGATCACACGCGACACGGTGCTCGCGGGGGCAGCCCATGTCTTTCTGCGTCTCGGTTACGCCAATGCCAGCCTCAGCGAGATCATTTCGCAGTCGCAGGTCACCAAGGGCGCGCTCTACTTCCACTTCGGGTCGAAGGAAGAGCTGGCTCGCGCCGTCATCGACGAGGGTGTCAAGCGCCTCACCGTCGCGTGCCGTGCTCTCGACGACGGCCGCATTCCCGCTCTCGAAGCGGAGATCGGCGTCTCGTACATCACGGTCGACCTCGCGGTCACCGATCCGATGGTGTCGGCCATGTTCCGGCTCAAGCACCAGATCGGCGACTACCGCGGCACCGGTGAGAACGTCATGGAGGGGTGGTCGGAGTACCACACCGGTCTGGCTCGCCGCGCGATCGACGAAGGTGACCTCGAACCCGACCTCGACCCCGTGACCACGGGAATGCTGTTCCTCGAGGTCATCGTCGGCGCGCACATGGTTGCCGTGGCCACCGACAGCACCAAGGAGCTGTCGTCCCGTATGGAGCGGCTCTGGCACTACCTGCTCCCGTCGCTGGTTCCCGCACGCAAGCTCGATTACTTCCGCGAGTTCGCCGCGCGCCGCGTCCTCCGCTACGGCGCCTGACACCTCGCCGGTCGGAGTTGTCGGCCGCACCTCCTAGAATCGGGAGTGAATCGTCGCCGTCGGGTTGCCGCCCTCGAGGGGTGTCCGCACCTCGGCTCGATCACGTCGTCTTCTCGTCAGGAGTTCTGCTGGTGTCCTCGCCGTCCGTTCATGATTCCGCCGCTACGTTGGCCGGTGGCAGTATGTCGGGCCTCCTCGAGTGCGCGCTGCGTGACTCGTCTCTGACCCGGATCGTCGAGATGTCGGGGAGGCCGACGGCCACCCTCGTCGCACCCACACCCGCCCGAGCCTTCATCGCGGCGGCGATGGCGCAGACGACGCCCGTCCTGCTCGTCACCGCCACCGGTCGCGAAGCGGACGACCTGACTGCAGAGCTCACCGAGATGGTGGGCGGTGCGGTCGCGCAGTTCCCGTCGTGGGAGACGCTGCCGCACGAGAGGCTGTCGCCGGGCGCCGACACCGTCGGACGTCGCATCGAGGTGCTGCGCAGGCTCGCCCGTCCCGACGACGCCGACTACGGCGTCCCTCTGAAGATCATCGTCACCACGGTTCGCTCGGTCCTGCAGCCCATGGCGAAGGGACTGGGGGAGATCGAGCCCATCGGGCTGCGTGTGGGCGTCGAGATCGACTTCGAGGATCTGCAGAAGCGCCTGGTCGAACTGGCGTACACGCGCGTCGACATGGTGGGCAAGCGCGGTGAGTTCGCGGTGCGCGGCGGCATCCTCGACCTGTTCTCCCCAACGGCGGACTACCCGGTCCGCATCGAATTCTGGGGCGACGAGGTCACGGACGTCCGCGCCTTCGCGGTCGCCGACCAGCGGTCCATTCCCGACGTCGAGGTCGATTCGGTCATCGCCCCGCCGTGTCGGGAGATGATCCTGGACGAGGCCGTCCGTGAGCGCGCCGCTCGTCTGGCCGCCGACAACACGAGCGACGCCGCGCTGGTGGAGATGCTCGAGAAGATTTCTGCCGGCGTCCCCGTCGAGGGCATGGAAGCACTGCTTCCGGTCCTGAAAGCCGGTGGACTCGAACTTCTCACCGACGCCCTGCCCCCGGGCGCCCACGTCCTGGTGTGCGATCCGGAAAAGGTCCGCACTCGCGCCACCGACCTGGTGCGCACCGGCAAGGAGTTCCTCGAGGCGTCGTGGACGGCCGCCAGCATCGGCGCCCACGCACCCCTCGACACCAGCACCCTCGACACCAGCAACCTCGATGCCGACGGCACCGAGGCGACGTCCGACCTGCTCGACCTCAGCGCGTCGGCGTACCGCTCGCTCCGCCAGGTCCGCGAGACCGCCGACGCCGCCGGTCGTCCGTGGTGGACCGTCGGCCCGATGGCGTCGGGCAGCGACGAGGAGATCGTCCTCGACGTGGACGCCGCACCGGACGTCCGAGGGTCGGAGGAAGCGCTTGCGACTCTCTTCCAGATGTTCACCGCGCACATGGCCGCGGGTGGACGCGTCGCCGTCGTCGTCGCCGGGGCAGGAACCGCGCAGCGCACCGTCGAGCGTCTGAAGGAAGCCGGCGTTCCCGCGGTGCACCTCGACGCAGGAGCGCAGCCGGGACCCGACGTCGTCGGCGTTCTCTGCGGGTCTCTGCACTCCGGCCTCGTTCTTCGCGACGCCGCTCTGGTCGTGGTCACCGAGGCGGATCTCACCGGCAACCGGGTCGCCGCCGCCGGTGACGGCAAACGACTCCCGGCCAAGCGTCGTAACCAGGTCGACCCGCTGGCGTTGACGTCGGGGGACATGGTGGTGCACGACCAGCACGGCATCGGCAGGTTCGTCGAGATGGTCGAGCGCGTCATCGGGGGTGCACGCCGCGAGTACCTGGTCGTCGAATACGCACCCAGCAAGCGGGGTCATCCGGGTGACCGGCTGTTCGTGCCGATGGAGTCGCTCGACCAGTTGTCCCGCTACGTCGGCGGGGAGATGCCGAGTCTGAGCAAGCTGGGCGGCTCGGACTGGACCAATACCAAGCGCAAGGCGCGCAAGGCAGTTCGCGAGATCGCGGGTGAGCTGGTGCAGCTCTACGCTGCCCGTCAGGCCGCGCCGGGTCACGCGTACGGTCCGGACACTCCGTGGCAGAAGGAGATGGAGGACGCGTTCGCGTTCACCGAGACGGTCGATCAGATGACGGTCATCGCCGAGGTGAAGGCCGACATGGAGAAGGCCGTCCCGATGGACCGCGTCGTCATCGGCGACGTCGGCTACGGCAAGACGGAGATCGGTGTGCGCGCCGCGTTCAAGGCAGTGCAGGACGGCAAGCAGGTCGCCGTCCTGGTGCCCACCACGTTGTTGGCGCAGCAACACCTGCAGACGTTCCACGAGCGCATGGCCAACTTCCCGGTCACCGTGAAAGGCCTCTCCCGCTTCTCCGATGCCGCCGAGTCCAAGGAGACGCTGGCCGGCCTCGCCGACGGCACCGTGGACATCGTCGTCGGCACGCACCGGTTGTTGCAGACCGGAGTGCAGTGGAAGGACCTCGGGCTGGTCATCGTCGACGAGGAGCAGCGGTTCGGCGTCGAGCACAAGGAACACATCAAGGCGCTGCGGACGCACGTCGACGTGTTGACCATGTCGGCCACCCCCATCCCCCGCACACTCGAGATGAGCATGGCGGGCATCCGCGAGATGTCGACCATCCTCACTCCTCCGGAGGAACGCCATCCGGTGCTCACCTACGTCGGTGGTTACCAGGAGAAGCAGGTGGCCGCCGCGATCCGTCGTGAACTCCTGCGCGACGGTCAGGTGTTCTACGTCCACAACCGGGTCAGCAGCATCGACAAGGCGGCCGCGAACATCCGGCGGCTCGTTCCCGAGGCCAGGGTCGTCGTCGCACACGGACAGATGAACGAGGACGCACTCGAGAAGACGGTGCAGGGATTCTGGGAGCGCGAGTTCGACATCCTGGTCTGCACCACGATCATCGAGACCGGCCTGGACATCTCCAACGCGAACACGCTGATCGTCGAGCGCGCCGACTCGTTGGGGCTCTCGCAGCTGCACCAGTTGCGCGGCCGAGTGGGACGTAGTCGCGACCGCGGGTACGCCTACTTCCTGTATCCGCCCGAGAAGCCGCTGACCGAGACCGCGTACGACAGGCTCGCGACCATCTCGCAGAACTCGGACCTCGGCGCCGGTATGGCCGTGGCGATGAAGGACCTCGAGATCCGCGGTGCCGGCAACGTGCTGGGCGCCGAACAGTCGGGTCACGTCGCGGGAGTCGGCTTCGACCTGTACGTGCGGCTGGTCGGCGAGGCTGTCGAGGCGTATCGCGCCGTGGCCGACGGCCGACCGGTCACGACCGACGAGGCGCCGAAGGAGGTGCGCATCGATCTTCCGGTTGACGCGCACATCCCGCCCGACTACGTCACCAGCGACCGTCTGCGACTCGAGGCGTACCGCAAGCTGGCGGCCGCCCAGAACGACGCCGAGATCGGCGCCGTCATCGACGAGCTCACGGACCGCTACGGACCGGTGCCGGCCGAGGTGGTCCGACTGGTCGCGGTCGCAGTGCTGCGGATCCTGTGCCGCTCCTACGGCATCGTCGACGTGCAGATGGCCGGGACGATGGTGAAGTTGGCGCCGATGGACCTACCCGACTCCAAGCAGATACGGTTGAAGCGGCTCTATCCCAGCGCGCAATATCGGGCGACCACCGGCACGGTGCAGATCCCGATTCCGCGCGTTGCCGGTGGTGGAGTCGGTTCGGCCCGCGTTCGCGACGAGGAACTGCTCCAGTTCGTCGCCGACGTGCTGCTCGCGATGGACGGGCAGCCCGCGGGCTCCGTACGAGTCGAGCAACCGATCGGGGTGTGAACGCAGATGACAGTGCTGCTTCTGGATCCCCTCCGTCCGACCATGGTGCCGGTCGCAGCGGTATCGCTGCTGGACAAGCCCGTGGGGTTCACCGAGGAAGTTCCGGTGTCCATCCGCTGGCGTCTGACGGGCTTCACGTCCGCCGGAGACCAGGACCAGCCCGAGGTGCTCATCAGCACCAGCCGGGACAACCCGGACGTGCAGGAACGCATCACCCGCGGTGAGGACGTCATCGAGGTCCCCGTTCCCAAGGGCGGCAATCTCGCCGAGGCCGTCTTCATCATCGACAAGTTGCGGTCCCTCGGCGGGTGGGAGGCGCAGCAGACTCACGAGACTCTCCGGACCTACCTCCTCGAGGAGACCTACGAACTTCTCGACGCCATCGAGTCCGGTGATTCCGACGCCATCCGGGAGGAGCTGGGCGACCTGCTGCTGCAGGTGCTGTTCCACTCACGCATCGCTCGTGACGGCGGGGACGACGCGTTCGACATCGACGACGTCGCATCGACGCTGGTGACCAAACTGACCCATCGCAGTCCGCACCTCGACGACACGTCCGGAGCGCCCGTGGACATCGTGGCGCAGGAGAAGGCGTGGGAAGAGCGCAAGGCCGCCGAGAAGGCCCGGGCGTCGTGCCTCGACGGCATCGCCATGGCTCAACCGTCGTTGGCGTTGGCTCAGCAGGTGGTCACGCGTGCTGTCCGGGCCGGACTGCCCAAAGATTTCGTTCCGGACCACATGCTCGAGGTGCGCATCGACATCACGGACGAGCACGGTGGTGCCAGCGCCGAGGACACCCTGCGGCGCACCGTCAACGAGTTCGTCGCCGACGTCCGTGCCGCCGAACGTGGCGCGGCGATGGACGGCGTCCGGTCCGCCGAGATGGATGCGAGAGCGTGGTCGAAGTACTGGCCGGGCACGGACATGTTCGGCCGTCCGCTCGCCGCCACCGGAACGGACGACGCTCGGATCGCGGCGTCGCACCATCGCCCGCCGGCGCAGGGGAGTGCCGCCACGCGGTAGCGCTGTTCGCTCACGCGAAGAGCGTCGAGCCCCAGTACCCGTCGCTACCGTCGGGCACGCCGGGAGGGCAGGCGAACACGGCCGATCCGACGTGGGAGATGTACTCGTTCAACGCATCCCGACGTGCCAGTGCAGCCTGCATCGGAACGAACTGCGTCTGCGGATCGCTGCAGAAGGCGATGAAGAACAAACCCGCGTCGAGATGGCCGAAGCCGTCGGACCCGTCGGTGAAGTTGTAGCCGCGGCGCAGGATCTTGATTCCGCCCAGCGATTCCGACGACGCGAGACGCACGTGTGCATCCTTGGCGATCGTCGACGAGCCGAGGTCGACGGTGTCGAACTCGGTGCCACCGCTGAGGGGAGCGCCGGTGGCCTTGGATCGGCCGATGACGCGTTCCTGCTCACCCAGTACGGCGCGGTCCCACGGCTCGATCTTCATGCGGATACGACGCGCTACCAGGTAGGTGCCACCGACCATCCAGTCGGTGCCGGCGTCCTCGCCCACCCAGACGTGCTCGTCGACGGCCGCGGTCTCCTCGGCCTTGAGGTTGTTCGTTCCGTCCTTGAAACCGAACAGATTGCGAGGAGTCGCCTGTGTCGTCGACGTCGATGCCGTGCGGCCGAATCCCAGTTGCGACCAGCGTACGGACGCAGTGCCGAACGCGATGCGCGCCAGATTGCGGATGGCGTGGACGGCGACCTGGGGGTCGTCGGCGCAGGCCTGGACGGCGATGTCGCCGCCGCTGCGTGCGGGATCGAGGTCGTCGCCGGGGAAACGCGGAAGTTCCTGCAGCGCATCAGGCTTGCGGTCGGCGAGGCCGAACTTGTCGAAGAACGAGGGACCGAAGCCGACGGTCAGCGTGAGGTTCGACGGCAACAGGCCGTATGCCTCGCCGGTGTCGCCGGGTGGCTCGTACTGTCCGCCGCCGACCACGCCGCCGGGGACCGACTCGGCGCCGACGGTGAGCCGCTCCGCCATCGCCGTCCAGGCGGTGAGCATCGCGACGACGTCCTCGCGAGAGGTGGTGGTGACGTCGAAGGTCACGAAGTGCATGCGGTCCTGCGCGGGCGTGACGACGCCTGCCTGGTGCGCGCCCCGGAACGGTACGACGGCGTCCGCCGGAGCCGCGACGGGCTGCTCGGGAGCCGTCGTCCGGCCGATCACCGCACCTGCGCCGACGGCGAGTGCGCCCGCTCCTACGCCGCCGAAGAGGGCTCGGCGGGAGAGTTTCCGAGGTGGTGTGGCGACGGCGTCCGTGTCGGACTCGCGCTCAGGCGCCTGCGACGACACCCTGCACCTGACTCACCGACGCGGAGAGCGCGTCGATCTTCTTCGACAATTCCTGGCGCTGCGGTTCGGTGACCGTGTCGTAGGAGACGAAGCCGTCGCCCTGACGGAACTTCGCCAGCTCGGTGTCGAGATCGGCGAAGCGCTGGTCGATGGTGGCGGCGAGTTCGGGGTCGCGCTCGGACAACACCGGCGCCAGCGCTGCGACGGCAGCCTGCGATCCGTCGACGTTGGCCTGGAAGTCGTAGAGATCGGTGTGGGAGAAGAAGTCTTCCTCGCCGGTGATCTTGGTCTGCGCGACCTCGTCGAGCAGGCCCTGTGCCCCGCCGGCGACGGTGATCGGGTCGACGACGAAGTCGGGGGACTGGACACCGGCGACGAGTTCGTCGACATCGGCCTTCAGCTGGTCCGCGACGGCACCGGTGTCGGGCTGCACACCCTGCGCCCACAGGTCCTTCTCCAGGCGGTGGAAGCCGGTCCACTCCGTACCCGGCTCGACATCGGGCTCACGCAGGTCGATGCGGGGGTCGAGGTCGTCGGGGAAGCTTTCGGCGACCGGCTCGATGCGCTCGTAGTAGGTCCGCACGATCGGGAACTGCGCCTTGGCGCTCTCGATGTCTCCCGACTTCACGGCGTCGACGAAGGTCGCGGTGGTCTCCTGCAGTGCCGTGACCTGGCTGACGACGTAACGCTTGTACCCGTCCGCCGCCTCGGCGAGCGTGCCGTCCGCGTCGGTGCTGACAGCCTCTCCGGTGACGACGAAGTCGCCGCGGATGCCGTCGCCGACCATTCCCGGCTTGCACGCTGTCTGGTAGGTGGCGGGTTCGGGGAGGGCGACGATCAACTGGCGGGAGACACCGGGGCCGATGTTCTCGATCTCGCCCATGACGCGATCACCGTCACCGTAGACGTAGAACTCGGTGACCTTGGAGCCGTTGTTGGTCACCTGGAAGGTGGAGCTGCCGGTCTGCGCACTGGTTGCACCCACGTCGCACGAGCTGTCGTTCGCGTCGACGATGATGTCGCCGCCGTCGGCTGCCACCGGCGTTTCCTTCTCGGTGCAGGCCGTCAGTGCCAGGGGCAGCGCGGCCGCGCTGAACAGAAGTCGTGTCGTGGTGCGCATGGAGAAAGGGCCCTTTCGAGAATGGGGTCGGGATGCAGAGTCGGTCAGGAGGCCGCGGGTTGCGGCTGGGGAACGGCAGCTGCCGGCCGGACGGCAGGCCGGAGGAACACCGGAAGGACGACCGCGAGGTAGACCACCCAGGCAACGACCTGGAGAACGGTCGGCTCGGGGCGGAAGTTGAAGATTCCCGCGACGACGGTGCCGTACCAACTGCCGGCATCCCAGGTGGCGCTGATGTCGAAGGCGGTGGCGCTGCCACCGGGGAGTACGCCGCCGATCTGCAGTGCCCGCACGCCGTAGGCGAGGATCCCTGCCGCGACGAACACCAGGAAGATGCCGGTGTAGCGGAAGAACTTGGCGAAGTCGATGCGGATCGTGCCGAGGTAGAGCATCACCGTGAGGACCGCAGCGGTCGCGATTCCGGCCAGCAACCCCAGCAGCGGCCATGAACTTCCGTTGGTGTTCTCGGCATATCCGACCATGAGGAGGGCAGTTTCGATTCCCTCTCGGCCGACGGCCAGGAATGCCAGGGACGTCACGGCGACGGGTCCGACATCGAGCGCGCGGGCCATGCCGGCCTTGAGGTTGCCCGAGATCGACGCCGCGGCGGTCCGCATCCACAGCACCATGCCGGTGACGATGGCGACGGCCACGAGCGATGCCGCTCCGGCGATGATCTCTGCGGTCAGGCCGGTGACGGTGGACGTGCCCAGGTGGATGACGGCGAACACCGCAGCGACCATCGCGACTGCCGATCCGACACCGACCCACACCCATCGGAGCGCGTCCCGACGATCGGATTTGACCAGGAAAGCGACCAGGATCATGACGACGATGCCTGTTTCCAGTCCCTCGCGGAGTCCGATCAGACCGCTGCCGACCATCTGCGTGGCCACGGAGGGCGCGGACGCTGCGACGAGGAGTGTGGACACGGCAGGTTCTCCTGGAGAAGGACGTAGTAGCGACGGGTCTTAGGCAAGGCGACCCTCACTCGATGCTGAACATACACGGGCGGAAGGCCGGAAAACAGCGCTCGATCAGGACTTTAGGTCCTCTTTAACTGTTTATTACTTTCTGTCGGGATGATGGAGTCATGCATCCACCACGCCTCGGGCGTCGACGCGGCGCGGCGGTCGCCCTTATCGCCGCCGTGGTCCTGACCGGATGCAGCGAGATCGATCGGCCTCGGATCGAGATCCCCGAGGGAGTGCCACCCGGTGTCGGTGCCCCGCTACCTCCCATCGACGTCGACGCCCCCGGCAGATCGGCCGATCTGTTGGTGGACTGGGCCGCCCCACTCGCCGATCCGCTCGGCATCGGATCGACCGCACTCGAGTCCTACGGACACGCGGCCGCGGTGATGGCACGGTCGGCGCCCGGGTGCGGGCTGGCCTGGACGACCCTGGCGGGGATCGGCTACATCGAGAGTCGGCACGGAACCTTCGCCGGATCGTCCATCGGCGTGGACGGGACGTCGGCGCCTCCCATCCGCGGCGTGCCGTTGAACGGCACTGCCGGCAACGCCGAGATCGCCGACACGGACGGCGGTGAACTCGACGGCGACACGACGTTCGACCGGGCGATGGGGCCCATGCAGTTCATTCCCGAGACGTGGCGCAAGTGGGGCGTCGACGCCAACGGTGACGGCCGGGCCGACCCGGACAACCTCGACGATGCAGCCCTCACCGCGGGCCGCTACCTCTGCGCGCGGGGCGGCGACCTCACCACTCCCGAGGGGTGGCATCGGGCGCTCCTCGCGTACAACCAGTCGGGCGTCTACTCCAGGGATGTGCGCGACGCGGCCGCCGCCTACTCCGTCGGTACACGTCCCTCCGGCTAGTCTGTGGGGCGAGCAGTGCCTGCACCATCCACATGCCTGATTAGGAGTTCATTCGTGGCCATCATCGAACAGGTCGGAGCTCGCGAGATCCTCGACTCACGTGGCAACCCCACGGTCGAGGTCGAGGTCGCACTCGACGACGGCACGCTCACGCGCGCAGCCGTTCCGTCCGGTGCCTCGACCGGTGAGCACGAGGCCGTCGAGCTTCGCGACGGCGGAGACCGGTACCAGGGCAAGGGCGTCGAGAAGGCCGTCAACGCCGTGCTCGACGAGATCGCGCCGGCCGTCATCGGCCTCGACGCCATCGAGCAGCGCACCGTCGACCAGGCTCTGCTGGACCTCGACGGCACGGCCGACAAGTCGCGCCTCGGCGCGAATGCGCTCCTCGGCGTCTCGCTCGCCGTCGCCAAGGCTGCTGCGGAGTCCGCCGGCCTCGAGCTGTTCCGCTACCTCGGTGGGCCGAACGCGCACATCCTCCCCGTGCCGATGATGAACATCATCAACGGCGGCGCGCACGCCGACAGTGGCGTCGACGTGCAGGAATTCATGATCGCCCCCATCGGTGCACCGACCTTCAAGGAAGCGCTCCGCTGGGGCGCCGAGGTGTACCACTCGCTGAAGTCGGTTCTCAAGGAGAAGGGCCTGTCCACCGGCCTGGGCGACGAGGGCGGTTTCGCGCCGGACCTCGCCGGCACCAAGGCCGCCCTGGACCTCATCTCCGAGGCCGTCGGCAAGACCGGTCTGACGCTCGGCTCCGACATCGCGCTGGCGCTCGACGTCGCCGCCACCGAGTTCTACACCGCCGGAACGGGATACGCGTTCGAGGGCAGCAACCGCTCGTCCGAGGAGATGTCGGCCTTCTACGCGGAACTCCTGGACCAGTACCCGCTGGTCTCCATCGAGGACCCGCTGGACGAGAACGACTGGGACGGCTGGGTCGCCCTCACCGACAGCATCGGTGACCGCGTCCAGATCGTCGGCGACGACCTCTTCGTCACCAACCCCGAGCGTCTGGAAGAAGGCATCGTCAAGGGTGCGGCCAACGCTCTGCTGGTGAAGGTGAACCAGATCGGCACGCTCACCGAGACTCTCGACGCCGTCGACCTCGCGCACCGCAGTGGCTACCGCACCATGATGAGCCACCGCAGCGGCGAGACCGAGGACACCACCATCGCCGACCTGGCCGTCGCCGTGGGCAGCGGACAGATCAAGACGGGTGCCCCTGCCCGTAGCGAGCGCGTCGCCAAGTACAACCAGTTGCTCCGCATCGAGGAAGCGCTCGGCGATGCCGCTCGGTACTCGGGCGAACTGGCGTTCCCGCGTCTCGACTTCACGTCGAAGGACAGCTGAGCAGAACCATGAGTGATCGGGACAGTCGCCGCAGCGCGGCGCGGCCGGGTGGCCGTTCGCCGCGTCGAGATGCGCGTCCCGGTCGATCCACTCGCCGGGACGGGTCCGGGGCATCGACGCCCCGGACCGTCTCGGGCGTGGTCAACGACGTCGTCACCGAGGGCGCAGCGCTTGTCGGGCGCCGGCCCCGCCGTGGTCGTGGTGAGAAGAAGGACCGCACGTTCCTGGGCCTGTCGACGGGCAAAGCCGTCGCGTTGGCCGTGGTGATCTGTGCTCTCGCTCTCACCCTGGCAGTTCCGTTGCGCACGTACATCTCGCAGCGTGGCGACGCGGTTGCCGTCGCCGACGAGCGGCAGGTGCTCGAGGAGCGGGTGCGCGACCTGCAGATCCGCAAGGCTCAGACGGACGATCCCGCCTACATCACGGCCCAGGCGCGCGAGCGCCTCGGCTACGTCATGCCCGGCGAAACCCCCTACCAGGTCCAATTGCCCGGTGCGCGTGCACGTTCGGACATCGAGAACGATCCGCCGCCGGCGCCTCCGGGCCCGTGGTACAGCGATCTGTGGTCCACGGCGACCACTCCACGCTGAACCCCCACTTCCGAAGACGAAAAGGCTGTCACCCATGAGCGACGTGTCGCCCGCTGATCTGGACGCCGTCTCCGCCCAACTCGGCCGCGAGCCCCGCGGCGTGCTGGAGATCGCCTATCGCACACCCGACGGCCGTCCGGCCGTGGTCAAGACCGCGCCGAAACTTCCCGACGGCACCCCGTTCCCCACGCTCTTCTACTTGACGGATCCTCGCCTCACCGCCGAGGCCAGCCGGCAGGAGTCGGCGGGCGTGATGCGGGAGATGACCGAGCGTCTCGGGGTCGACGAGGATCTGGCCGCCGCGTACCGGCGCGCGCACGTGGCGTATCTCGCCGAGCGCGACGAGATCGAGCCCCTCGGAACCGATTTCACCGGTGGCGGCATGCCCGACCGTGTGAAGTGCCTGCACGTGCTGATGGCTCATTCCCTGGCCAAGGGCCCGGGAGCCAACCCGCTTGGCGACGAGTCCGTGGCGCTGGCCGCAGAGGGCAAACTGCGTGGAACCGCGCTCCCGTCCGACTGGCCCACCATCGAGGAGCTACGGGCATGAGAGTCGCCGCCATCGACTGTGGAACCAACTCCATCAGGTTGTTGGTCGCCGAGATCGACGACTCCGGACTTCACGATCTCGCTCGGGAAATGACGGTGGTCCGCCTCGGACAGGGTGTCGACGCCACCGGGTCCTTCGCACCGGAAGCGATCGAACGGACCGAGAAGGCATTGGCCGAGTACGTGGGCGTCATCGACAGGCTCGGCGGTGTCGACGCGGTTCGCATGGTCGCGACGTCGGCAACACGCGACGCCGACAACAGGCAGGTCTTCTTCGACATGACGCGCCGAGTTCTCGCTCCGGTCGCGAAGGATGCTGTCGCCGAGGTCATCTCGGGTGACGAAGAAGCGCGACTGTCGTTCGCGGGTGCGGTCGGCGACCTCGATCCGGCCGACGGCCCGTTCCTCGTCGTCGATCTCGGGGGTGGGTCCACCGAACTGGTCCTCGGTGACGCCGACGGTGTTCGCGCTGCCTACTCGGCCGACATCGGCTGCGTCCGTCTCACCGAGCGTTGCCTCGAGTCCGATCCGCCCACCGAAGCGGAGCGCCGTGCAGGTCAGGCCTTCGTGGAGGAACGCCTCGAGCCCGCGTTCGACGCCGTGTCGGTCCGGGACGCTCGGACCTGGGTCGGTGTGGCCGGCACGATGACGACGCTGTCCGCCGTGGCACAGAATCTGCCGGCATACGATCCGGACCGGATCCACCTCTCACGCATACCGTTCACCGATCTTCGTGACGTCTGCGACCGCCTGGTCGGGATGACCCGAGCGGACCGGTCCGCGCTGGGGCCCATGCACCCCGGCAGAGTGGACGTCATCGGCGGCGGATCGATCATCGCGGCGACCTTGGCCGAGCGCATCGGAGCCGAAGCCGGAATCGACACTCTGGTGGTCAGCGAACATGACATCCTCGACGGAATCGCGCTCAGCGTCGCCCGTCGGTGATCAGTAGGCCGTAGTCGGTCCACGCATCGCGGCCGTTCAGCGCGGTCGGATCGACGAACGTCGCGGTTGCCCAGATGTCGGCCCAGACGAGGTCCGGTCCGACCACCGTCGTCGAGAAGTCCTGCTTCACAGGCTGGTCGGTGATCGGATCGACGATGTGCCCGCCGCGTTCGGCCGAACTCGATGTCGCCACGGCACCCACGGTCAGCGACACGGTGTCGGCAATCCGTCCGCGGTCCGTCGGATCCTGGATACCGATACGCCAGGGTCCGAAGTCCTGACCGTCCCGTCCGGTGCCGAACACGATGTCTCCGCCGGCGTTGAGCGCGTAGGCGAGGCCGTCGAGACCGGCGAGCGAACGCACCGCTCGCGACACGGCCCATGCCTTGACGACGCCCGTCGGGTCGAAACCTCGCGATCCGTCGGGCCCGACCAGATCGGTCGTGAAGATGCCGCCGGTCTCCTGAACGGCGCGGCGGCACAGCGATTCGACCTCGAGGACGGTCGGATCGGCAGCGGCAAGGGTCAGAGTCCCTGCACGGCAGCGCATCACGTCACTGTCGGCGCGCCACGTCGAGAACACGGCATCGGCTCGGCGTAGGTCGGTGAACGCGTCGGCAACCGCGTCGGCGATGTCGTCGCGATCGGTGTCGGCCGCCCGGACGTGCAGAGAGATCGGCAGGCCCATGATCTGCTCGACCCATGCCCGGGTGGTCATGCGAGGTGGGCTTGATCGAGTGCGGACTGCAGACTCTGGATGTATCCCTCGGAGGTGACCGTGGCGCCGGAGACCATGTCGATGGATGCGCTCTGTGCCGCGACCGCCTCACTCCCCAGGACGGGAAGTGCGCGGGCATTGATCTGCTGATCCTTACCGTTCGCGGTGGGGTAGACGATGGCTGTCGCGTCACTCAGGGAGCCGTCCGTGACGGTGATCCGAACCTGGACAGGACCCCATCGAGTGTCGACCGATTCGCCGGTGAAGGTCTGCGCGGCAGTGGTGTTCGACTCGATCGCCGTGGGAACCGCAGTCTCGGTCGCGGCGGTGCCCGTGGGTGCGGCGGTGGCGACGACAGCCGTCATCGGCGTCGTTCCGGTCGAAGTGTGATAGCTGAATGCCAGAACGACGGCGGTGACCGTGCTAGCGAACCACCAGGATATGCGGCGCATGATGTCCCTCGAGAGTCGTAGTGTCAGAAGTTTTCGGTGTGGATCTGTCGCGGCGGTGTGCCGAGGGCCGACGCGGCCCGACGTACTGCTGCGGCCCACTCGGGAGGGCCGCAGACGAAGACGTCACGGTCCGCGACGTCGGGGCACAGCCGGGCGAGGACGTGAGTGTCGGACCAGCGAGCGGCATAAACCGGGAGCCAGCTGTCGCGTCCCGGAATGCGGTGCCCGTCCACCACCGCGTATCCGGCCCCGAGGCGATGCGTGATGTTGACGAGTTCGTCGTGCAGGACGGCGTCGGCACGCGTGCGGGCGCGGTTGATCACCATGACGTCACCCGGCGACGTCGAGAGGTCCTCGATCAGCGCGCGCATCGGAGTGATGCCGATGCCGGCGCCGATCAGCAGAGCCTTCGGTTGCGTGCGAGCGCCGGCGTGGATGTGCCCGTACGGTCCCTCCACGAGAACCCTCGTTCCGGGGCGCAGCTGCGTGAGTCGGGACGAGCCGTCTCCGACGATCGCGGCGGTGAACCGGAGAGTCGTGCCGTCCGGTGTCTCGGACAACGAATATGGATGCGCGCGCGAGCATCCCGGGCCGTCCAGGAAACGCCACTGGAAGTACTGGCCTCCGTGTGCGTCGAGCCTGGCCACCCCGGGGCCACCCACTGTCACCGAGACCACCGACTCGCTCTCACGGTGGACGCCGATCACCCGTATCGGTGATCGGAGCGACGTCCACGCCGGCAGGCCGATGCGGTACACCAGAACCGTTCCGGCACAGAGAATGTAGAGACCCCACCAGAACACGGTCGCAGTCGTCGACTGCTGGAAGGACTGGCCGGACCAGAGCTGGTGCGGCAGGGCGAGGCCGGTACCCAGATAGGCGTACAGATGGAGAAGGTGCCACGACTCGTAACGCAGTCGTCGGCGTGCCACGCGCACGGAGGTGACCACGACCATGATCAGCGCGGCGGTGCCGAGTACGGCGAGCACCATGCCGGGATAGTTCAGGACGAGATCCACCGCTGTGGAGACGAACCGGCTGGGATCGGCGGCGGCGTACCCGGCGGTGACGAGGACGATGTGCCCCATCATGGCGGCGAACGAGGTGAAGCCGACCACACCGTGCAGTCGAGTCAGATTCTGTTGGCCCCAGGCCTTCTCCACCCAGGGCACCCTCGCCATGAGGAATATCTGCAGGAGCATCAGTGCGGACGCGATCAGTCCCAGGAGGCGGCCGGAGGATGTCAGCGCGGTCTCCCACGACCCTGCCAGGTCGTGCACGCCTCCGTCCGACACCCACAGCGAGACGACGACGAGGAGTACGGACCATCCGGCGAGCGCGGACACGTCGCGCCACCATCGATGGACGACCGGACCGCGTGGCCCGGGGCGCACGGTGGTCCGTTCGGGCGACAGGGAGGTGTTCATGGGCCCGAGTCTCGGCGCCACGACTGCAGTGGGGCTGGGACGTACCCGGGTGTTCGCTGTGAGCGGCGATCAGTCGGGGCGGGGACCCAGCTTCCGGAGGGTGGCCGGTGCGCGGGCCTCCCACGCTTCCTCGAGGAGTTCCCGCAGTTCGTCCTTGTCGACGGCCGGTAGACGAACGAGCACCGAGGAGTGCTCGGCATAGTGGTCGGTGGTGAAGTACTTGTCGGGGTCGGACCGGATCAGGTCCTCGCGATCGTCGATGCTCGGCCGCCAGGCGAGAAGAACGTCCGGCATCTCGTGCAACCGTGCGAACAGGACGTCCTTCACGCGGAACCCCGGTGTGCCGTAGGACGGCTTTTCGGCGGTCCCGCGCAGCGACAGCGCTATCTCTCTGACGTCGTCCTCGGTCGACATGACGCAATTCTGTCACTGCGCGGCCTGCATTACCGCAGAACGCGCCTGCGGCGATGTCCCTTGTGTTCCGTCGGGTCGACGGTGTTGGGTCGTATCGGACATGTGCCCCCCGACACAGTGTTCGTCGACGAGCAGGAGACCCATCGATGACCGTTCGTGACACCGAATCCTCGAGCGAGAAGGCTCCTACCGAGAAGGGTCTGGCGCGCACCGCGCAGGCCCTGGCCCGTGCGACCGAGAAATGGTTCCCCGACGCCTACATCTTCGCTCTGGTCGGCGTGCTGGTGGTGGCAGTGGCAGCGTTCGCCAACGGGTCGTCGCCGCAGAACGTCGTCGACGCGTTCGGCAACGGGTTCTGGGATCTGACGGCCTTCACACTGCAGATGGCGATGGTGGTCCTCACCGGATACGTGGTGGCCACGTCGCCGCCGGTGGCCCGATTGATCACCCGGTTGGCAGCGCTGCCGAACAGTCCGCGAACAGCAGTCAGCTTCGTCGCTCTGATGTCGTGCTCGGTGTCGTTCCTCAACTGGGGACTGTCCTTGGTGTTCGGCGGACTGCTGGCGCGAGCCATCGCACGCCGCACCGACCTCCGCGTCGACTACCGAGCTCTCGGTGCCGCGGCCTTCATGGGACTCGGAGCCGTCTGGGCACTGGGCATGTCGTCGTCAGCCGCCCAGCTGCAGGCCACCGCGAGCTCGCTTCCACCGGCGCTGCTGCAGATCACCGGCGTGCTCGACTTCGGGACCACGATCTTCACCTGGCAGTCGCTGCTGATGTGCGTGATCATCATCGTGCTGACGGTGATCATCGCTCACCTGTCGGCGCCGACCGGACCCGCGATCAAGACGGCCGACGCCATGTCGGTCGACCTCGACGACACGATCGCCGAACCGCCCACTCGCACGCGGCCGGGAGAATGGTTGGAGTACAGCCGTGTCCTCCCGATCCTCGCGGGGGCGATGACGCTGGGCTGGCTGGTGTCGCAGCTGCTGTCCAAGCCCGTGTTGTCGGTCGTCAGCAGCTTGAACGGTTATCTGCTGGTGTTCCTGATGTTGGGGCTCGTGCTGCACGGCACTCCCCGACGTTTCCTCGACTCGGTGGCAAAGGCCGTGCCGGCGACAGCGGGCATTCTGGTGCAGTTCCCGCTGTACGCCGCCATGGCCGCGATCCTGACGAAATCCGAAGGGCGCGGCGGGTTCACCGTCTCGGAGCACCTCGCGACGTTCTTCACCGAGGTGGGTGGAGGCGGCGCTTTCGCAGTCGTCATCGCCGTCTACACCGTCATCCTCGGATTGTTCGTCCCGTCGGGCGGCGGCAAGTGGTTGGTGGAAGCGCCGTACGTGATGCAGTCGGCGACCGATGTGCAGATGAACCTCGGATGGACCGTGCAGATCTACAACGTCGCCGAGGCGCTGCCCAATCTGATCAACCCGTTCTTCATGCTCCCGCTCCTCGCCGTGCTCGGCCTGAGGGCGCGTGACTTGATCGGATTCACGTTCCTGCAGTTCATCTTCCACTTCCCGGTGGTGCTCCTGCTCGTCTGGTTGCTCGGGACCACGTTCACCTTCGAGGCGCCCGTGATTCCGGCCTAGATGCCGGGCCCGGTGCGACGGCGGACCCGGCCGCGCCCGGTGCGTCGTACCATCACCCGTATGTCGGAGATTCTGTGGACCGCGTCCGAGCTGTCGGCTGCGCTGGAGTTGTCTCGTCCACCGGTGCTTCTCGACGTCAGATGGGCGCTGGGGGATACCGAGGGCCATAGGAAATACGTGGATGGGCACATCCCTGGAGCCGTCTACGTCGACCTACCCACCGAACTCGCCGGCCACGGCGAAGCCACGGACGGTCGGCATCCCCTTCCGGACATCGCCGATCTGCAGGCCCACGCACGGCGGTGGGGAATCGACGACGAGTCGACGGTCGTGGTGTACGACGCCACCGGCAACCTCGCGGCAGCGCGCGCCTGGTGGCTGCTGCGGTGGGCAGGCCTGTCCACCGTGCGCCTGCTCGACGGTGGGTTGGGCGCGTGGACCGCGGCGGGTGGGGAGACTCGTTCCGGCGAGGAAACGGCATCGCACGCTGGAACGGTGACGCTGTCGCCTGGGCACCTGCCGACGGTGTCGTCGGACGAGGTGGCGTCGTTCGTAGGCACGGTTCTCGATGCGCGCGCGGGGGAGCGGTACCGCGGTGAGGTGGAACCTATCGATCTGCGAGCCGGCCACATTCCGGGCGCCATCAGTGCGCCGACGTCGGACAACCTGACTCCCGACGGTGTTTTCGCAGATCCGTCCGCCTTACGAAACCGATTCCAGGCGTTAGGCATTCGACCGGGTGACCAGGTGGCGGTCTACTGCGGGTCCGGAGTGACCGCTGCCCACCAGATTGCAGCTCTCGCGGTGGCCGGCGTCGATGCGACCCTCTATCCCGGATCGTGGTCGGCATGGTCGTCGGATCCCGATCGGCCCGTGGAGACCAGCTGATCGCATCGCCCGATAGGGTATTCCGCGACAGGCCCCCATAGCCCAATTGGCAGAGGCAGAGGACTTAAAATCCTTGTGTTGTCGGTTCGAGTCCGACTGGGGGCACCGCTACATCCGGGCCCGCTCCGTCCAGCCATGATGCGCGATCGATGCGGAGATCGTCGCGCGCTCGCGGGTATCTCCCATCCCGATGAAATGCGTGATCGCCATGGGCGCGAGCAACTCTGCGACGGTGTCGGTGAGGTCGTCGTACTGTCCCGCGGCCTCGAGTGAGATGAAACCGTGCACCATGCTCCACAACTGCGCCGCGATCTGCGTGCCGGTGTACCCCTCGGTGCGACCGGTGTCGACCAAGCGCCCGCACGAGCGAACCAACACTGCATAGGCCTCTGTGAAGTGACGTCGTGCTGCACCGCCTTCCTTCGGTGGTGCAGCACGGATCCCTCCGCGGGTCGACAGCCCGAACATCAAGTCATACAGATGAGGGTTTGCCAGTGCCATGTCTCGCGCGGACAGGGCCATGGCGAACAGTTGTGCGCCGGGGTCGGCATGGACGTTCTCCGCCTCGAGCATCGCAGCTTTCAGGGTGTCGTAGCCCCGAGCGACCACCTCGTCGAGTAGCCCCCGCATGTCGCCGAAGTGGTGGTAGACCGAAATCGTCGTCGACCCGGCCTGCTCGCTGACCCGCCGAACCTTCAATTCGCCGGGTCCGTCCGTTGCGAGCACTGCAACGGCTGCAGCGATCAGTCGTTCACGAACCGGAACGTCATCCGGCGGTCGAGGCGTGGACATACCCACCATGCTCTCACCTCGGCCATGCACTCGAGTTCGACTGCTGCCACCTTCCGCAAACGCTGACCGCTGTGAACTGGTATAAACCTGTTATGCAGATTCTTCAGTCGTCGACGTCTCGCCGATCCAAGCCCGCGGTTCTGCTCACGCTGTGCTTCGCCGTGTTCGTCGTCAACGTCTCGACGACGATCGTCAACATCACGCTGCCCACCCTGGTCGGCGCGCTGGGTGCGTCCACGAGAGATCTGCTCTGGATCGTCGACGCGTTCAACCTGGCGTTCGCAGCACTGGTTCTCGCTGCAGGTTCGCTGAGCGACCGGTTCGGGCGCCGGCCGTTCCTGCTCGGCGGCCTGCTCCTGTTTCTCGTGGCATCGCTGGGCGGCGCGTGGAGCGGGAACGCCGATCAACTCATCCTGTGGCGGGCGTTGGCCGGTATCGCGGCGGCGGTGGTCTATCCGGTGACCCTGTCGATCTTGACGAACGTATTCACCGAACGGTCGGAACGCGTCACCGCGATCGCATTGTGGGGCGCGGCGACAGGAATCTCCGTCGCTGTCGGTCCCGTCATCGGTGGCGCGCTCATCGAGCATTTCTGGTGGGGATCCACACTCGTGTTCAACGCGGCGGCGGCGGCGCTCACCGTACTTCTCGCGATTCGTCTGGTGCCGAATTCGAGTGACCCGTCCACGCCACCACTGGATAAATCCGGGTTGGCGTTGTCCATTCTGGCGTTGGGTTCACTCGTTCACGCCATCATCGAGGCGCCCGACCGCGGATGGTCGTCCGGAGCAACCTTTGCCGGATTCGCTGTGGCAGCACTACTTCTGACGGCCTTCGTCATCCGCGAAGCTCGGGCCGAGCACCCGATGCTCGATGTGCGGCTGTTCACCAATATGCGCTTCACTGCGGCCAGTGGCGCAGTCACCAGTGCCTTCTTCGCGATGTTCGGCTTCATCTTCCTGGTGACGCAGTACTTCCAATCCGTGAGAGGTTACGGAGCCTTCGAGACCGGCGTCCGGATGCTTCCGGTCGCGAGTTCGATCGCCCTCTTCTCCCTGATCGGACCTCGACTCGCGGTCGCTGTCGGCACGAAACTCGTTGTGGCGAGCGGACTCGGTTCCCTCACTCTTGCTTTCGCATGGACATCGACAGTGGGTACGGACACCGGGTACCTCCAGATCGCCGGGCAGATGATCCTGCTCGGCGCCGGCCTCGGATTGATCAGTGCCCCGGCGACCGAAGCGATCATGGGCGTCGTGCCGAACGACAAGGCGGGCATGGGGTCGGCTGTCAACGATGCGACCCGTGAACTGGGCGGCACCCTCGGCGTCGCGGTCATCGGGTCGGTCGCGCTGTCGGTCTACCGAGACGGCTTGGATTCCGAATTGCCGACCGCGGTTCTCGAGCCTGCCCGCGAATCTGTAGGCGCCGCTCTCGCTGCGGCACAGCAGGTGTCGGTGACGCTCGGGGACACGGGAGCCACCCTGGGTGATCAGCTGTCCACCCTCGCCCGCGCAGGGTTCGTCGACGGCTTCTCCACGGGCAGCATCGTGGCGGGTTCGGTCACGGCTTTGGCCGCGGTTCTCACGCTCGTCTTCCTGCCGTCCCACCCGGAGAAGGGCCAGGAGTCGCGCAAGTAAAGGCGCGTGATCAGTCCCGAGCTTCTCCGCCGTCGGTCGAGTGGACCGGGGCCCCGGCAGAGGACACGAACCGGTCGACGTGAGTCCAGAACTGCGCAGTTGCTTCAGGGTCGAATTCGCCGGGCATCTCCACATCCGTGAAAAGGTGACCGCTACCGGGGTACTGGAAGTACTCGGCCGGCGCACCGGCGGCATTCACCGATTCCATCACCGATTCGACCGATCCGGCAGCCTTGAACGGGTCGTCGACCGCGTAGTGGAGTTGCACCGGAACACGTTCGGGCCAGTGGTGGACGTCGATCATCTCGAGCGGAAGAGCTCCGGAGCAGAGCACAGCGCCGCTGACTCTGCGTCGCGTAGCCACGAAAGTGGCCATTCCACCTCCATTGGAAAACCCCAGGAGGGCGAAGCCGTCGGACAGGTGCGACACCCCGGTCAGTGCTCGTTGCATCAATGCAGGAAACCCGATGTCCGAGGCGAATGCTCGGGCGGAGTCATAGTCGTCGAAGGACCGGCCTTCGTATTGGTCGACGACCGTCACGTCGTGACCGGCATCCCGTAGGTGGTCGGCGGCGTCCCGAATACCTCGTCGCACTCCGAGAACGGAGTGGAAAACAGCAATAGCGACCATGAGATCCCCCGGTCTTTGCGATCGACGTGTCGACCGTACTCGCGAGTGATGCCGACGGCGAGCACCCGCCTGTCAGGTGATCAGGGCGCAACCAAGCAGAGCGGGCCGACAGGAGTGGCGGGGTTCACGGTCACGGTGGCGACGGGTCCACCTGCGGAGGTCTCGTACGCCATGAGCGAATGTTCGCCGGGCGTCGTCGGGGTCCACAGTGACACCTTGTAGCCGGCGATCACCGGTGACGACCAGTAGTGGTCGAACTGCCATGCGAATTCCTCGATGGGCATGATCGAATCGGAATCGAGCGGTGCGATATCCACACGCGGTCCGGACGCATCTGCGGTACGAGCGACGGCGATGTACGTGCAGCCGACGCCGTAGGGCGTCCTCTGCCCGACGCTGAGCCCGGGAAGGATATCGAGGTCGACGACCTCCGCAGAGGCCGCTCCGGACGACAGGACAAGCCCTCCCGTGCAGACAGCGGCAACGAGGCACGAGCGGGCGATCAAGGACAGAGTCATACCACCTGGTCGGTGTAGAGGGGCCGTCCGTTACATCGCCGGCCTTGTGCACGTGCACACCCGCCCCGGCGACGTGATGTCCCGACATCCATCGTTCGGTCGACGCTCGTCACCCAGGATGGGGGGATCGACCTGACCGGGTCGGACGGGGCGCACGGGAGGGCTGTCGAGACGTGATCATGACGATCCGCTGGCTTCTGCGTATGCGGGGCTTCGGCCGGACCGCTCGGATCGGAGACCCTCTCGAGACACGCTTCCGCGTCCAGCTCGTCGATCTGGACATCCTGATGCACATGACCAACGGGCGGTACCTGTCGATTCTCGACGCCGCCCGCATCGCGTACTACGCGAAGACCGGTCTGTGGCGGCAGTTCCGAGCCCGCGGGTGGTCTCCGGTCGTCACCGCCCAGACCATCACGTACGGCCGGTCGTTGACCTTCCCCAAGGCCTTTCGCGTGCGGACACGGTTGCTCGGCACCGATGCGAAGAATCTGTATTTCCAGCAGATCTTCCACATCGGCGACGTCGACTACGCCACCGCACTGGTGTCCGTCCGCATCATCGACAAGGCAGGCAGGTCCGTGGCGCCCGACCAGGTCCGCGAGCTCGACGGCGTCTTCGTTCTGCCGGAGCACCTTCCGGCGGAGGTCGTCGAGTGGTCGACACTGTCCAGAACGTCCTACTCAGCGGAAGAGCACCAGTCATGACGACACCTCGATCGAGCCCCGACCATCACGTGCTGGCCGTCATCGGTTCCGGCTTCGCGGGTATCGGGGCCGCCATACGCCTCGAGTCCCTGCACAAGGGAAGCGTCGTGTTGTTCGAACGCGCTGCGACGTTGGGCGGTGTGTGGCGCGACAACGACTATCCGGGCGCAGCCTGCGATGTACAGAGTCTGCTGTACTCCTTCTCGTTCGCGCCGAGCCATCGCTGGCGTCACACCTACGCCCGGCAGTCGGAAATCAGGGCGTATCTCGACGACGTCGCCCGCACGCACGGGCTGCTGCCGCGATTGCGGACGAACTGCCCGGTGACGTCCGTGACGCGGGATGCGTCCACGGGGCGGTGGACGCTCGAGACGGCGCGGGGAACGTCGACGGTGGACCACGTCGTCATCGCGACCGGGTCGCTCGCCGACCCGTCGCTACCCTCCATCGAGGGTATCGACGACTTCGACGGTCCGGTGTTCCACTCGTCGCAGTGGGACCACGACGTGGACTTGACGGGAAAGCGCGTCGCGGTGGTGGGTACCGGTGCGTCCGCGATCCAATTCGTTCCGAAGATCCAACCGTTGGTGCAGTCCCTCACGGTCTTCCAGCGGACCGCTCCCTGGGTGATGCCGCGGGACGATCAGCCCATCTCGGCGAAGAAACGTCGGCTCCTGAAGTCGGTGCCGGGATTCCAGCGAGCTGCGCGCGCGCTGATCTATGCCGAGCGTGAGATCAAGTTGCTGGCGTTCCGGAATCCGGCTTTGATGCGTATCGGAGAGAAAGAAGGGCGCGCGCATCTGCGCCATGCGGTGAGCGATCCTGTCCTGCGCGAGAAGCTGACACCGTCGTACCGGATGGGCTGCAAGCGGATTCTCCTGTCCGACGAGTACTACCCGGCGCTGGCGCAGCCGAACGTCTCGGTCGAGACGGTCGGTGTCTCGACCGTGACGCGCACCGGGGTCGTGGACGCGAACGGAACCACTCACGAGGTCGACGCGATCATCTTCGGCACGGGCTTCGACACCAGCCGACTTCCGTTGACGGACAGCATCGTCGACGAGAACGGGCGCACGATGGCGGACAGTTGGGGAGAGAGCCCCCGTGCCTATCTGGGTACGACCGTCGCGGGCTTCCCGAATCTGTACCTGATGCACGGTCCCAACATCGCTCTCGGACACACCTCGGTCATCATGATGTTCGAGTCGCAACTGCAGTACATCGAACGCGCTATGAGGCACGCGATCGAGGCGCGCGGGTCCATCGAGCCGACGGAGCGGGCGCAGGCCGAGTATTCCGAGCGGATCGACGAACTGACCGAGGGGACGGTCTGGACGAGCGGCGGATGTTCGAGCTGGTATCTCGATCCCGCCGGGCGCAACAGCAACCTGTGGCCCGGCAGCATCCTCGGATATCGCAGCCGCGCAGTGCGATTCGACCCCGCCCGCCACAATGTTCGGCCGACGGCAGTGTCGCGATGACCGACCCGATCGTCCTTCTCCACGGTCTCGGTGGGTCGCACGCGATCTGGGATCGCGTGCGACCTCTGCTCCCGGGCACGGTGTCAGCGCCGGATCTTGCGGGCACGGAGTCGATCGAGGTCGATGCGCTGGACGTCGCGCGCCGGATTCGAGCAGCCGACCTCGGCCCCGTGATACTGGTGGGTCATTCGCGAGGGGGACTGGTGGCGACGTCGGTCGCCGAACAGTTTCCGACGCTCGTGGGCCGCCTCGTGCTGGTGGCCACTCCGCCCACGGTGGCGTCCCGACTCACGGCACGGGGCTTCTCCGAAACGGTGTTGGGGATTCCGTTGCTCGGCGCAGCCGTGTGGAGTGCGCTGCCGGACACGGCGTTGGAGCGTGGCCTCGCTACGGCATTCCTGCCGGGCGGTGCCGTTCCGGACTTTGCTGTGCAGGATCTCCGTGACACCGGGCTGCAACGTTTTCGCGCATCGTCCGCGGCGGTCGACACCTACCTGGACGGGATGCCACTGGGTCCACGGCTGGCGACGCTCGGATGTCCCGTGTCCGTCGTCTATGGACTCGACGATCGGCGCGTGGATTCGAGCGCCATGGCCGACAGTGCCTCCGGCCCCGGGGTGTCCGCCTATCCTCTTCCGCGGGAGGGGCACGGAGCTCCGTGGAGTTCGGCCGGCGCCGTGGCGGCGGTGATCACGGACTCTGCGCAGCCACGTGATGCCGAGCGGCCCACGTCGGCTCCGGCTCCCCGCCTTCGGCCCGTTCGGTGGACCCCACCGAGAGCGACCGATCGAGCACGGCAGGCCTCGAGCGCGCAGCCGATGTCGCCGATCAGGCGTCTCGAACTCCCGGGCAGAGGACCGGAAGACGTGCGGCTGGACTCGCAGGGGCGTGTGCTGACAGGACTCGAAGACGGGCGGATTCTGCGCGTGACCTTCGACAGCACCACTCACACGGTCGAGACACTTGCCGACACGGGAGGTCGTCCACTCGGCATCACGGTGCTGGACGACGACACGCTCCTGGTGTGCGATGCGGAACGGGGTGTGCTTCGCGTCGATCTCGCGAGCGGGGGAGTGGAGGTGCTGGTGGATCAGCTCGACGGCGAGCCGATCACGTTCGCCTCCAACATCGTTCGTGGTCGATCGGGCACCCTCTACTTCACCGTGTCCACCCGACGGTTCGGGTTCCACGACTTCCTCGCGGATCTCCTCGAGCACTCGGGTACCGGACGAGTCGCCGTGCTCCCACCGGACGGGCCGGCCCGCACCCTGGTGGACGGACTCCAGTTCCCGAACGGACTGACCGTGTCGGACGCGGAGGACGCGGTGACGGTGGCGTCGTCCGGTGACTTCCGCATCACGCGCTACCCGGTCGTCGACGGTCGAGCGGGCGCGCCGACCGTCCTGGAGGACAACCTGCCGGCGTTCCCGGACAACGTCTCCGCCGACGGCGACCTCGTCTGGGTGGCGATGGCGACCCCACGCAGTGCGCTCCACGATCGGGTCGCGCAGCTTCCGGGGCTCTTTCGTCGGATCGCGTACCGACTTCCCGAGTCGGTTCGCGAAGGCGAATCGACGACCTGGGTGATCGCGGTGGACGAGCACGGCACCGTCGTCCACGACCTCCAGTCGTCGGAACCCGGGTACAAGATGGTGACCGGCGTCGTCCGTCGTGGACCGCATCTGGTTCTCGGCAGCATCACCGAGTCGGCGCTCGCTGTCGTCGGCGCGCCGACGGCGGTCGAGTCATGAGCCACGATCTCACCGGCATGGTCCTGGTCGTCACCGGAGCGGCGGGCGGGATCGGATCCGCCACGGCCCGAGCATGTTCGGAGCGTGGCGCGACCGTCGTACTGCTCGATGTGGACGAGGACGGACTGTCTCGCACCGCGCAGTCACTGGCGGGCGACTGCGACACCCATGTTCTCGATGTTCGGGATGCCGACGCTTGCCGGCGGGTCATCGACACGGTCGTCGCCGACCGGGGTCGCATCGACATCGTCTGGGCCAACGCCGGGGTGTCCGAGTACGGGCCCGTCGACCTTCTCCCGGAGGGTGCGTGGAAACGCGTCGTCGACATCAACCTGATCGGCGCGCACAACGTCGTGAGGGCTGCACTGCCCGCGGTCATGGCGTCACGTGGGTATGTGGCGTTCACCTGCTCGTGGGCGTCGTTCGCGCATCAGCCCGGACATACGGCGTACGCAGCGGCCAAAGCAGGATTGGAAGCATTCGCCGATTCACTTCGGCTGGAACTGAGCGGAACCGGGGTGCGGGTGGGGTCACTCCACCCCGGGTGGATCGACACCGCCATGGTCACCGGAAAGATGGAGCGGCCCGCCTTCGCTGCGTTACTCGCTGCGTTACCGGGGCCCTTCGGTGCGGTCACACCGCTGGACGACATCGTGCCGCACATCGTTCGGTCTCTCGAACGGCGCTCGGCGCGCATGGTGTACCCGCGAGTTGGTCGGGTACTGCTGGTCCTGCGCGCCGCGCTGCCCACCCGCGTGTTCACGGCGCGTAGTCGAGCTGCCGCACCCGAGATCCGGCGCCTCGCGACGGAGGATATGACACGCTCGTGACGACGAGAGGCGACCACGATGGGTGACGACAGGGCGATGACACGGCAGCGCGAGATCGCCGCGCGCATCACCTCCCTGGTCGCCGATGCCGACGACCAACTCGATGCCGTGGCATCCGAGCTGACCACGTTGTATCGCAGGGACATTCCCGTGTACGACTCTGTCACGCACGCCGAGGTGCAGCGCAACACTCGCGCGATCCTCGACATCGTGCTCCGACGTCTGCGCAGCGATGCCCCCGAGGTGGACTCCCACGACGTCACCGATCTGGTCCGGTTGTGGGCCGGTCAGACGATTCCGCTCGAACTCGTGGCCCACAGCATCCAGCTCGGGGCGCGCGAGCTGTTCAAGATGGTTCGCCGGAACGCGGCCGAGCAGGGTCTGTCGACGGACGCCGTGGACGACATCCAGGACATGATGTGGGAATGGGCCACGTCCTACTCGGCGGCGGTGAACACGGTGGTTCAGGAGCGTGCGGTCGCGGGTGCGACGCGGCGCGCAGATCTTCTCCGGCAGCTGATCGAGGGTTCGTACGTGCCGGCGGTACTGCAGGCCCACGCCTCGGAGCACGGTATCGACATCGGGCACCATTACCGCGTCGCATGCCTGGCGTGGAACGACTCGTCGACAGTGTCGGACGTCCGAGCCATGCTTCGTATCCGCTGCGGCGGTGGCGGTCTCGTGGTCGTCGACGCGGTCATCGACGGTTTCCTGGTGGCACTGCTTCCCCGGGTTCCCGACGGGATGGACGCGGCAGTGTCGGTCGGTGTCGGCGACGCGCTTCCGGTATCGGGCGCTCGGGCGTCGTTCCGGCAAGCGCACCTCGCCCTGGATCTCGCCACCAGGTTCGGCCGGGCGGGAGTTCTCGATCTCGCGGCGCTCGGACCCCTCCCGTTGCTCGCGCTGGGGGAGGAGTCGGCCGACAGGCTCGCCTCCGCGCATCTCACCCCGCTGCTGGAACGCGGCCCGTCCGGACGCGACATCATCGACACCGTGGCGGCGTACCTCGAGCACGATCGACGTGTCGACGACACCGCGGCCGCGCTGTTCGTCCACCGCAACACCGTCCGCAATCGCGTCGCACGGTTCGGAGATCTCACCGGTCTGGACATCGACAGGACGGCAGACCTGGTCCTGGCCTGGTGGCTACTGACGAGGGAGCGCACCGCCGGCTCGACTGTCGAGGATCCCGCGTTCTAGAGCGGGGACCGTCTTCCGCATCCGCGGGCGCAGGATCGCATCCCAGAGCCGGCCGGTGAACACGCCGCGAACAGTGTCGACTCCGCGGAGCGCGCCGGGTACGTACACCTTTCGGCGACGGCGGACGATGGCATCGACGAACGCGTCGACGCAGTCGCTCAGCTCGGTCACCACGCCGAAAGGCCACGGCAGTTCCTCGATACCGTCGCGCACGGCGGCGATCCTGTGCTGGGAGTCGAACATCGGTGTCCGGACGAACGCAGGGTGGGCGACTCCGACTCCGACGCCTTTGTGCGCTACTTCGAGGCGCAACCCTCCGCCGAAAGCTTCGACTCCGGTCTTCGCCGCGGCGTAGGCAGCCTGTCCGGGAACGGTTTTGAGTGCCGCGGCCGACGAGACCAAGAGATAGAAACCTCGCTGTGCCGTGATCGCCGGCAGCGTCGCGTGCACGGTCCGGATGACACCGATCAGGTTGATCTCGACGATACGTGCCAAGTTCTCGACGTCGCTGATGGCGACGGTGCCGGCCTCCGCGATGCCGGCGTTGGCCAGCACGATATCGAGGCATCCGTACTCCGACAGTACCTCGGCCACAACAGCTTCGAGGGATGCGCTGTCGGTGACATCGGCGCTGAATGCACGGTGCCGACCGTGGTGTGACGTCGGGAGGCTCGCCAGGACATCGGCGGGAATGTCACTCCGATCCACCAGGACGACATGGGCGCCCATCGATGCCAGCCGACGTCCCGTCTCGAGCCCGATGCCCGATGCGCCTCCCGTGATGAGTACGACCTTGCCGGATACCGACTTCATGCGTCGACTGCCCTTCTTCCGCGAGTGATGATGTCGTCGATCATCTCCGGTGGTGGCCGCGGCAAGTAGGTACCGCGGTCCACCGTTGTCGCGGCGCTGCTGTGCGTGTGCACACGACGCCGCGCCGGGTCCACCGGTCGCTTCTGTCATCGGCGTAGTCTCGAGACCGCCGACGACGTCTGGAGGGCAGCGTGTACATCGACGACCACTGCAGTTCCGTCGGGATTCGATCGTGACGTCGGAGCCGTCCTTGTTCGAGGTGGACGACGCGTCGCGCCCGCTGGCGGACCGGCTCCGGCCTAGGACGTTGCAGGACGTGATCGGGCAGGATCATCTGCTGGCCCCGGATGCACCGATCGGGCGGATGGTCGAGACGAAGCGACTCGTGTCGATGGTGTTGTGGGGGCCGCCAGGGTGCGGAAAGACCACGATCGCGCGGCTTCTCGCGGAGCAGACCGATCTGGCCTTCGAACCTCTGTCCGCCACCTTCTCGGGCGTCGCAGATCTTCGAAAGGTGTTCAAGTCGGCCCAGATCCGGCGGGAGACCGGTCACGGCACGATGCTGTTCGTCGACGAGATCCACCGCTTCAATCGCGCTCAGCAGGATTCCTTTCTGCCGTACGTCGAGGACGGAACGATCGTCCTCGTCGGTGCCACGACGGAGAATCCCAGTTTCGAGCTGAACGGGGCTCTGCTCTCGCGCAGTCAGGTCTTCGTGCTGAGGCGGCTCGACGATGCCGCTCTGAGCACGCTCGTCACCCGCGCCGAGGGTCTTCTGGGCCATCCGCTGCCGCTGACCGACGAGGCCCGCGGTGCACTGATCGCGATGGCGGACGGCGACGGCCGGTATCTGCTCAACATGATCGAGCAGGTGCACGCCCTGTCCGGGCCGCTGGATCAGGCCGGACTCGCACGGGCGGTCCAGAAGCGTGCACCGCTGTACGACAAGTCGCAGGAGGGCCATTACAACCTGATTTCCGCGCTGCACAAATCGATGCGGGGGTCCGATCCGGACGCATCGCTGTACTGGTTGGCGCGGATGCTCGACGGGGGTGAGGATCCGCTGTTCGTCGCCCGCCGGATCACTCGCTTCGCGGTGGAGGACATCGGTCTGGCGGATCCGAACGCCGTGCATCAAGCACTCGCCGCGTGGGACGTGTACGAACGCTTGGGTTCTCCCGAGGGCGAACTCGCGATCGCTCAGGCCGTCGTCTATCTCGCGACCGCGCCCAAATCGATCGGCGTCTATCGCGCCTTCGGTAAGGCACGTGCCGCGGCGAAGCGAACTGGATCGCTGATGCCGCCTCAGCACATTCTCAATGCACCCACGTCGCTGATGAAGGACCTCGGCTACGGCGAGGGGTATCGGTACGATCCCGATACCGACACGGGATTCTCCGGCGCGAACTACTTCCCCGACGGCATGGACCGGCCGGTCTTCTACGAGCCCACCACGAACGGGTACGAGCACGCCGTCACGGAGCGGTTGCGGTCGTGGGAAAATATGCGCGCGAACGGCTCTCGCGATATCTGATACGAGTAACGCGCGATCTCACACCCCGGTGAACATCTCGATCAGCCCGTACGGCGCACGCTCACCGAGGCACAGATCCACGATGTCGTGCGCATCCGCGTAGAAGGAATCGGTGCGCGTGAACAGTTCGGCCTCGTACGCAGCGATCGCGGCATCGGGGTCGTCGGGGTGCGCGAGAATGAACCGTCCGAGCTCGGCGCCGTCGAACATGGCGAGGTTGGCTCCGTCTCCGGACGGGGGCATGAGGTGCGCCGCGTCGCCGAGCAACGTCACGCCCGGCGTCGGCCTCCATCGGTGACCGTCGGGAAGCGCGAAGATCTTGCGGGTCACGGGTGTGGTGTCACTGCCGGTGATCAGGTCCGTCAGATGTGGTGCCCAGCCGTCGAATTCCTGCGCGATGCGTGCCGACGTACTCGGTGCGTCCGAGAAGTCCAGAGTATCGATCCACTCGGCGGGCCTGGTGAGTTCGACGTAGGCATGCAGAACGTTGCCTACCTCGCGGTGCGCCACGATGCCCCGGCCGGGTGTCAGCGCGTACATCGCGCCGAGGCCGACACTGTCCGCGGTGGCCGGAAAGCGTACGTCGACGTCGTGCAGATACGTTTCGACGAACGTCGTCCCCGTGTAGTGGGGCGTCGACTGCGACACCAGTGGGCGAATTCTCGACCATGCACCGTCGGCTCCCACGAGCAGTTCGCTGACAGTCGTCGACCCGTCCGCGAAGGTCAGGCGGTGCCCGCCGCCGCTCAGAGGCTTCACGCCGGCGACCTTGTGTCCCCACCTGACCGTGTTCTGCGGCAGTGCGTCAAGAAGAATCCGGCGTAGATCGCCGCGAAGAACCTCCGGCCGAGTCTGATCCCCGTCGTCCGGCTGGTCCAGCAGGACGGTTCCGTGTGGATCGAGAATCCGTAGTGCCTGTGCCCCTTCGTGAACGATCGACCGGAACTCGCGTGTGAGACCGGCGGCCTCGAGTGCCTTCTGGCCGTTCTCCTCATGGATGTCCACCTGGCCGCCCTGCGTTCGAGTATCGGCGGACATGTCCGATTCGAAGACCCTGACCGCGGCGCCGTGCCGATGGAGTACTCGTGCCAGCGTCAGGCCGCCGAGGCCTGCGCCGACGATGTCGACAGTGATCGCCATGCGAGATCCTTCCGTGTTTGGAACAGTGTTCCATGAGTGTGGAACGTTGTTCCAAATGTGTCAAGATGGACGACATGGCAACCGGACAGCGCCGCACCGACGCATTGTCGACAGAGCGCGTCGTCGACGCGGCGATCGACATCCTCGACACGGAGGGGGAGAAGGCGTTGACGTTCCGTGCTCTCGCGGCACGGTTGTCCACCGGAGCCGGTGCGATCTACTGGCACGTCGCCGACAAGAACGCGCTACTGGACGCGGCCACGCATCTCGTCGTATCCCGTGTGATGCGTTCGTCCGTCGACGATGACGACGGCCCGACGGAAAGCCTCCGGACACTGGCGCTCGGAATCTTCGACGCACTCGACGATCACCCGTGGGTCGGCGCACACCTCCTCCGTGACCCCCGGCAAGCGGCGCTGGCTCAGTTGTTCGATGCCATCGGCGGCCGGGTCGCGACACTGGGCGTCGACGAACGCGATCTCTTCGACGCCGCGACAGCGTTGGTGAACTACATCCTGGGCGTCGGCGGCCAGAACGCTGCCAACGCCAGGAACGTCCGGGACGGCATCAGCAGGGAGGCGTTCCTGGACGAGGTGGCGACGCGGTGGGAAAGCCTGGACCCGCAGGCGTACCCATTCCTGCACCGCGTGTCGCCGCAGCTACGGGACCACGACGATCGTGCTCAGTTCTCGACCGGCGTCGACCTGATCCTGTCCGGCATCACCCGTGGCGCGAACAAGGCCTGAGTCTCGTCCGGCACACGGCTAGAATCGGTGCATGCCGAACGCCGAGAGCTGCGCAGATGCGTAGGGGATCCGGTGAACTGGAGAAGTCCGTGCTGGAACTTCTCGGCCGGCACAAGGAACTGTCGGTGTCCGACGTGCGGCGCCTTCTCGAAACGGACCTCGCCCACACGACGGTGATGACCGCGCTGGTGCGGCTGCACGGGAAAGGGCTCGTCGCCCGCGAACGGCGTGGTCGTTCGTTCGTCTATGCGCTGAGTGCCCCGTACGAGGACCTGCCTGCCCTGCGTGCTGCCATGCGTATGCGGTCCGAGCTCGACGCGGGACAGGCGCGTGCCGACGTGCTCGCCAACTTCGTCGCCGCGCTCGATCCGGACGACGAGGTCACGTTGCGGCACTTGCTGTCCCGCCAGGACGAACGCGACGTGAACGGGTCGTGATCGCGTTCGTGGGTGTCGCCACTGCGCCCTGGGTGTTCTCGATTCTGTTGCGACTGTTCGGTGATCGTCTCGACCGGCACCTCTCGCCGGGGTGGGCGGTGGTGGGAGTGTCCGCGTTGTCCGCGCTGTCCGCAGCCGCAGTGGTCGCGTCGTCGATCGCAGTGTCGGCAGTGCTCCTGTCGGCGTCGTCGTGGCCGCCGCGTGTGGCCGGAGCCGTCCTGGCGATCTGGCTCGTGTGGCGAGTCGCGGTGTCGGCGATGCATCTTCGACGAGTCGCGGCAACAGCGCGTCGGTCGGCTCCGTTCGGACGCACTGCCCGCGCGACGGACGGGGTGGTGGTCGTCGAATCGTCCGACCCGGACGCCTTCGCGGTGCCGTCCGGTGGCGGCGCGATCGTCATGACGACTGCATTGATGTCGGCGCTCTCTGACGCGGAGATCGGTGCTGTCCTCGATCACGAGCGTGCGCATCTCCGCTACCGGCACGCCTTCTGGACTCAGGCGGCGGAGGTCTCGGCTCTGCTCGACCCCTTCGCGCGCCCCGTGGTGGCGCGCGTGCGGCACGCCGCGGAACGGCACGCCGACGAGTGTGCCGCCGATGCCGCTGATCGCACCACCGTGATGACGGCGTTGGCGCGGGCGGCGCTGCTCAGGGCAGATGTCGCCCGGGATCGGGCGTCCTACACGGTATCCGGGACGGGAGGGGACGTCGTCGCGCGTGCCCGAGCGTTGAGCGGCCCGCCGCCGGTGGCGTCGCGGGGGACCGTCGTGGTCGCCTGCGCTGTGGTGGCCGCGGCCCTGATATCGCTCGTCGTGGTGCTGGCGGACGTCACGCAGGACGTCATCGTGCCCGAGGCCGGCGAATCGGCGACCACGATCCTCGAGTAGGGCTGCGCCGACGGCCTACTCGGAATCGGCGCCTTCGGAGGGTGTGTCGGACACGTCGCTCCAGGACGCGCGTGCTCCCGATTCGCCGATGCGATACACCTGGAGGATGGTCGCAGCACCGACGACGACCGCGAGGATCACCACGACGACCGACAGCCGGCGCGGCACTGCGGTGCCGCGCCTTTCGCGCAGGTGCACGGCGACGAGCGCCGCTGCCACGACGACCAGAGCGATCGAGAAGTACAGCATCCAGTCGCCGAGTTCCGTGTGCTCGTGCACGGCCTCCGACCGAGGAACCCGCTTCTCGAGCCACTCTCCGGCGTCGGTCGTCAGCGGGGTCAGAATCAGCGTGATCACCGCCAGTGCGGCGATCAGCCAGACGAGTCGGTTGCGGACGGGGCGTGAGATGGCTGCGGCGATCGCGAGCAGTGCGGTCAGCGGAGCCAGCACGACGATGAAGTGCACGAGAAGAATGTGAGCGGGTAGGCCGTTGATCGTCGACACGAGTGAACTCCTGGAGGGTCGTTCGGTGCCGAGGCGCACCCAATTTGATACTACAGAACGTGTAGTAGTTCGGGCGCGGTTCGCGCCGGGTCCGGAAGTCTCCAGGGGGCGTCGGAATCGCTGCCGATCGTGTCGAGGATGCGCCGGAACATGTGAGTGAACTCTTGAACGGTCGATCCCTCGTACAGCGCCGTCGGGTACACGAATCCGACCTCCCAGTGATCTCCGGACGGGTCCCGATGCTCCGTGACGTGAAGGTGCAGATCGCATTTGGCCATGTCGAGGGGGCGCGGTGTCACGGTGATCCGTGTCCGATCGCCGTCCGTCCCGGTATGCACGTCGAGGACTACGGGTTCGAGCACGTCGAAGGACAACGCGACCTGGAACAGCGGATGTCGCTGGTGGTGTGGTCCCGGATCGACCACATCTGCGATGTCTGCCAGCGGTACCGCCGTGTGATCGAACGCGCGCGTCTCACTCGCCCGAGCGCAGTCGAGTGCCTCCGCCACGGTCGTGGCACCGGACAGATCCGTGCGTATGGCGACGGTGGTGCTGAAGGTACCGACGATCTCTTCGAGGATCGGATCGTCGCGGCCGATGACAGGCGTACCGACGACGACGTCCTCCGAACCCGTCAGCTGCGCCACCAGAATCATCAGCGCCGTCCGAACCACGGTGAACCTACCCACGCCGTGGCGGTTCGCGACGGCATCGACGTCGCGGACGCCATCGGCATCGAGGTGGAGAGTGCGGCGCCCCGCGTGGAAGGACCAGGTCGCGGGCCGGGGACGGTCCGGCGGGGGTGTCGATGTGAAGTTCGCTCCGTGGAGCTCGGAGCGCCAGAACTCGACATCGTCGGTCACCGAGCGCGACTCCGCCCAGACGCTGTAGTCCGAGTACTGCACGGGACGCGGCGGCGACCACGACGGAGCGTGGCCGCTCGAGCGGGCGCGGTAGGCGACAGCGAAGTCGCGTCCCAGGATCCCGAGCGCCCACCCGTCTGCGGCGGCGTGGTGCACGACGCACGCGATGACATGGTGGTCACTCGCGTCGACGAAGACGCGGACTCGAACGGGCAGTTCCCGCCGGATGTCGATGGGCTCGGAGAGGAACGCCGCGACAGCACGGTCGGAGAACGGCTGCGGCGCAAGCACGGTCGGGGACGAGGTGTCGTCGACCAGCTGATGCGGACCGACAGGTGAGTCCGGGAACCGCGTTCGCAGAGTGCGGTGGCGAGCCGCCAGATCGTCGAATGCGGCGGAGGCGGCATCGAGGTCGAACGGACCGGTGATATCGAGGGTGAACGGAAGATTCGAGAGCGGCAGGGTGGCGTCGAAATCGATATCGCGTTGCTGTGGCGCGAGGGGAACGGCTGACACGCCGTCGGACAGTCCCGGCGTTGCGCGAGAGAACCGTTCGCTGTGAGCATCTCGGGAGTCGAGGACGAGGGCCAGAGCACGCACGGTGGGCGATGCGACGAGGTCACGGACTCCGACGTCGATGCCGGCCGCGACGCGAAGCCGCGACACCACGCGGGTCGCGGCGAGCGAGTCCCCGCCGAGATCGAAGAACGACGACTCGGCGCCGATACCGTCGACGGCCAGGACCTCCAGGAATGTCTGTGCGATCAGTTCTTCCGTCGCACCTCGGGGAGGTGCCGCGTGCGGGTCGGCGTCACGAGCGATCGGCTCCGGCAGTGCGCGTCGATCGACCTTTCGGTTGACCGTGAGTGGAATCGCGTCGAGAGTCCTGATCGACGACGGAACCATGTGCGGGGGGAGCGATGCCGCGGCGAACCGACGGATATCGTCTGCGTCGGGCGTCGTTCCGGTCATCGGCACGATGTAACCGTCGATCCGTGAACTGCCACCGGGGGTTCGTCGAAGGGACACGGCTGCCGCCGCGACGTCCGGGTGCCGACGCAGGGTGCTGTCGATCTCGCCGAGTTCTACCCGGTTGCCGCGTATCTGTACCTGATCGTCGTCCCTGCCGTGGAACTCGAGGGTTCCGTCGGCGCGGCACCGTGCGCGGTCGCCGCTGCGGAACAGGCGAGAACCGTTGGGGGAGAACGGATCGGCGACGAAGCGAGTCGACGTGGTTCCGTGCTTCCCGAGGTAACCCCGAGCGAGACCGGCAGTGTCGATGTAGATTTCGCCGACCGCACCGGGCACCACCGGCCTCAACCGGCCGTCGAGCAGGTGAATGCGGACACCGGTCATCGCGGTGCCGATGCCCGTGCGTGTGTCGGCCTCGATGGTGTCGGTCATCGTGACGCTGCACGTGGTCTCGGTCGGGCCGTAGGCCTCGAGGAGTCGTCGTCCGAGGGACCAGGACGCCAGGAGGTCCGACGACGATTCCTCACCACCGACGATGACGGTTCCGACAGCGGGGATCTGCCGAGGGTCGATCGTCGAGAGTACGGACGGAGTGGCGAGGAGATGACTGACATCCTGGTCGACGAGGAATTCCGCCAGCTCCGACCCACCGATGACCTCCGGCGGACAGATGGCCAGTGAGGCTCCGGTGGCAGCCGCGGCAACAAGTTCGACGATTGCAGTGTCGAAGCCGAGCGCTGCCGACATCGAGATACGTGATGCGGGGCCCAGTCCGTAGTGCGATCGGATGTGCTGCACCAGCGGCCCGATACCGCTGTTCGTGACCACGACTCCCTTCGGCGACCCGGTCGAGCCCGAGGTGTAGACGATGTAGGCGGCCGAGAGAGGATCGCGTCGAGACGAGTCGTCGCGTCGTTCGACCGGAGACTTCGGTCGAACGTCGTCCAGTGCGATCCACGTCGTCCGTGACGTCGGGAGCCTCAGCGGTCCCGGTTCACCGAGTCCCGTTCTCGCCGAACAGTCGTCGAGGATGAAGCGTGCCCGTTCATCGGGCAGAGCTGGGTCGACGGGCACGTGCACGGCGCCGACCCGGGCGATCGCCCAGAACGCGACGACGGCCGACACGGATCGTGGAACACGCACTGCGACGGCATCGTCGGGTCCGACACCGTGATCGAGCAGGATGTTCGCGAGCCGGTCGACTCGCATCGCCACCTGTCGATAGGTGAGGGTGACGCCGCCGGAGGTGAGCGCCGGAGAATCACCGTGGGTGTCCACCGCGTCGCGGAAGACCTCGGCCAGAGTCGACGAGGTGTCGGCTGGGGAACCGACCGACGCGGGGGTCGGCGGGAATTCCTCGGGGAGTGAGAGATCGATCGATGCGACGTCGGTCTCGGGATTCGAGAACGCGTCGAGAACGTGCAGGTACCTCCGTCGTAGAACCTCGAGGTCGGCTGCGGAATGTGTTGCCGGGTTCCCTTCGAACTCGACACGCGCACCGTCGCCCGACCACTGGGGATAGATATTGACCGCGATGTCGGACACGGGCCCGGTCTGCAGTATCTCCAGGCGCCCGTGCAAGTTTCCGATCGGAATGCTCTCGGCGAACATCATGATGTTGACGGTCGGGCCGAAGTAGTCCGAGTTCGACAGTCGAGATCCGCTCGCCGCGCGCGCAGTCGCTGCGCTTCGAGCCCGTCGCAGCACGGACTTCAGTGCCACCTCCGTCGACGAGACGGCACCTCCGACTGTGGAGTCGCCGATGCCGTCGAGGTCGAGAGGCACGACGGCCGACATCGTCGAACCCGCCCGTTTGCTCGTGGCCGTGGCGCGTGCCGATACAGGGAGCGACAGCCGAACGTCCTGCACGCCGCACATGCGGCTGAGCAACACGGCGACTGCTGCGATCATCGTCGCGGTTCCGGAACCGCCCAGGCTGCCGTGGGCGTTGCTCCGGTCGGCGGTCGACTCGTGCGTCCGTGCGGACACCGGCTGCGGTCGACGTGCCGCACCCCACCGAACGGTAGGTCGATCGGAACGGTCGGCCCAGAATTCGGTATCGCGGCGCAAACGGGGCGACGCCGAGTACGTGATGTCGTCGTCCACCAGAGTCTGCGGGGTGGGAACGTCCACGGGCGGTGCGGGCCGCCCGTCGGCGAGTGCCCGGTACAGGGCGGCGGTCCGCTCGAGGACGAGCATCGAGGTGTGACCGTCCTGGACGATGTGATGCGCCCTGGTGAACCACAGAACCCGGTCGTCGGCCAGGCGGAAGATCCGCGACAGGACCAGCGGCCCGTCGAGCGGAACCGCGCGACCGCAGAGTTCCTGCATCGACCTGTGGGCGATCGAGAAGGAATCGTCGGCAGGACGGAGATCGACGACGTCGATGTCGTGCGCGGTGGCGTCGACGAATCGTTGGCAGGGCCGACCGTCCTGGTCCGCGATGCGCAGGGTCGATGTCCGATACTCCGCGTGCGCTGTCGAACCGCTGGTGACCAACGCGTCGACGTCGATGTCGCCGGTGATGTCGACGCAGTACGCGATCGTGAACGGCAGATCCGGTGCGAGTTGCTGGGCGTACCAGACGGCAATCTGGGCGGACGTCAGCGGGAGCGACCCGTCGATCACGACTCTCCTCTCACGTTCGACTACTACAGATCAAGTAGTACCACGGTGTCGATCGACCCGTCCTTCTCGACGGGAACGGGCAGGTGGAACCCTGATGGGTGGCGCACGCCCGTGTGTCCGCCGTCGAACCCCGAGGGGAACCCATGGCCTCGTCCGACCCTCTCGCTCCCGACCTGGTGGTCGACCGGGTGGCAGCCATCGCCGACTGCAGCGTGACCTCGGACGCCGACGCCATGGTCAAGTACGCCACCGACTGGACGGGTCGCTGGACAGGCGCACCGCGGGCCGTCGTCCGCCCCCGGACTTTCGACGCTGCTGTGGCGGCGATGTCGGTGTGTCGCGCACTCGGGGTCGCAGTCGTCCCGCAGGGCGGAAATACCGGTCTCGTCGCCGGCGCAGTGCCCCCCGAGGGATCGGTCGTCATCTCGACCGAGTATCTCGTCGACGCCGGCGACGTGCAGGACGACGGAACGGTCACCGTGGGCGCCGGGACGACTCTTGCAGCACTCGAAGCCATCGCCAACCGGTCGGATCTGACGTGCGGTCTGACGCTGGCTTCCGGCGAATCGGCCACCGTCGGCGGCGCGGCAGCCACCAACGCCGGAGGAATGCGCGTCCTGCGGCACGGCACCGCGCGAGCGCGGATCGCAGGACTGCGGGCGGTGACAGCGGAAGGGACGGTCGTCGATCGTCGACGCACACTCCCCAAGGACAACACAGGGTTCGACCTCGTCGACCTGCTCGTCGGATCCGAGGGAACGCTGGCGCTCATCACCGACGTCACCTGGCGCCTCGCTCCGCGAGTGACCGATCGCATCGTCCTGGTCTTCGCATTTCCCGACGTGGCCGCCGCGGTGTCGGCGCTTCCCGTTCTCCGCCGGCTCCCCGGGCTGCAGGCGTTGGAATGGGCTGCGGGAGCAGAGGTGCAGCGCGCGGCCGACCACACGGGACAGGCAGCGCCGCTCCCGGTGGACGGCTTCTGGGTCTTCGCCGAACTGGGTGACGCGGGACGTCGAGCGGCAGACGACGAGATCGACCTGCTCGGTGCGGCGACCGGCATGCTCGACACGGTGATCGGAACGTCGATCGCCGAGGACCGGATCGCCGTGGCGAGCACACCGGCCGAGTGCCGACACCTGTGGTCGTTCCGTGAACGCATCACCGAGTCGATCAACAGCGTCGGCGTCCCGATCAAGCTCGACGTCGGCGTCCCGCTCGACGTGTTCGCCGACTCGTTCCACGCCATCGAGGACACCGTCCGACACGCCTCGGACGAGGTGACGGTCGCGATGTTCGGGCATCTCGCTGAGGGCAACTTCCACGTCAACCTCGTGGCGACACGCGGCGGGAGCATTCCACCGTCGCTGGGGGAGCAGCTCGAGGATCTGGTGCTCGAACTCGTCCTCCGAGCCGGTGGCACCGTCAGTGCCGAACACGGGATCGGCCGGGCCAAGGCGCGGTGGCTTCCGCGGCAACACGGCAGCGATCAGGTCGATCTGATGAGAAGTATCAAAGCCGCGTGGGATCCGACGGGACTGCTCAACCCAGGTGTCCTGTTCGGTGGATCGCCGACCCGCTGAGCTGCTCACGGGACCGAGACGGACACCGTCATGGTTGCGGCGGAACGCCTTTCGCCACAGGAAGGGACCAGCCGAAGCGCAGCGACGCGAAACGCAGCCCCATCGCCAGCACCGTCGCGACGGTCAGGCCGACGTTCTCCGAACCGCCGACGGCATCGATCACGACGACCGCAACGGTGCCCACCAAGGCCGGCACGGCGTAGAGCTCCCCCCGGAAGATCAAGGGGACGTCGTTGACGAGGATGTCTCGGAGTACACCTCCGGCCACTGCGGTCGTGGTGCCGAGCATGCACGCGGCGACGACCCCGCCGCCGTGGGTGAGCGTGACGGCGGCGCCGGTGGAGGCGAACAGTCCCAGCCCCACCGCGTCGAGAAGCACGACCGCGCGCCAGAGGCGGCCGACGGCGACATGCGCCACGAACACCACGACGGCGGTCGTCAGCGCGACCGCGATGATGGGCCACTCGGTCATCGACGTCGGGGGATGAACGCCGATCAACCCGTCGCGGATGAGGCCGCCTCCGATGCCTGTCGTGACGCCGACGACGCAGACTCCGAGGAGGTCGAGGCCTTTGCGGACACCGACGAGGGCGCCCGAGGCGACGAAGGCGATGATCCCGAGATATTCGAGAACGTCGGCGAACACGGTGTGAGGTCCTTTCAGGTCTGACAGCGCCGAACGTGAGGCGTCATGCCTGCACGTTATAGCTCGACTCCGGCGATGCTGCGCACTGCACCGTGCCCGTCGAACGCGAGCTGACTGAACGCGACCTTCTCGATGAAGAAGCGGTCGTGGCTGACAAGCACCACGGCACCGGGGAATGCCGCCAACGCGCGTTCGAGCACCTGCGTACTGGCAAGGTCCAGATGGTTCGTCGGCTCGTCGAGGACGATGACGCCGGCGCCGTAGAGAAGGCACTGGGCCAGTGCTACTCGCGCTCGTTGGCCACCGGACAGCGCGCCGATGCGTTGCTTCTGGTCGAGCTCGGAGAACTGCAGCAGTGCGAGGAATCTGGCGACGTCCTTGCGGGTCGCGGTGAGCGCGAGGCTGTACGGCATCGCGTTGATGGAGTGTGTCACGGTGTCGTCGAGGTCCAGGTCCGCGAGCACCTTGTTGTAGTGGATGAAGGGGTGGGACTTCGACTTCCACTTCACGGTTCCCGAATCGGACGGTTCGACCCCGGTGAGGGCATCGACGAGCGTCGACTTCCCGCACCCGTTGGGGCCGGTGATCGCGATGCGGTCGCCGCGATGGATCTCGAACGACAGCCCCTCGAACAATGTGCGATCGCCGAACCGCTTCGTCAGACCCTCCACGACGCACAGGTCGTCGTGGACGTGAAGTTTGCCGTAGATCGAGGTGATGACCTGATCGACCGGCCGTGGATTCTTCGCCTTCTTGATGTTGGCCAGTCTGCGTTTGAGCACGCCGCTGGGATTCTTGATCGCTTCCTTGCGATCGGTGATGGCATCCTGTTCGTACGCGAGAAGTTGCTGCTCGTTCGAGAATTCCTTCTCGAGGTTCTTCAGACGGAACTGCTTCTGCTGTACGTAATCCGAGTAGCTACCGTCGTAGGACTGCAGCCGATTGTTCTCGATCTCGACGATCGTGGTCACGACCTGCTCCAGGAAATGCCGGTCGTGCGAGACGAGCAGGAGTGCTCCGCGGAAATCGCGGAGCCAGCGCTCGAGCCAGGCGATACCTTCGGCATCGAGGAAGTTGGTGGGCTCGTCGAGAAGGAGGACGTCGGGCGCCTCGAGGATGATGCGCGCCAGTGCCGCACGATTGCGCCACCCACCGGACAGCTTGTCGACGGGCAGTTCCCGACGCTCGGCGTCGAAGCCCAACATCGACAGTGCGGTGTCGATCTGTTGGTGATACGTCCACCCGCCGCCCGTTTCCATCTGCTCGAGCAGCTCGGCCTGTCTGTCGACCAGTCGGTACATCTCCTTCTCGTCGATGTCACCGCCGAGTGCGGCCTCGACCTCGCCCAGTTCTGCCTCCACGGCCCTGATCTCGCCGAACAGTGATTCCAGTTCGACGGTGATGCTGCGGTCTCCGTCGAGTTCGGAGAACTGGGAGAAGTAGCCGATCCGTGCGCCCTCGGTGACATCGACGGTGCCCGCGTCCGCCGACGTTCTGCCCAGAAGGAGTTGCAGCAGAGTTGTCTTGCCGGACCCGTTCCGGCCGATCAGTCCGACCCGGTCGCCGTCCGTGAGCTTGAAGAACACGTCCCGCAGGATGACCCTCTGCTCGTATCCGGCGGTGACGTCGTTCATGCGAATCCAGCTCATCGCGGTGACGCTACTGGACCGGCATCGGTGTTCCCGACCACTGCGGGAGAGCGGGCCTCAGCGGCCGTTGCCGTTCCCGTTCCCGTTGCCGCCCCCATTGCCGTTGCCACCCGAGTTGCCGTTCCCGTTGCCGTTACCGCCGGAGTTGCCGTTCCCACCCGAGTTGCCGTTGCCGTTGCCGTTGTTGCGCGGCGGCACGGGGGGAACATCGACCACGACGGGAGGTGCGACGACGGGAGCGTCGAACACGGTCTCATTCGTGGTGGGCGCCTCGACGACCGGTGCAGGGATTTCGACTACGGGTGCGAGCACCGGTGTCTCGACGGGTGCGGTGGTTGCCGGCGAGGTCGACTCGGCGACGGGAACGGCAGTGTCGCCCACCTCCACGTCGTCGCCGGACGTTCCCCACACCAGAGCGGCCGCGATGATCACCGCAGCGGCGCCGGCGGACACCCACGGGAGCAGCGAACGTCGTGGTCGTTCGGGAAGACCGGGCAGCGGTTCCGGTGGCGGAAGAGGGGTGCGGAGAATCGAGGTGTCCTGCGTGGTGGCGGCAAGGGCCCGGAACTGTCGGGCGACCTCGACCGCCGACGGCCGATCCGCCGGACGACGTGCCGTCATCCGAGTCATGATCGAGTGCCAGCCGGATCCGAGGTGTGTCGGAACCACCGGGTCTCTCTGCAGCCGTGCCAGGGCCGACGCGAGGGACCCGCCGCCGAACACCATCACGCCGGTGATGCACTCGATGAGTACGAGGCCGAGGGAGTAGATGTCGGATTCCGGACCCGTCTGGGCGCCGGTGGCCTGCTCGGGACTGAGGTATTGCGCGGTACCGACCGCCGTTCCGTGCTCGGTCAGTGGGTCCGACTCGATGACGCGAGCGATCCCGAAGTCCGTCAGCTTCGTCCACCGCTCAGTGTCCCGGTCGGCACGGTAGGTCATGAGGACGTTGGCGGGCTTGACGTCCCGGTGAACGACACCCGCGTCATGGATGTATGCGAGCGCCTCCGCGAGTTCGTACCCGATCCGCGCGGTCACACCGGGCGAGATCGCCTGACCGGCGCGGAACGTCCCGAGGGTAGGTCCGTCGACGAGTTCCATCACCAGGAAAGGGCCGCTGTATCCGTCGACATCAGCGACTGCGCCGGCGTCGAACAAGGTGACCAATCCGGGGTGTGACAACCGTGCCAGCGTGCGCATCTCGGCGTCGATGCGGCGCCGGTCGTGCGGAATCAGGTCGTCGTGGCGGAAGACCTTGACGGCGACAGTGCGCCCGAGCATGAGGTCGACGGCCTCGTAGACGTCCGCGACGCCTCCGCGCCCCAGCACGGAACCCAGCTGGTACCGACCGGCGACGAGCGATCGCGAATCCTCTCGCATCATCGTCACCCACTCCATTTTTGGTATCCCGAGCCTTTTCCGGCGCCCGACAGCAATGGTGATCGTAACGTCGCGACCATTCATACCCTCGACGAGCCGAGCGGAAACGGACGGCGTGGCTCCCGATCCACGACGAGCCACCGTCGGTGTTGTTAATGTCCTTCGAATGTTCGTGCCGTTCAGCGTCACCGATTTCCTCGACCGCGCAGCCACCGTCTACGGCGATCGGATCGGCGTCGTCGACGACCCGTCGCAACCCGCACCGAGCCAGGGTTCCCTGACGTACTCGCAGGTCGCGGACCTTGCGTCCCGGCAGGCCGCCCGGCTGGACGAGCTCGGTATCGGCGTCGGGGAACGCATCGCCGTCGTCAGCCACAACTCGAGCCGACTCCTCACGTCCTTCTACGGCGTGAGCGGGTGGGGCCGCGTCCTGGTGCCGATCAATTTCCGGTTACGGCCGGACGAGGTCCGGTACATCATCGAGGACTCGGGTGCGCGTGTGCTCTACATCGATCCGGAGCTCGCGGACGAACTCGCCGACGTCGAGTGCGAGCACAAGTTCGTGCTCGGAGACGACGCGGATCTGTACGCCGCTCCGGGCGCCGTTCCGGTGAGCTGGGATCCCGACGAGTCCGCGACGGCAGCCATCAACTACACGTCGGGGACCACGGCCCGGCCCAAGGGTGTGCAGATCACGCATCGCAATATCTGGGTCAACGCCGTGACGTTCGGGCTGCACGCGGCCGCGGGGGACCGTGACGTCTATCTGCACACCTTGCCGATGTTCCATGCGAACGGGTGGGGCCAACCGTTCGCGATGACCGGTGTCGGCGCGCAGCACATCGTGCTGCGCAAGATCGACGGCGCAGAGATACTCCGCCGAGTCCGCGATCACGGGGTGACCGTGATGTGCGCGGCTCCCGCCGTGGCTGCGGCGGTGCTCGACGCCGCGCGGACGTGGGAGGGGGAGATCCCCGGACGGGACACCGTACGCATCATCATGGCCGGTGCGCCGCCTCCGACCAAGACCGTGGCGAGAGTCGAACGCGAACTCGGATGGGAGTTCATCCAGATCTACGGGCTCACCGAGACGTCCCCGTTGCTGACCTTCAACCGGACGCGGGCGGAGTGGGACGACCTCGATCCCGAGGACAGGGCCGCCAAGCTGACGCGTGCGGGAGCGCCGGCACTGGGGGTCCGCCTGTCGGTGGACGACGCCGCGGAGGGCGCCGGGGAAGTACTGGCTCGCTCCAACGTGGTGATGGAGGGTTACTGGGGTCGGCCGGAGGAGAGCGCCGCGGCCCTGGCCGACGGCTGGTTCCACACCGGTGACGGCGGCGACATCGGTGAGGACGGCTATCTGACCATCGCCGATCGCAAGAAGGACGTCATCATCACCGGGGGAGAGAACGTCTCGTCCATCGAGGTGGAGGACTGCTTGTTCTCGCACCCCGCGGTGTCGGAAGTAGCGGTCATCGGTGTCCCCAGCGAGAAGTGGGGGGAGACGATCAAGGCTCTCGTGGTGCCGGCGCCCGACTCGGCGGTGACAGAGGGGGAGCTGATCGCCTGGTGCAAGGAACGGCTGGCCGGATACAAGGCGCCGACGACGGTCGAGTTCCGAGAAGAGTTGGCCCGCACCGCCACCGGCAAGCTCCAGAAGTTCAAGCTTCGTCAGGCGTACTGGGACGGGTACGGCCGCGCCGTCAACTGACGCCCCTCCCGTGTCTACGCTCACCGCATGCGATTCGACGAATACCGCGGCCACGATGCGACCGGTCTCGCAGACCTGGTCCGTTCGGGCGAGGTGACGTCGGCCGAGCTGGTCGACGTCGCCATCGCACGGGCCGAGGAGGTCGACCCTGCGCTCGGCGCCTTGGTGAACCGTCAGTTCGACGATGCACGGGCGCGCGCCCGCGGGACCCTCGCGGGACCGATGGCCGGAATTCCTTTCCTGCTCAAGGACCTCTACCAAGCGCAGGCCGGGATCGTGGAGACGTGCGGGTCGCGATCCCTCGCGTCGTCGGTACCGACGGAAACGGACACGGTCGTGCAGCGATGGCTCGACGCCGGTGTGGTCGTGATCGGCCGCACCACTGTTCCGGAGTTCGGCTCGAAAGGCGTGACGGAACCCGATCTGCACGGACCGGCGCGCAACCCGTGGGCGCTGGACCGCAGTCCCGGCGGTTCCTCCGGTGGTGCGGCCGCAGCGGTCTCTGCCGGCATCGTTCCTGTCGCCGGAGCGAGCGACGGAGGCGGGTCCATCCGCATTCCGGCCGCGTACTGCGGACTCTTCGGACTGAAGCCCGGGCGAGGAGTCGTTCCGTCGGGTCCCCGTTCCGGTGAACCGCTGTTCGGGGCGGCGGTCACGGGTGTGCTGACACGATCCGTGCGAGATTCGGCGGCCTTCCTCGACGTCATGCGCGGTTCGGATCCGAGCGCGCCCTACGAGTTCGCCGCCCCCGGCAGCTCGTACGCCGAGTCGCTCTCGGTGACGAGCCGAACCCTGCGTATCGGAGTGCACACGGGGTCCGCACTGAACTCGACTCCGAACCCCGAGGTCGTCGCGGCCGTGAACGCCACGCGCGACCTGCTCACCGACATGGGGCACGTCGTCGAGGAAGCTCGGCCCGCCTCAGACGAGGAGCAACTGGCCCGGGATTTTCTTACTCCGTGGTTCGTCCACGTCGCGGCGGAGGTCGCCCGCCACACCCGCACGGGTCGCCCGTCGCGGTCGGATTTCGAGCTGGACACGCTGGTGCTTGCAGAGATCGGCCGGGCGACGTCGGCCGTGGACTACGACGCGGCGATCGGGCGATGGCACGACCACGTCCGTGCGCTGGGCACGTTCCATCAGCACTACGACCTGTTCCTGACGCCCACCACGGCTGAGCCCGCGCCTCTGATCGGAGCGTTCGACACTCCGTTCGCCGAGCGCCTGGGGGCTCGCGCGGGGCTGGCCCTGCGTCTCGGTCCTGTTCTCGGCCGGCTCGGTGTCGTTCAGGACGCCGTGATGCGCAGTCTGTCCGCCGTGCCCTACACGCAGCTGGCCAACGTCACCGGGCGTCCGGCGATGAGTGTTCCGTCGGCATGGACGCCGGAGGGTCTGCCCGTCGGAGTCCAGTTCGTGGCGGCTCCGGGCGGTGAGTCGACACTTCTGCAACTCGCGCGTGACCTCGAGGAGGCGCGGCCGTGGTTCGCGACGGTGCCCTTTATCTGACGGCGCCGACGTTGCCATCCGGTCTCGATTTCGTGATCGAGTACGAACAACGGCTCGAACTGTGGTGACATTATCGAGTGACCGATGCTCCGGGGAGGTCCAGAGCGGTGCCCGACGTGGACGAACGCGTGCGGTACGCCGTTCTGCTGGCACGGATCGCGCACCGCGACGAGGCGGCCCTCGCCGATCTCATCCTGATGACGCATCATCTCCTTTTCGCGGCAGTCGTCCGGGTACTCGGCGATCACGCGCGCTCGGAGGAAGCAGTCCAGGAGACCTACGTCCAGATCTGGGACACCGCGGCTCTCTTCGATGCCGATCGGGGGTCGCCGCACGCCTGGATGTCCACCCTGGCTCGACGACGCGCGATCGATCGAGTCCGCTCGGACACCTCGTCGTCGAAGCGTGACACCGCCTATCACGCGGCCCAGTACCACCGTGACCACGACGAGGTCTTCGAGTCGGTCATGACATCGCTGGATGCCGACACCGTCGCCCGGGAACTGGTCGAGTTGACGGCGTTGCAGCGTGTCGCGATCGAGTTGATCTACTTCTCCGGTCTGTCGTACACCGAGGCCGGACTACGCCTCGGGGTACCGAAGGCCACGGTGAAGACGCGGGTGCGGGACGGGATCCAGAAGCTACGCGTGCACATGGCGCCCGCGAGCACGTAGATCCCGAGCCCTCCTCGGTTCACCAGTCGATCCGGCCTTCGCGGTTGACGAACCTGCCGGTCGGGCTTCCCGGTCCTTCCGTGGCGAGGGCGACGACCGCGTCCGTTCCCTCCTCCACGGTCTGGGGCCCGTGGTGTCCGTTCAGGTCGGTGCCGGTATATCCGGGATCCACCGCGTTGATCCGAACAGAGGGAACGGCCTTGGCGTATTGCGTCGTCAGCATGGTCAGCGCGGCCTTCGACGAGGCATACAGCGGAGCGAGCACCTGCGATTCCGCGCGGTCGGGGTCGTGGGTCGCGGACAGCGACCCCATCTCGCTGCTCACGTTGACGATGACGGGGTCGTTCGAGCGAGCCAGAAGCGGAAGGAACGCGGTGGTCGTGCGGATCACGCCGAAGACGTTGACCTCGTAGACGTCACGGGCGTCGGCGGCACCCAGCGAGCCGACGTCGCCGAGCGTGCCCATGATGCCGGCGTTGTTGACGAGAACATCCAGCGCACCCTCGTGCTCGAGGATGTCGGCGGCTGCTGCAGCGACCGAATCGTCGTCGGAGACGTCGATCTGTACGAAACGGACTCCGAGTGACTCCGCGGCCGCCGTGCCCCGTTCGCGGTCACGTGCGCCGAGGAGGACGGTGTGGCCGGCGTCGACGAGGCGGCGTGCGGTCTCGAAGCCGAGACCTTTGTTGGCTCCGGTGATCAAGGTGATTGTCATGACGCCATCGTGCGTGCTCCGAACGAGCACATCCAGGGACGGCGTGACGGTAGGACTACCGGTACCACCCACCGGTATCGCGACGGCGGCACAATGGAACCGTGACCGACCGCCAGGACGACCTTGCTTCCACTCTGCGGGTTTGGCGCGATCGGCTGTCACCGGCGTCGGTCGGTCTTCCCGTCGGGCGGGTCCGTCGCGCGTCCGGCCTCCGGCGTGAGGAACTCGCGGACCTCGCCGGTATCTCGGTGGACTACGTCGTCCGCCTCGAGCAAGGCCGCGCCACGACGCCGTCGGCGCAGGTCCTGGGATCACTGGCGCGTGCGCTACGGCTCACGACGGGGGAGCGGGACCACCTCTTCCGGCTGGCAGGACAGATCCCGCCCGCCGACAACATCGTGTCGGATCACATTCCGCCGGGTGTGCAGCGGGTGGTGTCCCGCCTCGGCGATGCCGCCGTCGCGGTGTTCGCCGCGGACTGGCGTCTGATCTGGTGGAACAAGCCCTGGGCCGCGGCGATCGGGGATCCGTCCGCTATCGCACCGGCACGACGCAATTTCGCCCTCGACAGCTTCTCGCAGGATCCGACAGCTCTACATCTGTCGCGGTGGCCGGTCACGACGATGGACGGTTCGGAGGGTGTGAAGGCGGCGGTCGTGTCGGACCTACGATTCGCGACAGGTCGATTCCCCGGTGACGTGCGACTGAGAAGTCTGATCCGTCTGTTGGAAACGGAGAGTCCGGAGTTCGCCGAGTTGTGGTCGCGCGGTGCGGTCGGTGCACATCGCGAGGCGCACAAGGTCATTCACCACCCGTCGGTGGGGCCGATCACGGTGGACTGCGATGTGCTCACCGACGGCGACGCTCATCTGAAGATCGTCGTCATGACGGCCGCTCCGGACAGCGAGGACGAGACCAAGTTACGTCTCGCCGCCGTCACGGTGCCACAGGACGATTACGTGGATCATCCACCGTCGATGGCATCGGACAGCAGTTCGACGTAACGGCGATGTGCCGGAACGGATCTCGGTGAGGCGAGGATCCCGATGGCGAGAGTGTCGCCGAGACCGAAGACGGTATGCGTGAGCCCGGTGGTCGGCCCCAACCCCGCGAACGCTGTCATGAAGAGCGACCGCGTGCCCGCGACGGTCAGATCGTTCGGACCGCACCGTACGCTCGAGACGACCGTGTGTGCCGCAGCCTGCGTCCGCGGCGACGACATACGCCGGATGCCCTGTCGCAGAACGGCAGCGGGGAGGTGGTCGGCGACTCGAACGGAGTCGAGTACCGCCTGGTGCGTCGCCCGCACACGCTCCTCGGCCAGGCGTTTCGCGATGGCGAGGTTCTGGCTCGACCGGTCGTCGGAGGCGGGGAACAGGTCGACGTTCGCCGAGGCCAACCTGTTGACACCCGAGAATTCGACGTCGTCGGGAAGGGCGACGGAGACGTGTGCCCCCAGGTCGTCGGGAACGTCGTGCCCCTGTTCGCGGAGAAAGGCGGCCATCGCGCGGGCAATCGCGCTGATCGAGGCGGTGGTCACGGACACCCGTGCGTCCGCGCCGGTCGTCGTGGACGAGGAGACTCTGGTGACCTGGGACAGCGACCGGACCAGCACGTATCCGACCCTGTCGGGTCCCGGGTCGTCGTTGAACATCGTGACGCTGCGCGGGGCGGGGTGACGGACGATCAGGCCCGCGTCGACGTCGCGGCGTAGATCGCGGCTCGATTTGATACTTCGGCGAACAGCACGCGCCGCTCCGACGATCTGACCGGGTAGGCGGAGCAGCCCGGCCGCTGCGGCGACGTGTGGTGAGACGGCCTGCCGAACCGCCGGCGTCGGGAGGTCGTCCGCGACGGAGTCGTCACCGAGCAGCGCCCGGGTGATCGCCACCGCTCCGGACCCGTCGGTCACGCAATGAGCCAGTTGTACGACCACGATGGTGGCAGGACCTGTCGACGACGGCACATCGAGAACGTCGGGCAGGACGTGGACACGCCAGGACGTGCGCTGTGTGTCGACCGGAGTCGCGAGGACGGCCCCGAGGGCCCTCGGCGCGTCGGTCCAGGACAGACCGCGGTTCGCATGCACCACGATGTCGTCGCGCATCGGCGCCTCGCGCGCGGTCCACGACGGGTAGTCGAGGTTCAGCGTCGGAACCGACAGTCGCACTCGCAGTGCGGCGATCGCGTCGGCCCGGTCCTCGATCGCGGACACCAGCGTCTCCGTACGCAGGCCGGTGGAGCCGTGGTCGAGCGCCGTGGTGATGTAGTGATCGGTCGTACTACCCGGGCGGGACTGGTAGTGGAACGCTGCGTCCTTGGGGTCGAGCCGTGTCGTTGCCATCGATCGTCGACCCTAACCGCTGAACTACCCGGCCGCGTCGTCTCTGCGCAGTCGCGACGGCGGGGCAGTGGTGGAGCGGGACACCAGGGTCGGGGTGAGGACCGTGTTCGACGCCTGATCACCCGCCGCCAGTGCCAACGCCGCGTCCACGGCTGCTCCGGCGAGCCGTCTCGCATCCTGGGAGACGGTCGTCAGGGCGACGTGGGACAGTCCTGCCACGCGCGAGTCGTCGTAGCCGATCACGGAGACGTCGCCCGGCACGGTGAGTCCCCGTGCGACCAGTGCGCTCAATACGCCTGTGGCACAACGGTCGTTGAACGCGATGACGGCGGTAGGTGGATCGGCGCGAGACATCAGCGAGTCCAGGGCGCGCGCGCCGTCGTCCTCGCTGAGACCGCCGCGCACGATCGTCGCGGGCCCCTGATCCAGCCGGGACATACTGCGCCGGAATCCGGTCGATCGGTCGTCGCTGCCGGGTGCGCCGTCGCCGTCGACGAAGGCGATGCGGCAGTGACCGAGTTCGATCAGGTGATCCACCGCCAGAATCATGCCCGCGGTGTCGTCCGCGCGCACCGTGGTCACCCCCGGTGAGTCGACACGCCTCGCGACGACGACTGTGGGAGTGCGCGCCGAGATCAGCTCCAACTCCTCGTCGTCGAGGCGACTGCCGATCAGAATGGTTGCCTCGCACCGCTCGTGGCGCAGTGAACTCAGGGCGGACGTTTCGTCCCGGCTGGGTGCGACCGCGCTGATCATGACGTCGAAACCTCGTTCGGCCGCGGCTGCGTACACGTGCTCGACGAGATCGCCGTGGAAGGGCTGCTGAAGCTCGAAGACGACACCGAGCAATCGTGAGCTGGCCTGACGGAGTTTGCTGGCGCGACGATCCCGCACGTATCCGAGGCTGTCCGCGACGTCCTTGATGCGTGCCCGGGTGGCGGCACTCGCACCAGGTGCGTCGCGGAAGACGATGGACACCAACGCCGTGGACACGCCTGCCGCGCGAGCGACGTCGGCCATCGTGGCCGGGCGGTCGACGCGATTCGGTCCGGGCGAGCTCGGGGGTGCCACGGACGCATCATAGCGGGGTCTTGACGGTGTCGTCTAGAACGTTCTAGCATCGCCGAACAGGAACACTAGAACGTACTAGTAGGAGTGAAGACATGGCGGTCCATACCCCCGGCCCCGTCCGGGTGGCAGTACTCGGCGCGGGAAGGATCGGCGCGAACCACGCCGAGATCGTGGCGCGACGCGTCCCCGGTGCGGAACTCCGCGCCATCGCCGATCCGGTGCCCGGAGCCGCCGAGCGACTGGCGGACGAGCTCGGCGTGGACGTCGTCTCGACCGACATCTCCGCCACGCTCCGGCGCGACGACATCGACGCCGTCGTGATCGCTGCGCCCGCTCGCAGCCACACCGACCTGGTGGTCGAGGCCGCGGAGGCAGGCAAGAACATTTTCGTCGAGAAGCCGATGGCTGTGACGCTCCAGGACGCCGATCGTGCGATCGCCGCCGCCGAGTCGGCGGGTGTCGTCCTGCAGGTGGGGTTCAACCGTCGCTTCGCCCCGGGGTTCGCGGCGGCTCGCGCTGCGGTCGACGAGGGCCGCATCGGTACCCCGCAGCTGCTCCGGTCTCTGACGAGGGATCCGGGCCCCTTCGGCGGCGATCCTGACCGGACACCGCCGTGGACCATCTTCCTCGAGACCTTGATCCACGATTTCGACACGCTGTGCTTCCTCAACCCCGGTGCAGCGCCGATCCGCGTGCACGCCATGGCGGATGCGCTGATTCGTCCCGACGCACGCAGCTCGGGATTCCTCGACACAGCCGTCGTCACCATCGCGTTCGAGGGAGGAGCGTTGGCGACGGCGGAGGCCAGCTTCTCCGCTCTGTACGGCTACGACGTCCGCGGTGAGGTGTTCGGCTCGGCAGGCATGATCACGGCCGGCAGCGCTGCATCGACGGACATGGTGCTGTACGCGGCCGACGGCATGTCCGTCGACACGGCGCGGCGCGACACCGACCTGCTCCGCTCGGCGTACATCGGCGAGTTCACCTCCTTCGTCGACGCCATCCGGTCGAACACTGCGGCGGTCGTCGGCGGCCACGACGCGCGAGTCGCGCTGTCGATCGCTCTCGCGGCGATCCGGAGTGTCGAGACCGGCGCTCCCGTCGACCTGGCCGACATCGATGTCGTGGGTGCGCGGTGACGTACACGTTGGCCGCGAGCGCCGAAATGCTGTATCTGGAACTGCCGTTCGTCGACCGTGTCCGCAGAATTGCCGACCGCGGTCTCGCTGTGGAGATCTGGAACTGGGCCACGAAGGACATCGACGACCTGCGGGCGACCGGGGCGACCTTCTCGTCGATGACCGGATACCTCCGAGGCAGTCTGACCGATCCGGACGGCATCGAGGAGTTGATCGACACCGCGGAGGAATCGCTGCGGGTGGCCGACCGCCTGGACTGTCCGCGGCTCAATCTCCACGGCACCGGCTTGGATCCGAACGGGCTGCCCGTGCACCCGGTGCACACCGTCACTCCCGACATGTGGCTCACGGCAGCCGACACCTTGCGACGGGTGGCAGCACTCGGCGAGCGCGCCGGACGCGTGTTCACGTTGGAGAACCTCAACACCGCCGTCGACCATCCCGGAACCCCGTTCGCGACCGCGGCCGACACCCTCACTCTCGTTCGTGCGGTGGACAATCCGTTCCTTCGCATGAATCTTGACCTCTACCATGCCCAGATCGGCGAGGGGAATCTCATCGAGACAGTGACGACGTCGCTTCCGTTCATCGGCGAGATCCAGGTTGCCGACGTGCCCGGCCGGTGCGAGCCGGGCACGGGTGAGATCGCCTATCCGGTGATCGCCCGCGCGCTCCGGAACATCGGGTACGACGGAGTCATCGGACTCGAGGGGTGGGCGCGAGCAGACTCCGACGAGGCGCTGTCGGCGTTCGAATCTGCGTTCGCACTGGGTGACTGAGCGTCAGGTGAGGTCCTTGATGTCGATCTTGTAGTACGCGATCTTGCGGTACAGAGTTGCTCGGCTCATACCCAGACGTGCTGCCGCCGCACTCATCGTGGTCCTGCCGGACGACAGCACGCGGACGATCTCGCCGTGTTCGAAGGCCTCGATGGTGGTCAGTCTTCTGCTCGGGCCGACCAGCAGCTCCGGCGGGAGGATCGATACATCGACCACGTCGGAGCGCGACACCGCCTCGGCGACGACCGCGCGGAGTTCTGCTGCTCCGGCCGGCCAGTGATAGTTCTGCAAGGCCCGCTCGGCCGCGGCGGTCATGCGCACCTCGCGTCCGCGTGCGGTGACTGCGAACTCGCGGGCGAGAGGGAGGATGTCCTCGGGCCGATCGGACAACGGTGCCAGCGGCGCCACGGATGTCACGACCGAGGCGAGCGCGCGCGGAACATCCTGCAGCCGTTCCACTGTCACGGCAAACGGCATACGGGGTCCGCGGGGTGAGAGCATCAGGTCGGCCAATCGTCCTGCCGCGAACTCCGGGAGCGTGTCGACGTCGCGCAGGATGACGACGGTGTCGGTGCGGTCGGCTTCGAAGGACCAGAGATCGAGCCACGTCTCGACGTCGTCGGGTGTCGGTGCCGACGCGCAGAGGATGCGATGGCGCGGGAATGCCCGCCGCGCCGCGTGTGTGAGCACCGTGGACCGTCCGGATCCGGGATGTCCCACCGCCGCGACGGGCGACCCCGACGCCATGGCTGCGTAGGCATCGGCCTCGGTCCGCGCCCAGCTCTCGCCCAGTCGGACACCCGCTCCAGTGGAGCCGTGCCGGACGCGGAAGAGGTTGCGGCGTACCGGTTGTCGTGCGCGGTGACCCGACGACCGTGCGAGCATCGACGTGGAGATGGTGCTCGCCGCCGACCGTGCCAGGGTCAGAAGCAGGTCGCTCGAGGTTCCCGACCACGTCGTGAGATTGACGGCACCCTGCAGACGCCCCGACGTCGGATCCAGGACCGGGGCGGCGGCACAGGTGAATCCCGTGAGGCTGTGGGAGTAGTGCTGATCGGCCCTGACGAGGGTGGGTGCCAGATCGGCGAGGGCGAGACCGAGGCCGTTGGTCCCGACCTCACGCTCGGAGTAACCGAAACCCGGTGCGAGGTGAACGGCGTCCAGCGCGCGGAGCAAGGCGTGATCCCCGCTGACTCGCGTGAGGACCAGCCCGTCCGCGTCCGTCAGCATCAATCCGACGGGTTCGGACGTCAGGGTCCGCAGCAGGTCGGCCAGCACGTCGTCGCCGCATTCGTGGAACAGCGACTCGTGCTTCTCGGTGCCGGCGAACACCGGTTCGACAGTGTCGAGGGGAATGCCGTATCGCTCGCTGCGAAGCCAGGACGCGCGCAGTCGCGGCGTCACCGACGCCACCGGTCGGCGATCTCCGTCGGGGAGCTGATGCGGCACGGATGTCCTTCAGGTCGTCTGCTGTTGTGATCCAGGTTACATCCCGTCGGAGTTCACGCCTGTCTCAGATTGAGACGCCGGACGCCACGAGGACGAGCGGTGCGCGCCCTACCGTCGAACTCATTGGCAGTGACGACAGTCACACGACGAGGGGATCCGACGATGTACACCAAGGGCGAGGACAACTTCTTCATCGTGGACGCGCATGTCGCGTTGTGGGACGCGCGGGCGCAGAACCAGCGCAACATCCACGGCAAGCAGTTCATCGACTGCTTCTACGACTACCACCGCAACCTGTCGCCGGAGTCGGAACTGTGGACGTACGACGAGTACCTCTACCAGGGCGGCGAGCGGCTGATGAAGGACCTGTTCGCGGACGGATACGTCGATCATGCGATCTTCCAGCCGGCGCATCTCGGGGAGTTCTACAACAACGGTTTCGGTCAGACCGAGGAGGCGTGGGCTCTGACCCAGCAGCACTCCGACAAGCTGACCTACAACCACCACTTCGACCCTCGCAACGGTGAGCGTGGTCTCGACCAGCTACGTGCCGACGCGGAGCGGTTCGGTTTGAAGGGCGTGAAGCTCTACACCGCCGAATGGCACGGGGATTCGCGCGGATACAAGCTCGACGACCCGTGGGCGCTGAAGTACTTCGACGCGTGCCGTGAGCTGGGCATCAAGAACATCCACGTCCACAAGGGTCCGACCATCCGCCCGCTGGACCGCGATGCGTTCGACGTCGCCGACGTCGATCACGTGGCCAGCGAATACACGGATCTGAACTTCGTCGTGGAGCATTGCGGGTTGCCGCGCCTCGAGGACTTCTGCTGGATAGCCACCCAGGAGCCGAACGTGCACGCCGGACTCGCTGTTGCCATGCCGTTCATCCATTCGCGGCCGAAGTACTTCGGTCAGATCATGGGCGAGCTCCTGTACTGGATCGGTGAGGACCGCATCCAGTTCTCCTCCGACTACGCGATCTGGACGCCGAGGTGGTTGGTCGAGTCGTTCGTCGACTTCCAGATCCCCGAGGAACTGAACGAGTACCCGCCCATCACGCTGGATCAGAAGAAGAAGGTGCTGGGACTCAACGCGGCGAAGATGTACGACATCCCCGTACCGCCGGACCTGCAGATCGCCGACGCGAACGAGACCGCCACGGGCCCACGCGGCGCCGATCTCGCGGCGGACGACGCTCTCGTGGGGGCGTGAGAGATGGACTACGTCGACTCGGCGATCGACGCGCTCGGGGCGGTGATCGATCCGGAACTGGACGAACCCATCACGGACCTGGACTTCGTAGAATCGGTGACCGTATCCGACGATCGTGATGTCGTCGTCCATCTGAGGTTGCCGACGTCGTTCTGCGCTCCGAATTTCGCTTACCTGATGGCGTCGGATGCGAAGGACGTTCTTCTCGGACTCGAGTGGACGAGGACCGTGACCGTCGAACTCGACGGCCACCACGACTCTCCGATCATCAACGCCGGGCTCGCGGCCGATGCCGGGTACCGCGGCACCTTCGCCCACGAGGCGCAGGACGACCTCGAAGAACTGCGGACTACATTCCTGCGGAAAGCGCACGTCGCCGCGATGGAACGGTGCCTCACCGGAGTCATGAAGGCTGACCCCGGCCGCAGAATGCAGGACATGGGAACTGTTCGGTTGCAGGAGCTTCCGGACGACGACGCGACCAGGGCTCTGATGTCCCGGCGCAGATCCATCGGACTGGGCACAGCTCCCGACAGCCTCGTGATGGTCGACCACACGGGCGCGCCCTACGCGGAGATCGACGTGCCGCTGGCTCTGCGTCGGGCACGATCGACCCGCATCTCCATCGACGGGAACGCACATTTCTGCCGCGGACTGTTGAGAACCCGGTACGACGACCCGGACCGGACGACCGTGTCCGCGTGAGCACACCAACCGTCGAAACTTTCCCCTGAATCGAGGAACACCACCATGAGCACCATGCGCGCCGTCCAAGTCGTCGGCTACCACGAGAAGCTCCGCATGACGGAACTGCCGATACCCACTCCCACGGGACCTTTCGACGTCATCGTCAGGATCGGAGGCGCCGGGGTCTGCCGGACCGACCTCCACATCCTGGAGGGACAGTGGGCCGAGAAGTCGAATGTGCCTCTGCCGTACACCATCGGTCACGAGAACGCCGGATGGGTTCATGCGGTGGGCTCGGCCGTCACCAATGTCGCGGAGGGGGACAAGGTCATCGTCCACCCGCTGATCACGTGCGGCCTGTGCCGCGCGTGCCGCTCCGGCGACGACGTGCACTGCGAGATCAATCAGTTCCCCGGCATCGACACCGACGGCGGGTATGCCGAATACCTCAGGACGTCGGCGCGCAGCGTCGTCAAGCTCGACGACTCCCTGGAGCCCTCCGACGTCGCAGCACTGGCCGACGCGGGCCTGACCGCGTACCACGCGGCAGCGAAGGCCGCCCGGCACCTGACGCCGCGCGACCGCGTGGTCGTCATCGGCGCAGGTGGGTTGGGGCACATCGGAATCCAAGTGCTCAAGGCACTGACCGCGGCGGAGATCGTCGTCGTCGACCGGAACGCGGACGCCGTGAAACTCGCCCTGTCCATCGGCGCCGACCACGGTGTCGTCGCGGACGGCACCCATATCGAGCAGGTGCTCGACCTCACCGGCGGGACTGGGGGAGAGGCCGTGATCGATTTCGTCGGCGAGGGCGGCGCAACCGCGGAGGGCATCGCGATGCTGCGGCAGGCCGGCAACTATCACGTCGTGGGCTACGGCGAGAACATCGACGTCCCCACCATCGACATCGTGTCGTCGGAGATCAACATCATCGGCAACCTGGTCGGCTCCTACAACGACCTCTGCGACCTGATGGCGTTGGCCGCTCGCGGTGCGGTCGTACTGCACACCGCGAAATATGCATTGGACGACTTCCAGAGTGCCATCGACGATCTCGATGCCGGAGTCGTCCGCGGACGGGCCATTCTGACTCCGTGAGAGAAGGCCCGTCCGTCCGTCAGTGAGTGACCAGGTCGTCGGCGTCGGTGAGCGTCGCACCGGTAGCGCGGTGCACCTCGTCGACCCCGACGCCCGGCGCGGTTTCGCGCAACACCAGCGTGCCGTCGCCGACCACGTCGATGACCGCGTAGTTCGTGATGATGCGGTCCACGACGGCCTGACCCGTGAGGGGAAGCGTGCACGCGTCGACGATCTTCGGGTTGCCGTCGCGGTCGGTGTGCTCCATGACGACGATGACCCGCGCAGCGCCGTGCACCAGATCCATGGCGCCGCCCATGCCCTTGACCATCTTGCCGGGAACCATCCAGTTGGCCAGATCGCCACCGGCCGACACCTGCATGCCGCCGAGAACCGCCGTGTCGATGTGGCTGCCGCGGATCATGCCGAACGACAGTGCCGAGTCGAAGAATGCGGCACCGGGAAGAACGGTCACCGTTTCCTTACCGGCGTTGATGAGGTTGGCGTCTACTTCGTCCTCGGTCGGATACGGGCCGGTCCCGAGAATGCCGTTCTCGGAATGCAGGGTGACGTGGACGGCGGGGTCGAGGAAACCGGGAATCAAGGTCGGCAGACCGATTCCCAGATTGACGTAGTCGCCGTCGCGCAGTTCGGCGGCGGCGCGGCGCGCCATGTCCTGGCGGGACCAGCCGGTCGAGTCGCTCATCGTGTTGCTCCTGCCTCTCGGGTGGTGCGCTTCTCGATACGCGGGGTCTGGGGGCCGGTCTCGACAATGCGCTGGACGAAGACGCCGGGCAGGTGCACGTGGGCCGGATCGATCTCTCCCGGTTCGACCAACTTCTCGACCTGCGCGATGGTGATGCGCCCAGCCATCGCGGCGAGCGGGTTGAAATTCATGGCGGCCTTGTCGAAGACGAGGTTGCCGTCGGTGTCACCGATATGCGCGTGGACCAGCGCGTAGTCGGCGGTGATCGACTCCTCCATCACGTAGCGCTTCGCACCGAACACCCGGGTCTCCTTGGGCGGCGACGCCAGGCTGATCGAGCCGTCGGCGGCGTATCGCCACGGCAATCCGCCGTCCGCGATCGGGCTGCCCACTCCCGCGGGGGTGAAGAACGCGGGAATGCCGGCGCCGCCCGCCCGCAGTCGCTCCGCGAGGGTGCCCTGAGGGGTGAGCTCCACTTCGAGCTCGCCGGACAGATACTGGCGCGCGAACTCCTTGTTCTCGCCGACATACGACGCGGTGACTCGTCGGATGCGGTGCGCGGCCAGGAGAATGCCGAGGCCGTGGCCGTCGACACCGCAGTTGTTCGAGAACACCTCGAGGTCCGTGACATCGGTCGCGGCGAGCGCGTCGATGAGTGCGTCGGGTATGCCGCAGAGTCCGAAGCCCCCGACGGCGATGCTGGCGCCGTCGGGGACGCCGCGGACCGCGTCGGCCGGGGTGGACAGGACGTCGGTAGCCACGTGTCTCCTCCTGTGTCGGTGGTGCTCGTATGCCGACGATTCGATCAGACGTCGGGAGCCGACCGCATCCGATTCGGTCCATCTGCTCACCGGCCGACTGCCGCGTGGCTCATGCGTTCACTCAGTGGACACCTTTAGGTACTCTGATTGCATGATTGACGCTGGACCGTCGGTGATCGGGCGCGCAGCAGCAGTGATGCGCGCGGTGGGTGACCACGAGCCGGACGGGGCGTCCACCTCGGACATTGCACGCAGCGCCGGCCTGGCCCGCCCCACTGCCCACCGGATGCTGGTCGCGCTCGCCACCGAAGGGATTCTGGACAGGCACGAATCCGGGCGCTGGTCGCTGGGCCCCGAGATGTATCTGCTGGGGGCTCTCGCGGCCGAGCGATACGACATCACGTCGAGTGCGCGCGACATCATGCGGGAGCTGGCTCGGGCCACCGGAGAGAGCGCGTTCCTGTCCGCGCGTCGGGGAGACGAAACCGTCTGTATCGCCGCCGAGGAGGGAAGCTTCCCGCTCCGATCCCATGTGCTGCACATCGGTTTGCGTATGCCGCTGGGAATCGCGTCGGCCGGCCTGGTCATCCTCGCGCACCTTCCGGAAGCGGAACGTGAGCGCTACCTGGCCCGAGCGGACCTGGGCGCCCTCGGTGATCACCACGCGCCCGAGCGGATCGCCGAACGAGTCGACGAGGTCCTGACCCTGGGCTACTCGGTCAATCCGGGACTGCTCGTCGAGGGCAGTTGGGGAATGGGCGCCGCCGTCTTCGACCGACGGGACTCGCCGGCGTGGGCACTGAGTCTCACCGGGGTGGGAACGCGCTTCGACGACACCCGTCGGCCCCTCCTCGGTGAGCATCTTCTGCGTGCCGCCCACGCATTGTCCTCGCGTCTGCGGTGAATCGAGCGGCCGAGCAGGGGAGTCGACGGACGACCGGCCCGGTAATCAAGTTATTCCACCGTTATCATCGGTGAGCCACCACGACAACGTCGGAAAGTGGGCGGTAAACGCTTGCTAGCAGGCTGTTCGTGCAATTTTGCCCGGCTGATCATTCGAGTAAATGCATTTCCGTGATGTCGTTGACATTGTCGTACGACCTCTGTTCTACTTCGTTTATGCCGTAAGTCTCCGTCGCATTCGACGGAGTCGGCCTCGCGTCATCTCTCACCACATCGCCTGCGTCGTCGGGGACAGGCCATGTGTTCTCACGTGTCACGGACCTACCCGGTCCGCACGTTTCGCTCATTCCTTAGGACGCACATGTACCCCACGCACCCTCGCTCGACATCCTGCTCTTCGGTACGCCGGTCACCCGTGCCCATGGTCGGCACGGTCGCCGCCATGACAGCCGCGGTGATGATGGTCGGAACTGCGACAGCCGGAGCCGCGACGCCGATCGGTCTCGGTACCGCCGATCCGTTCGCGATCCTGGCGGGAAGCACGGTGACCAACACGAACCCGTCCGTCATCTCGGGCAGCGTCGGCGTCAGTCCGGGAACGGCTGTCGACGGGTTCCCGCCGGGTCTCGTTCAGAACGGAGAGATCGTTCGCGCGGGACCCGTTGCGCTGCAGGCGAAGATCGATCTCACCACGGCCTACAATCAAGCCGCGGGCGAGGCCGTGACCGAGCAGGTCGGTGCCGAACTGGGCGGGCGGACCTTGCTTCCCGGTGTCTACAACTCGGGTGGCCCGATGAACGTGACGGGTACTGTCACGCTCGATGCGAAGGAAGATCCTGCCGCGGTGTTCGTGTTCCAGACGCCGTCCACTCTCATCACCGCCTCCAGCAGCAGGGTCGCGCTCATCGGTGTGAACCCGTGCAACGTCTTCTGGCAGGTCGGCAGCTCCGCCACTCTGGGTACGTCGACGAGGTTCGTCGGCACCGTCATGGCGCAGGAATCGATCACCTTGAACAACGGAGCGCGAGTGTCCGGGCGGATGCTCGCGCGCACCGGTGCCGTCACGTTGGACAACAACGTCATCGATCGCGGAGGGTGCACACCGACCACCACGACGGAGGACAGCCCGGTCGTCGTTCCGCCGGTCGTCGTCCCGCCTGTGGTCGTTCCGCCGGTCGTGATCACCGTGCCGTCCATCCCCGGTCTGCCGCCTATTCCGGGCCTTCCGCCGGTGATCACCATTCCGGGTCTGCCGGGTGGTCCGCCGACATCGCCCGCGCCGAACACGCCTGGTGGACCGGTGGTTCCGCCGGGTGCCACCGTCCCGAACACACCCGTCGGACCGGGCACTCCGAACACGCCGGGCACTCCGAACACACCGGGGATGCCTAATACACCCGGCACCCCGAACACGCCGGGAATGCCGAACACACCCGGCACCCCGACCATGCCCGGCGTTCCTACGGGTCCCGACGCACCCGGCACCTACTCGCCGGGGAGCCAGATCACGCAGGTACCGAGAGGATCCGTCGATACCGGTGACGGCAGCACCGTCCACAGTGCAGGCGTCTCCTCGACAGTTCCGGTCGGGATCGTCGCGGCCGCCCTCGTCGGCGTGGCAACGGTCGTCACCCGTCGTCGGCGCTGATGTGACGCATCGATTGTCCCGGGCACGCAGCACCGTCCTGGCGGTAGCGCTGGTAGCGGCCTCGGTGGTGGGATGTTCCACCGCCGAGGAACCGGTGAGCGCCGACACCAGTAGTGTTGTGACCCAACAGAACGCGGAGCCCACGTCGGTCGACACGGGAGTGAGCGACTCGTCGTCCATGGCACTCGTGCCGACGCGTATCGATGTTCCGGCGATCGATGTCTCGTCCGACCTGATGGGTCTGGGTCTGCAGGCGGACGGCACCATGGAGGTGCCGCCCGGCGGCTTTCCGGCCGGGTGGTTCACCGGCTCACCGGTCCCGGGGGAACTCGGACCCGCAGTCGTGGCGGGGCACGTCGATTGGGACGGCGCACCCGGGGTGTTCTCCCGGCTCGGTGACCTCGAGGACGACGACGTGGTCACGGTGACGCGGAGCGACGGATCGGCCTCCACGTTCCGAGTGACCGACGTCGAGCAGTACCCGAAGTCGGAGTTTCCGACCGACGCCGTGTACGGCGACATCGACCGTCCGGGCATCCGCTTGATCACGTGTGGCGGCGAGTTCGACAGTGCGGCATCGAGTTACGACGACAATATCGTCGTCTATGCGGATCTGGTGTCGACGACCTCCTGACAGCGATCTGCGTCGACGCACACGGATTACGTGGACATCGACGTTCGTATCCGGTCGATGATGTCCAGGGTTGCCACTGCGTCGGACAAGGGGTGGATCGACGACTCGCGACGTCCGGCATCGATGGTCCGAGCGGCGTCGACGGCGGCGTAGTGAAGGCCGTCCACCTGCAGTCCCGGCTGCTCGTCGTACTCGACGGTGCTACCGCCGCGCACCGTGACGGTGAAAGAGCCGGGCATGAAGAAAGGGCCGGGAATGGTGAGGGTGCCGTCACGCCCGCACACGGTGGCGGTGGTGGGTGTGTCGGTCAGGATCGTCGTGTTGAGAACAGCGTGGCCGTCCGGTCCCGACAGGACGGCGGAGATCTGGCCGTCGATGTCCTCGGTCGCGGGCCGGCGCGTCGCGTACACCGTGTCGGGTCGACCCAGGACCGAGTATGCGAACGAGGCGACGTAGGTGCCCAGATCCAGCAGGGGGCCACCGGCCAACGTCGGGTCGTAGATGCGATGGTCCTGCGTGAAGAACTCGCCGTGGTCCGCAAGGACGGTGTGTATCGGGCCCAGCACTCCGCTGGAGAGAACCTGCTCGATCACGTCGAACTTGGGCAGGAACCTGGTCCACATCGCCTCGCCGGCGAAGACGCAGGCAGCGCCCGCGGCGGCCGCGATCTCCGCCGCTCCCGCCGCGTCGACTGCCAGCGGCTTCTCGACCAGTACGTGCTTGCCGGCTGCGATGGCGGCGAGAGCGTGGGCGCGATGTTCGGTATGCGGTGTGGCGATGTAGACGATGTCGACGGCGTCGTCGGTGAACACGGCCTCGTATGTGCCGTGGGCGCGCTCGATGCCGTGCTCGAGCGCGAATTGCTCGGCGCGCGCCGCTGTTCTCGATCCCACCGCGACCACCTGCTGAGAGGTGTTCCGGTGCAACGACTCCACGAACCGCGTTGCTATCCAGCCCGGGCCGAGGATCGCCCACCGCAGTGTCGGAGCATCCCGGGGGTCGGGCACTCGCGACTGCGGCAGGGAGTAGGTCGACGTCATGGCGAGAACTCAATCAGACGAAACCATGTTTGTCAGGACATTAGGATGTAATACTGCTCCGCATGACTGTGCGGGTAGGAATCATCGGAGTCGGCGTCATGGGAGCCGACCACGCCACCAACATCGACAGGTCGGTCTCGGGGGCCACCGTGTCCGCGGTCGCGGACTACGACGGCGCGCGTGCCGCGTCGGTCGCGTCGACACTCCGGGACGCGGCGGTGCTCGACGACGGGCGAGCAGTGATCGAGAACGACGCCGTCGACGCCGTCATCATCGCCTCCCACGATTCGACGCATGCCGAGCTGGTCCACCTGGCGTTGGCTGCGGGCAAGCCCGTCCTGTGCGAGAAGCCGCTGGCTCCCACCGCCGCGGAATGCCGCGACATCATTGCGGCGCAGGGGGATCGGACTCTCATCACGGTGGGCTTCATGCGGCGGTTCGACCCGGCCTACGTCGAATTGAAGCAGGCGGTGACGTCCGGAGACATCGGCGACGCCCTGGTCGCCCATTGCATCAGCAGGAACGTCGAGGCATACCCGGGTGGAACGTCCGCGTCGACCATCACCAATTCTGCGATCCACGAACTCGACATCATGCCCTGGCTGTTGTCGTCGCCGATCTCGGAGGTGAGCTGGCATGCCGGGCGTACCTCGCAGTTCTCCGGCACCCGGCAGGACCCGCAGATCATGTTGCTGCGCACGGAGTCGAACGTCCTCGTCACCGTCGAGATCTTCCTCAACGCGCGGTACGGGTACGACACCCGATGCGAGATCGTGGGGGAGACCGGAACATCCGCGTTGGCCCTGCCCGCCCACACCGTCACCGACAGCGACCGACGTCGCTCGCGCGCGTACCCCGCCGACTGGATTCCGAGGTACGCGGAGGCATACCGCCTCCAGCTGCAGGAGTGGGTGGACTCGATCGACGAGGGCCGTGTGGCGACGTTGGCGGATGCGAACGACGGCCTACGTGCGGGCCTGGTGGCCGACGCTCTCGTCGTCTCCATGAACGACGGCGGACGGACCGTGCCTGTCGGGTGAGGCACGTCGGCTCCAGGCCAGCACGGACGCGGCGCCGACGACCCCGAGGAGGGTTCCGAGGACGAAGCCTCCGAAATTCGCTACGGGGAGCGCGACGAGCGCGAGGATCATCGCGCTGACTCCGGCCGGGATTCGCGTGTCCGGCCGGGCGATGACGGCCGCACCGCACACCGCCATCAGTGCACCGAGAAGAAGGGTGGACACCCCGGCGATCGAGGTGACGGTGATCAGCAGGTCGCCGATCCGGAGGCTGGTGAACGCCGGCAGGAGCAGGAACGCAGCCGACAGGCAGATCAGCACACCGCCCCAGAACGGCCGTCGAGATCTCCACCCGCGACCGCGGCTCAACACGAGTGGTCTACGGCCTCGGCGGACACAATCAGGTTGGTGAGGGATGCGTGCGTCGCCGTGAGGGCGATGATCTCCGACGACGTGGCGGAGGCGTGCGACGCGCCGACCATGGCGGGGGCGGTCGCTCTGCCCTGTACTTCCCCGGTCGCGGACGCGTCGACACCGAGCCGGACGTCGTTCACGTCGACGGAGCCGTTCACCGACGCGACGTCGACGACGAGGGTTTCCGCGGTCAGCCCGGTACCCGGTACGCGGGCGAACATCGTGACGTCACCGATGAGGGGGAGCCCTCGGGCCACTGTCGACAGACATACGTCGGACAGTCGGGCGCTGTCGACCTTGACGGCGATACTCGGCCGTGAGCCCGCGGCGGTGTCGACCGCCCGCGGATACACGGTGATCCCGTCGCCGTCGACAGCGCCGAACGTTCCGATGAAGCTCTGACCGGATACGGCAAAGTTCATCGGCAGCTGACCGCTGGCGATCCCGCCACCGATGACGCCCATTCCGACCGCGCCGAGCGCGCAGAGCACCGTGAAGCGGCCCCACCGGATACCTCCGGATCGGTCACTCGCGCGGTGTGTCGCGGCGTTCCTCGACAAGACAGTCCTCCTGGTCACCCCGACCCGTGCGAACGGCCCCGGTTTCCCCCGGGGAGCCGGTACAAACCGCAACTCGGAGTGAGTCAGGACACTGTCAGGGCTTTCCCCGTGCAGGTGTCTGATAGGCGACGCCGTGGCGCAGCGGTGTGTGGTCGGAAGGCGAGTGTTCCGGCCCGACGGACGAAGCATGGGGAGTGTCGTGCACCTCCGGCACTGATGTCGGATCGCCGCCGGACGGCTGCGCACCGTCCTGGAGATCGTCCAGCCGCGTGGTGAGGATCTGGAGGACGTGTGCACGGTGGGCGGTCGCCCGCTCGTAGGCGATCAGATCCTGCATCTGATCGACGGTGAGGGTCCGAACGCGGTGAGTGAGGTCGCCCACCGTCAGATGGTCGTAGTCGGGAATGGGCGAAGCGGGGTGGGCGCTCCCGGTGTCGTCGGTAGTCATGGATTCGGCCTACCCGTCATGCCCGGGCACAAACGGTATCGGTCGGCGCCTAGGGTCGTGAGTCATGGCACCCCACAGAATCGCGGTCATTCCCGGCGACGGCATCGGTAAGGAGGTGGTGCCTGCAGGTATCGCCGTTCTCGACGCGGCGGCGTCGGCATTCGGTTTCGGGATCGAGTACGACTACTTCGACTATGCCAGCGCCGAGTTCTACACCCGGCACGGAAAGATGCTGCCGGACGGATGGTTCGAGGATCTGAAGACGTTCGACGCCATCTTCTTCGGTGCGGTCGGGTGGCCCGAGGTGGTTCCCGACCACATCTCGCTGTGGGGCTCGCTGTTGCAGTTCCGTCGTCATTTCGATCAGTACGTCAACCTCCGCCCGATCCGGTTGATGCCGGGCGTCACGAGTCCCCTCGCGGGACGGGAAGTCGGCGATATCGATTTCTACGTCGTCCGTGAGAACACGGAGGGGGAGTACACCGACCTCGGCGGGCGCATGTTCGAGGGAACGGAGAGGGAGACCGTCATCCAGGAAACGGTCATGTCGCGCATCGGCGTCGACCGCATCCTGCGGTACGCCTTCGAGTTGGCGCAGACGCGACCGCGGCGGCGTCTGACCTCGGCCACCAAGAGCAACGGAATATCCATCTCGATGCCGTACTGGGACGAGCGCGTGGCCGCGATGGCCGCGAACTATCCGTCGATCGACGTCGACAGTTTCCACATCGACATACTCACCGCCAACTTCGTTCTGCATCCGGACTGGTTCGACGTGGTCGTGGCCAGCAACCTGTTCGGGGACATCCTGTCGGACCTCGGACCCGCGATCGCCGGGACCATCGGGATCGCACCGAGCGGCAACATCAACCCGGAGCGCAAGTTTCCGAGTCTGTTCGAACCGGTGCACGGTTCCGCCCCCGCGATCGCAGGGAAGAACGTCGCCAATCCGATCGGTCAGATCTGGAGCGGCGCCATGATGCTCGACCACCTCGGGGAGCAGGAGGCCGCGGCCGCCGTGGTGAGAGCCATCGAGGATGTGCTGGCGAGCGGTGGGGATGCGCTGACGGCGGACATGGGCGGAACGGCGTCGACGGACGCGGTGGGCCGGCTCGTCGCGGACCGGATAACCGCACGGTAGGCCCGCGCGTCGTGCCGCCCCGCCGGATACCGGTCTGCCGTCACACCCGTAGGCGGTATCCGGTGTGACGGCAGCCAAGTCGGTGATTTGTCACCATGCCGTTCTCCAGTGTCGAACGTCGCGATTGACCATTATTTCTTCAGCACGAGGACATCGCGCACACCATTCGATTCAGGAGACTCCATGTTCAGCATTCTCAACGGCCTCAGCTTTCTCAACTTCTCGTTCGGAGACCTGTTGCCCATCACGGATTTCCTGAACATCCTGAAGACTCTGAACGTCGGCTCGTAGGAAGCTTGTGGCGGAACACGACGATCCGAACGGCCCCACCGTCGGATCGTCGTGTGACGTGCCTATCGAGGGATGATGCCCGCATCCCGGTATCGCCCGAGTTGATCCGCGAAACTGTCTGTCGTGGAACGGAAGCCGAGGAAACCGGCTTGTCGACTCTTCGTCATGTCCGTCAGGCATTCCATGTCGCGCCCGAGGTCCGCATCGGTGTGCCACCAGGACGCCAAGCGAGTGACGTCCGATTCGACCAGGTCGTATTTCTCCGCGATACGCCGCCACACGGCAGGTGCATCGGACATCCGCGGTTCGAGCGGTCGCGGCTCGGAATCGAAGCCGACCGGCTCCACCCCGAAATGCGTCGCGATGCGCGGCCATAACCAACGCCACCGGAAAACGTCGCCGTTGGCAATGTTGAACGCTTCGTTCGCGCCGTTCTCCGCGGTCGATGCCCAGATCATCTGTTCGGCCAACAACCCGGCGTCCGTGACGTCTGTCAGGCCGTCCCACTGGGTCTGCGAACCGGGGAAGACGAACGGCGCCCCGGTCTCCTTGCAGATGGTCGCGTACACGGACAACGTCAGCGCCATGTTCATCGCATTGCCCACCGCGAAGCCGAAGATCGTGTGCGCTCGATGCACGCTCCAGGTGTAGCCGAGTCGCTCCGCCCCGGCGAACAACTCGTCCTCCTGCGCGTAGTAGAAGTTCGGGGTGTCGAGTCGCTCCTCGGACTCGTGGAACGGCGTTTCGGCGGTCACGGCGTCGCCGTACGCATCGAACGGTCCCAGGTAGTGCTTGAGTCCCGTCATCAGAGCGACGTGGCGAACCGAATTCTCGTCCGCCAGTGCGTCGACGGTGTTGCGCAAGGTCGCTGTGTTCACCTCGATGTTCTCGGCCTCGGTGTCCTGCTTCATCCACGCGGTGAAGAAGACCACATCGGGTGCGGTTCCTCGCAGAGCCTCGCGGAGACCGCCGAAGTCCATCAGATCCGCGGTCACCGGTATCACCCCTTCCACCGGAAGCGAGGTCTTGCGAGACAGCCCGTAGGTAATCCACCCGTCGTCGACGAGTTGGCGGCAGATGGTCTGCCCCGAGATGCCGGTCGCGCCGACGACGAGCGCCGTGCCCGGACGTGGTGAAGCCATGGACGAAGTGCCTCCGCTCTGGGGATCGCGTGTCGATCCCGCCGTCCGGCTACCCGTGGGCGTCGAGACGCAATCAGGAGGGCGTGAGCGAGGAGGACATCACGGTGTCGCAGAGCCGTGCGAGCGATACTCCGTCGGCACGCGAGCGCTGTACGAGTACCCGTACCGCGTCGTCACGGTCCGAACCGAGCTGTTCCATCACTATTCCTGTGCACTGGTCCAGCGACGCGACCGTGGACAGTGCGGTCACGTACCGCACCGCGTCGTTGGACGAGGCGGCGGCGATGACCTCGTCGAGCCGCTCGGAGAGCGCTGCCAGAGCCTCGGCCGGTCTGCCGGACCGTGCCCGACGGCTGTGTAGTTCGACCAGGGTGGCGGCGACGGCGGCCGATGCGTCGAGGGTGTCCGAGTGTGTCCGCCGATGGAACACGGTGTCGTGACCTATGGCGATGCGATCGCGGCCGCCGTGTTTCGCGGCGTACATCGCCTCGTCGGCGCGGGCGATCATCGCATCGAGCGCAGTGTCGACGTCGATGACGTCGTCGGTCCGGTCGAGGGTCGACGGGTGTGCTCGCGATGTTCCGATGCTGACCGTGACCGCGCATTCGGCGCGGACGGACCGCAGTACCGACTGTGCGACGTCGGCTCCGGGAGCGTGGTGGGCGACGACGAGGAATTCCTCTCCGCCGAGTCGCGCGACGACAGCGCCGCGAGGCACCGCGGACACGATCGTTCGGGCGACCGACTCCAGGGTCCGGTCGCCGTACGTGTGTCCGTGCGTGTCGTTCACGGCTTTGAAGTTGTCGATGTCGATGACCGAGGCGGTGATCGTCGCGTCCAGGCCTACCGCCGTGCGGAGCATCCCGTCGAGGAGCGGCAGAACACCTCGCCTGTTGAGTAGCCCCGTCAAGACGTCCGTTCGCGCCAGCAGGTCGTACCGGCGGCTCACGTCCGCCATCGACATGCGCAGGCTCCAGACCAGCAGAACCGGCACGACGACGATGGTGAGCGACGCGCCGGCGGCGACGGCGTCCGCTCCCCGGCTGGACGCGGAGTCCACACACAGGGCGGTCCCCAGGCCGGCCGCGAGGGTGGTGAACGCGGTGGCCGTCCGCGGCGGCGACGCCGAGGCCGCCAACACCGGCACGATCGTCAACAGCGCATTGACTGTCAACGTGTCGGCCGGGTCCGCGATACCGACCGCCGCCACTGCGGTGCCGACCACCGCCATCGCACCCGTGGTCACGAATTGTCGTTCGGTCAATCGTCCGGTCCGGACCACGATGCCGACCACGACGACGGCAAGAACGATGGCGAGCGCCGTGGCCACCACGGGAACGAGACCGGGATGGAACAAGCCGGGAATGCCCCATCCGGCTGCGAGCAGGAGTGCGGACATGGTCACGGTGGTGGCCATCGCCAGTGATCGACGATCCTGGAATCGTCGCGAGGTCGACACGGCGGGCAGGTGTCGAGACGCTGACGTGAACCGACTGCGACGACTGACATCGCTGTGTCGTCTCACACGAGTACCTCGGTTCCTGACCCACCGGCGGGAAGTCCAACTGTTCCGATGAGGGTACCGATTCACGGGCCTGACCGGGGCGTTCGAGCGCGAACAGGCGCTGCACCCGGCACCGGTCTCGTCGTCGGAACAGGACGGCGACCGCATTGTCACGCGTCAGAATCACCGTGATCCCAATAGATCGACGCGAAATCTGTTGCGCGATTTGACGTCTCGATGTTCCAGGTCTAGATTTCTGCTCACCATCAGGAGCGACCGAGAGACCTGGCTCGTCGACGTCGCAGCAACCCCCCTCTCCTGTCGAGGGTGTGGGTGCTACCGCCAGGACCGATGGAGGAGCACCGATGAACCACGATCTGCGGCGACGCCTGCACGTCGACCTGTGCCGAGTGAGCACCTGCGTCTGTACGCGCTGCTTCTGACTCGCGCCCCTCACCTCCCGCCTCGAAAGGCCCCCCGATGTGCCCTGCCGTCTCGACCCCTGACCCTTTCTCCCGGTTCGTCCGGTGACGCAACTCGACGCACGTCCCTCCGCGGCCGCCGCGGAGGAGGACGTCCGTGACGAGGACCTCGTCGTCGCGCGGACCTGGCATCCCTGGCGGTGGATCATCGCCGTCGCCACGCTGGTGGTGGTGGCCCAGTTCGGGCACGGGCTGGCCACGAACGCCGGATGGGACTGGGGGACCTTCGCCCAGTACTTCACGGCCGCATCGGTCATGTCGGCACTCTGGCTGACCATCCAATTGACGTTCTGGGGAACGTTGATCGGTTTCGCGATCGGTATCGCGCTGGCTGTGGCGCGACTGTCGTCCAATCCGGTTCTCCAGGTGATCGCCTGGTTCTACATCTGGGCCTTCCGATCCATCCCGCTCATCGTCCAGCTGCTGTTCTGGTTCAACATCGCGTACCTCTATCAGACGCTGTCGCTCGGAATACCGTTCGGTCCCAGCTTCTTCCGGTTCGACGTCAACAACGTGATCAGCGGCTCCACGGCGGCCATCATCGGTCTGGCTCTGCACCAGGCGGCGTACTCCGCCGAGATCGTCCGTGCCGGCATCATCTCGGTCGACCAGGGTCAGCTGGAAGCAGCTGCGGCGCTCGGTATCCCGAAGCGGCGTGAATTCTTCACGATCGTTCTCCCGCAGGCGATGCGGGGGATCCTGCCGAATGCGGCGAACGAAGTCATCAGCCTGTTCAAAGGCACGTCCATCGTGTCGGTCATGGCGATCGCCGAGCTGTTCTATCAAGTGCAGGTCATCTACGGCCGCAGCGGCCGCGTCGTTCCGCTTCTGATGGTGGCGACAGTCTGGTACGTCATCCTCACGTCGATTCTGTCGATCGTGCAGTTCTACGTGGAGCGCCACTACGCGAAGGGTGCGGTACGCACCGTCCCGCTGACACCACTGCAGCAGATACGGAAGCGATTCTCCGACATCACCTTCGCCCCGAGAGGAGCAACACGATGACGCATTCCGTCGACGACTCCACGTACGCGGTCGAGGTGCGAGGAGTGCACAAGTCCTTCGGTGCGCTGAAGGTTCTCGACGGCGTGGACCTCGTCGTTCGTCCGGGTGAGGTCACCGCGATCATCGGCCCGTCCGGGTCCGGGAAATCGACACTCCTGCGGGTGCTCAACCACCTCGAGAAGGTCGATCGAGGAACGGTTCGCGTCGACGGTGACCTGGTCGGATATCGCCGCAGAGGCGCCAAGCTCCACGAACTCAGCGGCCGGGAGATTCTTCGACAGCGATCGAGGATCGGGTTCGTCTTCCAGAACTTCAACCTCTTCCCGCACCTGACCGTGCTGGAGAACGTGGTCGAGGCGCCGGTGTCGGCGCAGAAGCGCCCGCGTTCCGAGGTCGAGTCCGAGGCACTCGCGCTGCTCGAGCGTGTCGGTGTCGGATCCAAGGCCCACGACTATCCCCGTCGCCTGTCCGGTGGTCAACAGCAACGCGTCGCCATCGCTCGGGCGCTGGCTCTGCGACCGAAGGTGATCCTGTTCGACGAGCCCACCTCGGCGCTGGATCCCGAACTGGTGGGAGAGGTTCTCGAAGTCATCCGGGACCTCGCGAGGGACGGGGCGACGCTCGTCATCGTCACGCACGAAGTCGCGTTCGCTCGGGAGATCGCCGACACAGTGGTCTTCATGGACGGCGGCGTGATCGTCGAGCAGGGCACTCCCGCGGAACTCCTCGATTCACCGACACAGGAACGCACCAAGGCGTTCCTCGCACACGTTCTCTGACACCCCCCACTCGTCGTGTACTTCTCACCCACAAGGAACAGCCATGTCCGCACCACGAAGAACCGTCGCCCTGCTCACCGCCGCATTCGCCGCCGTCACCCTGACCGCGACGGCGTGCACTGAGCCGACCGCCGAGTCCGAGGTCGTCACGACCGAAGGCCAGGTTTTCGACCTCACTCCCGAACAGTCGGGACGAGTCCGCGCGGAGAAGGTCGACGAGATCGCGGCCGAGGTCCCGCAGGCCATCCGCGACCGCGGCACCCTCGTCGTCACCGGAGCCAGCGGCACGGCGCCGCCGCTGCGCTTCTACGCCACCGACGACACCACGACCGTCGGCTCCGAGGTCGACTTCTCGTATCTGATCGCCGACATCCTCGGTCTCACTCCGCAGATCGAGGTCGCCGACTGGTCGCAGAACTTCGTCAAGGTCGATTCGGGCGAGAACGACGTGTTCATCTCCAACGTGACGGTGACCGAGGAACGGAAGGACAAGTACGACTTCGCCACCTACCGACTGGACAACATCGCGTTCGAGGCGAAGAAGGACAGCGGCTGGACAGTGTCGAAGAGGCAGGACATCGCCGGGAAGAAGATCGGTGTCGGTTCCGGAACGAACCAGGAGCAGCTCCTGGTGGACTGGAACGCGCAGAACGTGGCGGAGGGTCTCGCTCCTGCCGAGATCGCCTACTACCAGCAGACATCGGACTACTACCTCGCCTTGGGCTCGGGGCGTATCGACGGCTACCTCGGCCCCAACCCGTCCGCGATCTACCACGCCGCGACCGGTGGGGAGACGGAAGTGGTGGGCACCCTGTCCGGCGCCGGTGATGCACTTCAGGGTGAGATCGCTGTGTTGACGAAGAAGGACAACGGGCTCATCCAGGCCGTGCACGACGCCATCGACCACGCGATCGAGGACGGCAGCTACCAGAAGGTTCTCGATCGCTGGGGTCTGCAGAGCGAAGCCGTGCAGTCCTCGGAGATCAACCCGCCCGGACTTCCGCGGCAGTGACCGTCGACGCCGGCATCGGGGACTCCGGGATCCAGTTCATGAGCATCACGCAGGACGACCCGCTGGCCGCGCCGCTCCTGCAGGACCTCGCGCGCGAGTACGCGTCACGGTACGGACGAAGTCCGGACGAACTGCGCGAAGAACTCGAGTCGTACCCGGGCGACGAATTCGCGGCTCCGCACGGTGCGTTGATCGTCGCCGTCCTGTGTGGAGTGCCGATCGCCGGCGGTGCGTACCGTCGATTCGACTGTCGGACAGCAGAGTTGAAACGTATCTGGACTGCCAGGGCTTATCGCGGTAAGGGGTTCGGGCGTCTGGTGGTCTCGGAACTCGAACGCAGTGCACGCGACCGGGGCTACCGACGGATCTACCTGACCACCGGCTGGAACCAGCCGGAAGCGGTCGCGCTGTATCTCGCCGCCGGCTATCGGCCGCTCTACGACCAGGGCTTGCCGTCCGAGTCCATCGGAATCCACCCCTTCGAGAAAGCCATCGCGGCCTAGCCCGCGCCGCACCCGTCACCACACCATCGTCGAAGAATCGGAGACACCCCCGTGTCCACTCGTTCCGTCCTACTCGGCCTCGGCTCACTCGCCGCGGCCACGTCACTGCTGGCCGGCTGCGCCGGCAACGCGACGACATCCTCCGCCGACGCCGGACCGGCGCAGCCGGGAGGCACACTGCGGTACGGGCTCTCGGGCGCACCCACCTGCTCGGACCCGGCGCAGGCGGGCACCAATCAGACCATCTACGTGGTGCGCCAAGTGGTCGACTCACTGACCGATCAGGATCCCGATACCGGAGAGATCGAACCCTGGCTCGCGGACAGGTGGGAGGTGAGCCCGGATGCGAAGTCCTTCACCTTCCACCTGAAGGACGGAGCCACCTTCAGTGACGGCACACCGGTGGACGCGGCCGCGGTCAAGGGCACCTTCGACTCCATCGTCACCACCGTCGGTGCGGCGAAAGCGCCACTCGCCGGGAGTTACCTGACCGGATACCAGGGGACCACCGTGGTGGACCCGCTCACAGCGCGGGTCGACTTCGCTGCCCCGAATGCGCAGTTCCTCCAGGCGAGTTCGACAGCGCAACTCGGTATCCAGGCTCCGGTGACGACCGCGGAGTCGGCGGAGGCCCGGTGCCTCGGCACGAATGTCGGGTCGGGCCCGTTCACGTACGCCGACTACCAGCAGGACCGTTCGGTCACTCTGGCCAAGCGCACCGGATACGCGTGGGGATCCGACGTCTTCGGGCACGACGGCGAGGCCTACCTCGACTCGATCGAGTTCACCATCGTTCCCGAATCGGGGGTCCGTACCGGAAGTCTGTCGTCGGACCAGCTCGATGCCGTCAGTGATGCTCTGCCGCAGGATGCCCCGCAGATCGAGGCGACGGGAGGCCGGGTCCTGACGACGTCCAATCCCGGTATGCCGTTCGGCTTCCAGCCCAATGTCGCGCGTGGGGTGCTGCAGGACCCGGCTGTCCGCGCCGCACTGGTGCCCGCGATCGACCGGCAGGAACTCGTCGACACGGTGCTCGGACCCGATTTCAAGCCCGCGACAAGCACGTTGGCCGGCACGACGCCGGGCTATGTGGCACTCCCCGAGGTCACCCACGATGCTGCGAAGGCCCAGTCGATCCTGGACGAGGCCGGGTGGGTGCCCGGTGCGGACGGGATCCGAGAGAAGAACGGGCAGAGGCTGAGCTTCTCCGTCATGTTCGCGCCTGTCTTCGCGGGGAATCAGGCGATTCTCGAGCTCACCCAGCAGCAACTACGCACAGTGGGAATCGACCTGCAGCTCGAGCTGGTGTCGAACCAGGAAGCGACAGCGCGCCAGGGCACCAAGGACTACGACTCCACCTACTACAACAGCACACGCGCCGACGGAGACATCCTTCGCGCCACGTTCGCGGTCGACGGACGAAACCTCAACGCACGCGGCCCCATCCCGGCGCTGGACACTCTGCTGACGGACGAACTGTCGGCGACGGACACGGCGGAGCGCAACGCCCTCGTCGCGCAGGCACAGCAACAGGTGCTGGACAACGGCCTGTGGATCCCGACGATCGAGCTGTCCCAGGCGATCGGCGCATCGTCGGCCGTGCAGGACCTGAAGTTCGAGGCCTCGGCCAGGCTCCAGTTCTTCGACACCTGGTTGAGTGGGCGGTAGTCGTGCTCCGTTACCTCGCACAGCGTGTCGGGCAAGCGCTACTGGTGTTGTGGGCGGCGTTCACGATCTCGTTCGTGGTGCTGTTCCTGCTGCCGTCGGACCCGGTGAGTCTGGCCGTCGACTCGGCCGGATCGGGGACTCCGGTGGACGCGGCAGCAGTGGCCGAGCTGCAGGCGCGCTACGGCCTCGACCAGTCGGTCTGGACGCAGTACCTGCACTCGCTCGGTGCTGCCGTCCGCGGTGACTTCGGATACTCGATCTCCACCGGGCAGAGCGTGACCACGGCGATTCTCGACGCCCTGCCCAGCACTCTGGCGTTGGCGGGAACGGCATTGGTCCTGGCGGTGCTGTTCGGAAGCTCGGTCGCCTATGTCGCGACCTACACGCAGGTCTCGTGGCTGCGGACCGCCTTGCTCTCGCTGCCGCCGCTCGGAGTCGCCGTTCCGACGTTCTGGGTGGGTCTGCTCCTGCTGCAGCTCTTCTCGTTCCGACTCCGGTGGTTCCCGGCGTTCGGTGATGCGGGTGTCCCGAGCCTGGTGCTCCCGGCGGTCACCCTTGCCCTGCCGACCGGCGCGGTGATCGCTCAGGTGCTGGCGACCAGCATGAGCACCACGTGGCGTCAACCGTTCGTCGATGTCGCGCGGGCCAAAGGAGTGCCGCGCCGACGGGTGCAGTCCCGGCACATACTCCGGTTGTCGTCGATCCCGGCGTTCACCATCGCGGGGGTACTCGTCGGCACTCTGCTCGCCGGATCCGTCGTGGTGGAGACAGTGTTCTCGCGCGCCGGTGTGGGTCGGTTGACGCAGACATCGGTGATGGCCCAGGACATTCCGGTCGTGCAGGGCATCGTCGTGCTCTCGTCACTGGTCTTCGTGGCCGTCAACCTCCTGGTCGACCTGCTCTACCCGTTGATCGACCCGCGCATCGTCGCCGATCACCGCACACACTCGACCACACCGTCGACGACGCAGGAGAAGGCGAATGTCTGACATCTTGACGCGTGACCTCGTCCCCGTGGACCGAGCATCCGAGTCCGCCGACACCCCGCCGGGCCGACGACGTGTCGGGGTGCGTGCCGTCCTGCGCCGCGCCGGCCTCGCGCTGTCGGTCCTCGTGCTTCTCCTCGCAGTGGGTTTCGCGGTGTCCCCGTCGCTGTTCGCGGGCGGCGATCCGTTGACCGGCGTGCCGGCCGACAAGCTGCAACCACCCAGTGCCGCCCACTGGTTCGGGACCGACAACATCGGTCGCGACGTGTTCACCCGCGTCGTCCACGGGTCCGGACTGTCCCTGACGGCAACACTACTCGCCGTAGCGATCGCCCTGGTCGCCGGGTCCCTTCTGGGACTTCTCGCGGGTGCGGTCGGCGGTGTCGTGGACGCGGTGCTGATGCGCGTCGTCGACGTCCTGCTGTCCATCCCCACCCTGCTGTTGTCACTGGCGTTGGTCACCGCCCTGGGCTTCGGCACCGTCAACGTCGCCATCGCCGTCGGGGTGACCCTGGTGGCGAACTTCGCCCGCGTGATGCGGTCCGAGGTGCTCCGGGTCCGGCGGTCGCTCTACGTCGAAGCTGCCTACGCGTCGGGCGTGCGGTGGTTCGACGTGTTCCGTCGACACATACTCCGCAACTCCTACGGCCCTGTGATCGCGCTCGCTGCAGTGGAATTCGGCATGGCAGTACTGGCGGTGTCCTCATTGAGCTTCCTCGGTTTCGGAGCTGTACCCCCGACGCCCGAATGGGGATCGTTGATCTCGGAAGGCCGCAACTTCCTCGCCACCGCGTGGTGGATGACCACGCTGCCCGGTCTGGTGATCGTGGCGGTGGTGCTCTCGGCTCACCGCGTCGGTCACGCACTGGACAGGGAGGGACGTCGATGAGCGCCGTTCTCGAGGTCCGCGATCTCGCCGTCGGATACGGCGACACTGCGGCGGTGCGCGGGGTGTCCTTCACCGTCGATCGCGGAGAGGTGGTCGCGATCGTCGGAGAATCCGGATCGGGGAAGTCGACGACCGCGCATGCGATCATCGGTCTCCTCGCCGGCACCGGACACATCACCGGCGGATCGGTGTCCTTCGACGGCGAGCGGATCGACACTGCGTCGGACAAGGCGCTCGACCGGTTGCGGGGCCGACACATCGGCCTGGTTCCGCAGGATCCCACGACGTCGCTGAACCCTGTTCTGCGCGTCGGCGAGCAGGTGGCCGAAGTGCTGCGGGTGCACGGTCTCGCCAGTCGTCGCTCGGCTCGCATCGAAGCCGTGCAGATCCTGGCGGACGCCGGACTCGACAACCCGGAGGTACGCGCCCGTCAGTATCCGCAGGACCTGTCCGGAGGGCAGCGTCAACGAGTGCTGATCGGGATCGCCCTCGCGTGCCGACCGGAATTGGTGATAGCCGACGAACCCACGAGTGCGCTGGACGTCACGGTGCAGCGTCGCATTCTCGACCACCTCGACGCGCGGATCGCCGAGACCGGAGCCGGCGTTCTGTTGATCACGCACGATCTCGGTGTGGCGGCCGACCGAGCCGACCGCATCATCGTCATGAAGGACGGCGAGATCGTCGAGACGGGCCCCACCGCGGAGATTCTGTCGACACCGCGCCACGCGTACACGCGATCTCTTCTCGCTGCGGCGCCGTCCCTGAACACGGCGCTGCGACCGGACTCCGCGGTCCCAGTGTCGACCGTCCTCACCGTGTCGGGCGTGTCCAAGACGTTCCGGATCGGCCGCGGTGTCCACCTGGACGCCGTCCGCGACGTCTCCTTCACCGTCGAGCGCGGTCGGACCCTGTCCATCGTCGGTGAATCGGGGTCGGGTAAATCGACGGTCGCTCGGATCGCGACGGGTCTCGAGACGGCGACCTCCGGATCGGTCACGTTCGACGGTATCGAGGTGGGAACGTTGCGCGGAGCTCGGCTGCGGGAGCTGCGTCGGCGCATCCAGATCGTCTACCAGAATCCCTACGCGTCGCTGAATCCGTCGATGCGTATCCGCGACATCGTGCGAGAGCCGTTGGATGCGTTCAGGATCGGGACGTCCGCCGAGCGCGCTGCGAGAGTGGAGGAGCTGATCGACCAGGTAGCTCTGAGCTCGGACCATCTGGCGCGACGCCCTGCCGAACTGTCCGGTGGACAGCGTCAGCGAGTGGCCATCGCGCGGGCGTTGGCGCTGCGTCCGGACCTGGTGGTTCTGGACGAGCCGGTATCCGCGCTCGACGTGTCGGTGCAGGCGCAGATTCTCGCACTCCTCGACGAGCTCCAGCGGGAGCTGTCCCTGAGTTATCTCTTCATCTCCCACGATCTCGCGGTGGTGCGGCAGATCAGCGACACCGTGGCGGTGATGCAGTCGGGCTCGATCGTCGAGTTCGGCACCACCGCAGCGATCTTCGACGACCCGCAGCAGGAGTACACGCGTGAACTCCTCGATGCCATCCCCGGGCATGCACGAACAGTTCCGATCACGCCGAGTCGAACCATGTCGGTTGCGTCCGCACCTGCCTACTCTCAGCACTTATGACCCGGGAATACGTAGTGCGCACGGTTCGACAGTGGTTGTTCGAGCAGACCGAGGCCACTGCGTGTGCGTGCGTCGAGGCGGCCGTACGAACCTCGTTCTGAGGCCGAAAGGCGCGTATTTGCGTCAGGCCGCGGACCGCGGGCGGGCGACCGCCACCACCAGCGCCCCGAGGACCGTGACGCCCACGACGACCGCCACCGCCTGATTCCACCCGTGGAAGGCAGCGCCCGGTGCGGTGCCGGCCGAGAGGACCACGACGGACACCACGGTGACCCCGATCGCGGATCCGAGGTAGCGGGCGGTGTTGTTGGCGCCGCTTCCCATGGCCGCGCGACCGGGCGGGACGCTGGCCACGGATTCGCGTCCCAGGGCTGCGTTGACGATTCCGGTGAACGCGCCCGCGATGATCAGACCGGGAACGAGGCGGAGAGGCGACGACGACTCGGACAGTCCGAGGAACAGCGAGACCCCGATCGCCACGCCGAGCAGGCCGACGGCGAGCTGGGTCCGTCCCGACACGGCCGCCGGAATGTGGCGTGCGAGAAGGGCGGTGACGACGCTGGTGGCCGCCCACGCGAACAGCAGCAGCGCGCTGTCCAGCGCGTCGAGGCCGAACGCGGCGCCGACGAACCCTGCCATGTACGACATCAGGGCGATGACTCCGACACCGGTGGTGAGAGCTGCGACGGTGGCCGCGATGAAGGCGGGTTGGCGGAACAGCGCCAGATCCAGCATCGCCGACGACGAGCGACGCTCGTGCAGAACGAATCCGACGATCAGGACGGCCGCCACCGCTGCCAGGACGAGGGGGACGGGCCTCGACCAACCGCCACGCCCTTCGACGAGCGCGGCGAGAAGTGCCGACAGTCCGCCGGACAGGGCGACGGCGCCGATGATGTCGAGTCCTCGCGGTGTCTCCGTGCGAGATTCGGTGACGTACCTGGTCGCCAGGACTGCGAGGACGAGGGTCGCGGCGGTCAGGACCCAGTACGCGCCACGCCAGGATCCGAGACGGTCGAACGAGGCGGAGATCAAGGGTCCGAGGGTGATTCCGGCGCCGACGCTCGCTCCCCAGATGCCGCCGGCGCGGGCACGGAGCGGCCCGGGTTCGAAGGCGTGGGCGATGACTCCGAGGCTGGACGCGACGACGGCACCCGCACCGACACCCTGGACGACCCTGGCCAGGACGAACACCAGGGTCGAGGGCGCCACGGCGCACACTGCGGAGGCCGCCGCGAGGAGCACGAGACCGAGGGCGAAGGTCCGTCGGCGGCCCACGTCGTCGGCCAGGGCGCCGGACACCAGCAGTGCCGCACTCAGACCGATGCTCATCGAACTGAGAATCCACGTCCGTCCGGCCGCGTCGCTGTCCAGTGAGATCGCGGTGCTCCCGATCGTCGCCAACGGGTAGGTGAAGGCGGCCAGGGACAGCAACGTTCCCGCTGCCGCCACGGGGAGCGGTCGGGCGAGTGGGGGAGCGGTACGCACGGTCATCGACGATCCTTCGGTTCGGTGACCGAACCGTAGCCCGGCGACATGGTTCGGTCAACAGACCGGACGGGTACGCTCGCCGCATGGCGATCGGTCAGGGCTATGCGGAGCAGGACTGCTCGTTGGCGCGAGCACTCGAGATCGTCGGTGAGCGATGGACATTGCTGATCGTGCGGGATTCGCTCTTCGGCGTCCGCCGGTTCTCCGACTTCGAGCACCATCTGTCGATGTCCAAAGCCGTCCTGACACAGCGGCTCTCCATGTTGGTGGACAACGGACTGCTGCAGCGGGAACCCGTCGGAGGGCGCGAGGAATACGCGCCGACGGACGCGCTCGTCGGGTTGTGGCCGGTGCTGCACGCCCTCACCGAGTGGGGTGAGCGAGTCGCTCCCGCGCCCGGCGGACCGCGTCGGCTGTTCCGGCACGCGGCGTGCGGCACTCGACTGGACGGCCACGGCCGGTGCTCCGTCTGCGATGTCGTGCCGGCGGCGTCTGCCGTCGAGATGCACCCGGGTCCGGGAATGTCCGGTTCGCCCAGGCCGGGCGCCGTGTCGCGAGCCCTGCGCGACACCAAGCGGCTGGTGGATCCGATCAGATGAGCAGGGCGCCCGTGGACGGGCACTTTTGCGACGCCATTACGCTGCATCGGAACAGTGTCTGTACGTCCGTGCCCTCACCCCGGCGCGGTGGAACGAGAGTGGAGCACGCATGACCCTGCCGCCCAGCGATGGGATCGAACTGGCGCGAGTCGTCGGGACGACGGATGGCGAACGAACCGGATCGGTGCCGGTGAGCGACCTCGCCGACATGGCGCGAACGTTGCGCGGCACTCGTCGGTCCGTGGACGAGACGTTGGCAGCCCTGGTGCAGTCGGCCAAACACCTGATGCCCGGCGTCGACCATGCCTGCGTCACCGTCATGAACGGGTCCCGCCGCAAGATCCATGCGCGGACGGACGATGTCGCGGCGGACCTGTGCAAAGTGCAGTACGAGCTGGGCGAGGGCCCGACCGAGAACGAGATCTGGCAGGTCGACACCGTCATTGCGGAGAATCTGCGTGACGAGCGGCGCTGGCCCTCCTTCGCTGCCGCAGCCCACGAGCGGGGTGTGGAGAGTATGGCGGCGTTCCGGCTCTACATCGACTCGACGTCCAAGGACCTCGGCGTCCTCCTGCTGTTCAGCAGGGCCGGTGACACGTTCGGTCCGGACCAGCAGATCGTCGGTGCCGCCCTCGCCGCACACGGTGCGGTGGCACTGCTGAGCGCACGTGACGACGAGAACTTCCGCGACGGCCTGGCCAGCCGAGACGTCATCGGTCAGGCCAAGGGAATCCTGATGGAACGGTTCGACGTCGATGCCGTCCAGGCTTTCACCATGCTCGCGCAGATCTCCCAGTCCGAGAACACACCTCTGCGCGAAGTGGCGCTGACGTTGATCGAGGACTCGCACCCGACACTGTCCGTCTCGGACGGGGCCGCCTGACCTCGGGGTCGGAACAATGTAGGGCTCGGGTGCGTTGTCGGTGAGGACGCGACCGATCGAGGTCGAGCCATGCTCATGTAAGGAGACAGAGATGTCGGAGAACCACGCTTCGGGCACTGCACCTACGGCCACCGAGACGGCGATCCTGGCGGGCGGTTGCTTCTGGGGTGTCGAAGAACTGATCCGCAAGCAGCCGGGCGTTCTGTCCACACGCGTCGGCTATTCGGGTGGCGACGTCCCCAACGCCACGTATCGCAATCACGGTACGCACGCGGAAGCCGTCGAGATCGTCTTCGACCCCTCGCGTACCTCGTTCCGCAACGTGCTCGAGTTCTTCTTCCAGATCCACGATCCGTCGACGAAGAACCGTCAGGGCAACGACCGCGGAGTCAGCTACCGCTCGGCGATCTTCTACACGTCCGACGAGCAGAAGAACGTCGCGCTGGACACCATCGCCGATGTCGACGCGTCGGGAATCTGGCCGGGCAAGGTCGTCACCGAGGTGACTGCCGCAGGCGACTTCTGGGAGGCCGAGCCGGAGCACCAGGACTACCTGCAGCGCATCCCCAACGGTTACACGTGCCATTGGGTACGCCCCGACTGGAAGCTCCCGCGTCGTAACGCCGACGCTGTGAGCTGATACGCGACAACCGTCCGACGCCCGTCGCTCCTGTCAGGAGCGGCGGGCGTTCTTCGTCAGTTCGACTGTTGCCGAGCGCAGTTCGTCGATCGACGAGATGGGGGAGAGGTAGCCGACTCGCGTGTAGGCGACGCCGTTCGGTGTGGTGACGGCGATGTCGAGCCCGTACCGATCGGCCCCCGTGCACGTCGCCGAGACAGCGTCCGGGTATCCGCCGAATGCCGCGGTCATCTCGCGGAGTGCGTCGGCGTGGTCCGCATTGAGATGGTCCACGGCGTAGGCAGACCCCGGCCGCACCGGATCCGGCGACGCCTGCGCGTAGTCCTGTGCGGTCGCAGAATCCATGCGGCCGTATCCGCCGACCCAGCGGACCCGGTCCACTCGCATATGCCACACCGTGAAATCGCTGTAGTCGATGTAATACTTCGCGGCGGGCACGGCGGCGAGATGAGCGTCCCGCGCGACCGCAGCGTCCTCTCCCGTGGGCCTGAAGACCATGCCGGCGAGGGTGATGCGCCCGCTGGCCAGCGGATCCTCGTTCTCACCGGGAGCTACGACGGACAGGCTGACCCGCTGATCCGCGGCGAGATTCCGCCCGTGCTCGGCCATATGGGACACGCACAGAACCGGATCACCCCCGACCAGTCCGTACGTGACGAAGGACGCCCACGGGTGACCGTCGGACGACAGGCTCGCGAGCGTCGCGGTGTTCGTCGACGCTGCCACGGTGCGGGCTTCCTCCGCGGCGCTGGGACGTCGTGGCTCGGTGACCGGCGCAGAAGGTTCCGGCATCGAGGGAGCGTCACCCGGGTCGCCGTGATCGAGGGAAGCCATGGCCGTCAGGGTACCGGTGTCACCCGAGGATCGGGGTCTCCTCGTCGCTCTGGCGGTAGGTGTAGAACGTGGTGACGATGCAGACCGCCGTCGCCACGATGAGGATCTGCGGTCCCGTGATGGCCAGGCTGATGATGCCTCCGAGCACCGCACCACCGACGAACGACGCATACAGAAGGGCGTAGCCCAGCCAGTCGGAGGCGGAACCGCCCGCCATGTGCCGCTCGATGCCCTGGCCCATCTTGACCAGCGTGCCGGTGACATAGCTGAGCGGGATGACGACCTCGCCGTTCTTGCTGAACGAGGTGTTGAGCGCGCCCATCGCGAAGGACACGAACAGGATGGGCAGGAACTCGACGCGGGATGCGGCGATTCCGCTCTCGATGACGTCCACGACGCTGGCGATGGCCAGGAACACGCTCGTCAGAACGGTGGCGCCGTGCGGGTGGTCGCTCCACAGCCGTCGGCGGCAGATCGACGCGACGACGACGCCCGCGACGAAGGTGACGATCAACGCGATCGCCGCCCCCGCCATGGCGTTCTGCCCGCGGAAGAACCCGAGCGCCGCACGTTCGGAGTTGCCTGTCATGAAGGTAACGAAGTAGCCGGCCGTGTTGGTGAAGGCTGCGGCACCCACCAGACCGGCCAGGCCGGCAAGCACCCAGGACAACCGAGCTTCCTTGTCCGCGATGGCATTCATGAATTCCGACGGTAGAGCGAGTACCGGCTCACGTCGTCATGGCGATTGTCACTGCCTCTCGGGTTGAGAGCGCCTCCACCGTATGTAGACGACCGATATCTCCTGTTTCCTCGGTAACGGTCACAACGTCCGACAGAATCGTACGATCGGCACGGACGAGCATCGAAAAGGACGGTCATGACCGAGGGATCCACACCGGACACACACCCCGATCTTCCGCTGTCGGAGGTGCGAGTTCTGGAGCTGGGCAATTACATCGCCGGCCCGACCGCGTCACGGCTGCTCGCCGACTTCGGGGCCGAGGTGATCAAGATCGAACGACCCGGGACAGGGGACGAAACCCGCTCCTGGCGTCTCTACAAGGGTGATACGTCGATGTTGTTCCACACCCTCAACCGCGGCAAGAAATCGGTGGTGCTGGATCTGCGCACCGAGGAGGGGCGCCGGGACGTTCTCCGTATCGCGGCGTCGTGCGACATCGTCGTCGAGAACTTCCGCCCCGGAACGCTCGAGAAGTGGGGCATCGGTCCGGACGTCCTCGAGGCGACGAGGCCGGGGATCATCCTCGTCCGAGTCTCCGCGTACGGACAGAGCGGACCGTTGTCCGCCCGCCCGGGATTTGCCGCAGTATCGGAGGCGCACAGCGGATTCCGGGAACTGGTCGGCGATCCGGACAGGCCGCCCGTGCGAGTGGGCGTGTCCATCGGCGACACCATCGCCGGCCTGTACGCCGCGTTCGGTGCGGTCATGGAGTTGTACCGGCGAGGGCTCAGCAGCGGTCCGCAGACGGGATCTCGGACCGTCGACGTCGCGCTCGGCGAGTCCATGCTGTCGATGCTCGAGTCGCTCGTCCCGGACTATTCCGCCTACGGCGTCGAGAGGACCAGGCTCGGAGGCCGGATGGAGGGGATCGCGCCGTCCAACGCCTACGTGTGTTCCGACGGCCTCTCGATCGTCGTGGCCGGCAACGGTGATGCGATCTTCACGCGCTACATGCTCGCCATCGACCGACCGGATCTGGCGTCCGACGAGGAGCTCGCAACGGGACCGGGGCGCTGGGCGCGTCGAGACGAGATCGACGACGCCATCGGGGAATGGACCGCTACCAGGACACGCGACGACGCGCTCCGACTGCTCGGCGCCGCTGACGTGCCGTGTGGGGCCATCAACACCGCGGCCGACGTCTCGGTGGATCCGCAGTTCGTGGCGCGCAGAATGATCGAGACGGTGTCGGTCGATACCGGTGACGACGAGACGATCGATGTCCTCTTCACCGGGGTCGTCCCGGTGCTGGGGGAGCGGACGGGCCGTGTCCGCCCTCCGGGGCCCGCCTTGGGGCAGCACACAACCGAGGTGTTGGACAGCGTCGGCGAGCACACCGATCACGCGTGAGAGTGCATCTCCCACACCAGGATCTCTGCGCCGTCACCGGTGACGCGGTGTCCACCGGAGTCGGTGACACGAAGGGCGTCGCCCTCGTCCAGCGTGCCGACACCGTCGACGGTGACGGTGCCACGGGAGACGAACACGTGCACGAACGGGGCTCGGGGGAGCAGCACCGGCGTTCCCGCCACGAGTCGTGAGACATGCAGCGCCGCAGCGCCGTTGCCCAGTCCGACGGCGGTGCCACCGCGGTCGCGTTCCATCCCGGATGCGACGGTGATCAGCCGTCCCGACGCCAGATCCTCGCCGGCCGCGTACTCCTCGTAGCTCGGTTCCAATCCGAGGCGATCCGGCGGTAACCACATCTGGACCACCCGCAGGCGAGCCCTCGAGCTGTACCCGGCCGCGTTGCGCTCGGAGTGCACGACTCCCGTCCCTGCACTCATACGTTGCGCCAGACCTTCGGTGATCACGCCCTCGTTGCCCATCGAATCGCGGTGGACGAGCGCTCCCTCGAGAACCCACGTGACGATCTCGACGTCCGCGTGCTGGTGACTGTCGAACCCTTCTCCGGCGTCGACGGTGTCGTCGTTGTGGACGAGGAGGAGGCCGAACGCGTTGGCGGCCAGATCGTAGTTGCCGGCAACGGGAAACGACTGACGCGAATCCAGCCACCCGTCGCGCCACCGGATGCGCTCGGCCGAGGGAATCACGACGACGCTCATCGCGGCAACGCTACCGGCCACCCGCCGGCTATCGGCTCTGAGCTGGCCGGGGGGTTCGCAGTACCAGTGACCACAGCGCTGCCAGCACGGCCAGGGAGATGACGAAGGCGGCCATCGCGGTCCACCCGAACGCCTGGAAGATCACACCGCCCGTCCACCCGACGATGCTCGATCCCCCGTAGTAGAAGAGGTTGTACAGCGAGGCGGACTGCGCCCGGCCGACGGTCGCACGGTGCCCGGTCCATCCGGATGCGATGGCGTGCGCCGCGAAGAACCCGACGGTGAAGATCACCAGTCCCACGAGGACGATCGCCAAGGCGTCGAAGGCGGTCAGGGCAACGCCGGCGATCATGACGCCGGTCGATCCGGCGAGCACGACACTCCGCCCGAAACGCCCGGCCAGCTGTCCTGCGACACGGGAGGACACTGTTCCACTGAGGTACGCGACGAAGATCAGGCTGATCAGCGACTGTGGAAGACCGAACGGGGCTGCCTCGAGCCGGAACCCCAGGTAGTTGTAGACGGTGACGAATCCGCCCATCAGCAGAAACGCCTGTCCGTACAGGGCGCGCATACCCGGGTCGCGCAGGTTCGACATGATCTTCTCGCGCAGCCCCGGCCCGTCCTGTCCGTCGGGAAGGGCTCGCCGCGGAGTGGGTGCCAGCCGCAGGAAGGTCGCCGCGGCCAGTGCCGCGATGATCGACACGGTGAGCGTGCCGATGCGCCAGTTGGTCGCCTCGGCCACCGGACCGGCGACGATGCGGCCCAGCAGGCCGCCGATGGTCGTTCCGGACACGTAGGTGGCCGCGGCGACCGCGGTGTGGCGGCGGTCCACTTCCTCGCTGAGGTATGCGATCGCGATGGCAGGCAGTCCGCCGAGGGCGGCTCCCTCGACGAACCTGACGCCGAGAAGCATCGGCAACGAGGTGGACAACGGGACGACGAGTCCGAGGGCTGTGGCGGTGACGATCGAGATGCTCATGGCCCGGACGCGTCCCACCCGATCGGCCACCATCGACCACGGAAGTACCGCGACCGCGACGCCGACGGTGGCGCATCCGACGGCGAGGGACGACTGCGACGGAGTGATGGACAGCGACGACGCGATCAGCGGCAGGATGCCCTGCACGGAGTAGAGCTGGGCGAACGTCGCGATACCGGCCAGGAGCAGGGCCGCGACGAGCTTGCGGTACTCCCGCGATCCCTTGACGTGGCCGTCCCACTGATCCTGCGCGATCGGCGCGTCGGTGAAAGAACGATCGGTGCTCACAGTCATCGACGGTAGGCCGGTGACGATCCATTCGTCCAATGCATTCGACGTCGTCGATCGATGATCTCGGCGTATCTTTCGGGTATGCGCACCGAGGCCGAATCGCTGCTGCCGCTGATCCCTACGCTGCTGGCCGTGGCCGACACCGAACACATCACCGAGGCCGCCCACCGGCTCGGCGTTCCGCAACCGACCGTCAGCAGGCAATTGGCTCGCGCGTCGTCGATCCTGGGTGTTCCGGTGATCGAACGACGCGGTCGCGGAATCGCTCTGACGGCGGCGGGTCGAGCTCTGATGCCGTTCCTCGAACGTGCCGCTCGCGACGTGGAGGCCGGGCTCGACGCGATGAGCGAACAGGATGCCCGGACGCGCGGCCGCATATCGGTGAGCTTCCAGAACACTGTCGGCGAGGGTGTCCTGCCATTGCTGATCCGACGGTTCTTGGCCGACCACCCGGCGGTGACGTTCGCGCTCGATCAGGGCGCACGCGCTCGGTGCCTCGACCGGTTGGAGGACGGCCGCGCCGACCTGGCCTTCGTCTCCCTCGGCGACGAGCACGGTCCCGACACGTCGTTCGGGCTGTACGAGGAACGCCTCGTCGCGGTGGTTCCGGCGCACCACCGTCTGGCCGGGCGACGGGTCATGGACCTCGTGGAGACCGCGGACGAGCCGTACGTCGTCATGGAGCACGGTTACGGGATGCGCTCGGTGTGCGAAACGCTGTGGGCGGACGCGGGTATGGCGCCCACCATCGCCTTCGAAGGGCAGGACTTCCATACGGTGCGCGGACTGGTCGGTGCGGGACTCGGCGTGAGCGTCCTCCCACCCGCGAACGGCTCCGCAGGGGTGTTGCCCACTGTCGACATCGCGTTGAACGACAGGGCAGCGCGTCGGCGGATCGGAGTGGTGTGGCCCGCTCGGCAGATGCCGGCCCCCGCCATCGCGTTCCGCGACATGGTGGTGCGGCGAGGCCCCGCTATCGTCGGCCGCTGACGTCCTGCAGGACGGGGCCGTGGCGATCGGGTTCGACGAGGCCCGCGGGTGCGGACTTCGCTACCGAGCCCGCGGCAGCCATGACGGCCAGGATGCCGACGGCGCCGAGAGCGGCGGACGAGGTGACGAGGTAGTCCAGCACGGGGGATTGCTCCTGACGATCGAGTGGTTCGGTGACGATCACCAGAGTGCGCGTCCGACCCGCGATCCTGCTGACAGGAAGCTGGGAAGTGCCTGTGGGTCCTTCGGCTACCGGGCCATGCCGCGATGCATCACCCTGTCGCCGACGACCCCGGAATGGTCCGCCCGGTGCATGACGCACCGGTTGTCCCACAGCACGACGTCGCCGGGCTGCCAGGTGTGCCGATAGACGTTTCTCTCCGCGGTGGAGTGGTCGTAGAGGAACTGCACGGTCCGGGCCGTCTGCTCAGCGGTCATCCCGCTGATCGAGGCGCACCGCTTGGGGGTGGACATGTACAGCGACCGGCGGCCCGAGAGGGGATGCAGTGCCGCCAGAGGATGCTCCGCGGACGACTCGGCGTCGTCGGGCAGGTCCAGTCCGGTGACGACGTGGGTCAGAGTGCGGTCCTCGAGATCGGAACGCATGTCGACCGGCAGCGTCTCCCACGCGCGGTACTGGTTGCTGAAGACGGTCTGCCCGCCCTCGCGGGGGACCGTCACCGCGCGGAGAGCGGTGTACGACGGCGGCTTCGCGACATAGCTCGTGTCCACGTGGAAAGTGGATCGAGGAGTCGTGGTGCGGCCGACGTTGCTGATGACGTTCAGATCGGAATGTCCGTCGACGGGCGTCTCACCCTCGGTGAAGACGATCTCGCCGAGGCTTCGGAGGAAGTCGGCGAAGCGCACGTCGTCGAGGGTCTGCTCGCGGAACACGACGACGCCGTGCTCCGCGGCGAGAGTGCGGATCTCCTCGACCTGAGAGGGTTCGAGCGACTCGACGTCGGCGTCCTCGACGAGCACTCCGACAGGGTCGATGACGGTATGGCGCATCAGCGTTCTCCTTCTTCGGCGAGTTCCTTCAGGCCGCTCGCGAACAGATCGGGCAGACCGATACCGGCAGCGGCGGCCATCACGGCCACGACACTGCCGCGGGCGTACGAGCAGTACAGGCCGGCCTCGAGGAACCACGGCCGACCGTCCGGGTCGATGCGGAAATCGAACAGGCTGTAGTGCCGACAACCCAACGCGCGGTGAGCGATTCGTGCCATCTCCCAGACCCGCTCGGTCACCGGATCGTCCTCGGCGACGATCCATGCCCGCGTCGCGTTCTTCGCCACCAGGTACAGTTCGCCGTCGTCGTCACGGGCGAGTTTGTCGTCACGGGTGCGGATCGGCTTGCTCGTCGCGTCGACCGCGTATTCCTCGAGCGGCAGGCACACGACCTGCCCGTCGACGACGATGATGCCGCACCGCACCTCGCGGCCGAGGTCGACATAGGTCTCGACCAGCACTCGCGAGGAATGACGACCGGCGTCCACGAGTGCCGCCGCGTAGTCGTCGGCAGTCCGGGCAAGGGCCACTCCGACGGAATTGTCGGCGTCGACGGGCTTGACGACGACCGGAAGGGAGAGAGGGCTGCCGCCGTCGCTCCGCGCCGTCACCACGACGCCCTCGGGTACATCGACCCCTGCGGCGGCGACGATCGCCCGCGTCCGGGCCTTGTCGGCGGCGAGGGCCATGACATCGGCTCTGTTGCCCAGCAGAGGGATTCGAAGCACGTCGAACAGTGCGCGGTACGAGGTCATGCCGGGAAGGCAGAACATCTGCGGGACCACCGCGTCGATACCGAGGTCGGCGATGTGATCGAGTGCTCGGGACACCGACATCGCGTCCGCCGCGGCGACGGCCGCGTCGGACAGGTCGGCCGGGAACCGCCATGTCGAATCGGGGGAGACCAAGGCGATGTGCATGGTGTATTTCGCCGGGTCGGCGAGGGAGGACAGGGCGTCCCGCGCGTAGACGCGCGAGAGATCCGAGTGGAAGTCGTCGACGGCCGAGCCGACGAGGTGCAGGATCGCCAGGGTTCCCGAGGTGTCGGGAGTCGTCGTGTCAGTCACCGCCGGCCTCCACGAGTTTGCCGATGTTGGCGTCGACTCGACTCCACGACCCGCCCTTGCGCAGGTTCGCCCACAGCAATGACGGCAGGTGCAGGTGGTAGAGCATGAAGTACGGCAGCGGATCCCAGCGGGTGAAGACCGCATCCTTGCCACCGAGGATGGTCCGCAGTCGGTGCACGCGTCCCGGTTCGGTGAGCAGCCGCCAGACCTCGTGATAGAGCCAGTAGGTGGGGCGTGCGGTCGGGAGTGGAGTGATGACGGGATGGCCGTCCTCGAGGTACGCCGCCGCGACGTCCGGGTGATCGTGGAACATCGTGATGGCCGAGTGTGTGCGCGGGTTGCACTCGATGGCGTAGGGGTGACCGTCGGCGCCCTCGATGAAGTCGAAGGACACCTGACCTGTGAGCCCGAGCTCGCCCACGAAATGCTCTACCCAGGAGCGGATTTCGGGTTTGTCCACCATCGCGTAGTTGATCTGGAACGCGGAGGACTCGCAGCACCCGTACACCTGGACCCGTCCGTTCCTGACGGTCGAGTGAGTGCAGTACTCCTGCCCGTCCACGAACTCCTGCAGGATCCAGGGATCGTCGGCCGACACGGACAACCGAGAGATGAACTCCGCGTTGGCATCCGGCGTATCCCGGGACAACGGCGTCAGGTCCATGCGGCCGACCGGGTTGTAGGCGATCCGTTTGAGGATGAAGCGGCGCCCCGGCGGGAAGTCGAAATCGAGCAGTTGTCGGCGATCGGTGATCAGGTGGGACTGCGGAACTCGGAGGCCCAGCGATTCGGCCGTCTTCGAGAACTGGACCTTGTCGTCGAGCATCGCCACCGTGGCGGAGTCCACGTGGATGACGTCGCACACCCCGGCGAGCAGTCGGCCGACCTCCGCGTCGGGGACGCTCGATGCCGGGCTCGACACGGGAACGAACACGTCTGCGTTCTCGCGGCGGGCGATCTCGGCGACAGCCTCGGCATAGCCGACGTCGGACGCCTCGGGGACGGTGTGGAAGACGTCGACGGCTCGGGAGAACCGATGAGCGGTGTAGCGGTACTTCGCCGACTCCACCAGGACTACGCGGTGTCCTGCCCCATGGAAGGAGCGTGCGAGTTGGAGCGACTTGGTCATCTTGCCGCCGTTGATCAGCACCGTCCGCCGTTCCCGGGCGGGAGTTCCCGGAGCGGTGCGCCGTGACCCGACCGTGGTGGCGACGGCGATCAGATCGAGTGGGGCAGTGAGCGCCAGCACCGCCAGCGCCGTGACGGACCGGCCGGTCGTGCCCCTCATGATGCGGTCGATCGACGGATGAGAGTCAGTCCGTCCCGTAGCGGTAGGACGACCTGCTCCACGCGGGGATCCGCGGCGACCGCGTCGTTGAACGCCGCGATCGCGGAACCGTTCACCGACCGGGACTCGTCGAGGTACGGCTCGCCCTGCAACAGCGTGTTGTCGACGGCGATGACAGCGCGGGGCGCCAGCAGTGTCGAGTCGAGCAGCGCATTCAGGTAGTGCAGATACCCGCCCTTGTCGGCGTCGATGAAGACGAGGTCGAAGGTGCGCTCGTCCGACGCCAGGGAGAGAAGAGTGTCCGCCGCGGGCCCGACGACGATGTCGATCCGATCGCCGACGGGGGAGGCGTCGAAGCACGACCGCGCGAAGTCGGCGACCGCCCGGTCCACCTCGCAGGCGACCACGCGTCCACCCGCCGGAAGTTCCTCGGCCATCGCCAGCGCCGAGTAGCCGGTGAACATGCCGATCTCGAGAACGTTCACCGCACCGGTCATGCCGACGAGGAACTTGAGGAACTGACCCTCGACGTGGCCGGACAGCATTTCCTGCTCCAGGGCGCTCCCGGCCCACTCGGCCGACCTGGTGCGAGCAGCCAGGTCGGCCAGAGCAGGGGTTTCGGGGGACGTGCACCGGTCCAGGTACGGATCGAGACCGGCGACGACATCGCGAGCACGCCGTAGACGCGCGACGATGTCGTCACCGCTGCTGCCCGACGCGATCTCGTCGCACAGAACCGTCAGCTCGTGCGCCGCGATCGTCGTCGGAGTGACCGGACGTGGCCCCGCTGTTTCGTGCGTATCAGGCATCGGTCGACGAACCGACTCCGGCCTCGGGCGCAGGTGAGGTGAACATGTCCACGCCGTCACCGTCCCGATCGTGCTCGAGACAGATCTTCTTGTGCAGCGTGAGCGTGTCCGCCAACTCGTCGACGGTCACGTCGTTGAGGAATTCGCACGACCCGATGGGCGCCGGCACTGCCGCGCGGAGAATCCCATCACGAGTCTTGAGAATGGACGACGTGGCGTCGGCCAGCAGGTCGGCCGTGAGATAGCTGCTGTCGAGTGCGAGACCGATGCGGCTCATGACTCCGAGAACTCGGTCGCGGTCCTCGGCGGTGATGTGTCCGCGCTGTTCGGCCAGCGTCGTCGACAAGGCCATGTCGATGTTGATGGCGTGCCCGTGGAAGAACGGAGCGGGCGGAGTCAATTCGAGTGTGGGGCTCCAGGTGTGGCCGAAAGCGATCACGCGATCGAGGTCGATCTCGTGGAGATTGGGCGCTTCCAGTTCCAGCATCGTCGCGATCGCCTTGTACGTCAGACGGTCCGCGATGTCCCGCAGCTCGGCGGTGCCGTCGAGGTGTCCGAACCGCGTCGTCAGCAACTCGGCACCGTGCTTCTCGAGCATCTCGAAGATCTCGAGGTTGCCCACCACCGAGATCTTGATCAGTTCGGCCATGCCGTTGCGAACCTGATCCTCGGGCAATGTGGCGAGGAAACTGAAGTCCAGCAACACCTTCTGCGACGCGTGGTACGCGCCCAGGCGGTTCTTGTGCTTGCCGTAGTTGACGGCGACCTTGATGCTCACGCTCGCGTCGATCAGACCGATGAGCGTGGTCGGGATGCGGATGTAGGGGGTGTTGCGTCGGTAGCTCGCGCAGGCGAAACCGGCCACGTCGGTGGTCAGGCCTCCGCCGACGACCAGTACCGGCTCGGTGCGGACGAGTCCGAACTCGTCGAACTTGCCGACGATGCGTTCGAACGTCTCGATCGACTTGGCCGTCTCCTTGATCTGGACGGGTACGACCGTCAGATCGATGTGGTGATGGGCGAAGTACGCGGTGATCCGGTCGTTGTACAGCTCGAGGACGCTGTCGTCCACGACCATGAGGCATCGGCCGTAGGGCGTGTAGCTGTCGGCGAGTTCGGTGTTGTCGACGTCGAAGACGCCGTCGACGTAGACCAGGTCGTACTCGATCTTCTCGTAGCCCTCCACATGGAAGGTTCTCTCGTCTGCCGTCACGCTTGCTTGAAGATTGCTCACTTGCATCTCTCCCGGGGAAAACAGTGCGCGAGCGGGGCGCTCGGCGCTGGAAAGGTGGAGTCGGACTCTCGGCTCAGGATCGAGCCGTCGCCAAGGATTCGAGGCGGACGGGGTCCAGGGATTCGACCGTCTCGGCCGCGCCGGCGAAGTCGCTGCCCGTGGTGTTCTCGTTCGGGAACGCGACGCACGTGATGTCCGCCGCCACGGCCGCCTTCACGCCGCCGGCGTTGTCCTCGACCGCGACGCACGATGCCGCGGATTCACCGAGCTTGCCCAGTGCGAAGGCGTAGGACGCCGGGTCGGGCTTGCCCTGCTCGACGTCGTCGGCATCGACGATCACGTCGAAGGAGTCCGCGGAGACCTCGGGGGCGAGCGCCTCGAGCAGCACTGCCACGTTGTCCTTGGAGGTCGTGGTGACGAAACCGACCTTGACGTCGTTCTTCTTCGCTGCGGAGATGGTGTCGACGACGCCGGGTCGCGGTGAGACGCCGGTCGAGGCGATCAACGATCGGAAAATTTCGGACTTGGTCGCGTGCACGGCGGACGCGTCGACGTCGACGCCGCGCTCCGTCGCGAAGTCCTCGATCCGGTTGGCGCCACCGTTGGATCCCAGCATCGAGATGTAGTCCTCACGAGACCAGTTCCAGTCGAGACCGTGGGTCGAGAATGCCTCGTTGAACGCTCGTCGTTGCAGTTCGGAGGTGTCGGCGAGGGTGCTGATGGAGCCGAAGAGGATTGCAGACATCGTTGTCCTTCCAGAGAACCATGGTGGGGGAGCACGGCGGCAGAGATGTCGAGATCAGGCGATGCCAGCCACTGGTGCTGTGACACCGGTCGATCGACCTGCCGAGCACGAAACTTACCCGACAGTACAGTAGTGGACTCGCCGTTCAATAGGTCTGTACTCGAAACTCGCGTAACTTCACCTTCACAGTGAGGAGGTGACGCGAACAGATGAGTAGTACCCCGGACGCTCGAAACAGAATCGGCGATCAGATCGCGGCAGAGGACGCACGCGTCTCGCGTACACGCGCGGATGTCTCACGAGCAGCTCTGGACGTCCTCACGAACGAGGGGTGGGAAGCCGTCACCCACGCTCACGTGGCACGTGTCGCGGGATATTCCAAGACCACGCTGTACACGCACTGGCCGTCCCGGTTCGACCTCCTGGGCATGGCGCTGGACGCGATCGGCGACATGCCGCACCACGAGATGACCGGCGATGCCCGGACCGATCTGGTGGGGGAGCTGCACGAATTCCGTCGCGCCATCAGCGAGCGGCGCCTCGACCGCATCCTCATGGCCATGGCGCAGTGGGGAGCGAGTGTGGACGAGATCGGACGGATGCGGCAGCGCATCGTCGACGACGGTCAGCAGTACGCGCGGCGCATCATCGGCGAGATCGCCTCGGGTCCCGATCTCGATGCCGCCGTCACGATGCTCTCGGGCGCCGTCATCTGCCCCGCCCTGATGTACGGGACGCTTCCCGACGACGCCACGATCGACGCCGCCGTCGACATCGTGCTGGCAGGACTGCGGCGACCCGAGCAGCAGGTCTGAACCCCGGCGCTACCGCCCGACCAGTTCCTCCACCCGTCGCCGCGACTCGGACCTGTCGGCCAGAGCCACGGTCAGTTCGACGAACGCACGCTGCAGGCGATCCTCGTCACGCTCGAGGCGCCGTCGAGCGGCAGCGATGCGGCGACGCTCGCCGTCGCGGACGTGCTGGGCCAGTTCCTGCCGCTGGACGAGCAGGAACACGTCGGGATGGGTGGGATACATGGCAGTCCTGGTGCTGATCGGGTCGTCTCGGTCGTACGTTGCCCGATCAGAGTGGCAGCGACGACCACTGCACGTCGACTGATTTATCGCGTCGGCCGAGCAGCCTCGAGCACGCCGACGACGAATCGCACCGATCCCTCGACCAGGTCGGCCCGCGGAGTTCGGTAGTCGTCCATGATCCAGGTCAGGGCGGTGTGGCTGAGACCGCCGACGGCGGCGGTGACCAATCGGTCGGTGAATTCGGCGTCCGCGGCTTCGGGGAGAACCTGCGCGAGGTAGGACGTCATGAAGTCCCCGAACTTCCGCATCGTCGCCAGGTAGGTGCTGTCGACCTGCGGGGCTACGCCGAGCACTTCGAGCCAGACGACGCGGGCCGTCGTGCGGTCCTGTACCGCGGCGAAGAAGCCGTCGAGGCCGCGGCGGACGAATTCCGACGTGTCGGCGCCGGGCGGCGCCGTCGACAACGCGGTGGCCGCGGCGTCGGTCAAGGTGTCGATGCACTCGAGGTAGACGGCGACGAGGAGGTCCTCCATCGTCGGGAACAGCTCGTAGAAGTACCGGTCGGCCACGTGTGCGTCGCGGCAGATGCCGCGCACCGTCGACGCCCGGAATCCGACCGAACCGAAGGATTGCCTGCCCGCGTCGAGAATCTGACGCCTCCGCCGAGCCGTGCGTTCGTCGGGGCTCTGGCCGCCGTAGGTGCGCGGTGCGCGAGCCTGATCTGTCACCCGGCCATTCAACCGGTAGCAGCCAGTCCCCGCGACGCTCCCCCGTCGACGGCGACGCAGTGGCCCCCTGATCGTTTCGCGCGATACATCGCGGCGTCACCGCGGTCGACGAGATCGGCCACCGTGGACGTCAGTCGTCTCCTGTCGGACAGCAGCGCCCTGGTCGCCGACATGGCCAGTCCGACGCTCGCGGTCACGGTCGGGCCCGCCGCGTTCCCCGCGACGACGTCGCGGACCGCACGGGCGGTCCGCAGAGCGTCCAGCGCATCGTCGTAGAGGTCGAAGATCAGGAACTCCTCACCGCCGTGCCGGGTGATGACGGCGGTGGGACCCGCGGCTGTGACGAGGCCGCGCGCGACACGGATCAGCACCTCGTCCCCGACGTTGTGCCCGAGTTCGTCGTTGATGCGTTTGAACTTGTCCAGATCCAGGATGATCACCGCGGCGACCGGCCGCTGATCGTCCGTCCGCGCGTCGTCGGCGAGGACCCGCAGCCGGGTCTCGAGACCACGTCTGTTCGACAGACCCGTCAATGGATCGAACAGCGACATGTCCGCGTCGACGCGGATGAGGTGGACGCCCAACTCGATGGTCAGCGGGACGACCACACCCACGACCGTCAGCATGACGGCCTTCGCGGCACCGATGGCCAGGTCGAAGGCGGGATCGAGGACCACCCGCACGGACAGCAGTGCGATGGAGAACGCGCACCACGCCACGTGCGCGACCAGAACTCTAGGACCCAGGAGGAAGGTCGCATAGGTGCCGAGCAGGACCAGCAATCCGGCACCGCTGAGGCCGGCGAGCGTGTTGGAGTCGAGGAAGCAGACCAGCGTGATCGCGATGTCGGAGAAGGCGAGGAACGCGATCGATTCCCGGAACGACGGCCAGTCCGCGACGTTCCATCGGACCGCCCAGGCGATCCCCAGGACGATCACCGTCACGACGACGATGCGGTCGACCGTGCCCTGAGCGCCGGACGGTGATCCGAGTGAGAGCAGCGCGATGGCCGTGAGAACGATCGTCAGGAGCGAGACGAAGACGCGGATCCAGCGACCGAGTCCCCGGGACTCGACGAACATACGCAGGAGGTGAGTATCGCGCTGGGAATCCCAGCACTCCCTCACCAGCGCGCGCAGCGTCATGGACGGGGACGATACCCGTCATGGCTCGATCAATGGTGCAGACGACCGGATAAAAGGCCGATAAACGGGTGAAAAGACCGTTCAGGGTCGGCGGGACTCCAGATCGCGGATCAACGACCTGATCGTGCGGTCCCGTTCGAGCAGCAGGTCCGTCACCGGGTTGGCGATGCCCCGCAGTGCCGACATCGGACGCCACCGGCCGGGGATCTGGATGCGCGGGCGACGTCGTTCGATGCCGTCGGCGACGCCGACCGCGACGTCGGCGGGGTCGACAGGTGTCAGTAGCGGCGTCGGGAATGCCCGCTGGACCAGTCGTGTCGCCAGGTCGTCCCCGCCGAAGGCAACGTCGGCGATGGGGGTTGATACCCAGCCCGGGTAGAGAACGCCGGCGGTCGCTCCGGTGTGCGCCAGCTCCGCGCGCAGAGCACGTCCGATCTGCTCGACCGCGGCCTTGGTGGCGGCGTACGGCGCGTTCGCCACCCCGTTGAGATACGCGTACGTCGACGACGTGATCAGGATGTGTCCGCGGGATTCGACGACGTCGGGAAGGGTCGCGCGCACGGTGTTCCACACACCCTGCAGGTTCACCGCCACGACCTTCTCGAAGACACCGTCGGGAACCGTGGCGACGGTGTGGGCGGCGCTCCCGCTGGAGATACCGGCGTTGGCGTGGACGATGTCGATCCGACCGAAACGTTCGCGCACCGTCGCGGCCATGGCCTCGAGGTCGGCCTGCGACGTCACATCCACCCGGAGCGCCGTCGCGTCGCCTCCGATGTCGCGGGCCACGTCGTCGACCGCGGGCGCGACGTCGAGGAGGACCACCGACGCGCCGCGGCGAGCGAGTTCACGCGCCACCGCGGATCCGATGCCCCCACCCGCGCCCGTCACGACGGCGACGGCGCCTCGGATGGGGAGCCTGCTGTGTCGACCGATCATGCGACTGCGGTCCTCTCGTGGCTGGTGACGGGACGGAGACGGTGGTGGTCACGACGGAAGCGGGAGGCGAGCCGTCGATAGGTGAAGCTGAAACCGGGGAACATCGCGATGACCCGACCCGACTTCGACTGGTACCAACTGGTGCACCCGCCGGTCTTCCACACGGTTCGGGTCATCTCGCGGTGCACCATCTCCGTGTACTCGGCCTCGGCCTCGGTCGTGACCTCGATGCTGCGTGCGCCGCGGCCGATCGTGTGGGTGATCGCATCCATGATGTACCTCATCTGAGCTTCGATGACGAAGATCGCCGAGGTGTGGCCGATACCGGTGTTGGGCCCGGTCACGATGAACAGGTTGGGGAACCGCGGCACGGCCGTTCCGAGGTACGCGCGTGGGTAGTCCGCCCACACGTCCCGCAGGGTCGTCCCGTCCTGCCCGATCACGGGGTAGGAGATCACGCCGTCGGTCGCGTCGTAGCCGGTGGAGAACACGATGAGGTCGAGGTCGATGCGATGTCCGCCGGTGGTCGTGATCCCGCTCGGCGTGATCTCGGCTATGCCGTCGTTCCGATCGTGCAGAGTCGTGTTCGGCGCCGCAATGGCCGGATAGAGAGTGTTGGACAGGATGATCCGCTTGCACCCGATGGTGTAGTCGGGAGTCAGGGCCGCCCTCAGTTCGGGGTCGGCGACCTGGGTCTCGAGCAGCTTGCGCGCGTGTCTTTCCGCGAACAGCCACAGACCTGCCCGCGAGTACTTGAACCCGATGATCCTGGTCTCGAGCTTCCAGTAGACGGCGGCGCGGAGCGCGCGGTGCACCGGCCCGATCTTCAGGAGTCGACGCTGCCACGGTCGGAACGTGCGGTCCGGTCGCGGCATCACCCAGTGCGGGGACCGCTGGAACACGTGGAGCGACGCGACGTCGGGTTGGATCGCCGGGATGATCTGAGCGGCGCTCGCACCGCTACCGATGATCGCGACCCGTTTGCCCCGGTAGTCCACGTCGTGATCCCACTCGTTGGTGTGGAACCGGTCGCCGGCGAAGGTGTCCCGGCCCGGGAACGGCGGAATCACGGGCGTGCTCAACGGGCCGGTGGCATTGACGACGAACTGCGCGGAGAACTCGCCCGCGCTCGTCGAGATGTGCCAGGTGTGGTTGATCCACTCGATGCGCTCGACCGTGGCGCCCAGCACGGTGCGGTCGGCGAGCCCGTGCTTGGTCACGACGTGGGTGGTGTACTCCTCGAGTTCGTGCTGCTCGGCGAACATCCGCGACCAGTCGTAGGGCTCGGACGCGATCGAGTACAGCGGGCTCTGGACGTCGACGGCCGCGCCGGGGTAGGAGTTCTGTCGCCAGGTGCCACCCGGGAAGTCGCGTCGTTCGAGGATGACGAAGTCGTCGATCCCTCGACGAAGCAGTTCGAGTGCAGCGCACTGTCCGCCGAATCCGCTACCGATGATGACGACCGTGAAGCTGGGCACGTCGCGAGCTCCTTCCAGCATGTGATGACAGGCATCATCACACTCGGGCACCATCACACCACGGACGGGGCCGGATGATCTACTGGCTCGACCGACACAGCCCACTGCGCGTACCCCACTGGAAAGAGCCCCGATGTCCGTTGTCCCGGAGACACCCGATGTTCCCCGGTCTTTGTCCAGCCCCCTGACGCTGCCGAACGGCCAGGTCCTGCCGAACCGGATCATGAAGTCCGCGCTCAGCGAAGCTCTGGGTACGTCCGACAACGCACCCGACATCCGGCTGACACGTCTGTACGGACGGTGGGCCGAGGGCGGTTACGGCCTGCTGGTCACCGGCAACGTGATGGTCGATCATCGCCACCTCGGTGAGCCCGGCAACGTCGCGGTCGAGGACCGCCGCGACATGGACGCACTGTCCCGCTGGGCGAAGACGGCGCAGGACGGCGGCACGCCGATCTGGATGCAGATCAACCACCCCGGCAGGCAGGGCAACCCGGTCACGACGGTCGGGGGCACCATCGCGCCGTCGGCGGTCGGTCTCGACATCCCCGGCATACCTGCCCCACGCGCGGCGACGACCGACGAGATCGAGTCGATCATCGAACGTTTCGCGGTGACAGCGGCACTCGCGGAGGAAGCCGGTTTCGACGGAGTCCAGATCCACGCGGCACACGGGTATCTCGTCAGTCAGTTCCTGTCACCGCTCTCGAACGTGCGTACCGACGAGTGGGGTGGCGACATCGACGGCCGCGCTCGTTTCCTGCTCGAGGTCATCCGTCGAGTCCGGTCACGCGTGAGTCCCGGGTTCGCCGTCGGCGTCAAGCTCAACTCGGCCGACTTCCAGCGTGGTGGATTCAGCGAGGACGAGTCGCGCGCCGTCATCGCGATGATCGGCGACCTCCCGGTCGACTTGATCGAGATCAGCGGCGGCAGTTACGAATCCCCGGCCATGATGGGGAAGTCGGTGTCGGCGAGCACGGCGTCGAGAGAGGCGTACTTCCTCGAGTACGCGGTGACCGTCCGCGACATCGCCCCGCACATCCCGCTGGCCGTCACCGGCGGCTTCCGCACCCGTGCGGGCATGGACGACGCGATCGCGTCCAGCGCCTGCCACGTGGTGGGGCTCGGTCGACCGACCGCGGTAGCTCCCGACGCGGCGCGCGACGTTCTCTCCGGTCGCATCGACACCCTGCCCAGCCCGTCGATCTCCGTCCCGGTGCCCGCCAGATTCGCCACCACGCGGTCCGTCCGGTCGCTCGACGGATTGCTCGACCTGCAGTGGCACACCGATCAGTTGCACCGCATGGGAGCGGGCAAGGAGCCGGATCCGGCTCGGCCGATCACGCGCACGCTCGTATCGTCCCTGCAGCGCAACGGGATCGACGCGGTGCGGGCCAAACGACGAGGCCCGGCAGGAGAATCCTCACCGGCTGCGTCGTCGCGCCTGGCAGGCGTGCTGTCTCTCGTGCGTCGATACGTGGTCGGCCCGGTCGTGCGAATCTTCCGCGGCGGACGGACGTAGGGCGCGTAACCTCCCCTCAGCGAATCTCGGGGGAGATTCCTCGGCGGGGGAGGCTGTTCATGCGTGCTGTGCGAGACGACTATCGATCGTGGAGGAATCTGGGACCGGGCGGTCTGCCGGCCAATCCGCTGGGGTGGGCCTGCACGACGCTCCTTCGGCCGTTCGGCAGGGACGGCACCATCGCGGCGGTCGATGCTGCGTCGGATCTCGATCTGCCGTTCCGTCGGGGCGAGCGCCCGACAGTGGCGCCGCACCCCGTTCCGCACCGGCAGGTGGCCATGGACGCGGAACCCGACACCGTCCGCGCCCTCGAACGCCACCTCCTCGCCGTCGCCGACGATCCGTCCTTCAGGACGGCACGCAGCAGGTTCGAGCGCCGAGGAGATGCGCTGTTCCTCGCGGACACCGCGGATGCGCCGCCATGGATCCGACAGGCAGGTGGGGAGTTGGCGCATGTCCACACGGGGCAGGGCTCCCTGCACGTCGTGGCGGATCCGGGTGATGCGGAGGTCATCGTGAGCAGGGGTTGGGGTGAGCGGCATCCGCTCGCCGGCCGACGGATGCTGGGCCTGCCGTATTCCTACGTGTTCCTGTATGCGCCCCGCGACGGCGAGGACCTGTCGACTGTCCTCGCCGTCGTGGACCGCGTCGTCCGACGGGCCTCAGCGGGCGGACAGTAGACCCAGCGACTCGAGATCACGCACGTACTTCTCGATCAGATCCTTTGTCACATGCGGGATCTCACCTGCGTCGCCGAGCCCGGCCTCCTTCACCGCGGCGCGGAACACCTCGGCGGGAAGGGGGGATCCCGGGGTCGGGGTGTCCGGGTGCGCATAGGCGTGCACCAACGGGAGCACGGAATGCGTCCGTTGCGACGCCGGCAGCGCGGCGAGTGCGTCCGAGAATTCCCGGAACCACTCGTCGTGGTCGGAGATACGGCGAATGGTCCTGCCCGAGTCGACGATCCAGTCGACGACGGTGTCGAGGGACACCCCGTCGTCGTGTGGGTTGATGATGTCGAAGGTGCGGTACCCGTCGACTCCGCGGCTTCCCAGCTCGGTGATGGCCGACGCCGTGAAGTCGGCCGGCAACCCGTCGTAGTGTCCGCGCGGGCGACCCGCATCGTCCGTCGGGACGCCGGTGTCGGTGCGGTAGAACGTCTCCGGTGCGATTCCGGTCGCGATGACGGACAGAATCGTGCGGGTGAAGATGTCGGGGACATTTAGCTGCCCGGTCCATCGCGGGTGCGCGAGGATCATGTCGGACCGGAAAACCGTCACCGGGAGACTGAATCTGTCGAACGCGTTGCGCAGCAGCACCTCTCCGGCCCACTTGGACGTGCCGTATCCGTTGGCGTAGGACTGGTCGACAGGGCGGCTCGGGCTGACGTCACGGATGTCCCCGTCCTCGACGAAATCGGTCACACCGGCTGCCACGGCCACCGTCGACAGATAGGTCACCGGCTTGACGTGGTCGGTCAGCGCCAGACGGATCACCTCCGCGGTTCCGACGACGTTCGAGCCGAACAACTGCTCGTAGGGCAGCGCGTGGTTGACCAGAGCGGCGGGGTGCACGATGCGATCCACCCCGGTGCACAGTGCTGTCCATGCCTCGGGAGACATCCCGAACATCGGATCGCCGACATCGCCCGCGACCACCTGCAGAGTCGTCTCGGCGAGGGCCCTGTAGCGAGCCGTCAGCTCGTCGTCGCCGCTGTCGAAGGCGGCATCGAGGCGAGCCCGAGCATCGTCGGCGTCGCGACCACGGACCACACACAGGAGCGTGCCGTCGACGGCAGCCATGCGCTCGAGCCATTCCAGGCACAGGAAGCGTCCGAGATACCCGTTGGCGCCCGTGAGCAGAACGGTGCTCACCTCGGTGCGAACCGGGTCGGCGGACTCCGCCGCGGACAGGAACTCCGCATCGAAGAACGCGTCCGGGCGGAGATCGTCGGCGTGTACCTCGGTTGCCCCTCGCCCGTGGACGGACGCGAACGTCGTGGTCCCGGAATCACTGGCGACCGTCTTCTCGATGTACGCGGCCACGGCTGCGAGGTCCGACGTCGGCGAGATGACGACGGACACCGGGACGTCGATGTCGAAGATGTCGTGCAGGACCGTCGCGAAGGTCAACGCGGACAACGAGTCTCCGCCGAGATCGATGAAGCGTGCGGAAGGCTCGACGTCGGTGTCGGCGCACCCCAGCAGTGCCGCGGCTGCCTCGGCGACGGTCTCGGCGACCGGTGCGCCGGGTCCACGGCGGCGGAGCTCGCCGAGCTTCGTGCTCTGCCCCTCGTCGATGTCGCGGTAGCGCGCCTCGAGGGCCGCGCCGTACGTGTCGGTCAGCGCAGGACGGAGCTGCTTGTTCGCTCCCGAGAGCAGACCGTTCGCCACCGTGAACGGCTCGTCGGCCAGGATGACGTCGCGGGGAATCTCGTAGGACTCGAGCTCCTCGGCACGGGCGACCCGCTGCACGGACGCCAGCACCTCACGGGCGTCGGCGCCGTCGGTCGGAACCACGACGGCCAGCAGGTACGCACGCTCGCCGCTCCCGTGCACGAAGATCTGGTCCACCGCATCCGCGGATGCGTAGATCGACTCGAGCCTGGACAACGCGACGAATTCGCCCTGCGCCAACTTCAGCACGTTCTTGCGGCGATCGAGGTACACCAGATGGTCCGGCGCTGTCTCCTCGACGACGTCACCGGTGCGGTAGAAGCCGTCGTCGCTGAGCATGTCCGCGGTCACGTCGGGCCGCTTGTAGTACCCGGGGATGAGCGAGGTGGTCTTGAGCAACAGTTCGCCGCGTGGGTGGGGTCGATCCGACGTGAGGTACCCCAGCTCGGGAACGTCGTCGAGGCGGTACTCCGTGACCGGGGGCCGCTGGACGACACCGTCGAAGAGCACCATGCCGGCCTCGGTCGACCCGTAGTTGTTCTGCACCTGCGTCTCGAGGAGCTCGGACATGAACTCGACGACCTCCGGGGACGTCGGTGCGGTTCCCACCACCGCCGAGAGGATGCGTCCGCCCAGCGTCGTGGAGCGCATGTCCGCGAGAACCTCCGAACGCACGTCGTCCGCGCTGCGGCCGGTGCGGTGCGCTTCCTTGTCGATACGCCCGAGTGCTGTCTGGCGGAGCAGATCGCAGACCCGCGGGACCAACATCGCGACCGTCGGGCGGGCGAGCGAGAAGTCTTCGAGCAGGGTGGACAGGTCACTCGACGCCGTGAAGTGCACGGTTCCACCGGACGCGAGTGTCGTGAACACGAGTGCGCGTCCGGCGAGGTGGCTCATAGGGAGGTAGTCGAGCGTGATCACGGGCGGTGTGTTCTCGCCTGCATCGTCGTCCGAGCGGCTGTACCAGTGGGCCGTGGACCACTGGCGTGCGACGATCCGCTCCGTGTGGATCGCGCCCTTCGGGGTGCCGGTACTGCCGGAGGTGTAGACGAGTGTGGCGATGCGCTCGGGATCGCCGGATTCCGCGCGCGGTACGGGAGCGGACGCCGCGCCGCGCTGCACGGCCTCGGCCAGCGTTTCGACGACGACTCCGCTGTCGGCCACCGTCTCGCGCGCTGTCCGAAGACGGTCCGCGTCGTCGTCCACCCGTGAGTCGTGATCGAGCACGACCACTCGGCGGACCGTCGGGCACGCGGCGACGATGTCGGACGCCACCGGAAGGTGCCCGCTGTCGACGACCAGGACGACCGGCTCGACCTCGGCGGTGATGTCGACGAGGCGTCGGGCGGCTGCGCCGGCTTGGAGCGGTACCGACACCGCTCCCGACCACACGGTGGCGAGCTCGGCCACCACGTACTCGGCGCTGGCGAAGCCGAGAGTCGCGATGAACGATCCGGGTGTCACGACGTCGGCCACGGCGGTGGCGAGCGAGCGTGCGTCCGACCAGAGGTCGGCGTAGGTGACGGTGTCGATGCGGGGGAGGAGGGACCGGACGTGGCGTCCGTTCGCATCCGCGGTGACGTCGTGTGCACGCCGGCCGAGCGCAGGGCGTGAGGCGTATCGAGACATGACCTCGTCCACCATGCGGATCAGGTCGGGCGAGAGTTCCGTGGCTGCGTCCGAGACCGATCGGTCCGGTGCCGCTGCGCGGAACTCGTCGTCGTCGGCGAAGAGCTCGGAGATGCGTTCGGAGACTTTCCGTGCCCGGTCGTGCTCCCGCGTGATGGTGCTGGTCATGATGTTTCCCCCTCGGTATGCCGATCCATCGTTATATCGTTACCCGAACTAAGAGTAGTTCGGCCGAGGCCGCGGGAAACGTGATGTGTGCCATACACAGTCCGAAAAGTCCGCTCTGCGAGGAAGATCCGTGTCGTCGCAGTCCCGCGAATCGGGCGCGCGCATCGGTGGCGGATACTGATCGCGTGCCGGAGAAGATGCCGACGTCCAGGGTGGCCCGGGGCGCCGAGGTGGGTCGCCTCGTCGCGGGCCGCACCGCGCGCAACGCCACCCTCCGCATCCGGATGGCCGGCCGCACCGAGGCGCTGCGCACCGCCCTGTCGGAGAAGGAAGCCGTTCGCTCGGCCGAAAGGGTCGTGACGGTACTCGGCGGTCTCCGAGGCGCGGCGATGAAGCTGGGCCAGATGCTGTCGACGCTCGACCTGTCCTTCGTGCCCGACGAGCACCGCGAGGAGTTCCACCGCAAGCTCGCAGACCTGCAGAGCAGGGCTCCCTCGGTGTCGTTCGCGGACATACGGCGGGTCGTGGAGGCCGATCTGGGTGCACCGATGTCCACGTTGTTCGCCCACATCGACGAGGAACCGTTCGCGGCGGCGTCCATCGGACAGGTGCACCGCGCAGAACTTCACGACGGTCGGATCGTCGCGGTCAAGGTGAAGTACCCCGGCATCGACGAGGCCGTCCGCGCCGACCTCAAGAATCTGTCGTTCTATCTCAAGCTGCTGCCGACGAGCATCCCGATGCTGTCCTCGCGTGCGGTCGTCGACGAGTTGCGGCGCAATCTCGAGGCCGAACTCGACTACGTCACCGAGGAAGCGACGCACCGGCGGGCGGCCGCTCTCTATCGCGAGCATCCTCACTTCTTCGTTCCGGACACCGTTCCGGAGCGTTGCGGTTCCGCGGTCCTGACGACGGATTTCGTCGACGCGGTGTCGTTCGAGGACATCCGGGCGATGCCGGCCGACGTCCGTGATCGTGTCGGAGAAACGGTGTTCCGCTTCTACATCGGGTCGCTGCACACACTCGGCGAGTTCTGCGGTGATCCGCACCCGGGGAACGTGCTGCTCGCGAAAGACGGCCGCGTCACCTTCATCGACTTCGGGCTCTATCTGAGAATGACTCCCGCGGATGTCGCCTTCGAGCGGGACTGTCTGCGTGCGGCCGTCGAAGGGCGGGGAGACGACCTGCTGGCCGCGATGTCCTCGCGCGGAATACTCGACCCCGCGGCGAGGGTCACGGGGCAGGACTGCCTCGACTATGTCGAGGCCGCAGCAGAATTGAGCCTCACCGACGAGCAGGTGACAGTCACTCCGGAGATGGCGGGGGCATGTTTCCTCCTTGCCGTCGATCCTCGCTCCGGGAACTTCGGCGAGATGACGAAGCAGTGGCTGCCGCCGGAACACGTGTTCTCACGGCGTGCGGATTTCCTGACGTTCGGCATCCTGGGCCAGTTGCGGGCCACGGGCAACTGGGGCCGAATCGCACGAGAATGGCTCTACGACGAGGCTCCGGCCACGCCGATGGGTGTCGACATCGCAGAATGGTCTGCCCGGTGGAGGTGAAGGACCGCATTCTCGCGGCTGCCGTGTCCCGCCTCGAGACCGGCGGCGTCGATTCGGTGTCCGTCAGTTCCGTCGCCGAGCAGGCGGGGGTTTCTCGCCCGACGGTGTACGCGCACTTCGGAACTCGCGATCTGCTGCTCTCGGAGGCACTCCGCGTCGTCAGTGGGCGAACGGTCACCGCCGTCGTGGAGGCCGTGGCGGACGCGAAGTCTCCGTCGGAGTTCCTCGTCGAGGCGATGGTCGCTGCTCGATCGAGCTTCCGCTCCTCGCCTGCATTCGCGCCGTTGGTGCATCCGCGCCCCGGCTCGGTCATCTCGGACGAGACGGTGTTCGCTCCCGCGGTCCTCGCCATGGCGTCGGCCTTCCTGGCGCCGGCGCTGGTCGACGTCGAGGCTGCGGAGCACGACGAGATCGCCGATCTCTGCATCCGTCTGTTCCTGTCCCTCATCCAGTTGGACAGCGCGGCAACGCGATCCGACGACGATCTCAGGGGCTACCTGCGGCGACGGCTTCTCCCCTCGTTGCACCTCCGACCACCCGCTTGACAATGTTGTCACTTCTGTAAAAGCTGTAAGCAATCCGGGGGGATCACGATCCGGGGGACTGATCAGCGCTCACGAGGCGCGACGCTGTCGAACTGTCACGCCTCGACCTCTGGAGCCTCATGCTCACCCACGACCGACGTACGTTCATCACGGGCACTCTTGCTGCCGTGGCCTTCGCGAGCGTTGCCCGCGCCGTTCCTGCCGGTGCCGTTCCCGCCGACTCTGCTGCCGCCGGGTCGGTGCCGCCGAACTTTCCGGCCGGGATCGCGCTGTTCCGCCAGAAATATCAGAACTGGTCGAAGGAGATCGTCGTCGACGGTGTCTGGACATGCTCACCTCGACACGCGGACGACGTCGTCACCCTCGCGGACTGGGCGGTCGAGCACGGCTACCGGCTCAGGCCTCGCGGCGCGATGCACGGGTGGACGCCCTTCACCATCGAGGTGGGGGAGGACCTCAGTCGAGTGGTGTTGGTGGACACCATGACCGGGATGACCGAGGTCTCCGTGGACGTCGAACGGTCCACCGTCACGGCGGGAGCCGGCGCCACTCTGCACGCCATCCTCTCGGCGTTGGAAGCTCACGGCCTCGCGTGGTCGAGCGTGCCCGCGCCGGGGGTGCTGTCCATCGCCGGAGCGCTCGCGGTGGGAGCGCACGGTGCGGCATTGCGCGCGACGGGAGAAGTCGGAGCGCCCGGTTCGACGCTCGGCTCGCTGAGCAATCTGGTGACGTCGATGCGGGTGATCGCCAAGGGTAGCAACGGTTTCGAGCTTCGCACGGTGGCACGGGGCGACGACGACGCACCGGTATTGGCTACCCATCTCGGCCGGGCGTTCGTCACCGAGGTGACTCTGCAGGCACACGAGCTGGTGCCCATGCGGTGTCGGAGTTTCACCGACATCGGCTGGTCCGAGATGTTCGCACCCGCGGGGTCTCCCGGTCGAACCATGGAGTCGTTCCTCGACAGCGCCGGGCGTGCGGAGGCGATCTGGTATCCGTTCACGGACACGCCGTGGCTCAAGGTCTGGTCCCTCGCCCCGATGCGACCACCGGGTTCGCGACAGGTGACGGAGCCGTACAACTATCCGTTCTCCGACACTCTGCCGGAGGCCGTCTCGGACGTCATCGGTGCCGTCGTCTCCGGCCGCACCGACCTGACACCCGGACTCGGCAGGATGTTCCTGGCGGCGACCGTGGCGGGCTTGGCGGCGACCGCGTCGTCGGACATCTGGGGCAATCCCAAGAACGTGCAGTTCTACATCCGTCCGAGCACGCTTCTGTTGACGGAGGGCGGTGGTGCGGTGCTCACGTCGCGAGCGAACGCTGCCACTGTCGTCCACGACTTCACGCAGTGGTTCCGCGCGCGGGTGGATCACTATGCTGCGCTCGGTCGGTACCCGATCAACGGTCCGGTCGAGATCCGGTGCTGTGGACTCGATCAGGAGGACGACGTGCTCGTGGAGTCGGCAGGGGCGCCGACGCTGTCCGCCATGCGTCCGCGGCCGGATCGTCCGGAATGGGACACGGCAATCTGGTTGAACGTGCTGGGCATTCCCGGTACGCCCGGAATGTTCGCCTTCTACCGGGAGATGGAGCAGTGGATGCGGCAGCGTTTCGACGGGGTCGATTCGATGTTCCGACCGGAGTGGTCGAAAGGATGGGCGTTCTCGGAGGACCGGCCGTACGAGGATGCCGAGGCTCTCGGTAGCGCGATCCCGCAGTCGTATCGCGACGGGTACGAGGGGGATCGCACGTGGGACACGGTCGTCGACGTCGTGGACCGGCTCGACCCCGATCGGGTGTTCTCCAATGCCTTCCTCGACCGTTTCGTCCGGTAACGGAGTGAGCCGCACCACAACTTCGGTCGGGAGTTGGTTCGGTAAGCGGGTGGGAACGTACGTTGAACCAGTTGGTTTAAATCAACTGGTTTAACTTCGACGGCTGATGGAGCTCGTGATGACGACATCCCCACCCACCTCTCTCGACGAGGACGTGACCGGCACCGGTCGGATCGTCGGCGTTCTGGCATTCGCCGGCATCACGGTCGCGCTGATGCAGACGTTGATCATCCCGATCGTCCCGCAACTCCCGACGCTCGTGAACGCGTCCGCCGCGAACACCGCGTGGGCCATCACCGCGACTCTGTTGGCCGGTGCGGTCGCCGTGCCGGTCACGGGACGACTCGGCGACATGTTCGGCAAACGCCGACTGCTGCTGGTCAGTCTCGCTCTGCTCGTGGCAGGGTCCGTGGTGGGCGCCCTGGCCACCAGCCTGATTCCGCTCATCATCGGCCGTGCGCTGCAGGGTCTGGCGGCCGGTGTCATTCCCCTGGGCATCTCGATCATGCGCGACGTCCTGCCGAGCCGGAAGCTGCCCGGATCCATCGCGCTGATGAGTGCGTCGCTCGGAGTCGGTGGAGCGCTAGGACTTCCGGCCGCCGCGGTCATCGCCGAGTACGCCAGCTGGCACTTCCTCTTCTGGACCGCCGCGGCTCTGGGGCTGATCGTCACGGCACTCGTCGTCGCCGTGATCCCCGAGTCGGACGCACGGACCGGCGGTGCGTTCGACTTCGGCGGCGCCGCAACGCTGTCGGTCGCGTTGGTGACTCTGCTGCTCGGCATCTCGAAGGGATCCGACTGGGGATGGACGAGTGCGCGCACACTCGGACTGCTGGTCGTGGCCGTGGTGGCGTTCGCTGCGTGGGTGACGTGGGAGCTGCGTTCACCGCAGCCGCTGGTCGATCTCCGAGTCTCGATGCGTCGACAGGTGCTGTTCACCAACGCCGCGTCCATCATGCTCGGCTTCGCCATGTTTGCGCTCAGTCTCGTTCTGCCGCAGATTCTCCAGCTTCCCGCGGCGACCGGAGTCGGCCTCGGCAAGTCCGTTCTGGTGGCCGGTCTGGTGATGGCGCCGTCCGGCCTCGTGATGATGGCGGTCGCGCCGTTGTCGTCGCGGATCACCACCACGCGCGGCCCCAAGACCACCTTGATGGCGGGCGCCGGTGTCGTCGCCGTCGGCTACCTCGCCGGCATCGTCCTGATGGGCGCCGTGTGGCAGCTGGTCGTGGTCTCGCTGATCATCGGCACAGGAATCGGCCTCGCGTACGGCGCCATGCCGGCCTTGATCATGTCCGCCGTCCCGGCGACCGAGACGGCCGCGGCGAACAGCTTCAACACGCTCATGCGTTCTCTCGGAACGTCGTTCGCCAGCGCTGTCGCCGGCGTGATCCTGGCCTCGATGACCGTGACACTCGGCTCCGCGCAGGTGCCCACCCAGAACGCGTTCCGCGTCGTGATGGCCGTGGCCGCAGGGGCCGCTGTGCTCTCGGTTCTGCTGGCGTCGTTCCTGCCCGCCCACGGTCGTACGGACGACGCGGTCTCGGACGTGGTGGGCGGTCCGGTCGACGTGCACGGCGTCCGACCGGTCCAGCCCGTCGACTGACTACGCTCTTCAGTCGTGACCAGGGTCCGCACGGCGCGTTCGGAGAACACACGCGAAGCGATCCTCGATGCGGCCGAACGCCTCTATGCCGAGAACGGCGTGGTGTCGGTGTCCAACAGGCAGGTCGGAGATGCGGCCGGTCAGGCCAACAGTGCGGCTGTCGGGTACCACTTCGGCACCAAGGAAGACCTCGTCCGGGCCATCGTGGTGCGGCGATCCGCGGGGGTCGAGCAGTTCCGGGCGTCGCATGTCGCCGCCCTCGGTGACCGCCCCGACCTTCGCGGGTGGGTGTCGGCACTCGTACGGCCGTCCACCGAGTACTTCGCCGACGTCGGACACTCCACCTGGTACGCCCGGTTCGCCAGTCAGGTGATGACGGATCCGACGCTCCGCACGATCCTCGTGGACGAATCACTGTCCTCGCCGGGTTTGCGCGAGACGGTGGACGGCGTGAACTCGTGCCTGCCTCCCATGCCCGTCGACGTGCGTGTCGCCCGAGGCGGAATGGCTCGGACGTTGCTCGTCCACGTCATGGCCGAGCGCGAAGCTGAGATCGCCGCGTCCGACGGAGACCGCGCCGCACTGTGGCGGGCGAGCGGGACCGATCTGGTCGACGCCATCGTCGGAATCTGGCAGGCGACCGTCACGAGGTGACCGGTCAGGTGTGCGAGCTGCCGGTCTCGATCAGGAGCACCCCGGCGATGATCAACACGATTCCCGCGGACATCGTCCTGGTCAACGGTTCGCCGAACAGCAGACGGCTCGCGATCGCGGTGACGGCGATGCCGGTCGCCGCCCAGATCCCGTAGGCGACCCCGATGCCGAGCCCCGCCGACAACGTGAGGGCGAGGAAGACGAAGGACGCGAGGTAGCCGGCGACGACCACGGCGTACAGCGCGCGCCTGCCGTGGACGGCGACTCGCAGCGAGAGGGTGGCCGTCACCTCCGAGGCGATGGCGCAGGCAAGCAGCAACCACATCACGGCTGCGGTGTCCGTGCGCGATGCGATCCCAGTTCCACCACGACCACCCCGGCGATCACCAGCGCGAGGCCGAGGATCGTCACGACGGTGAGCTTCTCGTCGAAGATGACGCTCGACAACGCCGCTGTCGATGCCACTCCGATCGCACCCCAGACTCCGTACGCGACTCCCAGCGGCATGCCCGCGCGGAGCACGGCACCGAGCAACACGAACGATGCCACGTATCCGACCACCACCACGGCGTACCAGGGCGGTGTCGTCACCGCCGCCGCGAGCGCGAGTGAGCCCGTGACCTCGCTCGCGATGGCGAGGACCAGCAGAAACCATGGACGCACGGGTCCATTGTCACACCGGTCCCCGGGCCGAGGCTTCGCACGTGTCACAGCTGCGGCGCCGACGTGTCCGTCCGTCCGCACACTTCCCGTGACGCTTGGTACCTGATAACCTCTGTCACAGTTAGTCACGGACATGCACCCGCCCCACGGAAGGACGACGCGATGACCAGCACACTCGACACCGATCTCACGACCTCGAACATGGAGGACGTCTCCGCCCGGTTGCTCGATTCCGTCGCCGCGCTGTCCTACGACCCGATGCAGGAGGTCGACTGGGAGGCCCCTCTCGACCCGGAGCAGTTCGGTCTCAACCCCGAGTGGAGCACCCTCTACGGCACCGATCTGTGGAAGGAGATGACGCCGGAGCAGCGCGTCACTCTCACCCGCCACGAGGTCTGCTCGATCATGAGCACGGGTATCTGGTTCGAGATGATCCTGCAGCAGATGGTGCTGCGCGATCAGTACTGCGGCGACTACTCCTCGTCCGACTTCCAGTTCGCTCTCACCGAGATCGCCGACGAGTGCCGTCATTCGCTGATGTTCGCGCGCGCCTGCACCACTATGGGAATCAAGGCCTACGTGCCCCGCCGGTTGAGCGTCGAGCTCGGTCGCGGTTTCAAGACTCTCGCCGTGTCGGAGGCCGCGTACGGCGGCATCCTGGTGGCGGAGGAAGTGCTCGACGTCATGCAGCGCGACTGGATGCGCGGGGAGAACGTCCTGCCGCTGGTGCGCACGACGAGCAAGATCCACGTCGTCGAGGAATCGCGCCACATGACGTTCGCGCGTCAGCAGATGCGCGAGCACATGGACGGTATCTCGACCGCCCGACGCAAGTCCGCCGCGCTGCTCATCGCCATCGCAGCGCGCGTCATCGTGTCCAACATGGTGAACAAGGACGTGTACGCCGCCGCCGGTCTGGACACCGATCGCGCGGTGCGCGAAGCGAAGAAGAACACCCACCATCACGTGATGATGCGCACCAGCAGCCAGCATCTGATGGCGTTCCTCAGCGACTGCGGTCTGCTGACGAAGCCTGCTGCGGCTGTGTACCGCACCATCCACATGGTCTGATACCTCCATGGCCTTCGCGATCACCCAGAACTGCTGCAACGACGCATCGTGTCTGTCGGTGTGTCCGGTGAACTGCATCCATCCCACGCCGGACGAGCCGGACTTCGGGAAGACCGACCTGCTGTACATCGATCCACGGACCTGCATCGACTGCGGGGCGTGCGCCGATGCGTGCCCGGTGGATGCCATCACCCGAGTCTCGCGGCTGTCCCCGTCCCAGCAGGTGTACGCGGAGCTGAACGCCGACTACTACAAGGACCGGCCGGTCGACCACGCCTGGGGCGCACCGGTTTTCCCGCCCGCCGACATCGGCAAGGTCGCGCTGCGACGGGTCGCGGTGGTCGGCACCGGGCCTGCCGCGTGCTACACCGCGACAGCCCTGCTGCGACAGACGGACGCGACCGTTACGTTCTTCGACAGACTGCCCACCGCGGGTGGATTGGCGAGATACGGTGTGGCGCCGGATCATACAAGTACTCGCCGGATCGGTGAGCACTTCCGCTCCCTCTTCGTCCACTCCCGCGTGACGATGCGGATGGGCGTGGAGGTCGGGGTGGACATCACCCCGGAGCAGTTGTCGGCCGAGTTCGATGCCGTCGTCTACGCGGTGGGTGCCGATCGCGACAGAGCGCTCCCGCTGGGAGACGAGTCCGTCCCCGTGAGCGCCCGCCTGCTCGTGGGCTGGTACACGGGACACCCGGATGTCGCGGCCGACGCGATCGATCTGAGCGGAGTCGAGCGTGTCGTCGTGATCGGCAACGGCAACGTCGCTCTCGATGCAGCACGGATTCTCACGGCCGATGTCGACGGCCTCGTCGGCACGGACATCTCGCCGCACGCGCTGGCAGCGCTGCGGAACAGTTCCGTCTCCGAGGTCACCGTGCTGGGCCGTCGTGGGCCGGAGTTCGCCGCCTTCACCCGCTCCGAATGCCAGGCGCTGGTCAGCCGTCGTTCGGTTCCCGTGGTCGTCGACGGGCCGGACGACATCGTGTCTGCTCTCGGTTCTCTCCCGATGTCCGCATCGGCATCCCCTCTGGCCACGGTGCCGGTGGCGTCTGTGCCGGCGGCCTCCGAGACCGCACGACGGATCGTGTTCTCGTTCGGACGGACACCGGTGGCGATCCGGCACGACGGGGGTGTGCGCGGACTGGACGTTCGCGACGCCGACGGCACGCGGACGATCGCGGCCGACCTCGTTCTGCAGGCGACCGGGTACCGCGGATCACCGTTGCCCGGACTTCCCTTCGACGAGGACCGCGGAACGGTGCGCAACGTCGACGGACGAGTGATCGGTGAGGACGGCGATCCACTCGCGGGCGCGTACGTGGTCGGCTGGGCGAAGCGCGGTGCGTCGGGCGGGATCGGCGACAACAAAGCCGACGCGGAGCGCACCGTCGACCTCCTCCTCGCGGACGCTCTCGCCGACTCGTCCACGACCGCGTCGACGACGCGTCGCTCGGTCTTCCGGCGTTCCGCGCGGAAGTAGCCGACACGCCGGAGCCACCCGTCGACAATGGATGCCGCACCCCGAAACGGGGTGCGGCATCCTTTTTTGTGGCAACCGACCGGTTTCTTCGGACGTGACAGTGTCCATTCGCGCCGCGAAACGCCCGCGGACCATTCGTGTCTTTTCACGAAATTTGGTCCGTTTCACTGGCTCAACTCTGCAACCTGTCACTGAACTGTCCGGGAATACGAGCGAGTAACTCGGGTACTGCACCAGAATCGAGTTATTGACCTGCGGTTCGTTAACGGCCCGCGAAAAGGGCAGCGCCACCTGCGCGTACGACTTTCGGGGCGGAATCCACTTTTCGCGCCGGAAGCGGGACAATCACTGTGTGGATTCGTCGTCCGGCGGGTCCGTGGTCTGTTGGTCGGGGCGCCGGACGGCGGTCCGACAACTCTTTCTCGAGAGGTGTCCGATGACGACGACACTGCTAGCCCCTACTCGGCTCGTGACGCGCGGTCGCTCACGGCTCGCCGATCGTGATAGTGGAACGGTTCTGGTGATGAGCACTCCGTCGGAGGATCGCGCTCTCTGGAACGACTACCTCGACTGCGCCAAGAAGTCGTACGAGCGTCACGGAGTGGGTGTCGCCCTGGACTTCGAGCGCGTCGAGGACGGGGTCGACACCGCCGTGTTCTACGCGGCGGTGGACCGTTCCGGACGTGTCGTCGCGGGTGTGCGCGGGCAAGGCCCGTACATCAGCGCCGAGCAATCGCATGCGCTCGTCGAATGGGACGGCAACTCCGCGAAGTCCGATGTCGCCGATCTGATCCACGGTCGTCTTCCGGACGGTGTCGTCGAGATGAAGACGGCGTTCGTCTCGTCCGACGCCGACCACCCGGGAGCATTGTCCGCGCTGCTCTCCCGCACGGCGCTTCCGACGATGGTGTTCACCGGTGCTCGGTACGTGATGGCCACGGCGGCCGACCACGTGTTGCGTCGGTGGGAGTCCGGCGGTGGCCGGGTGGCCGAGAACATCGCTCCTGCCGCCTATCCCGACGAGCGGTACCGCACGCGCATGATGTGGTGGGACCGCTACATGCTGGCCGACCACGTCAGCGACGACGTCTTCACACGCATCCTGCACGAGACCGAGACGTTGACCGGACGAGACCTGATGATTGCTGCCTGATCGCTCTGTCGCCGGGCAGGAAACAGTCCGATCGAGCGACCGATTGCCGACAACGATGTTCGGTAAGGCTAGTGTTCGGGTGCGACAACGGTCGCCGCCACGTGCGTCACCTGTACCCCCGACCCGTGTCTGCCGAGCAGACCGTGAGGAGTTCTGCGAGATGTTGGTCCCGTTCATCGCCAAAGCGGCATCGACCGTCGTGACCGGCGTCGTCGGTGTGGCCGCCTACAACGGCGTCAAGAAGGTCGTCGACCGCGCTCCGCTCCGCGAAGCGGCCGTCCGCGCTACCGAGGTCGGCTTGCGCGGGGTGCGCAAAGCCGAGGTCAAGGCGGAGTCCGCACGCCTCGCCGTCTCGGATGTCGTCTCCGAGGCGAAGGACCGACTCGGGGAGGAAGCGCGTCCGCCCGCCGCGTCCGACGTCGGCCACGGCCACGATCACTGAGATGCTCGCGCCGACGGAGACCCGACCGACGCTGCTGTCCGTGGGGGCCGGACGCATCCGGTTGCGCTTCGACTGGATCGCCGGTCAGGACGCCTTTGCGGTCGCCGTGGAGGACCTACTGGACGCGGTGCCGGGAGTCCGTGCGGTACATGCCTATCCGAGGACTGCATCGGTCGTCGTCTGGTATTCACGGACGCGGACCGATGTCGACACCGTGACCACCGCGCTGGCGTCGACACCGACTGTCGTCTCGTCGTCCGCGCAGGTTCCGGTGCGGACGCCGCGCTCAGCGGATGTGGGAACGGGCGAGTTGCTGCGCTTGACCGTCGGCGCTGCGGCGCTGGTTCTGCTCGGGCTCCGGCGGTACGGCCTACGTCGACCGCCTGTCCTGGGGTCGACCAGTCGACTCGTCGCCACCGGTGTCACAGTCTTCACGGGGTACCCGTTCCTGCGGGGCGCGGTGCGGTCCATCGCGGGTAGGCGCGGCGCCGGCACCGACGCCCTGGTCTCGGCCGCCACGGTCGCGAGTCTGGTGCTGCGCGAGAACGTCGTCGCGTTGACGGTGCTCTGGTTGCTCAATATCGGGGAGTACCTGCAGGATCTGACTCTCCGTCGCACACGGCGTGCGATCTCCGACCTCCTGAGTGGCACGCACGACACAGCGTGGATCCGCACGGGCGACGGTACCGAGGTGTCCGTGGACATCGATTCCCTCGAAGTGGGCGACGAGGTCGTGGTGCACGACCGTGTCGGAGTCCCCGTCGACGGCGTCGTCGTCGAGGGTGACGCCGTGGTCGACCAGTCCGCCATCACCGGAGAGACACTCCCGGTGACCGTGGCCGCTGGAAGTCGGCTCTCGGCAGGGTCGGTGGTGCTCCGCGGACGGGTCGTGGTGCGGGCGTCCGCTGTCGGCCGTGACACCGCCATCGGCCGCATCATCGCGCGGGTGGAGCAGGCGCAGGAGGACCGCGCACCGATCCAGACCGTGGGCGACAATTTCTCGCGTCGTTTCGTGCCCGCATCGTTCCTGCTCTCGGCTGCCACGCTTGTCGTCACTCGGGACCTTCGCCGTGCGATGACGATGCTTCTGGTCGCGTGTCCCTGTGCGGTCGGGTTGTCGACACCCACGGCTATCAGTGCTGCCATCGGAAACGGTGCCCGCCGCGGCATTCTGATCAAGGGCGGCTCGCACCTCGAGCAAGCGGGCCGGGTGGATGCGTTCGTCTTCGACAAGACCGGAACGCTGACCGTCGGTCGTCCCGTGGTCACCAATGTCATCGCCTTCGACGACGCATGGGAGCCGGAGCAGGTTCTGGCCTACGCGGCCAGCTCCGAGATCCACTCCAGACACCCGCTGGCCGAGGCCGTCATCCGGAGTACGGAAGAGCGACGTATCGAGATTCCGCCGCACGAGGAATGCGAAGTGCTGGTGGGTCTCGGTATGCGTACCGTCTCGGACGGTCGAACGCTGTTGTTGGGCAGCGCATCTCTGCTCCGGCGCGAGAACGTCGCGGTATCGGAAGATGCCACGGGGTGGATGACTCGCCTTCAGCATCGCGCCGAGACTCCTCTCCTTCTCGCCGTCGACGGCGTGTTGGTGGGACTGGTGAGTCTGTGGGACGAGATCCGACACAACGCCTCCGAGGTACTGGATGCGTTGCGGGCGGACGGCGTCCGTCGCATCGTGATGCTCACTGGGGACAACCCCGCCACCGCGGCTGCAGTGGCCGCCGAACTGGGTATCGACGAGTGGCGTGCCGAGGTCATGCCCGAGGACAAGCTGGACGTCGTGCGGGAGTTGCAGGAGGCGGGCCACGTGGTGGCAGTGGTCGGCGACGGCACCAACGATGCGCCCGCCCTCGCCGCCGCGGACATCGGGATCGCGATGGGCGCCGCCGGAACCGACGTCGCCGTCGAGACCGCGGATGTGGCGCTTGCCGGGGACGACCTGGCCAGGTTGCTCGACGTGCGTTCGCTGGGGCGCCGGTCGGTGGCCGTGATCAGGCAGAACTACGGCATGTCCATCGCGGTCAACGCCATCGGTCTCGCGGTGAGCGCCGGAGGAGCGTTGTCGCCCGTCCTCGCCGCGATTCTGCACAACGCGTCGTCGATCATCGTGGTCGGTAACAGTGCACGGCTCATCGAGTACCGACCGGACGATCCGGCGCCGATTGAAGAACCCGCCGAGTCGACAGCTGTCGCCGGGTAGGTTCGGAGTCGACCGCACACCCCGGCAGATCTTGCGAGGACCACGATGACGACGACCGCTCCACGTGACGCAGCCCCCCGCACCGCGCCCGCGCCGGTGCGCCCGCTCGACCTGTTCGCCGCGGAGTCGCTCCTGGACCAGGACGAGCGCGATATCGCCGCGACGGTCCGAGCGTTCGTCGACAAGCGGCTCAAGCCGGAGGTCGGGGACTGGTTCGAATCAGGCACTCTGCCGCGGGAGTTGGCCAAGGAATTCGGCAGCCTCGGACTGATGGGGATGCACCTCGAGGGCTACGGATGCGCGGGGACGAACGCTGTCAGTTACGGACTCGCCTGCATGGAGCTCGAGGCAGGGGACAGCGGCTTCCGCAGTTTCGTCTCGGTGCAGGGGTCGCTGTCGATGTACTCCATCCACCGGTACGGCTCGGAGGAGCAGAAGCAGGAGTGGCTTCCCCGACTCGCCGCGGGCGACGCCATCGGGTGCTTCGGGCTGACCGAGGCGGACTTCGGTTCCAATCCTTCCGGAATGCGGACACGCGCCCGCCGAGACGGCGACGACTGGATCCTGTCGGGCTCGAAGATGTGGATCACCAACGGAACCCTCGCGGACGTCGCCACCGTGTGGGCTCGCACCGACGAGGGGTTCCGCGGGTTCCTCGTACCCACGGACACACCGGGTTTCACGGCCCATGCCGTCGGGAAGAAGTTGTCGCTGCGTGCATCCGTGACAGCCGAGCTCGCGTTCGACGACATCCGGCTGCCGGCCTCGGCGATGTTGCCCGGCGCGACGAGCCTGGGTGCCCCGCTGTCCTGCCTCAACGAGGCGCGGTTCGGCATCGTGTTCGGAGCGCTGGGCGCCGCGCGGGACAGTCTCGAGACGGCCATCGCGTACGCGAACTCACGGGAAGTCTTCGACCGGCCGCTCGGCAGTTTCCAGTTGACGCAACAGAAGCTGGCGGACATGACGCTGGAGCTCGGCAAGGGGTTCCTGCTGGCAGTCCACCTCGGACGCATCAAGGACCGTGGCGAGATCTCGCCGGATCAGATCAGCCTGGGCAAGCTCAACAACGTGCGCGAGGCCATCGCGATCGCTCGTGAATGCCGCACCATTCTCGGGGGAAGCGGCATCACCCTCGAGTACTCGCCGCTGCGGCACGCCAACAATCTCGAATCGGTGTTGACCTACGAGGGCACCAGCGAGATGCACATGCTCTCGATCGGCAAGGCGCTCACGGGGCACCAAGCGTTCCGCTGACCTGCGTCACCGGTTCTTCGCAGTCTGCTTCCGGTTCTCCTTGTCGATGGCGGTGACCAGCTCGTCCTTGGTCATCGTCGACCGACCGGTGATGTCGAGTTCCCGCGCGACACGCTCGAGGTGCTTCTTGGAGGCATTGGCGTCGACGCCGCCTGCGCTCTCACCGGACGGGTTCTTGCCGCCGCTGCGGGCGCGATCGTCCGACGGGCCCTTCTCGTCCTTCGGCTCCCAGTGATCGCCGATCTTCTCGTGCGTGTGCTTCAGGGCCGCGTAGGCGACACGATGGGCGCGCGACTCGTCGTCGTACTCGTCCTCGGCCGAGTCGAGAGCCTTGGCATAGGTGCGCTGGGCCTTCTCGTCGGACTTCTGCAACGTCGACGGCAGTTCGGACTTCACGGCGTTGCCGTCGTCATCGGTCTTCGGCATGGTCGTCCTCTCTCGCGATGTGGGCGAGAGATACCCGCCCGGTGACCGGGGAAACCGGCGGACCTCACCGCGAGCCGACCGTGACCGTCTCACCACGCCCGACGTGGGTGATGCGATCTCCGAGACCCCGTTGCGTCATCGCGCGGGTGAAGTCGGACAGGGGAGAGGCGAACACGCCGTAGTCCTCGAAATGAACGGGCAGCACCTGTCGCGGATCGATGCACTCCATCGCATCGGTTCCCTGCCGTCCGTCCATGGTCACCATCGCTCCGAAGCGCGGGTTCTGTCCGAACGGAAGGGTGGTACCGCCGAGATGCACTACCCCCGTGTCGATCTCCGGGAATCGCGTCGGAATCTCCCGCAGCTCGTCCACCATCAGCGTGTCCCCGGAGATGTACACCCGCAGATCCACCGGACCGTCGGCCGTCGAGAACTCCACCATCGTCCCCATGACCGGGGGCAGGACTCGCAGTTTCTGTGCCCACATCGGTCCGTGTCGTCCCGGCATCGCGGACACGGTCGCAACCGTGTCGCCGACCTCGATGCGTCGGGACTGCCAGGTGTCGAGGCCGACCGCGCCGTCGAAGCCTCGGTGGTGCAGCTTCGACGCGGCGTGCGGCGTCGTCAGAACCGGCAGCGCAGAGTCCAGGCCCGCCTGCGCACGTCGATCCCAGTGATCACCGTGCATGTGCGACAACAGGATCGCCGACAGCGGCGGAAGGTCGTCCAGTGAGATCGCCGGATCCAGGCGCCTGGTCGAGAACAGGCCGTGCCCGAGATAGGCACGTTCACCGGCATGGAGGAAGTTGGGGTCCGTCAGCAGTGTGACGTCCCGGTAGGACAGCAGTCCCGTCGCATTGCCGATGAACGTGTAGGTGCCGGTAGCCATACCGACGGGGCTTCCCCGCCGGTACGGCACCAAACAGCTGTCGCTACTTCGACAGCGTGAACTGCATGACGTCGATGGTCCCGCGGCGGAACTGCTGCGCGCAGCCGCTCAGGTACTTGATGTAGCGGTCGTAGACCACGTCGCCGGCGATACGGATGGCGTCGTCCTTGCGTGCCTCGAGGTTTTCGGTCCAGATCTCGAGTGTCCGCGCGTAGTGCTGCTGCAGCGAATGCACGCGGTCCACCGAGAATCCGACCGACGTGGCGCGCTCCTCGATGGTGACGGGCCGCTCGAGCTCACCACCGGGGAAGATCTCCCGGAGGATGAAGCGCATGAACACGGCGTCACGCTTGTCGACGGCGACGCCCTTCTCGGCGAGATCGTCCAGGCCGTAGCCGACGATCGTGTGGAGCAGCATGACCCCGTCGGCCGGCAGGATCGCGCTGGCCTTCTCGAAGAACGGGACGTGCCGTGTACGCCGGAAGTGCTCGAAGGCGCCGATGCTGACGATGCGGTCGACGGGCTCGTCGAACTCTTCCCATCCCTGCAGCCTGACCTCGGCCGAGCGGGTACCGGGCAGGTCGTCGAGCCGGGACTGCACGCGGCCGAACTGGTGCTCACTGAGCGTCAGGCCGATGACGTCGACGTCGAATCGTTCGCGCGCGCGGATCATGGCCGTGCCCCAGCCGCAGCCGACATCGAGCAACCGCATACCGGATTCGAGTCCGAGCTTGTCCAGGGCCAGATCGATCTTGGCCAGCTGAGCCTCCTCGAGCGTCATGTCCTCGCGCTCGAAGTACGCACAGCTGTAGGTCCATGTCGGGTCGAGGAACAGCGCGAAGAAGTCGTCGGACAGGTCGTAGTGCGACTGAACGTTCTTGAAGAAGGGCTTCAGGTCTGTCATGGGTGTAGCAACCTCACACTCGACGGCAGGAATAGGACGCGGCATGGTCCCCCGACACACCGCATCTCTCGCGAATCTACGGTCATCGCAGCAGCTTCGCGCCGCAAACGGGCAGGTTGGCGGGCCGAACCTACTCGGTGTCCGGTGCGAGGGGAGCTCTCCGGGTAGCGCGCCGGTTACCTGCCCCCGTGGCGCGGCTCGCGTTCGTTTCGCCGCCCCGTCACTCGGCGATGTTCTCGTCGAGGAGGACGGCCGTGGACAGGGTGCGGTACCCCTGATCGGGGAAGTGGACGGTCACTCGGTCCGATTCCGCGGACACGACGTCCCCCGTGCCCCACTCACGGTGATGCAGAACGTCGCCGGGCCGGAAACGACCGTCGCCGTCGTCCGGTTCCGTCGACGCACCGGATTCGCACGTGTCGCATCGACCGCACGGTCCGGACGGCACCTCGCCGAGGTACTCGAGCAGGACGCGTCGTCGACACCGCGTCGTCTCGGCGTACTTCCGCACCATCTCGACACGCGAGCGTGCAGCGGTCTCCCCGCGATGCGCAGCCTCGCAGGCCAGCTCCACCGCATCGGCCGTCTCCATCCCGCAGTCCGTCCACCCCCCGTCCTGCCACCGAACGGCCCCGGCCCGATCGAGCAATTCCACCGCCGACTCCGCCGCGCGGCCCGACGCCGAGGGGAGCGCTGCCAGGGAATCGGTCGGTATCGGCGCGGTCGTGGAGGAGATGGCCCGGTACACCCCGGCCAGCGCCTCACGCTGCGGATTCCGGGTGGCGAAGAAGGTGGACAAGCCGAGATCCTCCGGGCGGAAATGAAGGACCGCCGCGGCATCGTCGCCGTCTCGTCCGACCCGCCCGAACTCCTGGTAGTAGCGCTCGAGGGACTCCGGCGGCGACGTGTGGACGACGAAGCGGACATCCGGCTTGTCGATGCCCATACCGAACGCGGACGTCGCCACCACGACGTCCACCGTCCCGTCTCGGAAGGCGCGATGCGCATCCTCGCGGTCGTGGCGGGAGAGTCCTGCGTGGTAGGCGATGGCGTCGACTCCCCGCTGCCCCACCAGGTCTGCGTAGTCATGCGTCTGCGCGCGAGTGGCCACGTACACCAGGCCGACGGCACCGGACCGCAGTGCGTCGACGCGATCCACGACGTCGTCGACCACGGCGTCGGTCAGGTCGATCGCGTGATGGTGGCGGACGACGGACAGGTGGATGTTCGGCCGGTCGAACGACCCCACCGCGACGAAGGGGTCGACGAGATGGAGTCGCTCGACGATCTCGTCGCGAACGGGCGGCGGGGCGGTAGCGGTGGTCGCCACGACGGGCGGCCGCCCGATCGCGTCGACGAATTCGCCGAGGCGCAGATAGGCAGGTCGGAAGTCGTGGCCCCACGCCGCGATGCAGTGCGCCTCGTCGACGGCGACACAGGCGACCGACATCTCACGCAGTCGCCGCCGCGTGTCGGGTCGAGACGCCGATTCCGGAGTGAGATAGAGCATCGTCGCGTCGCCGGTCTCCAGCGAGCGCCACGCGTCGTCGTTCTGCGACGTCGTCTGCTCCGAATGCACTGCGACGGCGCGCATCTCGCCGGTCCGACGGCGCAGGCTCTCGACCTGGTCGCGTTGCAGAGCGATCAGCGGAGTCACCACGACGGTAGGACCGTCGAGGATCGAGGCGGCGATCTGATAGATCGCAGACTTGCCGTAACCACTGGCGAGCAGTGCCAGGACGTCCCGGCCCCCGGCGAGGGCCGCTACCGAATCACGTTGCGCAGGATGAAGTTCCGTGTACCCGAGTGCCGACCCTGCGGTGTCGACGCGGTGCGCGGTGTCGCTCGAAGGACTCACGAGAGCCCTGATACCCCGGACTGGACGGGCCAATCCGATCGTGCGTCAGAAGCGACGCGTGAGTCTCAATCGCAGGGGGCGTCCGTCCGGATCGACCACCAGTCGGTACAGCACCGAGAACACGCGTTGCTTCCACACGGGTGGGACCTCGATGGCGTGCGTGCGCAGGCGCCCGACCGGCCGGTCACCGTCTCGACCGCCGTCGTGCCACGCATCGAGCCTGGCCACGTGATCGGACACCGCGTCGAAGCACTCGTCGGGGTCGAGTAGGTCGTCCACGTCGGCCGGGTCGCGGGAGAGGTGCTCGGTGAGCAGTTCCAAGCGGAGGTCGCGGGCGAAGACTCGCGCCCCGTCGCCGAGTCCGGACGGGTCCACGGGGGACCGCTCGTCCCGGGTCTCGTCCACCACCGCGGCCGTCAGCTCCGAATCGTGCGTCCACGACCGCCGGTTGAAGTTGTCGCTGCCGACGGCTGCCCAGATGTCGTCGACGATGCAAACCTTCGAGTGGACGTAGACCGGCACGCTGTCGTCGTTCTCGACGTCCAGAACCAGAACCCTGTCGGCTCCCGCGTCGCGAAGCAGGTCGAGGGCGGCGGCATGGCCGAGGAGCGCCGGAGGAATGGTCATCGCGCTGTCGTCGTCGAGATGGCGCGGCACCACGACGATCATGCGCAGACGTGGTGAGCGCCGGAGGGCGCGCGCGAAGACACGTGCCACGTCCACGGACCAGAGGTACTGGTCCTCGATGTAGATGAGGCGTTCCGCGCGTCCCAGTGCTTTCGCGTACGCCCGAGCCGCACTGCGTTCTCCGTCGCGGGCGAACGGGTAGGCGGGACGTCGCCGAGGATAGGTGCGCAGGAGCTGTACCGAGCACGTGCCGGCGGTCGGTGGATCCGGCAGGGGCGCGGGCAGCTCCGACGGCTCGCGTCGGTGTCGCCGGACGATATCGGAGACGACGTGCCACGGAAGCCGGGACAACGCTGCCGGGTCTTCCCACCGCTCGCGGAAGGTGTCCTCCACGTCCCGGACGGCCGGTCCACGCACCTCGAGCTGGAGGTCGTGCCAGGCAGGGGTTTCCCCGTACTCCGGCGGGAACGGACGACTGAGTGCGTCGCCGTGGTGATGGATGTCGTCGCGTCGGGCACGCGCCAGATCGATGCCGCCGACGAATGCCACGTTCTGGTCGGATCGCTCGGCCGAACGGATCACCACGAGTTTCTGGTGATGCGACCCGAAGCTCAGGACGCGCTGGTCCAGGACGCATTCACCTCCGGCTTCCTCCAGAGCGGAGGCCAACGCGCTGTTCTTGCCGCCGGTGTAGCCGATCGATTCCGCGTGCGAACGCCACAGCAGTCCTCGGACGACGACGCCGCGCGAGGCTGCCTGCGTCAGCGCACCTTCGACCGTCGGACCGTGATCGGTGAGTACCTGCTCCGGGTCGCCACGCCAATCGGTGAACAGCACCAGATCGTCCACGTCCGCTGCTGCGACGTGCTCGTCGAGCACACGGAAGTACGTGTCGCCGTGCACGAGTGCGCGGCAGAGGTTTCCGTCGGTCCACGGCCGGATGCGGGTGTCGGCGTTGGCACGCTCCTCGCCCGTCAGGAACCAGGGATGGGTGTCGTCGAAATCGATGTCGTCGAAGATCGAGGACCGCCCCAGAGCACTGGACACCCGGTCGATCGCCCTCATCGCGACATTGTCGCGACGCTGACGCGCGCCGTCGCCGGAGGTGCTCACGCCACCTGCGCAGCGGGCGGCAACGACGCCGTGCCGCCGGTGGGCCACGCCAGCGGATCGCTCCCCAGCGCGTGCAGTTGGCGCACCTGGTCCTGGCACCACGGCGAGAGGTCGCTGCGACCCTCGAACACGGCCGCGACGAAGTCGGACCACGGTTCCCACCGGAAGTCTGCGACCTCGTCCGGACGTGGATCCACCGACCGATCGTCGTGCAGAACGAGGAAGACCGGGCAGATCTCGTACTCGACGACGCCGTTGCTCATCACCGCGCGGTAGCGGAAACGGGGGAGTACGGGCTCCGCGTTCGAGGCGGAGATACCGAGCTCGTGGTCCAGGCGCCGCAGAACGGCCGAGTCCAGGCGTTCACCGGGCGCGGGATGCCCACAGCACGTGTTCGTCCAGATGCCCGGCCACGTGCGCTTCTCGTGAGCACGACGAGTGACCAGAACCTCGCGGTCCCGGTTCACGACGTAACTCGAGAACGCGAGGTGGAGCGGCGTGGCGTCGTGGTGGACGGTGGCCTTGTCGTGGGTCCCGATGGCCCGGCCGTCCTCGTCGAGAAGTACTACCAGCTCCACGTCGCGTTCTCTTTCCCCAACAGTGCTTCGTCGGACCCGGTCCGAATATGCCTTCGTCGACTCTAGTCGGTCGGTGGGACAGGGCTCGATCGCGGAACCACGATGCCCTCGCGCAGCAGCCGCCGGACCACGACGAGAGCGTCGTCGGTGTCCAGTCCGCTCAGCTCTCCCACGACGCAGTCCTTGCCGGAATGCAGCTGGTGAACGGCGGAGGCGCACACCGCAGGCAGCCGCACCGACTTCGTCCGGGTCGTGACGGTGACCGCGTCGTCGGCGTCGACGATCCGCGCGTGCAGACCCGGACGCCATCCCACGACCGAGTTCGCGGACAGCGCGGCCATCGACCCGATCGTCGCGAGCGGGCGCACGGGAGCGGGGCGCGTGACCTCGGTGAAGCGCCGTCCGACCCGATCGGCGACCGCATGCTCGCGATTCACGGGAGCGTCGTTCTCGTCCAGTGCGGAGACCAGATCGGTGAGCAGCGCGCGCACATGGGGTGCTACCGCATCCGCGTCGGTGAGATCGATCCCGACGGGGAGTGGGCTGCGGAACCGTGCGTCCTCGGCGAATGTCGACACGAGGTGGTGGAGCAGGTCGTATCGGGTGAACGCCGACATTCCGACGGTCAGATGGATCGACGTGTCGCCCAGTGCCTGTGCCGAGTGGATCCACCCGCGCGGCACGTACAGCGAATCACCTTCGCGCAGAACGGTGTCGATGGTCGGCGTGGTTCGCGCCATCGCTGCGACATCGTCCTTGCGGTCGGACCACGGCTGGTGCGACAGGGGGTGCTGATGCACGGGCGGGTGCAGGATCCACCGTTTCTCGCCGGAGATCTGGAGGACGAACACATCGTGCACGTCGTAGTGCGGATCGAACCCGCGGGACGACGCCGGTGTGATGTAGGAGTTCACCTGGACCGGGTGGCCGAGGTCGCGCACCAACTCGCCGGCGAAGTGGATCAGCGGCGGCCACAGTCGATGTAGACCCTGCAGAACCAACGTGTGACCGTCGGCGAAGGCCGCGAGTATCCCCGCGGAATCGAGCTGGTCGGTCACCTCGGCGCCGAAACCGCCGGAGTCGGTGAAGTTCTCGCGCGCGGTGAGCGACCCGTTCTTCGCCATGCGCGCGAACGGGGTCCGCACCCCGCGCTCGGAGACGAGTTCGTCGACGGCGTCCACCGACAGCAGGTCCTCGAACGTCGACGACAGGTCCTCTCGCCGCGTCAGCAGCGGAGCGATGCCCCAGTGCTCGTCCGCGAACGTTCGAGCCTCGATACTCATGAGACGACGCAACGCGGACCGGTTTCCCGATCCGCGTTGCTCGTCGAACTGTCGGCTCAAGCCGTACCGTCCGCACCGCCGTCGTGGCCGGCGGGGTTGGAGCCGCCGTCGGCGGGCCCTTCTCCTCCTGCGGAACCGTCGGCGCCGCCGTCGTGTCCGTCAGGGTTGGAGCCGCCGTCGGCGGGCCCTTCACCGCTGCTCGCGGAACCGTCCGCGCCGCCGTCGTGGCCGCCGGGGTTGGAGCCGCCGTCGGCGGGGCCTTCTCCGCCTGCTGCTCCGGAGGTGGTGATGTCGTCGTCGTTGATAGCCATCGACTGCCTTTCACTCGTCACGACCGGACGCCGGTAGCCCGGCGTCGGACACACATCGAACTCTCCCGTTCTACAGGAGACGGATCACGAGTTGACGATTTCCGGACTTCTCAAACTCCGTGTCCATCTCATCGCCGCATACAGGACCACACCCACCAGAAGGAGCACCGCGGCCCGGAGCCAGGTCCCGGCACTCTGCTGGGTGGCCAGGACGACACAGCTGACGAGGGCGAGCACCGGAAGTACTGCCGGGGTGCGGAAGTGCGGGTGTTCGACCGTGTCGCGGCGCAGCACGAGCACGGCGAGATTGGTGCTGACGAACACGATCAGCAGCAGGAGCACGACCGTCTCCGCGAGCGCGGCGACCGTCCCGGTGGCGGCGAGGATCATGGCGACGATGGTCGTGGCCAGGATGGCGACCCACGGCGTACGACGGCGCGGCAGAACCCGTCCCGCGGCGGAGGGAAGCAGGCCCTGATTGGACATGCCGTAGGTGAGTCGGCTGGCCATGATCATGGTCAACAGCGCGCCGTTCGCCACGGCGATCAAGGCGATGGCGCCGAAGAGCTTGTCGGGGATCCCGACGTCCGCTGCCGACACGACTGCCAGGAGAGGCGCCGACGTGTCCGCGAGATCAGTCGCCGGAACGACGGCGCTGACCGCGAGCCCCACGGCGACGTAGACCGCGCCTGCCACGGTCAGGGACAGGAACAGGGCGCGCGGATAGACGCGGTGCACGTCATGGACCTCCTCGGCCATGTTGGCCGACGTCTCGAACCCGACGAAGGAGTAGAACGCCAACAACGCTGCCGCGAGGATCGCCACCGCCGGATTCACGCCGTCCGCGAAGTCCATCGTGCGGCCGATGTCTCCGTCGCCTCGACCGAGAACGATGCCTGCGAGCACGACCACCAGAACGAGGCCGCTGACCTCGATGATCGTCATCACGACGTTGGCGCGCATCGACTCCTTGATGCCTCGGGCGTTGAGGAGCGCGACCACGGCGAGGAAGACGAGTGCCGCGGGGACGGTGGGGACGTCCAGGAACGCTCCGAGGTAGTCGCCGGCGAAGGCGACGGACAGTCCCGCGGCGCTGGTCACTCCGGCGGCCAGCATCGAGAACCCCACCAGGAACGACACCACGGGCCGACGGAAGGCGCGCTCGGCGAAGACTGCGGCGCCCCCGGCGCGGGGGTATTTGGTCACCAACTCCGCGTAGGAGGACGCCGTCAGCATCGCCATCGCCAAGGCGACGAGCAACGGAACCCAGACGGCGCCTCCGACCTCGCCGGCGATCTCCCCGACGAGGGCGTAGATGCCCGCCCCCAGGACGTCTCCGAGGATGAACACGAACAGCAACTTCCCCGAGATCGCCGTGCGGAGGCCGTTCCCCTGCTCGCTCACCGGCGCTTTGTCGACTTCAGTCATGGGCGGGGGCATACCCGTTTCCCCTGCGAACGAACGCGCCCGGAACAAAGAGAAACCCCGGTGCCTGGGAAAGGCACCGGGGTTGTCGGACAATTATGATGCGGGCGCGATCACGGACAGTGACGGCCTCGCGATGGAAGGAACACGTAGTTTCGCTTCACCTCGTTGATACGCACCACCTGCCTTACGTTCGTCTACCGATCCGTGTGGCTTGCAGAATCGACGATAACCCCGCCGTCACCTGTTGTCCAGAGGAAGTCGACCTGCGCGTCAGCCGGCCTTCACGTCACGCTCGTTCGGGACGCAGTGCGTCATCTCCAGGCCGGTCACGTCTCGGGGGCCGTTCTTGCCCAGGTTCGCTCGACGCTCGTTCTCCTCGTCCGAGAGTGTCTGCGAGGCAAGCGGTTCGAGTCCGCGGACGTCGTCGGCGGTGATCGACAGACCGTCACCGACCCGCGCGCCCAGTTCGTCGTCGGCCATCAGGAAGTGCCACACCATGCGCTCCTGGACCTCACGGGTCGCCTCGGAGATATTGGCGACCAGGTTCGCCACCAGATCGTCCTTCTCCCACTGATCCATCAGCTGGTAACGCTGACCCGCCTGCTCGTAGTCGTTCGTGCGATCGATCCGCTTGCGGGTGAGGCGACCCGAGATCTCCGGACCCTGCTCGTCGTGCGTCGGGTACTGCGCTTCACGCAGCCCGCCGGTGATGGACGGCTCGTAGTTGACATGGGGATTGCCCCCGTTACGGTCCACCGCGTACTGCATCTGGCCGCCCTGCTGATTGGTGGCGACGGACGCGTTCTTCGGCTGGTTCACCGGAAGCTGCAGGTAGTTCGGCCCCACCCGGTAGCTGGGTGTCGGAGTAGGAGAACGTACGACCCACGAGCATCTTGTCGTCGGAGAAATCGAGCCCGTCCACCAGAACGCCGGTGCCGAAGGAGATCTGCTCGTTCTCGGTGAAATGGTTCGAGACGTTGCGGTCGAGAACCGTGCGGCCGACGACCTTCGGCGGGAACTCGTTCTCCGGCCAGACCTTGGTGTCGTCCAACGGGTCGAAGTTCAGCTCCGGGTGCTCGTCGTCGCTCATGAGCTGAACGCGCAATTCCCATTCCGGGTAGTCGCCGTTCTCGATGTGGTCGTACAGATCCTTGCTCGCGTGGCCGAGATCCTGGCCCTGGACGACAGCGGCGTCGGCCTCGGTCAGAGACGAGACACCGGCCTTCGGGATCCAGTGGTATTTCACCAGGTGGGTCTCGCCCTCCGCGTTGACCCACTTGTAGGTGTTGACGCCGAAGCCCTGCTGGGTCCGATAGTTGGCCGGAATCCCGCGGGGCGAGAACAGGTTCACGAGCATGTGCGTCGCCTCGGGCGTCTGCGACATGAAGTCGAAGATGCGCGCCGGTTCCTGGCGGAACGTCACCGGGTCGGGCTTGAGCGCGTGGATGACGTCCGGGGACTTGATGGCATCGCGGATGAAGAAGACCCCGAGGTTGTTGCCGACGAGGTCCCAGTTGCCGTCCTCGGTGTAGAACTTGATCGCGAAACCGCGCGGGTCCCGTGCGGCTTCCGACGAATCGCGTCCGCCGATCACGGTCGAGAACCTGATGGCGAGATCCGTTCGCTTGCCGGCCTCGGCGAACAGCTTGGCGCGGGTGTACCTCTCGATGGGCTCGTCGCCCCACTTCCCGGTGGCCTCGAAGTAGCCGTAGGCGACGGCGCCGCGGGCGTGGACGACGCGTTCGGGGATGCGCTCGCGATCGAAATGGCTGATCTTTTCGAGGAAATGGTAATTCTCGAGTGTCGCCGGGCCTCGCGAGCCCACGGTGCGTTGGTTCTGGTTGTCGTAGACGGGGTGCCCCTGACGATCGGTCAGGATGTCCCGGTCGTCGTCGGGTGTAGATCCCTGCGACGCAACGTCTGTCATGTGCTCGACTCCCTCGTGGCTCTGTCGTGTTCGTTCGGTGCAACGGACCGCGTACCCGCCCTCCGGGCGGAGAAACGTCGTCACGAACAATGGGCAGGATGAAGACGAGCGCCGGAATTCTGCTCTTCCGCGGCGAGCCGACGAACCTGGAAGTTCTGCTGGCGCACCCCGGTGGTCCGTTCTGGTCTCGGAAGGACGCCGGTGCCTGGTCGGTTCCCAAGGGCGAGTACGACGCGGAGACCGAGGATGCTCGATCGGCGGCCGCCCGCGAGTTCGAGGAAGAGTTGGGGTCGCCGGTGCCGAGCGGGGAGTGGATCGACCTGGGCACGGTCACACAGTCGCGCGCGAAGACCGTCCGCGCGTTCGCCGTGCGCGGCGATTTCGATCCGTCGACCGCCGTCAGCAACGAGGTGGAGATGCAGTGGCCCCCGACATCGGGGCGTCGGATGGTGTTTCCCGAGGTCGATCGGGTGGAGTGGTGCGACTCCGAGTCCGCTCGACTGCGCATCCTGGTGGGCCAACGTCCGTTGCTCGACACACTGGATCGTCACATCCGGGGCACCTGAGGCGCAGGTCACGAGTTTGCCCCATCCGTGCGTAGGCATTGCTCGGCGTATGGATGTACCTACCGTCGGGGCGGAGGAGGAGTTCCTGCTCCTCGACCCCCGGACAGCGTCGCCTCTGGAGTGCAACCGCGAGGTGGCTGCGACGAGCGAGTCGCGTTCGGGGATCACGCTGGACATGGAGCTGACGGCATGCCAGGTGGAGACCACCAGCCCGGTGGTCACGGACATGGACGATCTGGCCGAGGCCTTGACCACCTCTCGCGCCGCAGTCGGGGACGCGTCGGCGAGACACGGCGCGGTGGGCGTGCCGATGGGAATCGCCCCCGTGCATCCGCCGGGGCAGGTGCGGACGACGGTGGCCGACGACTCGCGGTATCGCCGTATCGCCGTATCGCCGTATCGCCGAGCGCTTCGGGCCGATCGCCGATCAGGCAGTAGTCTGCGGATGCCATGTGCACGTGGCCGTGCAGTCCCGAGCCCACGCGGTGGCTGTCGCTACGGCTGTCCGACCGTGGTTGCCGACACTGCTCGCGGTATCCGCGAACTCCCCGATCTACGACGGAGTCGACACGGGGTACGCCAGTTGGCGATCGGTGCAATGGTCGCGATGGCTCAGCGCGGGCCCGCCTCCACACCTGCGGTCCGAGGCGGAGTACGACCGCGAGGTCTCCGAGATGATCCGCGCGGGAACGATTCTCGACGACGGGATGGTCTACTGGGATGTCCTACCGTCGCGGCGACTACCGACCGTCGAGATACGCGTCGCGGATGTTCCTGCCGACAGTGCCGACACCCTTCTTCTCGCACGTCTGTGTCGCGCTCTGGTCATGAGTGTCGATCCGGAAGTCGATGCACCCGTCGTTCCGGACAGCAGATTGCGGCGGGCGTACTGGCTCGCCGCTCACGACGGACTGGACGGGGACGCCGTGGATCCCGCGACCGGAATCGTCCTGCCGGCCGCGTCTCGACTCGCCGATCTGGTGGCGCGTGTGCGAGACGCCCTGACCGTGACCGGCGACCTCGAGTCGGTGGAGACCCACATCGACGCGCTCCTGGCGCGCGGGAACGGTGCACGCCGCCAGCGAGAGATGCTCGCCGCGGGATCGAGCGTGCCCGAGGTGGCGACATCTCTCGCCGTGCCGCACTCGGTCGGTGTTCAGGCGGCTCCCTGACCTCCGCCGCCGCCTTCGGTCATCCCTTCGTCGCGCTCACCGTCGGAATTGCGGAACTCGTCGAGCGTCGCCTCGGCCGCATCGCCCGTCTGCTCGCCGGCGCCGTCCGGGGTGTGGTGCAGGTCGTCCTGGTCGGCTCCGCCGTCACGTTGTTCCGGAATGTCGCCCGCGGCCTGCTTCGCCTCGTCGATCTTCTCCTGTACGGAGTCGAGCTTCGCGTCCAGTTCGTCTGCCATGAGATCTCCTTCGATCGTGGGGCATGTGCCTCGTCACACGTTTTCCCCGTCGTACCGACGGGTAACCGTCCGGTGTCACCGAATGACGCGGGGCGGTCGTTCAGGCTGCTCTGGCACCGAACTCCTACCACCTACTCACAGGGGGACAACACATGGTCAGCACCACCGCACACACCGACCGGGCGACACTCGTCGCCCAGTTGCGCGCGCTTCTCGCACTCACCAACACCGAGGTGCAGGTCGCCGAGACCCGCGTTGCGCAGGCACGGACGGAAGCTGTCCGCGACGAGCTGCTGCAGAACGCGTCCAACGGTCGCGATCGCGCTGCTCGCATCGACGCCACCATCCGCGACCTCGGCGGTTTCCCCGGCGTCGTCGCACCCGTCGTCGGACGGCTCAGTGCGCTGCTCAAGTCGATCGGTGAGCAGGCACAGCCCTTCGACGAGGCACTGCTGGGAGACCTCGCTCTCGAACACCAGCTCCTCGACCGCTCGCGCTACGTGAAGGCGCTCGCCACGACTGCCTCCGCGCCCGCGGTGGTGTCGCTGGCCGACGACCTCGTCACCGCGCACTCGGCAACCGTCGAGTGGCTCACCACAGTCCTCGCGGAAGATGCTCTAGGTGGCCCCGCCGCCCTGCGCCGCACGCCCATCCAGGCAGCGACCGGTGCTGCAGTGCGTCTGATCAACACTCCCGTCACCTGGTCGAGCCGGGGCGTCGACCGCGTGGTCGGCACGGCCAAGGACGTCCCCGCCAAGGTGTCGACTCTCATCGGTCGAGGCCAGCGTGCCACCGAGCTCGCCGTCGACACTGTCACCGCGAGCCGCGACGCTGCTCTCGAGACGGCCGAGGACGTGACACGTGAGGGCGGCGCCACCGGTGTCGCCGACGCCATCCACCGCACGCGTGCGGCCGGTGGGACGCTCGACGAGCAGGAACTGCCGATCGACGACTACGACTCCCTGAACGTCTCCGCTGCCGTCGCGGAGATCAAGGAACTGACCGACCCGTCGGATCTCCGCACGGTGGTCGCCTACGAGGAGCGCAACAAGAACCGCCACTCGGTGGTCTCGGCAGCGCAGACTCGTCTGGCTGCCCTGGCTAAGGACATCGTCGGCATCTCCTGATCGACCCCGAACGTGAGAAGTGCCCCCGAGGACGGATCCTCGGGGGCACTTCTCATGGGTGCTACCTAGTTGCGTGTCACGGTGGTGCGAGGTCCGGTGTCGCGGGGCACGGGTTCGCGCCCCGATCGGTCGGGGAGGCTGCCGGTTCCACACCGCGCCATGACTGCTTCCCACCATTCCTGCCGCGGACTCGGATCGGTCCAGACGACTGTGTCGGTATCCATCTTCTCACTCCTGTCGAAACACCTCGATGTGTCGACGCCTCACTTCTCGAGCGCTGTGACAGGGGTTACCCCGATCGGGACCTGTACACACCGTCGTCAACGCCACCAGGTCTCGCTGGGGGTGACCGGTGTGGTCCGCTTGTGCCGCGTCTTGAGGAACCAGTTCTCGATGGTCGCAGCGGCGTCGTCCGGAACGTCCTCGCCCTCGAGGTAGGCGTCGATCTGGGCGTAGGTCACGCCCAGGGCTTCCTCGTCCGGAAGCGCCGGCCGATCGTCCTCGAGGTCTGCCGTCGGAACCTTCTTCCACGTGCTCTCGGGCGCTCCCAGCTCACGCAGCAATGCAGCGCCCTGCCTCTTGGTCAGACCGGTGACCGGGGTGAGGTCGACTCCGCCGTCGCCGTACTTGGTGAAGAAGCCGGTGACGGCCTCGGCCGCGTGGTCGGTGCCGACGACCAGCAGATTGCGCTCGCCTGCCAGCGCGTACTGGGCGACCATGCGTTCCCGCGCTTTGATGTTGCCGCGGACGAAGTCGCGCAGCCGATCGACTCCCAGGGCTGCGGCCGCGGCACCGGCGGCGCCGTCCACCGATGCCTTGATGTCGACCGTCGCCGTGGTGTCGGGCTGGATGAAGTCGAGTGCGATGGTCGCATCGTCCTCGTCCGCCTGGGTGCCGTAGGGGAGCCGTACGGCGACGAACTCCGCCTTTCCTCCGCTCGCGCGGACACGTTCCGCCGCGAGTTGGCACAGGCGTCCGACGAGCGTGCTGTCCTGCCCGCCGCTGATACCGAGCACGAAGCCCGCGGTGCCGGTGGCGACGGCGTAATCGGCGAGAAAGCCCACACGCGTGTCGATCTCCGCTGCGGGATCGATGGTCGGGCGGACCTCGAGTTCGGTTCGGATGGTGTCGCGAAGAGTCGGCATGAGACCAACGCTAGCGCCGATCCGCCCGATGTGACACTGCGGGAACGAAGTGTTTGCCGCCGACGAGACCGGGAATGTCCGGAGGTCCACACATTCTCCAGAGGGGATCGACCAGAGATGTCGCAACACACCGAGAGCGACGAGCTCATCGAGGCGGACGCGGCCGAACCGGAACAGCGAGTCGACACCGACGACGATCTCGCCGAGATCTGTTCCGAGATAGCGGACCTCGCACTCTCGCGCGACCTTCGTATCGCCACCGCCGAATCACTGACCGCCGGGAACATCGCCGCCAACCTGGGTCGCGCCCCGTCGTCGGGCACCTGGTTCCGCGGCTCGGTCGTCGCCTACGCGAGCGAGGACAAGTACACGCTCCTGCAGGTTCCGCGGGGCCCCGTCGTGAGCGAGGAGGCAGCGACCGCCATGGCCAGCGGGGTGGCATCCGCGACCGGCGCGAACCTCACCGTGGCCGTCACCGGTGAGGCCGGACCCGAGACGATGGAGGACGTGCCCCCCGGCACTGTCTGGTTCGGGGTCGACGACCACGGGACCGTCAGCGCGGAACGCGTCGTTTTCGAGGGCGACCCGAAGGACGTCCTCGCGGCGACCATCGAACGTGCGCTACGCCTGCTGCGCGACCACGCCCGGTCAGGCTCCGAGAGCCAGTAGCGCGATGTCGTCGATCGGGGAGAGGTCGGGGATCAGGGCGACCAGATCCTCGACCACCTTCGCCGTGGACAAGCCGAGGCGGGCCTGCGTGAACTGTGCGAGTCCGTCCTCGCCGAACATCGTCCGGCCGTCGGGGCGCGCCTCGGTGATGCCGTCCGTGTAGAGGAGCAGGGTCTGCCCCTCCTCGAGCCGGAAACTGCACGAGCTGAACGTGGCGTTCTCGAGAGCGCCGACGAACATGCCCGTGCTGGAACGGATCTCGTGCACTTCTCCGCGCGCAGGGTCGAGCAGCAAGGCGGGCGGATGCCCTCCCGTTGCGAGAGTGACGCGGAACCCGCCGCGGGGGTCCGGAGTGATGAAGCCGAACAGCACCGTGCAGAAGCGCTGGTGCGAGGTGTCCATCAGGAGCAGGCGGTTGAGCTCCGCGAGTCCCTCGGTGGGGTCCTCGTGGTGCAGTGCCGCCGCGCGCAGGGTGTAGCGCACCAACGACGTGACCGCCGCAGCGCCGGCGCCGTGACCCTGCACGTCGCCGAGGAAGAACGCCCACCGGTCGTTGCCCAACGCGAAGACGTCGTAGAAGTCACCACCGACCTGCAACGGCGACGACGCGTGATAGTGCGACGCCAGCGTGAGGCCCTCGATCGTGGGGAGCGACGGCGGCAACAGCGTTCGCTGGAGTACCGCGGCGTAGTCACCGATGATCGCCGCATCCGATTCGGCTCTGGTCCGCAACTCGCGCTCGGCGCGGACCTTCGTCGCCGCGGACAGGCGCAGCTCGAACTCGTCCATGGCAATGTCGGCGAGCTCCATGAGGATATCCGCACGATCGTCGGACACGCTACGTGGAGTGACGTCGTACACGTTGACGGTGCCGAGACGGAATCCGTCGGCCGTGACGATCGGTGCGCCCGCATAGAAGCGGATGCCCAGCTCACCACGGACGAAGGCGCTGCCGGCGGTGGACGGATCAGCCAGCGTGTCCGCTGCGACGAAGGGGCCGTCGTGCGTCATGGCCATCGTGCAGAGGGCGTCGTGACGTTCCGTGTGGTCGGGCAGTCCGTCGCCGTAGGTGGCGGTGAAGCGCACCAGATCGGCGTCGATGATGGACACCGAGGCGTACGGAGCGTCGAACCACCGAGCGGCGAGGCGAGCGATGCGAGCGAAGGCGCCGTCCGCGGCGGTGTGCTCGACGTCGTAGCGTGCCAGTGCTGCGAGACGTGCCAGCTCGGCGGAATGCGCTGGATCGGGACCGAGGTCGATCGGTTCCATCGCGGTTCGCGACGATGCACGCCTCGGGGAGTCGAAGACATGGGCGGCGTCGATCGGATGCGAGGCGTAGATCGGCCTCGACGGTGCGTTATCGGCCGGGACGACCTGACGGGGATGAAGTGCAGTCATGGGGCCTCCGGAAGAACGAGAGCGAGGGTGCTCTCCCCGGGGCTGGAGGAGACAAGGCTCCGTATGGGGCCTCAGCAGTTACGGGAAGTCTACGAGACGAGGCCGCCGGTGTCGATCTCCCACCCGGTGTTCATCTCCCGGGTGCCGCGTCGACATCCCACGCCATCGTCACGGTGGTTCCCGAATCCGCGGAAGACAACGTCACGTCGTCGGACAGCGTCTCGATGAGAGGCAGACCCCGGCCGCGCAGCGGGCCCGGCGACGACTCGGACCAGGTGCCGTGGTCGCGCACAGCGACCTCCAGGCGTGGGGCATCGAAGGTGGCCTGGAGATCGAAGACGCGTCGACCGCGGCCCGTGGCCGCCGGTCCGTACGCGTGTTCGACGACGTTGGCCATCGCCTCGTACACGGCCAGGACGATGTCGTAGGCCCGTGTCGAATCGAACGGCGTGTGCCGGAGCCAGGCGCCGAACCGCACCCGAGCATCGGTGATGCGCTGGGGCTCGGCGTCCAGATCGGTCAACGACAACTGGGTGGGCGGATGGCGGTGCTCGGTCGTCGCGTCGTCGATCACAGGTGCAGGAGTACCCCACGCGTGACCAGTCCTCACACCGGGAGCACCGCTCATGCGGGATCGGTCGCGCGCGACCCGGACGAACGGACGGCCGCCAAGGCCGCCTCGCGGGTGTCGAGAACCGGGAAGGTCTCGTCGAGACCGACCAACTGCAGAGGTCGAGCCGTTGCCGCACCGCGGGCGACGACCGCGAAAGCGACGTTCTCGCCGACCGCCTGATGAGAGGTGACCAACACGGTCATCCCTGCGGACGCGAGGAAGTCGACGCCCGTGAGATCGATGACGAGAGCACCCGACGCTGTGGTGCGCACGGCATCGACCGCGTCCTGAAGTATCGGCGCGGTGGCCAGATCGAGTTCGCCCACGACAGTCAGAACGGCTGCGTCGTCGTGCCATTCGGTGTCGACACGGAATGCGTCCGTGGTGTTCTCGGCGATCGACATCGGATGCCTGCCTTTCGGTGTTCGGTCCAGAAAGGCCATTCAAGCAGCCGAGTCCGACCGATGCCACACCGGCTCGAACTCTCGCACGTCCGGTTTGACGGGCCGTCACGGGGGTAACGGCGTGCGATGAACTGTCTCCCACGGACCCGGTCACCCCGTGGACATCGCCTGGAGCACCGTCCTGTCGACCGGCTCCCTGCCCGCGACTGCGGGCCACCACCGAGCGACGAGGCCCGAGCATGACCGAGGAGGTCCGCGCATGACCGAGGTTGCTGATCGCGTCACCGTCGTCATGATCACGCACAACCGTCGAGCGGAGCTGGAACGGACACTGAAACACATGACCTCGCTGTCCGACGAGACTCCGATCGTGTTGGTGGACAACGCCTCCACGGACGGCACGGTCGAGATGGTCCGGGACCTGTTCCCCGAGGTGCGGCTCCTGGCGCTGTCGGAGAACCTCGGCGGGGTCGCACGCAACCGCGCCGTCGACATCGTCACGACGCCCTACGTGGCGTTCTGCGACGACGACACGCGATGGCAGGAGGGTGCGCTGTCCCTGGGGGCAGCGCGTCTCGACGCCTACCCGGCCGTCGCCACGGTCACGGGAAAATGTCTGGTCGCCCCGTCGCTGGTCGAGGATCCGATCACGGCCGAGTTCCGGGACAGTCCGATCGAGGGACCCTCCTGGCTGCCGGGGCCGGCGCTGCTCGGAATCATGGCGGGGCTGACGATGATTCGCGTCTCGGCGTTCCGGCGGGTGGGTGGATTCTGCGAGAGGATGTGGCTCGGCGGCGAGGAAGAACTGCTCGCGCTCGATCTCGCTGCCGCCGGGTGGTGGATGGTGTGGGAAGAACACATGGTCATCGAGCACGAGCCGTCGGTCAGCCGGGATGCGACCCGTCGACGCCAACCCGGTATCCGGAACACGCTGTGGACGTTGTGGTTGCGGCGGCCCGTTCGGAGCGCTGTCCGTAGAACGGTCGCGGTGCTCCGGTCGGCTCCCCGCGACCGCGCGACGGCATCGGCGGTGTGGGAGGCGATGATGTCGGCCGGGTGGGTCATTCGTCATCGCAAGCCCGTACCGCCGGCCGTGGAACGGGGTCTCGTCCTACTCGAGGAACCCCAGTCCCGATCCGCGGCCCGTCGCTACGTGGGATAGCAGCACGGCCTCACACGAGGTCCAGGCGACCGTCTCTCGTTCCGTCCTCGGCCATCTCGGCGTGCTGCGCGACAACCGGTTCCGGCAACAGTGATCGAAGGACACGTTCGGTGTCCACGGCGATCTGCTCCCACGAGTAGCGCGCGTGGGCGCGGTCGGCGGCCGACATGCCGTACCCGGTGCGGCGACCCTCGTCGGCGAGTAGTCGACGCACGGCGTCGGCCACTGCGGCGGGTGTCCGGCGGTGCACTAGGACACCGGTGACCCCGTCGATCACGGTGTCCAGGAACCCACCGACCGCGGTGGCGACCACCGGGATGCCGCACGCCATCGCCTCGAGCGGAACGATGCCGAACGGCTCGTAGGTGGGCGTGCAGACCACGATGTCCGCCGACCGGAGAAGGTCGGGCATCGACTCGTGCGATACCTGCCCGACGAGGCGCACGCGGTCGGCCACGCCGTGAGCGGCGGCGATCTGCTTGAGGCGTTTGGCCTCGGCATCGTCGGAGACGTCGCTACGCTCGCCGCCGGCAATGATCAGGTCGGTGTCGGGGACCGAGGCGAAGGCTGCGATCGCCAGGTCGAAGCCCTTGCGCGGCACCAGTCTGCCCACCGCGACGAGGCGTCCTCGGCGAGTCGGGTCGGCCGATGCTATCGCTGCGGGTTGGAACTGTTCGAGGTCGACACCGCACGGCACCACCGAAATTCGGCGTCGCGGGATGCCCATCCGGACGAGTTCCGTCACCTCGTCGGAGCAGGTGGCAATTACGTGGTCCGCGCTGCGTGCGATGAGCCTTTCGATCTTCGTGCGGCTCGGGGGAGAGGTGTCCCGAGTGCCTTGGTGCCGCTTCTTGACTACACCGAGCGCACGGAAGGTCACGACGGTCGGGATGGCGAGGGGGCCGGCGGCGAGTTGGGTCGCGAGACCCGACATCCAGAAGTGTGCGTGCACCACGTCCGGACGATCCGCCATCCAGTGCTCGGACAGACCGGCGGCGAAATCGCCCATGAACGGCAGCAAATCGTCCTTGGCTATCGGTGCGGGTGGACCGGCCGGCACGTGGACGACCCGGTAGCCGTCGGGGGCGGTGACGTCGTCGGGGAGGTCGGTCGAGTCTCGTCGAGTGAAGACGGAGACGTCGTGGCCCCGGTCGACGAGAGCGGCAGCCAATGCCGCGACGTGGACGTTCTGGCCTCCCGCGTCGATGCCGCCGAGCGCGGCGAGCGGGCTTGCGTGTTCAGACACCATGGCGATACGCATGAGGAATCCGTCCCTCGGAACAACGGTTGCGAGACGTCGCTGGTGACTGAACGACGTCCCTTTCTGTCGGTGGTGCGGGTCGAGCGGTCGGCAAGTCGTGTCGTCGGCGTCAGCGAAGGACGCGCACGCCCACTAGCCGTGAACGTGCCACAGCAGCACCGACATGGATTCGGACATCTCCGAGGTATAACCCGGATCGTGTGAAGAAAACATCCGACCGGACTACCTGCTCCGAATACCTGCCCCCTACTTCAGGGGATCGTTACCCCAGTTCATCAAGGAGTAGCGCCAGCGCGAGTGCTCCACGTCCTTCGACGGCCCCTGCGCGCGGTGCCGATGGACGTAGCCGACGACCTTGTGCATCGCCTTGACGTCGTCGTCGGTCAGATCCGATTTCTTCGTGTCCAGGATGTCGGTGATCCGTCGACCCATCTCGTGTCCTGTCGACTCGCCGTCCTTCGAGTCACCGACCGACTTGGATTCGTCCGTTGCCAACCAGTCCGAGAGTTCCTTCCTGGTCATGTTCACCGCGTCGTTCCAGTCGTCCCAGATGTCGTCCAGGCCGTCGGGGGTTCCGCTCTTCTTCGTATCCGTCATCGACCGGACGTTCCCCGCACCGGAGGGTCGCAATCCTGGCCCGGGAGCAGTGCCGCCGTTTGACTCGTTGCGTGACGGGCAGCCATGCGGCCGAGACCATTCGACCGTAGGAGGCACCGATGCATCCGAATTCATTGCGTACGTTGACCGAGTCGAGCGAACCGTTCGTGTCCGTCTACTTCGAGGACTCCCACGACACCGAGGACGGCCGGACCCGCCTCGAACTGTCGTGGCGGGGGATCGAGGAGGAGCTCCGACGGAACTCCTCGTCGGAGGAGACGGTGGACGCTCTCCGCGCTGCGGTGCTGGACGCGCCGCCGGCCGTCGGGCGGAGCGGTCGCGGATTGATCGCCGCGGGATCGACGGTGCTGATCGACGAGCGACTGATCGGCCCGCCGGTCCGAACCGAGGTCCGGGTCTCCGAGTTGCCCTACCTCGTGCCGCTGTTCGATCACGGGCCGGCAAACCTGAGCTACCTCCTCGCATGGGTGGACCATGCAGGGGCCGACATCACCGTGCAGAGCAGCGGCGGAACCCACCAGGAGACGGTCGACGCGGTGTCCGGACCGATCCACCAGGCCGCCGGGGCGGAGTCCGCCGGGTACGGCACCCCGCAGCGTCGGACCGACGACGCGGCGAGACGCAACGTGGGCGCGGTGGCGGACCGGGTGACCGAGCTGGTGGACCAGCGGGCACTCGATGTCGTGTTCGTCGCCGGTGAGGTCCGCTCGCGGTCCGATCTCCGTGGCGCACTCCCGGAGCGGACGGCCGACGTCGTCGTCGACCTGGACATCGGGGCGCGCGGCAGCGGTGACCACAGCGAGGAGCTCGGCCGCGCGATCGACGAGGAGATCGAGCGTCGACGTCTCGCCGCGATGGACGACGCCGCGCAGACGTGGTCCGCGGAGCTCGGTCGCGGGTCGGGACTGGCGATCGACGGGGTGGACGACGTCTGCGCGGCGCTCCGCGACGGCAGCCTCGCGACGGTGCTGATCGGTGATCTTCCCGACGTCACCGTGGTCTCGGACGAGTCACCCACCATGATCGCCCCGGACCCCGATGCGCTGTCGGCGTTCGGCGTGTCACCGACCCGCACATTGCGGGCCGACGAGGCCGTTCCGTACGGCGCGCTGCACATCGACGCCGAGGTGATCCGGGTCGACGAGAGGATCAGTCCGCGCGACGGCATCGAAGGGCTGCGCAGATACGCCGTCTGATCGCGGGCCGCAGCGCGCTCCGTGCGACGATCTGGCGATGAGTGTGTTGGTGTGCTTCCATGCCCATCCCGACGACGAGGTGTTCGGCACCGGCGGCATCATGCGTGCAGCGGCCGATGCCGGCCACCGCGTCGTTCTGGTGACCGCCACGGACGGTGCGCTGGGAGAGTTCCCGGAAGGACTGCTCGCGGACGGTGAATCGCTGCACGATCGGCGTCGACTCGAGCTCGAGCGGTCCGCAGAAATACTCGGTGTCCAGCGAGTGGTCATGCTCGGATACGCGGACTCCGGAATGGCGGGAACTGACGGCAACGACAACCCGATCGCCTTCGCCAATGCGCCGGTGGAGGAGGCTGCTCGTCGTCTTGCCGACGTCCTCGACGAGGAGCAGGCCCGCGTGCTGACGGTGTACGACCCCAACGGCGGCTACGGCCATCCCGACCATGTGCAGGTGCATCACGTCGGAGTTCGTGCGGCGGAGCTCGCCTCGGTGCCGTTCGTCTACGAGGGGACGATGAACCGCGACCGTATGCGCGAGATGATGGCGGCCAATCCCAACTGGGATCCGTCCGAGAACGACGAGGCGCCCCAGCTCGACATCGAGTCCTTCGGACTTCCGGAGTCGGAGCTGACCACGGCCGTCGACGTGACGGGCGTGCTGGCCGCCAAGCGTGCGGCGATGGTGGTGCACGAATCGCAGATCGGCGACTTCGGCCCGTTCATCCCGATGTCCGACGCGGATCTCGCATCGGCCTTCGGGACCGAGTGGTTCCGCCGGATCGTGCCCGCCGTCGATGCGCCGCGGACGGTGAAGGAGACCGCGCTGCCCTTGTGAGACGGTTTGGCCTCGGGTCCGCCGGGTAGACCGGAGGCTATGAGCCAGGTCACTCAGGACGTCAGCGTCATCCTCACCGTCAACGGGGAGCAGCATCGAGTCGAGTGCGACGTCCGCACGACACTCCTCGACGCACTCCGCGAGAGGCTCGGCCTGACGGGCTCCAAGAAGGGGTGCGATCGCGGACAGTGCGGCTCCTGCACGGTGCTGTCCGGGGGCCGCCGCATCACCAGTTGTCTCACCCTGGCCGTCGCGGCGCAGGGTGACGACATCACGACCGTCGAAGGTCTTGCGGACGGCGACGACCTGCACCCGATGCAGGCGTCCTTCCTCGACAACGACGCGTTCCAGTGCGGCTACTGCACGCCCGGTCAGATCTGCTCCGCGGTCGCCGTGGTGGACGAGATGAAGAGCGGGTGGCCGAGCGCGGTCACCGACGACCTCGACAGCGCGGCGGTCTCGACCGACGACGAGATACGAGAGCGCATGAGCGGCAACATCTGTCGCTGCGGCGCGTACGCCAACATCGTCGCCGCGGTGCGGGAGAACATGCCGCCCCGCGACGCCACCACCGTAGGGGTCGAGGCGTGAAGACATTCGCCTACGACAGGGCCGAGGACGCGGCGTCCGTGGCGCCGGCACTGGCACAGGGAGCGACGCGGGTGCTGGCCGGTGGCACCAATCTGGTCGATCTCATGAAGCTGGGCGTCGAGACACCGGATCGACTGATCGACATCACGGGCCTCGCCCTGGCCGAGACGCAGTGGAACGCGGACAGTGGTCTGCGCGTCGGAGCGCTGGTGCGCAACAGTGATCTGGCCGCCGATCCGGTCGTGCGCTCGCAGTATCCGGTGCTGTCACGCGCCCTGTTGTCGGGCGCGTCGGGCCAGCTCCGGAACATGGCGACCACCGGTGGCAACCTGTTCCAGCGCACTCGCTGCCCGTACTTCATGAACGTCGATACTGCGTGCAACAAGCGCGAACCGGGGTCGGGATGCTCCGCTCTCGAGGGCGATCGCCGCAACGCCGCGGTGCTGGGCGCGTCGCAGTACTGCATCGCCACCCACCCGTCGGACATGGCGGTGGGCCTCGCGGTCCTCGACCCCACCGTCGGTGTCGTCGGAACGGACGGGATCCGAGAGATCCGATTCGCCGATCTGCATCGTCTACCCGAATCCACCCCGGAACGGGACTCGACACTGCGGGACGGGGAGTGGGTCAGCCACCTCGACATTCCGCCGCTCCCGTCCGGTGCGCGCTCGACCTACCGCAAGGTGCGGGACCGAGCGTCGTACGCCTTCGCCGTGGTGTCAGTCGCCGCTGTGGTGGTGGTGGAGAACGGTGTCTTCACGACCGTGCGGATCGCGTTGGGCGGTGTGGCGCACAAACCGTGGCGGGCGACGATCGCCGAGAACGATCTGCTCGGTTCGATTCCGTCCCGCGCCGCGGTGGTGGCGGCGATGGAGCACGAGCTCGGTGCCGCGCACACGTTCCCGGACAACAACTACAAGATGTCGCTCGTCGCATCGACCGCGGCGTCGACCGTGATGTCCCTGTCCGACGTCGCTGCCGACGAGGCCCGTCGATGACCGTCATGGGAACGCCCGTCGTGAGGCTCGAGGGCCGCGAGAAAGTCACCGGCGCAGCACGATACGCGGCGGAATACAAGGATGTCGGCGGATCTCTTGCCTACGCGGTCATCGTCGGGGCGACCGTTCCTGCCGGGCGGGTGGTCGACGTCGATCGTGCATCAGCATTGGCGCTTCCGGGTGTTCTGGACGTGCTCTGGCACGGCAACGCCCCGACGCTGGGTGACCCCGGGGACGGCGAACTCCAGGTCCTGCAGTCCGACGCAGTCTCCTACCGCGGGCAGATCGTCGCCGTCGTCGTGGCGGACACGCTGGAGCAGGCCCAGGACGCGGCGTCGGCAGTCGACGTGACGTACGAGAGCAGGCAGTGCGACAACGAGCTACGAGAACATCACCCGGGCATCTACGCTCCCGAACAGGTCAACGCGGGCTTCGACACCGACGTCGTCAAGGGGGAGCCGGAGGCACGATTCGACGCGTCCCCGGTGCGCGTCGACGTCCGGTACACGACACCGGCCGAGCACAACGCGCCGATGGAGCCGCACGCCACGATCGCGTCCTGGAGCGAGGACAAGTCCACGCTGACGGTGTGGGACTCCACCCAGGCGCCGTCGGGAGTGGCCGGAGATCTGGCCGAACTCTTCCACCTCGAGCCCGGCCGAGTGCGCGTCGTCGCCGAACATGTCGGGGGAGGATTCGGGTCGAAGGGAAGCACACGGCCGAACGCGGTGGTGGCGGTGATGGCGTCGTCCGTCGTGGGTCGGCCCGTGTCGTTCCCCGTGCCGCGCCGGTCGACCTTCGACTTCGTCGGCTATCGCACTCCGACCATCCAGCGCATCCGGCTCTCGGCCGACCACGACGGCTCGATGACAGCGCTTCTGCACGACTCCCTTCAGCAGACGTCGACGGTCATGGAGTTCGTCGAGCAGACCTCGGAGGGCAGCCGGCACGTGTACGACGTCGCCGACGTGTCGACGACCCACCGCGCCGTCGCACTCGACGTCGGCACGCCGCGGTGGATGCGGGCTCCCGGTGAGTGCCCCGGCATGTTCGGGCTCGAGTGCGCGGTCGACGAACTCGCCTATGCCCTCGGCATGGATCCCATCGAGCTGCGACTACGCAACGAGCCGTCGGTCGACCCGGCAGACGGGCAGGCGTACACCTCCCGGACCGTCCGCCGGGTGTTCGACGACGGATCCCGCAGATTCGGGTGGGCCGAGCGCGATCCGCGTCCAGGAATCCGACGGGTGGGGCGGACGCTGGTCGGCACCGGGGTGGCGATGGCGACCTACCCGGCCATGACGTCTCCGAGCACCGCGCGCGCGACCGCTCGCGGTGACGGCACGGTCGACGTGGCCATCGCCGCGTCCGACATCGGGACGGGCGCTCGCACCGTTCTGGCGCAGATCGCCGCCGATGCCCTCGGTGTCTCCCTGGACCGCGTACACATCCACGTCGGCGACAGTTCGCTGCCGACAGCACCCGGTGCCGGCGGATCGTCGGGCACGTCGTCGTGGGGATGGGCGGTGACCAAGGCCTGCCGGGCACTGGTCGCCGACGGTGACCCGGCCGCCGGTGCGAGCGTCCTGGCGGACACCGCCGACGATCTCGAGGAGCGTGCGGAAAGGGCTCGTCAAGCCTTCGGCGCCCATTTCGCCGAGGTGCACGTCGACGTGGACACCGGCGAGGTGCGGGTGAACCGGATGCTCGGTGTCTTTTCCGTGGGGCGCGTGCTCAATCCGCGGTTGGCGCGGTCGCAGCTCATGGGCGGCATGATCTTCGGGTTGGGGATGGCTGTGATGGAGGAAGGCATCGTGGACCGCCGACACGGCGGATTCCTCAATGCGGACCTCGCGGAGTACCACGTGCCGGTGGACGCCGACGTCCGCGACATCGAGGCGATCTGGGTCGACGAGTACGACGACGATCTCAATCCCATGGGCAGCAAGGGGATCGGCGAGATCGGCAACGTCGGATCGGCAGCAGCCATCGCCAACGCCGTGTATCACGCGTGCGGTGTGCGGGTGCGGGACCTTCCCATCCGTCTCGACACCCTCGTCGAGAAGATGGATCCCGCGCTGCGCCTGTGAGCGACGAGCCGATCAGGCGAGGAGGAGATCGAGCCGTTCGTACCCTTCGCGCATGCCCTTCTCCATTCCGCTCGCCGCCATCCCGTCGCGCGCGTCGAGGGACGGGTAGACCGAATGTCCCTCGAGCCGACACCGGTCACCGAGATCGACGAAGGTGAGGAACTCGATGCTCACCACGTCGGGGAAGCCCTCGTACTCGAACGTCTGCACGGCGAACTCGTCGGTGCGCACGGTGTGGAACACGCCGTGGAAGGCGTACTCGGCGCCACCGGGATCACGATGGATGTAGCGATAGCGACCGCCGCTGCGGAAGTCGTACTCCTCGACCGACATCTCGTACCCCGCCGGGCCGAGCCAGCGGGCGACCAGTTCGGGTTCGGCGTGGGCTCGGAACACTGCGGAGACCGGTGCGTCGAACTCACGCCGAACATCGATGAACGGCACGCCTTCCGGCAGGTGGATGTGCAGGGCCCTGTCCGCAGTTCCCGTCATGTCGTCCAGTCTGGACCACCGCCCGCCGCCGCGGAGGCGCTACCGGACGGTCACGCGGATTCGAGGAACAGCGGAGGTGGTAGACACATCGGGTCATCATTTGCCGCGACAGCTCGGGGGACCCACGTGCGCATCGCTCTGCTGTCCTACCGCAGCAAGCCCCACGTCGGTGGACAGGGCGTGTACGTCTCGCGTTTGAGCAGGGCCCTGGTGGACCAGGGACACAGCGTCGAGGTGTTCTCCGGTCAGCCGTACCCCGACCTCGACCCACGCGTGGGCCTCACCCGCGTCCCGAGTCTGGACCTGTACCGGGACGACGATCCGTTCCGCACCCCGAAACCGTCCGAGATCAGAGACCTCGTGGACGTGTCCGAAGTGCTCACGATGTGGACCGCGGGTTTCCCCGAACCCCGCACGTTCGGTGCCCGGGTCGCACGACTGCTTCGCGCGCGGGCCGACGAGTTCGACGTCGTGCATGACAATCAGTCCTTGAGCTACGGGCTGTTGCGAGTTCCGCTGCCCCTCGTGGCCACCATCCATCACCCGATCACGCGGGACCGCGCGCTCGACCTCGCGGCAGCACCGTGGCGGCGACAGATCACCGTCCGTCGCTGGTACGGCTTCCTGACCATGCAGAGGCGGGTGGCGCGCCGCATCGCGCGCCTGCTGACCGTGTCGCACTCGTCCGCCGTCGACATCGTCGAAGCCTTCGGCGTCGATCCCGCGGCGGTCACCGTGGTCCCTCTCGGTGTCGACACGACGGTGTTCGCACCGGGAGTCGCGCCGCGAGTTCCCGGGCGGATCGTGGCGGTCGCCAGCGCCGACGTCGCACTCAAGGGAGTGCGGCATCTTCTCGAGGCGGTGGCGAAGATCCGGACCGAGCGCGACGTGGAGCTCGAGCTGGTATCGAAGGTCGACCCGGCCGGACCGACACGGGTCCTGATCGACGCTCTCGGGATCGGCGACATCGTGCGGACCCGCAGCGGCCTCGACGACGCCGAACTGGCGCGCGTCCTGTCCTCGGCGGACGTCGCCTGCGTGCCGTCCTTGTACGAGGGCTTCTCACTCCCGACGATCGAGGCGATGGCCTGCGCGACGCCCTTGGTGGTGAGCCGCACCGGGGCGATTCCCGAGGTGGTGGGGCCCGACGGGCTCTGCGCCGATCTGGTGCCTCCCGGAGACAGCGACGCACTCGCCCTCGCACTGACTCGCGCGCTCGACGACGAGCCGCGCCGGCGCGCCATGGGTGAACGCGGACGCGAACGTGCCACCTCCACCTACGGCTGGGCGGCAGTGGCCGCAGCGACGGTCGAGCAGTACGAGAAGGCGATCGACGACGGTCGCCGACCACGACGGAATCGAGTGAGAACATGCTGACGATGGACTTCGACCGACTCGGGTTCGGCGAGGGTGATCGCGTCATCGACATCGGCTGCGGCCAGGGACGTCACTCCTACGAGTTGTACCGCCGCGGAGCGCATGTCACGGCGTTCGATCAGAACGCGGAAGAACTCGACGAGGTCAAGGTCATGTTCGGCGCGATGGCCGAGGAAAAGCAGGTTCCGGAGTCCGCGACCGCGGAGACCGTCGTCGGCGACGCGTTGTCGCTGCCCTTCCCCGACGAGTGGTTCGACGGGGTGATCGTCTCCGAGATGCTCGAGCACGTCCCGCAGGACGCTCGGGCCATCGCCGAGATCGCCCGCGTCGTGCGGCCCGGCGGCACCGTGGCGGTGAGTGTCCCGCGGTGGTTGCCCGAGCGTGTGTGCTGGGCGCTCTCGGACGAGTACCACGCCAACGAGGGCGGGCACGTGCGGATCTATCGCGCCGGCGAGTTGGCGGCATCGCTGACCGATGCGGGCCTCGAGGTCACCCACACTCACCATGCGCACGCGCTCCACGCGCCGTACTGGTGGCTCAAATGCGCCGTGGGGGTGCGCAACGACGACCACCCACTGGTGCGCGGGTATCACTCGATGCTGGTGTGGGACATGATGAAAGCCCCTCGGACGACCCGCATCCTCGAGAAAGTGCTGAACCCGGCCATCGGCAAGTCCGTCGTGATCTACCTGCGCAAGCCGGAGGCCCGTCGCGATCGACCGGAGGTCGAGCGTGGCGCTCACTGAGCATGCGGTCCCGTCCGTCCCCGACGTCCTGACGGCCGAGCAGTGTCTGGAGAGCGCCCGGAGCATCGCGGCGGTCCAACTGCGGTCCGGGGCCGTGCCGTGGTCGGACGGCGGGCACCTGGATCCGTGGGACCACGTCGAAGCAGCGATGGCTCTGAGTGCGGCCGGCCTGGTCGAGGAGGCCGACGCCGCCTACGAGTGGTCGCGGCGCACCCAGCGCGACGACGGTACGTGGCCCATCCGGATGCGCGGGTCGGTCGTCGAGGACGCCGGATCCGACACCAACTTCTGCGCCTACATCGCGGTGGGGGTATGGCACCACTTCCTCGTCACCGGCGACGACAACTTCGCGCTCGCACTGTGGCCGACCGTGCGCCGCGCCGTCGACTTCGTCCTCTCCCTGCAGTCCGATCGCGGCGAGATCGCCTGGGCGGCCGGACCGAACGGCTCGCGTGCGGAAGCGCTGCTCACCGGGAACGCGAGCATCCATCACAGCTTGCGCTGCGCGTTGGCACTGGCGGCGTACATCGGCGACCCCCAACCGGACTGGGAGGTGGCGGTCGGCCGACTCGGTCACGTTCTCCGGCATCATGATTCGGCCTTCACTCCGAAGCCGTCCTACTCGATGGACTGGTACTACCCGATCCTGGGCGGCGCGGTGCGCGGCCCCGCGGCTCTGCGGCGTATCGACGAGCGGTGGACGGACTTCGTGGTGGACGGGCTCGGTATCCGCTGCGTCGACGACCGCCCCTGGGTCACCGGAGCGGAGACCTGCGAACTGGTACTGACCCTCGACGCGATGGACCGTCGCGACGCGGCGGTCGCCTTGCTTGCGAACATGCAGCACCTGCGGGAGAGCGACGGGTCCTACTGGACCGGCCTCGTCTACGCGGACGGTAAGCGGTGGCCGGTCGAACGGACCACGTGGACCACCGGGGCGATGATCCTCGCGGCCGACGCGCTGTCCCGGTCGAGCGCCGGTTCCGGCATCTTCCGCGGCGACGACCTGCCCGTCGGACTGTCCGGCGCGCACCGACTCTGCGGCTGCGCGGGGGAGTCCTATCCGGCGAGCGTGCCGGGCTGACCGGACGTACGCGTCAGCACTCGCAGTGACCCGGCTACTCGCAACTCGGTGAACTGGCCGCTGTCGAGTGCCCGCCGGTAGATGCGGTACGGCGCCTGACCGCCGTCGGCCGGATTCGGGAACACGTCGTGGATCAGCAGGGCGCCTCCGACGGCTGTCCAGGGAGCCCAGCCCTCGTAGTCCGCCGCGGCGGCCTCGTCCGTGTGACCACCGTCGACGAACAGGACGCTGACCGGTTGCCGCCAGATCGCCGCGACCTCGCTGGAGCGTCCGACGACGGCGATGACCACGTCGTCGAGGCCCGCCCCGCCGATGGTGCGCCGGAACCGGGACAACGTGTCGAGCGATCCGGTGGACGGATCGACCAACGACTCGTCGTGGTACTCCCACCCCTGCTGGTGTTCCTCGGACCCGTGGTGGTGATCGATGGTGACGACGCGTCCACCGGTGGCGCGCGCGGCGGCGCCGAGGTAGACGGTGGACTTGCCGCAGTAGCTGCCGATCTCGACCGCGACCCCGTCCCCGAGGAACTCGGCGGCCGCGTCGAACAGTGCGAGACCCTCGTCGGCGGGCATGAAACCCGTTGCCGCCTCGGCGAACTCGCGGAGATCATCGGGCATGACGGGCGGTGCGGGAGTGTCGGTCACGCGCCGAGCCTAGTCGAACACCTTGCCGGGATTGAGGATGCCCCGCGGGTCGAGAGCTGCCTTCACCGCACGGTGCATGGCCAGCACGACCGGATCGAGCTCCTGCACCAGTCCGTGCATCTTCAGCAGTCCGACGCCGTGTTCTCCGGTCACGGTGCCGCCGAGTTCCAGTGCGGCGTCGATGATCTCGGCGAACGCCGCCTGTGCTCGCGCGCGCGCCGCATCGTCGTCCCGCGGGGTTATCAGCAGAGGGTGCAGATTGCCGTCGCCAGCGTGGGCGATGTTGGCGATGACGACGTCGTGGGCGATGCCGATCTTCTCGATGCGCGAGAGCATCTCCGGCACGTGCCGCTTGGGGACGCACACGTCCTCGGTCAGCACCGGCCCCAGACGTTCCATCGCGGGATACGCCAAGCGGCGGGCCGCGAACAACGCGTCGGCTTCCTCCTGGTCGGTGGACAGTGCCGACCAGGTGGCGCCGCCCTCGTCGAAGCACGCCATCATCGTCTTCGCTTCCTCATCGCCGACCTGTCCGGGTGTGTCGACCCGGCCGAGCAGCACCACCTCGGCGTCGACGGCGAGACCCATGTTCTTCCAGGCGTCCACCGCGAGCAGGCACTGCTTGTCGACCAGTTCCAGAGCCGACGGCGTCAGGCCCGCGGCGGCGACAGCTGCGACGGCTCGCCCGGCGTCGACGATCGAGTCGAAGTATCCGGCGACGGTGCGCTGCGGATCCTGGAGCGGACGGAGTTTGACGGTGATCTCGGTGACGATGCCCAGCGTCCCCTCGGAGCCGACCATCAGACCTGCGAGGTCGTACCCCGCGACGCCCTTCGCGGTCTTGCGACCCAGTTGGACCAGATCGCCTGTCCCGGTGACGATCTGCAGTCCCATGACGTAGTCGCGGGTGACCCCGTACTTCACGCAGCAGAGTCCGCCGGCGTTGGTTGCGACGTTCCCGCCGATCGTCGACCAGGGTGAGCTGGCGGGATCGGGCGGGTACCACAACCCGACCTCGGCGGCGGCCGCGCGCAGGTGATCGTTCACGACGCCCGGTTCGACGACGGCATAGCGCTCGAGCGGGTCGATCTCGAGGATCGTGGTCATCCGATCGAGGGCGAGAACGATGCATCCCTCGCTCGCGTTCGCTCCGCCGGACAACCCGGTACCTGCGCCGCGAGTCACCACCGCTGTACCGGTCGCGAGACAGGCGCGCACGGTCGCCTGGACCTCCTCGGCGGTGGTGGGCCGTACGACGGCAAGCGGAGCGGTGGAATACGCCCACTCCGCCTCGTCGTGCTGGTACGACGCCATGACGTCGGGGTCCAGGACGACCCGATCGGCGGGGAGTTCGGCGAGCAGTGCATCGACGATCATCAGTCGAGGGTAGCTGTGAGCGGCATCCCATCCGGCGTCGCCGACCCCCTCTTCGGAGGGTAGTGGGAGTGGTTCAGGTCACATACGGTTCCTCGCAAGTCCGACCATTCGGACGTTCCTCACCTCGGATGGAGAACCATGACCACAGTTTCGCCCGACGACGCGACCGCGCGCGTCGCAGCACCACCCACCACCCCGCGGACGAGCGTGCGCAAAGTGGCGGTTGCCAGTGGCATCGGCACCACGATCGAGTTCTACGACTTCTTCATCTACGGAACCGCTGCCGCCCTGGTGTTCCCGACGGTGTTCTTCCCCGCGCTCGGGGCGACGGCGGGAACGGTGGCATCCTTCGCGACCTTCGCCGTGGCGTTCATCGCGCGCCCGGCCGGTGCCGTGCTGTTCGGACACTTCGGTGACCGCATCGGCCGTAAGAAGACCCTCATCTCGACGCTGCTCCTGATGGGTGTGTCGACGTTCGTCATCGGCCTGCTGCCCGGCGCCGACACCATCGGTGTCGCGGCCCCGATCATCCTGGTCGTCCTGCGGTTCGGCCAAGGCTTCGCTGTCGGCGGCGAATGGGCGGGGGCGACGCTGCTGACGGCCGAGTACGCGCCGGCGAAGCGTCGCGGCTTCTACGGAATGTTCCCGCAGCTGGGACCGTCGGCGGCCTTCATTCTGTCCAGCGCGACGTTCCTGGTCACCGGCGCCGTCTTCGGCGACACCAACGAGACGTTCCTGAACTACGGGTGGCGCATACCGTTCCTGTTCAGCGCCGTGCTGGTGCTGATCGGGCTCTACATGCGGCTCGCGATCGAGGAGACGCCGATCTTCCGCGCGGATCAGGCGGCGGCCGCGCAGAAGGCGCCCGGCAGGCTTCCGGTTCTCGAGGCGTGGCACGTGCAGAAGCGGGAGGTGCTGCTCGCGGCGGGCGCACTCGCCTCGCTGTTCTCGCTGTTCTACATGGGCACTGCGTATCTCACGAGTTACGGCACCAAGACCCTCGGATTCGACCGGCCGTTCGTACTCTGGACCGGCATCGTCGGCGCCGTCATCTTCGGCATCACCATCGCGCTGTCCGCGACGTTCTCGGATCGGGTCGGCCGGCGGCGCGTCATCATGGTCTCGTGCGCGGTGGCCGTCCCGTGGTCCCTGGTGCTGTTCCCGTTGCTGGACACCGGGTCGAGCACGGCCTACGTCGTCGCCATGTGTGTCACGTTGTCCATCTTCGGCATCGCGTACGGCCCCACCGGAGCGATGCTGCCGGAACTGTTCCAGACCCGATTCCGATACACGGGCGCCGGTCTCGGCTATAACCTCGCCGGAGTTCTCGGTGGCGCGATCCCGCCGCTGCTCGCCGCCCCGCTGACCGCCGAGTTCGGCAGCATCGCCGTGGGCGTCATGCTCGCCCTGCTGTCGGTGCTGAGCCTGTTCTGCACCCGGGCGCTGGTGGAGACCCGGAACGTGAACATGGCCTGACGGCCCGAGACACGAGAAATCCGGTGCGGAAATGCTCGCTCAGCGAACATGTCCGCACCGGATTCGTGTGCGTGACGGGACTAGCGGGTGCCGCCCTTGGCGTATTCCGCGATCGCGTCGATGTTGGTCGAATCGATGAACGCGGGTCCGGTCAGAACCGGGGTGCCTCCACCGATGGTGTTGCCGTTGTTGAGGTACAGCCAGAGCGAGTCGACGGCCAGGTAGCCCTGCAGGTAGGGCTGCTGGTCGACGGCCCACGCCACGTCGCCGCCCTGGATGGCCTCCACGAGTGCGGCATTGGTGTCGAACGTGACGACGGTCGCCTCGGAGCCGGCATTCGCCTTCGACTGCACCGCGGTCAGCGCGATGGGGGCGCCCAGAGCGACGATGTGGTCGATCGACGGATCCTGCTGCAGCTTGGCCGTGATGGTGGCCTCGACGGACGGCATGTCCTTGCTGTTGACGTTCAGGATCTCGGTGGAACCACCGGTGAATCCCTGTGTCACACCGGCACAGCGGGATTCGAGGGCAACCTGGCCCTGCTCCTGGATGATGCAGAGCGTCTTCTTCGCGCCCTCGGTGGTCAGTCGCTCACCGACTGCGCGGCCGGCGATGGTCTCGTCCTGGCCGAAGTACTGCTGGACGCCCTGATCCTTCCAGGCGTCGTACCCGGAGTTGAACGCGACGACGGGGATGCCCGCTGCGGTCGCGGCCTCGACGGCCGGCGCCATGGCGTCCGGCTTGGCCAGCGTCACCGCGATGCCGTCGACCTTGGAGTCGATGGCGCTCTGGACCAGGTTGGCCTGGTTGGGTGCCTCGGGGTCGGAGGAGTAGCGCAGCTCGATGTTGTCCTTCGCTGCCGCAGCCTCGGCGCCCTTGCGGATGAGGTCCCAGAACGTGTCGCCGGGAACCTCGTGGGTGATCATCGCGATGGTCGCCTTGGGAGTGTCGGCCGTGCCGGCGTTGCCGCCGCCGTCACCGGAGGACTCCGGAGCCCCGCCGGAACTCGAGCAGCCCGCTGCCAGGGTGACGCTCAATGCGACGCCGAGAGCCACAGCGGTGCCCCGACGGGTGAGATGACGTGTCATTCGGTCTCTTTCTCGAACGCCGACTAGTCGGTGTGCTGGATACGAGGTCGTGATCATGAGGTCGCGACCCGGAGATATGTGTAATCCACATCACAAGCATTGTCAATAGTTTGTCCAGACAATACGTCCGCAGCGGTGCGGGTGCGTCAGGTGCGCGCCTCGGCTTGCACTGCGGCGAGAACGGCAGTGCGGTCGAGCTTTCCACGCGGAGTGCGGGGGAGAGAGCTCACCGTGACCACGGCGGCGGGGAGCGCGGGGGCCTCCAGACGGCTCCGGAGATGGCGTCGCAACGCAGCGGGATCGACCGGGTCGTCGACGACGATTGCCGCCACCGGCACGTGCCCCATCCGCACGTGCGGAGCTCCGACACACGCGGCGTCGACGATGCCGGGAAACTCCCGCAGCGCTCGCTCCACGTCGATCGGTTCGACCTTCAGGCCGCCGCGCACGATGGTGTCGCTGCTGCGACCGGTGAGGAACAGCCACCCGTCGTGCACCTCGCCTCGATCGCCGACACCCATCCACCCGTCGATCGGACCACCCGTCGGTACCGCGTCGTCCGGCGAGGTCAGATAGCCGTCGAAGTTCATGTCGCTGTGTACCTCGACCAGACCGTCGACCACCCGCGCCTGCACCCCGGACACCAGTCGCCCGGCGGAGCCCGGCGGAACCGGTTCGGCGGACGACGACACGGCGACGAGGCTCAGTTCCGACGCTCCGTAGAAGTGCACGAGGGTGGCCCCGGGTAGGCGTTCCGACAGGGCGCGTCTCCCGGATTCGGGCCAGAAGGCACCGGAGGACAACACTTCTCGGATACTTCCCGGGGTGAGGTCGACGCGTCGAGCGATGTCGTGCGCGATGGTGGGAACGGTGTAGACGTGCGTCGGATCGGCGCCGCTCGCGGCCCACGAGTCGACCGGTCGCAGGTCCACCGAGGCACCTCGCGTCAGAGCATGCACCAGTCCGTACAGGAAATGGGTGTGGTCCAGGACGCCCGGCGCGGCGACGCGGGAGTGCTCGTCGACGGTGAATTCCTCGTCCGAGCGATCGAGGGTGCGAGTCCAGGATCGGCGGGACCGCACGAACAGCTTGGGCTTCCCCGACGTTCCGGATGTCAGCCCCGCCAACAGTTCGGCGGACTCGTCGGGATCGGCGACAGGCGTCGCCGGCGCTGCCGTGAGATCCGTCGGCGACTCGAGGGGCCCGTCGTAGCCGAGTCGTCGGAGACGGTCCCTGCCGCGTGTCGACGCGACGACAGCCCCGGGTCGGCTGATGTCGAGCACGGATGCGAGATGGTCGGGCAGGAGATGGCGATGCAGCAGGACCAGCGAGGAACCCGCGCGTATCGCGCCGATCAGAGTGACCACCGAGCCGAGGTCGGACGCCGGAAGCACTGCCACACGAGCCATTCCGGCGACTCGCGCAGCGACGCGACCCGAGTGATCCCACAGCTCCCGATAGGTCAGCGACCCGTCCGCCGCGGTCACCGCGCGGAAGTCCGGGGTGTCATGCGCCCATCGCTCGATCCGTGCGGCGATCACGAGTCGTCCTGATCGGTCGCCGGATCGTCGACACCCCGCGCGACGAGGCTGTCTCCCAGCGCGTCCGCGGTGCGGAGTGCACGGACGACGACGGGTGTCGCCAGCGCCGTCATCGACCATTGCAGCCCGCGGGCTTTGCGTGCGTCCGACACCTCGTGGACGATCCCCGTCAGGACCGGAACGAGCCGGATGGTCAGTGCCAGAAGCAGTCCGACCCGGTCGGGATCCACCCCGAATCTCCGGAAAGGCTGCAGGAGGCGGTCGCAGACGTCCAGCATCTCGGTGACGCGGGTGGTCAGAGTGACCAGGCTCGCGGCCGCGACGGTGACCACCAGGACGCCGCACACCACCACTGCTCGGGCCGGGGTGGTGAAGACGACCTGGAACACCGCGATGAGAGCGACCATCCAGAACAGTGGGCGGATCTGTGCGAGGGCGACACGGGGACCGATGCCTCCCACCGCGAACGCTCCGCACACCAGGGCGGCGGCCACGGCGACATCGACGGGTCTGCGCACGAGGGCGATCACGGCGACGACCGCAACCATCAGCAGCAGAAGCTTGGTGCCGGCCGGAAGTCGGTGCAGCAGTGATCGACCCGGTTGATAGAGGCCGATCATTCGAGCAACGCCTCGTAGGCGGGCAAGGCGTCCGCGGGACGTCCGTCGTAGGCCACGCGCGCGTCATGGATGACGATGACGCGGTCGAAGTTCGTCAACAGATCGAGATGGTGCGTGACGACGACGACCTGCTGATCGAGGGTGTCGAAGACGCGTCCCACCTTGCGGGCGTTGCGCAGGTCGAGGAGCGTGGTCGGCTCGTCCGCCACGAGGACCTCGGGTCGGCGGATCAGCACCGCACCGATCGCCAGCATCTGCTTCTGGCCACCGGAGAGCAGGTGCGCGGGGTGGTCGGCGTGGCCGGCCAGGCCGAACTTGTCGAGCATCTCCGACACACGGTCGCGCACGTCGTCCTTGCCGGCGCCGGTCCGTCGCAACGAGAACGCGAGATCCTCGGCGACGGTGGGCATGACGATCTGGTTGTCGGGGTCGGTGAAGACGAAGCCGACCTTGCGCCGGACCTGTCCACCCTTGCGGGCGACGTTGAGACCGTCGACCGTGACGGTGCCCTCGTTCGGGGAGACGAGGCCGTTGATCATGCGCGCCAGAGTGGACTTCCCCGACCCGTTGGAGCCGACGATGCCGATGCGGGACTCGGTCAGTTCGAGGTCGATGTCCTGCAGCACGCTTCGCTGACCGTAGCCGTGCGAGACGTGCTCGAAGCGGATGACGCTCACCGGTCGACCCGCTCGACGAGCATCGCGATTCCCTGACCGCCTCCGATGGCGCATGCGGCGAGGCCCAGCGCGGGCGAGGTTGTCGATGCCATCTGTGTAGCCAACCGGACGAGCAGAAGGGCACCGGAGGCGCCCCACGGGTGGCCCAGAGCGATGGCGCCGCCGCCCGGACAGACGATGTCCGGATCGAAGCCGAGGCGATCGACGACTGCGAGCGCGACGGTCGCGAACGCCTCGGTGATCTCGACGATGCCGACGTCCGTCGGTGCGACCCCGCAGCGCGACAACACGGCCTCGATCGCGGGGATCGGCGCGAGTCCCGGTAGCGCCGGGTCGGTTCCGGCGACCGACCATCCGAGGATGCGGAGCGCCGGCCCGTCGGCGCGGTCGGCAGTGGTGACGGCGACGACCGCCGCACCGTCGGAGATGCCGCACGAGTTCCCGGCCGTCGCGGTGCCGTCGGCGGAGAAGGCCGGCCGCAACCGTCCGAGCCGCGCCGCGGTGAGGCCGGAACGAACGCGTTCGTCCGCGGTGACCCCGGCGACGGGCACGATCTCGCCCGAGAAGTCGGTGGTCGATGCCAGCCTGTGCGACCGCTCGGCGTACAGGTCCTGGCGGGCTCTGTCGATGCCGAGGTGCCGCGCCAGATCGTCCGCCGCGACGCCCATGTCGGGGTCCGGAGTTCCTGCTGGGGTGAACGGCGCGCGGGTGTAGCGAACCGGGTCCTGTCCGCCGGTCGGCGGGAAGTAGCGCCACGGCGCGGTGCTCGCGGACTCGACGCCCCCCGCGAGCAGCAGGGTGTCGTCGCCCGCTCGGATGCGTGAGGACGCCAGGGCGACCGCGTCGAGTCCCGATCCGCACTGCCGATCGACGGTCACGCCGGGTACGCCGTGACCGAGTCCCGCCTGCAGTGCGCTGACGCGGGCGATGTCGCCGCCGGGGCCGAGGCAGTTGCCGAGGACGACGTCGTCGACCGGTCCGAGATGGGCGACCCGCCGGGCGACGTCGGCCAGCACGGGCGCGGCCAGGTCGGCGGCCGTGCAGGTCGCGAACGCGTGGCCGGCGGTTCCCACCGCGGTGCGTCGGGCGACGACGATGACGGGCTGCGCGACCATCACACGGTGGACGTCCGAGCCGCCACTCGGCGACGCGGTGCGATCAGACCCGGGTATGCCCGGTGGACGCCCTTCGCGACGATGGTGGCCACGACGACCTTGAGTGCATCTCCGGGGACGTAGGCGCCGGTGGAGGCGATGGCCGCGCCGATTCCGAGGTCGGTGCGCACGAGTAGACCGAGGATGCCGAACACGTAGATGACGGCGATGCCGCCCACGGCGTTGACCAGCAGACCGGCCCACAGCGGGTACGCGGGCACGATGAGGCGAGTGAGCGCGCCGATCACGAAGGCGCCCACGACCCAGCCGACGAGGTATCCGACGCTGGGCGCAGCGAAGACTCCGAGACCGCCGCGACCGCCCGCGAGAAGCGGCAGGCCGATGGCCACGAGCGCGAGCAGGACGAGCACCGCGGCTGCGCCCTTGCGTGCTCCGAGAACAGCGCCGGCCGCGATGACGCCGAGAGTCTGCAGGGTGATGGGCACGCCGCTGATCCCGACGGTGATCGATCCGGGAAGCCCGAGGGCGGCGATGAGCGCGGCGAAGACGGCGACCTGCGCGAGGTCTCGAGCCGAGAAACGTGTGGTGGACACCGTGCGAACTCCTGAGGCCGGGGACGAGACTTGAACGGTGTTCAAGTGCGATGGTCAAGCTAGCCTCGCGCCTGCTTCTCGTGCAAGTCCCGCCCGGTCAGGACAGTGACGACACGAGTGCGTCGAGTGTGGCGGCGCTGCTGTATCTCGGATGCCAACCCAGTTCGCGCTTGGCCTTGGAGGTGTCCATGACCACCGAGGTCCGGCCGACATGCACCCACTCGACCATCGACGGCACGACGGGCAGCGTCCGGATGACCGCCGACGCTGCCGATCCGAGAATCGACGGCACCCGGATCGGTTGGGCGCCGAGGGCGGAGGCGACCTCGGACAGCGACACGACGCCGTCCCCGGCGATGTTGAACGCCCCCGGAGCGGCGTCCGTCGTGACGGCGGCCGCGATCGCCGCGGCGACATCGTCGTGGTGCACCAGCTGCAGCGGGTGTCCGGGATCAGGGAACAGCGGTCGGATCAGGGGCACCGCGCCGAGTGCAGCGGCCACCGGCTGGGGGAGCTTGGAGGCGAACGACCGCCACGGCATCGAGTCGGCCAGCGCCGGCGCCTTCGGACCCGCGACGATGCAGGGTCGCAGGACGAAGACGTCGAGGTCCGAGCCCGACGTGACCTCCGTCAGGACCGACTCGAGTTCTGCCTTCTGCTCGGAGTAGTAGTGCTCCTTCGAGCCCCTGGTCGGTGTGTCCTCGGTGATCGGCACCCGGTTGTCCGCGTGATACCCGTACGCGGCGACGGACGAGGTGTAGACCAACCGGCTCGGCTTCGCTGCCGCGACGGTCGCCTCGAACACGTTCCGGGTACCGGCGAGGTTGATGCGCGAACTCTCGGCCCGCGAGCCCATGATCAGGAATGCCAGGTGGACAACGACGTCGGCCTCGGCGACGAAGGACTCCACCGCCTCCCGGTCGAGGATGTCGCCCTGCCGATACTCCGTCTTCGTCCACCCGTGTGCCGAGGTGTCGAAGGGCCGCCGCGCCATACCCAGGATGCGGTCGACCGCCGGATCCTTCTCGAGTGCATCGACTGCAGACATCCCGATCTCGCCTGTCGGTCCGGTCACCGCCACTGTGATTCCCATGTGCCGAGGATGCCCTTCGAGGTGGTGATCCATGCACGGAACGGATTCCGCGGTCGATCCTCACGGGTGACAGACTGCAGCGATGCAGGATCTCGCGGACGTTCTGGACTCACTCGGCAGGGCGCCCGACGTGGAGGCGCCCAACCTCACCGCCGTCGACGCTTCCGACAGACTCGTCCTGTCCGAGGCCGCCGACGCGCTGTCGGCCGCGACGCCGGGCGCGGTCGTCGTGATCGGCGACCGGTACGGCGCGCTGACGCTGGGCGCGGCAGCGGCCCACGGCCTGAGCGGCATCCGCGTGCACCAGGACCCTCTGACATCCGAACTGGCGCTGGCCCGCAACGCCGATGCGCTGGGAATGGCTGCCGTCTACACGAACCACGCACTCGACCGACGACTGCTGGACGGCGCCTCCGTGGTCCTGATGCAGCTTCCTCGCGCGCTGGCCGAGCTCACCGAGATCGCGGAGGCGATCGCGCGGTGGGCGGATCCGTCGGTGCAGGTCTTCTCCGCGGGTCGGCTCAAGCACATGAGCCGCTCGATGAACGACGTCCTGGCGGCGAGCTTCGGCACGGTCACCGCGACACGCGCGTCGCAGAAGTCCCGCGGCCTCGTCGCCTCCGACCCGACGCCCGCCGAGTCGTTCACCTATCCGGTGCGGACCACCGTCGCCGATCTCGACATGACCGTGGTCGCGCACGGGGCCGTGTTCTCGGGGGACCGCTTGGATATCGGCACCCGGTTCCTGTGTTCCTTCCTCGACCGGACCGCACCCGACGCTCGCCGGATCGTCGATCTCGGCTGTGGCACAGGAATTCTCGCCGTTCTCGCCGCTCGGCTGCGTCCCGACGCGGAGATCGTCGCCACGGACAGGTCGGCGGCGGCCGTGGCGTCCGCTCTCGCGACCGCAGAGGCGTCGGGTGTCTCCCTGACCGTCCGGCGTGACGACGCGATGGCGTCGGAACCCGCCGCGAGCGCCGACGTCGTGCTGTGCAATCCGCCGTTCCACGAGAACGCCGCCGTACACACCGGAGGTGCGGAGAAATTGTTCGCTGCCGCACGCAGGGTCCTGCGACCCGGCGGAGAACTGTGGACCGTGCACAACTCCCATCTACGCTTCACCCCCATGCTCGGGCGCATGGTGGGACCGACCGAGGTCATGGGACGGAATGCAAAATTCACCGTCACCAAGTCGATCCGGTGACGGTGAATTCAGCTGCTCGGTTGCTCGGAGCTCACTCGTAGAACGAGCCCGCGTCCTCGGGGGTCCCGTCGACCTGGCCGCGGTGCGTCGCGGAATTCTCCACCACGACCCCGTCCACCACGTCCGCGTCCTTCACGGCGGCGCCGTCGGTGCCGTCGTCCTCGGTGGCGTCCGCGATGTAGTCGTTCTCGTCGTCGCTGTCGATGATGCGGTCGACGAGCTCCTCGGTCAGATCGTCGTCGGGTGTCGCCGCGACCGGAACGTCGAGCTCCTCCTCGAGCGGGACGTCGGGAACTTCCTCGGCCAGCTTCTGGTCGAGGCTCTCACCCTCTCGTGCCTCGCGCTCGGTGGTGCCGAACTTGTCGGCCTCGGTCCACGAGTCCGGCGGGGTCACCACGTCGTCGACGTCGTCCGTGCCCCGGATCTCGTCCGAGTCGAGGCTCTCACTCTGGTCCAGCGTGTCTCCGGGTCCGTCTTCGATGCTCATGCTGTCCATGGTGCCCGTAACGCTGCGGCCACAAACGTGTGGCAGCGGTCGCGGGCCGCAACCCGGTGGTGTGTACTCCAGGTGTTCGTCCGCGCACGACCTCCGTCTCGTCCGGTCCGGATCACGGCCGGTAGAGTCCGTTTTGTCCGATGGGAACTTTTCCGTCGTCGCCGAACGTTGTTCTGTTCACAGGCTCCACCACACGAAAGGGATGAGACACGGTGCGCACTTCCAGCAACCCGGTGTTCCGCAATCTGCCCAAGCAGTCGGGGGGCGGGTACGCGTCGTTCGGTTCGGCCGCCGCCGGCGCCGGTGCGGTCACCCAGCAGTACGGATCTCCGCAGGGCCAGCCGCAGCCGCAGCCGTACCAGACCGGTCCGCAGCAGCGTGCGATGACCATCGACGACGTCGTCACCAAGACGGCCACGACTCTCGGTGTCCTCACCGTCGCCGCGATCGTCAGCTACGTCCTCGCGAGCAACAACCCGGACCTGGCTCCGATGTTCGTCATCGGCGGTGGACTCATCGGCTTCGTCCTCGTCATGGTGGCCACCTTCGGCCGCAAGATGGACAGCGCGCCGCTGGTCCTCGCGTACGCGGCCTTCGAGGGCGTGTTCCTCGGAGCCCTGTCGCTCATGTTCACGTCCATCGAATTCGGTGGTGTCGGCGGTAGCGCCCTCATCGCGCAGGCCGTGCTCGGTACGTTCGGTGTCTTCTTCGGCATGCTGGTCGTCTACAAGACGGGCGCCATCCGCGTCACCCCGCGATTGACCCGCATGGTCGTCGGCGCCCTCATCGGCGTCGTGGTGCTGATGCTCGGCAACCTGGTCGCCAGCTTCTTCACCCCCGGCGGACTGGGCCTGCGTGACGGCGGAACCGTCGCCATCATCTTCAGCCTCGTCTGCATCGGCATCGCCGCGTTCAGCTTCCTGCTCGACTTCGACGCCGCCGATCAGCTCATCCGGGCTCAGGCTCCGGAAAAGGCAGCCTGGGGTGTGGCCCTCGGACTGACCATCACCCTGGTCTGGCTGTACGTCGAGATCCTGCGACTGCTGAGCTACTTCAACAACGACTAGTTTCACCGGTCGTCATCACTGCCGACAGCCCCCGTCCTCCGAAAGAGGACGGGGGCTGTTCGCTGTTCCGGGCCGGGAACGATCTCACGCGCTCCACCGCAAGGTGTCTTCCGGCCCGTCTCTCGGTGGAGCCGGCGATATCTCTTCCACGGAATCACTGTGTGCGCGCACGGGCAGTTCGGGCGCCGTGAAGTAGTCGCGACCGCGCGGATCGCGGATGTGGATGATGCCGTGTTCCAGTGCGCGGTAGGTCCATTGGCCGCGGGTCTTCAGTCCGTGGTGGTGGCGGCAGAGGGGTTCGAGGTTGTCGATGATCGTCCACCCGCCGCGAAGCGGGTCACTGTGGTCGAACGGGACGATGTGGTCGAGGTCGCAGTCGGCGCTGGGCACGCCGCAGCCCGGGTGCACGCATGACGAATACCGGGTGGTGACCGCCATAGCCACAGCGTCGGTGGGCCGGTAGGTCAGTGCCCCGGCCGGTGGAATGTGTCGGCCGCCATGACCGTCGGGGTTCGGGCCTCTGCGGCGGGCAAGGTCGTCGGGGAACTTGTCGGCGAGCATCCTCAGTTCGTCGAGGTATTCGTCGACGGCATCGGTGAATCTACTGCGAATCTCTCCGTCGCCGGGGCTCCAGCCGGGTGGATGTCGACGGGTGCGTCGCACCTCCCGGATGTCGTCCGGTGTGTCCCCGTGCTCACCGAGAGTGCTGGTGATGAGTGCTTGCCAGGTGGCGTCGGCGGCGAGTGCGCGGGCGACGTCGGCGGGAACAGGACCCCACCCGACGAGGTGGCCTGGTTCACCCGCGAGTCCGGCAGCGGTGGCCGCGTCGAGGACGATGCACGCCAGCATCCCGGGCCTTTCGGCGTGGCGGCTGCTGCACTCGGGCATCTCGCACGCGCAGGCGGGCCGTTCACCGGTCAGGGTGGCGACAGCAGCGTCGAACAACCGCGCACCGTTGGGCACGTCAAGTGCGTGGCAGAGGGTTCGGGCGGTGTCCGCGACAGCGCGGCGTGCGGCCGCGATCTGTTCCTGCGGCCCGCGCAGGCGCAACTCGGCCTGACCGCGCGCGAGGCGGCGGACAGTGAGTGTCCGTTCCGCGGTCGCGCGGTTTCTGGCCGTGCGGTGCCACGCGGAATCCAGGCGGGCGAGGACGCGGTCGACCGCAGCTGCGACAGCGCCGGTAGTGCAGCGTTCAGCGACCGCGAGGATCTCCTGCACGTTCGCCTCGGTCAAGCCCGGTACACCGGCGAGTGAGCGCACGACGGTTCGGAAGGCGGAATAGGGGAGGCGGCCGGCAGCGAATGCCTCTCGGACCGCGGGACGTGCGGACGCACTCAGAGTCCGCCACTCCGACACGGCCGACCCCGAGACCGACAACGCGGCTGCGACCTCCGCGGCAGCAGAGGCCTCGACATCCTCGGGGACGAGGGTGTGGTCACCGGATAGTTCACGGAGCGTGACGGTCTCGATGTACTCGGCAGCATTCAGCACGGTCGCTGCATGCTGCGCCTGTGCCGCGGTCTTGTCCGCGATCAGCGACTCCACAGTCACAGTGTCCAACTCGATCACCCCCCCCCGGGATCACGGAGAACACTACCCCGAATCGACGAATAAGTCGAACATATGTTCGATCAACAACCGGGATTGGCGGTTCCAGTTACGTCTCACCTCGATACGCCGAAAGCCGGTTCCCGACAGGGGAACCGGCTTCCGTGGCGGGATCGATCAGCTGAGCCGCTCGAGCACCATGGCCATGCCCTGTCCGCCGCCGACGCACATGGTCTCGAGACCGAACTGCTTGTCGTGGGCGCGCAGGTTGTTGAGCAGGGTTGCGGTGATGCGGGCACCGGTCATGCCGAAGGGGTGTCCGAGGGCGATGGCGCCGCCGGAGACGTTGAGCTTGTCCTCGGGGATGTTCAGTTCGCGGGCTGAGCCGATGACCTGGACGGCGAAGGCTTCGTTGATCTCGACGAGGTCGATGTCGCCGATGGTCTTGCCGGCGAGGGCGAGTGCCTTCTTCGATGCCTCGATGGGGCCGAGGCCCATGATCTCGGGCGAGAGGCCCGAGACGCCGGTGGACACGACGCGGGCGAGTGGGGTCAGCCCGAGTTCCTTGGCCTTGGTGTCGGACATGATCACCAGGGCTGCGGCGCCGTCGTTGAGCGGGCAGGCGTTGCCGGCGGTGATGGTGCCGTCGGGGCGGAAGACCGGCTTGAGCTGGGAGATCTTTTCGTAGGTGGTGCCGGCGCGGGGGCCGTCGTCGGTGCTGACGACGGTGCCGTCGGGCAGGGTGACCGGGGTGATCTCGTTCTCGAAGTGTCCCTTGGCGATGGCTTCCTCGGCGCGGTTCTGGCTGCGGACGCCCCAGTGGTCCTGCTCCTCGCGGCTGATGCCGGTGAGCTGGGCGACGTTCTCCGCGGTCTGGCCCATCGCGATGTAGGCGTCGGGGAGGTTGCCCTCTTCGCGGGGGTCGACCCAGGTCTGACCGCCCTGGGCGATCTTCTCGGTGCGGGCCTGCGCGTCGGCGTAGATGGGGTTCTGGGTGTCCGGGTAGGAGTCGGAGTTGCCCTTGACGAAGCGGGAGACGGTCTCGACGCCGGCGGAGATGAACACGTCGCCTTCGCCGGCCTTGATGGCGTGCAGCGCCATGCGGGTGGTCTGCAGCGACGAGGAGCAGTAGCGGGTGATGGTGGTGCCGGGCAGGAAGTCGTAGCCGAGCTGGATGGCGACGTTGCGGCCGATGTTGAAGCCCTGCTCGCCGCCGGGGAGTCCGCAGCCCATGAGGAGGTCGTCGATCATGGTGGGGTCGAGGGCGGGCACCTTGTCCAGCGCGGCCTTGACCATCTGCGCGGCGAGGTCGTCGGGGCGCATGCTGACGAGCGAGCCCTTCATGGCGCGTCCGATGGGCGAACGGGCGACGGAAACGATCACTGCCTCTGGCATGGAATGACTCCTCGAATAGTGGGGCGAAGATGTGACTGGAGAGTAACCCCGGGCCCGGGGACCTCCGACCTACGGGACTAGGACGTACGAGATCTCAGGCGCGAGACATGCCTGTTCGCCGACGCCGTGAGCCGCGCGACCAGCCTGCGCTGCTCGGCTACGTCGGAGACGGTGGGCAGCGTCGGCAGCGGACCGCCCGACCACTCGCCCAGTGCCGCGGCGAGGACCGGAAGGATCTGCCGGGCCGCCAGCTCGTACCCGGCGGCCGACGGGTGGAAGCGGTCCGCGGAGAACATGCGCTCCGGTGCCGCGAGGAATTCCGGGGCGAGCAGGTCGGCGAGTGCGACGGGATGTCCGCCCGCGGCGAGCGTCGCCGACGTCTGAGCCTTGGCCAGGCGGTGTCCCCAGGTCCGGACGACGGCGCGCAGGGGTTGAGGTATCGCGGTGACCACCCCGAGGTCGGGACACGTACCGACCACGACGACGGTGCCCTCCGCGCGCAGTCGCCGCACCGCGGTGCCCAATCGTTGCGCGGACGCGGCGACGGCGTGCTTCTTGGTCACGTCGTTCGCGCCGATGAAGATGACGGCAGCATCCGGACGTGTGCGGCCGGCGACGAGCATCGCGTCGACCTGACCTTCGAGGCCCTTCGACGTCGCACCGGGAATGGCCTTGGTGCTCAACCGGATCCGCTTGCCGGTCTCGTCGGCGAGTCCTCGAGCGACGAGCACGCCCGGCACCTCGTCCGCGACGACGCACCCCATCCCCGCGGCCGTGGAGTCGCCGAAGATCATCAGGTGGAGGTCGAACTCGACGCCCGGACGCCATCGCAGAGGAGTTCGTGCGCCGGGCGCGTAGACGCCGTCGGCCTCGGGTGGCCGATCGGTACTGCGGCCGATGACCGTGCGGGCGGCGGCAGCTTGGGACAGCAGATGCTTGTACGCCGCCCAGGACAGCGTTCCCGCCCCGGACCCCGCCACGACCGTGGCAGCGCCCGCGACGGCTGCCTGACGCCATCCGCCGTGGCCACCGCCGGTCTGCTGCAACTCCCGCCCGTTCACCTGTCCGATTCTAGGTGCGTGAGACAGGGTGCGGTCGAACTGATGGGGGTGCCGAGGCGATCGTCTGGGAGGATGGGAGCATGCGCATTGCAAACAGCGTCGTCGACCTGATCGGCAACACCCCGCTGGTGAAGCTGAACACCGTCGTGGCCCCCGGATCTGCCCTGCTCGCCGCCAAGGTGGAGTACTTCAATCCCGGTGGAAGCTCCAAGGACCGCATCGCCGTCAAGATGATCGACGCCGCGGAAGCATCCGGTGAGTTGAAGCCCGGCGGCACGATCGTCGAGCCCACGTCGGGCAACACGGGCGTCGGTCTCGCTCTCGTCGCACAGCAGCGCGGGTACAAGTGTGTCTTCGTCTGCCCCGACAAGGTGGGCGAGGACAAGCGCAACGTGCTCCGCGCGTACGGCGCCCAGGTCGTCGTGTGCCCCACGGCTGTCGCACCGGAGGATCCGGACAGCTACTACAGCGTCTCCGACCGTCTCGTGCGCGAGATCGACGGGGCGTGGAAGCCCAACCAGTACGCCAACCCGGGCGGCCCGCAGAGCCACTACGAGACCACGGGCCCCGAGATCTGGAACGACACCGACGGCAAGATCACGCACTTCGTCGCCGGCGTCGGCACGGGCGGCACCATCACCGGCACCGGCCGCTATCTCAAGGAGATGTCGGGCGGGAAGGTCAAGATCATCGGCGCCGACCCCGAGGGTTCGGTGTACTCCGGCGGAACCGGGCGCCCGTACCTCGTCGAGGGCGTCGGTGAAGACTTCTGGCCGAGCGCGTACGACCCGTCCATCCCGGACGAGATCATCGCGGTGTCCGACGCAGACTCCTTCGAGATGACGCGCCGCCTCGCCCGCGAGGAGGGCCTCCTCGTCGGCGGATCCTGCGGCATGGCGATGGTGGCAGCTCTCGAAGTCGCCGAGCGCGAAGGACCCGACGCCCTGGTCGTCGTCCTGCTTCCCGACGGTGGTCGCGGCTACCTCGGCAAGATCTTCAACGACAAGTGGATGAGCTCCTACGGCTTCCTGCGCACCCGGCTCGACGGCGCGACCGCCGAACCCACCGTCGGCGACGTGCTGCGCGGCAAGTCCGGAGCCCTGCCCGACCTGGTGCACACTCACCCGTCCGAGACGCTGCGCGACGCCATCGAGATCCTCCGCGAGTACGGCGTCTCCCAGATGCCCGTCGTCGGCGCGGAGCCTCCGGTCATGGCGGGCGAGGTCGCCGGCAGTGTCAGCGAGCGCGACCTGCTCAGCGCGGTCTTCGAGGGCCGCGCCAACCTGTCCGACGCGGTGAAGACGCACATGAGTGCACCGTTCCCGCTCATCGGCGCAGGCGAGCCGGTCTCGGCGGCGACGAAGTCGCTCGGGGACACGGACGCGGTGATGGTCGTCGACGACGGCAAGCCGGTCGGCGTCATCACCCGCCACGATCTCCTCGGGTTCGTCACCACCGCTTCCTGACACACGGAACTACTGACCCAGCCCGACCGGCCGCCGGCCTGCCCGCTCGTTAGGCTGGTGTGCATGAGTGAGCAGCGCAGCAAGTCCGACACGACGTCCTGGCAGGGGTTCTCCACTCGCGCGGTGCACGCCGGGTACGAGCCCGATCCGCTCACGGGTGCGGTCAACGTTCCGATCTACGCGAGTTCGACCTTCGCGCAGGACGGCGTCGGCGGCATGCGCAGCGGCTTCGAGTACGCGCGCACCGGGAACCCGACGCGTCGTCCCCTCGAGGCCAACCTGGCGGCCCTCGAGCAGGGTCACTACGGACGCGCGTTCTCCTCGGGCATGGCGGCGACCGACTGCCTGCTGCGCTCCGCGCTGCGCCCGGGTGACCACCTGGTCATCCCGAACGACGCGTACGGCGGCACGTTCAGGCTGATCGACAAGGTGTTCACGCAGTGGGGCATCGAGTACTCGGTCGCGGCGGTGTCGGACGTCGACGCCGTGCGCGATGCGATGCGCCCGAACACGAAGCTGGTGTGGGTCGAGACCCCGACCAACCCGCTTCTCAATGTCGGTGACATCGAGGCACTGTCGGCCGTCGCGCACGAGGGCGGCGCCAAGATCGTCGTCGACAACACGTTCGCGTCGCCCTACCTGCAGCAGCCGCTGACTCTCGGTGCCGACGTCGTCCTGCACTCGACCACGAAGTACATCGGCGGACACTCGGACGTCGTCGGTGGCGCGCTGGTGTGCAACGACGAGGAGCTCGACGCGGCGTTCGCGTTCCTGCAGAACGGTGCGGGTGGTGTGCCGGGACCGTTCGACGCGTTCCTCACCTTGCGCGGCATCAAGACCCTCGCCCTGCGGATGGAGCGTCACAGCGACAACGCGGAGAAGATCGTCGAGCTGCTGACGGGCCACGCGGCTGTCTCGTCGGTCATCTACCCCGGGTCCGATAGCCACCCGTCGCATGCCGTCGCGGCCAAGCAGATGCGGCGCTTCGGCGGCATGGTGTCGGTGCGGTTGAAGGGCGGCCGTCAGGCTGCGCTCGACCTGTGCGCGCGGACCGAGATCTTCACTCTCGCCGAGTCGCTGGGCGGAGTCGAGTCGTTGATCGAGCATCCCGGTGCCATGACTCACGCGTCCACCGCCGGATCGCTTCTCGAGGTGCCGGACGACCTGGTGCGTCTGTCGGTCGGTATCGAGGATGCCGCAGACCTGGTCGGCGACATCGAACAGGCGCTCGCCTAGGAGCATTCGGGTTTAGGGTTCCAGCCATGGATCTCCTCACCGCCGACCGGCTGGACCGCGCCACCGCGCTGCTGGCCCCCGTCATGCGCCGCACACCCCTCGTGGCGTCCCGTGTCCTGTCCGACCGCACCGGCCGCCAGGTGTGGCTCAAGTGCGAGAACCTTCAGCGCACAGGGTCGTTCAAGCCCCGCGGTGCGTACAACCGCATCGCGGGGTTGACGGACGAGGAACGTGCGCGCGGTGTCGTCGCGGCCAGTGCGGGCAATCATGCGCAGGGTGTGGCATGGGCCGCGTCCGAGCTGGGTGCCACGTCGACGGTGTTCATGCCCACCGGTGCGCCGCTGCCGAAGTTGGTGGCCACCAAGGCGTACGGGGCCACAATCCATCAGGTGGGCAGCACCATCGACGAGGCGTTGATCGCCGCGATGGCATACGCCGAGGAGACGGGCGCGATCCTGATCCACCCCTTCGATCACATCGACGTGGTGGCCGGACAGGCGACGGTGGGAGTCGAGATCCTCGACCAGATGCCGGACGTGGGCACCATCGTGGTGCCGACCGGCGGAGGCGGGTTGGTCGCCGGCGTCGCAGCCGCTGTCGCGTTGAGCGGCAAGGATATTCGCATCGTGGGCGTGCAGGCCGAACAGGCGGCAGCGTGGCCGGGTTCGCTGGAAGCGGGCATGCCGATATCCGCCGAGCGGATGACGACCATGGCCGACGGCATCGCGGTGGGGCGTCCCGGTGCTGTGCCGTTCGCTCATGTGACCGAGATGGTGGACAGCGTCATCACCGTCAGCGAGGATGCACTTTCACGGGCACTGCTGCTGTGCATGGAGCGCGCGAAACTCATCGTCGAAGCTGCGGGCGCCGCTGCAGTCGCCGCCTTGATGGACTACCCGGAGAAGTTCGCCGGCGACGGACCCGTCGTGGCCGTGCTGTCGGGTGGCAACATCGACCCGCTACTGCTCACGCACGTCGTTGCGCACGGACTCCGCGCGGCGGGACGGTACCTGACCGTGCGCATCGTCATTCCCGACCGTCCGGGTGGTCTGGTGGGCGTGCTCGGCGTCGCCCGGGATTCCGCGGCCAGCGTCGTCGACGTGGTCCACGCGCGGACGGCCGGACGTCTGGCGATGGACGAGGTCGAGATCCTCATGACTCTCGAGACCCGTGGCCCGGATCATCGCGCGGCCGTGCTGTCCGCGCTGGCCGCAGCAGGTTACGAGGCCGAGATCCAGGAGTGACGCGGGCTGCGGCTGTCGTCGCGTCGGGCGCCGGAGACGGTGATGACGACATCGCACCCGAAGCGCCGCGCGATCGACGCTTCGATGCGCCGCGCGGCCGCCTCAGGGGCGGTGCCGTCGAGGTCGAGAGTGCTCCACTGCGGAAGTCGCACGGTCGTTCCGTCGAAGTCGATGTCCCGGTAGCAACTCGACCCGCCGCCCAGCGGATCCACGGCGCCGTCGCTGCTCTCGGCCGCGGCGAGGGCGCGGCGCAGGTGCTCGGCCATCGCCGGCGACACCCGCATCGTGCGTCCGAACGAACGGTTGAGTTTCTGCAGTTCGGACTGCGGCCGCGTCGCGGAGAAGACGTCGAAGGCAGAGTCGAGTTCACGCCGGGCGAGTGCGGTGGCCTCGACGATGCGTGCCGCGTCGGTGATCACGATGCGGATGTGCCGACCGTCGACGTCGAAACCGGCGAACGCTTTCGAGGCAAGACTCATGCCGGGAACATCGCACACGGGCGACACCTGTTACACAACGCAGTTCGGCCCCGCACCGGGTGCGGGGCCGATCTGTGACATCGTGCGGGAAATCAGTTGTGGTAAGGCTCCGCGCTGACGAGCGTGACCTTCATGGTCTTGTCGTTGGGCAGCCGGTACTCGCGGGTGTCGCCGACCTTCGCGTCGATCAGGGCACCGCCGAGCGGCGAGTTGGGGGAGTAGACCTCGAGCTTGCCGTCGCGAGCGCCTTCCTCACGAGTGGCGATCAGGAAGGTCTCGGTGTCGGACTCGTCGCCGTCGTAGTAGACCTTGACGACGGATCCGGGAAGCGCGACGCCCGACTGCGTGGGGGCTTCGCCGACCTTCGCGTTGTTCAGCAGTTCCTGGAGCTGGCGGATGCGAGCTTCCTGCTGGCCCTGCTCCTCGCGCGCTGCGTGGTAGCCGCCGTTCTCCTTGAGGTCGCCCTCTTCGCGTCGCTCGTTGATCTCGGCCGCGATGACAGGCCGGTTGGCGATGAGTTGGTCGAGTTCGCCCTTGAGTCTGTCGTGCGACTCCTGGGTCAGCCAGGTCACCTGGGTCTCGGTCATCTCGATCACTCCCTCGTGTTCTTCAGAGCCGTTCGGCTCCGGTATTCGTAGTCGCTTGCCGTGTGACAGAGGAGCCCGCACGTGAAATAAGCCCGCGCTGGGCGCGAGCTCGGTCACGAGTAGGGCAACTCGTCGACATGAGATGCGGTCGATGCGAACAGCCCTTGGCTCGAGTGTCCGCGTCTCGCCCGTCGACAGCAGCGATACCTCAATGCAGCAATACACGGCCCCACTGGGTGAGCCGTGTACGAAAAGATTTTACCACGGAACGACTTCCTGGTTCCCTGCCTTGCACGTGCCGGTCACCGGGACATGAGATGTGCCGGCACGTTCAGACTGCATCCGTACAGGTCGGCGAGCCCCGGATCGGCCGAGGTGACGATGAAGCTCCGCACGTCCTCGGTGCCGTTGTCGGAGGCAGGAATGACCACTTCGCGGCGGCCCGTCTCGGATCCGTCCCGTGAGCGGGAGCGCACGATGCACACGGCGGGCTCCGACGGATCGTCGCGGGTGACGTTCAGGCGGACGTCGACACGGTCCGGCCCGACGATGTCGAACGAGACGAGCGTGCCGTCGACGTCCGGTGTCGTGAACTTGGTGTACCCGAGATACGCGACGCCGACGCCGAGTGCGACGACCATCAGTCCGAGCACCACGGCGAGAATCCGGGACGGGGCGATCCCGCGACTGGTGGGATACCGACCCTCGGGGAGGTTCTGCGCTGTGGTGGACATCGGCATCGAACTTACCCGCGGACGCGGTCCCGCTTCGCCGGGGCACTCGGTGAAGTGGGATCATGGAGTCCTGGCACGGGAATCGACGTGTCCGAGTACTGAGCGAGTTTCGAGAAGTGAGGCACACGTGAGCGGACTGCGACTGATGGCAGTGCACGCCCATCCCGACGACGAGTCCTCCAAGGGCGCCGCGACGATGGCCCGGTACGCCTCCGAGGGTCACGAGGTGCTGGTGGTGACCCTCACCGGCGGTGAACGCGGCGACATCCTCAACCCGGCCATGGACATCCCCGGAATCCGGGAGCGCATGTCGGACGTCCGCAAGGAAGAGATGGCCGCGGCGGCCGCCATCCTCGGAGTGCAGCAGACGTGGCTCGGCTTCGTCGACTCGGGTCTGCCGGAGGGCGATCCGCTCCCACCGTTTCCCGAGGGCTGCTTCGCCCTGGTTCCCCTCGAAGAGTCCACCGAGGCGCTGGTGAAGGTGATCCGCGACTTCCGCCCCCACGTGATGACGACGTACGACGAGAAGGGTGGCTACCCGCACCCCGATCACATCCGCTGCCACGAGGTGTCGGTCGCGGCATACGAGGCAGCCGGCGATCCCGAGCAGTTCCCCGGCACCGGCGAGGCGTGGGAGGTGTCCAAGCTCTACTACTCGCACGGTTTCATCCGCCAGCGCATGCAGTTGTTCGACGACGAGATGATCGCCGCCGGCAAGGAAGGCCCGTACTCCGAATGGCTCGCGCAGTGGCCGAAGGACCGCGGCGAGATCATGGAGCGGGTGACGACGCAGGTCGAGTGCGCAGAGTTCTTCCAGGCACGTGACGACGCGCTCCGTGCGCACCGCACGCAGATCGATCCCAACGGCCGCTTCTTCGCCGTCCCGGTCGACGTGCAGAAGAAGCTGTGGCCCACCGAGGAATACGAGCTGGCCAGGACGAGGGTGCGGACGTCGCTTCCCGAGACCGACCTCTTCGCCGGAATCGGTGAGTAGATGATCTCGGTGAACACCGCGCTCCTGCTGGCACAGAACAGCACGGGCCCCGAGTTCGGCAAGGCGTCGCCGCTCGGCCTGGTCATCATCGTGCTGCTCCTGATCGGCACCGCGCTGCTGGTCCGTTCGATGAACGGGCACTTCAAGAAGCTTCCCGCATCCTTCGAACCCACGGATCCGACGCCGGATCAAGCGGTCGACGAGGGCACCGACCGCGGAGGTATCCGCCCCGACGCGTGATTGCGTACCGGGGAACGGGGGACACTGGGACTGTGGATCCCCGTGAACGCAACACCCTGTCGGAGTCGACGAGCCCGTACCTGAGGCAGCACGCGGACAACCCCGTGCACTGGCAGCAGTGGGGTGACGACGCCGCGGCGTGGGCACGCGAGCGCGACGTGCCGATTCTGCTCTCCGTCGGCTACTCGGCCTGCCACTGGTGCCATGTCATGGCGCACGAGTCGTTCGAGAGCGGCGCGGTGGCCGAACTGATGAATCGGGACTTCGTCTGCATCAAGGTCGACCGCGAGGAGCGGCCCGACATCGACGCGGTCTACATGAACGCCACGGTCGCCATGACGGGTCAGGGTGGGTGGCCGATGACGGCGTTCCTCACCCCGGACGGTGAACCGTTCTACTGCGGAACGTATTTTCCGCCGTCGCCGCGGCAGGGCATGCCGTCGTTCACGCAGTTGCTCGAAGCCATCGCGAACACCTGGTCCACCCGCCGCGACGAGGTGGAGCAGGCGTCGGCATCCGTGGTGGCGGAGCTGCGACGCGGAGCCGCCGGCATTCCCGAAGGTGACCGCGCAGTGGACGCCGCGCTTCTGGACGACGCGGTGGCTGCCGTACTGCAGAGCGAGGACACGGCGCGGGGCGGTTTCGGCGGCGCACCCAAGTTCCCGCCGTCCTCCCTTGTCGAAGGCTTGCTGCGGCACGTCGAGCGCACCGGCTCCGACGCTGCTCGCGCGGCGGTGACGCGGACAGCGGATGCGATGGCGCGCGGCGGCATGTACGACCAGCTCGCCGGCGGATTCGCGCGGTACTCGGTGGATGCGGACTGGATCGTCCCGCACTTCGAGAAGATGTTGTACGACAACGCCCTTCTGCTGCGCTTCTACGCGCACCTCGCTCGCCGCGGCGACGCCGTGGCGCGCCGCGTCGCGACGGATACCGCGCGGTTCCTGATGGAGGACCTGGGTACCGAGGACGGGTGTTTCGCCGCGGCCCTGGACGCGGACACCGAGGGCGAGGAAGGCCTGACGTACGCCTGGATTCCGGGTCAGCTGGTGGACGTTCTGGGCGCCGAGGACGGCGAGTGGGCGGCCGAGCTGTTCGGGGTGACCGCCGCCGGAACGTTCGAAGGCGGTACCTCTGTCCTGCAGCTGCGTGCGGAGCCGACCGATCAGGCACGGTTCGAGAGCGTGCGATCCCGGCTCGCCGCCGCACGCGCCGGCCGTCCACAACCAGGGCGTGACGACAAGGTGGTGACCGCCTGGAACGCGTTCGCCGTCACCGCCCTGGCGGAAGGTGGTGCGGCGCTGGGGGAGACCTCGTGGGTCGATGCCGCTGCGCGCTGCGCCGACCGCCTTCTCGACGCGCACCTGATCGACGGACGGCTGCGTCGAGCGTCGCTGGGTGGAGTGGTCGGCGACGCTGCCGGCATCCTCGAGGACCACGGCGCGCTGGCTGTCGCGCTTGCGGCCTTGCACCAGGCGACCGGGGAACTCAGGTGGGCCACGGCCGCCGCGGGAATCCTCGAGGTGGCCCTCGATCATTTCGCCGACCCGGAGCAGCCCGGAGGGTGGTTCGACACCGCGGACGATGCGGAGACTCTGGTGACTCGGCCGAGGGATCCGCTGGACAACGCGACGCCGTCGGGTGCCTCCCTGGTCACCGAGGCGGCCCTGACTCTGGGGGCGGTGGCAGGAGTTGAGGCGACGCGGTACGCGGACATCGCTGCGCGATCATTGGCGCGCGCCTCGATCCTCCTCGATCGCGCCCCACGCTCGGCGGGCCACTGGTTGGTGGTGGCGGAAGCCGCGGTGGCCGGGCCGGTGCAGGTGGCCGTCGCGTCGGAGCACGCCGACGACGAGTTGGTCCGACTCGCCCGACGTGTGGCAGCAGGTGGAACGGTCGTCGTGTCCGGTGCGCCGGACTCGACGCCGTTGCTGGCCGACCGCCCTCTGGTCGACGGGCGTTCCGCGGCGTACGTGTGCCGGGGTTACGTGTGCGATCGGCCGGTCACGACGGCCGACGAGTTGACCGACCTGCTCACGACTGGCTGAAGAGCACCAGCCACACCGCGATGTAGTGGCACACGGCGGCGATGACCGTCGCGGCGTGGAAGAACTCGTGATGGCCGAACGTGGTCGGCCACGGGTTCGGCCACTTGGTCGCGTAGAGAATCGCGCCGACGCTGTAGAAGACACCGCCGGCGACGAGAAGCACCATGGGCGCGACGCCGACGGTGCGCATCAACTCGCCGGCGACGGGCACGACGGCCCATCCCAGGATGAGGTACAGGGGCACGCCCAGCCAACGAGGAGCCGTGGGCCACAACATCTTCAGTGTCACACCGGCAAGTGCGCCGATCCAGACGACCACGAGGATCACCGTGCCGCTCGGAATGCCGAGCACGGCGAAGGGTGTGTAACTGCCGGCGATGAACAGGAAGATCATCGAGTGATCGGCCCGTTTCATCCACGTCCGACTCTGCACGGTGTTCCAGTGCACGCGGTGATACGTGGCGCTGACCCCGAAGAGCCCGCACGTCGCGACGGCGTAGACGGTGACGGTGAGACCCGCTTTCGCGGACACCAGGGAGTACGCCGACGCGACCAGGACGATGCCGCAGACCACGGACACGTAGAAGGCGTAGAGGTGGATCCACCCGCGCATGCGCGGCTTGACCGGTAGTTCGCCGAGTCCGAATACAGTCACGAACCTACGGTACCGTAACTAGGTCATCGGTCGCCGAGTGTGAGATCCATCAGCGCGCTGATCGCCTTGCGGCGCAGCCACCCCGTCGGACCGTCGCCGGCCAGCGCTGCCCGTGCCGCCGTCAGCCCGGGTGCGCCGTGCACGCCTCCGCCGGGGTGAGCCGACGCGCTGCCGAGGTACAGCCTGCCCACCGGCGTCTCCGCGCGGCCGAGCCCCGGGGTCGGCCGGAAGATCAACTGCTGCTGCAGCTGCGACGTGCCGCCGTTCACCGCTCCGCCGAAGAGGTTGGCGTCGTCCGCCGTCAGATCGCTCGGACGCTGGACGTGCTTGCCGACGATCGACGAGGCGAATCCGGGTGCATGCTCCTCGAGGACGGTGTCGACGCGCTCGGCGAGGATGTCCGCGGACTCGTCGTCGGTGACACCTCGCGGCAGGTGCGTGTACGCCCAGGCACTCTCCGTACCTGCCGGAGACCGCGTCGGGTCGGCCGTCGTCATCTGGCCGAACAGCATGAAGGGGCGCTCGGGAATGGTGCCGGTCACCAGATCGGCGTTCCACCGCACGAGGCCGTCGTCGTCGGCACCGAGGTGCACCGTGCCGGCGTCCGTCAAGCTCTTCGACCGCCACGGGATCGGCGCGTCGAGCGCGTAGTTGACCTTGACCACCGGGGTGTCCCACTCGAACTTCTCCAGATCGCTGTGGACCCGGGCGGGCACGGCGTCCCGCGGCAGAAGCGATCCGTACAGGGCCGGCGCCGAGACGTCGGCGACCACGGCGCGCCGGGCGATGTAGGTGTCGCCTCCCGCCGTGCGGACGCCTCGTGCGACGCCGCCCGACACGTCGATGGACGTGACCTGCGTGCCGCAGACCACGCGGGCGCCGGCACTCTCGGCGCGGCGCACGAGCGAAGCGGTGAGCTCCGACGCGCCGCCGACAGGAACGGGGAAGCCGACGTCCTGGGCCAGCATCATCAACAAGTAACCCATCACGCCGCTGGCGGGTGCGTCGGTCGGCACGTCCGCATGCATGGCATTTCCCAGCAGCAGGCAGCGCGCGGCCTCGCTCCGGAACAACTCGTGCGCCATCACTCGCGCAGGCAGGACAGCGAATCGGAGGAAGCGGATCGTCTCCGCCGTCCCGAGACGTCGGAACAATGTCGCGGCGCCCTTCACCGGCGGGAACGAGCTGCCGAAGAGCGACTGCAACAACGGATCACGGATCCGGTTCCACTGATCGACGACGTACATCCACGCATCGCCGTCGCGCGGGTCGTGCTCCGCGAGCATCGCCGCGGTATCCGCGGGATCGTGGTGCACCACCGGCGCGTCCTCGTCCAGCGGCGAGCGGGCATGGCCGTAGACGACGGGAGAGTGGGTCCAGCGCAGGCCGTGCCGGTCCAGTTCCAGCGCCGTGAACGCCGGGGACGAGATGCCGAGAGGGTAGAAGGCGCTGAACAGGTCGCTGACGTATCCGGGCGTCAGTTCCGCACTGCGAACGGCGCCACCGGGTTCGGGTGCGGATTCGAGAACCACGACGTCCCACCCGGCGTCGGCGAGAGCGGAGGCGGCGACGAGGCCGTTGTGGCCCGCGCCGATCACGACGGCGTCGACGGTCGTCGTGGTCACTGTGGCACCGCGGCACGCTCGGCGAGGAGAGCCAGACGTCGCGTGGCTTCACGGTTGCGGGGATAGACCATGGCGTGCTGGACCGTCTCGGGAACCAGCGAGAAGGGCAACGTCCGCGCATGCTCGATCATCTCGATGCGGCTGCCGGTGCTCGTCGGGGTGACGCGCAGGACGATCGTCGCCTTTCCTGCGGGCATCCCGCGCGCTTCGAGTACCAGCTCGCGTCCCTCCGTCATCGCCAGGACACGGGTCACGTCGTTCAGGACGGCGGGCCACAGTCCGACGGAATGGTGGATCTCGGATCCGGGGGCCGGAAAGTGGGGGTCGACAGCGCGGATGCGCGACGCGCCCACGACCCAGGTGGCGTAGCTCCAGCCGTCGGACAGGACGTTCCACACGTCCGCAGCTCCGGCCGTGGTGTCTCGGACAACGGTCATGGTGCGTCCTTTCCTCTCGGTGGTGCGTGTTGCCATTGTCTGTACCCCGTCCGGGCGGAGAACATCGGCATGGCGTGTGACGAGTAGGTCACGCCGTGCGGCGTAGGGTGATTGCCTGCCGAGAAACAATGTCGATGTGGGGAGCTGAGTGAAGGCTCGAGGTCTGCTGTACACGCTGTACGAGAGGCGTTTGTTGCGGGAGCTCGACGGCGCCCAGCGTCCACGACACGTCGCGGTCATGTGCGACGGGAATCGCCGCTGGGCCCGTGAGAACGGTTTCACCGACGTCAGTCACGGCCACCGCATGGGCGCCCTCAAGATCGCCGAACTGCTCACGTGGTGCGACATGGCGGAGGTCGAGATGGCGACGATCTACCTGCTGTCCACCGAGAACCTCCGCCGCGAACCCGACGAGCTCGAGTCGCTGCTCGAGATCATCACCGACGTCGTGGAGGAGATCAGCGGTCCGGGCAAGAACTGGAGCGTCAAGATCGTCGGGACGATGGATCTGCTTCCCGCCGAGTCGGCTCGGCGTCTGGAACAGGCTGCTGCCGGTACCGCGGGACGGTCGGGGACGCATGTCAACGTCGCGGTCGGATACGGCGGTCGCCAGGAGATCGCCGACGCCGTGCAGTCGCTGCTCAAGGATCGGCTGGCCGAGGGTACGGCCGGGAACGACCTGGTCCGGGCCGTCACCGTGGACGCGATCGACGCCCACCTCTACACGTCCGGTCAGCCGGACCCCGACCTCGTCATCCGCACGTCGGGTGAGCAGCGGTTGTCCGGGTTCCTGCTGTGGCAGAGCGCCTACTCGGAGATCTGGTTCACCGAGGCCTACTGGCCGGAATTCCGCCGCGTCGACTTCCTGCGCGCGCTCCGCGACTTCGCAGCGCGTCACCGGAGATTCGGTACCTGAGCGGGAGCTACAGCTTCCGCAGGCGCAGCCGGTTGATGGTGTGGTCGGCGTCCTTGCGCAGCACCAGCGTCGCGCGCGGCCGGCTGGGAAGGATGTTCTCCACCAGGTTCGGGCGGTTGATCGACTGCCAGATCTCCGCCGCGGCGATGCGGGCGTGCTCGTCGGACAGCCCCGAGTAGTGGTGGAAGTGTGACGCGGGATCGGCGAACGATGTCGACCGCAGCGCGAGGAACCGGTCCACGTACCACTTCTCGATGTCCTCGATGCGGGCGTCGACGTAGATGGAGAAGTCGAACAGGTCCGAGACCATGAGCCGCGGACCGGTCTGCAGGACGTTGAGGCCCTCAATGATCAGGATGTCGGGTTGGTTCACCTCGGTGTACTTGCCCGGCACGATGTCGTAGGAGACGTGGGAGTACACCGGCGCTCGTACGGATTCGGATCCGGACTTGACCTCGGTGACGAATCGGAGAAGTTTGCGTCGGTCGTAGCTCTCGGGGAAACCCTTGCGATGCATGATGTTCCGGCGCACCAGCTCGGCCGAGGGGTAGAGGAAGCCGTCGGTCGTCACGAGGTCGACGCGTGGGTGATGTTCCCACCGGGCGAGCAGGGCCTGCAGCACGCGCGCCGTCGTCGATTTCCCGACGGCCACGCTGCCGGCTATCCCGATGACGAACGGCACCTGCCGGTCGGGGGTCTTCTCCCCGAGGAATGTCGCGGTGGCGGCGAACAGACGCTGCCGCGCGGCCACCTGGAGATGGATGAGTCGGGCGAGGGGGAGGTAGACCTCGGCGACCTCGTCGAGGTCGATCTGCTCACCCAGGCCGCGGAGACCGCGGAGCTCGTCCTCGGTGAGCACCAACGGGGTCGCGTTGCGGAGAGTGCGCCACTGTCGACGGTCGAATTCGACGTACGGACTCGACTCGTTCACTCGGGACACGCTGCCTCCATGCCTGAATTGTGCTGGGTGGCTCCGACGAACCGCCACCCGGGGCGGACGTGGCTAGAGTCGTGGGTCATGCACGCCGACACGTTGGTCCACGACTACCTGCTGCTGGGCTTGTCCTTCGATCGTCTCGAAGAGGGGTTCGTCGACGCCTACACAGGCGACCCCGAGCTGCGACGACAGGTGGAGAATGCACCGCCTCCGGACCCCCGCGAGCTGGCCCGGCGGGCGGCGAATCTACGCACGGAGCTTCCGTCGTCCGGCCTGGACACCGAGCGCTCGGCGTTCCTGGACGTGCACCTGCGCGCGCTCGAGACGTCGGCGCGCAAGCTGGCCGGCGACGAGATCGGCTTCGTCGACGAGGTCGCGGCCTACTTCGACGTGTCCATCGAGCCGGGCGATCCGGACGACTACCGCGAGGCGCACCGGCTCATGGATCAGGTGCTGGCGGGCGCCGGACCCCTGGCGGAGCGTGTGCGCGCGCACCGGGCCACCGACGAGATCCCGCCCGAACGACTCGCCGACTGCGTCGACGCGTTCTCCAGTGCCCTGCGGGACAAGGTCCGCGCCCGCTACCCCCTCCCCGATACCGAACAGGTGACCTACGAGGTGGTGGGCGACAAGCCGTGGTCCGGCTTCAACTACTACCTCGGTGACTACCGCTCGACGGTCGCGATCAACTCGGACCTCAAGCAGCACATGGCGCATCTTCCGCACCTGATCGCGCACGAGTCCTACCCGGGCCACCACACCGAGCACTGCCGCAAGGAGGCCGGTCTGGTGCGGGGCGCCGGTCAGGCCGAGCAGACCCTGTTCGTCGTCAACACCCCGCAGTGCCTCATGGCCGAGGGTCTGGCGGACCTGGCCCTCGAATCCGTCGTCGGGCCGGGCTGGGGTGTGTGGGCGCAGGAGATCTACGCGGACCTCGGGCTGCGTTTCGACGGCGAGCGCGCGGAAGCGTTGCAGACGGCGTCGGCAAAGCTCCTGGGGGTGCGGCAGGACGCCGCCCTGATGTTGCACGACGGTCACCGCAGCCAGGACGACGTCGCGGCGTTCCTGTCGCAGTGGTCCCTGGCGACCCCGGAGCGCGCGCGGCAGATGCTGCGGTTCCTGTCCTCGCCGCTGTGGCGCGCGTACACGAGCACCTACGTCGAGGGCTACCGGCTGCTGCGCGGATGGCTGCACCAGGCCGACTCCGACGACGCGCGGAGTGATCGGTTCGAACGTCTGCTGGACGAACCTCTCATCCCGTCACGACTGCGCTGACCACGAGCATTAGACTCGTGGCCATGACTGCTGCGCCTGTCTCCGCCACCAACATCGACACCGCCTCGCTGGCCGAGGTGGACCCCGAGGTCGCTGCGGCCATGGCGGGAGAGCTGGGTCGCCAGCGCGACACCCTCGAGATGATCGCGTCGGAGAACTTCGTGCCCCGCGCGGTGCTCCAGGCCCAGGGCAGTGTGCTCACCAACAAGTACGCCGAGGGATACCCCGGCCGCCGCTACTACGGCGGCTGCGAGCACGTCGACGTCGTGGAGGACCTGGCGCGCACCCGTGCGAAGGAACTGTTCGGTGCGGAGTTCGCCAACGTGCAGCCGCACGCCGGTGCGCAGGCCAACGCCGCGGTCCTGATGGCTCTGATCAACCCGGGCGACAAGATCATGGGCCTGGACCTGGCGCACGGCGGGCACCTCACGCACGGGATGAAGCTCAATTTCTCGGGCAAGCTGTACGAGGTCGAGTCCTACGGCGTCAGCAAGGAAGACCACCGCATCGACATGGACGAGGTGCGCAAGCAGGCACTCCATGCCCGTCCCCAGGTGCTCATCGCCGGGTGGTCCGCGTACCCCCGCCACCAGGACTTCGCCGCGTTCCGGTCCATCGCCGACGAGGTCGGTGCGCTGCTGTGGGTCGACATGGCGCACTTCGCCGGACTGGTCGCCGCCGGCGTGCACCCGTCGCCCGTGCCGTACGCGGACGTCGTGTCCTCGACCGTTCACAAGACCCTCGGCGGACCCCGCTCCGGCATCATCCTGGCCAAGAAGGAGTGGGCGAAGAAGCTCAACTCCGCCGTGTTCCCCGGCCAGCAGGGCGGGCCGTTGATGCACGCCATCGCAGCGAAGGCCGTGGCGTTCAAGATCGCCGGCACTCCCGAGTTCCGTGAGCGACAGGAGCGCACACTGCTCGGTGCCTCGCTGCTCGCCGAGCGCCTCACCGGCGCGGACGTCGCCGACAAGGGTGTCTCCGTGCTGACCGGCGGTACCGACGTGCACCTCGCGCTCGTCGATCTGCGCAACTCCCAGCTCGACGGCCAGCAGGCCGAGGACCTCCTCCACGAGGTCGGCATCACCGTCAACCGCAACGCCGTGCCGTTCGATCCTCGCCCGCCCATGGTGACGTCGGGCCTGCGTATCGGTACCGCCGCCCTCGCGACCCGCGGCTTCGGCGAGACCGAGTTCACCGAGGTGGCCGACATCATCGCGACCGCGCTCGCGACGGGCGAGGCAACCGACGCCCTGCGGTCGCGCGTGTCGACCCTGGCCCAGAACTTCCCGCTGTACGAGGGTCTCGAAGGGTGGGGACTGCTGGGGTGAGACTGACCGTCGCGGGTCTTCAGACGGTCGGTACGCCCGGGGACGTCGCCGCCAACCTCGCCGAGCTCGACGAGGCTGCCGGTGACGCGCTCAGACGCGGTGCCGACCTGCTGATCACGCCCGAGATGTTCCTCACCGGATACGACATCGGTGAGCAGTTGCACCAGCTGTCGCCGCAGGATCTCGTGTCCGAGGCGGCCGCCGTGGCACGCCGCCGCGGCATCGCGCTGCTCGTCGGGCTCCCCGAACAGGTGGGGGAGGCCGTCTACAACACCGTCGCTCTGATCGACGCGGACGGCACCGTCGTCGCGCAGCACCGCAAGTCGCATCTCTACGGCGACCTGGACCGTGCGTACTACACCGAGGGTGACGACGCGGTGACCGTGGTGGACTTCCGCGGAGTACGACTGGGCCTGATGATTTGTTACGACATCGAGTTTCCCGAGAACGTCCGCGCCGCAGCACTTCTCGGGGCGCATGCGCTCCTGGTGCCGACCGCTCAGATGGTCCCGTTCACGTTCGTCGCCGACGTGGTGATCCGCACGCGCGCCTGGGAGAACCAGATGTTCGTCGCGTACATCAACCATGTGGGCACCGAACGTGGGACCACCTACGTGGGACGCAGCAGCATTGTCGGTCCCGACGCCGAGGTGATCGACCGGCTCGAGGACGGGACCGGACTGGTGCTCGGGGTCGTCGACACCGACGTGGTGGAGGCGGCGCACCGGAACAATCCCTACCTCGTCGACCGGCGCCCCGACCTCTATGCGGGCATCGCCCGCGTCGTCAGTCCCGAGTGACCGGTACGGCCGTCGCCAGGAACTCGACGATGTCCGACTCGACCTCGTCCCGGTTCGTCTCGTTCAGGATCTCGTGCCGCGCACCGGGATACACCTTCTCGCCGAAGTTCGGTCCGCGGAGCGTGCGCATCGCCTCGGTGGTGGGGTCGAGCGGCACCAGCTGATCGTCGCCGCCGTGCAACCACAGAGTCGGCTGATCCCCGAGGGTGCCCGACGCCGACACCTTCTCGACGGCGGCGGTGAAGGTCTCGAGCGTGGTGCGCGCGAACGGACCGTGGTAGACCAGCGGGTCGCTCCCGTAGGCCTCACCCACGGCCGGATCGCGGGACAGCACCGACGGGTCGATCGGAATCTCGGGGATCTCGTCCATCGACAGGAGCATCGCGAACGCGGGGTTCTCGCCGACCAGCGGGCCCGACAGGACGAGGGCGGCCAGTTCGCCGGGGTACGTCTGTGCGAAGCGAGTGGCGATCAGACCGCCCATCGAGTGGCCGATCAGGACGACGGGCAGCCCCGGGTGGTCGGTGCGGGCGGTGTCCGCGATGGTGTGCAGGTCGGCGACGATGCCGTCGACGTCGGACACCTCGGCCGGTTCGCCGTCGGATCGGCCGTGACCGTGGTGGTCGGGCGCGTACACCGCACCGCCGGCAGCGGTCAGTGTCGACGCCAGGTGGCCGTACCGGCCCGAGTGCTCTCCGTATCCGTGAGCGACGAGGGCGATGAATCCCGGAGTGGTGGACGGCCAGGAACGGTAGGCGACGGTGCCGTGGGTTCCCCTGAGCTGCTGCATTTCCTGCGCATTCTGCATCGGCCGAAGTTAACACTGTGGCGCGCATGTAACAGGCTGTTCACCGACACGCCCACTCGTGTCGGCAGGCCGCGGAGCGTCTTTCGGTCTAGCGTCAGCAGTGCGGGTGGCGGGGAAGCCGTCCGTACGGGAGGTCCTCACACATGACTGATTCATTCGGTCGGGAGGGGCCGGCCCCGGTCCCTGCAGTGTCGGGATCGACCGGTCCAGCGATCGACGGATGCGCGGTGACCGCGCGTTCCTAGGAGCCCCTCGTGACTGCAGCTCGCTCAGGTTCCCCCGTCCGCACCTACGTGCTGGACACCTCGGTTCTGCTCTCGGATCCGTGGGCGGTGTCTCGGTTCGCCGAGCACGCGATCGTCCTTCCGCTCGTCGTCATCAGCGAGCTGGAGGGCAAGCGTCATCATCACGAACTCGGCTGGTTCGCCCGCGAATCGTTGCGGATGCTCGACGACCTGCGGGTGCAGTACGGGCGGCTCGATCAGCCCGTGCCCATCGGAACCGAGAACGGGACCTTGCAGGTCGAGCTCAATCACACGGACCCGGCCGTTCTTCCGGTCGGCTTCCGGACGGACACCAACGACTCGCGGATCCTGGCGTGCGCCCTGAACCTCGCCGCCGAGGGCAAGGACGTCGTCCTGGTCAGCAAGGACATTCCGCTGCGCGTCAAGGCCGGCGCCGTCGGGCTGCCCGCCGACGAGTACAAGGCTCACGACGTCGTCCCGTCCGGCTGGACCGGCATGACCGAGCTCGAGGCGTCGCGCGCGACCATCGACAAGTTGTTCGCCGAGGGTGTGATCGACCTCGACGAGGCACGGGAACTGCCGTGCCACACCGGTGTCCGACTCCTCGGCGGAACATCGAGCGCGCTGGGACGGGTCACGGCGGACAAGCAGATCCAGGTGGTGCGCGGCGAACGGGAAGCCTTCGGCCTGCACGGACGCTCCGCCGAACAGCGCGTCGCACTCGATCTGTTGCTCGACGAGAGCATCGGCATCGTGTCGCTGGGCGGCAAGGCAGGGACGGGCAAGTCCGCACTCGCGTTGACGGCCGGCCTCGACGCCGTTCTGGAACGCCGCACCCACCGCAAGGTCGTGGTGTTCCGGCCGCTGTACGCGGTGGGTGGTCAGGAACTGGGATACCTGCCCGGCAGCGAGAGCGACAAGATGGGCCCGTGGGCGCAGGCGGTGTTCGACACCCTCGACGGTCTGGCGAGCCCCGAGGTCATCGAGGAGGTCACTGCACGCGGCATGCTCGAGGTGCTCCCGTTGACGCACATCCGCGGACGGTCGCTGCACGACTCGTTCGTGATCGTCGACGAGGCGCAGTCGCTGGAACGGAACGTGCTGCTCACGGTGCTCTCCCGCCTGGGTACGGGTTCTCGCGTGGTGCTGACTCACGACGTGGCGCAGCGCGACAACCTGCGGGTGGGTCGCCACGACGGTGTCGCCGCCGTGATCGAGAAGCTCAAGGGCCACCCCCTGTTCGCTCACATCACGCTCACACGGTCCGAGCGTTCGCCCATCGCTGCACTGGTCACGGAGATGTTGGAGGAGTTCGGGCCCGCCTGAGTCCGGGGTAGGTAGTCGAGGTAGGTGACGGGGGAGCTCATGTGACGCGTCCCTGATTCCGCACGGGAGTGTCGGGACGATCACTGGAATCGGTCCCGAGCAGGTCGGATCGTTCGTTGCCCCCGTCACGTGCCGTTATGCTGCTGTGATGCCGAAGAGTGACCAGGACCTGTTGAGTGAGCTCGAAGTCGACGCCGCGCAGGCGCTGCAGAAGCACATCGACGCCGCGCAGGACTGGCAGCCTCACGAGTACGTGCCGTGGGACTCCGGCAGGAACTTCGCGTTCCTCGGCGGCGAGGATTGGTCCTCGGACCAGGTCACCCTCGGCGACGTCGACGTGCTCGGCGCCACCCTCGGGGTGTTGCTCGCGGACAACCTGCCCGAGTACCACCGCGATCTCGCGTTCGCCCTGCGCAGCAACGACACGTGGTGGAAGCTCCTCGGACGCTGGACCGCCGAGGAGTTCCGGCACGCCATCGTCCTGCGGAACTACCTGATGACGACGCGTGCGGTGGACCCCGTCGAACTCGAGCGCGTGCGCATCGAGCACATGACGTCCGGGTACTCGGCACCGTCGCTGCACGTCCTGCACATCCTGGCCAAGTTCGCCCTGGACGAGCGTGCTGCGACCGTCCGCCATCGCATGTCGGCGTCGGTGGCGCAGGATCCGCTGCTCGCGAGCATCTTCGATCGCATCGCCCAGGACGACGACCTGCAGACCACGCTGTTCGTCGACCTGGTGAATGCCGCCATCCGCGTCGACGCCGACGGCGCGATCCGTGCCATCGCCGACACCGTCGCGTCGTTCGCACTGCCGTCCGTCGAACTTCCCGGCCGTGGCAACAGCACCGAACTGCTCGCCGAGGCAGGGCTGTACGACAGCACGGTGCAGCGCGACCAGGTCGTCGCCCCTCTGCTCGAGGCGTGGAACGTCTTCGGACTCGAAGGCCTGGGTGAGGACGGACTCGCTGCCCGCGCCGAGTTGAACGCGGCGCTCAGCACCGCATCCTGATCACCGGGTGATGGCGAAAGCCCCTACCTCGATGGGCTGACCGGCCCCGACGAAGTACACGGTGCCGTTCCACCGGTTCGGGTTCACCGCGTCCTGCGTCATCTCGTCGTGGAACACGGCGCCGAAGGCAGGGGACAGCCGGGAGTAGTCGACGTGGACCACGTCGCCCCCGCCCGCGATGCTCGGCGCACGATAGACGTCACCCGGAATCGCGTTCACGCCCAGCAACCGGTTCACGGTGGTGTCGCCGGTGATGGTCTTGCCGTCCCAGAGCGGAACGGGCGCGCCCTGCGGTGTCGTGCCGATGTAGACACCGTCCGGAACGGGCCCGGCCGACGCGAGGGTCGGTGCGGCCAGTGCTGCGCCGACCGCAGCGGTGGCGCCGATGATTGCTCCTGCAGTACGTCTCATGAGCCGAGACGATCCTCCTCCGAAGCCCCTACCACGCGCATTTCGCGCGCAGTAGGGGGAAATCGGGGGAGTCGGATCAGTCCTGGACCTTCGCCATGGCGAGAACGTCGAGGCGCTTGTCCAGCTCGGCCTCGGACAGCTTCTCGGGAACCAGACCACGCTCGAGGACGACCTCGCGGATGGTCTTCTTGTCCTTGAGTGCCTGCTTGGCGACGGCTGCCGCCTCTTCGTACCCGATCGCACTGTTCAGCGGGGTGACGATGGACGGCGAGGACTCCGCCAACTGCTTGAGGTGCTCCTCGTTCGCGACCAGACCGTCGACGCACTTGTCGACGAACAGACGCGAGACGTTGGCGAGGAGCGTGTACGACTCGAGCAGGTTGCGCGCCATCATCGGGATGTAGACGTTGAGCTCGAAGGCACCGGCTGCGCCGCCCCAGGCGATGGCGGCGTCGTTGCCGATGATCTGCGCGGCGACCTGCGTGGCGGCTTCCGGCAGCACCGGGTTGACCTTGCCGGGCATGATCGAACTGCCGGGCTGCAGGTCGGGGAGACTGATCTCGCCGAGACCGGTCAGCGGGCCCGATCCCATCCAGCGGATGTCGTTGGCGATCTTGGTCAGCGACACGGCGATGGTGCGCAGCGAACCGGACGCCTCGACCAGACCGTCACGAGCGGCCTGTGCCTCGAACGAATTCTTGGCGGGTGTCAGGGCATCGACACCGGTCGACTTGACCAGCTCGGCCACGACCTTCGGTCCGAAACCGTCGGGTGCGTTCAGACCGGTACCGACAGCGGTGCCGCCGATGGGCAGTTCACCGAGACGGGGCAGGGTGGCCTCGACTCGCTCGATGCCGGCTTCGATCTGCCGCGCGTAACCGCCGAACTCCTGTCCGAGGGTGACGGGCACAGCGTCCATGAGATGGGTGCGACCGGACTTGACGACGGTCTTCCACTCGGTGGCCTTGGCAGCGAGTGCAGCGTGCAGGTACTCCAGCGCGGGGATCAGGCTGGTGACGGCGGCTTCGGTGGCGGCCACGTGCGTCGCGGTGGGGAAGGTGTCGTTGGACGACTGCGACATGTTGACGTGGTCGTTGGGGTGCACGTCGACGCCGGCGTTCTTCGCGATGCTCGCGATGACCTCGTTGGCGTTCATGTTCGAGCTGGTGCCCGACCCGGTCTGGAACACATCGATCGGGAACTGGTCGTCGTGCTTGCCGTCGGCGATCTCGCCGGCCGCCGCGATGATGGCGTCGGCCTTGTCCGCGTCGAGGAGCCCGAGGTCCTTGTTCACCTGGGCGCACGCTGCCTTGAGCAGGCCCATCGCACGGATCTGGGTGCGCTCGAGCGGGCGGCCCGAGATGGGGAAGTTCTCCACCGCGCGCTGGGTCTGCGCACGCCAGAGCGCGTCGATCGGGACGCGGACCTCACCCATGGTGTCGTGCTCGATGCGGAACTGCTGATCGTTGTCTGTCATGTACCTCGTGCCTCGAGTCGGTGGTGGGAAATTCGGGAGTGCGCGCGTCAGAAGGACGGGACGGCGCCGGAGGTGTCGCCGTCGAAGTCCACGGAGGAATACTCCCGCAACTTGTTCAGCTGGTGGTACGCGTCGATCATGCGCACGGTGCCGGACTTGGAGCGCATGACGATGGACTGCGTGTACGCGCCGCCGCCGGAGTAGCGGACTCCGCGCAGCAGGTCGCCGTCGGTGACGCCCGTCGCGGTGAAGAAGACGTTCTCGCCCGACACGAGGTCGGTGGTGTTGAGGATGCGATCGAGGTCGTGGCCGGCATCGACGGCCTTCTGGCGTTCCGCGTCGTCGGTGGGGGCGAGGCGGCCCTGAAGTGCTCCACCCATGCAGCGCATGGCTGCCGCGGCGATGATGCCCTCGGGGGTGCCACCGGTACCGATCAGGATGTCGGTGCCCGAATCGGGACGAGCGGCCGCGATGGCGCCGGCGACGTCACCGTCGGAGATGAGGCGGATGCGTGCACCCGTGTCGCGGATCTGCTGCATCAGCTCGAGGTGGCGGGGCCGATCGAGCACACACACGGTGACGTCCGAGGACGACCCCTTCTTGATCTTGGCGATGCGCGCGATGTTCTCGGCCACGGGAGCGGTGATGTCGATGGCGTCGGCGTAGTCGGGGCCGACGGCGATCTTCTCCATGTAGAACACGGCGGACGGGTCGAACATGGCGCCGCGCTCGGCCACTGCCAGAACGGAGATGGCATTGGGCATGCCCTTGGCCATCAGCGTGGTGCCGTCCACGGGATCGACGGCGAAGTCGACCTCCGGACCGTTGCCGTTGCCCACCTGCTCGCCGTTGTAGAGCATGGGCGCTTCGTCCTTCTCGCCCTCACCGATGACGACGACTCCGCGCATGGAGACCGAGCTGACCAGCTGACGCATCGCGTCGACCGCAGCGCCGTCGCCGCCTTCCTTGTCGCCGCGACCCACCCAGCGACCGGACGCGAGCGCCCCGGCCTCGGTGACGCGGACGAGCTCGAGAGCCAGGTTGCGATCTGGCGCCATGTGCGTGGGACTGTCTGTGCTGGCCGTCATGTGACTGCTGCCTCCTGGCGCGTGGCGCGGTCCGCAGCCCGTGTCGGGGCGTCGTCCGCACCGGATGAACATCGACTCGGGCGAAAAGACTCGTCGTGATTGTCGCACTAGCGGCATGGCTGCGGACTCTCGGGTGAGCCGCCGAACTGCAGGGATGGCGGGCACCGCCGCGCACGGTGCGATACTGGAGTCGTGGCCGACAAGAAACCCAGGATTCTGCAGAACAACAAGGACATGGCTTGGTCCCTGATCCCGCTGCTTCTCGCGTGCCTGGTGATCGCGGCCATCGCCGGACAGTGTTCGCTGCGTGTCGGCGGCCCGGAAGCGGGTGAGGTTCCTCGCATCGACGTCGGTGCATCCCTGCAAGCCGACGCGAACGCGTTGCCGTTCCCCATCCGTCAACCGCAGGTACCCGCGGAGTGGATTCCGAACTCCGCGAGCAGGCCCCCCGTCACCGGGTCGGGGTCCGACGCCAGCACCGTCGGGTACGTCACCGGCGCGGGCAGCTACCTTTCGCTCACTCAGAGCGACGCCACGGAGGACGAGTTGGTGCGTTTCAAGGCCGACAGCTCGCAGGTGTCCGCCGGCGGCGCCGAGACCATCGCGAACGTCAACTGGGTCGTGTACGGAAACGACGCGACCGAGCCGTACTGGGTCGCGGATCTGGGCGATGCGCGCGTGCTGGTGACCGGATCGGGATCGCAGGACGAGTTCGTCGCGCTGGCCACAGCTGTCGCGTCGGCAAAGGTTCTCGCTCCCCGCTGAGCGCGGTCAGTCCTCGTCGCGCGCCAGCGCCTTCTCGATGCGGGTGCGCGCGCCGGCCAAGTGCTCCTCGCAGCGGGTCGCGAGCGCCTCGCCGCGCTCCCACAGCGCCAAGGACGCGTCGAGGTCGAGGCCGCCCTGCTCGAGCAACTTGACCACGTCGACCAGTTCGTCCCGCGCGTCTTCGTATCCCAGGTCGGTGACCGGCGTCGTCTCGCTCATGACACCCATTGTTCCCGACCGCCCCGACAGACTCGTCAGGTGGAGCCGCTACGACCCATGGCCACGGCGGTGACGGCGCCGTCCGCGACACGGATGCGCAGTTGAGTGCCCGGCGCCACCTCCTCGACGGACCGCACCACCTCGGGATCCGATCCGGCGACGACCCGCTGCACGACCGAGTACCCGCGAGCCAAGGTCGCGGCCGGTCCGAGCGTCGTCAGCCGGGCCCGCATGTGTCCGACGGCCGTGCTCTCCCCGGCCACCGCCCGATCGACGTCCCGGCGGACGACGCGGCGCATCTCGGAGATCTCCGCGTGCCGACGGTCGATCGCGGACAGGGGATCGGCGAGGACGGGACGTTGCCGCATCGCGTCGAGTGCCCGCGTCTCGCGTTGCACCCAACTCCGTAGCGCGGCGGCGCTGCGACTCCGCAGTTCGCCGATCAGCTCCAGTTCCGCGACGGCGTCGGGAACCACCAGCTTGGCGGCGTCGGTAGGAGTCGCGGCGCGCAGATCGGCGACGTAGTCGCTGAGGGGGCTGTCCGGCTCGTGTCCCACGGCGCTCACCACGGGTGTGGTCGCCACGGAGATGGCCCGACACAGAGCCTCGTCGGAGAACGGCAGCAGGTCCTCGACGCTGCCGCCGCCGCGGGCGAGCACGATGACGTCGACCGCGGGGTCCTTGTCCAGTTCGGCCAGCGCACGCACGATGCCGGGCACCGCGGACGGCCCCTGCACAGGCGTGTTGCGAACCTCGAACGTCACGGCGGGCCATCGGCGCTGAGCCACGCTCAGCACGTCGCGTTCGGCTGCGCTCGCCCGTGCGGTGATGAGGCCGACGGTCCGGGGCAGGAAGGGGAGGGGGCGCTTCAGGCGCGGATCGAACAGTCCCTCGGCGGCGAGGAGGGCTCGGAGCCGTTCGATGCGTGCGAGGAGTTCGCCGACGCCCACTGCGCGAATCTCCGTGGCGCGCAGCGACAACGTCCCGCGACCGGTGAAGAACGACAGCTTGCCGTACATGATCACGCGCGCGCCCTCGACCAGCTGCACGGGGGAATTCTGGATCAGCATCGGCGAACAGGTGACCGACAGCGACATGTCCGCCGACGGATCCCGCAGAGTCAGGAACGCAGTTCGCGTGCCCTGGCGCACCGAGATCTGCGTGATCTGGCCCTCGACCCACACGCTTCCCAGCCGGTCGATCCATCCGGCGACTTTCGTGGCCACCGTGCGAACCGGTAGTGGGTTCTCGGCCGTGCTCGAGGGGGCGGCGGACGGGGGAGAGGTCACTTGGCCCGGGCGGTGGTGATGCGGTTCTCGAGCATCGTGCGGTACGGCGCGCGGTCGGCCGAGGAGACCTCGTAATCGAGGAGCGACGACAGATCCTCCACGGACAACGTCCGCAGCCGGGCACGAAGCTGCGCCAGCGTCAGCGCGTCGTAGTCGAGGTATTCCACGATCTCGGGCGCCTTCGCAGGCGCGGTGGACAGCACGGGACCAGGCCCGGCGTCGACCGTCTCGATCTCGGACGGGGGAGTCGAGTACAGCGCGAAGCGTCCCGCGGGGGCACCGGGGTTGGGCACGTCGATCTCGCCCGCCATGTCTCCGACCGGCTCCGGGTCCGTCGAGAGCGGTTCGGACGTCAGCGGCACGTCGGTGTAGCGGCCGGGCAGCCCGTCGTCGTCCTCGTCGAACGTCGCCCAGGACGCCGTCTCCTCCGGGCGAGCTCCGATGAGCGAGAACACCTGGTCGCCCTTGATGGCCAGCTCGGTCACCGTCTGCTGGAGCCGCATCGCGGTCTGCAGGACTTCGCTGACCGCCGTCATGGGCAGGGAGATGGCCGTGGTGGGCAGACGTCGCGCTTCTTCGACGACGGTCACGGCGATCCCGAGCGCGACGCGGGCTGCGAACGGAGGACGAATCATGGTCCCAGAGTGCCCCACGGCGCGGCTTTTTCCCAGTCGACGTGCGCGGGAAGCGCCGGCCACTCCGCACCACGTATCCTCGTGATATGTCTTCGGCTGTTCCCTCGTCCTCTGCCACCGCGTCCTCGGCGATCCCCCTCGACCTGGGAATCGCGCGTCCGACCGTTCCCGGGAAGGCGTACGACGGCCCCAAGCGGGTCCTGCTCGCCGAGCCGCGCGGCTACTGCGCAGGCGTGGACCGCGCCGTCGAGACCGTGGAGAAGGCACTGGAGAAGCACGGTGCGCCGATCTACGTGCGCAAGGAGATCGTGCACAACCGCCACGTCGTCGACACGCTGTCCGACCAGGGAGTGATCTTCGTCGACGAGACCGACGAGGTGCCGGACGGTGCGCTCCTCGTGTTCTCCGCGCACGGTGTCTCACCCGCGGTCCACGAATCCGCTGCCGCCAAGAACCTGCGCACCATCGACGCGACGTGCCCGCTGGTGACCAAGGTGCACCAGGAAGCGAAGCGGTTCGCCCGCGACGACTTCGACATCCTCCTCATCGGCCACGAGGGGCACGAGGAGGTCGAGGGCACTGCAGGTGAGGCACCCCAGCACGTGCAGGTCGTCGACGGTCCGGACTCCGTGGACGCCGTCACCGTGCGCGACGAGAACAAGGTCATCTGGCTCTCCCAGACCACGCTCAGCGTCGACGAGACCATGACCACCGTCGCGCGACTCCGGGAGAAGTTCCCCAACCTGCAGGATCCGCCCAGCGACGACATCTGCTACGCCACCCAGAACCGGCAGGTGGCGGTCAAGGCTATGGCGCCCGAGTGCGACCTGGTGATCGTCGTGGGTTCCACCAACTCCTCGAACTCGGTCCGCCTCGTCGAGGTCGCCCTGGCTGCCGGCGCGCGCGCGAGCTACCTGGTCGACTACGCGAAGGACGTCGACCTGTCGTGGCTCGACGGTGTCCGCACCGTCGGCATCACGTCCGGCGCGTCGGTTCCCGAGGTGCTGGTACGCGGTGTGCTGGACCTGCTGGAGAAGCACGAGTACACGGACGTGAAGTCGGTGACCACCGCCAACGAGACGTTGGTCTTCTCGCTGCCCCGCGAGCTGCGGACCAGTAGCCGGGTCTAGAACTCAGTCCCGGTCGCGGTACCGCACCTGCGGCGCGGGGTACGGAGACAGATTCTCCGCACCCGTGCGTCGCGGTTCGTAGCCGGTCGGCCGGGTGTACCCGGGATCTTCACGGGGAGCCTGGGGCCGTTCGCGCCGAGTGCGATCGTGACGGGGTTCGCTCGCGGTGTCCCTGACCTCCGGGCGAGCCCGACGCCGTTCGCCGGATCGGGTGCGCGGGCTCTCGTTGCGCGGCGTTGCTGCGCGCTGATCGGTCGTGGGCCGGGCCTTGGCCGCGGACTTGGCCGCTGCCGGGCGGGACCGCGGTGCGGGCTTCGAGATGGGGCGCGGCCGACGATCGAGTGCGAGTCGCGCCCCGCCGACTCCCAGCACCAGCAGTGTGGTCAGCAGCATCAGCGGGAAACGGTCCACCAACGGGACCGCCACGTTCAGTACGACGTCCTTGATGGACGTTCCCGCATCCTCGGTGGTGAGCTGGTACGCGAGGGGTACGCCGAGGAACATGATGATCGGCGGTTGCACCATGGCCGTGAACAGGCCGCGATGGCGGACCACGACGACGGCGATGAGCGACCCGAGAACGTAGAGCACAGCGAAGGTGGACGAGAGTTCGCCGACGCGCATGGCGTCGACGAGGAAGCCGAGGACAACTGCTCCTACCGCGACCGCGACGGCGCCCCATGCGGGGATGCCGGGTACCGAGGGCAACGCGGAGCGTTGGTCGAGAGGCACTCCCGATCGTGCGCGTTGACTAGTGGACACACTGCGAGATTAGCGTTGATTCACGCCGTTGCGTCGTCGGCATGCCCGCGACACCACTACGGAGTGATCCCCGTCGCGGTCGTGGACATGGTGCGCGGACGCTGATCGACCGGGGTGACGTGCGGTGGTTCCCCCTCGAACAGCGACATCTCGTGCAGTTTGCGCGCGGTCACGAACACGCGGGTGTCCAGGGAACCGGCCGCCGCATTGAACGAGTCGACGGCCTTTCCCAACTGGGAACCGAGGCGATCGACGTGCGCTCCGACCGTTCCCAGTCGTTCGTAGAGCTCGCGTCCCAGCACGCGCACCCGCGCCGCGTCCTCCGCGAGGGCATCCTGTTTCCACGTGAAGGCGACGGTGCGCAGCAGGGCGATCAACGTGGTCGGCGTGGCCAGGACCACATTGCGGGAGAACGCGTGCTCGAGAAGCCCGCGGTCGCGGGTGAGCGCGGCATCGAGGAACGGATCGCCGGGGACGAAGAGGACGACGAACTCGGGAGACGGGTCGAAGGACCGCCAGTACCTCTTGTCGGCCAACTGATCGACGTGGGTCCGCAAGTGCTTCGCATGACGCTCGAGGTGTCGATCGATGGTCTCCGGGTCCTGTTCCGCGCTGGCGTCGAGGAACGCCACGAGCGGCACCTTCGCGTCGACCACGATGCTCTTGCCGCCGGCCAGCCTGACGACGAGGTCGGGACGGACACCGTCGGCGGTCACCTGCGTGTCGAAGTCGCAGTGTCGTGTCATCCCTGCCAACTCCACCACCCGTTCGAGTTGGATCTCACCCCATCGACCGCGGATCTGCGGCGCACGCAGTGCGGTGACCAGCTGATCGGTCTGCGACGCCAACTGCCGAGAGGCGCGGTGCATGCCGGCCACCTGCTCGGACAGACCGGCATAGGCATGCACCCGATCGCGCTCGACGACCCTCACGTGCTCCTCCAGCGAGTCGACCGCATCGCGGAGAGGTTCCACCAGATGCGAGACCTGCTGGCCGATGGCGCCCGAGTGCCGACGCGCCGAGTCCTCGTTCAGCAGCGACAGGGAACGCCGCAACGTCTCCTCGTTGTCCGCGGAGACGGCGAGGCGCTCACCGGCGCGGGCGAGCTCCACCTCGCCCCGGGCGGCGCGTAGCCACCAGCCCAGCGCGATGCCGAGGAGAAGGGTGACGAGGACTGTCACGGCAGTGATGGCGGTCATGGGGCTCACTATGAACCGAGGCACCGACACACCTTCGCGCCGAGCAACTTTGTCGTAGGCCTCCGTTAGCGTCGGCGACATGAGAATCCTGCACACCTCGGACTGGCACATCGGGCGCACCTTCCACGGTGTCGACCTGCTGGCCGATCAGCGGCGTGCGCTCGAGGCCGTCGCCTCCATCGTCGCGGAGAATCAGGTGGACGTCGTCGTGATTCCCGGAGACATCTACGACCGTGCCGTTCCCAGCGCCGACGCCGTTCGGTTGTGCAACAGGGCGTTCGAGGCAATCCGTGACGCGGGCGCCGTCATCGTCGCGACGTCGGGCAACCACGATTCCCCTGCGCGCCTCGGGGCGGGCTCCGCGTTCGCCGCGGCCGGTGGACTGCATCTGTTCACCACCGTCGATGCCGTCGATCGGCCCGTCGTGCTCTCCGACGAGCACGGAGAGGTCGCGTTCTACGGAATTCCCTACCTGGAACCGGATGCCACGCGGACCCAGCTCGGAGTTCCCGACGCGCGTTCGCACGCCGCGGTTCTCGCGGCGGCCATGGGTCGCATCGATGCGGACCTCGCCACGCGTGACGCGGGAACCCGGTCGGTCGTGCTCGCCCATGCCTTCGTGATCGGCGGCGAGGGTACGGGTTCCGAGAGGTCGATCTCCGTCGGCGGCGTCGAGACGGTGCCGGCGTCGACCTTCTCCGGAGTCGACTACGTGGCGCTGGGCCACCTCCATTCCCCGCAGACCATCGACGACCACATCCGGTACTCGGGGTCGCCGCTGCCCTACTCGTTCGGGGAGCGCTCACATCGCAAGGCCGCGTGGATGATCGACATCGACGGGGAGGGACACCGCGTCGTCACGCGGATGGAGCTTCCGATCGTCCGCGGCCTCGCCGTCCTCGAGGGCACCCTCGACGAGCTGTGCGAATCCGAGGAGTTCGAATCGTACGTGGGTCAGTACATCTCGGCTGTACTGACCGACGCGGTGCGGCCCGTGGACGCGATGCGTCGTCTCCAGGGCCGATTCCCCCATGCGGTACATCTGGAATGGAAGCGGCCCCCGGGAGTCGACTCCGGCCGGTACCGGGACAAGGTGGTCGGGCGTTCGGACGGTGCCGTCCTGACCAGCTTCCTGTCCGATGTGCGCAGCGAGCCGACGCCGACCGAAGCGGCACTTCTCGGCAGTGCCGTCGAATCGGTGTCTGCGCAGGATGATTCGTCGACCGCGGCGCCGGACGTCGAGTGGATGAGATCGGCATGAGACTGCACTCGTTGTCCGTCACCGCATTCGGTCCGTTCGGCGGCACCGTGGAGGTGGACTTCGACCAGCTCGGCGCCGACGGATTGTTCCTGCTGCACGGTCCCACGGGTGCGGGGAAGACGTCCGTTCTCGATGCCGTCGCGTTCGCGCTCTACGGCGTGCTTCCGGGTTCCCGACGTGAGAACAAGAGGTTGCTGTCCGACCACGCTGCACCCGGGGTGGTCCCGCGCGTGGAGCTCCAGGCCACCCTCGGGGGCCGCAGGCTCACCCTTGTCCGGCACCCGGAGTACCTGCGCCCCAAGCTCCGCGGAGTCGGGACGACGAAGCAGAACGCGAAGGCGACGCTGACGTGGCACGACGGCCGCAGCGAGAATCTGTCGCGAATCGACGAGATCGCCCTGGAAGTGGAGCGCCTCCTCGGCATGCGCGTGGATCAGTTCTTCCAGGTCGTCCTGTTGCCGCAGGGCGACTTCGCGCGGTTCCTGCGCGCGAAGAACGAGGACCGAGGGGCGCTGCTCGAGCAGTTGTTCGACACCGACCGCTTCCGAGACATCGAGACCTGGTTCCAGGAGCGACGACGCGAGAGTGCCGAACGTCTGGCGGGCAAGTCCGCGTCGTTGGACAGGATCGCTGCGCAGATTGCGAGTGCGGCGGGGGAGCCGTTGTTCGTCGGTACCGACGTCGTCGAGTGGGCGACGGACCTGCTCGACGTCGCCCGGAAGGACGCGTCGACACGGTCGGAGGAGTTACGGGAAGCCCGTGCCGATCACGAGGTACGTCGCCTGGCAGCGAGGGATGCGCATCGCCGTAGGGACGCACGGGATCGTGGGGTTGCCGCGCAGGCTCGGCTGGCGGCCCTCGACGCCTCGGCGGCCGAGCGAGTGGCGATGGCGGCCGAACTCGACCACGCTCGGCGCGCCGACGACGTGCGCCGGCACGCGGAGACGGCGGAGCGCGAGCGTCACCGTGCCGATCTCGCGGCCACCGCTCTCACGCGAGCGGAAAGCGCTGCCTCTCGCACCGATGCCGCATCGTTGCTCCAGGTGTTGTCATGGCCCCCGGCGCCGACGGACCCGGAGACGCTCGACGCCGCGGTCCACCGGTGGAGCGGCGAGTGCGCGGTACTCGACAGTGTCGCGGCGGACGAGGCTGATCGTGCTGCAGCGCAGCGTGATCGAGGCCGAGCCGTGGCGCTCGTCGATACCCTCACGGACGAGCTGGAACGCCTTCGTGCTCGCGTGGCCGCCGTACCGGCGGAGCGCCTGACCCTCGACGCAGAGCATCGGGAGAGCGTCGCGGCCGCCGCGTCGCTGGAGAGCCTCGAGGCTCGTCACCGAAGCGCTGTCGACGCGGCGACCGCCCATGTCGAACTCGTGCGCTGCACGGAGCGTCTCGCGGCCGCGGTCACCGAGTTCGACCGCCTGCGCGAGAGCCACGCGGAGCTCAGAACTGCCTGGCTCGCCCTTCGCGAGCGTCGTCTCGACGGCATCGCCGCCGAGTTGGCCGGTGAGTTGGTGGACGGACAGCCGTGCGGGGTGTGCGGGGCGACAGAGCACCCGGCGCCCACCAGCAGCGGTCCGGACCAGGTCAGCAAGACCGACGAAGACCGTGCGCTCCGACGGGCCGACGAGGTCGAGTCGCACAGGGTCGCGGCCGAGAGCGTCGTGCACCGGCTGCGGCGGGAGAAGGACGAGGTGGCGGCACGGTGTGCCGACAGGTCCGCGGCGGAGTTGACGGCGGATCTGGACGAGGCGACGACGGCCGTGGACGCAGCGCGTCGATCGGCGGGTCGTCTCGCGCGCCTCGATGCCGCGCGTGACGCTCTCGACACGGAAGTACACGCGCTCCATGCGCGCATCGGAACGGCGTCGGCAGAACTGGCCGCGGCGGGGGAGCGGATCGCATCGCTCGACCGTCGGATCGCGGAGACGACGGCGCGCGTCGCATCGGCGGTGGGCGAGTCCGGCAGCGCGGTCGCACGACGCACGGCCGTCGACGCCGCGATCGCCGCGACGAAGACGCTCCGAGAAGCTCGTCGCGACGCGGACGCCGCGCACCGCAGCGCCTCCTCCGCCGACGCGGATGTCGCGATCGTGGCGGAACGACAGGGTTTCGGAAGTGCCGCCGAGGCGCTGGCCGCGGTACGTGACGCAGCGCGGTGCACTGCTCTCGAGAAGGCGTTGCAGGAGGCCGACCGGGAGAGGTCGGCTCAGGCCGCCGTCCTGCTCGAACCCGTGGTGGTCGAGGCGATGTCGGGGGATCCCGTCGATGTGGCACCCGTCGACCGCGCCGAGGAGGAGTCGCGTGCACGTGTCGACGCGGCCGTCGCGGCCGACAGTGACGCGGAAGGACGGCGCCGCACGCTGCAAGGCCTGGGCACCGAGCTGTGGGCGGCCTCCGACGTGCTCGGACCGTTGCGACTCGAGCATCGAGAACTGGAGAACCTGGCCGACGTGGTCGCCGGGCGAGGCCAGAACTCGCGGAAGATGTCGTTGCGGTCCTACGTCCTGGCCGCTCGACTCGAGGACGTCGCCACGGCGGCGTCGGTGAGGTTCCGACGGATGTCGGAAGGCCGATACGAGTTCGTGCATTCCGACGAGGTGGGTCCGCGCGGTACGCGGGGCGGACTCGGGCTGGACGTGCGCGACGACTACACCGGCGTCGTGCGGTCGGCGGGCACGCTGTCCGGAGGTGAAGCGTTCTGCGCGTCACTGTCGTTGGCGCTGGGTCTCGCCGATGTCGTCGCCGCCGAGGCGGGCGGAGTCACCCTCGACACGATGTTCATCGACGAGGGATTCGGCAGCCTCGACGCGGGGTCGTTGGACGCGGTGATGGGAGTGCTCGACGAGCTGAGGTCCGGGGGTCGCACGGTGGGCATCGTCAGCCACGTCGACGAGATCCGCGACCGGGTGCCCTCTCGCCTCGAGGTGATCCGCGAACGTCACGGGTCATCGGTGCGGGTGCACGCGGCAGTGTGACGGTCAGTCCTTCGCCGGTTCGGCCTTGTCGTCGTCGTGCGGTGTCGGGTCCGGCGCGTACCGGGTCGTTTCGTCGTGCACCACGACGGGAGGGTCGCCCTTGTCGGCGTCCAGGTCGTCGTGAACGAGTTTCGCGATGTCGTTGGCTCCGGGATCCTCGTCCGACCGAAGCTCGATCTGCTCGTTGATGTAGCGCAGCAGCACGGCGGTAGCCGCGGCGACCGGTACGGCGAGGAACGCCCCGATGATGCCGAAGATGGACCCACCGGCCGTGACGGCCAGCAGCACCACGGCGGCGTGCAGATTCATCGACTTGCTCTGCAGGATCGGTTGCAGCACATTGCCTTCGATCTGCTGCACCGCGAGGATGATGACCAGGACGATGATCGCAGTCGTCAGTCCGTTGGCGACCAGTGCGACGAGGACGGCCAGCGCGCCGGCGACGAACGCGCCGATGATCGGGATGAAGCCGCCGATGAACGTCAGCGTCATCAACACCGGCGCCAGCGGCACACCCAGGATCAGCAGGCCGATGCCGATGAAGACGGCATCGATGGCGCTCACGATCGCCTGGGTACGGATGAAACCGCCCAGGGTGTCCCAGACGCGGCTGAGGACCTCGGCGATGTGACCGCCCGCCTTGCGGCCGGCCAGTCCGTGCAGCCAGGGGAGGAACCGCGGTCCGTCCTTGATGAAGAAGAAACTCAGAACCAGGACGAGGCCGAGGGTGACGAGGATGGACCCGGCTGTGGCGACTCCGGCGAACACGCCCGACGCGATCGCGGTCCCGCTCTCCTGCAGTCGGGTTCCGATGGCTTGCACCGCATTGTCGATCTGCTGGTCGTCCAGGTTGACCGGCGGACCCTCGAGCCAGTCCTGCACCTGGGCGACGCCGAGCGTGGCGCTGTCCGCCAGTTCGGGCGCCTGACTGGCCACGGACGGAACGATGAAGGCGATGACGCCGGCGAGAACCGCGAGGAAGCCCAGCAGCGACGTCGTCGCCGCGAGCGCCGGGGGGAAGCCCACGTGTCGCAGGAGCCGCGTGGGCGGCCACAGGACGGTGGCGACCACCAGGGCGAGCAGCACCGGGAGCACGATGACCCACAGCTGACCGACCACCCAGCCGCCGATCCACAATGCCCCGGCCAGGACCACGATCACGACCGACCATTTGGCCAGCCACATCCCGCCTGATCCGAACAGTGCGCTTCTGTCTCGCCCGGTTGCCGAGGTGGACGCGTTCTCGCTCACGTGAGTCCTCTCGTCATGGTGGTTACGCGACCGAAAGAGCCGTCACGCGCTGTGACTGTACCCGGGACGGTGCGTCGTCAAGCCGAGCGAGGGCCCCGGCTACCCGATGGTCAGTCCGCGCGCGAGCAATGCTGTGCGCCACAGGTGCATGGAGGCGTAGGAACGCCACGGAGCCCATCGTGCGGTGTCCGACAGATCGATGTCGAGGAGCGCAGCTCCCTGCCGGACGACGAGGTCCGTGTCGAGCAGGACGTCGGCGTCCCCGAGGAGCCGCATCGACACGTAGCGCGCGGTCCACGGTCCGACTCCGGGAAGCGCGAGCAGGGCGCGTTCCTGATCTGCGCCGACGTTGCCGTGGGCGATGTCCAAGGTGCCGGACGACAGTTCGCCGGCGGCCGCGGCGATCGAGGTCACTCGTCGCCGGGGACCGGTGAGGATGTCGGCCCCGCGCGCGGCGATCGCTGCGGGGGTGGGAAACAGTCGGGTGATGCCGTGGTCGTCCTGCCCGTCGTCGTCACCCACCGGGTCACCGAGTGCGGCGACGAGCCGGGCGGTGTGTGTCGCGGCGGCACCCAGGGATATCTGCTGACCGATCATGGTGCGGAGCAGCACCTCCGACGCATCGAAGGCGCCCGGCACACGGATACCCGGCGCATCCTCGACGGACGGGCGCAGCGCGGGATCCGCTGCGAGCACCGCGTCGACTGCTGTCGCGTCGACATCGAGGGCCAACACACGTCGTACCTTGTCGAGCGCGGTCGGGATGTCGCGTGAGTCCGACGCTCGGGTGTGCACTTCCACGGCGGTGTCCTCGAAGCGGCAGGACACCACCGCCGGCCCGTGGTCGAGTCGTAACGATCGCCGGTAGACGCCGTCGACGAAGGTCTCCATACCCGGCACCGCGTGGCCCGCCAGGAACCACCGCATCCACGCCACGTCGTAGGGCGCGGGGAGCGGCAGTCGGGTCGTCTCGGCGGACCAACGCGGTGATGTCACCCCGTCATGGTGTCAGCAACACCGCGCACCGGGATTGGCGTCCGCCTCCGCGTGGCGTGCCTTCCAGTACTCGCGCTCGGTGGGCACCGGCTGTCCGGGATGGACCCGGTTCTGATGCTCGACGAAACGCTCGTAGTCGTGATCACCCATGACGGACGTGATCCACCACGTCGCGGCGCGAACGGACTTCAGGACGGCGTTCATGTCAGTGGCCCGTTCCCGGCCGACGGACCGTGCCGTCCGCGATGAGGACGTCCCACTCCGCCTGCACCGATTTCTCCGCCTCGGTGGGGAGGAAACCGCTGGGCGCGAACAGCTTCGACGGCACGTCCTCCTCCTCGCTGCTGGGCAGCCCGCCGGCCCGGATCGCCTTGATGCAGACGGCGAATCCGGCCAGTGCGACGATGAGGACGAGCACCGCGAAGACGATGGACAGCGTGCCCTGGATGAACGTGTTGCGGATGACGGCGTCGATGGCCTCCGGAGTCGCCGCCGAGCGGAACTCGGTGAGGCCCTGCGCCTTCGCTTCCGTGAAGTCGCTGTGCTGAGCCCAGTAGCCGATGGCCGGAACGTCGGAGAAGATCTTCTGGTACGACGCCGTCATGGTGACGACGAGGTCGAATACCAACGGGAGGGCGGGGATCCACGCCCACTTCAGCAGACCCTTCTTGACGACGACGGTCAGGACGACTGTCAGCGCGATGGCAGCGAGCAACTGGTTCGCGATGCCGAAGAGCGGGAAGAGCGTGTTGATGCCGCCCAGCGGATCGGTCACACCCATGAGCAGGATGGCGCCCCACGCGGCGACGACGATGACCGAGCAGATCCAGGCACCGACGCGCCACGACGGGTCGCGGAACTTCTTCGCGCCGCCGCCGAGGTTGCCCAGCGAGTCGGACAGCATGAAGCGCGCGACGCGGGTACCGGCATCGACCGTGGTGAGGATGAACAGCGCCTCGAACATGATGGCGAAGTGGTACCAGAACGACTTGAGGCTCTCACCGCCGAAGACCTGGTGCAGCACCTCCGACATGCCGAACGCCAGAGTGGGGGCACCGCCGGTGCGGGAGATGATCGATTCCTCGCCGACGTCCGTGGCAGCCTGCGACAACTCGGCCGCGCTGACGTCTCCGCCGGAGAGTCCGAGTCCGTTGACGTAGGTCGCCGCTGTCTCGGGGGTGCCGCCGGTGAGTGCGGTAGGCGCGTTCAGAGCGAAGTAGATGTGCTGGTCGAGGATGCAGGCGGTGACCAGAGCCATGATGGCGACGAAGGATTCGGTGAGCATGCCGCCGTACCCGATCATGCGCATCTGCTTCTCCTTCTCGAGAAGCTTCGGCGTGGTGCCCGAGGAGATCAGCGCGTGGAAACCGGACAGCGCACCGCACGCGATGGTGATGAACAGGAACGGGAACAGTGATCCGGAGAAGGCGGGTCCGTTGCCCTCACTCGCGAACGACGTGACGTCGGGCATCTGCAGGACCGGACGGGCGATGAGGATGCCGACGGCCAGCAGCACGATGGTGCCGATCTTCATGAACGTCGACAGGTAGTCGCGCGGGGCCAGCAGCAACCACACGGGGAGGATCGAGGCGGCCAGACCGTAGGCGATCAGCAGCCAGGCGACGGTGACCTTCGACAGCGTGAACCAGTCGGCGCCCCATTCCGTCTCGGCGACCCAGCCGCCCGAGATGATAGCGAGCAGCAGCAGGACGACGCCGATGAGCGAGACCTCGGACACCTTGCCGGGGCGCAGGTATCGCAGGTAGACGCCCATGAACAGTGCGATGGGAATGGTGAGCGCGATCGAGAACACGCCCCACGGGCTCTCGGCGAGTGCGTTCACGACGACGAGTGCGAGTACCGCGATGATGATGATCATGATGACGAAGACGCCGATGAGGGCGGCGATACCACCGACCACGCCCAGCTCCTCGCGGGCCATCTGACCGAGGCTGCGGCCGCGACGGCGAGTCGAGATCCAGAGCACCAGGAAGTCCTGCACCGCGCCGGCGAAGACGACGCCGATGATGATCCACATCGTGCCGGGCAGGTAGCCCATCTGCGCGGCGAGCACGGGTCCGACGAGCGGACCGGCGCCGGCGATGGCGGCGAAGTGGTGGCCGAACAGCACCCGACGGTCCGTCGGCATGTAGTCCTTGCCGTTCTCCAGGATCTCGGCCGGCGTCGCTCGATCGTCGCGCGGGTGCACGATGCGGTTCTCGATGAGGCGTGCGTAGAACCGGAACGCGAAGATATAGGTACAGACTGCGGCGACGACGAACCACACGGCGTTGACCTGCTCGCCGCGGATGATCGCGATGACCGTCCACGCGATCGCGCCGAGCAGTCCGATGATCACGAAGATCACGCGCTTCGGCACGGTCATGGGGGAGCGGTCGACGACGCCCACGGGTGGGAGGTCGTCGTCGGTCTTCAGAAACTCGACGTGCGAGCTTCCCTTGTCGGACACGGCAGTCATCTGCAGGGCTCCTGGCATGCGAGGGAGATGTGGCGATCATCGTGTGATCGCAGTCACTGTAAGCAGACCGACCGACATTTCGTGCGGTTGTCACCGCGGCGAGTACGGATCGTTGCGACGAGCGGTCACCACCCGTCGCCGAACGTCACGACCTGACAACGAGAACCCCTCGGGACCCGAAGGTTGCCTACGATGCTCGTGTGTCAGACCAACCGCAGAACTTCCCGGGCCAGTACCCGTCCTACGAGCCCGACCTGAGCAAGGGGCCGACCACCGGACAGCAGGACACCGGCAGTTTCGGTGCGCCGGCGTATCCCCAGCAACAGCCTCAGCAGCCGCAGTACGGGCCGCCGCCTCTGCCGCCCACGAACGCCGGCTGGGCCGCTGCCGCGCTGATCTTCTTCTGGCCGCTGGCATTCTCGGCGTTCAACCATTCGAGTTCGGTGTTCCCTCGCTGGTCTCTCGGTGACTACCAGGGCGCCCACTACGCGTCGGAACGCACGAAGCAACTGGGAAAGTACTCGCTGTACATCGCGATCGGGTTGTTCGTGCTGTTCATCCTCTTCTACGTCGTGCTCATCGCTTTCGCGGTGTCGACGAGCAGCAGCGTCGACTACTCGTACTGACGGCAAGGGCAGGGCCGACGGGACGGTCGGGGGCGGCACGTAGACTCTTCTTCCTGTGAGCCTCACCCTCGGAATCGTCGGACTGCCCAACGTCGGTAAGTCGACCCTGTTCAATGCGCTGACCAACAACGACGTGCTGGCGGCGAACTACCCGTTCGCCACCATCGAGCCCAACGAAGGCGTCGTCGCGTTGCCGGATCCGCGTCTGAACGAGTTGGCCAAGATCTTCGGCTCCGAGAAGATCCTCCCCGCGCCCGTCACCTTCGTCGACATCGCCGGCATCGTGAAGGGCGCCTCCGAGGGCGCCGGTCTGGGCAACAAGTTCCTGGCCAACATCCGCGAGGCCGACGCTATCTGCCAGGTCGTCCGGGTGTTCGCCGACGACGACGTGGTCCACGTCGACGGTCGTGTCGATCCCGCCGCCGACATCGAGGTCATCGAGACCGAGCTGATCATCGCCGACATGCAGACTCTCGAGAAGGCGATCCCGCGCCTCGAGAAGGAAGTCCGCACGCAGAAGGATCGCGCTCCGATGGTCGCTGCGGCCAAGGAAGCGCAGACCATCCTGGACAGCGGCAAGACGCTGTACTCGGTGAAGAACACCTTCGACGCCTCGTCGCTGCGCGAGCTGAACCTGCTCACGACGAAGCCGTTCCTCTACGTCTTCAACGCCGACGAGTCGATCCTCACCGACGACGCGAAGGTTGCCGAGTTTAAGGCTGCCGTCGCTCCCGCCGACGCCGTCTTCCTCGACGCGAAGATCGAGTCGGAGCTCGTCGAACTCGACGACGAGTCCGCCATGGAACTGCTCGAGAGCATCGGCCAGTCCGAGCCCGGCCTGCACGCCCTGGCGCGCGCCGGCTTCCACACCCTCGGGCTGCAGACATACCTCACCGCGGGCCCGAAAGAGTCCCGTGCGTGGACGATCCATCAGGGCGACACCGCACCGCAGGCCGCCGGCGTCATCCACACCGACTTCGAGAAGGGCTTCATCAAGGCCGAGGTCGTGTCCTACGACGACCTCGTCGCCGCCGGTTCCATGGCCGCCGCCAAGTCGGCCGGCAAGGTCCGCATCGAGGGCAAGGAATACGTCATGGCCGACGGCGACGTGGTGGAGTTCCGCTTCAACGTGTGACCGCGGTTCAGCGCCAGCCCAGCTCCGGTGCCACGTGGGTCAGAACCGACTCGATCAGGTGCGCGCAGTACTCGACGCCGAGCTGGTTGGGCACGGTCAGGAGCAGCGTGTCGGCCGCGGCGACGGCTTCGTCCTTCGCCAGCTCCTCGATGAGCTTGTCGGGTGTCCCCGCATAGGTCTTGCCGAATCGGGCGATGCCGCCGTCGATGTAGCCGACCTGATCGCCGCTTCCGCCCTCACGGCCGAAGTAGGCGCGATCGACGTCGTCGACGATCGGGAAGATGCTGCGGCTGACGGACACTCGTGGTTCGAAGGAGTGTCCGGAATCTGCCCACGTCTTACGGAAGCGCTCGATCTGCTCTGCCTGCAGCTCGTGGAACGGCACGCCGGTGTCCTCGCTGAGCAGAGTGGAGCTCATCAGGTTCATGCCCTGCTGCGCCGTCCACTCGGCGGTCGCCCTGGTGCCGGCACCCCACCAGATGCGCCGGCGCAGACCCTCCGAGTGGGGTTCGAGGCGCAGCAGGCCGGGCGGATTGGGGAACATCGGTGACGGGTTGGGCTCCGCGAAGCCTTTGCCCTGCAACAGGTCCAGGAAGATGCGGGTGTGGTCGCGGGCCATGTCGCCGCTGTCGGAACCCTCGGCCGGCGCGTACCCGAAGTACCGGAACCCGTCGATGACCTGCTCGGGCGATCCCCGGCTCACGCCGAGCTGCAGTCGGCCGCCGGAGATCAGGTCCGCCGATCCTGCGTCCTCTGCCATGTAGAACGGGTTCTCGTAGCGCATGTCGATGACGCCTGTGCCGATCTCGATGCGACTGGTCTTCGCGCCGACCGCAGCGAGCAGGGGGAAGGGCGACGCGAGCTGGTTCGCGAAGTGGTGAACGCGGAAGTAGGCCCCGTCCGCGCCGAGCTCCTCGGCGGCGACGGCGAGGTCGATCGACTGCAGCAGGACATCCGACGCGGAGCGCGTCTGCGAGTGCGGTGACGGCGACCAGTGCCCGAACGACAGGAACCCGATGTTCTTCATGGACTCGTCAACGATCTCGGGCACCGGATTCTTCCCGTCTCGCTATCGTGAGCCGATGGCAGAGGTTCGAGAGTTCCAGGTCACCATCGACTGTGCGGTGCCCGCGCGCGTCGCCAGATTCTGGTGCGACGTCCTGGGGTACGAGGCCGAGCCGGTTCCGGAGGATTCCGCATGGGCGGCGTGCACCGATCCGACCGGCAAGGGCCCGCGACTGTACTTCCAACGCGTTCCCGAGGCGAAGACCGTCAAGAACCGCGTCCACCTCGATGTCCGAGTCGGTGTGGGTCTGGTGGGGGACGAACGACTGGCGGCACTGGACGCCGAATGCGCACGGTTGATCGACCTCGGTGCCACGCGAGTGCGGCTGCTGCCGGCGGGCGACGGTGACGAGTCCTGCATGGTCATGCAGGACGTCGAGGGCAACGAGTTCTGCCTGGACTGACGGCCCTCAGAAGGGTGGGGGGTCGTCGGTGTCGGCGAGTTCGCGGGCGCGTCGGTTGCGGTTGCGTTCGGTTTTCCGGCGGGCATGTTTGTCCGCCAGGCGTGTGCGGCGTCTGTTGGGGGGAGTGCGGGGCGGACTCGGTGGTGGGGGATCGGGTGCGTCGAAGGTGACGTCGGCGAGTCCGGGGTGGATGTCGTATCCGTTGTGCGCGGGCCCCGGGACGGTGAGTCCTTCGGGTGTGGTGACGGTGGAGACGATGCGTCCGGTGTCGTCGTCGGTGTACTGATCGTCGACGAAGTCGCCGAACGTCTTGAGGTTGTGGTGGAACCTGCATGTGCCGCCGAGGTTGACGTCGGTGGTCTGGCCGCCGCCGTCGGGGTCCTGGTGGTCGTACTCCGCGATGTGGTCGAGATCGCCGGTCCACACTCCACGGTTGCAGCCGGGCCAGGTGCAGTACTGGTCGCGGATGCGTACGAACGTGTCGAGGGCGCTGGAGGGGCGGTACGGATCGGCCGGTTGTGATGCGGGGTTGGTGGTCGAGACGGGGCGGATGACGGCGTCGGCGCGGTCGGCGAGGTCGGCGACGTGGTCGGGGGAGATGACGCCGTGGCCGACGAGGAACCCCGGATTGCCGTCGGACGGCGTCGGCGCGGTCGGCGAGGTCGGCGACGTGGTCGGGGGAGATGACGCCGTGGCCGACGAGGAACCCCGGATTGCCGTCGGCAGTGTCGCCGGCCGTGGTGGTGGAGTCGGCGATGGTGGTGGTGTCGGTGACGACGTGCACGATGACGGAGGTGAGCAGGCCGTTCTCACCGGTCCATCCGGGCGCGGAGCAGTCCGGGTCGTCGCACTGGCATTCGTACGCTGTGCGGGTGGCGAGGGCGAAGAGGGCGTCGCTGGAACGGGCGCCTGTGCTGCGAGGGTCCTTGCGGCAGACGCGTCCGGCCAACTCCTGCACAGCGGCGGCGAGGACGACGGCGTTCTCGGCTGTCATGGTTGCGCCCAGGTAGGCCATGCCGTCGGGTCCCGCGTCGATCCAGAAGCTGCGGTTCTTCTCGGCGAGGACACGTCGTTCCCTGACGGCGTCGGGATCGTGGCGGTAGACGATGCGGTCGATCATGTCGCGCATGCGTGTGTCCGACCAGGAGCCGCGGCGGTGTAGGGCCGCGGCGATCTCGGTGTCGACTTCCTGCGCGTACGTGGTGCCGTCGACGAGGTCGGTGCGGCCGATGATGGTGTGGATGTGTTTGGGGGCGATGAGGCCGTCGCGGAGGCATTCGGCCACACGGGGGAGCCGGTCTCGGAGTGCGACGGCGCGGGTCAGGATGCCTTCTCCGGCGCCCTGGCTGACGGACAGGACCGCCGAGATGCGGGCGGCGCAGTGCGTCGTNCGGAGTGCGACGGCGCGGGTCAGGATGCCTTCTCCGGCGCCCTGGCTGACGGACAGGACCGCCGAGATGCGGGCGGCGCAGTGCGTCGTCGCGTCCATTCGGCGGTGATCGGACATCTCGTGAGGAGCGACGAGTCGAGTGTGTAGTTCCGCTGCGGCCCGGTATCGGGTCCATTCGAGGTAGGACAGTCCGGCCGAGGCGTAGGACATCGTGGTCAGGAGGGTGTTCACGGGTGCGTCGAGGAGGGTTCCGGGTAGGCCCATGGCCTCCGGATCCCGCGTCGCCCACCCCTGTTCGAACATGTGTGCGAAGGTAACAGGGCCCTCCGACATTCCGCCGTCGCCTATGAAGCGGTGGCGCAGAATGTCGGCATGCGGGTGGAGAAGATCACCACCAACCTGCCGGTCGCTGATATCGCCGAGGCGAAGGCCTTCTATACGGACTACCTCGAGCTGCGCACCGAGGAGTTCGACCTTGGCTGGGTTGCGCGCTTCACCTCACCGGAGACCGGCGCTCATGTGCAGTTGGTGACGCGGGATGCGACCAGCCCGGTGGACTCGGCAGTGTCCGTGCATGTCGACGACGTCGATGCCGCGTACGAGGACGCCGTTCGGCGGGGTTACGAGATCGTGCACCCGTTGACGACGGAGGGATGGGGTGTCCGACGCTTCCTGGTGCGTGCTCCCGATGGAAACGTCGTGAATGTCGTGATGCATCGGGTGTGACAGTGACTCGTCACGGACATCCGCCGTCCGCTATGCGCGTGTGCAACCAATGGTCTTGACTGACAGGGACATATGTTCCCTGCAGTGAGGACGACAACGCCATGCTTCTCTTGTGGATCTGGAATCAGTCGTGGATCTGGTCCACGATCACGACGACGGTGACCGACCTCATCTGAACCCGGTAGCGTGGACGACCGCGTCCCACAGCGCTTCTCGTGCCTGCGGAGAATCCTTCCGCCAGGACGGGTAGTGGGTGGGGCGCGGTTTTCTGTCGTGCCAGAACAAACCCGACGACGCCAGTGCGTCATCGGACGCGGCGAGCCACACAATGGTGTCGGCGCCGTCGTCGGCGGTGCGCAGAATGGGCTTCATGACGGAGCCGAACAGCGGGATGGAATCCGTCACGCCGGGGGTGTCGGCCCATCCGGGATGCATGCTGTGCACGACGGGATCGTCCGGCTCGGTGAATCTCTCGGCCAGCTGCTCGGTGACCACCACCTGCATGCGCTTGGTGCGGGCGTAGGCGGTCAGTCCCGAGTAGTCGCCGCGGGTGAACTCGATATCGGTCGTCTGCAGCGGCACGGGATACATACCGCCGCTCGAGACGAAGACGACGCGTGACCCGGCGTCGAACAGCTCGCGCAGACCCATCGTGAGCGCGACAGGACCGAGCACGTGCGTGGCGAAGGCCAACTCGTGCTTCTGCGGTGTCTCGGTCCGCTGCGGCGGCATGACACCCGCGCAGTGCACCAACGCGTGGATCGACGTGACCTGCTCGGTCAGCGTGGTCACCAGCGCGGCGACGGCGTCGAGGTCGCTGATGTCGCACTCATGGATCACCAGGTCGGCGCCGGGCGCGGTGTGCCGGATCTCGGTTGCCGACGCGTCGAGGCGGTGCGCGGATCGGCCGACCAGGTGGACCCTGGCACCCAACTCTGCGAGTCGGCGGGCCGTGGCGGCGCCGAGTCCGGAACTGCCCCCGGTGACGACGATGTCGATAGGAGCCGGGAACGGCGGGGGGTCGGCCGCCCAGAATCGGCGCCGGACGGACGATCCGATCCGCGAGTAACCAGGGACGACGGTGCGATCCATGGCCGCGTCGACGACTCCGGCGACGAACGCCCCCACCGCGGCCACTAGGCGGGAGGCCCGTCGGTGCGGTCGGAGTTCTTCTCTCCGATGGCGTCCTTGGCCTTGTTCAGCCCGCCGTCGATCTGGGAGTCGTGGCCGGCGAACTTCTTCTTGGCGGCATCGCCCGCCTTGTCCAGGGCCTGCTCCACCTTCTCTTCGTTCTGGTCGAGCTTCCGCTTGATCTCACCGAAATTCACCATCGGGTGGTCCTCTCGTAGGTCGTCCAGGGCGCTGCTCTTCGAGGCTACCCATCGCGTCGACGTGACAGAATCCGCACATGCCGCGCTCCGCTGTTCCCGACGCGATCCACGACATCCTCCGGGCCGCCCTGTCCGACGTCCCGCAGCACCGGCAGGAGACGTTCGCGCTCCGCGTGGAGCGGTGGTGGCCGGACCTTCACGACGCGGTGACCGCCCTGTACCCGGATCCCTACGATGTGTCGCGCCGCCTTGTCGAGGGCGCCGCGCGGGCATTCGCGGAGAGGCCGGACGATCTGCATTGCCTCGACGAGCGACGGCTGCTCGAGCCCGATTGGTTCCAGCAGCCCGACATGTTCGGGTACGCCTGCTACGTCGACCGCTTCGGCGGCACGCTCACGGGGTTGGGGGAGCGGCTCGATCACCTGACAGACCTGGGTGTGACGTATCTGCATCTGATGCCGCTCCTGACTCCGAGGCCGGGCGACAACGACGGCGGCTACGCGGTCATGGACTACCGCTCGGTGCGCGAGGACCTGGGTACGACCGACGATCTCCGGGACCTGGCGACGACGTTACGGGACCGAGGCATCAGCCCGGTCATCGATCTGGTTCTCAATCATGTTGCCCGTGAACACGACTGGGCCATGAAAGCTCGAAGTGGTGACCCGGCGTTCGCGGACTGGTTCCTGATCTACCCGGACAGGTCGACACCCGACGCGTACGAGCGCACCCTGCCCGAAGTCTTTCCCGACTTCGCGCCCGGCAGCTTCACCCACGACGCGGATCTGGACGGTTGGGTGTGGACGACGTTCAACGAGTGGCAGTGGGACCTGAACTGGGCGAATCCGGCCGTGCTGATCGAATTCGCGGACGTCGTGGCCTATCTCGCCAACCTCGGGATCGAGGTGGTGCGTCTCGACGCGATCGCGTTCCTGTGGAAGAGGCTGGGCACGAACTGCCAGAATCAACCGGAGGTGCACGCGATCACCCAGGCGTTGCGTGCGACGGCGCGGATGGCGGCTCCGGCACTGTTGTTCAAGGCCGAGGCCATCGTCGGGCCGCGAGATCTGTTGCCCTACCTCGGAACCGGGCAGCACACCGGACGCGTGTCCGACATCGCCTACCACAACAGCCTGATGGTGCAGGTGTGGTCGATGCTGGCCACGGGACGGACGGACCTGGCGCGGCACGCATTGTCGACGCTTCCGCCGACGCCGCCGGGCGGCACCTGGGTGACCTACATCCGCTGCCACGACGACATCGGGTGGGCGATCGACGACGGTGACGCCGCGGCCGTGGGCCTCTCGGGTGCCGGGCACCGACACTTCCTGGCCGACTGGTACTCCGGCGAGTTCCCGGGCTCGCCCGCGGAAGGTGCCGTCTTTCAATACAATCCGGACACCGGGGACCGGCGCATCAGTGGTACTGCCGCTGCGCTCGCGGGACTGGGTCCGTCGCGCCGCGACCCCGAGAACGCCTTCGCGCGACTGTTCCTGGCGCACGCCGTCATCGGCGCCTGGGGCGGGATTCCGGTCATCTGGAGCGGCGACGAACTCGGGTCTCCGGGCGACCCACACTGGGCCGAGGAAGCAGGCCACGAGGACGACAACAGGTGGATTCACCGTCCCCGCGTGACCGACGCTGACCGAGCCCGCAGGCACGTGCAGGGAAGCGATGCGCAGCGTGTCTTCGACGGGATCGCGCACATCGCGCGCACGCGCGCCGGTCTGCCGATGATGCATGCGGAGGCTCCCGTCGACGTCCTCGACGGCCTCGACGACGGCGTCCTGGGAATCACCCGTCGCCATCCCAGCGGAACGCTGATCGGGCTCTTCAACGTCACCGGCGAGTACCGGCAGGTGCCGTCAGATCTCGGCCCACGCCACGGTGTCGATACGCCACGAGAAGTGTTGTCCGGCACCGCCGATCTGGGCGGCGACGCGTGGTGGTTGCCGCCCTACGCGGCGTGGTGGGTGGTCGGCGCCTGATCTGAAGGAAAGTCAGTCCCGGAACCGGTCCGCCACCCAGCGCATCGCGTACGGGAGCCCGGATAGCGCGCCGACGAAATGGTCCCCGAAGACGGGGTGGTACTCCACGCTCGCTCCGAGTCCCCGCCACGACTCGACGAGATCGAGGACGCCCTGTTCGGGAATCCAGCGATCGGCGAAACGCGGTGTCGAGGCACCGTGGTAGAACGCCACCGGAATGGTCGGGGCGTTCCTGCCGGCGGTGTTCGCGTCGATGACCGCCCGCGCGGTATCGGAGTCGAAGACGCCGGGGTCGACGGAGAAACGTTCGAGCCGTAGACGAGCGAGACCGCCGAGGGCGAGCGGTACGACCGACAGGTCCTTGATCATCGATGCGAGGGCCAGTCCGGTGGGGCTGAACTGTTCCACCAGCGCCGGATGCTCCCGGGCCATTCCGATGATGGCCGCTCCGAAGAGGCCGGATCCGAGGGTGCCGTTCATCGTCTCGCGCAGCAGTCCGACGTCGACGGGCGATCCTCCGGCGACTGCTCCGCGCAGGTCGAGTTCCGGCGCGTAGGTGGGGTGAAGTTGCGCCGCCCACGCCGTCGCGATCGCTCCACCGCTGTATCCGTACAGAACGATCGGACTCGCCGCGTAGGTCGCATCGAACGCGAGGAGACCTCGAATGCTGTCCAGCACCGCATGGCCGGCCATCGTGCCCTCGGCGTAGGCCATCCGTGGCCCCTGGTGGTCGGGGATCAGCACCGCATAGCCGCGTTGCAGCCACAACGGAACGACGGTGGGGAAGTCCTGCCCTATCCCGTGGACGATGCGGTACGACGGCGTCGCCCGGGTTCCCAGCGAGTCGATCGCGACGTTGTGGACGACGACGGGCCGCGATCCTCGTCCACGCCAGGGCCGCCGGGGTTCCATCAGGGTCGCCGTGACGGCCACGGATCGCCCGAGCGCGTCCGTCGACCCGACCATGAACTGCCGCACGGTGGTACGTGGGCGAGGGAGTATTCCTCCCGCCGTGCGGTCGCGGACCGGGACACCGGGCACGAGGTCGCCGGACGGGGCGGCGAAGAAGCGATCGCCGGTGATCGGAGTCGGTTGGATGGCGCCGTACGGATCGGCCAGCATCTCCGGTGTGATCCGACCGGCGGCGAACCGGTCCACGCGCTGCGTCAGCCCCATCAGATCCCCCCGGTGTCCGAACCCACACCGTAGTTTCCCGACGCGGATCCAGGGCCAGAATCTCCTCGAGTACAACGCTGTCGGCACGTCGTCCCGGCGAGCACTCTTCTCTCCCGTGACCACGACACACAGCGCACCCGTGACCGACGACGCCCTGAGCGCTCGTTTCCAGCCTGTCTTCGACCGTATCGCCGCGGGCGCGGTCGAACGGGAGAAGGACCGCCGCCTGGCCCACGACGAGATCGCGCTGCTGCGGGATGCGGGTTTCGGCGCGTTGCGCGTGCCGGTCGAGTTCGGCGGATCGGGTGCCACCGTCACCCAGCTGTTCTCTCTGCTCGTCGATCTCGCGGCGGCCGAATCCAATCTGCCGCAGGCGCTTCGAGTGCACTGGAGCTTCGTCGAGGATCAGGTCGCGGCCGAGGCCGGCCCCGAGCGGGACGCCTGGTTGCGGGCGGTCGTCGACGGCACCCTCGTCGGCAACGCGATCACCGAGCCCGGCATCGGAGCTGTCGATCACTACCGCACGACAGTCACCCGCGGGCCGGACGGTCTCCGTCTGAACGGCGAGAAGTTCTACAGCACCGGCAGCCTGTACTCGAACCACATCCTGGTCGCCGCCGACCTGGACGGTGAGCGGGTATCGGTACTGGTCGACTCGGATGCTCCGGGCGTCGCGCAGCGCGACGACTGGGACGGCTTCGGGCAGCGCCTCACCGTCAGCGGCACCACCACCTTCACCGACGTGGCCGTCGACGAGTCCCGGCTGCTGGGTCCGGGATACGGCGCTCCCGGCCGGACATACGCGACGTCCTACCTCCAGCTCGTACAGCTCGCCGTGTTGGCCGGAATCGCGCGCCGGGCGACGGACGACGTGACCGAGTGGGTCCGTGCCCGCACGCGCAGCTACACCCACGCCGCCGCGGATCTGCCGCGCCACGACCCGGTGGTGCAGCAGCTCATCGGCCGCCTCGAGGCCGCTGCCTGGTCCTCTCGGGCGCTGGTGCTCGCTGCCGCCGCGGACGTCGAGCGTGCCGTGGAGGTGGGTGACGACGCATCGCTCGACGCCGCCGAACTCAGCACCTCCCACGCGCAGGCCGTGGTCGTCGATCTGGTGTTGGACGCGACGACACAGCTGTTCGAGGTCGGGGGAGCGTCGATCGTGTCGGACACCCTCGCGCTGGATCGGCACTGGCGCAATGCCCGCACGATCTCCGTTCACAACCCGGTTCTGTACAAGCTTCGATCCGTCGGCGCCCACATCCTGAACGGCGAGGATCTTCCTTACGCATGGTCGGCAGGCGCGAAGTCATGACGCGACACATCAGGTTCAACGCGTTCGACATGAACTGTGTCGCTCACCAGTCACCGGGACTGTGGCGGCATCCGAAGGACCAGTCGCACCGCTACACCGACATCTCGTACTGGACCGAGCTGGCGAAGCTTCTCGAGCGCGGCCGGTTCGACGGACTGTTCATCGCGGACGTGCTGGGCACCTACGACGTGTACGGGGGCACCGACGAAGCCGCGCTCCGTCAGGGTGCGCAGATTCCCGTCGCCGATCCGCTGCTCCTGGTGTCCGCCATGGCGGCGGTGACCGAGCAACTCGGCTTCGGGATCACCACCGGAACGGGATTCGAACACCCGTATCCGTTCGCACGCAGGATGTCGACGCTCGACCACCTCACGCGGGGACGCATCGGCTGGAACGTCGTCACCGGCTACCTCCCGTCCGCGGCGAGGAATGTGGGAGACGCCGGACTCCTCGACCACGACGCGCGCTACGACCACGCCGACGAGTACCTCGAGGTGCTCTACAAGCTGTGGGAAGGGTCGTGGGAGGACGACGCCGTGGTCCGCGACCGGGAGCGCGGGGTCTACGTCGACCCGTCGAAGGTGCACCACATCGGACACGAGGGGCAGCACTTCACCGTCCCCGGGATTCATCTCTCCGAACCGTCCCCGCAGCGGACACCGGTGATCTTCCAGGCCGGCGCCTCACCTCGCGGGGTGGCGTTCGCCGCGGAGAACGCCGAGGCGGTCTTCGTCGGAGCTCCGTCGAAACGTGTTCTGGCGCAGACCGTCCGCAACATCAGAGCCGCCCTCGTCGAGGCCGGCCGCGATCCGTACTCGGCTCGGATCTACGCGCTCGCCACGATCATCACCGACGCCACGGACGAGGCGGCCGATGCGAAGCACTCGGAGTACCGCACCTACACCACCGCGGAGGGCGCGCTGGTGTTCATGTCGGGCTGGATGGGGATCGACCTGTCCACGTACGACCTGGACGACCCGATCGGCGTCGTCGAGAGCAACGCGATCCGCTCCGCGGTGGCCGCATTCCAGGAGGCGAACGACGACGGCCGGGAATGGACGATCCGCGACATCGCCGACTGGGCGGGCATCGGCGGGATGGGCCCGCTGTTCGTCGGATCCGGTGATACCGTCGCCGACACGCTGCAGGACTGGGTCGCCGAGACGGACGTCGACGGATTCAACCTGGCGTACGCCGTGACTCCGGGATCCTTCGAGGACGTCGTCGAGCACGTGATCCCGGTGCTCGTCGCGCGCGGTGCGTACCCGGCGGAGAAGGAGACCGCGACGTTGCGACACACACTGTTCGGACGGGGAGACAAGCTGCCCGACGAGCACCGCGGCGCCCGGTACCGGCAGGGGCTACCGTCACTGGCATGACTGATGCCGGCGCCACGGATCCGAAGCCCTACTCGACGGGCGAACGGGTCTTCGGACCGCCGAACGGCACGTTCGACCCGGACTGGGCGGCCACCGCACTGCGATCCAACCGGCCCGAACTCGACCATTCCATGTCGGTGCGACTGGTGGAGCGAGCCTGGGAACTGCTTCGGGCGAACGGTCTCCGCGGGCAGGAACTCGCCGACGCGCTGGAACTCGAACCGGGGTTGGCGTCCGCGGTGTCCGACGTCGCGACCGAGACCGCGCGCTTCTACCTCGACCGGTGACCGCTACCCGGTGGTCCGCCGAGCGCAGCGCCGAGGACTCGCACGCCTATGTCGCACGGTTCCGTGAGTTGGAGGAGTCCGGCGCGGACATGCACGGTGAGGCTCGGTTCGTCGACGCCGTGCTGCCGCGGTCCGCGCGAGTTCTCGACGCCGGGTGCGGCACCGGTCGGCTCGGCGCGGAACTCGCGCGGCGCGGACACACGGTGACCGCCGTGGATCTCGACCCGGTCCTGGTCGAGGAGGCGCGCCGGCAGCACGGCATCACGGTGGTGCTCGACGACCTGGCAACAATGGCGCTGGACCCGCAGTCGTTCGACGCCGTCGTCGCGGCGGGCAACGTCATGGTGTTCCTCGCCCCGGGTACCGAGTCGAGGGTGCTTCGGCGCTGGCACGACGCGGTGGTGCCGGGCGGGGTAGTGATCCTCGGCTTCGCGACGGATCGCGAGTACAGCGTCGACCGTGCGGAAGGTGATCTCGTCGCCGCGGGTTTCACTGCGATACAACGGTTCTCCTCGTGGTCGGTCGGGCCCTGGCGGCCGGACTCCGAGTGGGTTGTTCTGACCGGGTACCGACACGCGGGAACCGACTCGGGCGCCGCGACGGCTGGATAGAATCCGGACATGACACGACCCACGATCGACATGGACTACACGGTGCTCGACTGTCCCGATCCGGTGGCACTCGCGCGCTTCTACACCGAGCTGCTGGGATGGTCGGTGGTGCAGGACGATCCCGACTGGACGGTGATCGAAGGGGCTCCGGGTCTCCGGTTGGCGTTCCAGAAGTCACCGGAGTTCGTCCCCCTGTACTGGCCGCGCGAAGGTATCCGTATCCACGTCGACTTCGTCGTCGACGACATGGATGCAGCCGAGGCGTTCGCCGTGAATCTGGGAGCGCGCGTGCTGGACGACGATGCCGAACATCCCGGTTTCCGTGTCCTGCAGGACCCGGTCGGTCATCTCTTCTGCCTGTGCAGGCGGGACTGACAGCGCTCAGGTCGTCGCTCGGGACACGCGCACCGGCACACCGGTGAAGACTGCGGTCGCGGTGACCGACTCGGTGACGGTGGGATCCGTGAGGTCGTTGGCGCTCTCGCCCTGCACCGCGGCGGCGACCGAGAGCAGTACCCCCGGGCGGCGGTGGCCGTAGCCGTGCGGGATGCTCACGACGCCGCGCATGACGGTGTCGGTGGCGCGCACCTCGATCATGACGCGCCCCGAGCGAGACTCCACCGCCACCGTCTCGCCCGACTCGAGCCCGCGTGCCGCGAGATCGGCGGGATGCGCCAGCAGATGGTGCCGCTCCGCACCCTTGACCAGCCGTGCCGAGTTGTGCAGCCACGAGTTGTTGCTGCGCAGGTGTCGTCGCCCGATGAGCAACAGCTCGTCGGGGTCGAGGGTAGGCGGGGACACCAGCTCGGCGCGAAGTGTGGCCACTGCCGTCGTGATCACGTCGTGCATCAGCGGGATCCGTTTGTCCGGCGTCTGCAGTCGGCGGGGGAGCGAGGGTGCGAGCGGGCCGAGGTCGATGCCGTGCGGTTGCCGACGCAGTGCCCGTAGCGACACGCCGCGGCGACTCGCCCGCAACAGCAGGTCGAGACTGCGGAGCGGGGAGATGCGCAGCCGCAGTGTCGTGTTCCACTCCCGGGGATCCAGGAGGCGGCGGACGCGGGCGCGTCCGCGCGCGGCGACTCGCCGCCGATAGAGCAGCCCGAGATCCCGGAAGATTTCCCAGTCCTGTTTCTCACCCGGCCCCTGCGGGAGTACCGGCGGCGTCAGGCGACTGGTGTTCCGCACCGCGAAGTGATGGTGGAACAGGTCGTAGTGGTCACGCGTGAGCGCCGACGACGGCGGGAGGATGACGTCGGCGTGCCGGGTGGTTTCGTTGATATAGAGATCGATCGCCACCATGAAGTCGAGGGTCGGCAGCAGATCGTCCAGCCGGGATCCGCCGGGCGAGGACAGGACCGGGTTGCCGGCCGACACCACGAGGCTCCGGATCCGCCCGTCCCCGGGTTCCGCGATCTCGTCCGCGAGGGTGGCGGACGGGAGCTCACCGTCGAAGTCGGGGAGGCCGCGCACGCGGGAGGGGTGATGCCCGAGGTCGCCGCGACTCATGACACCGGTACGGACGAGATCTGCGGCGGGGGAGGCGAAGAGCGCGCCGCCGGGTCGGTCGAGGTTGCCCGTCACGATGGTCAGGACCTGAAGAGCCCACTGGCACACCACGCCGTGTCGCTGCGTGGAGACACCCATACGACCGTGTGCGACCGCCGAGTCGGCTGCAGCGAAAGCTCGTGCCAGCGAGCGGATCTCGTCGGCCTCGATGCCGACGATGGGTGCCACCGCCTCCGGGGTGAAGGTGGTCACCATGGCGGCGACCTCGGACACGGAGTCGACGTACGACGCTATACGGACCGGCCCGTCGCCCAGGATCGTGTGCAGCAGCGCGAGGAGCAGGAAGGCGTCGGTGCCCGGTCGGACGAAGTGGTGGGCGTCGGCGACGGCCGCGGTCTCGGTGCGTCGGGGGTCGATCACGACGAGGCGACCGCCGCGCGCCCGCAGTGCCGCGAGGCGGTTCCGGACATCCGGCACCGACATCATGCTGCCCTGGGAGACCACCGGATTGGCTCCGACGACGAGAAGGAAGTCGGTGCGATCGATGTCGGGAATCGGTGCCAGCAGCTGATGGCCGTACAGGAGTCGATGCGTCAGGAAGTGCGGCAGGCTGTCGAGGGACGTGGCGGAGAAACTGTTACGGGTGCGCAGTAGGGGGAAGAATCCGCCGACACCGTGGGTGAGGGCACCGAGGCTGTGCGCCGTCGGATTACCCCAGTAGAGACCCACTGCATCGGCACCGTGTCGGGTGCGCGTGTCGACCAACGCGGTCACGACGAGGTCGTAGGCCTCGTCCCACTCGATCTCCACCCATCGGTCGCCGGCGCGGCGCACAGGACGCCGTAGTCGGTCCGGGTCGGTGTGAAGATCCTGCAGCGCGAGCGCTTTGGGGCACAGGTGACCACGTGCGAGTGGATCTGCGGTGTCCCCGCGCGTCGAGGTGACCGCGGCCCCGCGCACCGTGAACGTCAGCCCGCACATGGCCTCACACAGTGAGCACGTGCCGAGCTTGCGCTGCTCGTCGTCCATCACCACCCCCGTGAGGGAACCTACCGGTCGGGCTTCGGCGACGGGCACGATCGCGCTCTACCATCACCCCATGGCCACCGACAGATCCCAAGGGTTCGTGATCGAACGTTCGATCCTCGTCGACGCTCCGGCGTCGACCGTGCACGGTTTCCTCGACGATCTGCACCGGTGGACGTCCTGGTCGCCGTGGGAGGGCAGCGACCCCGATCTGTCCCGCACCTACAGCGGGTCGGAGTCGGGGGTGGGGGCGTCCTACGCGTGGTCCGGTAATCGCAAGGCCGGCGCCGGGTCGATGACCATCGTGGAATCGACGGACGACCGTGTCGTGCTCGATCTGCTGTTCACGAAGCCGTTCAAGGCCACCAACGTGACCACGTTCCTGCTGTCACCGGCAGGAAGCGGCACCGAGGTGACGTGGCGGATGACGGGACAGCAGAACGTCGTCGCGCGGCTCATCGGGAAGATCGTGCCGATGGACAAGTTCATCGGCAGGGATTTCGACAAGGGACTCGCCGCGCTGAAGCTGCAGGCGGAGCAGCAGGGCCGTTGATGTGACCGGTCGGCTCACGGCCACCGACGCCCGCATGTACTGGCTGTCGCGGCGCCTGCCGAGCGACCAGTTCCTGCTCTACGCGGTCGACGGTGTGCTCGACGACCCGGACGCCGTCACCACGGCTCTCGTGCGTCGGGCGCGCGTGGTAGACGGGCTGGCAGTCCGTCTGCGCGAAACGCGGTGGACGGCCGACTACCCCTACTGGGTGCCCACGGACGTGACCCGCGACCGGGTCCGAGTCCATGCCGGCCGGACGTGGCAGGAGTGCCTCGACCGGGTGGCGGAGACCTTCGAGGATCAAGTCGACCCGCGCCGCGAGCCGTGGCGCATGCATCTGTACCCGTGCGTCGACGGGGTGCCCCGCACGACGGGGCCGGCAACGGTGCTCGTCGTGCAGATGGCGCACGTCCTGGGAGACGGCGCGCGGGTGTCTGCGCTGGCTCGCGCGCTGCTGTCCGAGGAGCCGTCACCGGCGGTGCGCACGGTGGTGCTGCCGGCGCCCCTCGCAATCGCGCGTGGTGCCGTCGAGCTTCCCGCGCGGATGATCGGCATGGTGCGTCGCGCACGTGAGGCGGTGGTGGCCGATCGTCGGCGCACGGCCGACACGGCGGCCGGCGTCATCCCCGGTCCGCCGCTTCCCCGTGCGCCGACGGTGCTGTCCCGTCCGGCAGGCGGAACCATCCGCATCCGGTGCGTGGTGTGCCCGGCGTCGGACCTCCGCACCGACACCGTCAGTGTCACCGTGGCCGCGCTCGTCGTGGTGTCGGACGCGATGAGTCGGCATCTGGCGTCCCTGGGCGAGCCGGTTCCCGACGACCTCGGGGCCGAGGTCATGATCGCCATACCGCCGCAGGGTCGAACCACCTCTGCTGCCAACGCCTTTCACAACGCGGCGGTGGACCTGCACCCGTCCGTGCAGGATCTCCGCGCTCGGGCACGGGCGATCGACGACTCCCTGCGAGATCGGCGCCGACGGCTGGAGCACCCCGCCTTCGGGGTGGGCGATCGTGCGACCGAGACCGTTCCCGCGGTGATCCTCCGGCGCGACGTCGACAGTGCGGATCTGTCGGTGACCCCGACGACAGTGGCGGGTCACACGGTGGTGTCGAGCGTGAACAGAGGCCCTGCCGATCTCGCGCTGGACGGTCGGCCCGTAATTCTCACGGCCGGATTCCCGGCGCTGTCACCCACCGTCGGCATCACGCACGGAGTGCACGGGATCGGCGAGGTCGTGACGCTGTCGATCGTGACGAGCGACGACGTCATGGACGCCGACGCGTACGCCGACTGCCTGCGGGAAGCCGTCCATCGAGTGCGGGAAGCGCTCAGGTGACCCGCATACGCTGCTGACATGGCACTGTCCACGTCGGTACGACCCAGCCCCGTCTTCCTCGCTGTCGTGGCTGTGGCGGTGATCGGTGGCGCTGTGGCATGGCAGTCCTCGACGCCCGGTGACGCACTGTCCTACGCGGGTGTCTTCGTCCTCGTCATCGGTGGTTGGGTGGTGTCCCTGTGCCTCCACGAGTTCGCCCACGCGGTGACCGCGTGGCGGTTCGGTGATCACGACACGGCCGCCCGCGGTTACCTGACCTTGAATCCGCTGAAGTACACCGTGCCGGGACTGTCGATCGTGCTGCCGCTGATCTTCGTGGCTCTCGGCGGAATCGGTCTGCCGGGCGGCGCCGTGTGGCTGAACACCAGCGGCATGACCAGGCGGCAGCGCACGACGGTGTCCCTGGCCGGCCCGTTCGCCAATCTCGTTCTCGCGGTCGTCCTTCTGGCGATCATCGCGGTGTGGGCGCCGGGCAGCGAGCACCCGTCCTTCTGGTTCGGCATGAGTTTCCTCGCGTTCCTTCAGGTGGTCGCCGTGGTGCTGAACCTGATCCCGATGCCCGGCCTGGACGGTTTCGGGGCGATCGAGCCCTACCTGTCCCCGTCGACGCGTCGATCGTTCGCGCGCATCGGCCCGTACGGCGTGCTGATCGTCATCGCGTTGTTGTTCGTCCCGCAGATCAATCAGGCGTTCTTCGGCGCGGTCTACGCGCTGTACGAGGTGTCCGGTGTTCCGGCCGGGTGGGCGCAGAGCGGTGGCATCCTGACTCGTTTCTGGACGCAGTGGTACTGAGAGAGTCTTCTGATGCCTCTGATAACTAGCGAGGTCGATGGTGTCTGTGATGCAATGGCGCCGGAAAACGTCGGAAGTTATCAGTCCGAGCCGCCATGTCGAGGGAGGCGCGCCGGACGAATCGAGAGGTAGACCCGTGCACGTATCGCGCCGCCAATTGTTCCGCTATGCCGCTGCAGGGTCGGTGGCCGTCGGTCTCGCCGGTGTCGCCTCGCGTGCGGTCGCCTCCGCAGACCCGGTCGTACTCGGCACGATCGTGGACTATGCGGGCGGAGTCCCGTCGGCACAGGGGATCGCCGACGCCGGGCACATCGGCGCCATCCGCTACGTCTCCGACCGCCGTCCCGGCGCCGAATGGATGACGGGAAAGCCGATGACGGCCGACGAGGCGGAGGAACTCACCGCGGCCGGTCTCGAGGTCGTCTCGTGCTACCAGTTCGGTAAAGGTGCGACGGCGGATTGGCGTGGCGGCTTCGCGGCCGGCGTGAAGCACGCGACTCGCGGACTCGAGTTGCACACTGCCGCAGGGGGACCCGCCGACCGACCGATCTACGCCTCGATCGACGACAACCCGACGCCCGTCGAGTTCGCGACGATGATCGCCCCGTATCTGCTGGGGTGGCAGTCGATCGTGGGCACGGAGAACACCGGCGTGTACGCCAACTCACCCACCATCGATCTTGCGCGAGCAGCAGGACTCGGCGCCTGGTACTGGCAGCACAACTGGGGCACGCCGAAGGGGTACGTCAACCCGGCGGCCCACCTGCATCAGGTGCAGATCGACAAGGGCGCGATCGACGGCGTCGGCGTGGACATCAACAACGTTCTGCGTGAGGACTACGGACAGTGGAGCCTGTCGGCGTAACGCCTCAGCCGTACCTCACGACACATCTGTCACACCCACAGTGTTGTACCGGAAACCACCACGGAGGAATCATGGAACTCATCGACTACCTGTACGCGATTGCCGGAGCCATCTACACGCAGATTTCGGCCGCGTTCGGTTCCTGACCGTCAGGCGACGAACGCGCCGATGGTCGGCAGGAAGCTGCACGTGATGCCGGCCTCGGTCGAGATCGACCCGGACACGGCTGCGAGCACGCGTCCCTTGCCGGTATCGGCGATGGCCGACAGCGTCGCGGGACCGTCCGGGTTGATCCCGGCCGCGCCCGTCAACACGGTGGCACCCGTGCGGCCGGTGTCCACATTGACCCAGTTGGCGGTCAGCGGCGCCGCCTGGGTGTCGGCGAGCGGCGCGGTACCCAGCGCGGTGAAGACGAAGCCGGTCTGGCCGGTGCCGGGTCCGGGAGGCGGCAACTGGGCCGGTCCGGGAACGGCGAGCGCGCTGGCGACCGAGTCGGCCGTCGCCGAGATGCAGCCCTTGCCCACGGTGGGGTAGAAGAACTGGGCGATGACCGGCCCGTCCGTGGGGATGTCCGGGCCACCGCCGGCGCTGCCGTCGAGGAACGTGATGATGCTCGTCAAAATTCGCTTCGCCTGATCCGACAGGGGAGCGGTAGCGAGAAGGACCTTCGCTCGCATCAACAGATCGCTCTGCGGTGACGCGGCGTCCTGCTCGGCGGCGTCCAGAAGTGCGGGGGCGAGGGCAGCGAGAGCCTCGTATCCGGGAACGACCGGAACGTCGGCCGGGAGCGGCATGACGGGGGCCGGAGCGGCTCCTGCGACAGCGGGTGCGACGAACGCGCACGACGCCGCGAGCGCGATTCCGCCCAGAACTCGACGCGTCCCGAACCTGATGTGCTGCATTCCCATCCCCGTTTCTCTCACTGCGTACCCGGTCCGACGAATCGGGCATCCGGGCGCGGGGTCACTCTATGTACACGGGACGACGGTTGTACAGCAGGTCCTCGGTCGATCGACCCGTGTCGTTCCCACTGAACAAGACGTTAGTCTGTTAATGGAGTGACGGGTGTTGTGGAAGTGAACAGTGATGCGATTGTTACGGCTGTGAGTCGTGTCGCGTGACAATGTCCGACGCCTCGGTTGCGGGACGTGTCACGTCCCGGTGGTGACGACGCGTCGACGGAGGCAGATACGCTGCGCAGGTCCGCCGATCGAAAGAGCATCCCAGTGAGTGAAGTACGGCGTTCCGCTACGCGCGCCCTGCTGACGGCGGCACCCGCACTACTGGTGGTGTCCCTGATCCTGCGCGTGGTGTGGACACTCTTCACCCCCAACGGCAGCAACTGGGTGGATCTCCACGTCTACGTCGACGGTTCGGCGGGCCTGTTCGGCGGCTCGCTCTACGACTTCACCTACTCCGACGAGACTCCGGACTTCCCGCTTCCGTTCACGTACCCGCCGTTCGCCGCCGTCGTGTTCTACCCGCTGCACTTCCTTCCCTTCGCTCTCGTCGGGGCTCTGTGGATGATTGCGACCATCGCCGCGCTGTACGCGGTGGTGCGTCTCGCGCTGCGCATGGTCGGCGGGGATCTGGCCGACTCGCCCTCGTGGCGCCGCGCGGCTCTGCTCTGGACGACCGTCGGACTGTGGACCGAATCGATGCGCACGACCTTGGACTACGGCCAGGTCAACGTCTTCCTCGTCCTCCTCGCGATGCTGGCGGTACGCAGCGCGAGATGGTGGCTGTCGGGTGCGCTGGTCGGTATCGCCGCCGGCGTCAAACTCACGCCCGCGATCACCGGCCTCTACTTCCTCGCGCAGAGACGGTGGCGGGCGGCGGCGTTCTCTGCCGTGGCATTCGCCGCGACCGTGGCGGTGAGCTTCCTGCTCGTGGGATCGGCCGCCACGACCTACTTCACGACCTTGCTGGGCGACGCCGACCGCATCGGTCCCGTCGGCTCGGTCTGGAACCAGTCCCTGCGCGGGGCGCTGTCGCGAGTGGCGGGCCACGACGTCGGTCAGGGCCCGGTATGGATCGTCGCGGCCGTGCTCGTCCTCACCGCCGCGTTCCTGGCCTGGCGCGCCCTCGGACGGAACGATCGCCTCGGGACATTGGTCATCGTCTCGTTCGTCGGCCTCATGATCTCGCCGATCTCCTGGTCACACCACTGGGTGTGGGTGGTGCCGATGCTCATCTGGCTCCTGCACGGCCCGTTGTCCCACGCGCCGGGTGCCCGGGTGCTGGCCGGGTACTGGCTCGTGGTCACGGTCGTCGGAGTCCCGTGGATCCTGAGCTTCGCCCAGCCCTCGATCTGGGATATCTCCCGACCGCTGCCCCTCGCACTCGCGGGAGCGGTCTACGCCGTCGGAACGCTCGCATTATTCGTCTGGATCGCCGTGATGGGGCGCCGAGTCAGCGCGCGAGCCGATCGATCGCACCTGCCAGCAGGACGTCCTTCCCGGTGATCCCCCCGCTCGAATGCGTCGACAAGCGGTACGTGACCTTCTTCCACCGGATGTCGATGTCCGGGTGATGATCTGCGCTCTCGGCTTCCCGAGCGACGGAGCGCACCAACTCGATCGCGTCGAGGAACGTCGCGGACTCGACGGTGCGGACCAGGGAGTCGCCGTCGCGCGTCCAGTCGGTCAGGCGGGTCAGGGCGTCGTCGATCTCGGTGTCGTTCAGCAAGTCGGCCATACTGCGATCGTGCCAGCATTCGAACCCACCGTGGTGGTAGCCGGAGTTCTCGTCGAGAACGGTCGGCTCCTCCTCGCACAACGCGCGTCGCCTCCCGAGCTCGCGGGCCTGTGGGAACTGCCCGGCGGCAAGGTGGAGCCGGGCGAGGCTCCCGAGGACGCACTCGTTCGTGAACTGCGCGAGGAACTGGGTATCGACGTCACGGTCGGCGAGGTGATCGGGTCGGATGTGCCGTTGCACGGCGGTCTCGTCCTCCGTGCCTACGCGGTGACCCGGTTCTCGGGGACGGCGACGGCGCTCGAACACGACGCCTTGCGCTGGGTCGACGGGGCGGATCTGCACACGGTCGATCTGGTGCCGGCGGACACGGCGTGGCTGCCGGATCTCGCGGCCCTGCTGTAGTCAGGCCGCGCGGGCCTTCTTCAGGCCCTTCTTCAGGTCCTTGCCGGTCACTCCGGCCTGCTCGAGTTTCTTCATCTTCATGATCACGACCGGGCAGGTCATACACCGGACCTTGCTCCGGCAGCACTTCTTCTTGGGCTTGCTGCGAGCAACCTTCGAGGCCGAGGACACCTGGTGAGGGTAGCCTGTGTGAGAAGCCCGCAGGCCTGCGTGACCGCCGTCACCCGGCCCGACCGAGTAAACTGATCCGGTCGCACTTCTCGTCAGCGACGCAGCGCGCTCTCTGGGAGAGGAAGCCGCTCGCTCTTCACCCCGCATTCGACCCAGGAGATTTCCGCGTGACCAGCCCCACCGAACTTCAGACCGTCCCCACCACCTTCCGCAACGTTGCCATCGTCGCGCACGTCGACCACGGCAAGACGACGCTCGTCGACGCGATGCTCCGCCAGTCCGGCGCCTTCGAGGAGCGCGCCGAGGCCATCGACCGCGTGATGGACTCGGGTGACCTGGAGAAGGAGAAGGGCATCACGATCCTGGCCAAGAACACGGCCGTGCACAAGCGCAACGCCGACGGCAGCATCACCGTCATCAACGTGATCGACACCCCCGGCCACGCCGACTTCGGTGGCGAGGTCGAGCGCGGCCTGTCCATGGTCGACGGTGTCGTGCTGCTCGTCGACGCCTCCGAGGGACCGCTGCCGCAGACGCGCTTCGTGCTGCGCAAGGCGCTCGCCGCGTCGCTCCCCGTCATCCTCGTGGTCAACAAGACCGACCGTCCCGACGCGCGCATCGAGGAGGTCGTCTCCGAGAGCCACGACCTGCTCCTCGACCTCGCGTCGGATCTCGACGACGAAGCATCCGAAGCTGCCGAGCTCGCACTCGACCTGCCGGTCCTGTACGCCTCGGGCCGCGAGGGCAAGGCGTCGACCAAGCAGCCGGAGAACGGCCACGCACCGGACGCCGAGAACCTCGACGAGCTCTTCGAGATCCTGCTCAGCTACATCCCGGCGCCCAAGGGCAACGTCGACGCGCCGCTGCAGGCACACGTCACCAACCTCGACGCGTCGGCCTTCCTGGGCCGTCTCGCCCTGGTCCGTATCCACAACGGTGAGCTGAACAAGGGCCAGACCGTGAGCTGGATGCGCGAGGTCGACGGAGAACCCGTCGTGCAGAAGACCAAGATCACGGAGCTGCTGAACACCATCGGTGTCGAGCGCGTCCCCGGCCAGAAGGGTGTCGCGGGCGACATCGTCGCCGTCGCGGGCTTCCCGGACATCATGATCGGCGACACCCTCGCCGACCTGGAGAACCCGGTCGCCCTGCCGCGCATCACCGTCGACCAGCCGGCCATCTCGGTCACCATCGGCACCAACACCAGCCCGCTCGTCGGACGCGTCAGCGGCCACAAGCTGACCTCCCGCATGGTCAAGGCGCGCCTGGATCAGGAGCTCATCGGCAACGTCTCGCTCAAGGTCCTCGACATCGGTCGCCCCGATGCGTGGGAGGTCCAGGGTCGTGGAGAGCTCGCGCTCGCCATCCTGGTCGAGCAGATGCGCCGCGAAGGCTTCGAGCTCACCGTCGGCAAGCCCCAGGTGGTCACCCGCCAGGTCGACGGCAAGCTGCACGAGCCCTTCGAAGAGCTGACCATCGACACTCCCGAGGAGTACCTCGGTGGCGTGACGCAGCTGCTCGCAGCGCGCAAGGGAAAGATGGTCCAGATGACGAACCACGGCGCAGGCTGGGTTCGCATGGAGTTCATCGTCCCCTCGCGCGGCCTCATCGGCTTCCGCACCGACTTCCTCACCGACACCCGCGGCACCGGCATCGCCAACGCCGTCTTCCACGGCTACGCACCGTGGGCCGGCGAGATCCGTGCGCGCCACACCGGCTCGCTCGTGTCCGACCGTCAGGGAAGCGTCACCCCGTTCGCCATGATCCAGCTGGCCGATCGCGGAACGTTCTTCGTCGAGCCCGGCGCCGACACCTACGAGGGCATGGTCGTGGGCATCAACCCGCGCCAGGAGGACCTCGACATCAACGTCACCCGCGAGAAGAAGCTGACCAACATGCGTCAGTCGTCCGCCGACGTGATGGAGACCCTGGCCAAGCCGAAGAAGCTCGACCTCGAGATGGCCATGGAGTTCTGTGCCGGCGACGAGTGCGTCGAGGTCACACCCGAGGTCGTCCGCGTGCGCAAGGTGCACCTCGACTCGAACGAGCGTGCGCGTGAGCGTTCGCGCAGCAAGTCGCGTGACAAGGCTGCTCTGTAATCATGTCGGTGGCGCGGGTAGGTGCGGCGCTCGCCGCTGCCCTGCTCGCGTTGTCGGCGTGCACGGCTGATCCGCCACCGCCGATCCAGAGCACCGAGACGGCGACGACGACCCCTCCGGCCGCGCCCGCAGCGACCGGAAATCCGGTCGTCGTCGCCATCGACGACGTCGGTACGGGATTCAACCCGCACCTGCTCGCCGACCAGTCGCCCGCCAACACGGCGGTGTCGACGCTGGTGTTACCCAGCCCGTTCCGTCCCGCGGCGGTCGGCACAGGCATCGAGTGGCTTCCCGACGCGTCGCTGCTCGTCTCCGCCGAGGTCACCTCGCAGGCGCCGTTCACGATCACCTACCGACTCCGCAACGAGTCGCAGTGGTCGGACGGTGCGCCCATCGCGGCCGAGGACTTCCGCTACCTGTGGCAGCAGATGATCGACCAACCCGGCGTGGTGGACCCCGCGGGATACGACGCCATCGCCGACGTGCAGTCCGCGGACGGCGGCAAGACGGTGAACGTCGTGATGGCCTCGCCGTACCCCGCCTGGCGGGAACTGTTCGAGAACCTGCTCCCGTCGCACCTGCTGAAGGACTCGCTCGGAGGCTTCGAGCGTGGACTGCGTGACAACGTGTCGGTCTCCGGAGGTCACTTCCGCATCGAGTCGATCGACCGGGGCCGCGACGAGATCCTACTCGAGCGCAACGACCGCTTCTGGGGCTCTCCCGCCACCCCCGACCAGATACTCCTCCGCCGCGGCGGAAGCGACGCCCAACTCGCCGACTCGATGCGATCCGGCGACGCCCAGATCGCGGAGGTCCGGGGCGGGACCGCGACCCTGGCCCAGTTGGGAGCCATCCCGAACGTCCGGACCGACACCAAGTTCCGTTCGCGCGCACTGGAACTGACGCTCAACGGTCGAGTCCCGGCGCTGGCGGACGTGAACGTCCGACGCGGCATCATGGGCCTTCTCGACGTCGATCTGCTGTCCACGGTGGCGTCGGGAACCAGTACCCCCGCCGACACCGTCCGCGCACAGATTCTCTCGCCGTCCCAGCCGGGTTACGTGCCCACCGCACCGTCCGCGGTGCCTCGCGACGAATCGCTGCGCCTGCTCGCCGACGCCGGCTACACCCCGGTTCCGCTCCCGCCGGCACTTGCGCCGACAAGTGCGGAGACGACGACTCCCACCACGACACCGGTGCCCGGCGCGTCCCGCACGATGACCATGGTCATCGGTGCACCGGAAAACGACGCCATCGCGGTGGCGGTGGCGAACACGGCCGCCGATCAGCTCCGGGATGCGGGCATCGACGCGACCGTCGCGCAGACGGACCCCGAGGAGTTGTACGGCACCGCGATGGTGAGCGGCGCCGTGGACGCGATAGTCGGATGGAGTCGAGTCGGCGTGGATCCGGGCACCGCCCTGGCCTCCCGGTTCGGCTGCGCGGCAGCTCAACTCGAAGGAACGGCGACGGCGGACGACGCCGACCCGGTGTCGACGGGCACGCTGTCCGGTCTGTGCGATCCGACTCTGGACCCGATCATCGAACAGAGCACGAGAGGTGAGATGAACCCGACCGACGCCGTCCTCGCGGTCCAAGGGCAACTGTGGGCTCTGAACGCCGTGCTGCCCATCGCGCAGGACAGGTCCGTCGTCGCCGTGGGGCCCGGTGTCTCCGGCGCGTCCCTGGCGGGACCGATCGATCTCGGTGTCTTCGGTGACGCCGACGCCTGGATGCGAGTGTCGCCGTGACCGAGGGTTCTCTCGATCTGCGAGGTCGTCGACTGCTGGTCGTCCACGCTCACCCCGACGACGAGTCGATCACGACGGGCGGCACCATCGCCCGCGCGGTGGCGGCCGGCGCGGATGTCACCGTCCTGACCTGCTCCCTGGGTGAGGAAGGTGAAGTGATCGGCGATACCTGGGCCGGCCTGGTGGCCGACAGGTCGGATCAACTGGGCGGCTACCGCATCCACGAGCTGACCGTCGCTCTACAGGCCCTCGGATGTCGGCCCCCGCGGTTTCTCGGCGGTGCCGGACGGTGGCGTGACTCCGGCATGGTCGGTACGCCTGCGGCGGGGCACCCGCGTGCCTTCGTCAACGCCGACGACGACGAGGCGGTCGGAGCCATGGTCGAGGTGATCCGCGACGTCCGTCCGCACGTCGTCGTCGCGTACGACCCCGAAGGGGGATACGGGCACCCCGACCACATGCAGGTCCACCGCCTTGCCGGACTCGCCGTCGAGGCCAGCGAGGATCCCGGTCAGTTCTCGGCATCCGGTCCGGCGTGGACCGTGCAGAAGATGTACTGGACCGTGACGGGCCACGCGCAACTCGTCGCGGGCCTGAACGATCTGGGCGATGTCCCGTCGGAGTGGCGTATGCCGACGGAGGGCGAGCTTCCCAGCGTGCCGGACGACACGGTCACCGCGTCAGTCGACGTGCGGTCCGTGCTCGAGCAGAAGCGAGAAGCGTTGCGAGCGCACGCAACTCAGGTGACGGTGTCCGCATCGGGGGCCGCCTACGCGTTGTCGAACGACATTGCGCAGCCCGTCCTGGAGGACGAGCAGTACATCCTGGTGCGTGGCCGGCCGGGGCCGACGGACACGTCGGGGCGCGAGAACGACCTGTTCGCGGGAATCGTGTGACGGCTCATCCACCGTGCCGGTCCGAAGCGGGCGCTGCGCCGGGTTATGCTGTGATGCGCGCCACCGGACGGGGTCGGACGTACCCGGTGGGACCGATTCGAAGGAGCTTCACCCATGAATTACGACCTGCAGAACGCCGTCGTGGCGTTCGTGGATTCCCTGCGGGGCACCGCCGACATCCAGCGTCAGATCTATCTCGACGTGGTCGGCGGCTTCGCGTCGACCGTCAGCAACTTCCTCACCTCCATCGGCTACCCGCCTCGCTGACATCGGTTCGGCCGGCGTCGTCACTGCCGGTGATCGCATGACGGGCCACGCCGGGGAGGGCGTGGTGTCCGGGATCAAGGCGTCCATCGTGGGCGCCTTGGTTCTGGACGGATTTCTCTGCGCGGTGACGGCTGTGCTGTTCCTCCCTCTCTATCTCGGACAGACGCCGTTCCCGGTGAGCGGCATCCTCGCCGGTGTGATCAACGTCGTTCTCGTCCGCGTGGCATTCTCCGTCTCTCGCAACGTCTCTCGGGCCGCGCTCCCGATCGCCGGCTTTTTCGCCGGCCTTCTTCTCGCGATGTTCGGCGGTCCGGGGGGAGACGTGTTGTTGCTGTCCGACTGGCGCACGTTGGTGTTGATAGCCGGTGGTGTCTTCCCGCCCGTCGTCCAGCTCTTTTCCCTCAGGTTCGCGCAGTTCGACCAGCTGGGTGCCGCGGCGCGTCAGCCCTGACGACGCCGGCTGCATCCGCGGCCTCGGCCAGCACCTGCTCGACCATCGCGGGCGTCAGTCGACCGGTGAACGTGTTCTGTTGGCTGACGTGGAAGCACCCGAACAGGTGGAGATCGGGAAGGTCCGCGGCCGGCGAGGTGAGCAGGACGTGTGCCCCGTGACCGAACTTCGGGCGAGGTCTCGGCAGCGCCCATCCCGCGCCCTCGAGCACGGGAAGCAGTGCCTGCCACCCGAAACCGCCGAGCACCATGATCGCTCGAACGGTCGGTGCGAGAATGTGCAACTCGGTCTCGAGCCACGGTCGGCACCGGTCCCGCTCTTCGGTGGTGGGCTTGTTGGCCGGGGGAGCGCAATGCACCGGCGACGTGATGCGCGTTCCGATCAGTTCGAGGCCGTCCCCGATGTGCGACGCGGTGGGCTGCGTGGCCAGCCCGACGGCGTGCATCGCCGCGTACAGCACGTCTCCGCTGCGGTCGCCGGTGAACATGCGCCCGGTCCTGTTGGCGCCGTGGGCCGCCGGTGCGAGGCCGACGACGAGCAGTCGGGCATCGGCGGGGCCGAAGCCGGGGACGGGTCGTCCCCAATAGGTCTCGTCGCGGAAGGCGGCACGCTTCTCGGTCGCGACCAGCTCGCGCCACGCGACCAACCGGGGACAGGCGCGGCACTCGGACACCTCCGCATCGAGCTCCGCGATGGTTCTCGGGGTCATCGCCGCGTGATCCAGATATCGCCGGAGCCGGGTTTCGCGGTCTCGATCACGGACGCACTCCAGTCGACGGGAACGTCGATCACGCGGTAGCTGCCCGTCCCGGCGGCGGTTGCTGCGATCACCGTCGCGACACCGGCGCGGCGTTGGAAGAAGGTCTCGCGCACACCCCATGCCACCACACCGTCGGTGTCCAACACGACGCGGCGTCGGTCCAGACTTCCGTGCTCGGTGATCAGCACACCGGGAGCGGCGAGATGCCCAAGCGCGCGGTATCTGTCGACGGCCAGCGCGCACGCTGCGACGGCGAGAAGGACGGCGACGACCCAGGCTGCGAATGGAACTTCCCTGCCCGTCGACCGGTACACGGCGAGAGCGAGCGCACCGAGCGCCACCGGTCCGAGGGCGCGCGTGAGCCGGCGTCGCAACGCGGCCGGTCCGTGGCTCTGCAGCGGGACCGCGGCGACGGCCCGACCGGGCAGACCGGACAGCACGGCGTTCATCGTCCCGAGAGCGTCTTTCAGCGGGGCGGGAGGCAGGAGGAGCGACGATTCCTTCTCCGACGCCGATACACCCGTCATGACCGCATCGAGCCGCGCACCTCGTGCCCACCGCAGAACCAGTGGCCGACGCAGAGACGCACCGCGGAGCCGGTCCCGGTCGAGGGTGGTGTGCCGAGTCGACAGCAGCCCGTGTCCGATACGCAGGTGCTCGCCGTCGTCGGTGACGGTGAGGTTGCCGTAGACGACGAGGTACCGCAGAACGGACACGATGCTCGACACCACCAGCAGTGCCAGCGCCGCCAGCACGAGTGCGACCACGACACCGAGTCGGAGGATCGCCTGATAGCTCTCGTTCACCGCGGACGACGAGGCGACGTCGCCCGCGAACCCGGATTGGAAGACGAGTCCGAAGCCGGCGCCCACGACGACGATTCCGGTTGCCGTGAACGGTGCGAAGCGGACCCAGCCGGTGCGGAAGTGGGCAATTTCACGTTCGGGGGAATGCGCCGTCAGCGCCACGTCGGGAGGCGCCGAATCGCCGCTCAGGAGTTCGGTGCGCAGGGCAGGCACCAGGTCGGACGCCAGTGCGTTCAACTCGAACGTGTCGGAGCGGTCGGACTTCTGCAGCCCGGTCCCCACCGTGAGGATGGAGAGGCCGAGAAGACGGTGCAGCGGTCCTGCCCGGACGTCCACGCTGCGTATCCGGCCGCGCGGGATGGACAGAACCGTCCTACGCAAGAGGCCCCGCCGCAGCTGGACATCGTCCGCTCCGACGCGGTAGCCCGTGGTGAACCACCGGAGCATCGCCGCCCCGACCGCCAGGGCGACCACGATCAGACCCCACACGTGGTTGCCGCTCTGCGAGCCGAGCACGAGCGAGATCGCCAGCACCGGAAGCAGACGCACGAGTTCGGTGATCGGGTGGATCAGGAGCATGCGCGAGTCGAGTCTGAGCCAGGGAAGCTCGTCGACGGGTACCTGTCGGTTCGGCCAGGGCGTCGTCACGTGGCGTCCCCGCGGGACCGTGCCGCGGCGCCGGTGATCGCAGCCACCGTTCGTTCTGCAGTCGCGAGATCCAATCCGACGATCTCCAACGCCCCGGCCGACGACGCCGTCGTCACGGTCACGGTGGCGAGGCCGAGTGCGCGATCGAACGGTCCCCGTTCGGTGTCCACCGTCTGGACGCGCGAGAGGGGCGCGATACGGCGTTCCTGGGTGAACCATCCCGTGCGGGTATGGACCGCCGTCTCGCTGAGCTCCCAGCGGTGCACGCGGTAACGCCACCGCGGCGCGACGACGACGTGCACGGCGGCGAGGACGGCCACCGCAATTCCCACCAGGACGACGGGCATCCAGGCGGGCCGGTCGACGGCCACGGCGAGGACGACGGCCCACACGATCACGGCGATCACGGCCGGCGCCCACATCGCCGCCGCCGTGACGGTCCAGAGCACCTTCGCCCGCGGATCGACGCTGTTCGCCGGATCGACGATGACGTAGTCGTTCGCTTCGGACACGTCGCATCACCCCTGCTGTGGCACACCTCCGGCCGGAGGGCGCATGATCGAGCGGTGACGATGTTGCCCGATCCGAGTCCGTCCGTGCGCGCCGACACCCCGGCGCCGAATCCCGACAGCCCCGCCCCGTCCGCGTCGGCGATGCGCCGCGCCCTGCGTCGCGCACGTGACGGCGTGGTGATCAGCGTCGACGAGGCCACCACGCTGCTCCACGCGCGGGGCGCCGACCTCGAGGATCTGTGCGCTTCCGCGGCGCGTGTCCGTGATGCAGGGCTGTTGGCCGAGAACCGGCCCGGGACTGTCACCTACTCCCGCAAGGTGTTCATTCCTCTGACCCGGCTGTGCCGGGACACGTGCCACTACTGCACGTTCGTCACGGTGCCCGGAAAGCTGCGCGCCGAGGGCCACGGAATGTTCCTCGAGGCGGACGAAGTGCTCGACATCGCTCGACGCGGTGCCGAACTGGGCTGCAAGGAAGCGTTGTTCACGCTCGGTGACCGCCCCGAGGCGCGGTGGCCGGAAGCCAAGGAGTGGCTCGACGCTCGCGGCTACGACTCGACGCTCGACTACCTGCGCGCGATGTCGATCCGCGTCCTCGAGGAAACAGGCCTGCTCCCGCACCTCAATCCCGGAGTCATGAACTGGGAGGAGATGTCTCGCCTCAAGCCGGTCGCGCCGTCGATGGGCATGATGCTCGAGACCACCTCTCGCCGACTGTTCGAGGAGAAGGGCCAGGCGCACTACGGCAGCCCCGACAAGGACCCCGAGGTGAGGCTGCGCGTGCTCACCGACGCCGGCCGATTGACCGTTCCGTTCACCACCGGAATCCTCGTCGGTATCGGCGAGACCCTGCGGGACCGAGCCGAGTCGATCATGGCTATCCGTAAGTCGCACAAAGCGTTCGGGCACGTCCAGGAAGTCATCGTGCAGAACTTCCTGGCCAAGGACGACACCGCGATGCGCAGTGCCCCGGACGCCGGTCTCGAGGAGTTCCGCGCGACCATCGCCGTCTCCCGGATCCTGCTGGGACCCGCCATGCGGATCCAGGCGCCGCCGAATCTGGTGTCCGCGCAGGAGTGCGCATCGCTTCTCGCCGCGGGCGTGGACGACTGGGGCGGGGTCTCACCGCTGACTCCCGACCACGTCAACCCCGAGCGTCCGTGGCCGAACCTGGACACGCTCGCGCAGATCAGTGCGGACGCCGGCTTCGTTCTCACCGAGCGCACCGCGGCGCAGCCCAAGTACGTACTCGCGGGTTCGCCGTGGATCGACCCTCGGATCTCCGCGCACGTGCGTGCTCTCGCCGACCCCGTCACCGGTCTCGCGGCCGCTGACACACTCCCGGTGGGACTGCCCTGGCAGGAACCCGACGAGGTGTGGGAGTCGACGGGACGCGTCGACCTGCACACCGGCATCGACACCGAGGGCCGGAACACCGAGACCCGCAGCGACATGGGCAGTGCGTTCGGCGACTGGGAATCCATCCGCGAGCAGGTGGCGCACCTGGCGACGCTCGACAGCGTCGACCGTGACGTCGTCGCCGCGCTGCGCTCGGCGGAGAAGGATCCCGGCAACTGCACCGACGAGGAGTACCTGGCGCTGGCGACGGCCGAGGGAGCGGCACTCGATGCCGTGACCGCCTTCGCCGACCAGTTGCGCAAGGACGTCAACGGCGACGACGTGACCTACGTCGTCAACCGGAACATCAACTTCACCAACATCTGCTACACCGGCTGCCGGTTCTGCGCCTTCGCGCAGCGCAAGGGAGATGCCGACGCGTTCTCGCTGTCCACCAGCGAGGTCGCCGACCGGGCGTGGGAAGCGCACGTCCTCGGCGCGACCGAGGTGTGCATGCAGGGCGGTATCGATCCCGAGCTGCCCGTCACCGGGTACGCCGACCTGGTGCGTGCGGTGAAGGCCCGCGTTCCGTCGATGCACGTCCACGCGTTCTCACCGATGGAGATCGTCAACGGGGCATCCCGAGGCGGTCAGTCGGTCCGGGACTGGCTGGTCGAACTGCGCGAGGCGGGCCTGGACACCATTCCCGGCACCGCGGCGGAGATCCTCGACGACGAGGTGCGCTGGGTGCTGACGAAGGGCAAGCTGCCGGCGCAGACCTGGATCGACGTCGTCACCACCGCCCACGAGGTGGGCCTGCGGTCGAGCTCGACGATGATGTACGGCCACGTCGACAACCCGTCGCACTGGGTCGGTCACCTCAACGTGCTCAAGCGCATCCAGGACCGCACGGGCGGCTTCACCGAGTTCGTCCCGCTCCCGTTCGTGCACCAGAGCTCGCCGCTGTACCTGGCCGGCGCATCCCGGCCCGGCCCGACGCAGCGCGACAACCGCGCCGTGCACGCACTGGGGCGGATCATGCTCCACGGACGTATCGACAACATCCAGACCAGCTGGGTCAAGCTGGGCATCACGGGAACACAGGTCATGCTGAACGGCGGCGCCAACGACCTGGGTGGCACGCTGATGGAGGAGACGATCTCGCGGATGGCGGGCTCGCAGCACGGATCGGAGAAGACCGTTCAAGAACTACACGCGATCGCCGAGGGCATCGGCCGACGCGCAGTCCAACGGACCACCGCATACACGGGCGACGAGGAGGCCGCATGAGCGCCGACCGGTTGGGTGACGACCGCGTCGCCGGAGCGCTGAAGGCTGCGGTCAGGGTCATCGTTCCCGTACTCGAACTGCTGGCCGACCGGGATCCGTTGGGCCTGAAGAAGCGCACCTTCCGCGACGGTTCCACCTCCACCGACTCCAAGGTCGACACTGCCCTGAACGCCGTGGCGTCGGTCTTCGACGCGGCGGACACACCCGGTACGAAGGCCTGGGAGTCGATGACCGTCGACCAGCGCGTCTCGTGGTGGGTCGGACGTGTCGGCGGCATCGGCACGGTGGCCGTCGCGTTCCCCGGCATCTTCGGAGTTCTCGCCCGGCGGTTGCCGCTGGGCGACGTTCTCGGCTTCGCCAATCAGGCGATCGTGCTGGTCGCCGTCGCCCGCGAGTACGGCGTCACCGACCGGGACGAGCAGGTCCGCCTGCTCGCCTCCGTGTTGTGCAACCGCGAACTCGCGAAGGGTGCCACCCACGGCGCTCCGGAACCCGACGTCGACGACGACGCGGTCACCGAGCCGTCGGGCCGGTTGACGCGGTCCCCGTTCGCTCTGCTGTCGACGTTGTGGTCGGTCACCAAGATCCTCAAGTCCGTCACAGACGAATTGGACAAGCGGCCCCACAGCCGTACCGTTTACCGGTGGCTCGGTAATCTGCCGGTGGTCGGAGCGGTCGCCGGCTACTTCGGTGAACGCGGTGCGCTGACCCGGGCTGCGAAGCTGGGGCGTCGGTGGATCGAGTCGAACAGCACGTCCGCGTCGAACGCGCCCTCCGGGCGTCGTGAAGCGCTCAGAGCTCGGAAAGGCTAAGGAGACAAGTCAGTGCCGTACACGATTGCTGAACCGTGCGTCGATGTCCTCGACAAGGCATGCATCGAAGAATGCCCCGTCGACTGCATCTACGAGGGTGGACGCATGCTCTACATCCAGCCCGACGAGTGCGTGGACTGCGGAGCCTGCGAACCGGTGTGCCCCGTCGAGGCGATCTTCTACGAGGACGACGTCCCCGAGCAGTGGGCCGGATACGTCAGCGCCAACGTCGACTTCTTCGACGAGCTGGGTTCGCCCGGCGGTGCCGCCAAGGTGGGCAAGACCGACTACGACCCGCCCTTCATCAAGGCGCTTCCGCCGATGGGCGAGAACTGAGCCGTGACCGACGCATCCGTCGTCGCCGTGCGTGAGCGGCGGTCGCGGGCGAGTCTGCTGCCGGAGTTCCCCTGGGACACTCTCGCGGATGTCACGGCGCTCGCTCGATCGCATCCCCATGGCCTGGTGAATCTGTCGGTGGGAACGCCGGTGGACCCGGTGGCCGACATCATCCGTGATGCTCTGGCGGCAGCGTCCGCCGAGCCCGGTTATCCGACGACGGTGGGCACTTCCGCTCTGCGGACTGCCGCCGTCACGGCTCTGGCGCGCCGATACGGCATCGGTGGCCTGGACGAGAGTTCGGTGCTGCCCGTCATCGGTACCAAGGAGGTCATCGCCTGGCTTCCGACGCTGCTCAACCTGGGCGCGGACGACCTGGTCGTCATCCCGGAACTGGCGTACCCGACCTACGAGGTGGGAGCGCTGCTCGCGGGGTGCCGGATCCTGCGCGCCGACGGGGTCAACCGCCTCGGACCCGAGCGCGCCTCGATGATCTTCGTCAATTCGCCGTCCAATCCCAGCGGTCGAGTCCTCGGCGCCGCGCACCTGCGCAAGGTCGTCGAGTGGGCACGTGAGCGCGACACCATCGTCGTGTCCGACGAGTGCTACCTCGGACTCACGTGGGAAGGCGCGGCTGTCTCGATCCTCGACGACGAGGTCTGCGGGGGAGACACGACGAATCTCCTCGCCGTGCATTCACTGTCGAAGACGTCGAACCTCGCCAGCTACCGGGCGGGGTTCGTGGCAGGTGATCCCGACCTGGTGGCCGAGCTTCTCGCGGTGCGCAAGCACGCGGGCATGATGGTTCCGTTGCCCGTCCAGGCGGCGATGACTGCTGCTCTGACCGACGACGAGCACGAGCGGGTTCAGCGGGATCGATACCGCGACCGCCGTACGGCTCTGGCGGCTGCCGTCACCGCTGCGGGTATGACCATCGACCACTCCGAAGCCGGTCTCTACCTGTGGGCAACCCGCGGCGAACCGTGCCGCGACACCGTGCGCTGGTTCGCCGAGCGCGGCATCCTCGTCGCCCCCGGCGAGTTCTACGGACCCGGCGGCGGTCGGCACGTACGGATCGCCCTGACCGCGACGGACGAGCGCATCGCTGCCGCCGTCGCGCGCCTCACGGTCTGACGTCGCGCCGGTGGGAGCACTCGACCGCGCACAGGAGGATCTGGCTCGTGGCGAGCCGTGGAATGCGCGCAAGCGACTGACCGCACTGCTCGACCAGGACCCGGCCTCGCAGCCTGCACTGGATCTACTCGGGTACGCCTGCCTCGCGATGGACGACCCGGTGGGCGCCGGCGCAGCGTGGTTCCTGACCGATCGGGACGACCAGGACCCGCTGGTGAGACACGCTCTCGATTCCTTCGTGGCTGCCTCCCCGGAGCCTGTCGTGCTCGCTCGTCGCCTTCCCATCAACGCCCCGACCCGTGCTTACCCGCCGCGCGTGCGGGAGAGACTGGCAGTGCTGGGCTCGCGGGTCCGTGCGAGCGGCCAGGAGTGGGAACCGCCCGGCGAGGTGCACTTCTTCGAACAGGAAGGCGTCGATGTCGAGGCTTTCGAGGAATGGACCGACGACGTCCCGCCGTCTCGGTCGGGCGTGAAGATGGTCGCCGCGGTGTTGGTCGTCGCGATGATCGGCACGGCCACGATCGCCACCGTCCTCACCGTCTTCTTCTGACACACGCGCACGGAGGTCCGTGACCGTGTCGGACGTCGGTGGTATTCCTGAAGCATGAAGGTTGGAACTACGTACGTCGGAACCACCGAGGTCGGATGCATCGAGTGCGTCGGCGCCCTCGACCACTGCCACGGCACACTGATCGTGCATTCGAGCAACGTCGTCGAGTGCACGGAGGACGGATGCGTTCAGCTGCATGCGGTGCGCCACGGGTTGGTGGTCGATTGCTCGGCGCTGGCCGGCGGATGCTCGTGTGACGACGTGATGGAGCATCTTCGGGCTTCGTGACGCGGACGGTAGTCGTGAGAGACTGGCGGTGTGCTGCTCCGGTCCCTGAACTCGTACGCCATCACGCACGGCGGTGACCTCGACGACGCGGTCACCGTCGGCGACACCGTCCTGAGCCGGAGCGATCTGCTCGGCGCTGCGACGTCCGTCGCGGAGCGCATCATGGGCGTCGATCGGGTGGCGGTCCTCGCCGAGCCGACTGCCCGGACCGTCGTCGCCGTCGTCGGCGCGCTGATCGCGGGTGTCGCGGTAGTCCCCGTGCCGCCGGATTCGGGGCCGACCGAGATCGACCACATCCTGTCCGACTCCGGCGCCAGGGGATGGTTGGGAGTCGCGCCCGACCACGACGGCGGACTCCCCGTCGTCCCGGTCCGCATGCATGCGAGGTCCTGGCACAGCTATGCGGAACCGTCGGACGACACGACAGGCCTGGTGCTCTACACCTCGGGAACCACCGGCCCACCCAAAGGCGTGCTCCTGAGCCGCGGCGCTCTCGCCGCCGGCATCGACGCTCTCGCCGAAGCCTGGGCGTGGACGGCGAACGACACTCTGGTGCACGGACTTCCGCTGTATCACGTCCATGGGCTCGTCCTGGGTGTCCTCGGTCCGCTCCGTATCGGCAGTCCCGTCGTGCACACGGTGAAGCCGACTCCGGAACGCTATGCCGCAGTGCGGGGGAGCATCTACTTCGGTGTTCCCACCGTGTGGTCGCGTATAGCGTCCGACGAGGTATCCGCCTCGGCGTTGTCCGGTGCGCGCCTGCTGATCTCGGGCAGTGCGCCGCTGCCGGTACCGGTGTTCGAGAAGATCGCCGCTCTCACCGGACTCGAGCCGATCGAGCGGTACGGCATGAGCGAAACCCTCATCACGCTGAGTACCCGCGCCGACGGTGAGCGGCGTCCCGGCTGGGTCGGAGTTCCGGTGCGCGGCATCGAGACTCGGCTGCGCGGCGAGAACGGGTCGGAGGTGCCGCGCGACGGCGAGTCGATCGGTTCGTTGGAGGTACGCGGCCGTTTCTTCGACGGATACTTGAACAAGCCGGACGCGACGGCTGCGTGCTGGACCGAGGACGGGTGGTTCCGCACCGGAGATGTCGCTGCCATCGGTGCCGACGGGTTCCATCGCATCGTGGGCAGGGAGTCGACGGACCTGATCAAGACGGGCGGCTACCGCGTCGGCGCAGGCGAGGTCGAGACGGCGATCCTCGGTGTGGACGGCGTGCGCGAGGTGGCCGTGGTCGGTCTTCCGGACGACGACCTCGGCCAGCGCATCGTGGCCTTCGTGGTCGGTGACGGCATATCGGAGTCGGCAGTGATCGATGCGGTGGCGCAACAGCTTTCGGTGCACAAGCGACCGCGCGAGGTGCGCGTGGTCGAGTCGTTGCCGCGGAACGGTATGGGGAAGGTTCGCAAGAATCTCCTGGAGTAGCGTCGAGTCATGACCACCTCCACACGCATCGTCCTGGCCTCACGTCCCACCGGCGCTCCCACCGCGGAGAACTTCCGGACCGAGACCGTGGATCTTCCCGACGTCGGCGACGGTCAAGTATCGCTGAAGACGCTGTATCTGTCCCTCGACCCGTACATGCGTGGCCGCATGAGCGACGCGGAATCGTACGCGGACCCCGTCGCGGTCGGTGACACCATGGTGGGCGCCACTGTGTCCGAGGTGACCGAATCACGCAGCGACGCAGTGTCGGTCGGCGATGTCGTACTCGGATACACCGGCTGGCAGTCGCACGCCGTCGTCGACGCCTCGTCCGTGCGAGTGCTGGATCCCGAGAAGGCGCCCGTGTCCACCGCGTTGGGCGTGCTGGGCATGCCGGGCTTCACCGCGTACTCCGGCATGACGAAGATCGGTCAGCCGAAGGCGGGGGAGACCGTGGTGGTCGCCGCGGCCAGTGGACCCGTCGGGTCGGCCGTGGGCCAGTTCGCCAAGATCAAGGGTGCGCGCGCCGTCGGTATCGCCGGTGGCCCGGAGAAGTGCGCCTATCTGATCGACGAGCTCGGATTCGACGCAGCCGTCGATCACCGGGCCGCGGACTTCAAGGATCAACTGAAGTCGGCGACGCCGGACGGTATCGACGTCTACTTCGAGAACGTGGGCGGTGCTGTCGCCAAGGCCGTGCTGCCGCGCCTCAACCTCTACGCCCGCATCCCGGTGTGCGGACTCATCGCGCAGTACAACGACACGCAGGCACCCGAGGGCCCGGACCGTCTGCCCGGGTTCTTCACCCGCGTGCTGACCAAGAGCCTCACCATCCGCGGATTCATCCAGAGCGAGTACGTGGGCGAGCTGTACAAGGACTTCCTGCGCGAGGTCGGCGGATGGGTCGAGGACGGCTCGTTCCGCTACCGCGAAGATGTCGTCGAGGGCTTGGAGAACGCGCCGGAGGCCTTCTTCGGCCTGCTCCAGGGTAAGAACTTCGGCAAGCTCGTCGTCAAGGTCGCCTGAGACCGAGCCCGCAGTGCGGTTAGAGTACAAGTGTGCACTCAACTGACGGTCGAAACGAAGTAGCCGGCGCCGCCGACGTCGTGGCCACGGCCATCGACATCCTGAGCGGTCCCGTCCAGGGCACGCATCGGGCCGTCAACAGCGTGGTGTTCGGCATCCTCGGTCCGCCGGCGGCTCCGGTGCGCGTGCTCAACGAGGGCATCTCCGACCTCGTCTACTCGATGGTTCGAGGTGGGGGAGCTGCGGCCGCCATGGCGGTCTCGGCCGGTTCGCGGCTTCTCCCTCCCGAGACGGTCTCGCATGCGGTCACGTCCAGCGCGGCCGGGTCGGTCATCGTCGGAGCCGTCAACGGGCTGCTCGGCGACCGTCTCGTCGCCGAGGGGAACGACCTCGCCGTCGAGCTCGGGCCGCACCACCAGCGCCGGGTGGTGGGGAACGACACCGCGATGCTGACGACCGCGTTCCCGCAGGCCACCGGGCACATCGCCGTACTGGTCCACGGTCTCGGTGAGACCGAGCAGGCGTGGTACTACCGCCTCGACGGGCGCGGGAGCTACGGCGAGGAACTGGCCGCGCAGGGGATCAGCGCAGTCTGCCTGCGGTACAACACCGGTACGGGAATCGTCGACAACGGTGCGGCACTCGCCGCACTGTTGGATCAGTTGATCACCGTATGGCCCGTGCCGGTGGAACGCATCGACCTGGTGGGCCACTCGATGGGCGGTCTCGTCGTGCGACGCGCGTGCGCGGTCGAGGCGAGCAAGGCCACGTGGCTACCTCTGGTGCGCACCGCGTGCTACCTGGGCACGCCCCACGAGGGCGCACCGCTGGCGGAAGGCGCCTACCGCCTGTCCCGACTCCTGCGGAAGGCGAAGCACACCGCGGCGTGGGCCGATCTGCTCGATGTCCGCAGCAAGGGTGTCGACGACCTACGGCTGGCCACCGACGTCGATATGGCTCCGGGCATCCGCCATGTCGCCGTGGCGGCGACACTCGCGGCCGACGACACCGCCTGGTGGGCGGACGCCGTCGGCGACGGACTCGTGACCCTGCGCAGCGCGCGGGGTCCGATGAGCGAGCTGCACACGCTTCCCGGAACCGGCCACCTCGCGTTGCTGTCCGACCCCCGCGTGCTCGACGTCCTGTCGGAGCTGATGTCCGACGCCACACCCGACGAGATCGACGAGGTGACCGAGCCGGACGTGTCGGTGAGCTGAGTCCGTTAGACCAGGCTCTCCTGCCACGCCGCATCGAGGTGGGCGAAGCGACCGTCGGCGGCGATGAGGTCGTCCGGGGTGCCGTCTTCGACGACGCGGCCGTCGGCCATGACGAGGACGCGGTCGGCGATGGCCACCGTGGAGAGTCGGTGCGCGATGATCAGCGCCGTCCGACCCTCGAGTACGGTCTCGAGAGCCCGCTGGACCAGCCGCTCACCGGGGATGTCGAGACTGGAGGTGGCCTCGTCGAGCACGATCACCGACGGTGCGGCGAGGAACACGCGGGCGAAGGCCACCAGTTGCCGTTGACCCGAGGACAGTCGGCCGCCGCGCTTGCGCACGTCGGTGTCGATGCCGTGCGGTAAGGCCTGCAGGAACGGCGTCAGGCCGACGGCGTCCGCCGCTGCCCGGACCTCGTCGTCCGTGGCCGACGGTCGCCCGAGTCGGATGTTGTCGGCGATCGATCCGGACAACAGGAACGACTCCTGGGTCACCATCACGACGGCGCGACGCAGATCGTCGTCGGCGAGGTCGCGCAGGTCGATGCCGTCGAGCCGGACGTGCCCCGACGTGGGGTCGTAGAACCGCGCCACCAACTTCGCGAGCGTGGACTTCCCGGCACCGGTGGCGCCGACCATGGCGACCACCTGACCGGCAGGCACGTGCAGGGAGAACGTCGGCAGAACGACGGATCCGGCTCCGTAGGCGAACGTGACGCCGTCGAAGTCGAGGTCGCCACGGGCCGAGTCGAGGGCGACCGGACGCAGAGGTGCGGGGACTGCAGGCTCTTCCTCCAGCACTCCCGAGATCTTCTCCAGCGCTGCGGCCGCGGACTGGTAGGCGTTGAACACCTGGGCCAGCTCGTCGAGCGGACCATAGAACCGTCGGAGATACAGCACGTATGCCGCGAGCACACCGATGTCGAGGTCGCCGCCGATGACCCGCCGGCTGCCCACGACGACGATGACGGCAAGGGTCGCGTTGCCGATCCATCGCACGATGCCGGTGTAGCTCGCCATGCCGCGCAGCGCACTGGTGGTCGAATCGCGATACTCGGTGTCCTCGGCGTGCAGGATGTCCGCGTTGCGACGCTCCCGGCGGAAGACCTGTACCGCGCGGATGCCCACCATGGACTCGACGAAATGGACCACGACGCGGGCGATGGACACCCTGGTGCGGCGATACGCCTGGCGTTGACGTCGCTGAGACCACCGAGTGACGAGTACCAGGGGAACGAATCCGGCCAGCACGACGAGAGCGAGCGGTACATCGAGGTAGATCAGGATGATCGCGATGGACACCATCGACAGGATCGCGGTCAGGGCGTCGTTCAGCGCACTCTCGAGCAAGGTCTGCAGCGACTCGACGTCACTGGTCAGCCGGGAGATCACCTTGCCGGACGTGTACTTCTCGTGGAACGAGAGCGACAGGGATTGGGTATGACGGAACACCCGGTCACGCAGATCGAAGAGTATGTCCTGACTCAACCGGCCGGACACCATCAGGAACGCGTATGTCGTTGCTGCGCCCAGACATCCGACCGTGACGTAGCCGACGATCGTCCAGGCCAACGGCGCCCACCGACCGTCGATCGCGGCGTCCACGCCCGTGTCGAGCGCATGCGCGATGAAGAGCGGACCCGCGACGAACGCGAGGTTGTCCAGGAAGATGATCGCCAGCGTGAGGGCGGTACGTCGCCGATGCGGGCGAAGGAGCGAGAACAGCAGTCGCCGTGAACGTTCCGCCAACACGAGGTTGCCGGCCCTGTCGACGTCGGAGTCCTCTCCGCCGACGCCCCTCCAGTCCGTGTCAGCCATGGTGTGCTCCCATCGCAGCGTCGGACCCCATGACCTCGCGGTAGGCGGCGGAGGTGGCCAGCAGGTCTTCGTGCGTTCCGGACTCGAGGACGGTGCCGTGGCCGATGTGCACCACGCGATCGGCCAACGCCGCCGTCGACGGTCGGTGCGCCACCAGCACGGTGGTGGAGTGCTGCAGCACCGACCGCAGGCGCCGTTGCACTGTCGACTCGGTGTCCACGTCGAGGGCCGAGAGGGGATCGTCGAGCACCAGCACGCGAGGTCGACCCATCACGGCTCGGGCGAGAGCCAGGCGTTGGCGCTGACCACCGGACAGGCTCAACCCCTGCTCACCGATGCGAGTGTCCAGCCCCCACGGCAAGGCGTCGACGAACTCCGACGCGTTCGCGATGTCGAGAGCTTCCGCGACGTCGGCATCGGTCGCGTCGGGACGACCGAGTGCCACGTTCTCGCGGACGCTCGCCGAGAACAGGATCGGCTCCTCGAAGGCGACGGACACGATCGAACGGAGGTCCGCCAGGCGCATCGACCGGATGTCGACGCCGTCGATCGTCACGGCACCGCCGTCGACGTCGAACAGTCGGGGGATCAACGTCGTGACCACGGATTTGCCTGTCCCGGTGTTGCCGACCACCGCAACGGTCTCACCGGGACGGACGTCGAAGCTGACGTCGTCGAGGAGTCGGTCCGGGGCGTCGGGGAAGCGGAACGCGACGTGTTCGAACTTGACGTGGCCGCGTACGGGACTCGGGAGGGCCACGGGCACAGCGGGATCGACGATCGATTCGGGAGTGTCCATGATCTCCCAGTACCGGTCGGCGGCGGTCCGGGAATTGTTCAGCTCCGCGAGGAGGAAGCCGAGGGACTCCACCGGCCAGGACAGGAAAGCCACGACCGCCATGGTCGCCACCAGGGTTCCGGCGGTCATGGTGCCGTTCACGATGGAGTAGGTGCCGTAGGCGAGCATGCCGCCGATGGCCAGCGGCGGAAGACCCACGATGACGGACCACAGCAGTGCGAGATAGCGCACCTTGGTCAGCTCGGTGGTGCGCAGCGTCGCAGCCTGTGTGAGGAAGCGGCGGCCCAGGTGGGCGCTGCGGCCGAAGGCCTTGAGCACACGGATGCCGTGGATGGATTCCTCGACGGTGGTGGTGACGTCGCCCGCCTGATCCTGGGCGTCGCGGGCGACGATGCGATACATCTCCTCGAAGCGGACGCACGCCAGCACGAGGGGGACGGCTACCACCAGCATGATGACGCCGAACTGCCACGCCTGCACCAGGAGAATCCCCAGCCCGGCGACGAGTGTGACGGCGTTGATGATGATGAAGGGGCCGACGAAGGCGACGAACCGGCGCAGCGCCGACAGGTCCGAGATGGCGCGGGAGAGCAGCTGGCCCGACTCCCAACTGTCGTGGGCGGTGACGGACACCCGCTGGAGCTTGTCGAAGACGTGGGCGCGCGCCGTGATCTCGAACTGGCTCGACGGTCCCGACACCAGGTAGCGGCGAATCCAGATCCCCACCGCGTCGACCGTGCCGAGCAGCAGCACCAGAGCGGCCGGCCACCAGATGCCCGACAGATCGCCGCGCGCTATCGGACCGTCGATGATGCGCTGGATCACGAGGGGAATGACCAGAGCCGCGAGCGTCGCGACAAGGGACACCACGACCGATCCGGCGAAATACCACCGGTACGGGTACAGAAATGGGGCGAAGCGGCGCAGTGACGAGGTGGTTCTCTCGTCGGTCACGTCCTTCGTCGTCGTCCGTTCCACCAGTCCGGTAGACACATCATCTCCTTCACCTACCCGACAACGGTCTCATCGAGCAGGTGAAGGATCCAACCGATTTACCGCGACGCTCTATTCCGCGCGCCGCTTGGCATCGCCGAACGGCTCGTCCCGTTCCTGCACCGCTTGCCGGAATCCGACTGTGGCAGCACGGGTCTGGAATGCGTAGCCCTCACGGGTGTGCCGGGAGATGCCGTCGAACACGGTGCTGACCATCGTCGACGTGGCGACGCCCGACGCCAGGAGCGAGCTGTTGAGAGCGAGCTTCACCATGATCAGCTGGTTGATCGGCATCCGTGCGATCCGCGCCACCAGGTCCTCGGTCCGCGCGTCCAATCGGTCGGCGGGCGCGGACTCGACGGCGAGGCCCCATTCCGCGGCCTGCTTGCCGGTGAGGCAGTCGCCGGTCAGCAGCAGTCGTTTGGCGCGCTGGTCGCCGAGGCGGTGCGCCCACATGCCTGCCGCGGGGACTCCCCAGACCCGCGTCGGGGGATAGCCGATCTTGGTGTCGTCGGCGCAGATGATCTGGTCGGCGTAGAGCGCGATGTCCGTGCCGCCGGCGACGGCGAAGCCGTGAAGCTTGGCGACGACGGGCTTGTTCGCGTGCAACAGGCTCGCGAAGCCGCGATTGAAGCGGCTCATCATCGCGTAGTCGAGCATCGGATCCCACGTCCCGGACGGGTCGTGGTTGCGGGCTTGGACGACGGGGTCGAGAACCGTGCCGGTGGTGTCTGCGGCGTCGTCGTCGCCCCGGTCCAGGTTCTCGGCGTAGATCGACAGGTCGTAGCCGCCGCAGAAGCCCTTGCCGCGGCCGGACAGCAGCATCACGTGGACACGCGGGTCCAGATCGGCGCGCTCCACGGCGGCAGCCAGCTCGACCGGAGTGTCCGCGGTGATGGCGTTGCCGTGCTCTGGTCGATCGAAGGTGATACGCGCGATGCGCCCGGTGACCTCGTAGGTCAGCGTGCGGTACCGCGGCGACTCGTCGGGCGCGGGTCGACCCTCGAACGGCGAGTCGGCGCCCTCGTCCCAGCCGTCACGCCACGCGGCCGGCCCGTCGCTCATGCGGGCACCTTCGGTGTGGATCGCTCGATGATCGTCGCCGCGTCGATACCGGTGGGGAGGGTTCCGTAGACGCTGCCCCAGTCCCCGCCCAGACGGCTGGAGGTGAAGGCGTCCGCCACGGCGGGGTGTCCGTACCGCACCAGCAGCGAGCCCTGCAGTGCCAGCGCCATGTCGCCGACGATCCGGCGCGCGCGGTGCTCCACCGTCGCGAGGTCCCCGAAGGAATTCTTGAGCGACCGCACCGAGGCGTCGAGCGCCGCGTCGGACCCGGCGCAGCTGTCGAGCTCGTCGAAGAAGACGGCGAGAGTGTCCGGCTGCTTCGCCACCGCCCGCAGGGTGTCGAGCGCCGCGACGTTGCCCGAGCCCTCCCACACCGACAGCAGGGGAGCCTCGCGGTAGAGCCGCGGCATCCGCGACTCCTCCGCATACCCGTTGCCGCCCAGGCATTCCAGAGCTTCTGCGGCATGTGCGGGTCCGCGCTTGCACACAAGATACTTGCTCACGGACAGGCTGATGCGGCGCAGCGCCGTAGCGTGCCGGTCGCCGGCCGTGGCCCGGTCGGTCAGCGCGGCCAACCACAGAGCCACCGTGGTCGAGGCCTCGGACTCGACGGCGAGATCGGCGAGGACGTTGCGCATCAGCGGCTGGTCGACGAGATTCTTGCCGAAGGCCTGGCGGTGCACCGCATGGTGGATGGCTTGCGCAGTACCGGCGCGCATACCGGTGGCAGATCCCAGCGTGCAGTCCAACCGGGTCATGTTCACCATCTCGATGATGGTGGGCACGCCGCGGCCCTCGTCGCCCACGAGCCATGCCGTGGCATCGTCGTATTCGACTTCGCTGGAGGCGTTGGAGTGGTTTCCGAGCTTGTCCTTCAGGCGCTGGATCGCCATGGCGTTGCGGGTGCCGTCGGGCAGGATTCGAGGCAGGAAGAAACAGGACAGGCCACCCGGTGCCTGCGCGAGGACCAGCAGGATGTCGGACATCGGTGCGGACGTGAACCATTTGTGGCCGGTGATGCGGTACGACCCGTCGGGCTGCGGCACCGCCGTCGTCCGGTTGGCACGCACGTCCGAGCCGCCCTGCTTCTCGGTCATCGACATACCGGCGACGAGCCCGGACTTCTCGAGTGGAGCCCGCAGCGACGGATCGTAGGTGCGCGTGGTCAGCAGCGGCTCGTACTGCGCTGCCAGCTCGGAGTTCGCGCGCAGGGCCGGGACCACGGCGTAGGTCATGGAGATCGGGCATCCGTGGCCTGCATCGACCGCGCCCCAGACGCTGAATTTCGCGGCACGCTCGAAATGCGCGTGCGGCGACGGATCGTTCCACGGAGCCCCGTGCATCCCGAATTCGACTGCCGTGCGCATCAACTCGTGATACGCGGGGTCGTAGACCACCTCGTCGATGCGATTGCCGTACCGGTCGTGCGTGTGCAGGACGGGCGGATGCTCCTCCGCCAGGTCGCCCCACCGCTGCGCCTGCTCGCTGCCCGCGAGACGGCCGAGGCGATGCAACTCGTCGAGGGAGTCCGCGGCGCCTTCCCGGTGCAACGCCTCGAGGATCACCGGGTGCTCCGCGACGTCGTGGCCGATCAGCGGCGGGACCTGGTTGGTGACGGTATGGGTCGTGGTCATGACGACTTCCTGACGGGGGAGAGGGAGGCGGGGGATGCGCCGAGTGCGCGCAGGGTGAAGGTGTCGAGCGCGTCGAGGGTGGACGCGTCGGCGTGCCCGCGGGCCAGGGGCAGCACCAGTGCTTCGCCGATGGCGCCGACCAGGCACGAGGCGGTGATGGACGCGTCCTGATCGGGTAGTTCCCCGGCCTGTACGCCTGCCCGGATGGAGGAGGCGAACGCCTCGGCGAACGCCACCCGGAACGCGAGGCGTTCGGTGTCGACGAGGGCATCGATGGGTTCGGCGAGAAGGGCGTAGGCCAGTGTCGGATTCCGTAGTGCGCGTTCGGCGAACGTGCGTACCGAGGCGAGGATGGAGTCGATCGTCGAGCCGGTCCGCGCCGCGTGCGTTCCCGCGGTGGTCGCGGCCGTCACCTCGCGTCCGCACGCGTCCCGGAAGACCTCGGCGAACAGCTCGCCCTTGCCGGGGAAGTAGCGGTAGACGGTGCCCACGCCGATGCCGGCGCGTGCCGCCACGTCCGCCATCGCGCAGCCTGCGTAACCCTGCTCGGCCACCAGTGTCAGTGCGGCAGCGACGATTCCGGACCGCGCAGCGTCGAGTCGCTCTTGAACGGCGGCAGTCCGTCGGTAGGCCATGTCAAGGAGTGAACGCGGATTCCGTTCATGTGTCAAGAGCGCTCAGGCAGCTACCAGCGGGATCCGACGCGGTTGTTGACCAGCAGCACGCCGTCGACGTCGATGTGCGCGGGTGGACGGAACACCATGACGGTGTCCTGGTCGTCCGGAGGTGTCGGGTCGTCGAAGTTGCCGATGCCGCCGAGCAGTCCACGCCAGCGGACCCACCCGCGCGCCTCGTAGAACCCGACGGCCTCGGGAAGTGAATTGAGGACGCCCAGAACATCACTCGACTCGATCTCGGCTTCGATCGCCTCCATGACCGCGGCGCCCTGGCCGGTTCCGCGGAACTCGGGGTCCAGCGCGACGGCCTCGACGAAGCCGCCGTCGAACTCCTTCCCGTCGTGGGCGAGGAGCCGCGGGACCACCGCTGCATGGCCTATCACGCGATCGCCTACCGTGAGGACGGCATGGACGCCACCGAGGGCATGGATCCAGTCGTGAGGTGTGAAGTGCTCACCGAACGCGCCGCGCACCAATCCCTCGCAGGCATGGGTGTCGGCGTCGGACAACTCGTCCGTCGACACGGTTCGAAGCGTTGGTGCGTCGTCCACGGTGTCCCCCCGGGGCAGCAATGGCCGGGCAGGACTCCCGGTCAGTCGTTCGCGTGCAGGATCGAGTTGAGCTCGACTCCCGTACCCTTCCACGGCACGACCTCGACCGCACCGGAGACGGAATTACGGCGGAAGAGAAGATTCGACTTGCCGCTCAACTCGGACGCCTTGATGACGGTGCCGTCCGGTCCGGTGACCTTGGTACCCGCGGTGATGTAGAGGCCCGCCTCCACGACGCAGTCGTCTCCGAGCGAGATGCCCAATCCGGCGTTCGCGCCCAGCAGGCAGCGCTGACCGACGGAGATGACGGCCTTGCCGCCACCGGACAGGGTGCCCATGATCGAGGCGCCACCGCCCACGTCCGACCCGTCGTCGACGACGACGCCGGCCGAGATGCGGCCTTCCACCATCGACGAGCCGAGTGTGCCGGCGTTGAAGTTGACGAATCCCTCGTGCATGACCGTGGTGCCGGACGCGAGGTGCGCGCCGAGGCGGACCCGGTCGGCGTCGCCGATACGCACTCCGGTGGGGAGAACGTAGTCGACCAGGCGGGGGAACTTGTCGATGCTGTAGACGGTGACGTGTCCGCGGGCGCGCAGCTTGGCGCGGGTCGCTTCGAAGCCCTCGACGGCGGCGGGGCCGAAGTTGGTCCACACGACGTTCGACAGCAGTCCGAACTGTCCGTCGAGGTTGACCCCGTGCGGCTGCACCAACCGGTGCGAGAGCAGGTGCAGGCGGAGGTACACGTCGTGAGCATCGGTGGGCGCGTCGTCGAGCGAGCTGATGGTGGTGCGCACCGCGACGATCTCGAGGCCGCGTGCGTCATCCGTGCCGACGAGGGGTGCCAGCTCCGCGGGGATGTCCGACTCGGCGAGACGGGTGGTACCCGTCTCGGCGACCTCACCCAACTCGGGTGCGGGAAACCAGGTGTCCAGCACCGTTCCCGAGGTCGTGATGTGTGCAATGCCGACTGCCGATGCGCCTGTGGTCACGGGTGGAGAGCCTAGAGGAATAAGGTCGGGCAGGTGAGCGCACCCATCACCCTGGACCTGCACGCCGATCCTGTCGACCTCACCGCGGCGCTGGTGGACGTCCCCAGCGTCTCCCGCGACGAGGCCGCTCTGGCCGATGCGGTCGAGAGTGCGCTGCGCGAGCAGACATCCGGCTTCGAGATCGTCAGATTCGGCGACGCCGTGCTGGCCAGGACGAGTCGCGGATTGCCGACGAGGGTGATCCTCGCGGGGCATCTCGACACCGTCCCCATCGCCGACAACGTGCCCAGCAGACGTGAGGGCGACGTTCTGTACGGATGCGGAACCGTCGACATGAAGTCGGGCGATGCCGTGTTCCTGCACCTGGCGGCGACCATCGCGGAACCGAACGCCGATCTGACGTTGATCTTCTACGACTGCGAGGAGATCGAGGCCTCCGCGAACGGCCTGGGGCGCATCGAACGCGAGATGCCCGAGTGGCTGCGCGGCGATGTAGCGATCCTCGGCGAACCGTCGGGCGGCTTCATCGAGGCGGGCTGCCAGGGGACGCTCCGGGTCCGGTTCACCGCGTCGGGGACGCGGGCGCATTCTGCGCGGTCGTGGCTGGGCGACAACGCCGTCCACAAGTTGGGTCCGCTGTTCGAACGGTTGGCCGCGTACGAGCCGCGCAGCGTCGACATCGACGGATGCGTGTACCGCGAAGGTCTGCAGGCCGTGCGGGTGAGCGGCGGAGTCGCCGGGAACGTCGTTCCGGACGAGGCGTTCGTGGACGTGAATTTCCGGTTCGCGCCGGACCGCAGTGTCGAGCAGGCGATCGAGCACGTACGCGAGGTGACGGCCGGTGTCGACCTCGCGGTCGAGGTGACCGACCGCTCACCCGGCGCGTTGCCGGGTCTCGCGGCGCCCGCGGCGGCGGCTCTGGTCACCGCGGCCGGCGGAGAATTCCGTGCGAAGTACGGCTGGACCGACGTGTCCCGGTTCTCCGCGCTCGGCATTCCGGCGGTCAATTACGGGCCCGGCGATCCGAACCTTGCGCACAAACGCGACGAGCACGTTCCCGTCGGACAGATCACCGATGTCGCCGACGTCCTGCGTCGGTATCTGACTGTCACCGGCGGGCACTAACCTCGGCACCATGAACGCGCCTTCACGACCGGGAGACCGCTCGACGAACTATCGCGGGCCGGTCATGGACCGACGCGAGTACGCCGGAACGACCACCGACCAACGCCTCCTCGATTCGCGCGGCCCGTCGGACTGGCTGCACACCGATCCGTGGCGCGTGCTGCGTATCCAGAGCGAGTTCGTCGAGGGATTCGGCGCACTGGCCGAGCTGCCCCGCGCTGTCACGGTGTTCGGGTCGGCGCGAACGAAGCCGGACTCGGCCGAGTACGCCGTCGGGGTCCAGCTGGGCACTGCACTGTCGGCAGCCGGATACGCCGTCGTCACCGGGGGCGGCCCGGGTGCGATGGAAGCCGCCAACAAGGGGGCCTGCGAGTCGGGTGGTTTCTCCGTCGGCCTGGGCATCGAGCTGCCCTTCGAGCAGTCGTTGAACCAGTGGGTCGACCTCGGGGTCAACTTCCGCTACTTCTTCGTCCGTAAGACGATGTTCGTGAAGTACTCGCAGGCCTTCGTCTGTCTGCCGGGCGGATTCGGGACCCTCGACGAGCTGTTCGAAGCGCTGACGCTGGTCCAGACCCGCAAGGTGACGCAGTTCCCGATCATCCTGTTCGGCACCGCGTTCTGGGGAGGTCTGCTCGAGTGGATCCGGACGACGCTGGTGGGCGCCGGAACGGTGTCGGAGAGCGATCTCGAGCTGATCCGCTGCACCGACAGCGTCGAGGAGGCAGTCCGGTGGATCGACGAGAGTCGACAGAGCCTGGCCGAGACCGAGAGCCGATCGAGCGTGACCGAGCAATGACGGCAGTGTGCGTGTATTGCGCGTCCGGTCCGGTGGAGCAGCACTACATCGATCTGGCGGCGGAGGTCGGGACCGAGATCGCTCGACGCGGGGGCACTCTGGTGTCCGGGGGCGGCAACGTCTCGATGATGGGCGCGGTCGCCGCGGCGACCCGCGCCGCCGGAGCGACGACGCTGGGTGTGATCCCGAAGGCACTCGTGCACCGCGAGGTGGCCGACGTGGACTCCGACGAGCTGGTGGTCACCGACACGATGCGTCAGCGCAAGCAGGTGATGGACGAGCGTGCCGACGCGTTCGTCACACTGCCCGGCGGCATCGGCACTCTCGAGGAATTGTTCGAGACGTGGACGTCCGGCTATCTGGGCATGCACGACAAACCGGTCGTGATCCTGGACCCGCAGGGCCACTACACCCCGTTGCTCGAGTGGCTCCGATCGCTGGCCGGGACGGGTTTCGTCTCCGCGAGATCGCTGGACCGGCTCATCCTCACCACGGACGTGGACGCGGCGCTGACCGCCTGTGGGCTACCTCGCACCGTGAACATTACCAACCAGTAAGGTAAGCGTCGTCACAGCCGGATTCGTTGCCGGCTCGCTTGGGAGGGGATCACCACATGGGTGCCGAGGCTCGTCACAAGGTCGGATTGCTCGACATCGCCGCCACACTGCCGAGGATGACCACGGCCCTGCCGAGCGTCCTGCGTGGGCTGCCGGGCTTCCTGCGCAAGCCGGACGACAAGGAGTCCATCGGCCACATCTTCCAGCGTGTCGCCACCAAGACTCCCGACCACCCCTTCGTCAGGTTCGAGGGCAACACCCTGACGTACGGCCAGGCGAACGATCTGGTGAATCGCTACGCCTCCGTGCTCACCGATCGCGGTGTGCAGCGCGGCGACGTGGTCGGCGTCCTGGCGAAGAACTCGATGCGCACCCTGCTGGTCGCTCTCGCGACCGTGAAGCTCGGCGCCACCGCCGGCATGTTGAACTTCAACCAGCGCGGGGAGGTGCTCGAGCACAGTCTGGGCATCCTCGACGCGCGCGTGCTCGTCGTCGACGAGGACTGCGTCGAAGCGCTCGAGTCGCTCGACGAGGCGCTGCCGGAGAAGGTCGTCCTGCACGCCGACGAACTCGACCGCCTCGCGGAGTCGGCGAGCGCCGAGAATCCCGTCGCCACCACCGAGATCCAGGCGAAGGAGAAGGCGTTCTACATCTTCACCTCCGGCACCACGGGTATGCCCAAGGCCAGCCTGATGAGCCACTTCCGGTGGATGAAGTCCATGTCCGGCCTGGGCAGCATGGGCGTACGACTGGACAAGAACGACGTCCTCTACTGCTGCCTCCCGCTCTATCACAACAACGCTCTGACGGTGTCGCTGTCGTCGGTGCTGGCGTCCGGCGCCACCCTCGCCATCGGCAAGCAGTTCTCGGTGTCCAACTTCTGGAAGGACGTCCGCGAGAACGAGGCCACCGCATTCACCTACATCGGTGAGCTGTGCCGCTACCTGCTGACTCAGGACGAGACTCCGCAGGACTCCGACAACACCATCAGACTGATCGTGGGCAACGGACTGCGCCCGGAGATCTGGGAAGAGTTCACCACCCGCTTCGGCATCTCGCGCGTGGCGGAGTTCTACGGCGCCAGCGAGTGCAACATCGCCTTCATCAACGCCTTCAACATCGACCGCACCGCAGGGTTCTGCCCGCTGCCGTACGCCGTCGTGGAGTACGACGACGAGACGGGCAAGGCCAAGCGCGACGACTCGGGTCGCCTGTCGAAGGTCGGTGCCGGCGGCGTCGGTCTGCTGCTGTCGAAGATCACCGATCGTGCGCCCTTCGACGGGTACTCCGACGAGGAGGCGACGAACAAGAAGCTCCTCAAGGACGGTTTCAAGGACGGCGACTGCTGGTTCGACACCGGGGACCTGGTGCGCCAGCAGGGTTTCCGGCACGTCGCCTTCGTCGACCGACTGGGTGACACCTTCCGGTGGAAGGGCGAGAACGTCGCCACCACCCAGGTGGAGGGTGCGTTGAACTCGCATCCGGACGTCGATCAGGCCGTGGTCTTCGGCGTCGACATCGACAAGACGGACGGTAAGGCAGGAATGGCCGCGGTGACGCTGCGCGGGGGAAAGTCCTTCGACGGCAACTCCTTCGCCCAGCACGCCTACAAGAACCTTCCCGGATACGCGGTTCCGCTGTTCATCCGCGTCGTCGAGTCCCTCGAGGCCACCTCGACGTTCAAGAGCAAGAAGGTCGAGCTCCGCAAGATCGGCTACGGCGACGGTGACGGCGACCTGTACGTCCTGAAGGGCAAGTCCGGCGGATACGTCGAGAGCTACGACGGCTACGTCGACGAGGTCGGCGCCGGAAAGCTGCCCAAGGGCTGAACCCTTAGCGGTCGGGACATGTGTGAAGTACCCTTCTCATGTGAAAGGTACTTCACGCTGTCGACCGGAACGAGGTCTCCATGAACACTGCCGAGGGTCGAAGCCGGTGGGGACGTACGAGACTAGGCTCGCGGGACGTCTCGGCCATGGCGGTTTCCGTCCCGTCCGGCATCGTCCTCGCCGCTGTCATGGGCGCTCTCGCGGTCTCGGTCGGCATGGCCGGCTCGGACGCCCTTGTCGGTTTTCTGGTGTTCTCTTTCTGCCTCGCTGCGCCGTGCGTCGGTGTCGTGTGGGTGTCGGTGGTCGACCGCGCGTCGGTTCGCGGCGCTGTGGTGCACGAGGAGGAGTCGGTCGAGTCCTCGTGGTACGGCCGAGCAGCGGCAGGGTCTTTCACCGACGTCGTCGCATTCGCCGGTCTCGGAGCTGTGGTCCTCACTGCGGTCGGAGACAGTGTGGACGGCTCGCTGGTGATGGCGAGTGTGGTCGTCGCGGCGGCAGTCAGCTTCGGTATCCGCTACGGCATCGCCGCGCGACGATCCACCCGGTGAAGAACTCTCTCCCGGAGCTTCGACGCGCCAGGCAGTGGTCGCAGCAGCGTCTGGCCGACGAGGTCGGAGTGTCCCGTCGCACCATCGTGTCCATCGAAACGGGCAAGTTCGACCCGTCGCTGCCGTTGGCTTTTCGGCTCGCCGCGACGTTCTCGCTGCGCATCGACGACATCTTCGAGCCCTGAACGGGTGACCGGGCATCATGGTGACGTGAGCGAACCCGGCGCGACCGTCATCCCGAACTCGACATTGTGCGGCAAGCCGGTGGCTACGGACCGGGCACTCGTCATGGCCATCGTGAACCGCACACCCGACAGCTTCTACGACCAGGGCGCCACGTTCGGCGACGACGCGGCCATGGACGCCGTACGCCGCGCGGTGGACGAGGGCGCCGACCTCGTGGATATCGGGGGAGTCAAGGCCGGACCCGGCGCCACCGTGGACGCCGAGGAAGAGACGCGGCGGGTGGTGCCGTTCGTCGCCGCGATCCGCGCCGCGTACCCGGATCTGGTCATCAGCGTCGACACCTGGCGAGCCGACGTCGCGCGTCTCGCCTGCGCCGAGGGCGCGAATCTGATCAACGACACCTGGGCCGGTGCGGATCCCGAGCTGGTCCACGTCGCCGCCGAGGTGGGTGCCGGCATCGTCTGCTCACACACCGGCGGCGCCGTTCCGCGCACTCGCCCGCACCGCGTCCGCTATGCCGACGTGGTGGCCGACGTGGTGTCCGAGGTGACCCGTTCCGCCGAGAATGCGCGTGCGGCGGGCGTCCGACTCGACGGAATCATCGTCGATCCGACCCATGATTTCGGCAAGAACAGCTATCACGGGCTCGAACTGTTGCGTCGGATCGACAGTCTTGTAAACACCGGATGGCCTGTGCTGATGGCGCTGAGCAACAAGGACTTCATCGGGGAGACTCTGGGTGTAGGACTTGCCGAACGCTTGGAGGGAACGTTGGCCGCGACAGCTTTGACGGCATCACAGGGCGCTCGGATGTTCCGAGTGCACGAGGTGGCAGCAACGAGACGGGTCGTCGACATGGTGGCAGCGATAGCCGGCACCAGGGCACCCGCGCGAACAGTGCGAGGTTTGGCATGACACTGGCAGGCATGATCACCCCGGCGACCGACTGGGACCGCATGAACAGTTGGGACAGCCCGTCCTGGACCCTCGAGGAACTCGAGGCCGCGAAGGGCGACCGCACCGTGTCCGTCGTCCTCCCCGCGCTCAACGAGGAAGAGACCGTCGCCGGCGTCATCGACACGATCAGTCCGTTGCTCGGACGCATCGTCGACGAGTTGGTCGTCCTCGACTCCGGCTCCACCGACCGGACAGCGATCCGGGCGACGGCGGCAGGCGCCACCGTCGTCTCGCGCGAGGAGGCCGTTCCGGAATTCGCACCCGCGCCGGGGAAGGGCGAGGTGCTCTGGCGTGCGATCGCCGCCACGACGGGCGACCTGATCGCCTTCGTGGACTCGGACCTCATCGATCCGGATCCCCAGTTCGTCCCCAAGCTCCTGGGCCCGCTTCTCACGACGGACGGTATCCACCTGGTCAAGGGCTATTACCGACGGCCGTTGGCAGGATCGGCGGAGGCTCACGGCGGAGGCCGGGTCACCGAACTCGTCGCCCGACCGCTGCTGGCCGCGTTGCGACCCGAGCTGGGTCGCGTCATCCAGCCTCTGGGCGGCGAATACGCGGGTACTCGGGAACTCCTGTCCTCGGTGCCGTTCGCGCCGGGCTACGGAGTCGAGATCGGCCTGCTGATGGACACCTACGACCGTCTCGGGATGGACGCCATCGGTCAGGTGAACCTCGGAGTCCGCCGCCACCGCAATCGTCCGCTCGTCGAACTGGGCGCGATGAGTCGCCAGATCGTCGGGACGATGCTCGCCAGGGCAGGAATCCCGGATTCGGGCGCCGGTCTGACGCAGTTCGTTCTGGACGGGGAGACGTTCGTTCCCTCGGTCACCGATGTCTCGCTCGCCGACCGGCCGCCGATGCGAACCGTACGGCCGTGGGTGGACAAGACCTGGGTGGACAAGACGAGGGGTTGAGGCGTGGCAGGATCGCCTCATGGTGACGATCCTGCTGTACGTCGTCGTGATCGCCGTCGTGGCGGTGGCTCTGTTCCTTCTCGCGTCCGTCGTCTTCGGGCGTGGAGAAGAGATGGAACCGCTGCCCGAAGGCACCACGGCAACTGCTCTGCCCGCACGCGGTATCGCGGGACGAGACGTGCGGGCTCTGCGGTTCTCGATCACGCTGCGCGGTTACGACGCCCGTGAGGTCGATTGGGCGCTCGATCGTCTGGCTGTCGAGTTGGACAGTCTGCGGTTGCGCCTGAAGGAGCAGGAACCGGCGGCGCCCGTCGACTCGGGTGCGGAACCGGCGGAGGTCACCGAGGAGCCACCTCGGTGACGATGCCGGGCTCCGACGGCCGCATCCGCTGCGCGTGGGCGGGGGACCCGTCGCTGGACCCGCTCTATGCGGCGTATCACGACGACGAGTGGGGTGTTCCCGTCCACGGACGCTCCGCGCTCTTCGAGCGGATCACCCTGGAAGCGTTCCAGTCCGGCCTGTCGTGGATCACCATTCTGCGTAAGCGGGAAGCGTTCCGGGCCGCCTTCCGCGGGTTCGATCCCGCGCTGGTCGCACAGTTCGGCGAGGACGACGTCGAGCGTCTGATGTCCGACAGTGCGATCGTGCGCAACCGAGCGAAAATTACTGCGACAGTGCGCAATGCGCGGGCCGTCGTGGATCAGGACATCGATCTGGACGCGGTGCTCTGGTCCTTCGCGCCACCGGCACGACCGCGGCCGTCGACGCTGACGGATGTCCCGGCGGTCACGGCGGAATCGACCGCGCTCGCTCGGACTCTGAAGAAGGCCGGGCTGTCGTTCGTCGGACCGACGACCGCCTACGCACTGATGCAGGCGACCGGAATGGTCGACGACCATGTCGCCGACTGCTGGGTTCCGGCGCGCTAGTACACACCCGCTCCACCGCTGTTCGAGGGTGTCCGTTACCCGCGGATCCGGAGGATAGGGAACAATAAGTTCACGAGCCTCGTCGGACCCCGCCGAGGCGCGACCGAATTGATGCAGCGCGCAATGCAGGTCAGCGCAGATCTGGAGGGAGCAGAGAATGGCGGCCATGAAGCCCCGGACCGGGGACGGTCCGCTCGAGGCGACCAAAGAGGGACGAGGAATCGTCATGAGGGTTCCACTCGAAGGCGGAGGACGCTTGGTCGTCGAACTGACTCCCGACGAGGCGGCAGCCCTGGGCGACGAGCTCAAGGGCGTCACCAGCTGAACACCGGCACTCCCTGCGAACGGCCCCACCGACCGGTGGGGTCGTTCCTTTTTCCTACCGCGCGAGGCAAGGAGGGCATCGGATGAACGACGACGCGGTTGCTCTCCTGATGTGTCCGCACTGCGGAGCGGACCTCGAGTCGGACGGTACGCAGGTGCTGTGCGATCGCGGGCACACCTTCGACGTGGCGCGGCAGGGTTACGTGAGCCTGCTGTCCGGCTCGGGAGGGAAGATCGTCGGTGACTCGACCGAGATGGTGGCCGCTCGCGAGCAGTTCCTCGACGGCGGGTACTACGACCGCCTGATGGACGCTGTGGCCGACGCGTGCGTCGACACTCGGACGGTGCTCGACATCGGCGCCGGGACGGGCCACTACCTTGCCCGCGCCCTCGATCGTGCCGGAGCGACCTCGGTGGGCATCGGACTCGACGTGTCCAAGGCGGCCGCACGGCGTGCAGCACGCGCACACCCCCGCATCACCTCGGTCGTCGCCGACGTCTGGAACCACGTACCGGTCCGAACGGAGAGTGTCGACGTCGTTCTGTCGGTGTTCTCCCCCCGCAACGCTGCCGAGATCCACCGCGTGCTCACTCCCGGGGGGCGCCTGGTCGTGCTCACGCCGACCGATCGTCACCTCGTGGAGTTGGTGGACGATCTCGGTCTCGTCCGGGTCGACGAGAACAAGACACGACGACTCGGCGACACCCTCGCCGGACGGTTCGAGCGGGAGCAGCGCACCGCGGTCAGGTACCCGATCTCCCTGGGCCACGACGAGGTCGCGGCCGTGGTGGGAATGGGCCCCTCCGCCCGGCACGTGTCCGCCGACGATCTGCGAACACGTGTCGAGGCGATGCCGACTCCCCGCGAGGTCACCGTGTCGGTGACCGTCGGGGTCTACGCCCGCGCTGCCGCGACGTCGACGGCAGCCGAGTAGACCTCCATCGTCTGCTGGGCGATGGACTCCCAGGAGAACTCCGCGACCGCGCGTTCACGCCCGGCGACTCCGTACTGCGCAGCCCGCGATCCGTCGGCGACGAGAGCATTCACCGCGGCAGCCAGGTCGGCCTCGAAGGCGGCCGTGTCCGCGGCGTCGTAGTGCACCAGCGTTCCGGTGGCGCCGTCGACGACCACCTCGGGGATGCCTCCGACGTCGGACGCGACGACGGCCGTCTCGCACGCCATCGCCTCGAGATTGACGATGCCCAGCGGCTCGTACACGGACGGACACACGAAGACCGTTGCTGCCGAGAGGATCTGACGGATCTGCTCGGTGGGAAGCATCTCGCGGACCCAGAACACGTTGCCGCGGCTCTCGATCAGCGCGTCGACTGCCTGCTCGGTCTCGGCGGCGATCTCGGGGGTGTCGGGAGCGCCGGCACACAGCACCAACTGGATCGACGGGTCGAATGCGTGCGCGGCAGCGACGAGGTGCCCCACGCCCTTCTGCCGGGTGATGCGGCCGACGAAGGCGACGATGGGGGCATCCGACCGCACACCGACGGCGTCGAGGGCGGACGGCTCGCCGTCGGCTGCGCCACCCGCATGCCAGACGTCGGTATCGATTCCGTTGCGGACGACGTGAACCCGCGCCGGGTCGATACCCGGGTAGCAGTCCAGGACATCGGCCTTCATCCCGTCACTGACGGCGATGACGGCGTCGGCGTTCTCCATCGCGTTGCGCTCGGACCACGACGAGACGCGGTATCCGCCGCCCAACTGTTCCGCCTTCCACGGCCGACGAGGCTCGAGGGAATGCGCGGTGAGGACGTGGGGGATGCCGTAGAGCTCGGCTGCGAGATGACCGGCCAGTCCGGTGTACCAGGTGTGGGAGTGCGCGATGTCGGCGTCGCCGGCAGCATTCGCCATCCGTAGGCCGGTCGACAGCGTCGTGAGCGCCGGATTGGCGTCGGCCAGTTCGGGGTCGGGGGAGTGCACGGTTGCCGTGTCGCGCGGTGCGCCGATGCAGTGCACGTCGACCTCGCACAGGGCGCGGAGTCGCTCGACCAACTGCGTCACGTGGACGCCGGCGCCGCCGTAGATCTCAGGTGGATATTCCTTCGTCATCATCGCCACTCGCATGAGACGAACGTAACGCGTCGGGGTGCATTCGGCCTATACGTAGCGATTGCTCGTCACAACCGGATAGGTTGACTGTTGTGAGGACCCAGCCGCATGTACTCGGGATCGTGCTCGCCGGCGGCGAGGGCAAACGCCTGTATCCGATGACCGCTGATCGAGCGAAACCCGCCGTCCCTTTCGGTGGCGCCTACCGCCTCATCGACTTCGTGCTCAGCAACCTGGTGAACGCGGGGTATCTGCGACTCTGTGTTCTGACTCAGTACAAGTCGCACTCGTTGGACCGCCACATCTCTCAGACGTGGCGACTCTCGGGCTTCGCGGGTGAGTACATCACTCCGGTCCCGGCCCAGCAGCGTCTCGGACCGCGCTGGTACACGGGTAGCGCGGACGCCATCTTCCAGTCGATGAATCTCATCACCGACGAGGACCCCGAGTACATCGTCGTGTTCGGCGCCGATCACGTCTACCGCATGGACCCCGAGCAGATGGTGCAGCAGCACATCGACTCGGGTGCGGGCGTGACCGTCGCGGGCATCCGTGTACCTCGCAGTGAGGCAACGGCTTTCGGCTGCATCGACAGCGACGCGTCGGGCAACATCACCGAGTTCCTCGAGAAGCCGAAGGACCCGCCGGGTACCCCCGACGACCCGACCATGACGTTCGCGTCGATGGGCAACTACGTGTTCACCACCAAGGTGCTCGTGGACGCCATCCGCGCCGACGCCGAGGACACCGACTCCGATCACGACATGGGCGGCAACATCATTCCCGCTCTCGTCGCGGCAGGGATGGCGTCGGTCTACGACTTCAAGGACAACGTCGTTCCCGGCGCCACCGAGCGGGACAAGGGTTACTGGCGCGACGTCGGAACACTCGACGCGTTCTACGACGCCCACATGGACCTGGTGTCCGTGCACCCGATCTTCAACCTCTACAACAAGCGCTGGCCGATCCGCGGATCCGCGGACAACCTCCCGCCCGCCAAGTTCGTCCAGGGCGGCCTGGCGCAGGAATCCATCGTCGGCGCGGGATCCATCCTGTCCGGTGCGACCGTGCGCAACTCGGTGCTGAGCTCGTCGGTCATCATCGACGCGGGCGCGACGGTCGAGGGAAGCGTCATCATGCCGGGCGTGCGCATCGGGAAGAACGCCGTCGTGCGCAACGCCATCCTGGACAAGAACGTCGTCGTCGGCGACGGCGAGATCATCGGCGTCGATCGCGACCGCGATGCGGAGCGGTTCAACGTCAGCGCCAACGGCGTCGTCGCCGTCGGCAAGGGTGTCTGGATCTAGGTCACTCCGGCACGCGCGAGGCGCACAGCAATCCGTCGCCGAGCGGGAACACGACGGCCGTGAGGCTGTCGTTCTCCGCGATGGCACGTGCCGCGGCACGAACCGCCACCGTCGCCTCGTCGCGTGACGACGCGTCGGCCACCCGCCCACCGAGCAGCGCGTTGTGCAGGATCAAGGCCCCGCCGGGGCGCAGCATCCGCACACCCTCGGCGACGAACCCGACGTGGTCACGTGGGGTGGCGTCGATGAACACCAGGTCGTAGGACGCATCCGCGAGGCGGGGGAGGACGTCCAGTGCGCGGCCGTTGATCAACCGGGTGCGGGACGCGGCGATACCGCCGGATCGGAACGCTTCCTTCGCGGCGCGTTGATGCTCGGGCTCCGTGTCGATGGTGGTGAGAACACCGTCCGACCGCATGCCGTCCAGCAGCCACAGCCCGCTGACGCCGGCGCCCGTGCCGACCTCCACGACGGTTCGCGCACCGGACAACTGGGCCACCATGCTGAGCACCGCGCCGACCGAGGCGGGGACGGGGGCGGCGCCCAGATCGACGGCCCTCTCACGGGCGGCCAGCAGGACCTCGTCCTCGACGACGGATTCCTCGGCGTAGTGCAGCATCTTCGCGGCGTCGACAGTCACGCGAAAACCCTAACGCGTCGTGACCACTCACGTGTCGGCCTGTGAACTCTCAGCCGACACTCAGCCTCTTCACACGGGTCGCACACATGTCCGCGAGAGAGTTGACCTCACGAGAGTTCGCCACAGCTTCGGTCGCGTGCAGAACGGGTACCGGAACAACTCGGACCGAACAGGAGTTCACCGATAGACATGATGACCGACCCGCGCGAACACGCCGACCTGACGACACCGGTCGAGACCGAAGAGCTGTCCGGAACTGCTGTCTTCGATGCCACCGGCGATGCCACCTCCATGCCGTCCTGGGACGAACTCGTACGCGAGCACGGCGACCGGGTGTACCGGTTGGCCTACCGCCTGTCCGGCAACGCGCAGGACGCCGAGGACCTGACCCAGGACACGTTCATCCGGGTGTTCCGGTCCCTGCAGAACTATCAGCCGGGAACGTTCGAGGGTTGGCTGCACCGCATCACCACCAACCTTTTCCTCGACATGGTCCGCCGTCGGAACCGCATCCGCATGGAGGCGCTGCCCGAGGACTACGACCGCGTCCCGTCGGACACACCCGACCCGGAGCAGATCTATCACGACGCGCGTCTCGACCCCGACCTGCAGGCCGCTCTCGACTCGCTGGCACCCGAGTTCCGCGCCGCGATCGTGCTGTGCGACATCGAGGGTCTGTCCTACGAGGAGATCGGCGCGACCCTGGGCGTCAAGCTCGGAACCGTCCGGAGCCGCATCCACCGAGGTCGCCAGGCTCTCCGCGACCATCTCGCCACGAGCCGTGAGATGCGGGCATCGCTCACCCCGTCGGAGTGACGCCGCAGTAGTACCGTCGTGACGGTGACGTCGGTCTTCTGCCGGGAACTTCCGCGCGGTGTCCGTCGTTAGTGTTCGAGGTCGTTAGTGTTCGAGTACGTGACCACATCCGGACGTGCGTGAAGTGGAGGTAGGAATGACACGGGCACGCGAACCGCGAAAGTTCAGCCCCACCGATCACCTCGCGAGCGAGGCGATCGCCGCCTACGTCGACGGCGAACTCCGCATGAATCCGTATCTGCGGGCCGCGCACCACGTCTCCGAGTGCCCGGCGTGCGCCGCCGAGGTCGACGCCCAGCAGCAGGCGCGAATCGCTCTGCAGGCCTCGCCCCAGATGTCGATGCCGTCGTCCCTTCTCGGCCTGCTGAGCCAGATTCCGCAGTGCACCCCGCACGACACGACGCGTCCCGAGCCGTCCTTCGGTTCCGGTCTCCGCCACGGCCTGGGGTCGGTCGTCGGCTCGCGCTTCCGTCGGCGGTAGCGTGCACAGGTGACTCCAGCCGACGAGTACCGCCCCACCGGCGACAGCAAGGACGACGCGGACACACCGCGACTCCCTCCTCGTCCGCTCTACCGTCCGACCATCGACTCGCACGTCGTCCGTGCGTTCGGTCGGCCGCACGGTATCCGTGACTCCTTCGGCGACGACCGGACTCGTCGCCGCGAAACCCCGTCCATTCGTGTCGGTGCGCCCGACCCCGTGCTGACCGAGGCTTTCGGTCGGCCCCCCGGTGTCGCCGAGTCGCTGGTGCGTGAACCGGAGGCGCCCGAGCCTGCCTCGGAATCGGCCCCCGAGAATCCGTGGCGCATCCCGTCGTCCCGCGTGATGTCGGTGTCGCCCGCCGTGGACGAACCGGAGCCTGCTCCTCTCGCACCCGGCACCAGGATCGGCGCGCGCGAGGTGCTGTTCGGACGCCGAGTCTCCACGGGCGCGCTGGCGTCGCTGGCCGGGGTGGCTCTGGTCATCGGTCTGCTGGGCGGCGTCGTCGGCAGCATCGCCGCCGATCTCGGAGGCTCGCTCACCAGTTCCCGCGTCACCCTCGAGCAGGGCGGGGGCGAGTTGCCGCAGGGCCAGGTGGCGCGCGTCGCCGAGGCGGTTCTCCCCTCGGTCGTCTCGGTCCAGGAGACGTTCGGCGGCAATGCCGGCACGGGCTCCGGAGTGGTCATCGACGGCAGCGGCTACATCGTCACCAACAACCACGTCATCTCGATGGCGGCTACCAATCCCGGTGCGACACTGAACGTCACGTTCTCCGACGGCACCAAGGTGCCCGCGCAGATCGTCGGGCGCGACACCAAGACCGACCTCGCCGTACTCAAGACGGATGTCGCGGATCTGACGGTGGCGCAGCTCGGTAAGTCCTCGGACGTCGCGGTGGGCGACGACGTCGTCGCCGTCGGATCGCCGCTCGGCCTGAGCAAGACGGTCACGCGTGGCATCGTCAGTGCACTCGATCGTCCCGTCCGTCTGTCGGGAGAGGGCACGGATACCGACGCGGTGATCGATGCCGTGCAGACCGACGCCGCCATCAACCCGGGCAACTCGGGTGGTCCGCTGATCGATGCGGAAGGTCGCGTCATCGGCATCAACTCGGCCATCCGCAGCGAGAGCGGGGGATCGGTCGGGCTCGGTTTCGCCATCCCTATCGACGACGTCACCGCGGTCGCGCAGTCGCTGATCCGCACCGGAACCATGACCCACCCGGACATCGGAGTCAGTGTCCGCTCGGTGGTCAACGACGCGCTGACCGGTGCCGAGGTGGCCAACGTGACCGCCGGTGGTCCGGCGCAGCAGGCCGGGATCGCCGAGGGCGACGTGATCGTCCGCGTCGGAGACCGCACGGTCAGCGGCGCCGACGAGCTCACGGTCGCCGTGCAGGAACAGCAGATCGGACAAGCAGTACAGGTTCAGCTGGTCCGGTCGGGACGCACGGTGGACGTGTCCGTCACCCCGGTCTCGGATGCGTAGGCTGTAGGGGTGTTCTCGAACATCGGCTGGGGCGAGATGATGGTGCTGCTCGTCGTCGCACTCGTCGTCCTGGGCCCGGAACGACTTCCCGGCGCCATCACGTGGACGACGAAATCGCTGCGTCAGGTCCGTGACTACGCCAGCGGCGCGAGTCAGCAACTCAAGGACGAGCTGGGCACGGACTTCGACGACCTGCGCAAGCCGCTCGCCGATCTGAACCAGCTGCGCGGCATGAGCCCGCGCGCGGTGATCACCAAGCACCTTCTCGACGGCGACGATTCGATCTTCACCGGCAAGTTCGACGAGAAGCCGCAAACTCCGGCCGGCGGTTCCACGCCGAACATGAGCAAGTCGCCCGGCGCACCGCTCCCCACCGGGGAGCGGCCGCCGATCGATCCGGACGCGACCTAACTCGTCAGAGGTGCCGGGTGGTGTCGATGCCCAGGCTCATTCCGGCCAGTCCGCGGCTGCGCACGGACAGTTTCTCGGCCACCTCGATCATCGCTTTCGCCGCCGGTGTCTCCGGTGCGCTCAGCACGATGGGGATACCGGAGTCGCCGCCTTCGCGCACCGCGGTGTCCAGGGGAATCTGGCCCAGCAGTGGCACTTTCGCGCCCACGGCGACGGTGAGGCGCTCCGCGACGGCCTGTCCGCCGCCGGTGCCGAACACGTCCATGCGAGTGCCGTCCGGAAGTTCGAGCCAGGACATGTTCTCCACGACGCCCACGACCCGCTGACGGGTCTGCAGCGCGATGGCGCCGGCACGTTCCGCCACCTCGGCCGCCGCCTGCTGCGGGGTGGTCACGACCAGGATCTCCGCGCCGGGAATCAGCTGGGCGACCGAGATGGCGACGTCGCCGGTGCCGGGCGGCAGATCGAGCAGCAGGATGTCCAGGTCGCCCCAGAACACGTCGGCCAGGAACTGCTGCAGCGCACGGTGCAGCATGGGTCCACGCCAGACGACGGGAGTGTTGCCCTGGGTGAACTGGGCGATCGAGATCATCTTCACGTCGTGCGCGACGGGCGGCATGATCATCCGCTCCACCTGCGTGGGCCGCGCATCGGTGCCGAGCATGCGGGGGACGGAGTGCCCGTAGATGTCGGCGTCGAGGACACCGACCGACAGGCCCTTGGCCGCCATGGCCGCTGCGAGGTTGACCGTGACACTCGACTTCCCGACGCCACCCTTGCCCGAGGCGACGGCGTAGACGCGCGTCAGCGATCCGGGCTGGGCGAACGGAATGACGGGTTCGGCAGAGTCCCCGCGCAACGACTTGCGGAGTTCCGTTCGCTGCTCGTCGTTCATGACGTCGAGTTCGACCCGGATGGCGCCGACTCCCGCGACGTCGGCGACGGCCTTGGTGACGCGGTCGGAGATCTCGGTCTTCATGGGGCACCCGGCGGTGGTGAGGAAGATTCCGATGTCGACGGACCCGTCCTCGCTCAGAGCGACGCTCTTGACCATGCCGAGTTCGGTGATGGGCTTGCGAATCTCGGGGTCGTTCACGCGCGCGAGTGCGCTACGAACGTCCGATTCGGTGGCTACGGGCATGCCCCGATGGTAGGCGTTACCGGCTCAGTGAATTCGGGGCAGGTCCGCTTCGGCGGGGGCGATGCCGGTGGAGTACGCCACGGACCACGCGACGACGTTCGCGACGTAGGCCATCGAGTTGTTGTAGCGGAGGATGGCGCGCGTCGCCTGCAGCGGGTCGGCCATGTTCAGGCCTCCGTCGCAGAGGTACTTTCCGGTGGTCGCGGCGCTGTCGAAGAGATTCTGGGGGTCGGCCTTGCCGTCGCCGTTGCCGTCGGTCGCGTAGTGCTTCCAGGTTTCCGGGAGGAACTGCATCGGCCCGACCGCGCGGTCGTAGGTGGCATTGCCGTCGAGCTCGCCGCCGTCGGTGTCCATGATCACGTTGTTACCGGCCAACGATCCGTCCAGAACGGGACCGAGGATGGGTTCGAAGAGGGTGCCGTCGGCTCCAGCTGCTCCGTCGTTGGCGTGGGTGGACTCGACGCGACCGATGCCGGCGAGCAGCGCCCAGTTCATCGAGCACCCGGGGGTGCTCTGTGCGAGCAACTGCTCGGCGCTCCGGTACGCGGCGACGTTGATTCCGGGCACTCCGAGGGGGCCGGCGGCGAGGCTTTCCGGCAGGGCGGGCGCTGCGGGAGGGGGAGGCGAGGCGGGCGCGGGCTCGGGGGTCGGAGCGGGGGCGGGTGCCACGGCCACGGCCGGCGCGACGACCGAGGGTTCGAGGACGGACTCGTTCGCGGCGGCACGGGTCTGCAGGAACGGGATGTCGGCGCTGGCCCCGTATCCGCTGGCGACCGTGATGGCCCCTGCCGGAATCAGGCCGGTCAACGCGATGACCGTGTTCCGTCGCACTGTGGAAGACGATCTCTTGCGGTGCCGACCCACGGATGCACAACCTCCTCGCCCTCGCGAGACTTGTGATCCGCGACGACTTCTCCGTCCCGATTCGGGACTCTCCGACATTTGCTTGCCGGGAGCGAGGGTACCTGATCCGTTGCCGTTCCGTTACCTCACCGTGATGAGCGAGACCTCCGTCACGGAGTGGTGACGGGTGTTGTTTGCTCGGGAGGGGCCGGCGGCGCCGGCGGGCACAGCAGGCAGGGAATGGTCGGCAGCTCGATCACCGGCAGCGGAGGCAACCCGGGGATGCCGAAGGCCGGTGGCTGCTCCACGGGCGTCAACGGCGCCGCGGGAAGGGCTTCCGTCGTCGGTGCCGCCGTCGTGCTCGGATCCGTGACGGACGCGGTGGTCGAGGCCGCCGCAGCCACGGCGAGAGCATCGGCCGGAGAAGGCGCAGCCTCGCCGATACGGCCGACGACGGGGGTGCCGCCGCCGGAGTACGCGGCCGACCACGCCAGCACGTTGGCCGTGTAGGCCGCCGAATTGTTGTAGCGCATGACGGCGGTGGTAGCCTGCGCCGGATTCGTCATGTCGAGGCCACCGGAGCACAGGTACTTGCCGGCCCCCAGTGCCGCGTCGAAGACGTTGTTCGGATCGCTCTTGCCGTCGCCGTTCCCGTCCGAGGCGTAGCCGGCCCAGGTCGCCGGGATGAACTGCATCGGCCCGACGGCTCGATCGTGGCCCGGATCGCCGTCCAGCGCGCCACCGTCCGTGTCGGTGATGACGGCGTCCGCGGCGGACCGACCGTCGAGAACCGGTCCGAGCACCGACGTGATCGTGGTGCCGCCGGCATCGGTACGTCCGCCGCCGGCATGACCGGACTCGATACGGCCGATCGCGGCCAACAGATGCCACGGCAGGTGACATCCCGGTGTCGTCGTCGCCATCTGTGTCTCGGCGGACCGGTAGGCCTGCAGCACCAGCTCGGGAATCCCGAGTGCACCGACCAGGATCGACGCCAGCGGCGCCGCGGGTGCCGCCGGGGCTCCGGCAGGCACGGCGGACGGTCTGGGCGAACGGAAGACCACGGGAGTTCGGTCTGCCGGCTCGACGAGCCCGACGGACGTGTCCCGCGAGGGAACTGTGCGCACACTCTCCGATGCCGTCATCGCGACAGGAGCGTGTGCGGAACTCGGGGTGGCCGATCCCGCGGCCACCGTCACCGCGCTCAGAACCAGGATGGATGCTCCGACGATTCCACCGACGCGCATATGGACAAACCCCCACGACAACTCGTCTGCACACTCACCGAGACCCGACGTGCAGTGTGACCGAGGTTACCGTCGCGTGTCCTCGCTGTGGTCGAAACGAGTTGTTTGGTCGTCCACGGGCTTCTTGCGAGTCTTCTTGCGCGCCTTCTGTTCCTCCGCCGCGGCCGACGCCGGGTCCAGCAGTGCGGCCCGGAGGTCGTCCAATTCGCGTCGGAGGTAGTCCCTGGTGGCCACCTCGCCCACGGCGATGCGGAGCGCGGCCAGTTCCCGTGCCAGGAACTCGGTGTCCGCCTTGGTCTGCGCGGCGCGTGAGCGATCCTCTTCGAGCGACACGCGGTCACGGTCGTCCTGCCGGTTCTGCGCGAGCAGGATCAGCGGTGCGGCGTAGGCGGCCTGGGTCGAGAACGCCAGGTTCAGGAGGATGAAGGGGTACGGATCCCACTGCAGGCTGACCGCGAAGACGTTCAGCAGGATCCAGACGATCACGATCCCGGTCTGGATGGCCAGGTAGCGGCCGGTGCCGAGGAACCGCGCGACGTTCTCGCCCGTACGGCCGACGGAATCGACATCGAAGTCGATCTTGAATCGTCGCGAGCCGCGCGGGGTGTCGAGCCGCTGACGGGCTGTCGCCGTCGACTTCTCACTCATGTCCCACGTGCTCCTGTTCGCGCCAGTCGTCGGGAAGTAGATGATCGAGGACGTCGTCCACGGTGACCGCGCCGATGAGATGCTCCTCGGCGTCGACCACCGGACCGCACACCAGGTTGTAGGCGGCGAAGTATCGGGTGACGGCCGCCAGGTTGTCGTCCGGGGAGAGCGTCGACAGCGTCGTGTCGATGACACCTCCCACCAGACTCGCCGGGGGTTCTCGGAGCAGCTGTTGCAGATGCACGCAGCCGAGGTACCGGCCGGTGGGCGTCGCAGTGGGCGGCCGGACGACGAACACCAGCGACGCGAGCGCCGGAGTCAGATCCGGGTTGCGGGCGCGGGCCAGTGCCTCGGCGACCGTCGCCGACGCGCTGAGCACGACGGGTTCCGGAGTCATGAGGCCGCCGGCCGTGTCCGGTGAATGCTCGAGCAGTCGGCGCACCGGTTCGGAGTCCTGCGGGTCCATCAGTCGCAGAAGGGATTCCGCTTCCGTCTCCGGTAGTTCTCCGAGAAGGTCGGCCGCGTCGTCGGGATCCATGGCCTCGAGCACGTCCGCGGCGCGGGCCGGGGCGAGTGCCTGCACCAGGTCGATCTGGTCGTCGTCGGGCATCTCCTGGATGACGTCGGCGAGACGCTGATCATCCAGGGCGAAGGCCACTTCGAGACGTCGCTTCTCCGGGAGGTCGCGGATGGCGTCGGCGACGTCGGCCGGACGGAGTCCCTCGAACTGCTCCAACAGCTGCGAGACTCCCTGGCCCGGCCGCGACAGATCCGACTGCGTCAGCCCCTGCACGTTCTGCCAGTCGATGACGTGCATGCTGCCGCGTCGACCCAACCGAGTGCGGTGGGGACGGACGGCGACGCGGGAGATGACCCAGTCCCGCGTGCGAGTCTGCTCGATACCGAGATCGACGACCACCGAATCGACGTCGTGGAGATCCTCGGCGTCCGGATCGTCGGTGCGCACACGGGAATCGAGCACCTGTGCGAGAGCCAACACCTCGCCCGGGCGCTGGACGAAACGGCGCATACTGACGTTCCCGGTGGTCAACGTCACCGACGTCGGCTCGATGGCGGTGACACGCAGCATCGGGACGAAGATCTTGCGGCGCGTGGCCAGGTCGACGACGAGCCCGAGGACGCGCGGTTGCTGGCGGCCGACGCGAACCGTCACGACGATGTCGCGCACACGACCGATGCTCTCGCCGTCGGGTCCGAGCACCACGAGGCCCGCGAGCCTGGCGGCGAACACCTTGTTCACTGCTGCCATGGCCGCAACACTAGACGCCGGGCCTTCGACCGGTCGCGCCCGATAGTGTGCGCTGGTGACCCCACGCTTGCGACGTTCCGTGCTCGCCGTGCCCGGCAGCAGTCCGAAGATGATGCACAAAGCGCTGTCCCTGCCCGCGGATGCGGTGTTCCTCGATCTCGAGGACGCTGTCGCACCGGCCGCCAAGGACCGGGCGCGCGCAGCGGTGGCCGACGCGCTCGGCAGCGACGGCTGGGGACCACAACTACGTCTGGTGCGAGTCAACGACTGGACGACGGACGCGACGTTCCGCGACGTGCTCGAGGTAACCGGTCGAGCGGGGCGACATCTGGACGCGATCGTGCTGCCGAAGGTCAGGACCGCCGGCGAGGTGCAGGCGCTGGACCTGCTGGTGACGCAGATCGAGCGGGAGCAGGGACTCCCGGTCGGACGCATCGGGATCGAGCCGCAGATCGAGGACTCGGTGGGGCTGCTGCACATCGATGCGATCGCGACGGCGTCTCCCCGCGTGCAGACCCTGGTGTTCGGGCCCGGCGACTTCATGGCCGACGTGGGAATGCGAACCCTGACGGTGGGGGAGCAGCCCGACGGATACGACAGGGGCGATGCCTACCACCACGTGCTGATGACGATCCTGCTCTCCGCTCGCGCCCACGGGCTGCAGGCGATCGACGGTCCGTACGTCCAGGTGCGCGACCTCGACGGGTTCGTCGCGGCCGCGAGGCACTCCGCCGCGTTGGGATACGACGGCAAGTGGGTTCTGCATCCGACGCAGATCGCCGCGGCCAACGAGGCGTTCTCACCGCGTCAGGCCGACGTGGACCGAGCGCACGCCATCGTCGAGACGTACCGGGGCCACCTGTCGGTCGACGGGGGAGCTCGCGGTGCGGTCGTGGTGGACGGGGAGATGGTCGACGAGGCCGGGCACCGGATGGCGCGCGTGATCCTCGAGGCCGGACGTGCGTCGGGTGTCCTCCCCAGCGGCCAACCCGGCTCGCCAGGCACAATGGAGTCATGACCAACCCCATGTCGCAGCCCGGCCGCCCCGGACAAGGCCTGCCCACTCCGCCGTCGGGATGGCCCATCGGGTCCTACCCCACGTACGCCGAGGCGCAGCGCGCCGTGGACTACCTCTCCGATCAGGAATTCTCCGTCCAGGACGTCACCATCGTCGGCGTCGACCTCATGCAGGTCGAGCGCGTCATCGGTCGTCTCACCTGGGCCAAAGTCATTGGCGGCGGCATCATCTCGGGTGCCTGGCTCGGTGTGTTCCTCGGCCTGGTGCTGAGCATCATCACCGACACCAACTACCTGTCCGCGCTCGTCGTCGGTGTTTTGGGCGGCATCGTCTTCGGGCTGATCTCCGCGAGCATCCCGTACGCGGCCACCAAGGGCCAGCGCGATTTCGCGTCCACCATGCAGCTGGTCGCCGGTCGATACGACGTGCTGTGCGAACCGAAGTCCGCGGAGAAAGCACGCGATCTCCTGGCGCGCCTCGCGATCTGAGCACTGCCGCGTACCGAAAACGTCACGGTGTTGTACCAAGCGCACTAAATCCTCTCAGCTTTCGACTAGGTTCCACTTCGCAGGGAATGCGTGTCCAACGAAGCACACGCTGCGGAGTCGGGTCCGAACCTCGGTACCTTCTCCTGCGGCAGAGGAGGCGGTCGTGCCGAAGAGGTACAGGGCGAGGAAACTCGCAGCTACAGGAGCCGCCGCGGTGGTGGCAGGCAGTCTGTTGGCGGGGTGTGGATCATCCGACAGCGGGATCGTGCTGAGCTTCTACACCGCAGCCGACGGCGCCGAGCAGTACGCAGCCGCCGCGCAGGCGTGCACCGATCAATCCGGCGGTAAGTACCGCGTCGAGCAACGCACACTGCCGAAGAGCGCCAACGACCAGCGGCTGCAGCTGGCCCGCCGCCTGGCAGGCAACGACCGGACTCTGGACCTGATGACGCTGGATGTCGTCTGGACCGCCGAGTTCGCCGAAGCCGGTTGGGCACTTCCGGTTCCGGACGACCTGTCGGCGAAGCTGCGGGACGGATCGGTGCTCGAGGGCCCGCTCGCCACCGCGGAGTGGCTCGACCCCGAGACGGAGAAGAAGGACCAGCTCTACGCGGTCCCCCTCAACTCGAACACCCAGTTGCTCTGGTACCGACCGGACATGGTGCCGAACGGTCAGCCCCCCGCCACGTGGGACGACCTGATCGCCACTGCCGGAGAGAACGCGGCGTCCGGCAAGCCCGCCGCGATCGGCGTGCAGGCCAAGCAGTACGAGGGCTTCATGGTCTGGTTCAACACGTTGCTCGAGAGCGCCGGGGGATCCGTCGTCGGTGAGGACGGCACCACCGTGACGCTCAACGACACTCCCGAGCACCGCGCGGCGACGGAGAAGGCACTCTCGATCATCAAGAGTGTCGCGACCGCGCCCGGCGCGGATCCGTCCGTGTCCCAGAGCGACGAGGGCACAGCACGTCTGGGCGTCGAGGCGGGCAGCATGTTCGCCGAGGTGAACTACCCCTTCGTGCTCCCCGGACTCAAGGAGAACGCCGCTGCCGGCGGAGTCTCCTTCCTCGACCTCTCGAGCGTTCCCGCCGAGCAGCAGGATGCGGCGGTGAACGAGGTGTTCCGCAGCGCCCCCTACCCGTCCGTCACACCCGGTGAGCCTGCGAAGGTCACCATCGGCGGCTTCAACATCGGCGTCGCCAAGACGACCGAGCATCCCGACGAGGCGTGGGCCGCGGTGGCCTGCCTGACCGACGAGCAGAACCAGCGCAACAATGCCGTCGACGGCGGTGTGCCCCCGGTGATCCGGTCGCTGTACGACGACCCGGAGTTCCAGGCCGCGTACCCGGCGTGGGAAGGCGTTCTCGGATCGATCGAGAGTGCGGCAGTACGACCCGTCTCGCCTGCGTACCAGTCCATCTCGATTCTTCTCACCGACGCACTGAACCCGCCGCAGGACATCGATCCGGTCGGCGACGTCGACAAGCTCGCCGACCTGGTGCGCCAGGCCGTGAACTCCGAAGGGCTGATCCCATGACCGTCACCGAAGAGCCCCGGCGCACGCAGAAGCACGCGAAAGCGGCCGAAGCGTTGTCCGAGGGGAAGAAGGCAGAGCGCAAGCTCGGCTTGCTGCTGATCGCTCCCGCCGCGATCCTGATGCTCGCCGTCACCGCGTATCCCATCATCTACGCGTTCTGGTTGAGCCTGCAGAAGTACAACCTGGCATTCCCGGACGACAAGGAATTCGTCGGTCTCTCCAACTACGTCTCCGTCCTCACCGACGGATACTGGTGGACGGCGTTCGCCGTGACGGTGGCGATCACCGTCATCTCGGTCGCCATCGAGTTCGTCCTCGGACTCGCAGTCGCCCTGGTCATGCACCGCACCATCTTCGGGCGCGGGCTGGTGCGCACCGTGGTCCTCATCCCGTACGGCATCGTCACCGTCGCGGCGGCGTACAGCTGGTACTACGCGTGGACACCGGAGACGGGCTACCTGGCCAATCTCCTTCCCGACGGCAGTGCACCGCTGACACAGCAGATTCCGTCGCTGGCCATCGTGGTCCTCGCCGAGGTGTGGAAGACGACGCCGTTCATGGCGCTGCTTCTGCTCGCCGGTCTCGCGTTGGTGCCGGACGACCTGACCAAGGCCGCCCAGGTGGACGGCGCCGGTGCCTGGACCCGCCTGATCCGCATCATCATTCCGCTGATGAAGCCGGCCATCCTGGTGGCGCTGCTGTTCCGCACGCTCGATGCTTTCCGCATCTTCGACAACATCTACGTTCTGACGAAGGGAAGTAACAGCACCGGCTCACTGTCGATCCTGGGTTACGACAACCTCTTCGGGGCTTTCAACCTCGGAATCGGCTCGGCCATCAGTGTGCTGATCTTCTTCTGCGTGGCCATCATCGCCTTCGTCTTCATCAAACTGTTCGGGGCGTCCGCACCCGGCTCCGACGCGGAAGGACGCTGACCCATGGCAGCCACCACGAAGACGAAGGCCGGCTGGTCGATCGTCAACCTCCTCGTCCTGCTGTACGCGTTGATCCCGCTGGTCTGGATCATCAGCCTCTCGTTCAAGCCGGTGGCGAACATCGCCGACGGCAAGTTCATCCCCACCACGTGGACGTTCGACAACTACAAGGGCATCTTCCAGACGTCGCAGTTCACGAGTGCGCTGATCAACTCGATCGGCATCGGTCTGATCACCACGCTCATCGCCGTCGTGATCGGCACCATGGCGGCGTACGCCGTGGCGCGGTTGGATTTCCCCGGCAAGAAGTTGCTCGTCGGTGCCGCGTTGCTCATTGCGATGTTCCCCCAGATCTCGCTGGTGACACCGCTGTTCGACATCGAGCGCGCCCTCGGCCTGTTCGATACCTGGCCGGGCCTGATCATCCCGTACATCACCTTCGCGTTGCCGCTCGCCATCTACACGCTCTCCGCATTCTTCCGGGAGATCCCGTGGGAGCTGGAGAAGGCGGCGAAGATGGACGGCGCGACCCCGGGACAGGCGTTCCGCAAGGTCATCGCACCGCTCGCGGCACCCGGCATCGTGACCGCCGCGATCCTCGTCTTCATCTTCGCGTGGAACGACCTGCTCCTCGCGATCTCGCTGACGGCCACCGAACGTTCGGTCACCGTGCCCGCAGCGATCTCTCAGTTCACCGGTAGTTCGCAGTTCGAGGAACCGACGGGATCGATCGCGGCCGCGGCCGTGGTCATCACCATCCCGATCATCATCTTCGTCCTGTTCTTCCAACGTCGTATCGTGGCGGGCCTGACGTCCGGCGCAGTGAAGGGATAAGTCAATGGCCGAAATCGTTCTGGACAAAGTGACCAAGCTGTACCCGGACGGCGCCGCGGCAGTGAGCGACGTCGACATCACGATCGCCGACGGGGAGTTCATCATTCTCGTCGGTCCGTCGGGTTGCGGTAAGTCGACCACTCTCAACATGATCGCCGGCCTCGAGGACATCTCGAGCGGTGAACTGCGGATCGCCGGTGAGCGTGTCAACGAGCGCGCACCGAAGGACCGTGACATCGCGATGGTGTTCCAGTCCTACGCGCTGTACCCGCACATGACGGTGCGCGACAACATCGCGTTCCCCCTGACGCTCGCCAAGATGAGCAAGGAGGACATCGCGAAGAAGGTCGACGACGCGGCGCGCATCCTCGACCTCGGCCAGCACCTCGACCGCAAGCCGTCCAACCTTTCCGGTGGCCAGCGCCAGCGTGTCGCGATGGGACGCGCGATCGTGCGCAGCCCCAAGGCGTTCCTCATGGACGAGCCGCTTTCGAACCTCGATGCGAAGCTGCGCGTGCAGATGCGCACCGAGATCGCCCAGTTGCAGAAGCGCCTCGAGACCACCACCGTCTACGTCACGCACGACCAGACCGAGGCCATGACCCTCGGCGATCGCGTCGTCGTCCTGCGCGGCGGACTGGTGCAGCAGATCGGATCTCCGCAGGAGCTCTACGACCGCCCGCGCAACCTCTTCGTCGCCGGCTTCATCGGATCACCGTCGATGAACTTCGTCGCCGGCCGTCTCACCGACTCGGGTGTCACCACCTCGCTCGGTGAGATCACGCTGGACAACGAAGCGCGACAGAAGATCTCGCAGAAGAACGTCAAGGGTGACGTCGTCGTCGGTGTCCGCCCCGAGCACCTCGAGGATGCTGCGCTGATCGAGTCCTACCAGCGCATCAACGGCAGCACGTTCTCCGCGCGAGTCGACGTCCTCGAGTCCATGGGATCCGACAAGTACATCTACTTCACCGCCGAGGGACCCAAGGTCAGTTCACGCGAGCTCGACGAGCTCGCGGCCGACTCGGGTACCGACGGTGGTCAGTTGGTGGCACGGCTGTCGGCTGAATCGAATGCCCGCATGGGTCAGTCGATCGACCTGTGGTTCGACCCGAAGCGCGTGCAGATCTTCGACGCCGAATCCGGAGCGAACCTGACGCTCTGACACGACGCTCGATACGAGGCGGCACCCCGAGATCTCAGCGGGGCGCCGCCTCTTTCAGTTGAGCGATGATCTCGTCGTTCCAGATGTGGCTGCGTACCAGGCGGTATCGCTCGCGTGCCACCCACATGTATGCCTCGGCGTCGGTGTGCCGGGTCAACATTCCGCCGACCGACCTGACCATGCGCACGACGGGCAGGAACTCCTCACCGAACCATCGACGGGCCACCGTGCGACGGTCGACGAACTCGCCCAGTTCCTGCATCAACCGGAAACCCCAGGCCTCCACCGCATCACTGAGTTCCGCGTACTGCCACGGGTCGGAGAACTCGATGGCCTCGCGCGACTTGCCGGTCAGCGGAACACGACTGAGGAAGATGCGCCGATGGTCCTTGACCACCAGGTCGCCGCGGCTCGAGATGCCGTCCGGCGAGATGCGCGTGACGATCTCGGTGACGTACGCCTCGATGAGAGTCATGTGCATCGCGCACGCGATGGACACGCGGTGGTGCCCGTCGATGACGAAGTGCATGCCGCCCACGCGGTACACCTCGATCGGCGGCATCGACTCACCGCGTCGCCACGCGGTGGCGAGGCGCTGCCACCGTTCCCGGGTGCGTGTCGACGTCGGCCGGAAGTAGCGATCGAAATCGCGTGTGCGGTCGACACTTCCGACGATCGAGTCGACCCGGATCACCTCGAGTCCGATCCTGCGTTCGCGGACCTTCCCCAGCGCGGCGACGACCTCGTCGAACGGCAGGATGGTCGTGATGTCGTCGGGTTGCCGACGCAACCACCCGACGAGGCGCGCGACGTCGGCGCGCCGACGTTGCCGCGAGAAGTCGTTCTCGGCGTCGGCTGCGGGAAATCCTGTGTCACGAGCCATGTCGTCGCCTCTCGATGACGGGCGGGGTATCGCCACCCGGAGTGATGTCGATCAGTGCGTACCCGACGGTGTTGAGCACGGTGGCGCCATGCAGGTGTCGGTCGACGGGAGTGACGCCGTGGGGATGGATGTGGCCGTGTATCAGCATCTGCGGCCGCAGCTTGTCCGTCAACGGGTCCAGGCACCGGAACCCGCGGTGCGGCGCGTCGTCTCCGTCGCCCAGCCCGAACGGCGGACTGTGCGTCAGCAGGACGTCGACGCCGCGGGAGCCACGCTGGAACAGCGGATGCCACGTATGGGTGCGGATCAGCGTCGACGCTCGGCGCCGCTGTTGGCGCTCGGTCCACTGGTTGGGGCCGTCGCGGTAGCGGATCGAACCACCGAGTCCGGCGATCCGCAGGCCCGCGGCGGCGACGATGCGGCGATCGGCATTGATCGCCCCGTCCGGGCCCGGCCAGCTCGACGGCAGTCCTGCCCGCATCCATCCGGCGCGCCCGGCCGAGTAGCCGCTCAGGTCCGCGTCGTGATTGCCGGGGACGAACACGCAGGGCGCGTTCGCGATCTCCGCCACGTGCTCGAGGTAGTCGAACGGCAGATCGCCGGCACCGAGGACGAGGTCCACTGCGAACGGCAGCCTGCGCGCGTTCCAGAGGCTCTCGACCACCTCGTCGGACACGGTGAGCACGGTCACCACGGCAGTTCCGTCACACAGAAGACCGTACCGGCCCGGGCGTGCACGGGGACCGCAGTGGTTGTATGGATCCCGTGAGTGCGAGTGACGTGATCCAGCAGGTGCGGTCGCACCTCCATCGGACGTGGCAGCAGGACAGCCCGCCCAGTGCGTCGATCACGTTCCTGGGTCTGGAGTCGCTGGACGTCCTTCTGTTCGCGCCCGGCTCCGACGGGGTCGCTCACCTCGCGACGGTCGGGTGTTCGCGTCATCCCATGGCCGACCCGTCCGACATGGTCACCGATTCCCAGCGCGGCCCCCGCGCCGAACTGGTGCTGTCGCTGCGGCGCATGGACGAGGCTGTCCGCGACGTCTGGCGCACGCTCGCGACGTTCGCCGCGTCCCCGGCGGTCGAGGGCATCGTGCTGGTGCCCGATGCGCTACTAGATGCGGGGGAGCCGCTGTGGCCCGGAGCTCCGTTCACGGCAGTTCTTCTGAGCGTCGACTCGGGGGTTCCCGACCTGGTACTTCCGGAGCCGTACGACCCCGTGACCTTCCTGGCCGCTGTCCCGGTGACCGGCACCGAGGCGGCGTGGGTGCGTCTGCGCGGTGCGGAAGCACTGCGCGAGGCGTGGACCGAGGCGGGGATCGACGTCACCGATCCTCGGCGGTCGGCCGCGTCGCTGCGTCCGCCGACCTGACACCGTCCACCGACCTGAAAGAGTGTCACCCGTGCTGATCGATCTCCACACCCATTCCACGTCCTCCGACGGAACCGACACGCCGGCCGAGTTGATCGCCGCGGCGACGGCGGCCGGTCTCGACGTCGTCGCGCTGACCGATCACGACACGACGCACGGGTGGGACGAGGCGCAGGCCGCGGTGGAGTCCACACCCGGCGGCCCGATCCTCGTGCGGGGTATGGAGATGTCGTGTCAGGGCCGCGGTGAGGACGGCGATCCGGTCACCGTGCATCTGCTGGCGTACCTGTTCGACCCGACCCACACCGCCTTCGCGCAGGAGCGCAGCCGTCTGCGTGCGGAGCGCGAGGTGCGGCTGCGCAGGATGATCGACCTCATGGCCGCCGACGGGTACGACGTCGACGCGGACACGATCCTCGCCGCGGCGGGCCCGTCCGCCGGACGACCACACCTTGCTCGGGCCCTGGTGGCGGCCGGTGTCGTCGAGACGGTGAACGACGCGTTCGCGGACCTCCTGAAGACCGGCGGCAAGTATTACGTCGAGAAGGCGGACACCCCTCTCGACGTCGCCGTGGCAATGGTGGCCGAGGCCGGGGGCGTGCCCGTCATCGCCCACGCCCGCGCCCGCAAGCGTGGCCGCCTGCTGCACACCGATCACATTCTCGAGCTGGCCAGGGGAGGACAGCTCGGCGGACTCGAGGTCGATCACCCCGACCACAGTCCCGAGGACGCCGACGCGCTGCGGGCCATTGCGGAGCGGTACGGACTCGTCGTCACCGGGTCGTCGGACTATCACGGGACGAACAAGACCACGCCGATCGGCGCCCGCAGCACGGCGGTCGACCAGTTCGAGAAGCTGGTGGCCAAGGCCGCCGGTGTTCCCCCGATCCACCCGGACGGTCGCCGATGAGGGCGCTCAGCGGATCCGTGGCAGCGGGCCTGATCGTCCTGACCGCGCTGGTGGTGGCCGCCGCCGTCATCGGTGGCGACCGCGGTTTTCCGGGCCCCGGAACCGCATCGATCGCCTGGCACGTGGCCGCCTGCGTCGCGGCTCTGGTCCTGCAACGGGTCGCCGACCACCGGGCGCGCGGAGTCTCGTTCCTCGGGTCCGTCGGAGTCCTCGTCGTGGCGGGCGCTCTGCTGTGGACCCAGTGGTGGGGCTGATCGGCTCCCGCACCGATATGGCAGACTGATTTCACTCTTCGATCACCGCTACCGCGCCGTGATCGACTTCGGCTACCGCTTCGCCGGTGCCGCGTTTGCCGGCTCACCCGCCGCGCGCAGGGTCTTACACTCGTATCCCAGCATGTCCCTCCCCGCGCCGAGCGCGGACCGAGAAGGAGCGCCGCCGTGACTGCCGCAACCGACCGACCCGACACGCCCGACGTCGGCAACACCGCCGAGGCCATTGCCTCCATCACCGACGAGGAGATCTTCCTCAGCCACGTCGGGGGCAAGCTGAGCGTGGAGCTCACCGCTCCGCTCGAGACCAAGCGGGATCTCTCGATCGCCTACACACCGGGCGTCGCCCTGGTGAGCAGGGCCATCGCCGAGGACCAGGAGCTGGTGAACAAGTACACCTGGACAGAGCGCCTCGTCGTCGTCGTCAGTGACGGCTCGGCCGTTCTCGGACTGGGCGACATCGGTCCCCGCGCGTCGCTCCCCGTGATGGAGGGGAAGGCGGCGCTGTTCAAGAAGTTCGCCGGCCTCAATTCCATCCCGCTCGTTCTGGACACCAACGATGTCGACGAGATCGTCGAGACGTTGATCCGGCTGCGCCCGAGTTTCGGGGCCGTGAACCTCGAGGACATCTCGGCTCCGCGGTGCTTCGAGATCGAGAAGCGTGTGATCGAGGCGCTCGACTGCCCGGTCATGCACGATGACCAGCACGGCACGGCCATCGTGGTCCTCGCGGCACTCAAAGGTGCTGTGCGCGTGCAGAAGCGCGACCTCGAGGGTCTCAAGATCGTCATCTCCGGTGCGGGTGCAGCGGGAGTGGCGTGCGCCAACATCCTCCTCGCGGCGGGAATCTCCGACGTGGTGGTGCTGGATTCCAAGGGCATCGTCAGCGCGGATCGTGGCGACCTCAATCCTGTCAAGGTCGAACTGGCTGCCCGCACCAATCCGCGCTCCCTCAGTGGTGGCGCCGCGGAGGCGCTCGACGGTGCCGACGTCTTCCTCGGGGTCTCCGCAGGCAAGATCGCGCACGACCTGGTCGCGTCGATGGCGGAGGGGTCCATCGTGTTCGCGCTGTCCAACCCGGACCCGGAGATCCACCCGAAGGATGCGAAGAAGTACGCCGCGATCGTCGCCACGGGTCGCAGTGACTTCGCCAATCAGATCAACAACGTCCTGGCGTTCCCCGGCGTCTTCCGCGGAGCCCTCGACGCGGGCGCCCGCCGCATCACCGAGAACATGAAGCTCGCTGCGGCGGAAGCGATCCTGTCGGTGGTGGGGGACGATCTGAGTGCCGACATGATCGTTCCGAGCCCGCTGGATCCGCGGGTGGCACCGGCGGTGGCCGCGGCGGTCGCCGCCGCAGCCCGCGCCGACGGTGTCGCCTGAGTCAGACCGAGGATTTCTCGACGCGGGGCGCGCGACGCAGGCGCCCCGTGCCGGGAGTCGACGCCCAGACCGCCAGCGCCAGCAAGCCGTCGACGACGAGCGCCAGCACTGCCACGAGGATGGCCCCCACCACGACGCGGTCGTAGCTGTAGAGCGCCAGACCGTCGAAGATGTACCGGCCGAAGCCTCCGAGGTTGACGAATGCCGCGACCGTGGCCGTGGCGATGACCTGCAGAGTGGCGTTCCGGATGCCGCCGAGCAGGAGAGGCAACGAGTTGGGGATCTCGACTCGGAACAGCACCTGGCGTTCCGTCATGCCCATGGCGCGGGCGGCGTCCACGACGGTGGCATCGACATTGGCGACGCCGGCGTAGGTTCCGGCCAGGATCGGCGGAATGCCCAGCAGCACCAGCGCGACCAGCGGGGGGACCAGTCCGAGTCCCAGCAGCAGGACGAGAAACGTGAGCACACCCAGCGTCGGCAGCGATCGGAGGCTGTTGACCAGTCCCACGAGCGCGACCTCGCCGCGTCGGAGGTGCCCGATGATCAGACCGAGTGGCACCGCGACCACCGCGGAGAACAGAACGGCCAGCAGGCTGTAGTACGCGTGCTCACCCAGACGGGTAGCGATGCCGGTCCCGCCCGACCAGTTCGCGCCGTCGAGGATGTACGCGACGGCATCGGAGAAGATGCTCATGCGCGCACACCTTTCGCTCGGCGAGTGGTCGATCCGGCGCGAGTCCACGGGGTCAGGGCGCGGCCGATCAGGAACAGCATGGCGTCGAACACCAGGGCGAGGGCCACGATCGCGATGATGCCGGCCAGGATCTGGTCGGGGTAGTCACGCTGGTAGCCCTGGGTGAACAGCTGGCCCAGCCCGCCGATTCCGATGACCGACCCGACCGAGACCATCGAGATGTTGGTGACCGCGACGACGCGGATGTTGGCGACGAGGACGGGCAGTGCCAGGGGCAGTTCGACCGTGGCGGCGCGGCGGATCCGGCCGAATCCCATCGCGGTGGACGCGTCGACCACCGCGGGGGAGACGGAGTCCAGTGCCTCGGGCACTGCCCGCACCAGAAGCGCCGTCGAGTACACGGTCAGCGCGATCACCACGTTCAGCGGATCGAGCACCCGAAGGCCCACGATGAGCGGGATGGTGACGAACAGTGCCAGCGAGGGAATGGTGAACGCGACACTGGCGACCACCAGAGTGAGCCGGCGCAGCCAGCTCACCGTGCGCACGGCGGCGCCGAGCGGCACCGCGATCACGAGACCGATCAGCAGGGGAACCAGCGACAGGTACAGGTGCGTGCGGGTCAGTCCCAGAACGATGTCGACGTTGTCGACGAGCCAGCGCATCAGGGTTGCTCGAAGTAGCGTCGACCGCGCTCGCGATCCTCCGACTGCCGCTGCTCGGCCAGGAGCGCGACCACTTCGGTCGCGTCGATCCCGCCCACGACGGCGCCGTCGGCATCGACGGCGACACCGACTCCCGACGGGGACGAGATGGCGGCATCGAGAGCCTGCCGAAGGTCACCGGACGGCGGGAACAACGACCCCCCGGCGGATGTGCATCGGTCGAGGTCCTGCCCGGCGCGCAACGCTTCGAGACCGGTGACGTCCATCCATCCGCGGGGTCGACCGTCTCCGGTGACGATCAGAACCCATTGCCCGGCATCGAGTCTCACGGACGACGCGTCCCCGGGGGACGACGTGGTGATGGGGTGCAGATCCACCTTCTCCGCATCGCGGAAGGACAGTCCGCGATATCCCCTGTCCCGACCGACGAACGACGCGACGAAGTCGGTGGCGGGCGAGGACAGGACCACCTCGGGGGTGTCGTACTGCTGAAGCTTTCCGCCCGTACCGAACACCGCGATGCGGTCACCGAGCTTGATGGCCTCGTCGATGTCGTGGGTGACGAAGATGATCGTCTTCTTCAGATCTGCCTGCAGACGCAGCATCTCGTTCTGCAGATCCTCGCGCACCACCGGGTCCACGGCACTGAAGGGCTCGTCCATCAGCAGGATCGGCGGATCCGCAGCCAGTGCGCGGGCGACGCCGACACGCTGCTGCTGACCACCCGACAGCTGCGCCGGATACCGCGTGGCCATGGACAGATCGAGGCCCACCCGCTCCAGGACGTCCATCGCTTCGCGACGGGCGTCCTTTCGGGAGCGGCCCATGAGCACGGGCACGGTGGCGACGTTGTCGACGACGGTGCGGTGGGGGAGCAGACCGGCACTCTGGATGACGTATCCGATGCCGAGTCTGAGCTTGACCGCGTCGACGGCCGAGATGTCCCGGCCGTCGACGGTGATCGTTCCCGACGTGGGATCGATCATGCGATTGATCATCCTCATCGAGGTCGTCTTGCCGCATCCCGACGGTCCGACGAACACAGTGAACGAGCGGTCCTCGATGACGAGATCCAACCCGTCGACCGCAGTGGTTCCGTCGGGGTAGCGCTTGGTGACGCCCTCGAACGAGATCACGAGACCGGCTTGTCCAGACCCTGTTCGACGACCCATGCGCTCGCTGCTGCGGCGGGCTCCGTCTTCGCGGTGCCCGACACTTCCTGGTTCAGCGCCAGAAGCTCCACCGTGGTGAGCTTCGCCGACACGGCGTCGAGCACGGCGGTGAGCTTGTCCGACTTCTTGGACGAGTTGTAGACCGGAACGACATTCTGGGCCGGGAAGTTGTTGTCCGGGTCGCCCAGTGCGACGAAGTCGTTCTCCACGATCGCGGGCGTGGTGGTGAACAGATTGGCCGCGTCGATGTCTCCGGCCGCCAGTGCTGCCACGGTCGCCGGACCGCCACCGTCGGAGATGGGGACGAAGTTGGCCGCCGGGATGTCGACGCCGTACTTGTCCCGCAGGCCGGGCAGGCCGACCGGACGCTCCGCGAACTCGGGCGGTCCGCCGAACTTGACCTGGCCCGCGTAGGGAGCGAGGTCGGCGATGTTGGTGAGGTTCCACTTGGTCGCGGTGTCGCGGGTGACGACGACGGCGTCCTTGTCCTCGCCGGGCGCCGGCGTGGACGCCAGCAGGTCGTCGCTGAGCGCGGAGGTCAACGCGGTGTTCACGTCCTCCGGGGCCGTGGCGGTGGCAGCGGGGTCCAAGTACAACAACAGGTTCCCGGTGTAGTCCGGGATGAGGTCGATGGAACCGTCGCGGACGGCGGGGATGTAGGCCTCGCGGCTGCCGATCGACAGTCGCGTGCTGGCATCGAAACCGTTGGCCTTCAAAGCGTCGGCGTAGATGTTGGCGATGATCTCGGACTCGGTGAAGTTCGCGGAACCGACGACGATGGTGTTGGGGTCGCCCCCGCTGCCACCCTCACCGCCGCTGCTCAAGGGATCCGAGTCGCCGCCACAGGCGGACAGAGTGAGTGCTGCAGCGGCCACCAGAGCGGTGGCGGCGACGCGCACGGAACGTGAGGTGGTGCGACGTGTCGTGTTCACTGCTCGAGTGTAACGATAGGTGCCGACACCGGCCCGTTTTCGGTACGGGCGACGACGAGAGAAGGGCCGGGCTCCGGACGTGCGTGGATCGAAGGTCGCCGCGGTGCTGGTGTCGCTGGTGCTGTCGGCCGGTTGCTCGTCGGCCTCGGTGGACGAGTCGAGAGCCACCGTCGACGCCCTGGTGGTCGCGGACACGGGAACTCCGGTCCAGAGCGTCCTGGCCCACATCTATGCCGGAGCGCTGACGCGTGACGGCATGGCCGCGTCGGTGATGCCGGTGGACGATACGGCCGCGGCACTGACCGGACTCGACGACGCGTCGCTCTCGATGCTGCCGGGTTTCACGGGATCGCTGGTGCGGCAACTGGATCCGTCGTCCGACGCGCGTGATGCGGACGATGTCTACGCGGCACTGGCTCGTGCACTGCCGGAATGGTTGTCCGTCGGCGACCAGGGACTGGCCGGGAACGGGCCGACCGTGTCCGTTCCGTCAGCCGTCGGTGCGACGCTCGAGGAGGCGACCGTCTCCGCGCTGGCGCCCGAGTGCGAGACGCTCTCCGCGGACATCGATCCCGCGGTGGACGACACTGGCATCCGCGCCGTGTTGGACGAGGTCTACGACTGTCGGCTCGCGGCATCCGACGGTGGCCCCGCCGTCACGGTTCGCGATGCGACCGACCGGCCGTCCGATCCGCAGTCGACCGATGTGGTGCTCGCCGACGACCGTGACGGCTTCGTCGCGGAGAACGTGGTGCCGTTGTTCCGCAAGGGCTCCGTCGACGACGAGTCCGCACGCCGGTTGCAGGTGATCGCCGGGGAATTGACCACGGCGGACCTCGCCCGGATGGTGGAACGTGTACGCGCGGGCGAGGATCCGTCGGCGATCGCCCGGAACTGGCTGGGCGAGCAGTCCTTCTGACAGGTTCTTTCGTCCGATCAGGCAGAGAAGCGTTCGCGGACGAACGTTCCGATCTCCCGGACCGCGGCATCGGCTTCCGCCAACAGAGTCGCCTGCAGGTGGGCCACGTGCCACAGATCCTGCAACTCCGAACACCGAACGTCGACGCCGGCGGTGGTCAGCGCGTCCACGAACCGCAGGATCTGAGGACGCAGGATCTCTCCGGCCGACACCTGGACGAGAGTGGCCGGGAAACCGGTCAGGGTTCCTCGTGTCGGCGCGTAGCGGGGATCGGTCGGGTCTCCGTCGCCGAGATACTGGCGGGCCGAGTTCTGCAACCACCGGGCATCGAGGAGGAAGTCCCGCGGCGCGGGGAAGTCCTGGTCGTTCGGATCCGCCCACGGGGAGATCATGGCGAGGGACGACGGGGGAGTGCCGCGGTCCACCAGCGCCTGTGTCGTCGCCGCAGCAAGGCCGCCGCCGGCCGAATCACCGACCACCGCAATGCGATCCGGAGTGAAGCCGTGATCGGCGACCAGGGCGTCGAAGACGGCGAGAGCGTCGTCGAGTGCCGCGGGACACGGATGCTCGGGCGCCAACCGATAGTGCGGCGCGACGACGACCGCACCCGAGTCGCGGGCGATCGACGATGTGACGACGCGGTGAGTCAGCGGTGAGCCCACCGTGTACGCACCGCCGTGCAGGTACAGGACGGCGGTGCTTCTTTCGGTGGCCCCCACGGTGACTCGTTCCACAGGCACACCGGCCATCCGCTCGCTGCGCACGACCGTCCCCTCCCAGAGAGGGAGCGATCGCGCGGACGCTTCGAGCAGGAACCGTTGCGCGGGGACAGGCACGCGCGGGTTGAGCGCGATGCGGAAGACGGGCTTCAACGCCCGTGACACCACACCGAGGGGGAGGACCGTGGGGCGCATATCGGCCTGTTCCTACGCTGCCGGCCGAGGCAGGACGCGCGAGGACAGTTTGACGATGATGTCCTGGTAGCGCGATCCCGTGATGCGTGCGAGAGCGTCGAGTGCGCGGGCATCGTTGCCGATCAACACGCGCGCCTTGTTCTTCTCGACGCCCTTCAGGATGACCAGGGCGGCCTGCTCGGGCGTGGTCTTGGCCAGGCGGCGGTCGAAGAACTCCGCCACCGACTTCTGGTCCTGACCCTCCGCGACCGTCGCGTTACGGGCGATCGCGGTCTTGATGCCGCCGGGGTGCACGCACGTCACGCGCACCGGGTGCCGCGCGATCAGCATCTCCTGGCGGAGCGCCTCGGTGAACCCACGCACCGCGAACTTGGCTGCATTGTAGGCGGACTGGGACGGAATGGACAGCAGGCCGAAGAGGCTGGAGACGTTGACGACGTGGCCGTCACCGGACTCGATCAGGTGCGGCAGGAACGCTTTCGTGCCGTTGACGACTCCCCAGAAGTCGACGTCGATGACGCGTTCGAAGTCCTTGAACTCGGACTTCTCCACATCACCGTGGAACGCGATGCCCGCGTTGTTGTAGACCTGGTTCACCGCACCGAAGTGCTGACGAACGGTGTCCGCGTAGTCCATGACGCTGCCACGCTCACTCACGTCGAGGTGGTCGCTGCGGACGTCCGCCCCCCGCTCGGTCACCGCGGCGACGGTGGCGGCGAGGCCGACCGAGTCGACGTCGGACAGGGCGAGACGCGCTCCCCGTGCGGCGAGCTCGAGGGCCAACGCGCGGCCGATCCCGGACCCGGCTCCGGTCACCACGGCGACGCGGCCTCGGAATTCGCTCATCGTGAGATCACTTTCTCGTCGTCGTTGTCGGTCGTGCTGGCGGTCGGGGAACCGTCCACGGCCGCCACCGGGCGGGACGTGGACCCTGCCGACACGGAATCGTAGGCGTCGAGATCGAAGTTGCGGGTGATCCGGCGGAACTCGAAGGTGAAGTCCGGCCACAGGGTGGTGTTGTTGCCGTGCTTGTCGAGGTACCAGCTGGCGCAGCCACCGTTGAGCCACACCGTCTTGCCCAACTTGGCCTGGAGGTCGGCGTTGAACCGGTCCTGGACGTCGCGGCGCACCTCCACGACACCGAGATCGTGCTTGTCGATCGTGTTGAGTGCGTCGATGACGTAATTGAGCTGCGACTCGATCATGAACACCATGGAGGTGTGTCCGAGGCCGGTGTTGGGGCCGACCAGGAAGAACAGGTTCGGGAATCCGGCCACGGTCGCGCCCTTGTATCCCTGCTGACCGCGCTCGTCGAAGACGTCGGCCAAGGAGCGCCCGTCCTTGCCGATGATGCCGGCGAACGTGGGGGAGTCGGTGACATGGAAGCCGGTGGCGACCACGAGTGCGTCGATGGGACGCTCCGTACCGTCGACGGTCACGATGGAGTTCGCGCGGATCTCACGGATTCCGTCGGTCACCAGGTCGACGTTCGGTCGGTCCAGGGCCGGGTAGTAGTTGTTCGAGATCAGCATGCGCTTGCAGCCGATCCGGAAATTCGGCGTGACCTTCTTGCGCAGCTCTGGATTGCGGATGCCCTTGGCGATCTGCCGGCGTGCGATGAACTCGAAGGCCTTCATGAGCTTGGGCACCCTGGTCAGGCCGACGACCTGCGTCTCACGGGCCGCGTAGATGCCGGTGCGGGAGAGCTTCTGGTACCCCGGAACGTGCTTGAACGCGAACTTCTCGAGCCGGGTGTACTCGCGGTCGAATCGCGGCAGGACCCACGGGGCGGTGCGCTGATAGACATCGAGATGCTTCACCGTCGACGCGATGGCCGGGACGATCTGGATCGCGGAGGCGCCCGTGCCGATGACGGCGACGCGCTTGCCCGCGAGACTCGCGTCGTGGTTCCAGCGGGCGGAGTGGAAGATCTCGCCCTGGAAGTCGCCGATGCCGGCGATGTCGGGCAGGTTGGGCTCGCACAGTGCGCCGACGGCGGACACGACCTTCTTGGCCGTGAAGTTGCCCTTGGTGGTCGCGATGTCCCACTGCGAGGTGGTGGTGTTCCAGCGGGCGGACTCGACATGGCAGTCGAAGACGTGACGGTCGTACACGCGGTACTGCCGTGCGACACCCTCGATGTACTTCTGAATCTCGGCCTGCCGCGAGAAGGACCGGGTCCAGTCGGGGTTCAGGGCGAACGAGTACGAGTACAGGTGCGACGGCACGTCGCATGCCGCGCCGGGATAGGTGTTGTCGCGCCATGTGCCGCCGACATCGCTGCCGCGCTCGAGAACGAGGAAGTCGGTGCTGCCTTGCTGCGTCAGCTTGATCGCCGCGCCCAGCCCGGCGAAACCACTGCCGATGATGATCGTGTCGACGTACCGTGCAGCAGTCCCGGTGTCTGTTACTGGAAGACTCATGAAATGAGAATAAGGGCTTACTGAGTGTGAGTCAACAGTTGTTGACCGTTGTTCAGTAAGATGAGTGAATGGACAGCGTGAAGCGAACGCGGCTCAACCCCGAGCAACGGCGGGCCCAGCTCATCGAGCTGGGTGTGGAGATGCTCTCCGAGCGCACACTCGACGCCATCTCGGTCGAGGACATCGCCGACCAGGCCGGCGTCTCCCGCGGTCTGCTCTTCCACTACTTCACCTCCAAGCACGACTTCCACGTCGCGATCGTCGATCACACCAGTAGAGAGATGCTCGCGTCGACCGAGCCGCCGGAGGGTTTGGACCCGCTCACGACGCTGGCGGTCGCGCTCACGTCGTACGTCGACTACGTCACCGCACACCGATCGACCTACGTGTCACTGCTCCGCGGCACCGCCAGTGGGGACCCGGACATGAGGGCGGTGTTCGAGCGCACCCGCGACGTCATGGTCGAACGAACCGTGGGTCAACTCCCGCTCCTGGGCATCGAGACGACTCCTCGGATCGAGCTCGCCATCCGCGGGTGGGTGGCGTTCTGCGAGGAGGTCACCATCACCTGGTTGAGCCGAGAGGACCTCGATCGGGACGAGCTGATCGAGCTCCTGGTTCACGCGCTGCCCGCCGTAGCCCTCGGTCCCGACGGGGCGACGGAGTTGTCCGCGGCCCGTTCCAGCGCAGTAACGTAGGCCACGACACCCGCGCTTCGCGCGGACAGCGGCATGAGAGGACGGCCTTCGATGGGCGCGCAGATCACTATTCCGACCGAGACGCGGCACTCAGGAATCCTGGGGATCGGCGCGTACCGGCCCGAGCGAGTGGTGACCAACGAGGAGATCTGCAAGACGATCGACTCGAGTGACGAGTGGATCCGTACCCGCACCGGCATCGAGTCGCGTCGCTTCGCAGGGGAGAACGAGAACGTCGTCTCGATGTCCATCGAGGCAGGTCGGCGCGCTCTGGAGAACTCGGGCATCAGCGCCGAGGAGATCGGGTGCGTCATCATCGCGACGTCGACCCACCTTCTGTTGACGCCCCCCGCGGCGTCGATCATCGCCGACGCGTTGGGTACCGGCGGTCCCGGCGCCTTCGACCTGGGAGCGGGCTGCGCCGGATTCTGCTACGGCCTCGCGCTCGCCTCCGACATGGTCCGGGCGGGGACGTCGGACAAGGTGCTGGTCATCGGAACCGAGCACCTGTCCGTCACGACACGCCCGGACGACCGCGGAACCCGCATGATCTTCGGCGACGGCGCGGGCGCCATGGTCGTCGGCCTCACGGACGAGCCCGGCATCGGACCTGTCGTGTGGGGATCGGACGGATCACAGTCCGACGCCATCAAGCAGGACAAGGATTGGCTGCAGTACTTCGCCGATCTGAAGGAAGACCCCAACGCCGACCGTCCGTGGATCGCCATGACAGGCATCGCGGTGTTCCGCTGGGCTGCGTTCGAGATGGCGAAGGTCGCCCGTGAAGCGCTGGACAAGGCCGGCGTGAAGGCATCGGAACTGGACGTCTTCGTTCCGCATCAGGCCAATTCGCGCATCACGGACCTCCTGGCGAAGAGCCTCGAACTCGCCGAGGACATCCCGGTGGCTCACGACATCGCCGAGGCGGGCAACACCTCCGCCGCGTCGATCCCGCTCGCGGTGGAGGAAGTCCTCCGCACCGGCAAGGCGAAGAAGGGCGACACCGCCCTGTTGCTCGGATTCGGTGCGGGTCTGTCCTTCGCCGGACAGGTCGTCACGTTGCCGGAGGCGCCGAGCGCCTGACAGCCTCGGCCTGAAACATCAGGCGGCACAACGACAACCGGGCCGCACCTCCTTCGAGGTGCGGCCCGGTTCGTGTTCGGTGTGTCTACTTGCCGTTGAAGGCGGTGTCGATGATCTCCGCCTGCTCGACCGCGTGGACCTTGCTCGAACCCGAGGACGGTGCGGACATCGGGCGTCGTGAGACGCGCTTGATGCCGGACAGACGCTCGGGAAGGAGCTCGGGGAACGCGAGTCCGAACGTCGGCCACGCACCCTGGTTGGCCGGCTCCTCCTGGACCCACCGGTACTCGGTGGCATTGGGGTAGCCGTCCAGCGTCTCCGCGATCCGACGGTTCGGGATCGGGTAGAGCTGCTCGACGCGCACGATGGCGACGTCGTCGCGCGAGTTCTTCTGCTTGTAGGCGAGAAGCTCGTAGTAGAGCTTGCCGCTCACCATCAGCACCCGCTCGACCTTCTTGCGATCGCCGTCACCGGTGTCGTAGGTCGGCTCGTCGAACACCGAGTGGAACTTGCCGTCGGTGAAGTCCTCGATGTTGCTGACCGCAGCCTTGTTGCGCAGCATCGACTTCGGCGTGAACACGACCAGGGGCCGCTGGATGCCGTCACGGGCGTGACGGCGCAGCAGGTGGAAGTAGTTCGCGGGAGTCGACGGCACGGCAACCGTCATCGAGCCCTCGGCGCACAGCTGGAGGAACCGCTCGATGCGACCGGACGTATGGTCCGGACCCTGGCCCTCGTGGCCGTGCGGCAGCAGCAGCACGACGTCGGAGAGCTGGCCCCACTTGGCCTCACCGGACGAGATGAACTCGTCGATGATCGACTGCGCGCCGTTGACGAAGTCGCCGAACTGCGCTTCCCACAAGACGAGCGCGTCCGGGTTGCCCACGGAGTAGCCGTACTCGAAGCCGACCGCCGCGTACTCGCTCAGCGCGGAATCGTAGACCAGGAACTTGCCCGGATCGTCGCTGCCCAGGTTGTGCAGCGGCGTGTACTCCTCGCCGGTCTTACGGTCGATGATGACCGAGTGGCGCTGCGTGAACGTGCCGCGGCGGGTGTCCTGACCCGACATGCGCACGAGCTTGCCCTCGTCGATGAGCGTGCCGAGAGCCAGCAGCTCGCCGAACGCCCAGTCGACCTTGCCCTCGTAGGCCATCTCGCGACGCTTGTCCAGGACCGGCTGCACGCGCGGGTGCACGGTGAACCCGTCCGGCACGTTGACGAACGCGTCGCCGATGCGGTGCAGGACCGACTTGTCCACCGCGGTGGTGAGCTTGGTCGGCAATTGCTGGTCGAGCTCGACCGACTCGCTGGGCTCCGGGGTGTACTTCTCGAGTTCGCGCACCTCGTTGAAGACGCGTTCGAGCTGACCCTGGTAGTCGCGGAGAGCGTCCTCCGCCTCCTTGAGGCTGATGTCGCCACGACCGATGAGCGACTCGGTGTAGCTCTTGCGGACGCTGCGCTTGGTGTCGATCACGTCGTACATGGCCGGCTGCGTCATCGAGGGATCGTCACCCTCGTTGTGGCCGCGACGGCGGTAGCAGATCATGTCGATGACGACGTCCTTGTGGAACTTCTGACGGAAGTCGACCGCCAGTCGAGCCACCCAGGCGCACGCCTCCGGGTCGTCACCGTTCACGTGGAAGATCGGCGCGCCGATCATCTTCGCGACGTCGGTGCAGTACTCGCTGGACCGCGAGTGCTCCGGCGCCGTGGTGAAGCCGACCTGGTTGTTGACGACGATGTGCACGGTGCCGCCGGTGCGGTAGCCGCGTAGCAGCGCGAGGTTGAGCGTTTCCGCCACCACACCCTGTCCCGCGAAGGCTGCGTCGCCGTGCAGCATCAGCGGCAGGACGGAGAAGCCGTCGGACGAATCGCCCTTGTTCAGCATGTCCTGCTTGGCGCGGACCAGACCCTCGAGGACCGGGTCCACCGCCTCGAGGTGCGAGGGGTTGGCCGTGAGCGAGACCTTGATGTCGTTCTCGCCGAACATCTGGATGTAGTTGCCCTCGGCGCCGAGGTGGTACTTCACGTCGCCCGACCCGTGTGCCGCGGCCGGGTTCATGTTGCCCTCGAACTCGGTGAAGATCTTCGAGTACGGCTTGCCGACGATGTTGGCGAGCACGTTCAGGCGGCCGCGGTGCGGCATGCCGATGACGACCTCGTCGAGGGCATGCTCGGCGGACTGGTCGATGACCGAGTCCATCATCGGGATGACCGACTCCGCACCCTCGAGCGAGAAACGCTTCTGTCCGACGTACTTCGTCTGCAGGAACGTCTCGAAGGCCTCGGCAGCGTTCAGCTTGCTCAGGATGTACTTCTGCTGAGCGACCGTCGGCTTGACGTGCTTGGCCTCGACGCGCTCCTGGAGCCACGCCACCTGGTCGGTCTCGAGGATGTGCGTGTACTCGATGGCCGCGTGCCGGCAGTACGAGTCGCGCAGCACGCTCAGCACGTCGCGCAGCTTCATCTTGTCTTCGCCGTGGAAGCCGCCGACCTTGAACTCGCGGTCGAGGTCCCACAGGGTCAGATCGTGGCTGATCACGTCGAGGTCCGGGTGCATCCGGAACTTGTCCTTGGTGAACATCAACGGATCGGTGTCGGCCATGAGGTGGCCGCGGTTGCGGTACGCCGCGATGAGCTCGAGCACTCGCGTGTTCTTGTCGACGGTTCCGGTCGGCAGGTCCCGACGCCAGCGGATGGGCTCGTACGGGATGGCCAGACCATGGAAGATCTGGTCGTAGAACTCGTCGCTGATCAGCAGGTTGTGGATCGTGCGCAGGAAATCGCCCGACTCCGCACCCTGGATGAGGCGGTGGTCGTACGTCGAGGTCAGCGTCATGAGCTTGCCGACGCCCATCTCGGCGATGCGCTCTTCGCTCGAGCCCTGGAACTCGGCCGGGTACTCCATGGCGCCGGCGCCGATGATGGTGCCCTGCCCGTTCATCAGGCGGGGAACCGAGTGCACGGTGCCGATGGTGCCGGGGTTGGTGAGCGAGATGGTGACGCCGCTGAAGTCGGCTGCCGTAAGCTTGCCGTCGCGGGCACGGCGCACGACGTCCTCGTACGCGGTGTGGAACTGGTTGAACGTGAAGTTCTCGCAGCCCTTGATCGCGGCGACGACGAGCGAGCGTGACCCGTCCTTGCCCGGCAAGTCGATGGCGAGGCCGAGGTTGGTGTGCGCCGGGGTGATCGCGTTGGGTTTGCCGTCGATCTCCGCGAAGTGCCGGTTCATGTTGGGGAACGACTTCACGGCCTGGACGATGGCGTACCCGAGCAGGTGGGTGAAGGAGATCTTGCCGCCGCGTGTGCGCGCCAGGTGGTTGTTGATGACCAGACGGTTGTCGATCATCAGTTTGGCGGGGATCGCGCGAACACTGGTGGCCGTCGGGATCTGCAACGACGCGGCCATGTTCTTGGCGACGGCCGCAGCAGCTCCACGGAGCACCTTCGACGTGTCTTCCTCGGGGCCGTCCGACTCCGGCTTCGGCGGCGGCACTGCCGCGGACTTCTTGTCCGCGGGGCCGGCGGCTGCCGTCGATTTCGCAGGGGCGACCTTCGGAGCGGGCTTCGTCACGGGCTTGCTCTCTGCCTTGGGAGCGGGGGCGGGTTCCGCCTTCGGCGTGTTCTCTGCCTTCGGGGCGGGCTTGCTCGCCGGCTTGTCGGCCTTGGGTGCAGGCTCGGCTTGCGGTGTGGCAGAGGTGGACTCACTGTCGGTCGCGGGATCGCCGCCACCGTTCTGTTCGGGGGTGTAGTCAGCGAGGAACTCGTGCCAGCTCTCGTCGACCGACGACGGGTCGGTCTTGAAGCGCTGGTACATTTCGTCGACCAACCACTGATTTTGTCCGAACTGTGTTGTAGAGCTGCTGCTCACGGCAGGTGTTCGCCTCGTTTCCTTCTTGTTTCTCGCTCAGCGCACGGCACCGTCAAGGTTAGACCTTCCGCCGGGCGGCCGCGTGGCCGCGTCGCCCTTGTGACTGGCCTCACCGCGACGTGGCGAACTCGAACCATCGGGGCTCGGGTGAGCCACATCACTCGGTGTACTGCTGGTGCGTCCTTCGGTGGATGCCCATAGTTCGGCATAGAAACCGTCGGATGTCACCAACTGCTCGTGGGTTCCTCTCTCGACGATGCGTCCGCCGTCGACCACGACGACCGAATCCGCGCGCGCCGCGGTGGCCAGACGGTGAGCCACGATCACCGACGTCCGTCCCCCGGTCACGGTGCGACCGGCGTCGAGGACGGCCCGTTCGGTGGCCGGGTCGAGCGTCGCCGTCGCCTCGTCCAGCAACAGGATGTCGGGATCGACGAGCTCGGCTCGGGCCAACGCGATGAGTTGTCGGGTGCCGGCGGACAGACCGCGGCCGCGCTCGCCGACCGGCGTCGCCATGCCGCGCGGTAGTGCAGCGATCGCGGGGAGTGCGCCGACAGCTCGTGCCGCGTTCTCGATGTCCGCACGCGTCGCATCGGGTCGACCGAAGGCGATGTTCGACGCGATCGTCCCGCTGAACAGGTGCGCTTCCTGCGGAACGACGCCGAGCCGGCGTCGGTAGTCGCCCAATGGGTAGGACCGCAGCGACGCGTCGTCGACCCGGACGTCGCCGGTGGTCGGATCGTAGAAACGCGCGATGAGTTTGACGATGGTGGACTTCCCGGCCCCGGTACGACCGACGAGTGCCAGGGTCGTGCCTGCCGGTACGTGCAGGTCGACCGAGGTCAGTGCGTCACGCCCCGCTCCGGAATACCGGAACGTCACATCGTCGAGTTGGATGTCGCCGCGCAGTCTCGCGGGCACCGCGACCTGTGCGTCGCTCTCGCCGTTCTCGATCGAACTGCGGGTGGCGAGCAGATCACCGATACGCGTGAGTCCCACCGATGCCTGCTGGTAACCGTCGAACACCTGCGACAACTGCTGGATCGGTCCGAACAGCAATCCGAGGTACAGCACGAACGCGACCAGCGCACCTGCGGACGTCTGCCCGTCCGCGACACGGTAGGCACCCGCGAAGACCACGGCGGCGAGGGCCAGATCCGACAGGAACGCGATGAACGGGAAGAAGACCGAGATGGCGCGCTGGGATCGCATGCGACTGCGTCGATAGGCGTTCGACTTCACCAGGAATGCCTCTGCGGCCACGGCCTCGTGGCGGTACGCCTGCGATACGCGGAGCCCGGTGACGTTCTCCTGGAAGTCGGCGTTCACCGCGGAGATGCGTTCACGCGACTGCGAGTAGGCGCGGGAGGAGATCCTGCGGAACACCAGCGTGGCGACGACGAGCACCGGCACGACGGACAACGCGACGGCCGCGAGGACGCTGTCGGTCAGGATCAACGCCAGCGAGACGCCGACGATGGTCAGCAGGCTCACCACCGCCGTCGACAGTCCGGTCTGCATGAACGCGGACAGGGCGTCCACGTCCGTCGTCATTCGCGTCATGATGCGGCCGGACAGTTCCCGCTCGTAGTAGTCGAGGCCCAGTCGCTGCAGGTGTGCGTAACTGCGGACACGAAGTCCGAAGAGGACGCGCTCGCCGGCTCGCGCGGTGATGACCGTCATCACCTTGACGACGATCCAGTCCGCGATCACGAGGGCGAGCGCGACACCGGAGACCAGGGCGAGCACTGCGGTCGAGCGCTCGGCCACGCCGTGGTCGACGGCGAACCGCACGATCGACGGGAACGCGATAGTGACCAGTGAATCGAACGCCAGACACACCATCACGGCAGCGAGAAGTCCCGCGACGGGCGCGAGCGTGCGCCGCAAGGTGAACGTGGACTCGTCGCGTCGTGAAACTGCGGTGTCCACTCCGGGATCCTCGTCGGCGGGGTCGAGCCGATCGAGCATGTCGTACATGGCCTCGGTCGGTGTCGAACCACCGAGCGACGACGCCATGTGGCCGCCCGGCCCGGGCGGACCGCCGCCGCCCGCACCGTCCACCTCGGAGCCTCTGGCCGGGGTCGAGTCGAAGGTGGTGTTCTCACCGTCGTCCGGCCACACCGACGGCTCCGGAGAACCGTCCGGCGCAGCCGCCTCGGTGGCGGCACCGGACATCAACTCGCGGAACAGCGCGCACCGCTGATCGAGCTCCGCCTCGGTGCCGATGTCGACGATGCGGCCCGCGTCCAGCACGGCGACGCGATCTGCCAACGACAGGGTCGAGCGGCGGTGCGCCAGGATCACCGTGGTGACGCGGGGGCCCGATCGGAGCTGGTCGAAGATGGATGCCTCGGTGCGGGCGTCCACTGCGGAGGTGGCGTCGTCGAGAACCAGGATGCGCGGTGACGCCAGCAGCACCCGCGCGAGAGCGATGCGCTGGCGTTGACCACCCGAGAGCGTCAGGCCGCGCTCACCGACTGTGGTGGCGTAGCCGTCGGACAACTGCGAGACGAACTCGTCGGCGTGGGCGCGGACGGCCGCGTCCCGGACGGCGTCGTCCGTGGCACCTTGCGCGCCCAGTGCGATGTTGTCGGCGACGCTGCTCGAGAACAGGAACGGCTCGTCGAAGGCGACGCCGACCGCGGCGCGGAGGTCGTCGGCGGACACATCGGCGATGTTGACGCTCCCGTGCGCCGAGACCAGCTCGATGCTGCCGTCGGAGGGGCGGTAGAAGCGGGGGAGCAGCATCGACAGAGTCGACTTACCGCTGCCCGACGGCCCGACGAGGGCGACGGTCTCACCCGGCTCCACCGTCAGATCCAGCCCGTCCAGCACCGGCTGATCGGGGTCGAAGCCGAAGCGCACTCCCTGCAGGCGCAGACCCAGGGGACCGTCGGGAACGGCGACCGGGTGCGCGGGCTCGTCGTGGACGGGCGTGGTGTCGATGACGCCGTAGACGCGTTCCACGGCTGCGCGGGACAACTGGGCCATGACCACCACGGAGGTGAGGGTGCGGGCGACCGCCGCCATGGTGGCTACGTAACTGGCGAAGGCGAGGAACGTGCCGATGGTGATGGACCCGTTCAACGCGAGCCATCCGCCCAGCGCGACGATGCCGACCAGTCCCAGCTGGGGGAGGGCGGCCATGCCCGGCGCGAACCGGGAGTTCACCACCGCTGCCCGCAGGCGTTCGGCGTAGAGGCGTCGACCGATGGTTTCGAGAGTGTCGACGGCGCGCGTCTCCTGCCCGAATCCCTTGACCACGCGGACGCCCGTGACGGTTTCCTCGACGTGTCCCGCGAGTTCCGCGGCGCGCTGCTGAGCCGACCATGTCGCGGCGTAGAGCATCGGCCGTCGGCGGACCACGAGAACGGCTATGGCAGGGACGACAGCCAGCGCGACCACCGTCAGGAGCGGCGACAGGTAGGCCATCACGCCGAGTGCAAGCAGGAACTGGAGCAGCGCGCCCGCGGACAGCGGGACCATTGCCAGCAGGCCCTGCAGCAACTGCAGGTCGGTGATCGATCGGGACACCACCTGCCCCACCTTGATCTCGTCCTGGCGGGTGCCGTCGAGTCGATGCAGTGACGCGAGCAGTCGCTGGCGGAGATCGTGCTGCACGTCGATCGACAGCGCCCCGGCCAGGAGTCGACGTCCGAACTGGCACGCGAAGCGGACGACGGCCAGCCCGGCGATGGCGACGACGATGGCGACGATGGCATCGGTCCGGCTGCGGGACGCATCGTCCACGGCAGCGCGCGTCAGCAGCGGGAACGAGATGTCGATCGCCGCCGCCACGAAGGTGACCGCGAGTGCGCCCACCGCGGTACGGCGATGTGCGAAACAGTCGGAGGCCAGTCGGGAGATCCAGCCGCGAGGCTGCGTCTCGCTCACGTCAGGTCTCGGCGCAGGGTCCGGAGCCACCCCGCCGCGGCGAACGCAGCCGCCCACAGCAACAGCACGATCACCGCGGCCGAGAACGGGAGGACGGACGCGCTCTCGCCCGCTCGGTCCGCGGCCAGTACGCCCACGGTGGCTGCGCCGGGAAGCACGGATGCAGCGCTTTCACCACCCACTCCGCCGAGGACGGCGACGACGATCAACTCGCCGACGGGAACCCACGCCACGATGGCGACGGCGGCCCATGTCGGTGATCCCATCAGCAGTCCGAGGCCACATCCGAGGACACCCCACAGAGCGGCCACGACGACACCGAGTAGACAGATCGCGACGACGAGGCCGTCGTCGACGGGCAGGGCTCCGCGGCCGAAGACGGCGAGCGACGCGAGGCTGACCAGGACGGCGACAACAGCGTAGGCCGCTCCGACCGCGGCGCTGACCAGGATCTTCGCGGCCACGACCTGTCCGCGTCGCGGAGCGGCCAGGTACGTCGTCGTCGCGGTTCCGTGCCGTAGATCCGACGCGGAGTGCACCGCCCCGAACACGGCGGCGAACAGCACCGTGGATCCGACGGTGACGTACAGGCCGATCAGAGCGGCGAAGCGATCGACGTCCTCGACGTCGGACAGAGCGTCCGACGACGCGATGCCCGCGTACACGGCACTGGCGAACGCGCCGATCACGACGGGCGCCAGTCCCAGTGCCCACCACGTACGCAGCGAGGTGACCGCGCGTATCTCCGATCGGAGAAGGCCCGAGGCCGTGACGCTCATACTCGCGCTCCCGGGTGCGACGGGACGACGCCCGGAAGAGCCGGCGACGAGGGGTATTGCGGCCGAGTCATCGACAGGAAGATCTGCTCGAGGGAGACGGCGGACTGCTCGGTGCCGAAGACTGCGACGCCGCTCGAGTCCGCGACTCCACGAACGATGTCATCGCTCGCACCGGTGACCACGAGTCGTCCGTCGTACCCGAGCGTGGCGTCGGTGAAGGACGCCGCTGCCAGTCCGAGTGCGAGTGCGGCGGGGTTCGAGCAGGACACCAGCACTCGCACCGGGTGCGTGCTGCGAAGATCCGCCAGGCTGCCGTCGAACACCACGGTCCCGGCGCTGAGGATCACGACGTGGTCGACGATCTGCTCGATCTCTCCCACGAGGTGGCTCGACACGAGGACGGTCCGCCCCGACCGAGCGAATCCACGAAGGAATTCCCTCAGCCAGGCGATGCCTTCCGGGTCGAGACCGTTGGCCGGTTCGTCCAGCACGAGGATGTGCGGATCACCGAGCACTGCGCCGGCCAACGCGAGGCGTTGCCGCATTCCCAACGAGAAGTCGCCGACGCGGCGATCCGCGACGTCGGCCAGTCCGACGAGGGCCAGAACCTCGTCCACCCGGGAATCAGGCACTCCCAGGACGGGTGTGTAGGTGCGGAGGTGTCGCCTGGCGGTGCGGCGGGGATGGGCGCCGGCGCCGTCGAGCACCGCGCCGACCACGCGCCCGGGGTCGGTGAGACGTGCGTAGGGGACACCGTCCACCGACGCATCGCCACTGTCCGGTCGGACCAGCCCCAGCATCATCCGCAGCGTGGTCGACTTGCCGGAACCGTTCGGTCCCAGGAAGCCCGTCACGGATCCACGGGGGACCGAGAAGCCGACCTGCGTCACCGCGCGGACACCACCGAAACTCTTGGTCAACGACCGTGCTTGCAGCGCAGGCTCGTTCGTCCCGGAGATATCCACCCGGCCGTCAGTCCGCATCGACTACGCCGGGGGCGTCCTGCCACCGCGCAGGCGGAGGTCCGAAGGCCTCGCGTGCATTCTTGACGACGCCCTTGCCGAGCACGCGGTTACCGGCCCCTCCGACCACCGCACCGATGCCCGCGGGCAGCATGGTGCCGAGCATGACCGCGCCGCGCTTGGCCGCGTACTTGGTGACGAATTTCTGGATCAGCTTCTTGTTCAGACCGCCGAGGTTCGCGCCGGGGATGCGCGAGGTCAGCACCTTGCCGATGTTGCCGCGGCCGAGTGTCTTCCCCACGATCTCGCGCCCGGACTCACCGAGCGCGACGGCCAGGACGAGTGCCCGTCGCTGCTCGTGATCGTGGACCGCGATGCCGTGAACCGCGGCGATGGACAGTGTGAGCAGGGCCGACGCCTCGACGAAGAACGCCGTCTCGGCGCCCACCGCGGCGACCGACGCCACGGTTCCGACCCCCGGCACCGCGGCGGTGGCACCGGCGGCGCCTCCGCTACCGGTCACGGCCGTCAGGAACGTCTTCTCCATCCGCTCGACGATCTGCGCGGGGGAATCCTCGGGGTGCGCACGCCGGATGCGCCAGACGTACTTCTCGACAGCGGGACCCTGGAGGCGACTGCCGTTGTCGAGTATCGACACGAGCGCCTTCTCGAGTCGTCCTGGATCGTCGGCCATCGACTGGTCCTCCTCGTCGTCGCGTGCGCCCGATTGCCGTGCGACCTCGCACGTACCGTTCTACCGTGTGCCTATGACAGGCGTGTCGGACGGATCGGTCGCGCTGCCGGCGCGGTCGCTGCGCCCGTTCGTGCGTCGATACGAGGGTTACCGCCTGTCGGGCTTCCCGGCGGGTTCCCACGTGGGAATGCCGTCGGTCGATCTGACGATCATTCTGCCCATCGGGGCACCGTTGACGATCTCTCGTACGGCGATGATCGATCAGAGCCCCGGAGAGTTCGGCGCGCTCGCCTAGGGTCTCGGCGTCGAACCGGTGGTCATCGAGCACGACGGCTACCAGCACGGGATCCAGATCTCGCTCACTCCCGCCGGATGTCGGGCGTTGCTGCACGTCCCGCCGGCGGCGCTCCGCCAGTACATCGTCTCGCTCGACGACCTTCTCGGTGACGACGCGCCCCGACTTCTCGACGGTGTTCACGCAGCATTCGGATGGGCGGCGGCGTTCACGGTGGTGGACCGGATACTGGTCGGTCGCCTGGGTCGGGCGACGCTCCCGGATGCTCGTCTCGACCGCGCGTGGGAACAGCTGACCGGTCCGGCATCGGTCACCGTCGGGCAGGTCGCCGCGGATGCAGAGTGGAGTCGGCGTCGCCTCGAGACTCGTTTCGCATCGGAGTTCTCGGTCACTCCGCGGGACGCGATCCGACTCGGCCGGTTCACCCGGGCCCATGCGATGCTGCGCGCGCCGGAGCCGCCGCGGCTCGCGGAGGTCGCGTCGGCCTGCGGGTATTTCGATCAGGCGCACATGGCGCGTGACTGGCGTTCTCTCGCGGGGGCAGCGCCTTCGGTGTGGCGCGCGAACGAAGTGTTCGCATCCGTACAAGACGACAGCACCGCGTCGGCGACAGGATCGAGGGTATGACGAATACACAGAGCACCGACTCGACGCCGTCGCTCCTCTTCCCGGCCCTGCGCTATCGCGATGCACGGGCGGCCATCGCCTTCCTCGTCGACGTACTCGGCTTCACCGAGGCCGCCGTGTACGGCGAGGGGGAGCGTGTCGATCATGCCGAGCTGGTCAGAGCCTCGGGTGGGGCCGTGATGCTGGGCTCGGCGCGCGAGGACAGCACCATCGCGGGCCTGCCGCCCGGAGTCGGCGCCGTCTACGTCGCCGTGGGACAGGGCGAGTTGACGCGACTGCACGATCGTGCGCGCGAGGCCGGCGCCCGTATCGTGGAACCGCTACGGGACGAGGACTACGGCGGCCAGGGTTTCACCTGCCTCGATCCCGAGGGTGTGCACTGGTCCTTCGGCACCTACCGTGGCCACGGCGGCTGACTCGGTCGGCGCTGGTTTGGCCTGGTCGTCGCGACCCGCTAACATGGAACGTCGGTGCGTTTACTCGTGCCTGCATGAAGTGTGGTTACGAGTCGTCAATCAGGTGTGCAAACCAGGATCGCGGAGGATATGGCAAAGAAGGACGGCGCAATCGAGGTCGAGGGCCGAGTAGTCGAACCCCTGCCCAATGCGATGTTTCGCATCGAGCTGGAAAACGGTCACAAGGTGCTCGCTCACATCAGCGGCAAGATGCGGCAGCACTACATCCGCATCCTCCCCGAGGATCGCGTCGTAGTCGAGCTGTCTCCCTACGACCTGACACGCGGGCGGATCGTCTACCGCTACAAGTAGTCAAGAGTCCCCGGTTCCTCGCGAGCCGGGGATCAACCATGTCCGAGGTTCGGCGCGCACGCGCGGTGATTCTCGGACGCGACCAGGAGATCGAACAGACGTGAAGGTCAAGCCGAGCGTCAAGCCGATCTGCGAGAAGTGCAAAGTGATCCGCCGTAACGGCCGGGTCATGGTGATCTGCGAAAACCTGCGTCACAAGCAGCGTCAGGGCTGATCAACCCCCTCTCGAAGATCCACTTGGCACCACATGCAAGAAGAAGACCTCCCAGCACCAGCTGCCCACACGCGGGCAGTACACCCTCGGCCGCGGAGGCCGGGGCCCCGAGCACCACATGTATGGGGACGGACTGGGAGCAGACCTCCGCACGAATGAAGGAAACCGCCACATGGCACGTCTAGCCGGTGTGGATCTTCCGCGCGAGAAGCGCATGGAGATCGCACTCACGTACATCTACGGCATCGGCCGTACCCGTTCGCACGAGATCCTCGCTGCCACGGGCGTCAGCCCCGATCTGCGCAGCAAGGACCTCTCCGACGAGGACCTCACCAAGCTTCGCGAGTACATCGAGGAGTCGCTCAAGGTCGAGGGCGACCTGCGCCGCGAGGTGCAGGCCGACATCCGTCGCAAGATCGAGATCGGCTGCTACCAGGGCCTTCGCCACCGTCGTGGTCTGCCCGTTCGTGGACAGCGCACGAAGACCAATGCGCGCACCCGTAAGGGACCGAAGCGCACCATTGCCGGCAAGAAGAAGGCGAAGTAATGCCCCCGAAGACACGCACCTCCGGTCCGAAGAAGACCCAGAAGACGCGCCGCAGGGACAAGAAGAACGTCCCGCACGGCAGCGCGCACATCAAGAGCACGTTCAACAACACGATCGTGTCGATCACCGACCCGGCCGGAAACGTCATCTCGTGGGCGTCCTCGGGCCATGTCGGCTTCAAGGGCTCGCGCAAGTCGACTCCGTTCGCTGCTCAGCTCGCCGCCGAGTCCGCTGCCCGCAAGGCGCAGGAACACGGCGTCAAGAAGGTCGACGTCTTCGTGAAGGGTCCCGGCTCCGGCCGCGAGACCGCGATCCGTTCGCTCCAGGCGGCAGGCCTCGAGGTCGGCACCATCTCCGATGTCACCCCCCAGCCGCACAACGGCTGCCGTCCGCCCAAGCGCCGTCGCGTCTAGCGGGAAGGAAGTAACAGAACATGGCACGTTATACCGGACCCATCACCCGCAAGTCGCGTCGACTTCGCGTCGACCTCGTCGGAGGCGACCAGGCTTTCGAGCGTCGCCCGTACCCGCCCGGCCAGCACGGCCGCGCGCGTATCAAGGAGAGCGAGTACCTGCTCCAGCTGCAGGAGAAGCAGAAGGCGCGCTTCACCTACGGCGTCATGGAGAAGCAGTTCTCCCTGTACTACAAGGAAGCGAACCGCCTCAAGGGCAAGACCGGTGAGAACCTGTTGCGCATCCTCGAGACGCGTCTCGACAACGTCGTCTACCGTGCGGGCCTCGCTCGCACGCGTCGTCAGGCACGTCAGCTGGTCACGCACGGCCACTTCTTGGTCAACAACAAGAAGGTCGACATCCCCAGCTACCGCGTCTCGCAGTACGACATCATCGACGTTCGCGAGAAGTCGCTGAGCACGCTCCCGTTCCAGATCGCCCGTGAAACCTACGGCGATCGCCCGGTGGCCGGTTGGCTGCAGGTCGTTCCGAACCGTCTCCGCATCCTGGTCCACCAGGAGCCGGAGCGTTCGCAGATCGACATCGCGCTGACCGAACAGCTCATCGTCGAGTACTACTCGAAGTAGGCCTCCGGCCCGTGCGCCTCACGTGTCATCCCCTCGCGGGAACACGCGAGGCGCACGGGGCGTTGACCGCCCCACCACGAGCGTCAAATAGCGGACGCTCTTCCCAGGAGGACATCAATGCTCATTTCTCAGCGACCCACGCTGACCGAAGAGGTCATCGCTGACAACCGCTCGAAGTTCGTCATCGAGCCCCTCGAGCCTGGCTTCGGGTACACCCTCGGCAACTCGCTTCGCCGTACGCTTCTCTCATCGATCCCCGGCGCTGCTGTCACCAGCATCCGTATCGACGGCGTTCTGCACGAATTCACCACGGTCCCCGGCGTCAAGGAAGATGTCACCGACATCATCCTGAACCTCAAGGGTCTCGTCGTGTCCTCGGAAGAGGACGAGCCGGTCACCATGTACGTCCGCAAGCAGGGCCCCGGCACTGTCACCGCGGGCGACATCGTTCCCCCGGCCGGCGTCACCGTGAACAACCCGGATCTGCACATCGCGACCCTGAACGACAAGGGCAAGCTCGAGATCGAGCTCGTCGTCGAGCGTGGCCGCGGATACGTTCCGGCAGTGCAGAACAAGGCGTCGGGCGCAGAGATCGGCCGTATCCCGGTCGACTCGATCTACTCGCCCGTCCTCAAGGTGACGTACAAGGTGGAAGCCACCCGTGTCGAGCAGCGCACCGACTTCGATCGGCTCGTTCTCGACGTGGAGACCAAGAACTCCATCACCGCGCGGGACGCGCTCGCTTCGGCGGGCAAGACCCTGGTCGAGCTGTTCGGGCTTGCCCGTGAGCTCAACGTCGAAGCAGAAGGCATCGAGATCGGACCCTCGCCCGCCGAGGCCGATCACATCGCTTCCTTCGGTCTGCCGATCGAGGATCTGGACCTCACCGTCCGGTCCTACAACTGCCTCAAGCGCGAGGGTGTTCACACCGTCGGCGAGTTGGTCGGCCGCACCGAGTCGGATCTGCTGGACATCCGTAACTTCGGACAGAAGTCCATCGACGAGGTCAAGGTCAAGCTGCATTCGCTCGGCCTCTCGCTCAAGGACAGCCCCGCGACGTTCGATCCGAGCACTGTTGCCGGATATGACGCCGCTACCGGTACCTGGAGCGACACCGACAACGCCGTGAGCGATGCCGACGGCGCCGAGCAGGACTACGCCGAGACCGAACAGCTCTGACGCACACGCGTCGCGAGCTCTTGATCAGGAGATATTGACATGCCCAAGCCCACCAAGGGTCGCCGTCTCGGCGGATCGGCGTCGCACCAGAAGGCGATTCTCGCCAACCTGGCCACGGCGCTGTTCGAGCACGGACGGATCACCACCACGGAGTCGAAGGCCAAGCGCCTTCGCCCCTACGCCGAGAAGATCATCACGCACGCGAAGGCCGGCTCGCTGGCTCACCGTCGTGAGGTCATGAAGGACATCCGCAACAAGGACGTCGTTCACACTCTGTTCGCAGAGATCGGCCCGCACTTCGCCGAGCGCGCAGGCGGCTACACCCGCATCATCAAGACCGTCCCCCGCAAGGGTGACAACGCTCCTCAGGCCATCATCGAGCTCGTTCGCGAGCAGACGGTGTCCAACGAGGCGGACCGTGCTCGTCGTGTCCAGGCATCGCAGGCCGCGCCTGCCGCCACGAACGACGAGACCGCCGCTGACGAGGCTGCATCCGATCAGAACGTCGTCGAGGCCGTCGAGGCCGAGGCAACCGACGCTCAGGTCGCGAATGCAGACGCCGTCATCGAGGGTGTCGAGGCAGAGGACGCTCACGCGGCCAACGCCGATGAGGCAGACAAGAAGTAAGAGTGTCCACTACGGACTCCCTGGACGAGCCCGCCACCCTCACCGGTGGCGGGCTCGTTCGTTTGCGTCTCGACATCGCCTACGACGGAACGAACTTCGCCGGATGGGCGCGACAACGCGACCAGCGGACCGTGTGCGGGGTGCTCGAGGAGCGGCTGACCGCGATCTTCGGGGTGCCTCTCGAACTCACGGTCGCCGGACGGACCGACGCCGGCGTGCACGCCGAGGGCCAGGTCGCCCACGTCGACGTCTCGCGAGAAGCGTTGCGACGCATAGATCCTCGTAATCCGGACCGTACGCCGGACCTGTCCCTGCTGGTACGGCGGTTGGCGCGGTTCCTGCCGGCGGACGTGCGCGTCATGGCGGTGTCCGAGGCGTCCACACACTTCGACGCTCGCTTCTCCGCGCTGCGGCGCCATTACGAGTACCGGTTGTCCACAGCCCCTTTCGGGGTGTCGCCGCTCCGCGCGGGATCCGTGGTGCCGTGGACCCGCGCACTCGACGTGGCCGCGATGCAGGAGTCGTCCGCCGTCCTACTGGGGCTGCACGACTTCGTGGCGTTCTGCAAACGCCGTGACGGCGCCACCACCGTGCGCGAGCTGCAGCGGTTCGAGTGGGTCCGGAACGGTGACGATCTCACGGCCTTCGTCAGCGCCGACGCATTCTGCTGGTCGATGGTGCGGTCTCTGGTCGGGGCGATGCTGGCGGTGGGTGAGGGACGGCGTGACGTCGCCTGGGTACGCGGCCTGTTGTCCAGCGATTCCAGGTCCAGCTCGATCACCGTGGCCCCTGCTCACGGATTGTCTCTGGTACGCGTCGACTACCCGGCGGAGGATCGGCTGGCCGAACGGAACGCGACGACGCGAGCGACGCGGTCGATGCCCGGCGGCTGCTGCGGTTAATCTCGGCGGTATGGCACCAGTTCTCGGCGTGATCATCGGCAGTGTCCGCGAGGGGCGAATCGGCCCGACCGTCGCGGCGTGGTTCGTCCGGCAGGCCGTCGCCGACGGCCGGTTCGAGGTGAGGGTCCAAGATCTTCGGGACGACGACGGCGGTTTCACACAGTGGGTCGGGGAGAGCGACGCGTTCGTGTTGGTGACGCCCGAGTACAACCACGGGTACTCCGCGGCGCTGAAGGGTGCCCTCGACTCGGTGAAGTACGAATGGCGCGGCAAGCCTGTGGGTTTCGTGTCCTACGGCGGTTCGGCCGGGGGAGCGAGAGCTGTGGAACAGTTGCGACAGGTCGTCGCCGAACTGCACATGGCGTCCGTGCGAGACGCACCGCTGTTCGCGCGCGTGAAGAAGGCCTTCGACGAGAACGGCGACACGACTGACGGAGCTGCCGTGGACGCCGCCGCTCGCATGATCGACCAACTGTGGTGGTGGCGTCGGGGCGACGCGTCGACCTACCCGGGTGCGTGACTTCGCTGACGGATAGTCGTTCGCGGACGGCCGATGGCTTCCGTTTCCGCGGCAGTGGTCACCAGGCGTAGAGCGATACTCCGGTGCCCGATGGTGACGACGACATGATCGCCGCTGGAGTCCGCCTGGTCGATCTCGATGTCCGCGTCGCCGGATCGTCGGTCGGTATCGACGTGGAGGACAGTGGAACCGGTGGGAACGGGCCGGACGGAGGGATGGTCCGCGACGACGAGGTCCGCGTCGTGACCCTGCGAGGATTCGACCGCGACCACGCTCAGCGTTCCGGAGTCCGCCACCGACGCAGCAAGATGACGCCATGCGTGGTGACGATCGGTGACGACGACGACGGTCGCACCGATGGCCACTGCGCGGAAGACGATCTGATGCACCAGGTACAACTCCGCCCGCACCCTGATCGACCGAACGGCAGGCCCGTAGACGCGCATGGCGACCGCTGATCCGTGTCCGTCGACACCGAGGATCTGACCGCAACCCGCGACAGGAAAGACCAGCGGGTCCAGGGCATTCGGATCGACACTGCTCGTCGGGAGGGCGATACGCGCCGTCGACGGAAGGATTGCGTCGAAGCCTCGATGCTGCTCCCCGTCCAGCGTCGCCGACCCTGTGACGTCCCGCTCGACAGGGACCGCGGCGCACTGACCGTACGAGCCGACTGTCGACACTGCGTCGCCGTCGGCGCGCGTCGTGACCGACATGGCGGTGACGGATGCATCGCGGTCGAAGACATCGTCGACGATCGAGTTGGTCCACAGATTCGGGCGCAATCGCCGGGAGGTCCATGCCGTCCCGCCGAGCGTGGCCGCCCGCCACGTGGTGCGCACATGGCGACGAGGTGTGCCCGAGGAGACGAACAGGTCCGCATCGGCGATGGCGTCGGCCGTCAGAAGCGTGGCCTCGATCCCCAGCGTGCCGAGGATGTGCTGCAGGCGGGACATGTGACGCGTCAACACCGTTGCGCCACCGCTCACTCCGCCTCCGCGTCGACTTATCCCGGACGCGCCGTCGTGGACATCCATCGAGAGCGACAACCACGTTCGGCGATGTGACACCGATGCCAGTGTTCCCGCCATCGACGAATACGCGTCGGACGCGCGACGGCCTCGAACCGGACGTGATCCCACAGTCGTCACCCCCAGGACTATCGGCGCCTTCGTTCGGCTCACACTGTCCGACAGAACACGGAACGGGACCGAGACGTCCGAGACGATTCCTTCCCCGCCCACAGTGGTCCAGCCGCCGATGCCGGTGACACCCAGCTCGGCGACGACGGACAGTTCGGACCCGTTCCACACGACGCCCGTCGGGAGTCCGCGCTGCTCGACAGTCACCAGGGTGCGCGCGTCGAGCGGCGACCTGCCGCGCCGCCGCAGGAGGTACCGAGCCGCGGCCGACAGGTATGCGGCCACGGTGCGGCCGTCGCGCGAGACGGAGAGAACTGCAGCGACGAACAGGGCGGATGCGATCGCCGCGACCGCGGAGCCCGCGAGGGCGACGAGCCCGCCGACCACGACAGCGATCGCCTGGATCGCCAGCACTGTCCGCGCCGAGTTCATCCCCGGGTAGCCGAATCGCATCATGACTCCGATCTCCTGCTCGATGTACTGTGCCTTGACGCGGCCCGTCTCCGATGGGTTCCGCATGCCGGCCGGGGGGCCGGGGCACGGTCACACGTGCTCTGTGGGCAGGGGGATCGATGGCAGCGACACCGACGACACGATGGCAGATCGGCGCACACCGCTTCTCCGTTCGACGGCTCGACCACGCTCTGGTTCTCGGCGACACCTCGATGCGGCACGACCCGATGCGGTCGTCGTCTCGGGCATCCATGGTGGGAATCGTTGTCGCGGTGTTGATCCTGGCCGGCTGCGGAATTCTGGCGTTCATCAGGCCGGCCACGAAGATCGGTGACGCGTCCATCGTCATGAGCAAGGACGACGGTGCATTGTTCGTCGTCGAGGACGACGTCCTGCATCCTGCTTTCAATCTCGCGTCCGCCCGGCTCTTCGTCGGTGCAGCCGACGATCCGGTAGCCGTCGACGCGCGCGAGATCGCCTCCAAGGCACGGGGACCGGCGATCGGAATAGGCGGAGCACCTCAGACCCTGCCCGTCGGATCCGAGCTGATGGTGTGGTCGGTGTGCGAGTTCCGAAGCACCGATGGCAGCGGTGGAACCACGGACGTGTCCATAGTTCCCCTCGGTTCGTCGGGGGAACCCGGCCGCCGAGCCTTCGAGTCCGACGACGCTGTGCTGTGGGCACGCGACGGGGTCGACTATCTCGTGTACGACGGTGTCCGGGCACAGGTGGACCTGCGCGACACGGCGGTCACTCGCGCGCTGGGCCTGGACGATGCGATACCCGTCCGAGTCGGTGCCGGGCTGTTCGATGCAGTTCCGGAGGTCCCTCGGATCACAGCCCCGGTCATCACCGACGCGGGAAGTACGGCGCCGTATCCCACCGGGGGCCGGCCCGTCGGGTCGGTGGTGACGGTCGACCTCGGTGACCGTAGCCAGCACTACGTCATTCTCTCGGACGGGATCCAGGCAATCGGGCCGGCGAGTGCCCAACTGCTCAGATTCGCCGACTCCGCCGGTCGGGTGGGCGTCGACGCGGTTCCGCCGGATGTGATCGCGCGCGCTCCGAGGAGCGCGACGCCTCTGGCCATCGGTACATTTCCGGACCGCCCGCCGAGATTGATCGACGCGACATCCTCCACGTGCGTCGAATGGAGCGCCGCCGGAGTGGGCTCGGATTCCGGTGCAACCGTTGTTCTGACCACGGGGGAGCCGACAGACAGGACGACGGCAGTGATGCTCGGGACCGCCGACGGCGCCGGCGACGGACTGGACACGGTGACAGTCGCTCCCGGGACGGGGGTGTACGCCGTGAGTACCGGGATGGCAGTCGACGACGTGCGGCGAGATTTCCGGTTCTACGTGGCCGACACCGGTGTGCGGTTCGGTGTTCCCGACGACGACGACGCGGCGGCGTTGGGACTGGGTGAGCCGGTGACCGCCCCGTGGCCGATCCTGGAACTTCTCCCGGCCGGACCCGCTCTGGCACGCAGTGATGCGCGAACTACTCACGACGGTTCTTGACGTCGAAAAGCGCTGCGCAGGAAACACAGTGACGCAAGTGCGAGGATCACACCCGCGGAACCGACGAGGGCGACCGTCGCGTCGCTGCGGTCCTCGGGCGGTGTCGTCACGCGTGCGTCCAATCGCGTCGCCGGTCGGTTCTCCGGTTCGTCCTCCGCGGTGCCGGTGACGGCGGCAACCGGGTCGAGGCTGCCGAAACCGACAGCCGAATCCCACCCACCCGCCGGCGCGTGGGCGGTGCGAACGATACGTGCGATGACCTCTCGGGCGGACATGTCCGGGTAGCGAGATCGAACGAGGGCCGCCGTGGCCGATACGAACGGCGTCGCGAAGCTGGTTCCGGTGAAGGGACTGAAGCGCCCTTCCTCATCCAGGGTGCCGTCGGCCAAGCCCTCACCGGTCGGGCTGAGGGAGGTGACGTCGGTGCCCGGTGCAGCGATGTCCACCCATGGCCCGGCGAGGCTGAAGGCCGAGGGTGTGCCGTCCGCATCGAGTGAGCCGACCGTGAGGACGTAGTCGTCGAATCGGGCCGGCGATGCGGTGGTTCTCGTTGCGGGGGAGTCCCGGCCGGCCTGTCCGCGCATCGTGTCGTTCTGATCGCGACACCGACTGCCGTCCAAATTGCCTGCCGCGACGACGATCACGGCGTCCTTGACCACGGCCGCGTACTCGATGGCGTCGGCCAGGGCGTCGTCACCGAGCGGCGTGCCCACCGGAGCGCACGCCACCTCCGAGATGTTGATGACACCCGCCCCCGCGTCCACCGCTGCTCTCACCGCCAGCGCCATCGAATCGACGTCCCCGTAGCCGGATGACGTCGACCCGTCGTCGCGGGTCTCACGCTCTGCGGAGACGGCCGAGAAAGCACTGCTCGACTGTCGGATGGTCAGGATGTCGGCGTCGGGCGCGCCGCCGACGAACCCGGATCCCGGCGACGGTCGCGCTGCTATGAGTCCGGCCACGACGGTGCCGTGCGCGTCGCAGTCGGTCGAACCGTCACCGTCCGAGACGAAGTCGCCACCCGCTATCGCGCCGGGAAGCAACGGATGTCGGGCGACGCCGGTGTCGATGACGGCAACGGTCTGACCGGCGCCCCGTGTCAGGCCCCAGACGTCGGAGAATCTCAGCGACTGTTCTGCCGGGGACACGACCGTGCTCGGCGCGACGACCGACACCGCGGCACAGTCGGTTCGCTGTTCCGTCGGTTCCTCGGGGTCCGCCGCCGACATCGTGACGGACGATGCGCGGAGGACGAGAAATGCGAGGACGGCCACGACGATCGACAGTCGTACGCGGCCGGTCACAATCCTCGAACCGCCGAGAAGGCTCCGACGATCAGGCAGGCCAGGGGAACCACCGAAGCGACCGCGGCAAGTTCCGCGAACTCTGCCGTTCGACGGACGACCGGTGAGAAGCGGCGAGTCGGAACGACTACTCCCATCAGCACCGCGGCAATCGGAAGGACAGTCATGGTCGTCGACCACCACGGCCAGAGGTCCGGCCGCAGGATCGACCCGATCGCGGCGATCACGAGCAGAACCGTGACGCCGGATGCAAGGGCGACCGCGCTCCGCGCCCTGTCGGGTTGCGACCGTCCGCGACAGCACAGTACCGACGCGACAACGACCGCGAAGGCCAGACGCGCTCCGTCCACGGAGTCGGTGAGATCCTGCGTGGCGACGACGACGGCTCCGACTGCGGCGACCGCCGTCACGCCGCTGGTGTAACCCGTCAGGTACTGCTGCGCCGTCCGCGCACGTGCCGCGACCACCGGCACATCCGTGGCCGCCGAGTCGAGTTCGGCGGCACGAACCGCGGGCGACGGCCGGGTAGGAGACGACCTGCGGCCGACGGCATCGATGCCGGGCCCGGCGTCGCCGAGGGGGACCGGAGTCAGTCGGATACCTGCGCGGGCCGCGGACACGCGAGGGGTCCAGTGCACAGCGAGAAGGCAGACAGTGCAGGTGACAGCCGCTATGGAGACAGGGTGGATGTCGCTCAGTGCGGCAACGGCGGCAGTGACGCACCCCAGCATCGTCACCGTCGTGATCGCCGTGAAGAGTGCGCGACCGCTCTCGCCGGCGAACATCGACGTCATGACCGAGACACCGGCGGCGAGCGCGAATGCCAGCACCGAGTCGGCTATCGGATCGTCACCCGGCACGAGTGCCGCGCCCGCGCCGGCAGCAGTGACGCACGCGCCCAGTCGCAAACCGGTGACGATCGCCGGCGATACCGAGGTGGCGCTCGAACAGACGCCTGCGATGACGGCAGTCACGGCCGCGAGCACCACGGCCGACAGGCCCGCCCCCGCACCGGCCGCACCGAACACCGTCCAGGACGCCACCGCCAAGGCCCCCGCGACCACCAGGGCAGCCGCCGTGGTCGAGTCGGACGGCGACCACGAACGGGTGGCGCCCAACGCCGCGACCGCGTCGCCGACATCGTCGAAGACCGGAGCCGACACGGTCGTGCGGGTACAGAGAACCAGCGAATCACCGTCGTGGATCTCGTTGTCCAGCAACGACGATCTCATCTCGAGCGGCTCACCGAGGACGGTGAAGAAGACGATGTCATCACCCGTCAGGGTCTCGCCCCGTGCGCCGCCGATCAGCGCGGACAGTGCCGGAAGCAGTGCCACCAGCGCCAGTCCCGCCGGCACGCTCACGTCCACCTCGACGTCGTCGGACACCACGGTCACGCGCAGCATCCCTGCCCCGATGCGTCGTACTCCGACGTCGCCTGTCGCCGAATCGTGTCCGCCCCCGGGCACGCCTGCTGTCACTGTCGTCATCGAAAGTCCCCCCGAACCCTCCGAACCCACAACCGCAGCTTCCGCCGCGGCTCGTCCGAGCACTATAGGTCAGACCCGTGACAGCGCCCCGGGCCACGACGTCGGTGAACGGTTCATCCACAGCCTCCGGTCCACTCCCTGTCCGATGTCGGCAGTCGCGGTTACGGTCTGACACGACTCGCCGAACGGGGCGGCGGGCCGTGGGGGGAGTGACGTGGTTGTCGAGACGAGCAGGGACGGCGCAGTCGTCGATGTCCGTACGGTTCACCGGCGGGTGCAGAGATCGGATGCACCACGCGTGCCGTCCGGAGTCGTGGAGATCGAGGCACCTCCCGAGATTCCTCGTGTGGTTCCGGGGAATCCGCTGCTCAAGATGCTTCCGCTCGTGATGGTCGTGGCCATGGTCGGAATGGTGGCATTGCTGGTCACGTCCGGTGCGGCCGCCAATCCGATGATGTTGCTGTTCCCCGCCATGATGGTGGTGTCGATGCTCGGGATGTTCGCCGGCGGTGGACGCGGCGGCGGTCCCCGGGCAGCAGAGCTCGACGAGTCGCGCAAGGACTACCTGACGTATCTGTCCGAGCTCCGGCGCAAGGTGCGGGCGACAGGCCAGGCCCAGAGTGCCTCGTTGGCGTGGACACACCCCGATCCGTCCACCTTGTGGACTCTCGTGGGTACGACGCGGATGTGGGAGCGCCGCGCTGCAGACGACGACTTCGTACACGTCCGCGTCGGAGTGGGTGACCAGCGACTGGCGACAAGACTCGTCTCGCCCGACACCGGGCCGCAGGACGGGCTCGAGCCCGTCTCGGCGTCCTCGCTGAGATCGTTCGTCCGCAACCACTCGATCGTCCGGAACCTGCCCACCGCGGTATCGCTGCGTGCGTTCTCCTGTGTCCGGTTCGAGGGCGACGACGAGTCTTCACGTGCGCTCCTGCGGTCGATGATGCTGCAGGCGTGTCTCTTTCACGGACCGGACGACGTAGCTGTGGTCGTGATCGTCGGTCCGGACGCGATCACCGAGTGGGACTGGGTCAAATGGCTTCCCCATCACCGGAACCCGGCCGGGGACGACGGTGCAGGTGCCCGCCGATCGACGTACCGGACGGTGGCCGATGCGTCGGTCGACGTGGACGCTCTCCTGCACGGTCATGTGCTGGTGGTCGTCGACGGCACGGTGCCCGATGCGGCCGAGCTGACATCGATTCGTCGCGCGGAGTCGACGACGGTGTTCGATCTCGGCGGGTTCGTTCCTCCGACGTCGGACGAGAGAACGCTGGTCCTCGTGCTTCAGGACGGTGCTCTGGGAGCTCACGGCCGCGCCGGTGTCGAGATGTTCGGACTCGCCGACGGCGTGGATCCGATAACCGCCGCGACGGTCGCCCGCACTCTCGCTCGATACCGCACGTCGTCGGACAACGGTCGGACGGATGCGGCGGCACCGGTGTACGACAGGTGGGAGCGACTTCCCGGCATGTCGGAACCGGGATCCTTCGATCCGGCGACGTCGTGGGCCGAGCATTCCGGAAGGGCGCGCCTGCGCGTTCCTTTCGGCACCGACGAGCACGGACGCGTCGTGGAACTCGACCTGAAGGAGTCCGCCGAAGGCGGAATGGGCCCCCATGGTCTGTGCATCGGCGCCACTGGGTCAGGAAAGTCCGAGCTGCTCAGAACTGTCGTGCTGGGGCTCCTCGCGACCCATTCACCCAGTGAGCTCAACGTCGTCCTCGTCGACTTCAAAGGTGGGGCAACGTTTCTCGGACTCGACTCGGCGCCGCATGTCGCCGCGGTGATCACCAACCTGTCCGAGGAAGCAGGAATGGTCGAGAGGATGCGGGACGCCCTTGCGGGCGAGATGAACCGCCGGCAGGAGTTGCTGCGATCGGCCGGGAACTTCGCGAACGTGTCCGACTACACCAGAGCCCGCCTCTCCGGCGCACCGCTGGCTCCGCTGCCCGCACTCTTCGTGGTGGTCGACGAGTTCTCCGAACTACTCAGTCGTTTCCCGGAATTCGCGGATCTCTTCGTCGCGATCGGGCGGCTCGGACGGTCGTTGCACATTCACCTCCTCTTGGCCAGTCAACGCCTCGACGAGGGGCGCCTGAGGGGACTCGACAGCCACCTTTCCTACCGGATCGGACTGAAGACGTTCTCCGCCGCCGAGTCCCGTTCGGTGCTGGGCGTACCCGACGCGCACCACCTGACGGGTGGTCCGGGTGCGGGGTATCTCAAGACGGACTCCAGCGATCTGGTGCGGTTCACCGCGTCCTACGTGTCCGGACCGTGTGCACACGGTGGTCCGCTGGGTGATTCCCGTGGTGCGGCAGTGTCCACGTCCGGCGCGAGCGCGGCCGCCGGGATTCGTCTGTTCACGGCAGTTCCGGTGGCGCACGACGATATTGCCCCGGCTGTGCTTCTCGAGGTGCCCGAGCAGCGTTCCGGTCACGAGGCGCCGACCGTGCTGTCGGCCGTTGTCGCGGGGATGGTCGGACACGGTACGGCTGCCCATCAGGTGTGGCTCCCGCCTCTGGACGATCCGATCGCGCTGGGCAGCGTCGTCGTGCCGTTCGAGCCGGTGTCGCCGACGTCGCTTCGCGTTCCCTTCGCGGTCGTCGATCGCCCCTACGATCAGCGTCGAGACACCCTCGCGCTCGATCTGACCGGCGCTGCCGGCCACGTCGCGATCGTCGGCGGACCGCACTCCGGGAAATCGACTGCGGTCTGCACACTCGTTCTGTCCCTGGCCCTTCGCTACTCGCCGTCCGACGTGCAGATCCACTGCCTCGACTTCGGCGGGGGATCGGTCGGTCGTCTGCGTGAGCTTCCCCATGTGGGATCCGTCGCGACCAGATCGGACACCGACACCGTCCGCAGAATCGTCGCCGACGTCGCCGCGACCCTGCGTCGGCGCGAGACGTTGTTCCGGGAGCGCGCTATCGGGTCGATGGCCGAGGTGCGGCGAGGACGAGCAACCTCCAGCGCCGACGTGACGGCTCCGGCGATGCCTGACGTTCCGGACCTGATTCTGGTGATCGACGGGTGGCAGACCATCCGTGCGGAGTTCGAATCGCTCGAGCCGGCGTTGCAGACGATCGTCTCCACGGGATTGTCGTACGGAGTCCACGTGGTGATCGCGGCGAGCAGATGGGCCGAGATACGCCCCGCGATCAAGGATGCGGTGACCACTCGAGTGGAACTCCGCATGGGTGACCCGTCGGACTCCGACATCGGACGCGCACGAGCCGCCGGTGTCCCCGAAGGTCGGCCCGGTCGGGGAATGACTCGTGAGGGTCTGCATCTTCTCGTGGCGTTGCCGCGGATCGACCGGGTGGGAGACAGCGCCGGCGGAACCGGCTCCGCGATCGCCGACGTGGCGCGTCACTGGGCGCACGTGTCGCCGGCACCGACTGTGCAGTTGCTTCCGCGCCTACTGGCGCGGGGTGATCTCCTCGCCGCGATGCCGTCATGGCCTCCCGCGTCGTCGACGTCGTTCACCGCCACGGTGCCTGTCGGCGTGGACGAGGACGATCTGGCTCCCGTTCTTCTGAACCTCGACGAGAATCCCCACTTCATCGTTCTCGGGGACGGTCGATGCGGGAAGACGACACTGCTTCGAACCGTGTGCGCCGGGCTCGTCGACGCGAACGACGCCTCATCCCTTCGTATCCTGATGATCGACTACCGCCGAACCCTTCTCGGTGACATCCCCGACGACCGGCTCGCCGGACACGCGTCGTCCGGCGAACAGGCCACCGCGATGGTGGCGGAACTGAGTACGTATCTCAGGCTCAGACTTCCCGGTCCCGACACCACACGCGAACAGCTGACGGCGCGGTCCTGGTGGACCGGGCCCGACATCGTGGTCATCGTCGACGACTACGACCTGGTGGTGACGCCCCACGGCAATCCGCTGAGCGAGCTGCTGGACCTGCTGTCCCGAGCACGAGACATCGGACTGCACGTCATCGTCGCCAGACGCTCCGGCGGTGCCGCGCGCGCGATGTACGAGCCAGTGTTGGCGCGTCTGCGCGACCTGGCGTCGCCGGGCATCGTCATGAGCGGGAACAGGGAGGAAGGTGTGTTGCTCGGGACGGCCCGGCCCACCGAACTGCCCACCGGCAGAGGGGTACTCACCGGACGCGGAACAGCCACGCTCGTGCAGACCGCCCTGACGGTGTCGGCGTGACGTCGGCGGTGGGAGTGCTGATCACGCGAGATGCCGTTCTGTGCTCGTGGTCGGGGGTCGTCTCGGCGACACCTGTCCTGCTCGCTCGACACGACGGTGTCGTACTCCACGGAGCGTCCGCTGTCCCGGTGTTGAATCCAGCGGACGCAGTCGGCACACTCGATGTCTTCCGGCACATCGACGACGAGCGGATTGCTCTTGCCGGTGGCGACGACGTCCGGACCGTCGATGTCCTCTCCGGCCTCGTCGACGACGCCGTCCGTCATGCCGGCGTCCCGAGCGGGGAGTGCGATCTGGTGGTGGTGCATCCACCGCACTGGGGCCCGGTCCGCCGGGACGTGCTCACGGTGTCCGCGCGGCCGCATGCGCGAGACGTGCTTCTCGTATCGTCCGCGGTCGTCGCATGTGATGCAGCACAATCACTTCGGCCGTGTTCGTGCGATGCGCAGTGCCGCGTCGTCGTCGTGGACAGGGCTCCTCGTCGGACGACGGTGTCCACTGTCGTGACCTCGTCGGCGGGTCCGGATGTCGTCGCGTGTGTGTTGGTGGACGCGACGGTTCCGGTCACGGAGGACATCGCCGTGGCGACGGGGATCGGGTCCGCGATCGACGAGGCCGGTGCCGTGACGAGTGTCTGTCGCGTGATCGTCCACGGTGAATCGGACGCGGTGTCCCTTCGCGATATCGAGTCGCTGACATCAGTGCCGGTCGTCGCTCTCGACGACGGGGATCTCGCCACTGCCATCGTGCCGTGCGTGCAGCCGGTGTCGAACACTCGCACGGTAGTCGACGACATGTCCGTCGTGACCCCGCTTCCACCCGTGCGTTCGGGAGCGTGGCTGGCGGAACGGACGGCCGCGATGCAGCCGACGCGGCGATTCACCGACAGGCGTGTCCTTGTCGGTGTCGCGGTGTCTCTCGCTGTGATGGCCTGCATCGCGGTGGCGACAGCGGTGTCCACACGGGGTGCCGACGATTTTCGAACGAGCAACGTTGCCGAGATGGTGGATGCCGTGCCCACCGTTCGCGCGGGCTCGGCTACATCCGGGCCACCCGTCACATCGACGGAAGCGTCGCCTCCGGGGCGCGAATTTCGTTCCGCCGGTCTGACTCTCACCGTGCCGACCGGGTGGCACGTCGAACCGGGCACCGAGAGAGTGCTGCTGAAGCCCGATGTCGCGGCGGGGATGCGGATCGTGCTGGTCACGCGGGAACTCGCGGTGGGCCTGGGCGTGGACGACGTCGCGGCCACGGTGAGTGCACGCATGGCCTCACAGGACCCGAGCAGCACGTTGGACGGCCTCACTCGAGGACCGGATGTGTCGCGGCACCCCGCACTCGTCTATTCGGAGAACGCATCCGACGGCTCCACGGTGGACTGGACGGTGATCGTCTCGCCAGGTGAGCAGACGAGCGTCGGGTGTCAGGCGGCCGCATCGAGCGAGGACGCGATGAGCGCTCTGTGCGCGGAGGTGCTGACGTCGATCGACCTCGAGTGACGAGTCGAGATTCGGAGGAACCGTTCGGTCTCGCGTGACGTCGAAGTAGGTGCAGGGGAAGTGCCGACATCAGGCTCGGCACACATCGAGGGGGTATCGAAGAACATGTCGCAGATGAAGACCACCGTCGAGACGATGCAGGTCACCGCCGGGAAAGTCGACCAGCTCACGCTCGAGATCAAGTCGCTGCTCGACCAACTGCGCGGCGACGTCCAAGCAGTGGGGGGCAGCTGGGAGGGAGCTGCCGCGGTTGCGTTCCAGAGCGTGATGAACAGCTGGGACACCAGCGCGAACAAGCTCCAACTCGCTCTCGGCTCCATCGGAGACGCGATCAAGTCCAGCGGGACGGCGTACGGCGCGGCGGACGACGACAACACGCGTTCGGTGACCGCCGCCGGCGGATCACTCAACCTCTGACCGACCCACACGATCGACGGAAAGGATCTATGACCATGAGGTACGTATTCGGAGCGATCGATCAGGTCACCGGCCAGATCAACGCGAAGCAGGCAACGTTGAACAGCAAGCTGGACGAGTTGCGTCACGTGATCTCGCCGCTCGTCGCGGACTGGGAAGGTGCGGCGTCGGAGTCCTATCAGGACAAGCAGCGGCAGTGGGACTCGGCGGCGCTCGAGCTGAACCAGGTCCTCGAATCGGTAGGACGTGCGGTCGGCCAGGGTAATGCCGACATGCAGGCCCGTGAGGCGGCCAATCGGGGGATGTTCGCCTGACGTGAAGGAGGGCGTGGCGGGGAACCGGGGTGTGGGGGGTGTCCGGTTCTCCGCTACGTCCTGCGTTCGGAGGATGATGGAGGTCGACATGACCGATCCGCCGTACGCCCAGCCCGCCGACAAGGCACGTGCACGCGCGCGTGTCGCAGCCGAACGCGCCGCGACCGAGGCGCGCATCGTCTCGCTCGCGCGTCAGCACCAGACCATCGTCGAGGGATCTCGGTGGACCACCGACGACGACGAACACGACCCCGAGGGCTCGACCATCGCCTTCGAGCGCGCCGCCATCGCGTCCATGTCGCGGGAAGCTCGCGACGAACTCCGCGAGCTCGACGACGCGGAGCTGCGCGTCGAGCGGGGAACCTACGGAGTGTGTGAAGTGTGTGGGGGAGCCATCGCGGAGGCGCGGCTGGACGCGCTGCCGACGGCGCGGCGGTGCATCGACTGCACCTCTCGTCGACGGTGACCGTTCAGGGTTCGACCTAGGGGTTTTGACCTGCCAGTACGTGGGCCGGTAAGGTACACCGTTGGCGTTCGGTACATCGAGTCGTCACGTTCGACCGATACCGGTACCTCGGGTCTCCACTGGCCGCCGAGGATGCCGACCACGCGCCTGGCCAGCACCATCAGCGATGAGACAAGGAAGTTCTGTGTCCACGTACAGCCAAAAGGCCGGGGATATCACCCGGACCTGGCACGTGATCGACGCCACCGACGTCGTTCTCGGCCGCCTTGCCGTCCAGGCAGCAACTTTGCTGCGCGGCAAGCACAAGCCCACCTATTCACCCAACCTCGACGGCGGAGACTTCGTCATCGTCATCAACGCTGAGAAGGTCGCGATCAGCGGCAACAAGCGTACCGACAAGTTCCACTACCACCACTCGGGCTTCCCGGGTGGCCTCCGTGCGCGCAGCATCGGTGAGGTTCTGGACAAGAACCCCGACCGCGTCGTGGAGAAGGCCATCAAGGGCATGATCCCCAAGACCAAGCTGGGCAACGCCATCGCCGGCAAGCTCAAGGTCTACGCAGGCCCCGATCACCCCCACACGGCTCAGCAGCCCGTTCCGTACGAGATCAAGCAGGTGTCCCAGTGACCGCGCCCGAAGAGAACGTCGTGACCGAAACGGCCGAGGAGAACGTCCCGGCCGAAACCGTCGAGATCGCCGACGAGTTCGTCTCCGTCGAGGAGCCCGAGGTCGTTGCCGACATCGAAGCCGCAGCACGTCCGGCCATCTACATCGACCGCCCCGTCACCACGGTCGGTCGTCGTAAGGAAGCCGTCGTCCGCGTCCGCATGACCCCCGGTTCCGGTGACTTCAAGCTCAACGGCCGCACCCTCGAGGATTACTTCCCCAACAAGGTGCACCAGCAGCTCATCAAGTCTCCGTTCGTCACCGTCGAGCGCGCTGACGGTTTCGACATCACCGCCCTCCTGCACGGTGGCGGCCCGTCCGGACAGGCCGGCGCGCTGCGTCTGGCCATCGCCCGTGCCCTCATCGAGGTCACCCCGGACGATCGCCCCGCCCTCAAGAAGGCCGGCTTCCTCACGCGTGACCCGCGTGCCGTGGAGCGCAAGAAGTACGGCCTGAAGAAGGCCCGTAAGGCATCGCAGTACTCGAAGCGCTGACACCAGCTCTTCTGTTCCGAAGCAGGCGCTCCGGCCGGTCGTGAGGACCGCCGCGGGCGCCTGCTTCGTGTCACCTGCATCTGCACCACCGCTCGAAAGAGGTACGCGTCATGACTCGCTTGTTCGGAACCGACGGGGTTCGGGGACTGGCCAACGAGGAGGTGACCGCGGACCTAGCACTGCGGCTCGGCCGCGCTGCCGCAACTGTTCTCGGTGACAACGCCGACGAGACTCCCACGAGGCCCGTAGCGGTCGTGGGTCGCGATCCACGCGCCAGCGGCGAGATGCTGGAAGCCGCCATCGTCGCGGGACTGTCCTCCGCCGGAGTCGACGTCCTGACGGTCGGGGTCGTGCCCACTCCCGCCCTGGCCTACCTCACCGACGCGTACGACGCCGCACTCGGCGTCATGATCTCGGCGTCCCACAACGCCATGCCGGACAACGGCATCAAGTTCTTCGCCGCCGGCGGCCACAAGCTGGACGACGCCCAGGAAGACCGCATCGAGGCGCTCCTCGATGCGCCTCCGGGAGGGCCCGTCGGGGCCGCCATCGGACGCGTGCGTACCGCCCCCGATGCGTTGTCCCGCTACGAGGACCACCTCGCCAAGATCGTCACCCGACGCCTCGACGGCATCACCGTCGTCGTCGACTGTGCGCACGGTGCCGCGTCCACCGCAGCCCCCGATGCCTATCGGGCCGCCGGAGCCACGGTGATCGCCATCAACGCCGACCCGAACGGCCTCAACATCAACGACGGGTGCGGGTCCACCCACCTCGACGTCCTGCAGAAGGCTGTCGCCGAGCACGGCGCCGATCTCGGTCTCGCACACGACGGCGACGCCGACCGGTGTCTCGCCGTCGACGCCTCCGGAGCCGTCGTGGACGGAGACGCGATCATGGCGATTCTCGCGCTCGCGATGAAGGACGCCGGTGAGCTGCCCGCTGACACACTCGTGGCCACCGTCATGAGCAATCTGGGACTGCACATCGCGATGCGCGAGGCAGGAATCACGCTGCGTACCACCGCAGTCGGCGATCGCTACGTCCTGGAGGAATTGCGAGCAGGCCAGTACGGACTGGGCGGAGAGCAGTCCGGACACATCGTGCTCCCGGCCTTCGGAACCACGGGTGACGGGGTGCTGACCGGCCTGCAGATCATGGCCCGGATGGCGGAGACGGGGCGGACTCTGACGGAGTTGGCGTCCGTCATGCGGACGTTGCCTCAGGTGCTCGTCAACGTGCCCGTCGTCGACAAGTCGGCATCGACGACTGCCGGCGCCGTCGTGGACGCCGTCAGAACCGCCCAGGACGAACTGGGCCAGGACGGCCGCGTGTTGCTGCGCCCCTCCGGCACCGAACAGCTGGTGCGGGTGATGGTGGAAGCCGGTACGGCCGAGACGGCCCGTCGACTGGCCGACCACATCGCGGACGTGGTCGGCGCAGTCTGACGCATCAGCCGATCAGAGCCTTGAGCTGCTCGACCTGCGACACACGACCCGCGGTGTCGGCAGCGATGGGATGGATGTTCAGGGTGGTGACACCGGCTGCGTCGAACGCCGCCAAGCGTTCCTTGACGTAGCTCTCGGTGCCGATCAGAGAGATCGCGCGCACCAACTCGTCGGGCACGGCAGCGGTGGCCTCGTCCTTCTTGCCCGCCAGGTACAGGTCCTGGATCTTCTCCGCCTCTTCCTCGTAGCCGTAGCGGACGGCGAGGTCGTTGTAGAAGTTCTTGCCCTTGGCGCCCATGCCGCCGATGTACAGCGAGAGCTGCGGCTTGATGAAGGGCAGATACTGATCGGCGTCGTCGCCGATCGCCACGACCGGGCTCGCGAAGACGTCGAGCTCACCGAGCGACGGATCGCGCTTCGCCTTGCCGGCGGCGAGGGACTCACCCCACACGGACTCGGCCTTCTCCGGGTGGAAGAAGATGGGCTCCCAGCCCTGCGCCAGTTCAGCGGTAAGCGCGACATTCTTCGGGCCGAGTGAGGCGATGACGATCGGAATCTCCGCGCGCACAGGGTGATTGATGAGCTTGAGCGGCTTGCCGAGCCCGGTGCCCTGATCGGCGGGCAGCGGGATCTGGTAGTACTTGCCCTCGAACTGCACCTTCTCGCGGCGCCACACCTGGCGGCAGATCTCGATGATCTCGCGGGTGCGGCCCAGCGGGGCGTCGTACTTCACGCCGTGGAATCCCTCGATGACCTGGGGGCCGGAGGCTCCGATGCCCATCACGAACCGGCCACCCGACACGTAGTCCAGGCCGGCCGCGGTCATGGCCAGCAGCGACGGGGTGCGGGTGTAGATCTGGAAGATGCCCGACGCCAGCTGGATCGTGGACGTCTTGGCTGCGAGGAAGCCGATCTGGCTGACTGCGTCGAACGAGTACGCCTCCGGAACGAAGACGATGTCCATTCCTGCATTCTCGAGTGCGCCGACCTCCTCGACCGTTTCGCTGAAGCCGCCCGAATAGTTCAGCTGCATCCCGATTCGCATGAGTCTCCCTGGTGCTAGAGGTGTGTGTTACTCGCCTGTGGAATCGGACGTTACCGTCCGGTCGGCGTCCACTGTGGTGAGGGCCGCTGTTCGGAGGGAACTGCCCACTCGACCCGTGCGTCCAAGAGGGGGAGCACAGCTGGAGGGGGTGGGCGATGAGTACGGAAACAACACTGGACGCGCGGGCTGCAGGGGAGGCCGCATCGGAGCTCGAGCGCTCGTCCGACGATGTGGCACGGTGTGCCGATCGCCTGGACGGCCGCGCATTCGGTCCGGATACGGGCGGTCGGAACTACCGATCCTCGGCCGCCGACCTCGCGACAGGCCTGGGGCACCTGTCGGGCGCACTGCGTGCGTGGTCGCACGCGACGACGGAGACGTCGTCGTCGATCCGGTCGGCCGTCACAGCATCTGCGTCGGTGGACACCGCCACCGCCGGCGCGTTGCCCGGGGGCGTGAGATGACGGCGCCGACCTCGACCACGCGGACGGTGGAGGAATTGCTCGATGCGGGGGCCGTCGGACTGCGGTTCTTCGAGGTCTTCGTGCCACTCGCCGTGGCCGGCGGAGCTACCCTTCCCACCTCGTACCCGGCCTCGTGCGCGCGATACGACGAGCAACGGGGTCTCGATGCGGACCTGCTTCAATCCGACGCCGACCTGGTGCGCGCAGTGGCCGCGGACGCGCGCACGCAGTCCGGCCGTCATGCCGACGCGGCCGTCCAACTGGGGAACGCATGGCGGGGCAGTGGCTCCGACGCCGCGCTCGACCTGCTGGGTCGGCAGTCGACCAGGTCCGCAGCCGACGTCGACCTTCTCGACGCCGTGGCGTCGGCAATGGATACAGCGTCGGCAGGGCTGAGATCGGTGGTCGAGGACAAATCGATCACCACCGCGCATTTCTGGAGCCCGGAGGTCGGTGGGCGAGACGCGGCACTGGTCGCGGCGACCGTCGCGGGAGCCGGCGGTCACGTCGACGGTGCGACGGGCACCGTGGGACTGCTCTCGTCGCTGTTTCCCACACTGCAAGACGAACTCCTCGGAGCGACCTCGCAGGGCGAGGTTCAGAGCCGCATCGTCGAGCCGGTTGCTGCGCAGTGCCGGGCGTGGCTGGACACCGTCTTCGTGCCCGCGGTGACGGAACGCATCGCGGCGTTCGAGCAGATGTGTACGGCCACCGATACCGCCGTGACGGAGATCTACGCGGCCCTGACAGCTGCCCTGGGTGATGTGAACACCGAGCCCTATCCGACCAGCACCGGAATCATCGGTCCGGCCGACTGTGGTTGCCCGACAAGCACAGTCGACGAGCAAGATCCGGCAGGGACCGGCCCTGCGGCTGCCGCGCCCCAGCCGCCCGCCGCGCCCGTCGAAGCCGATCCTGTGCTAGGTGCCCCTGCAGCTTCGGGATCTCCGGCTTCCGATCCGTTGGGCGATCTCGTGCGTGGCGTCGTCTCGGCGCTCGTGTCGAGCGACGACTCGTCGGTAAGTTCATCGGCGCCGCCGACACTCCCGACGGCAATGGTCCCGCCGGGCTGTCCTGAGGACGGTCCGCCATCTGCACCGGCGACAGCAGCCGGTGAACTCGGACATCTCGAGGCGGAGTGGCAAGGACAGGGGATACGGGTCGCACTGACCGACGACGGGGCCCTCGACATCCGCCTCCTCGACCCCGATGCGCCCGTTACTGAAGCACCCGGTTCCGACGCGCCCGCGACCGAAACGCTGGACACCGCACCCGATACCGACACACCCGAAGCCCCAGTCGACGCCCCGGCGGAGACAGGAGAGGGGCCGACCCCCGACACGGTGGCACCGGAGCCGCCGATGAGCGCCGAACCGAGCACGGAACCACCTGCGGTCGCGGATGCCGGGGCCGACTGTGCGCCACCGGAGCTGGAACCGTCGTCGGCCGGTCCGCTTCCCGAGCCGCCGGCCGCCTCGGGTGGTGAGGCCGCGCTGGCCGACGAGCTGGCTCAGCCCGAGGCCGCCGAGGCGGGGCCGCTGTGAACGCGCGCAACAGTGCCGACATCATCGAGGCGATCGTCGCCGATCACCGCGTAGCGACGCGTCGAGTCCGCGAACGACTGGCGGAGGCCGACGAGCGGGCGCGTCGCCGCGCGGAGGTCGCAGCGACGCCGGACGGGCGACGCCCCGGCACCTTCCTCAGGTCGGCGAAGGAACCCGCTGCCGGCGACGACGCCCCGCGCGACGACCGGGTTCAGCGACCGGCGAGGTGGCTGAGCTGACGTAGCGCGCTGACCTTCTTGGGGGCATCCGCGGTGGGGGCATCGGGGTCGACGACCTCGGTGCCCTTGATCACGGCATCGGGATCGGAGAAGTCCTCGTAGGTGTCGTCACCTTCGAGTCGGTGCAGCAGGAACCCGGTGAGCAGTGCGCGCACCGATTTCCGCGTCTTCGGCTGCGCATTGCCGACGCCGAGGAAGCTCAGGAGCTTGCGACCCTCGACGATTCCGTCGCCTTCGGACTTGTCGATGATGCGCAGCAAGGTCTGTCCGGCCAGGGCGTCGGCCAGCGCGACCGGCTCCGCAGTCAGCGAGTTCAGCTCGGAGGGGCTGCCGAGGACGAGCGCGGGGGCCGTCACGCGACCGGCGATGTCCGGCGACAAGGCGCGCGGCGAGGTCGGAGCGGGGTACAGAGCGCCCAGCGCGGCGATGTCGGGGCGGCGAGACGCCGCGATGACGGCCACGCCGGCACCCATGGAGTGTCCGACCAATCCGAGCTTCGACGGGTTCACGCTGATGTCGCCGGTGCCGAGGCGGATTCCGGTGCACACGTCGAGCGAGACCAGCAGATCCTGAGCCAGTGCGCTGTGCGACGGAACCGGTCCGCGCTGCGTGTCGGGCGCCACGACGACGATGCCCCACGATGCGAGGTGCCTGAGTGTCGACTCGTAATGCACCGAGCCGGTCATCCACCCGTGGCCGAATGCGACGGCGGGCAGGCCCGAGCCTTCACTCGGTGTGTAGATCACACCCGGGAGCCCGGCGAGTGCGAGATCACCGCGCAACACGCGATGAGGACCGGTCTTGGTGAGGTCGGCGACCAGCTTCTGCGTCTTCGGCACAGCACTGACCGTAGTCGACCGGCCGGGCGGCAGGGGCACGGTCCGTCCCGAAGTAGGCTGTCGTCCCATGTGCGGAATCGTCGGGTACGTCGGACATCGTCGAGCGCTGCCGGTGGTGGTGGAGGCGCTGCGCCGGATGGAGTACCGCGGATACGACTCCGCGGGCATCGCCGTTCTGGACGGCGCGGGTGGCATGACGGTGGAACGCAAGGCCGGAAAACTGGCCAATCTCGAGGCCGAACTGGACGATCTGGGCCGCGACACCTTCGTCGGAACCAGCGGTATCGGCCACACGCGGTGGGCCACCCACGGGCGTCCGACGGACCGCAACGCACACCCGCATCGCGACCGCGCGAACCGTGTCGCCGTGGTTCACAACGGCATCATCGAGAACTTCGGACCGCTGCGGGCCGAGCTCGAGAACGCCGGTGTCGAGTTCGAGTCGGACACCGACACCGAGGTCGCTGTCCATCTCGTCGCCGCCGCGTACGACGCCGGCCCCACCGCAGGCGACTTCGTGCAGAGCGCACTGTCGGTCCTGCAGCGCCTCGAGGGCGCCTTCACATTGGTGTTCACCCACGTCGATCACCCCGGAACCATCGTCGCCGCGCGTCGCTCCACACCGTTGGTGGTCGGTGTGGGTGACGGTGAGATGTTCGTCGGTTCCGACGTCGCCGCCTTCATCGAGCACACCCGCGATGCCGTCGAACTGGGCCAGGACCAGGTGGTCGTCATCACCGCCGACGGCTACGACGTCATGAACTTCGACGGGACGCCGGCGCAGGGCCGCCCGTTCCGGATCGACTGGGACCTCGCCGCCGCCGAGAAGGGCGGTCACGACTACTTCATGCTCAAGGAGATCCAGGAGCAGCCGGCGGCCGTCGCGGACACGCTCCTCGGCCACTTCACCGACGGACGCATCGTGCTCGACGAGCAGCGGTTGTCGGATCAGGAACTGCGCGACGTCGACAAGGTGTTCGTCGTCGCGTGCGGCAGTGCGTACCACTCCGGACTCCTGGCCAAGTACGCCATCGAGCACTGGACGCGTCTGCCCGTCGAGGTCGAGCTGGCCAGCGAGTTCCGTTACCGCGATCCCGTCCTGGATCGCTCGACGCTGGTGGTCGCCATCTCGCAGTCCGGCGAAACCGCCGACACGTTGGAGGCGGTGCGGCACGCGAAGGAGCAGAAGGCCCGCGTTCTCGCGGTGTGCAACACCAACGGATCGCAGATCCCGCGTGAGGCCGACGCCGTTCTCTACACGCGTGCGGGACCGGAGATCGGTGTCGCGTCGACGAAGGCCTTCCTCGCGCAGGTGACCGCGAACTACCTGGTGGGTCTGGCTCTCGCTCAGGCGCGCGGAACCAAGTACCCCGACGAGGTCGCGCGCGAGTACGCCGATCTCGAGGCCATGCCCGCATTGGTGCAGAAGGTTCTCGAGACGGTCGAGCCGGTGCGCGCGCTCGCCCGCGAACTGGCGTCCTCGCCGACGGTGCTGTTCCTCGGACGCCACGTGGGATACCCGGTGGCGCTCGAAGGTGCGCTCAAGCTCAAGGAACTCGCGTACATGCACGCCGAGGGCTTCGCTGCGGGTGAGCTCAAGCACGGTCCGATCGCGCTGATCGAGGACGGCCTTCCGGTGATCATCGTGATGCCGTCTCCGAAGGGCCGAGCGGTGCTGCACTCGAAGATGCTCAGCAACATCCGCGAGATCCAGGCCCGCGGAGCCCGTACCGTCGTGATCGCCGAGGAGGGCGACGAGACAGTGCGTCCGTTCGCCGATCACCTCATCGAGATCCCGGCGGCGCCGTCACTGCTGCAGCCGTTGTTGTCGACGGTGCCGCTGCAGGTCTTCGCGGCGGAGGTGGCTCAGGCGCGCGGTTACGACGTCGACAAGCCTCGCAACCTGGCGAAGTCCGTCACCGTCGAGTAGACGACTACTTGACGATGACGGTGCCCGTCATGTTCGGGTGCACCGAGCAGAAGTACGGATAAGTTCCGGGGTCGTCGAACGTCTGACTGAACTGACCCGACGAGATCATCGGGCTGTGCAGCAACCGCGACGCCGCATCGATGCCGACCACGTTGTGCGCGACGCCGGTGTCGTCGAAGAACCACGTGACCGTGTCGCCGGGAGAGATGGTGACGCTCGCGGGGGAGTAGGCCATCGCGGCGACGGTCACCACGTTCGGTCCGGTCGGTCGTTCGGCGGTGGGAGCGTCCTCGGTGCACGACGTGAGCGACAGTGCCAGTGCGGCAGTGACTCCGATCGTCGCCGCGAGTGTTGTCAGGCGAGCCATGAATCCCACGGTAGACCTGCGGGGAATCGTGGCCGGTCGGCGCTACCGTGGATCGCATGCAGTACTTCCACACCGCCGACGAGGTCCGGGCCGCCGAAGCGCCGCTGATCGCCGCGCTGCCGCCGTACGCCGCCATGAGGAAGGCGGCCCACGGACTGGCCGTGGTGGTCGCCCACGAGCTGCGGTTACGCGAAGGCGGTGTCTCCGGACGTCGTGTGCTTCTTCTGATCGGGTCGGGTGACAACGGCGGCGACGTCTTGTTCGCCGGCGCCGAGCTCCGCCGTCGGGGCGCGCAGGTGCAGGCTCTGCTCCTGGATCCGCATCGCGCTCATGCCGCCGGACTGGCTGCCTTCCGAGCGGCGGGGGGACGCGTCGTCACGCAGGTCGGGATACCCCATCTCGTCGTGGACGGAATCGTCGGCCTGTCGGCTCGGGGATCGCTGCGGCCGGAGGCCGCGCGAGTCGTCTCGCAGATCGACGCACCCGTGGTGGCCGCGGACCTGCCGTCGGGGGTCGACCCGGACACCGGCGCGGTCGACGGTCCTGCCGTACGTGCCGACGTCACGGTGGCGTTCGGTGCCTGGAAACCCGTGCACGTGCTGGCCGGCGCATGGTGCGGGCGGCTGCACCTCGTCGACCTCTGGTCGGCGGACACGGGGTCGGGCATGGGTGAGTCGACTCTCGGATCGTTCGACGACGCCGAGGTGGGACGGCTGTGGCCGGTTCCCGGACCCACGGACGACAAGTATTCGCAGGGGGTCACCGGGATTCTGGCGGGAAGCGAGAAGTATCCGGGGGCCGGGGTGCTGTGCACCGGCGCTGCCGTGGCCGCGACGTCGGGCATGGTGCGGTACGTCGGAACCGGCGGCGCCGAGGTGCTGCACCACTATCCGGAAGTCGTGACTGCCCGCGACCTCGACGATGCCGGCCGGGTGCAGGCGTGGGTGGTCGGGCCCGGATTCGGCACCGACGACGACGCGGAGGGCAGGCTCCGGACCGTCCTGCAGTCGGACGTGCCCGTGCTGGTGGATGCGGACGGCCTGACGGTGCTCGCGCGTCGGCCGGATCTCCTGAGTGGCCGAGAGGCGCCGACCGTGCTGACCCCTCACGCCGGGGAGTTCGAGAGGTTGACGGGCTCGGCGCCGGGTCCCGATCGTGTCGCATCCGTGCGCGACCTCGCGTCGCGCCGCGGGGTGACCGTCCTGTTGAAGGGGCGAGCCACGGTGATCGCCGACCCTGACGGCGCGGTCACGGTCGACGATGCCGGTTCCTCCTGGTCGTCGACGGCGGGCTCGGGGGACGTTCTGTCCGGCATGATCGGCGCCCTGCTCGCCGCCGGACTGCCGAGCCGCACAGCTGCGGCTCTGGGCGCCCGCGCACATTCGCGCGCGGCGCTGCTGGCGGCCACGGACGACGGTCGACGGGTGGGTGCACCGGTGTCCGCGTCGCCGCTGCTGCGGGCACTGCGGGACGCCGTGGGGAGTCTGCGCGCGAGCGTGTGACGGACGGCAGTGCACGTCGCGACGCGTCGGCAATGGCAGAATGACGCCGATGAACAGCGCGCAGGAGGTAGCAGCCGGGACGACTCGAGCAGCCGCTCCGGCTCGTCGACCCCAGGCCGAAGCGCTGATCGACCTGGACGCCATCGCGCACAACACCCGGATTCTCGTCGAGCATGCGGGCGACGCGGCCGTCATGGCCATCGTGAAGGCCGACGGGTACAACCACGGCGCCGTCCCGGTCGCGCGCGCCGCGCTGGCAGCGGGTGCGCGGGAGCTTGGTGTCGCCACCGTTCGCGAAGCCCTCGCGCTGCGCGCCGGCGGCCTCACGGCTCCCGTGCTGTGTTGGCTGCACGCACCCGGAACCGACTTCACCGCGGCGATCGAGGCGGACATCGGGATCGGCGTCTCGTCGCCCCGGCAGGTTCTCGAGGTTGCCGACGCCGCCCGCTCGGTGGGGAGAGCCGCCGTGGTGTCGCTCAAGGTCGACACCGGCATGAACCGCAACGGTGTGAGTGCGGACGAGCTGGACGCGACCGTCGCCGCTCTGGTCCGCGAAACGCGCAGCGACGCAGTGGATGTCCACGGGATGTTCTCCCACCTGGTATCCGCGGATGTCCCGGGGGATCCCGTCAACGATCGACAGAAGCGCCGCTTCGACGCCGCCGTCGAGGTCATGACGCGCGCCGGTGTGGCGCCCCGACAGCGGCACATCGCCAACTCGGCGGCGGTGCTGACGCGCCCCGACATGGCCTACGACGCGGTACGACCAGGAATCGCGATGTACGGGCTGTCGCCGACCCCGGATCTCGGCGACTTCGGTCTCCGGCCCGCAATGACGTTGCGCGCCACCGTGATCCTGGTGAAGCGGGTCGCCGCGGGCGAGGGTGTGTCCTACGGCCACGAGTGGATCGCGCCGAGGGACACGACGGTGGCGCTGCTCCCCGTCGGATACGCGGACGGCATCACGCGTGCGCTGAAGAACCGCTACGAGGTGTCGATCAACGGGCGTCGTCGCCCCGCGGTGGGACGTGTCTGCATGGACCAGGTGATCGTCGATCTGGGGCCCGGTCGTCCCGATGTCGTCGAGGGTGACACCGCCTACTTCTTCGGCCCCGGCGATCACGGCGAGCCCACGGCGCAGGACTGGGCCGAGACCCTGGGCACCATCAATTACGAGGTGGTCACCGGGATACGTGGCCGTGTCGAGCGCACTGTCGTCGGAGGCGTCGGATGATCACCGCGAAGATAGCCGGAATTGCCGGTGGCGCTGCAAGTATCGCGGCCGTCGCGGCGGTGGCGGGAATTGCCGCGGTTCGCCGACGGGTCGTCCCGGTGGCGGCGGATTCCGGTCGGCGTGAGGACTTCGAGGCGATGGACGCCGATCGCGGATGCGTGGTCGCGACCGGTGACGGTGTGCCGCTCGCCGTCCGCGAAGTAGGGCCGGTGACGGCTCCCGTGACCGTCGTCTTCGTCCACGGGTACTGCCTCCGGATGCAGTGCTGGCATTACCAGCGCCGCGAACTGGCCCGACGGTGGGGCGACGACGTCCGGATGGTGTTCTACGACCAGCGCGGTCACGGGCGCTCCGGTGACGTCTCGCCCGACGAATGCGACATCGGCCGTCTCGGCGTGGATCTGGCCGACGTCATCCGGTCCGTCGTGCCGAACGGACCCCTGGTCCTGGTGGGGCACTCGATGGGCGGCATGGCCGTCCTCGCCGCGTGTCGGCAGTTCCCGGAGTCCATCGCCGAGCGCGTCGTCGGGGTCGGCTTGATGTCGACGACCGCGGCAGGGCTCGCGCACAGCGGCCTCGGACGGAACCTGCAGAACCCTGCCGTCGACGCGTTCCGCACCATCGTGCGCACCGCGCCCGGCGCCGTGCAGGTCGGCCGGGGTGTGGTGCGGTCGATCATCGCGCCGGTGTTGCGGGCCGCGTCGTTCGGCACCGAGGTCAGCCCGGCGCTGGTCGCCTTCGCGGAGCAGATGACCCACGACACGTCGGTGGTGACGATGGTGAACTTCCTGAAGGCACTCGAACTGCACGACGAACTCGACGCCCTGCCGGCCATCGCGGATGTCGCTGCACTGGTGCTGTGCGGGGACGACGACTGGGTGATCCCGTACGACAAGTCGCTCGAGCTCGCCGACCTGCTGCCGCACGCGGAGATGGTGCGGGTACGGCGTGCCGGGCACCTGGTGCAGCTGGAATTCCCGGACGAGGTGAACGACGCTGTCGATCGGCTGGTGCAGCGGGCGACGGACGGGCAGATCCAGGCGCGGCCGACGAGGCGAACCGTTGGCTGACACCGTTCTCGAGACCGCGGAGGACACCGAGCGCCTCGGCGAGGCTCTCGCGCACGAACTGGTCGCCGGAGACGTCGTCGTTCTCGACGGCCCCCTCGGTGCCGGCAAGACCACCTTGACCAAGGGCCTCGCGCGTGGCCTGGGTGTCGTCGGACGCGTCAGCTCACCGACGTTCATGATCGCCCGTACCCACCGACCGGGTCACGACACGGGACCCGGACTGGTCCATGTCGACGCCTACCGGCTGGGGCTCGGAACGGGGGCGTCGGCCATGGACGAGCTGGACGCGCTCGACCTGGACACCGAGCTGACCGACTCCGTCGTGGTCGTGGAATGGGGCGAGGGCATCGCGGAGACCCTGACCGATCGCCACCTGCTGGTGCGGTTGCGCCGCGAACCCGAATCCGACGTCCGTACCGCCTCCTGGGAATGGGTCCGCGCACCGTCAGTCTGACGCGGAGTAATCTCGACATCCGTGCTGATACTTGCCGTCGACACCTCGACACCCGCCGTCACGGCCGGAGTCGTCCGACTCGACGACGCCGGCCCGCGTTCACTGGCCACTCGCATCACCGTGAACGCACGCGCGCACGCCGAGGTACTCACCCCGCAGATCCTCGAATGCCTGGCGGAAGCCGGGATCGGAGCGGACGACCTGGACGCGGTCGTCGTCGGCACCGGCCCCGGCCCGTTCACCGGTCTCCGCGTCGGAATGGCTACCGGTGCGGCGTTCGCCGACGCGCTGGGAATCCCGGTGCACGGTGTCGGCAGCCTCGACGCCATCGCCGCTGCAGTCCCCGGCGACAGGGAGGTGCTGGTCGTGACCGATGCGCGTCGTAAAGAGGTGTACTGGGCGCGCTTCCGCGGCGCCGATCGGATCGCCGGACCGTTCGTCAGCAGTCCGTCGGACATCGTGGTGGGGGAGTCGCAGGTGGTGGCCGGATCCGCCTCGCACGTCGACATCGTCGACCTCCCGGTGGAGCCCGTCGAGTCTCCGGCCCCGGAGGCGTTGGTGGCCGTCGCGGCCGCGGCCCTGCTCCGCGGTGATGTGCCCGCCGAGCCGACCCCGCAGTACCTCCGTCGTCCCGACGCGGTCGCGACCGCGGACCGAACTCCGGCCGGGACTCCGTGACCGTTGCGGTCGAGCCCATGCGGGCAGAGGACGCCGAGCGCTGCGCCGAGCTCGAGATCATCCTGTTTCCCGGTGACGGGCCGTGGCCCGCGTCGGCGTTCGTGGACGAGCTACGGGCGCCGCACGTGCGGTACTTCGTGGTGCGGGACGGGGACGGAACCGTGGCGGGATATGCCGGTATCGCCCTGCTGGGCAACGGTTCCGGTGCCGAATCGGAGGTTCACACGATCGGCGTGGATCCGGACCGTCAACGACGCGGAATCGGTGGGGCTCTGCTCGGTGCGATGCTGGCCGAAGCCGACCGGCACGGTGGCCCGGTGTTCCTCGAAGTCCGCACCGACAACGATCCGGCGATCGAGATGTACACGCGCGCAGGCTTCGCCGTCGTCGGCACGCGGCGCCGGTACTACCAGCCCAGCGGCGCGGACGCCTACACGATGACACGACCCGCCGCGGCGGACGAAGTGAAAGGTGGACACCCGTGATCGTCATGGGCATCGAAAGTTCCTGCGACGAGACAGGTGTCGGCATCGTCCGCTACAGCGGAGACTCGTCGGGATCGGGGACGTGCGAGCTGCTTGCCGACGAGGTGGCGTCGAGCGTCGATCAGCACGCCCGCTTCGGCGGTGTGGTTCCCGAGATCGCGTCGCGCGCCCATCTCGAAGCGATGGTCCCGACCATGCGGCGTGCGTTGTCCGCGGCCGGGATCCGTCGCCCCGATGCCGTGGCCGTCACCATCGGACCCGGGCTCGCCGGCGCACTGCTGGTCGGTGTCGCGGCGGCGAAAGCCTATGCGGCAGCATGGAACGTGCCGTTCTACGCGGTCAATCATCTCGGCGGGCACGTTGCCGTCGACACCCTCGAGCACGGCCCGATGCCGGAGTGCGTCGCCCTTCTCGTGTCCGGCGGACACACGCACCTTCTCGAGGTGTCCTCGCTGGCGGAACCCATCGTCGAACTGGGAAGCACCGTGGACGACGCGGCGGGCGAGGCCTTCGACAAGGTCGCCAGGTTGTTGGGGCTCGGCTACCCGGGCGGACCTGTGCTCGACACGCTGGCGCGCGAGGGCGATCCGGCGGCGGTCGCGTTCCCCCGAGGGATGACGGGACCCCGCGATTCCCGGTACGACTTCTCCTTCTCCGGTCTCAAGACGGCGGTAGCTCGCTACGTGGAGTCCGCGGAGCGCGCCGGCAGGCCGGTCGTGGTGGCCGACGTCGCGGCGTCCTTCCAGGAAGCTGTCGCCGACGTCCTGACGATGAAGGCGATCCGCGCACTGAAGGATCGGGACATCGACACGTTGGTTCTCGGCGGTGGGGCCACAGCGAACTCGCGGATCAGGTCGTTGGCCGAGGAACGCTGCGCCGCAGCCGGGGTGACGCTGCGCGTGCCGACTCCGCGTCGCTGCACCGACAACGGAGTCATGATCGCGACCCTGGGTGCGCACCTCGCGGCAGCCGGCGCGGAACCGTCGCCGCTGACCGTGGCGACCGACCCGGGACTCCCGGTATCCGTCAGTCAGGTGCGCTGACGGTCCGTCAGGAGACGGGAACGGCTGGTTCCGACGAGACAGGCGGAGCCTGCGTCGTGATGCCGGGGACAGGCGCCGGCGTGACCGGCGGCTCGGTCGGGGCGGAGGGCGCAGGGCCGACTCCCGGCAGGTCCGCCCACCACGGCGGCAGGTCCGGGAAATCCGGCAGCACGATGATCGGGAGATCCGGCGCGGGTCGCAGACTCGGGGTCGTCGGCGTCGCGGACTGGGACGACGACGGTTGTGGCGTCGGCGTCCGGGGCGTCGTGGACTGTTCGGGAACCACGGGATCCGGGGTCGTCACGGCTGTACGCTGCGGATATGCCGGGGTCGGGGTCACGGCGGGCGCGGTGTAGGTGTAGTCCGTGGTGGGCCACGGTGTGACGGCCTGCCGCTCGGGCTCCGGAGCAGGGTCGTCCCACCCTCCGGTCAATTCCGGGGGCGCCGCCGAGGCGGTGTCCGGTCGTTCGGCCGACGTGTCTGCCGTATCCGTCGGAACGGTGGACGTGGCGACGGTCGTGACATCCGTGTCACTGGACGGGGTCAGGGCCTGGACTCCGTAGGCCAGCACCACCGCCATGGCCGCGCAGGCCGCGGCCAGCAGGCCGACGGTTCGCAGGCTCGACGACAGCGATGTCGGTGTCGACTGCATCGCGGGCGCGATGTCGTGGTCGAACGCTCGGGCGAGCAGTGCGGCACCCTTGGCCACCGCCGCGTCGGGTTCCGACGTTCCGACGTTCGCTACCTGCGCCGCGGAGGTGATGGCCTCGGTGACGGACGGAACGAAGGCGCCGCCGCCGACGACAGCCACTGCATCGGGTCGATCCACGGCACTGTCGACGACACGGGTCACGACGGCCCGCAGCGTGGCCAGCGGCTCGGCGAGGGCGTCGAGTAGCTCGGCGCGGGTCACGGTGAGTGTCTCGCCGTCCGGGAGATCGACCGTCACGGACTCGTGGAAGGACAACTGTTCCTTGGCCGTCCGCAGACGTGCAGCGACGAGGACGCGGTCGGTGGGCGACACGGACGGCAGCCGACCGGCGACGGCGTCCTGCAGACGGTCGTCGAACACGCGGCCCCCGACCTCGTCGGTCCGCTCGGAGGCCAGAACGGTGCCGTCGACCTGGTCGACGACGCTGATCGACGTCCCCGAGGCACCCACGTCGGCGATGAGCACGGTGCGGTATCTGGCCACCTCGCCGGTATGTCGCAGCCAGCAGAGCGCTGCGTCGGTGTCGGTGACCAGCGTGTCGGACGTGATCGCGAGGTCGCGGCGACGCGCTGCGGACAGGATGGATCGCGTGGTGCCCTCGGCGCGACGAGCGACCGCGGTGCGACCGTGACGGCTCGTCGACCTCGTGTCGTCGACGCCGACGAGGTGCTCCGACGCCAGCTCGATCGACGTGGCGACCAGGTCGCCGGTGTCGGTGCGTGACCCCTCGGCGGTCACGGTGCGGTAGTCGAAGGACTCGGTACCGTCGGCCGCCGTGGTGAGGACGGCGCAGCAGACTACTTCCGAACCTGCCGATACTCCGATCGTGACAGTGCTGTCGGGCATGCGTCGAACCTCCTCTCGTCGTGCTCCGTGAACGTGCCGTTATGCGAATGTTACCGAACTTGGGCGGAAATAGTGCGCATCGCGTTCTGGTCCCCCTCACCGAGAACGTGAACAACCCGTCGTCACCTGTGCGGGAACGCCAGGTGAAATTTCTGGGAAAGGGGTGTGGCACCGTGTCCTCGACCTTCGAGATCGGCATCACGACGTTCGCCGAGACCTACCCGGAGGGCGGTGTCGCCACCGTGCGTGGGCACGGCCGCCGCCTACGGGAAGTGGTGGAGGAGGCGCAACTCTCGATCGAACTTCTGGGCCGCGAGGTCGCGCCGATCGTCCGCGAGGCGATGGCCGAGGAACCGCGCCGGAAAACTGTGCACTCGTGAAGGTTGAGTGCTGGCACTCGCGTGTATAGAGTGCTAGTCGACACCGGATATCGATGGCCCGGCACCCGCGACGACGGGGCATCGGCGGCCGGAGTCACGAACTACCTGAACTACAGCAACAAGGCGTTCCGGGGACCAGCCTCGGACCGACAATCGTGAAAGTGGAGGGCTCATCGTGGCAGGCGTGAACATCAAGCCGCTCGAGGACAAGATCCTCGTCCAGGCCGTCGAGGCCGAGACGACGACCGCCTCCGGCCTGGTCATCCCCGATACAGCCAAGGAGAAGCCCCAGGAGGGCACCGTGGTTGCCGTGGGTGAAGGCCGCGTGACCGACAAGGGAAATCGCATCCCTGTCGACGTCAAAGAGGGTGACACCGTCATCTACAGCAAGTACGGCGGCACCGAGATCAAGTACGCCGGCGAGGAGTACCTGATCCTGTCCGCACGCGACGTGCTGGCAGTCATCTCCAAGTAAGCCCCACGCTCTCCGCCCCGGTGTCCGGTTCCCCAGGACCCGGGGCGGAATGCGTTACGTCGTACTCCTAGGAGCCTGAAAGCCACATGTCCAAGCAAATCGAATTCAACGAGGTCGCACGACGCAGCCTCGAACGAGGCGTCGACAAGCTCGCCGACGCTGTCAAGGTCACCCTGGGACCCCGCGGTCGCCACGTGGTGCTGGCGAAGGCGTTCGGTGGCCCGACGGTCACGAACGACGGCGTCTCCATCGCCCGTGAGATCGACCTCGAAGATCCCTTCGAGAACCTCGGCGCTCAGCTGGTGAAGAGCGTCGCCACCAAGACCAACGACGTGGCCGGTGACGGCACGACCACCGCGACCGTTCTCGCTCAGGCACTGGTCAAGCAGGGCTTGAAGAACGTCGCGGCCGGTGCCAACCCCATCGCACTCGGCGTCGGCATCACCAAGGCCGTCGAGCACGTCTCCGAGGCACTGCTCGCCGCTGCCGTTCCGGTCGAGGGCGAGAAGTCCATCGCGCAGGTCGCCACGGTGTCCTCGCGCGACGAGGTCATCGGCCAGATGGTCGGCGAAGCGCTCACCCGCGTCGGCACCGACGGTGTCGTCACGGTCGAGGAGTCCAGCTCGCTGGTCTCCGAGCTCGTCATCACCGAGGGCGTCCAGTTCGACAAGGGCTACCTCTCGCCGTACTTCGTCACGGACGTCGACAGCCAGGAAGCCGTCCTCGACGACGCGCAGATCCTGCTCTACCGCGACAAGATCAGCTCGCTGCCGGACTTCCTTCCCCTGCTCGAGAAGATCGCCGAGTCGGGCAAGCCCGTCCTCATCATCGCCGAGGACATCGAGGGCGAAGCGCTCTCCACGCTGGTCGTCAACTCGATCCGCAAGACCGTCAAGGCCGTCGCCGTGAAGGCGCCGTTCTTCGGTGACCGCCGCAAGGCGTTCCTCGAGGACCTCGCCATCGTCACCGGCGCCACGGTCATCAACGCGGACATCGGACTCTCGCTCAAGGACGCAGGCCTCGATCTGCTCGGCAGCGCGCGACGCGTCGTCGTCAGCAAGGACGAGACCACCATTGTCGAGGGTGCCGGCACCGCCGACGCCATCGCCGATCGCGTCGGTCAGCTCCGCCGCGAGATCGAGGCGACGGACTCCGACTGGGACCGTGAGAAGCTCGAGGAGCGCCTCGCCAAGCTCGCCGGCGGAGTCGCGGTCATCAAGGTCGGTGCTGCTACCGAGACCGATCTCAAGGAGCGCAAGTTCCGTGTCGAGGATGCGGTCAACGCAGCCAAGGCAGCCGTCGAGGAAGGCATCGTCTCCGGCGGTGGCGCCGCACTCGTGCACGCCAGCCGTGGACTGAAGGATCACCTCGGACTGACGGGCGACGAGGCCATCGGTGTCGAGGCCGTGCGCCTCGCACTCCGCGCGCCGATGTTCTGGATCGCCACCAATGCCGGCGTCGACGGTTCCGTCGTCGTGGGCAAGCTCGTCGAAGCCGACGACGACACCGGGTTCAATGCCGCGACGCTCACCTACGGCAACCTCGTCGCCGACGGTGTCATCGACCCGGTCAAGGTCACTCGCTCCGCCGTGGTCAACGCCGCGTCCGTGGCGAAGATGATCCTGACGACCGAGTCGACCGTCGTCGACAAGCCCGAAGAGGTCGACGCCGACGCACAGGGACACGGTCACAGCCACTGACCGCTGTACCCCCGGCCCCTGACGGCCGGTGAATCACACGACAGAGGCCCCACCGGAGATCGTCCGGTGGGGCCTCTGTCGGTGGTGTTGGTGGTCGGCCGCGCTGGGGAGAGATCAGGAGGCGAGTCGGCGGCGGTTGCGGCGGGCCAGAACTTCGCGTTCGGTCTCCGACATCCCGCCCCAGATTCCGTAGGGCTCGCTGACCGCGAGCGCGTGGCTGCGGCATTGTGCGAGCACGGGGCAGGCGCGGCACATCTCCTTGGCTTTCATTTCGCGTTGCGCGCGGGCTCGACCTCGTTCACCATCAGGATGGAAGAACATCGACGAGTCGACTCCACGGCACGTGCCGTGCATCTGCCAATCCCAGATATCGGCATTGGGTCCGGGGAGGTGATTGGGCTGGGGCATTGTGTACTCCTAGTACTCTCACGCGCGGTCGTGAATTTCCTTGGTGCCGTTCACGATCTGTCGCAACCGTAGAGCGAGCCCGGAATAGCCGTCAACAGCCTCGTTTCGTGGTGTGATCCATAGTCCGAGCAGGGATTATTTAACTCGGGCGACATTTTTCTCTGGTTTCGAGCCCGTGTGGCAGGTACGTAACACGGCCGTCACGACGCGGACAACGGCCGGTCACATGGCACCGGCAAATGTCGTGACAATCGCTGTGTAAATTCGCGGGAAACTGCCGGAGACTATTCTGTTTCGCGTGCCGACATCGAGTGCCCGACCGCCCGATCCGACGTCCGTCGCGGCCTGGTCCGGCGCCGTCGAGGCAGGAGCTCGGGGGTGGTATTCGGCGGCGTTCACCGGTGCCCGCGCACTTCGGTCGGACCCCGACCCGATCGTCCGCTCTCTGTCCTCGAGCCTCGAGGGGTCGCTCCTGCGTCAGTTGGGGCGTCACGACGCGGCGTCCGTCCGCGACGGGGTCGCTCTGCGGGAGAGCGGCTTAGGCCGAGGTGCACTGCAACCCCGCGCGGTCGATGCGGTCGTGGACGCGTTGGTCGGTCTCGCCGCCGATGCGATCGGCCCGCGCCGGACATCGCGTGCCGACGTGTTGTTGGCCCGCGCCGAGGACGTCCTGACCGAGAACCCCGGCCACTCCCGCGTGTCGTTGCGGGTGTGGTGGGTCCGGGCCGAGGTGGCCATGGCGCGCGGCGACGGACCGTCCGCTCTGTCCGCGGCATCGCGCGCTGTCGACGCGTCGCAGGCGTTCGCCTCGGATCGCCACCGCATCAAGTCCCGCCTCGTCCTGTGCGCAGCGCGCCTCGTGGCCGGCGAACACGGCGCGGCGGCAGTCGACGCACGATCGGTGCGAGTCGATGCCGAGGCTCTGGGGTTGCTGCCGCTGGCGTGGGCGGCGTCGTCGATCTCGGAAGCACTGGGTGAAACCGGAGCGGCGACCGTACGCGGCGCCCTGGAGGTTGCGATCCGGTCACGCGGAGGCGTTTTCTCGTGACGAGACCGGACGGTTCGCTAGACCGCGGAGGGGGGACGACTATCCTTGAGGCGTTCCACACCGGGCTGTCGGGGACCGGGGGGGAAGCGCGCCCGTTTCGGGGTGCGCCCGACGTGAGGTGGAGAACACACTGACAATGATTGTCACGGGTGAGGGGCTGGACTCGGCCGTCGCGGCAGCAGCGCGCGGTGACCGAGGGGCTCTCTCCGTCGTTCTCGAGAGCATCAGGCCGGTCGTCGTCCGGTACTGCCGGGCGCGCGTCGGCGCTGGTGAGAGGGGTCAACTCTCGGCCGACGACGTCGCCCAGGAGGTCTGTCTCGCGGTCATGACAGCGCTCCCACGCTACGAGGACCAGGGCCGCCCCTTCATGGCGTTCGTCTACGGAATCGCCTCCCACAAAGTTGCCGACGCCCATCGCAGTACTTCGCGTAACAAATCCGAGCCCATGGCCGATGTACCGGATGTCATGTCCATCGAGGACGGCCCCGAGCAACGGGCGCTGGACTCGGAGGCAGGACGTCGCATGAACGAACTGCTGTCGACACTGTCGGACAAGCACCGCGAGATCCTGGTGCTCCGCCTGATCGTCGGATTGTCGGCAGAGGAAACGGCCGCCGCCGTGGGTAGTACCGCAGGCGCCGTTCGTGTGGCGCAACACCGGGCAATAGCGAAGCTGAAGAACGAAGTACTGGGAGCAGGTGACAAGTATGGCTAGGGACTCGTGGCGCGACAGCGCACAGTTCGGCGGCTCCGCACGCGGAGGCTCCGGCCGCCCCGACGCCTTCGGCGCGGGTGGCGCCGACCCCTTCGCCGCAGACGACGCCGAGTCGTCCGGCCCTATCGACATCATGGCCGTGCGCCGCGACGACGCTCTCATCGACGCGATCGCCGGCGACGGCCCGATCGCGACGGCCGACGCCGACGAGTACCGGCTGGCCGGCCTGCTCGCCGAGTGGCGGTCCGACATCCTCGCCGAACCGTTGCCGGAACGGCCCGATCTCGATCAGGTCTCCGCCGCGATCGATCTCGCTCTTGCCGAGGACGCACTGCACCGTCAGCGCACGCGCAGCAAGATGCGTCACCTGCGCCCGCTCGTGGGTGCCGCCGCTGCGGTCGCATTCCTCGCAGGCGGAGTCACCGCGTTCTCCTACAGCGCGATGCCCGGAGATCCGCTCTGGAAGGTGAAGGAAGTCGTCTTCACCCAGCAGGCGGATTCGACTGTCGCGCAGGTCGACACGACGACGGCGCTCCACGATGTCGAGGAGGCGCTTGCCCGCGGCGACGCGGAGTCGGCGAAGACTCGTCTCGCCGAGGCCGCGCAGCGCACCGGTGGCATCCGCGACGAGGACGAGCGTGCGCAGCTGCAGGACTGGTGGACTCGTCTGTCCGCCGAGCTGTCCAAGCTGACCGCTCCCGCCTCGGTGCCGCCGCCGGCCGCTCCCACGACGACCGTTCCGCCGATGCCCACCATCCCGGAGGACATCGTTCCGCAGATTCCTACCGACACGAGCATCCCGCTTCCGCAGTTGCCGCTCCCGACCGAGATCCCGACGCTGCCCACGGATATCCAGTTGCCGTTCCCGCTGCCGACGGACCTGCCGTTCCTGCCGCAGCCGACCACCGACGTGACCATCCCACCGGAGATCCTCCGGGCGCCCGCGCCCGCTCCGGAGACCACGACACCGGTCACTCCCAGCACGGTCGTCACCCCCAACTGAGGCATCCGCACCACGAAGAACGCCCGCAGACAGTGTCTGCGGGCGTTCTTCGTGTCTGTGTGAGACGGGCGTCTAGGTGTCGTACCCGTCCCCGTGCAGCGCATCGTTCATCGACGCGTCGGCGTAGCCGCGGCAGTAGTCCCACGTGACGTAGGCGTCGGGAATGGGGTCGTAGGCAGGCTCGTGCGGTCGTACGGTGCCGTCCACGAGCAGCTGGAGCAGGTTCGCTCGCAGCATGTCCCAGTCGTGGTAGTGGTCCTGCTGGCAGTCCTCGCAGCACACGACGAGTCCACGGACTCCGCGGTGCGCCAGGAGCGCTTCGTAGACGGCGAGGTCGGCCAGATCCTCCTCGACGGCCAGACGTTCCTGCGGGTCGAGGGGCTGACCGGGCTCGATGGCGTCGAGGGCGGCCGAAGGGTCGGCGGGATCGCCGGCGAAGGGATCCGGCGGCAGACCTGGAGGCAGTTGATCGCGCACGACTCCACGGTACGCAGCAAGGGCGGGTCTGCGCCAGCGGTACGGTGCCCACCTGGTCGGTGTGTCGCTCGGTGCGGGAGAGTGTGTCGCAGCGCGTACAGGACGACCCCCGGCGCCGGATACGATGTACCGCGAGCGCGTGAGGGATTCTATCCGGGTCCCCGGTACCACCGTGCGCACCGACAGACCAGCTCAGGAGGGCCCTTCCGTATGAGTACCCCAGACAGGCCCGTGACTACCGCCGCAGACGCGTCCGCACGTGTGCGGACGGGCGGCGACGATCCGAACAAGGTCGCCATGCTGGGCCTCACCTTCGACGACGTCCTGCTGATTCCCGCGGCGTCGGATCTGATCCCCAGCAAGGTCGACACGTCGAGCCAGCTCACGCGTGAGATCCGTCTGCGGGTCCCACTGGTGTCCAGCGCGATGGACACGGTCACCGAGGCCCGCATGGCCATCGCCATGGCGCGCGCGGGCGGTATGGGAGTGCTGCACCGCAACCTGTCCGCGACGGACCAGGCCGCGCAGGTCGAGGTGGTCAAGCGGTCCGAGGCCGGCATGGTCACCGATCCCGTGACGTGCAAGCCGACCGACACCCTCGCCGAGGTCGACGCGCTGTGCGCCAAGTTCCGCATCTCGGGTCTGCCCGTGACCGACGAGCGCGGTGAACTGGTCGGCATCATCACCAACCGCGACATGCGCTTCGAGGTCGATCAGAACCGCAGCGTCGTCGAGGTCATGACGAAGGCTCCGCTGGTCACCGCGCAGGAAGGTGTCACCGCCGACGCGGCGCTGGGACTGCTCCGTCGCCACAAGATCGAGAAACTGCCCATCGTCGACGGCCACGGTCGTCTGACCGGCTTGATCACGGTCAAGGACTTCGTCAAGACCGAGCAGCACCCGTTCGCGACCAAGGACCGGGACGGCCGGTTGCTGGTCGGTGCCGCGGTCGGCGTCGGCGACGATTCGTGGGCACGCGCGATGGCTCTGACCGACGCGGGATGCGACGTCCTCGTCGTCGACACCGCGCACGGTCACAACTCGCAGGTGCTCGAGATGGTCAGCAAGATCAAGGCCGAGGTGGGCGACCGCGTGCAGGTCGTCGGCGGCAACATCGCGACGCGATCCGGCGCCCGTGCGCTGGTCGAGGCCGGCGCGGACGCGGTCAAGGTCGGTGTCGGTCCCGGGTCGATCTGCACCACGCGCGTCGTCGCCGGTGTCGGCGCCCCGCAGATCACCGCGATCCTCGAAGCTGTCGCCGTCTGCAAGGCGGCGGGTGTGCCCGTCATCGCCGACGGCGGTCTCCAGTTCTCGGGCGACATCGCCAAGGCTCTCGCAGCCGGAGCATCGACGGCGATGCTGGGGTCTCTGCTCGCCGGTACGGCGGAGTCGCCCGGTGAGCTGATCCTGGTCGGTGGGAAGCAGTTCAAGAGCTACCGCGGCATGGGTTCGTTGGGCGCCATGCAGGGCCGCGGCGCGACCAAGTCCTTCTCGAAGGACCGTTACTTCCAGGACGACGTGCTCGCCGAGGACAAGCTGGTGCCCGAGGGCATCGAAGGGCGAGTTCCCTTCCGCGGACCGCTGTCGCAGGTCATCCACCAGCTCACCGGCGGTCTGCGCGCGGCGATGGGCTACACCGGATCCAACTCGGTCGAGGAGTTGCAGGAGGCGCAGTTCGTGCAGATCACGTCTGCCGGGCTGAAGGAAAGCCACCCGCACGACATCACGATGACCGTCGAGGCACCGAACTACACTGCCCGCTGACCCGACTCCGACCGGAGTCGACCGCCCCCCGGCACTGCGCCGGCGGGGCTTACAGAAAGGACGCGCGTGCGCGACCTGGTGGAAATTGGCATGGGCCGCACGGCTCGTCGGACCTACGAGCTCGAGGACGTGGACATCGTCCCCTCGCGTCGTACCCGGTCGTCGAAGGAGGTGTCCACCGCGTGGCAGCTCGACGCCTACCGGTTCGACATCCCGATCGTCGCGCACCCGACCGATGCTCTGGTCTCCCCGTCCTTCGCCATCGAGCTGGGCAAGCGCGGTGGTCTCGGCGTCATCAACGGTGAAGGCCTGTGGAGTCGGCACGCCGACGTCGACTCGGTGATCGACCAGCTGGTCGACATCGCCCAGTCGGACGTCGACGCGGACGCACCGGTGGAACTGCTGCAGAAGTTGCACGCCGCACCGCTGCAGCCTGATCTGCTGGCCGCCGCGGTCGCGCAGGTGCGGGACGCAGGAGTGACGGTCGCCGTGCGCGTCAGTCCGCAGAACGCTCGCTCGCTGACTCCCGCGCTGGTGGCGGCGGGAGTCGACCTGCTGGTCGTGCAGGGCACGATCATCTCCGCCGAGCACGTGGGTCATCCCAGCGAAGAACCGCTGAACATGAAGACGTTCATCTCCGAACTCGACATTCCCGTCGTCGCCGGCGGAGTCAGCGACCACCGCACGGCACTGCACCTGATGCGCACCGGCGCTGCGGGTGTCATCGTCGGGTACGGCTCCACCGAGGGCGCGACCACGACGGGCGAGGTTCTCGGTATCGGTGTGCCGATGGCGACGGCGATCGCCGACGCCGCGGCCGCGCGCCGCGACTATCTCGACGAGACCGGCGGCCGGTACGTCCACGTCCTGGCCGACGGCGGCATCACGACGTCGGGAAATCTGGCCAAGGCCATCGCGTGCGGCGCCGACGCCGCGGTGCTCGGTGCTCCGCTCGCCCTGGCCGCCGAGGCTCCCGGCCGCGGGTGGTACTGGCCGTCCGCTGCCGCGCACCCGTCCATGCCGCGCGGTGCCTTCCTTCCGGTGTCGTTCGGCGACCGTCCGTCGCTCGATCGCGTTCTCTCGGGCCCGTCGAACGATCCGTTCGGGTCGCTCGATCTGGTCGGTGGCCTGCGCCGTTCGATGGCGAAGTCCGGTTACTCGGACCTCAAGGAGTTCCAGAAGGTCGGCCTGAATATCAGGGGCTGAGCTCACGGACAGGGCTGTAACCGGTTCCTGTCACCGCGGTTTACACGTACGCTATCGTGGTATCGATCACGTTTCGGGTGAACCAGGAGGTCTCGATGGGCGACAACAGGGATTACGACGTACTGGTCGTCGGATCCGGCTTCGGCGGCAGTGTCACGGCGTTGCGCCTCGTCGAGAAGGGCTACAAGGTCGGTGTTCTCGAAGCCGGTAGGCGGTTCGAGGACGCCGACTTCGCGGCCACCAGCTGGGACCTGAAGAAGTTCCTGTGGGCTCCGAAGCTGGGATGCTTCGGCATCCAGCGCGTCCATCTGCTGCGCGACTGCCTCATCCTCGCCGGTGCCGGGGTGGGCGGTGGATCGCTCAATTACGCGAACACGCTGTACCAGCCGCCGCGGTCGTTCTTCCAGGACCAGCAGTGGTCCCACATCACCGACTGGCACTCGGAACTGACGCCGTTCTACGAGCAGGCGCAGAAGATGCTCGGTGTCGTGCAGAACCCGCACATGACGCCTGCGGACGACGTCATGAAGTCCGTCGCGGAGGACATGGGCGTCGGACACACCTTCATCCAGACGCCCGTCGGTGTCTTCTTCGGCGACGAGCCGGGCAAGACCGTTCCGGACCCCTATTTCGGAGGGGTGGGCCCGGACCGAGCCGGCTGCATCGAGTGCGGCGAGTGCATGACGGGGTGTCGACACAACGCGAAGAACACCCTGCTGAAGAACTACCTCGGGCTCGCCGAGCGTGCCGGCGCCGACATCGTTCCGATGACCACGGTGACCGACCTGACGCCGCGCCCCGACGGATCCTGGGTCGTCGCCACGCAGCGCACCGGCGCGTACGTCAAGAAGGACCGCAGGACGTACACGGCCGGCCACGTCGTGCTCGCCGCCGGTACCTGGGGCACCCAGCAGTTGATGCACAAGTTCCGGGACAACGGCTCGCTGCCCGGGCTCTCACCCACCGTGGGCCGTCTCACCAGGACCAACTCCGAGTCCATCGTGGGCGCCGGGAAGCTGACGTACGACCCGTCGATCGACCTCACCCGCGGTGTCGCGATCACCTCGTCGTTCCACCCCAGCGAGGACACCCACATCGAGCCCTGCCGCTACGGCAAGGGCTCCAACGCCATGGGTCTGCTGCAGACGCTCATGACCGACGGCGGCGGACGCACACCGCGCTGGCTGAAGTTCCTGGGCGAGGTCGTCAAGAACCCTCTTCGATTCCTGCGCATGATGAACACGCGGCACTGGAGCGAGCGCACCATCATCGCGCTGGTGATGCAGAACCTCGACAACTCCATCACCACCTTCACCAAGCGTGGTCTGTTCGGGCGTCGTCACGTCAGCAGCAAGCAGGGACACGGCGAGCCGAATCCGACGTGGATCCCGATGGGCAACGAGGCCACCCGCCGCATCGCGAAGAAGATCGACGGCATCGCCGGCGGTACGTGGGGAGAGGTATTCAATATTCCTCTCACCGCCCACTTCCTCGGCGGATGCGTCATCTCGGAGGACGTCGAGAACGGTGTCATCGACCCGTACCACCGCGTGCACAACTACCCGACGCTGAGCATCGTCGACGGATCGTCGGTGTCGGCCAACCTGGGCGTCAACCCGTCGCTGACCATCAGCGCACAGGCGGAGCGGGCAGCATCGCTGTGGCCGAACAAGGGGGAGAAGGACCTGCGTCCAGCGCAGGGGCTGCCCTACGAGCGCATCGAGCCCATCGCTCCCCACAAGCCGTTCGTCCCGGTGCACGCACCGGGCGCGTTGATGCTGCCGATCGTCGAGATCAGGACCCCCTCGTCGCCCACCGTGGCGTCGTCACGCGTCGGTGCTCCCGTCGGTAGCACCGGCGCGGCGTGAGGTCGGGCGCGCTCACTAGAGTGGTGCGCGTGACCGACTCCCAGCCGCAGGATTCCGCCCTCGAGAACACCGATCCGGTGCTCGTCGTCGACTTCGGTGCGCAGTACGCGCAACTGATCGCTCGACGCGTCCGTGAAGCTCGGGTGTTCTCGGAGGTGGTGTCCCACACGATGACCGTCGAGGAGATCGCAGCCCGGAATCCGGCTGCCATCGTCCTCTCCGGCGGACCGTCGAGTGTCTACGCAGAGGGTGCTCCCCAGCTCGATCCCGCGCTGTTCGACCTGGGGATTCCCGTGTTCGGCATCTGCTACGGCTTTCAGGCCATGGCGGGGGCGCTCGGTGGAACGGTGAGCCACACCGGGACACGCGAGTACGGCCGCACCGACCTCGACGTGTCCGGCGGAACGCTGCACGACGGACTGCCGTCCACGCAGCCCGTCTGGATGAGTCACGGTGACGCCGTCACCGAGGCGCCGGAAGGCTTCGAGGTGGTGGCCAGCAGCGCCGGGGCCCCCGTGGCCGCGTTCGAGAACCGAGCACGACGGTTGGCGGGCGTCCAGTACCACCCCGAGGTGCTGCACTCCCCGCACGGACAGCAGGTGCTCTCACGGTTCCTGCACGAGATCGCCGGCATCGCGCCGACGTGGACCGCGGCGAACATCGCCGACGCGCTCGTCGACCAGGTCCGAGAGCAGGTCGGCAACGGTCGCGCCATCTGCGGGCTGTCGGGCGGCGTGGACTCCGCTGTCGCGGCCGCTCTCGTCCAGCGCGCCATCGGAGATCGCCTGACCTGCGTCTTCGTCGATCACGGACTGCTTCGCGCCGGCGAGCGTGAGCAGGTGCAGCAGGACTTCGTCGCCGCTACGGGCGCGCGGCTGGTCACGGTGGACGCCGTCGACGTGTTCCTGCGGGAACTCGACGGAGTCACCGACCCGGAGACCAAGCGCAAAATCATCGGCCGGGAGTTCATCCGTGCGTTCGAGGGTGCGGTGACCACGGAGCTCGGTGACACCGCGGCACAGGGGGAGTCGATCGACTTCCTCGTCCAGGGCACCCTCTATCCCGACGTGGTCGAGTCCGGTGGCGGCAGCGGGACGGCCAACATCAAGAGCCATCACAACGTCGGCGGGTTGCCGGAGGACCTGCAGTTCTCGCTCGTGGAACCGCTTCGTCTGCTGTTCAAGGACGAGGTCCGCGCCGTCGGCCGCGAGCTGGGTCTGCCCGAGGACATCGTTGCCCGGCAACCGTTCCCGGGCCCGGGTCTGGCCATCCGCATCATCGGATCCGTCACCCCGGACCGCCTCGAGACCTTGCGCCACGCCGATGCCATCGCACGGGAAGAGCTGACGATGGCGGGTCTGGACTCGCAGATCTGGCAGTGCCCCGTGGTGTTGCTCGCCGATGTGCGCAGTGTCGGTGTCCAGGGCGACGGCCGCACCTACGGGCACCCCATCGTGCTGCGTCCGGTCTCGAGCGAGGACGCGATGACCGCGGACTGGACTCGACTTCCCTACGACGTTCTCGAGCGCATCTCCACTCGTGTCACCAACGAGGTCCGAGAGGTCAATCGGGTAGTCCTCGATGTCACGAGCAAGCCGCCGGGCACCATCGAATGGGAATGACGGTGTCGGCGGCTCGGTCGGTCTAGCGACGGCCGGCGCGTCGTCGGACGGGCGCCAGGACCATCGCGACCCCCACGACGACGGCGACCACCAGCACGGTCCAGCCCGATACGAGGCCGGACACGATGGCGGTGGGGTTCGATCCGACGATGGTCGGAACGGCGAGCAGCAGGTCCGCGATCCCTGCGAGGAGCAAGACCAGGGACGGTCGGCGTCTGGTCGTATCGGCCTGTGTCGCGTCGTCGGTCGTCATGTCATCCACGGTGCACCTCCAGATTTCCCATCGCGGTGTTCGCGTCGATCGTGAGAACCGGTCCGTCCGGCCCGTCGGTACCGCCGTCGACACTCGTTCCGTCGCCCATGCAGTCGGTGTTGCCCAGTGCGCTGTCACAGGTGACGATCACGTTCATCGTCGGCGGGACGATGATCTCGGTGTTGCCGACGGCCTTGTCGACACTGACGGAACGGTCCTCGGTGAGCGTCAGGCCGGTCAGGTCGAGCGAGAAGTTGCCCACTCCGGATTCGTATGTCGGCTGCAGGGCGGCCATCGTCGTGGGTCTGACGTCCACGTTGCCCATGTTCGGTGAGTTCATACCCGAGACGTCGATGTCCGACATGTCGACGAGGGACGACACGAGAACGAAGCCGGCCAGGGGCGCCGCGACGACGAGCAGTCCGTAGCCGCGTCGGGTGAACGCACCGATCAGTAGTCCGGCCCCGACGACGGCCAAGGCCACCGCTCCGACTCTCGGCGCCGTCACGACGGTACTTCCGGTGATCGCTCCGACGGCCACCGTCACAGCCGAGGCGATGATGGCCAGGCCGATCACCGTCGAGGTCAGGTGCGAGGTGTTCTTCGGTCGGACCGCCGGGACGAACGGCTTGCCGGGTTCGGGAAGGTCCCATGCGAACGGCGCGACTCCCAGCGGATCCCACTCCGGCGGTGAGTTCGGATGGACCGGAGCGGTGCCCTCGTCCTTGGACAGCGACACCGGGGCGGCCGTCGGCTCGTATCGGTCGGGGAGCGTCGAGAAGGCAGTCCAGGGCGCGGGGTCCGCAGTCGGTCCCGCCAGGTCGGCCGGTGACGGTGCATCGGGAGTTCTGCGATAGAGGAAGTACAGGCCGCCGAGCATCGCCAGCGTGGACACCAGTCCGGACCCCATCCCCAACGGACCGACGCTGACCGCGGCGATCACGAGGGCGACCGTCAGGACGACGGCACTGGTGTGCGAATCCGACGTCCGACCGCGTCCGAGCAGCGACTCGGCTGGGGACACGGTGTCACCGCGACGCGGAAGTACCAGCCACGCCGCGAGATACAGCACGATGCCCGAACCGCCGAACAGCGTCGACACGACGAAGGCGACGCGCACCAGGACCGGGTCCACGCGGTAGCGGTGGCCGATGCCGGCAGCGACTCCGGCTCCGGGGCCCTGGTCGGACAGACGGACGGGACGGGTGCGCCAGAGTTCGGACAGCTGGGCGGATGCGGTGGCTGTGGTCATGACGACCATCCTGCGTCCCGGGCGGGTCCCGGCACATCGGGGCGAACCCTGATTTCGTGAGGGCTGCAGACGGTCGTATGGGGGTGAACCCTGATACCGCGCGGCACGTTTTCGTGTCAGGATCGACGCGTGTCCACCCTGCCCGCACTCGAGCCGTCACCGTCGGCACCTCTGCCGACGCCTGTTCTGACGCGCCGTGCCGCGGGACGCATCGTCGGCGGTGTCGCCGGCGGAATCGCGGATCACCTCGGGGTCGACGTCTTCCGGGTGCGCGTCGTGTTCGCGGTGTTGTGCGCCGCGGCCGGTGCGGGTATCGCCGCCTACGGTCTGCTGTGGGTCTTCACGTCCGCCGGTGACGACGTCCGTAAACCGGATCGCGCGGAGCGTCGACGCGCGTACGGGCTTCTCGTGCTGGGCATCGGCGGCGCCGTCGCCCTGGGGTCGGGTCTGAGCGGCAACTCGTCGACCATCGTGGCCCCCGTCGTCGTCGTCGCCATCGGCGCGACGCTGGTGTGGCGCGAGTTCGACTCCGCCGGTGCGCATTCGGCGGGATCGCCGCGGCCGCGCTCGGCCAGGACAACCGTCCTGGGATGGGCGCGCATCGTCTCCGGCGTCACGCTCGTGGTCATCGGACTGTGTGTCGTGGTCGTGGCGCGAGTCGACGTCCAGGCGCTGCGTTCGTCGCTCCTCGCGGTGGTGGTGACTCTCGTCGGCGCCGTCCTGCTCACGGTGCCTCTGTGGATGCGGTTGTGGCGGGCTCTCGGGGAGGAACGGTCGGCGCGTATCCGCAACGACGAGCGCGAGGACATCGCCTCGCATCTGCACGACTCCGTGTTGCAGACGCTGGCGTTGATCCAGAAGCAGAGCACCGACTCCGCCGAGGTGCTGAGGCTGGCCAGAAGCCAGGAGCGCGAACTGCGAAAGTGGCTGTTCGGAGGCAACGAGACCGACCACGCATCGCTCGTGCGGGCGCTGGCCACGATCGCCGGTGAGGTCGAGGACCACTACGGTGTGACCGTGGATCCGGTGACCGTGGGCGACGTCGAACTGGACCAGCCGTCCGAGCGCTCGGGCATCACCCGTGAGGTCTCGACGGCACTGCTGGGAGCCACCCGCGAGGCACTGGTCAACGCTGCCAAGCATTCCGGCGTGATGTCGATCGACCTCTACGTCGAGGCCGGCTGCGATGCGGTGGACGTGTTCGTCCGCGATCGTGGGTGCGGGTTCGATCCCGATGTCGTCTCCGACGACAGGCAGGGTCTCGCCCGAAGCGTCCGTGCACGCATCGAACGTCGAGGGGGAGCGGTGAACATCAGGTCCGCGCCCGGTAAGGGGTCCGAGATCCACATCCGCGTGCCTCGCGACATGGGGGCGACACGTCACGACAGAGAGGAACGTTCCGCGTGAGCTGTCGAGTTTTCCTGGTCGATGATCACGGGGTGTTCCGCTCGGGTGTGCGAGCAGAACTCGCGCGGGAGAAGGACATCGAGGTGGTCGGCGAAGCCGGCGGCGTCGCCGACGCCGTCCGCGGTATCGACGCCACGACGCCCGACGTGGTGCTGCTCGATGTCCACATGCCCGACGGCGGAGGAGTCGCGGTGCTCCAGTCGATCGCCGAAGGCCCGGTCTGCTTGGCGCTCAGCGTCTCCGACGCCGCCGAGGACGTCATCGCAGTCATCCGTGCCGGTGCGCGCGGATACGTCACCAAGACCATCTCGGGGTCCGACCTGGCCGACGCCGTGCGCCGCGTGGCGGGCGGTGACGCCGTGTTCGGGCCTCGTCTGGCCGGTTTCGTGCTCGACTCCTTCACCGGACGCTCGTCGGTGCCGGAGCCACCACTGGATCCGGAGCTCGACTCGCTGACACCGCGGGAACTCGAGGTGCTCCGGCTGCTCGCCCGCGGTTACACCTATCGGGAGATCGCCGAGACCCTCTTCATCTCGATCAAGACCGTCGAGACGCATGCGTCCAACGTCCTGCGGAAGACACAGCAGTCCAACCGGAATGCTCTGACCCGGTGGGCGCACCGTCGGCGCATCGAATGACGCGCGGCACTCTCGCCGCGACGATCGTCGGGCTCGGCGGGATCGCTGTCGGACTGGCTGCCGTCGTGGCGTCATGGGTGGACATCCCGTCGATCCTGGTGGTCGGGCCCGCGTCGTTCGCGCCGATCCTGCTGTGTGCGACCGTCGTCGGGGCCGTGGTCTGCGTCGTCGCGCGACGGTGGTTGCTGGCTGCCGTGTCGGCACTGGTTCTGGCCGTCGCGTCGATCGTGGTGGTGCCGCTGTACGTGCCGGGTGCCGCGGGACTCGCGTCGGCAGAGACGGGCGGCGAGGTGAGGATCATGCAGGCCAACGTCATGCTGGGCCGGGCCGACGCCGATGCTCTGGTGTCGACGGTGCGTGAGCGTGAGATAGACGTCGTCACCATCGAGGAGATCACGCCGGAGTCGGTGGCGCTCTTCGAGGATGTGGGTCTCGACGAGGCGCTGCCCTACAAGTTCGTGGCTCCCTATCCGGGCGGCGCCGGCGCCGCGATCTACAGCAGATTCCCGGTGTCCAACGGTCGGGAACTACCGGGTTTTCTGCTCGCCGGTGTCACCGTCGATCTCGATGTGGGTGCAGCGCAGCCTCTTCGCGCCTACGCGGTGCATCCGATCCCGCCTTATCCCACTCCGACGCCGGTGTGGGCGTCGGAGTTGGACCTCGTCGCCGACGAGATGTCGGCCGCGGCGTCACGTCCTGGCAGCGTCGTGATCGGCGGCGACTTCAACTCCACGCATGCGCACTCGCGGTTCCGGAACCTGTTGTCCGACGGGTGGGTCGACGCCGCGGACGCCGTGGGTGCCGGTGTTCTGCCGACCTATCCGATGGACAAGTGGTACCCGCCCGTCGTCGGTATCGACCACGTCGTGGTGCGCGACGCGGGTGTGCGATCGCTCGACGTCGTGGACATCGCCGGGTCGGATCATCGGGGGCTGATCGCCGCCGTCACCGTCCCGACCATGCCCTGACCTCTGCCAGTTCACCCTTTCACCCATTTCCCCCGGCGAGTACGTCCATAATGTCGTTCCTGGACAGCGGATCACGACATTTTCGACGTACTCGCGGGGGACGGGGGTGAAAGCTACAGGACGAGGACGAGCACGATCAGCAGGAGCAGGACGACGCCGCCGATCGCCAGGTAGAGGGGCAGACCGGCGGGCGGAGTGACCTTCTTCGGCGCCTTCGTCTCGAAGGCGGGCGGCGAGTACGTCGGGCGCGGAGTCGGGGCGGCGGGATCGGTGGGCGACGCTGCGGTGGGACGCGGAACGCGGTCGAGCGGTGTGGCGGTGTCGGCAGCCGGAAGTCCGGTCATGGTGCGGCCGTGGATGCGTTCGCCGCGACGCGAGGTGCCCGGAACCCGTGAGCCCCGCAGAGCCCAGAACGGAACCTGACCGTCGGCGGCGCGCAACGGCTGGTTGATCACGGAGGTGGCACTGCCGTTCTTGCCGACGGCGAGGGTGACGAAGCGGGTGCGCACCTCGGCCATCGTGGGCCGACGAGCCGGGTCGGGTTCGAGCATGTGCAACAGAGTCGCCGTCATCGTCCCGCTCTTGCGCGGCGGGATGATGCGTCCGCCCGCGACGCGGTGCAGGAGGGCGATGGAGTCCGCGTCGACGCCGAAGGGCGGCTGTCCCTCCGTCGCCGTGTACAGCGTGGCGCCCAGGGAGAAGACGTCGCTGGCCTCGGTGGGGTCACCGCCTCGCGCCACTTCCGGCGCGAAGTAGGCGGGGGTGCCCGTGATGACGGCGCTGTTCTCCTCGTGCGTGTCGGTCTTCGCGCGGGAGATGCCGAAGTCACTGATCTTGACCATGCCCAGCGCGCTGCCGCGGTCGGCGACGAGAATGTTGCCGGGCTTGATGTCGCGATGGACGATGCCGGCGGCGTGTGCGGCGGTCAGCGCATCGGCGATCTGCGCGCCGATCTGGATGACCTCGTCCGGGGGAAGTGTCTCGGCGATGTTGAGTGCCATCGCGAGGCTGCGGGCAGGCAGGTACTCCATGATCAGCCACGGCTCACCGCTGTCGAGGGCGACGTCGTGCATGGCGATCGCGTGCGGGTTGTTCAGCTGGGCGGCCATGCGGCCTTCGCGCATGGCGCGTTCACGGATCTCGCGAGCCTCGTCGGGCGAGAGGTCGACGGTGGAGGTGGCCTGTTTGACGGCCACCTTGCGGCTCAGGAGAGTGTCCCCGGCCAGCCAGACGGCACCCATTCCGCCGCCACCGAGCTTGGAGTCCAGACGGTAACGCCCGGCGAGAAGGTAGTCGGGTCCGATGACCGGTCGCGCACGCCGGGAGCCGGCCACCGCTCCGTTGGGCTGCTCTTGGTCCGTCACGATGTTCGAGGTTATCGGACACGTCGACTAAGCGATGGTCGGGGCTGTCACCTGCAGGTTTCCAGGCGTCTTGACGTGTGAACCGGCAGGGGCTTTACTGGAGTTCGTTCGAAAGTATGTTCGAATTCTCGGTCTTCCCCCGGGGTCTCGATTGTCCCGACCTGGGAGTGCGTATGCCTGTTTCCGTTGATTTCGAAGGTCTCGAGGGCCTGTCCCGCAGCGAGCGTATCGAGATGCTGCGACGTCGTATCCACTCGACACCGCCGTCGGCTTCGGCGCACCCGACTCCCGCTCAGCCGGTCAGCCTCACCGCCACGGCCGCTGCCCCTGAACGCGAGCCTGCCCCGAGGCGTGTGCGTCCCGTGCTCCCGGTGCCGGCAGCGTTGTCGGCGCTGCTCCCCGAGGGCGGTCTGGCGCGCGGGTCGGTGGTGTCGGTGTCGGGAGCGGGGTCGCTCCTGCTGGGCATCCTCGCCGCGGTCACCGGGTCCGGTCGACACGCCGCCGTCATCGGCTTGCCTCGGCTGGGTCTGCTGGCCGCGTCGGAGATGGGTGCGCAACTGCACCGCGTGGCGCTGGTTCCGGATCCCGGACCCGATCCGGTGGAGGTCGCGGCCGTCCTGCTCGACGGTATCGACCTGGTGGTGCTCGGGCTGGGTGGCAGCGCGGTTCCGCCGTCGCGGGCTCGTGCCGTGGTCGCCCGTGCCCGCAACAAGGGTGCGACGCTGATCGTCACCGACGGTCGATGGGACGGGGCCGAGTTGCGGCTCGAGGCCCGGATCGACGGCTACGACGGGCTCGGGTCGGGTGCCCGCACGGGACACGGCCGGGTGCGCGCGGTACATCTCGGTGTCGAGGTCCAGGCCCGCGCGTCGCGTCCACGCCGTGGCCGGTTGACGCTGACGTCGACGGGTTCCGGCGTCGAGTGGGGAACGAAGGCCGATCCTGTTCTCGAAGCCCTGCCGTCATGACCAGCCCTGCTGCCGCTCGGCGCAGCCGAGTCCTGGCGGTGTGGTGCCCCGACTGGCCCGCCGTGGCAGCGGCGGCCGCAGCCGACATTCCGGCGTCGGCCCCGGTGGCCGTCGTGTCGGCGAACCGGGTCGTCGCCTGTTCGGCGACGGCGCGGACCGAGGGCGTCCGCCGCGGTGCGCGCCGACGGGAATCGCAGGCCCGATGCCCGGAACTGTATGTGGCACGGGCCGATCCGGATCGTGATGCTCGACTGTTCGAACCGGTCGCATCCGCGGTGGACGAGGTGGTGCCCGGCATCGAGGTGCTGCGTCCCGGGCTCCTGCTGCTGTCGGCGCGCGGTGCGGCGCGGTACTTCGGGTCCGAGGAGGCCGCGGCGGAGAGGCTCGTGGACACGGTCGCCGCGGTCGGCGTCGAGTGCCAGGTGGGAATTGCCGACGAGGTGAGCACCGCGGTGATCGCGGCGCGTCACGGCGCCGTCGTTCCGCGGGGCAGCGGTGCACAGTTCCTCGCGCCGCTCCCGGTGTCCGAGCTGTCCGCCGAGCCGTCTCTCGCCGCTCCGGACCGGATCGAGCTGGTGGATCTGCTGATCCGGCTCGGACTGCGCACCGTCGGAGACTTCGGCGCGCTGTCGCCCGTGGACGTCGCTTCGCGCTTCGGCACCGACGCAGTCCTCGCTCACCGCAGCGCGCGAGGTGAGCCGGAACGTCCACCGTCGGCACGCGTGCTTCCGCCCGACCTCGATGTCGAGTACCTCTGCGATCCACCGATCGATCGTGTCGACGCCGCAGCCTTCGCCGGCCGCGCCCTGGCAGAGAAACTGCACGTCACTCTGTCGGCAGCCGCGGTGGCGTGTACCCGGTTGCTGGTGCAGGCCAGCACCGCCAACGGCGAGCACCTCTCGCGCACGTGGCGGTGTGCCGAGCCGCTGACTCCGGAAGGCACCGCGGATCGAGTGCGGTGGCAGCTGGACGGGTGGCTCACCGGCCGCGCCGCGAACAAGCCCACCGCCGGCATCGTGGTGCTGCGTCTCGAGCCGGTGGAGGTGGTGTCGGCGGGGGCGCTGCAGTTGGGGTTGTGGGGCGGTGTCGGCGACGAGGACGAGCGCGCCCGACGCGCTCTGGTGCGCGTTCAAGGCCTGCTGGGCGGCGACGCCGTGCAGGTGGGTGTTCTCAGTGGTGGTCGCGGGCCGGGGGAGCGCGTGACGATGCTTCCGTGGGGTGACGAGCCGATTCCCGACGCCGACCCCACCGCGCCGTGGCCGGGCCGACTCCCGTCGCCGTCGCCGTCGGCACTGATGCCGACGCGTCCGGAGATCACGGTGTCCGACGCGTCGGGAATCGCGGTGCAGGTCACCGAGCGCGGCATGTTCGACCGTGTGCCCACGCGGGTCGACTGGGGTTCTCGCAGTTGGACTCTGCACGGGTGGGCGGGTCCGTGGGCGGCGGACGAGCGGTGGTGGGATCTGGGTGCGACGTCGACGGCTCGACAGGTTGCGCGGGCGCAGGTGCTGCTCGAGGACACCCGGGCGCTCCTGGTGTTGCACGACGGTGGACGCTGGTTCGTGGAAGGGATCTACGAATGACGGCGGAACGGGCACGCGAGAGGGTCGGCGAGGCGACGATCCTGCATGCGGACCTGGACTCCTTCTATTCCTCCGTCGAACAGCGCGACGACCCGTCGTTGCGCGGGCGGCCGGTCATCGTCGGCGGCGGAGTCGTCCTCGCCGCCAGTTACGAGGCCAAGGCGTACGGGGTCAAGACCGCGATGGGTGGGCGTCAGGCCCGTGCGCTGTGTCCGCAGGCCGTGGTGGTGCCGCCCCGGATGGGGGCGTACTCGCAGGCGAGCAAGGACGTCTTCGCGGTGTTCGAGAACGTCACCCCGCTCGTCGAGGGCATCTCCATCGACGAGGCCTTTCTCGACGTCACCGGCCTCGCGCGACTGTCGGGATCCCCGTCCGACATCGCCCGCGACCTGCGCCGCACCGTCGCCGAGGACGTCGGACTCCCCATCACGGTAGGGGTGGCGCGCACGAAATTCCTGGCGAAGATCGCCAGTGCCGTCGCCAAACCCGACGGTCTGCTGGAGGTCCCGCCCGACCGCGAACTCGAGTTCCTGCACCCACTGCCCGTGGAGCGGATGTGGGGAGTCGGCCGGGTCACCGCGGACAAGTTGCACGCTCAGGGAATCCGCACGATCGGAGAGTTGGCCGCGCACCATCCGGGCGCACTGGCATCCGTCCTGGGGACGGCTGCAGGGAGTCATCTGCACGCACTGTCCCACGGCATCGACGCCCGCCGAGTCAGCACCGGGAGAAGTCGTCGTTCCGTCGGAGCTCAGCATGCTCTGGGGCGTCGGCACAAGGACCCGGCGGACATCGACGCGGCTCTGGTCGCCTTGGTCGACCGCGTCACCTATCGGATGCGTAAGGGAGACCGAGCCGGACGCACCGTCACGCTGCGTCTGCGCTTCGACGACTTCACCCGCGCGACGCGATCGACCACCCTGACACGCGCGACCGCGGACACCCACCTCGTTCTCACTGCAGCTCGATCACTGCTCGCAGCATCGATGTCGACGATCACCATGCAGGGTCTGACTCTGGTCGGCGTTGCTGTGTCCAATCTGGAGGACGGCGCGGCGCACCAACTGGAACTGCCGTTCGGTCCCGTCGAGGACGAGCATCCGACGATCGACCGAACGGCCCTGGACAACGCGCTGGACGGCGTGCACCGGAAGTTCGGATCGTCGGCAGTGACACGCGGGGTCCTGCTCGGGCGCGAGGAGCGTCCCTCGGTGCCCATGCTTCACGACCAGTAGCGTGGACGGTCTATGAACATGACCGACGGTGTGGTGGACGTTGACGGGGTACTGCTGCACTACCGGGATTCCGGTGGCGAGGATGTACTGGGCGTTCCCGTCGTCCTGGTGCACGGCATGGGCGGCGACGGCGGTACGTGGAACACGTTCGCCCGCACACTGATTCGTCGGGGTCGACGCGTCGTGGTACCGGATCTTCGCGGGCACGGCCGCAGTGGCCGCGCCCCGAGCTACCTCTTCGAGGAGTTCGGCCGTGACATCGAAGCGCTGATCGACCACCTGTCCCTGTCGCGCGTCGACATCGTCGGGCATTCGCTCGGCGGCCATGCCGCGACGCTGGTGGCGCAGCGGAGACCGGCCGTCGTGCGCAAGCTGGTCGTCGAGGAAGCACCGCTGCCGATCCGGCCGGGCGACGCTGCACCGTCGATCGCCACCAAGTTCCCCTCCGCCCGCGAACTGCTGCACGCCACGACCAGTGCGATCCGTCATCCGCGCGCTGTCCTGGCGTTCGACCGTTCGATGACGTCGTCGGCGTTGGCGCAGTTCCGTGCACCCGACGCGCGGTGGTGGGAAGCGTTGCAAGACATCGATGCCGACGTCCTGCTCGTCGTGGGAGGGCCGACCGGGATGGTGGACCGGACACGGCTCGCCGCGATGACCGCACGGCTGGCGCGGAGCCGCGTCGTCGCCGTGGACAGCGGGCACAGTGTGCACCGCGATCGCGCGGACGACTTCGATGCCGCCGTCGGGCCGTTTCTCGCCGCGGAATGACACGGGCGGTCGATCGCTGTGACGCGGTCCAGACCTTGTCGACTTCACCCCGAGCGGGGCACCGCCGTCGCTACGGTCGTCGCCATGACGAGCCCCGAGAAGTTCACTCCGACACGGCGAGACGCAGCACTGGCGGCGTGGGCCTCCATGTACGCAGTGTCCGAGCTCAGCCTCATCCGCACGACCGGGCAGGGCGGGGCCGCCTACGCGCAGCTCCAGGTGTGCCCGTCGGGCGCTCGGTACCGGTCGGTCGTCGAGAACATGAGCCCGCGGGCTGCGCGAGAGCTCACCAACGGGTACCACGCCAACTTCCACCACCCCGTGCTCTACGCCAAGGCGCTGCGCATGGGCGCAGTGCGATTGGCGGAACTGGTGCCCGTGTCCCCGCTGCTGCGCCGCGTACTCGTGGCCGCGCCGGCCCTCGCGGCGACGGCGGACATCACCGAGAACGTCGTCAACCTCTACATCCACGAGGACGTCGACCGCATCACCGACACCACTGCCAGGGTGTCCAGCGCGCTGAGCATCGTCAAGTGGACCGGAACGGTCGGGCCGCTGATCTACATGACGACCGAGTTCGTGCCGTTCTGGTTCCGGGCGGTCGCGGGGCGGTTGTCCCGACGCTGACGCCGACAGACCGACACCGGGTGGACGGTGCGGTTATCTTCGAGGGATGCGCACCCCCCGTCCGGCAACGGCACTGTCTCTGCGCAGCCGCATCCGCCTGCTGACGGTCAGTGTCGCGGCACTGGCAGTGGCGATCTGTTCGGTCGTGATCTACATGGTCACCGAGGACGCGTTGCGCACCCAGCTCTCCGATCGCGTCGGTCGTGACGCCGACAAGCTGATCGAGAGCGACTCCTCGGGCCTCTCGCCCGCTGCCTTCGGGTTCGCCGCCGGCACGGGCGCCAGCCGGAGCTTTCTGCGCGTCGGTGTGGTCAGCGCCGCCGGTGACGTCTACTCCGCCACCGGCACCTTCGAACCGTTCGCCACCTCGGACGGGGTGCTCGAGGCACCCGTCGCGTCGGTGGTCTCGGGCGAGACCGACCGCATCGTCACGGATCTGAACGGCTACGCCGTGGCCATCGAGAAGGCGCCCAGTGGGTCGACCGTGCTGGTCGCCGAGTCGTACGACTCGCTGTCGGGGGTGCTGTCGGGTCTGCTCGTCATCTTCGTCACGGTCGGTGGGGCGCTGGTGATCGTGGCCGGGATGGCGGGGTACCTCGTCGCGATGACGGGACTACGACCGGTGGGTCGACTGACCCGCGCCACCAGACGCATCACCGAAACGGGAGATCTGAGCCCCGTCGACGTCGCGGGAGACGACGAGTTGGCGCATCTCGCCGATCGCTTCAACGACATGCTGGCCGCGCTGACGCGCTCACGGCAAGCGCAGAACCACCTCATCGTCGACGCGGGCCGTGAACTGCTCGCCCCGTTGACGGCGTTGCGTACCAACATCGAGCTACTGATCGAACTCGGCGAGCCGGGCCGAGCAACGGTACCGCTCGACCCGGAGGCCGTCGATCAGCTGCGTCGCGACATAGTCGATCAACTCGACGAAGTGGCGCACCGCATTCACCGCCTGGTCGACGATGCGCGTGAGGCTCACACGCAGGAGGCGTAGGACGCCGGCGGGCGTCCCACCAGCGCCGTGAACGCGCGGATCAGGTGGCTCTGATCCGAGTACCCGAGCTCTGCAGCCAGCGCCGCCCAGTCGACCGGTCCGCCCGCGTGCGCCGCCGCGGCGACGTCGAGCAGGCGGAACCGCTGCACGACCCATTTCGGTCCGACGCCGACGTACTCGGTGAACTGACGCTGCAGCGTGCGCAGACCGACGCCGGACAGTGCGGCGAGATGGTCGGCGCGCGTGATCGACGGATCCGCCTCGGCCAGCTCGACCAGCCGAGCGATCTCGGATGCGACGGGGTCCGGCGGTGGGCACCGCTCGACGAGCCAACGATCGAGGATGTGCGCGGCCGTGGCGGTGTCGACGGAGGGATCGAGGAGGCGAGCGGCCACCTCGGCGTCGTCCACTCCGCGTGCAGGAAAACCGGTCACCTCGCCCACGGGAACGATCCGGTCGGTGAGATCACGGACTCCGCTGCCGAGGAAGGGCCGGAATCCGCCGGGCCGGAACGCCGCCGCGACGGTGCGCCCCTGCCCGGTGAGGCGTCGTTCGAAGCGTTTCCGCATGACACCGTTGACCAACAGGCGTGGACGGCCGTCGTGCACTTCCGCGGTGAGGTGGATGACCGGCCGCGGAACCACCTCTTGCACATGGGGTTCCGGGCAGTTCCAGACCACGGACCAGATGTAGTCGACGAATCCGGAGATCACCGGCGACGGTCCCACTCGGCCGACGTCGATGCGCTCGACGGCGCGTGACGGGTGGAGAATGCCGGCACGAGCGCGCGCTTCTCCACGCTCGAGCGAGAGATCGCGGTCGTCCGACACGTCACGAAGCATAGGCAGGTGCGGTGACGCGTTTGTCCAATCCGGACGACGAACGGTGGACGACGATTGCGGTCATGACGACACGACTCGCGATGATGACGCTCGACTGCGCCGAGGTGGCACCGGTGGCGGAATTCTGGTCCGCGTTCCTCGGCTGGACACAGGTGATGGGGGACGGCGAGAACTACGCCATGTTGGCCGGACCGGACGGTGGAGCGGCACTCGGCTTCGGCAAGGTCGATCACTACCGGCCGCCGGCGTGGCCGAACGAAAACGGCAGCAAGCAGTTCCACTTCGACGTCGCGGTCGACGACATTCACGCCGCCGAGGCTCGTGCGATCGAGCTGGGTGCAGCTCCCGTCGACCCTCAGCCGGGGGAGACGTGGCGAGTGCTCAGGGATCCGGCGGGCCATCCGTTCTGCTTGACCGATGCCGCCAACTGGGGCTGACGCCCCCCGTGGTCGACTGGGTCGGAACCGTTCCCGACCCTGAAGGACTACATCGTGGCTATCACTGCACTGCTCGACCTGCGTCTCGACCCCGCGCGCCTGGAGGAATCCCTCCGGATCATCGACGAGACCCTCGTCGCGACGCGCGCCTTCGAGGGCTGCCTCGGCGTCGAGGTCACCGCTGACGTGAAGGATCCCGCCCACATCGTGATCGTCGAGAAGTGGGCGAGCGCCGAGGCCGACGCCGCCTATCGGGCGTTCCGTCAGACGCCGGAGGGCAAGAGCGAGCTGGGATCCATCGTCGTCGCCGCTCCTGTACTGACGGTGTTGGCTCCGGTCGGCGACTGACCGTCAGTCCTGCCACACGGCGGCATCGACGAGGGCGAGCTTGTCGGGTGAGCGGATCATGTCGATGCGGTTCACCCGACCGCTCGCCGACACGTCGAAGGACACCACCCCGACCAGGACGTCGCCGACCGACAACGTGAGACCGTTGCGTCCGTTCACTCGGCACGGGTGCAGCCGAAGGGAGTCGCCGACCTTCGCGGCGATACCCAGGAGGAAGCGCGCCACGTGATCGGCGCCCGTCACCGGCCGACGTGCTGCCGAGACGGCTCCGCCGCCGTCGCTGATCAGGACGACATCGGGATCCAGCGTCGTCAGCAGGTCGGCCAGGACGCCGGTGCCGGCGGCGCGCGTGAAGGCACGGACCGCGTCCGCATGCAGATCGGCGGGGACGTCGAAGCGGGACTTCCCGTCCGCGACGTGACGTCGTGCGCGGGACGCCAACTGCCGCACAGACGTCGGCGTCCTCCCGACGATGCGGGCCACCTCGTCGAACGGAACTCCGAACAGGTCGTGCAGGACCCATGACGTGCGCTCCGCGGGCGACAACGCTTCCAGCACGACCAGGAGGGCGAAGCGTACGGACTCGTCCAGAGTGACGCGGTCGGAGGTCGCGTCGACCGAGTCGACCAGCGGTTCGGGCAGCCACGGGCCGACGTATGTTTCTCGCCGAACACGTGCAGAGCGCAGCACGTCGAGGGCGGCTCTGGACACGGCGACGACCGCCCACGCTTCGACGTCGAGAATCGGTGACGACGCGTCGGCGGCCATCAGTTTCGGCCAGCAGTCCGAGACGACATCCTCGGCGTCGGCGTGCGAACCCAGGACGGCGTAGGCGATCCGGACCAGTCGGGGCCGTATCCGGACGTACTCCTCGGTGACGGTCACCGGGAAGGCGCGACGTCGCGATCGAGCCATTGCTCGAAGGTCTCCACCCCCTGCGGCCCACCCGGCGCCGGGAGCAGGCCACCGTTCGCCATGCCGCGGCCACCGGCACCCGGAAGTCGCAGAGGAACGACCAGTCGCCGTGATCCTCGTGCGCGGAGCACCCGGCGGGCCAGATCGGGTTGGTACTCCGGCTGGGGTCCCGCGAATTCGACAACGGCCGAGAGTGGTTGCGCGACTGCGAGGTCGACAATATGCGCGGCGACCTCCGCGACACTGACGGGCTGACTCCGCATCGTCGGGATCATCGCGATCGGGCCGGGAGTCATCGCCAGAGCCTGATCGGTGAACTCGTGGAACTGGGTGGCCCGCAGGATGGTCCACGGCACCGCGGACTCCCGAACCAGTTTCTCCTGCAGGCGCTTACCAGCGTAGTAGCCGTAGTCGACTCGATCACATCCCACGATCGACAGCGCCACGTGGTGGCCGATTCCAGCACGTTCCCCGGCGCGGAGCAGTGTCGTGGTGACGGCGCCGAAGAAGGCTTCGGACTTGCTTGCGGACATCGTCGTGACGTTGGAGGCGTCGATCACCGCGTCGACACCGGCCAGCGCGTCGTCGAGTTCCGGGGTCGGCCGAGTGAGGTCGATACCGACGGACCGTGCCAGGACTACCGGGGTGTGGCCCAGTGTCCGTAGGCGATCGACCACCAGTCGCCCCGCCGCACCCGTTCCGCCCGCAACCGCAATTCGCATGGCCCCATCCTTCCGTCATGAGGGCGCCTGATGGAACCCATCAGAGGGAAGGACGAGGCGACGGGGCGGAACGTGACATTCACCAGCTCGCGCCGGGTACCCATCGTCCGGCGCGACGGATCGCGCGGGGAAGGCGGAACTCGCGTCCGGCCTTCTTCGGCGCCCGTGGACCGGACGACCACGAACTGGTGTCCGTGCTGCCCTTCGCCGCCGCGCTGTCCGGGTACGCCTTGTAGTACGACGCCAGGACACGGTCCTTCGAGCGTGGCATCAGCAGGTTGCCCCATTCGGCGGCAGTGCCGGTGGGGACGTCGATGCGCTTCGGCTTCTCGATCAGGGCGCGCATGACCATCGCCGCGGCCTTCTCGGGTGTCTCGACCTTGTTGACGTTCTTGTTGCCCGTCGGCGCGATCATCGGGGTGTCCACCAGCGGCATGTGGATGGTGGTGAAGGAGATGCCGTCGGCGAGAGTTTCGGAGGCGGCGACGGAGGTGAACGCGTCGAGCGCAGACTTGCTCGCGACGTACGCCGCGAAGCGCGGCGGGTGGCTCTGCACCGATGCACTGCTGATGTTGACCACGTGGCCGAACTTGCGTTCCCTCATGTGGGGGAGCAGCGCCAGGATCAGGCGCAGAGCGCCGAAGTAGTTGACCGCCATGGTGCGCTCGAAGTCGTGCAGCCGGTCGGTCGAGAGCGTGAGCGAGCGCCGGATGGATCGTCCGGCATTGTTGATAAGCATGTCGACGTGGCCGTGGTCGGCCAGGATGGCGGGCACCGTCTCTGCCACCGACGCGTCGTCGGTGATGTCGCAGACGTAGCCGTGCGCCTCCGCACCCGTGGCGCGGATCTCGTCCACCACCGTCGTCAGCTTGTCGCCGTCGCGGGCGACGAGGATGACCCGTGCGCCCTTGCGGGCCGCCGCGAATGCCGACGCCTTGCCGATGCCCGACGATCCGCCGGTGATCACGACGTGACGCCCCACCAGCGGTCCGGCCGGATCGTCGCGACGAGCGCGATAGGGGTCGAGGTGCGCGCGCCAGTACGACCAGAGAGCGGGCGCGTAGTCCCGTAGTGGCGGAACCTCGATCATGTTCTTGCCCAGAGCCTCCCGCGTGCGGGTGGAGTCGAACTGCGTCGGCAACGTCAGATGCTCCGCCATGACAGGGGGGATGTCGTAGTTCTCGAACACCGAATCCCGTGCGGCCGCAACGTGCTTGTTGGTCGAGCGCAACAACGGCGTGACGACGGCACCGGGGATGCTGCCGACGGCACGAGGAGCGCCGGCGGCGTCGGCCAGAGCCGAGTAGACCTCGCGCATCGGCTGCGGGCGGGGGTTGACCAGGTGGAAGGCGCGACCGTCGAGACCCGGTGTGTGTACCAGGGCGACGAGCGCATCGGCGACGTAGTCGACGGGGACGATGTTCGTCGCGCCCAGAGCCGGCACCGTCATCGGGAGCAGCGACGGTAGCTCGGCCAGCAGCGAGATCAGCCGGAACAGGTAGTACGGGCCGTCGATCTTGTCGATCTCGCCCGTCCTCGAATCGCCGACGACTGCGGCCGGCCGATAGACCCGCCATGTCAGGCCCGGCGTCTCCCGGACGACTTTCTCCGCTTCGAATTTCGTGCGGTGATACGGCGTCGGAAAGCCTTGTCCGCGGTCGAAGTCGTCCTCGGTGAACGTGCCCCGGAAGTCGCCCGCGACCGCGATGGACGACACGTGGTGCAGGGTGGCGCCGAGTGACCGAGCGAGTTCGGCGACAGCGGCCGTTCCCTGCACGTTGGTCGACTCCTGTTCCTCGCCGGCGGTCAGGTCGTAGATCGCGCCGAGGTGGATCACGTGGTCGACCGCTGTCAGAGCGGACAGTGCCGACTCGTCGATGCCGAGGCCGGGTCGCTCGAGATCGCCGATCAGCGGGCGAACGCGGTGACCGGAGGACTCCGCGACCCCGCTCAGGCGGTGTTCCGAGGTCGGTCGCACGAGAACGTGGACCACAGCGTCGGCGTCGCGTTCGACCAGTCGGCGCACTACGGCCCGGCCGAGGAATCCTGTGCCACCGGTGACCACGTAAGAACTCATGCGCGGACCTTACCGCGGAGTAAGTACCGGCGGTATCAGTGACCGATGCCGACTTTTTCGTGCACCTTCTTCATCCACGCCGGTGCCCACCAGTTGGCCTCTCCCATGAGCTTGACCAGCGACGGGACCAGCAGCATACGGATGATCGTGGCGTCGATGATCAACGCCAGAATCATGCCGACACCCAGGAATCGCATGATGGACAGTCCGGACATCGAGAACGCCCCCGTCACGATGATCAGGATCAACGCTGCCGCGGTCACGATGCGTCCGGTCCGCTGGGCGCCGATCAGCACCGCTTCCTCGGTGGTGGCGCCGGCGGTGCGGGCCTCCACCATGCGGGACATCAGGAACACCTCGTAGTCGGTGGACAGCCCGAACACGACAGCGAGGATGAGAACCACGAAGGTCGCCTCCAGCGGTGCCGGTGTGACGCCGAGCAGGCCCGCCCCGTGACCCTCCTGGAAGATGAACGTCAGAGCTCCGAACGTCGCCGCCATGCTCAGTCCCGCCATCGCGACTGCCTTGATCGGCAGCACCACGGAGCCGAACGCCAGGAACAGCAGGATCAGCGTCGACACCACCATGATGGTGAGCATCACCGGCAGCCAGCTCACGATCGCGTTGTTGCCGTCCAGGACCAGGGCCGCTGCTCCGCCCACCGTCAGGTCGGTTCCGGCGGGTGCCTGGATCGCGCGGAGTTGCTGCACCACATCCTGTTGCGCTTCCTGGGACACGTCCGAGGAGAAGGTCGCGTTGATGACCACGAAGTCGCCGCTGGCCGTGCCGAACTGGACGTTGGCGATCCCGCTCACCGCGCGCGCAGCCGTCGTGACCGCGTTGATGGCGGGGCCGTCCGGCCGCGCCGACTCTCCGTCCAACACGATGGTGGCGCTGTCGCCGGTGCTGCTGAAGTCGGAGGACAGGGTCTCGAACGCGATACGCGCGGGATCGTCGGCGGGCAGCGCGGTGTAGGACACCTCGCCCAACTGGGCCTTGACCAGCGGTGCGGCAACGACCAGCAGGCCGACGATGATCAGGGTGGCGACAGTGATGGGGCGCTTCATCACCTTCGTGACGACCCCGCCCCAGAACTTGTGTGCGCGTGCATCTCCGCGATCCGAGGCGGTCCTCGACCAGGTGATGGCATTGATGCGGTGACCCAGCATGGCCAGGACGGCCGGTACAGCCGTCAACGACAGCAGAGCCGCACATCCGACGGCCGCCATCGCGCCGAAGCCGAGGGATCGGATGATGGCTTGCGGGAAGACGAGCATCCCCGCGAAGGCGCAGATGAGCAGCAGACCGGAGAAGACGATGGTGCGCCCGGCGGTGAGCATCGTGCGCCGTGCGGCCTCGTGGGACGTGGCTCCGCCCCTGAGTTCCTCGCGGAACCTGCTGACGATGAAGAGGCCGTAGTCGATGGCGAGTCCGAGACCCAGCAGGCTGGCGACGTTGACGGCGAAGGAACTGATCTCGGTGAACGTGGTGAAGATGCGCAGGACTGTCAGCGCGCCGGCCACCGACAGCGCTCCCACGATCACGGGGACTGCGGCGGCCACGACGCCGCCGAAGATGACGACCAGAAGAATCAGCGTGATCGGGATGGCGATGATCTCGGCGCGGACCAAGTCTTCCTGGAGCTGGGTGTTGAAGGAGACGCCGGCGACGGAGGCGCCCGCGAATTGCGTGTCGATGCCGGCGACCTCCAGCTTGGGGAGCAACTCCGAGAACGACGCGACGGTGATGCCGCTGGCGTCGCCGAGGGTGACGGTCGCGAGTCCCTTCGTGCCGTCCTTGCTCTCCAGGAACGGCTTCTGCACCGGTCCGGCCGTCCAGTAGGAGGTGATGTCGTTCGGACCCACCTCCGCCCGGAACGCGTCGAGCACCGGCGTGACGTCCGCGCCGATGTCGTCGAGCGTGCGGCCGTCGGGCGCTGAGTAGATGACGATGATGTCCGGCGCCGCGGTTCCCAGGCCCTGGATCTGCCGAGCGACCTGTACAGCCTCGCTGCCGGGATCCTCGTATCCGCCCTGGCTGAGGCTGCCGAAGACCCCGAGTCCCCACGTGGCGCCTGCCAGAACGATGACGATCGCGGCGGTCAGGACCCACCGTGCCCGCGACACCACGAACGAAGCCCAGCGAGTCACAGAAAATCCCCTATGTGGTCGTGCCGATCGGTCGTCGACGTCAGACAAACCCTAGTGATTGTTCTCGAGGAAACTCTGTGGGAGCGCTCGACCGGCGTGTGGTTCTGGACTCACCGAGCCTGCGTGAGGGACGCGGTGTCCACCTCGACCGCAGACGGCGGGCGTAGCGCCGTGACCGTCGCCCACCCCCGCGCGACCAGGCCGGCGTCGCTCTCGTCGTCGTCGGCTGCCGCGATGGCGTCGAAACGCACGGTCACGAATTCGTCGTCCTTCTCACCGATCTCGGCCTGGACCGCGCCGAAGGCGGCGAGCTCTGCCGACCGGACGCCGCGGAGGTCCGACGGGGGGACCGGCGGGATGTTGACGTTGAGCACCCACTCGGAGGACCGATGCTCCAGGAACCACTCGAGTGTCTGCCGCGCCACCAGCCGCGCGGTGTCCCAGGTCGTCACGTCGGTCCTCGCCTCGTGCGCCACCCTGTCGTGGATGTCCGCCGGCGCTGCGAGCGAAGCGGTGTCCAGGCCCGCCAGTGAGAAGGCCATCGACGGAACGCCGTGGGTGAGCGCCGTCAGAGCGGCGCCGACGGTTCCCGAATGCAGGACGGCCGACCCGGTGTTGGGTCCGTGGTTGATGCCGGACAGCACGACATCAGGGCGCGGACCGAAGGCGCCGCGCGTCGCCACGAAGGCGATCATGGCCGGCGACGCCTGCACCGCGTAGGCGTCGACATCGAGATCGGCGACGGCGGCACGCGAGAAGACGAGCTGGTCACGGTTCTGCAGCGCCGACAGCGAGGCACTGGCGCCGCTGCGTTCCTCGTGAGGTGCGGCGACCACGACGTCGAGTCCGGCGTCGACGGCCACCCGGGCGAGAACCGCGATGCCGTGGCTGTCGATGCCGTCGTCGTTGGTGATGAGTGCGAGCACGTCGATGTCCTCCTGCGGTGAGTAATCAGGGCCGGAAGGGTCTGACGTCCACCGCGGCGGTGAGAGTCTCGACCAGCCCCAGCTGTCCTGTACCCAATCCCTTGCGGGTCACGTTCGCCGTTCCCGCTGCACCGCCCAGCCGCAGCGCTTCCTCCATCGACTTCCCGCGGGCCAATGCGGTGGCGATGCCGGCGCTCATCGAGTCGCCGGCGCCGTGGTGATCGGTCTGCTCGAGGCCCGGCGTCACCACTTCGAGGACGACTCCGTCGACCAGCGCGAGCGCCGGATCGGCGGCTCGGGACAGGACGACGGTGTCGGCGCCCTCGTCGTGCAGTGCCCGCATCGCGTCGATCAGGGCATCCGGGTCGTCGGAGTCGGCGCGGCCGTCCTCGATCAGGTCCTCGTGGCTCATCTTCAGCACGGTCAGGCCACCCTGCAGCGCTGCCGTCATCGTGGGGCCGGACAGATCGGCCACGACGGGCTTGCCCAGTGACCGGAAATCCGAGGCGAGTCGACGGTAGAAGTCGGCAGGGACGACGGATTCGGTGTGCGGTCCACCGAGCAGGACGATGTCGGACGACGCGCCGCATTCGAGCGTGATGCCGTACAGGTCGTCGAGAGCGTGACGCGGCAGGTGCGGGGGATCGACGGTCGCGACCTCGGTGCGCTCACCGTCGCGTCGATCATGGATGTAGGAACCGGACTCGTGGCCGATGTCGATGGCCCGCACGGTGATGCCCTCGCGGTGGATCAGGTCGCGCAGCACTCCACCGCTCTCGCCACCGAACGCGCCCGTGAGCGTCACGTCCATGCCGAGGTTGGTGGCCATGCGGGCGATCCAATGTCCCTGGCCACCGGCATGGATGTGCAGTTCCTGGTCGCCGTTGGGAGCTGTGTCCACGGTGATGGTCAGCAGCGGGGACGGCGCGAAGACGGTGGCTGTAGGCGCATGGTCGTCGGTGAGCGTCGGAGAAGCAGAGGGGAACATCGCAGCAAATTGCCCGATTAGTCCGGTTCTCAAACCCGGAGAACGGTCAGCTGCCGAAGGCCTCCGCAAGGTCGTCGAGCGACGGGAAAGCCGGTTCCGGTGCTGCCTCCGGCACCGTGATCACCGTCGACGCCTGCTGGACCGTGTACACGGTCCAGGGCAACACCGTGGCCATGTACTCCGCGAAGCCGGGGTAGTCGGACACCCACATCGCCTCGGTCGCGTCGCCGTCGCGGAGCGCGCAGGTGGCCAGCACGACGTACGAGCCGGGAGGCACGTCGGACACCGTCTGGGTCGACGTGCCGGGTTCGATGTCGCCGCTGTCGTAGAGGGTCTGACCGGGTCCGAGAATGTCCTCCAGCGGCGGCAGAACACCGTCCGGTGCGGGTGCCAACGACGTGGCGCAGCTGAGGGTGCCGTCTGCAGCGGAGGTGATGGTGTCGGTAACGGACGTGCCGTCGACAGCGAACGCGTACGTGACGTCGGTGGGTTCCGCCGCGGCTGCGAGACCGGGGGTGGCGAGGGCCAGAGGGATCACGGCTGCTGCGCCGAGAATGGTGCGGGTGAGCATTCGCACGGCATGTCCTTGTCGTCGTCGATGGTCGCTTCCGCGGTAAGTGTGCAACGGAAGCGGACCATTCGGCACCTTTCGTACCGGACGTCCCCGTGAGGGTGCGGTTCCGGGCCGGACCACGGTTTCGTCGACTTGCCGCCGGGGCGGACGTGGTGGTCCAATGGGAACATACGTTCGAACTAATGAGGGTGCGTCATGGGATGGAACGACGGACCGCCCAGCTGGACCGAGATGGAGCGGCTGCTCTCGGGAAAGCCCCGTGTCATCGATCCACTGGCCGCGGGCGACGGCGGTGACAGTCCGGCCTGGTCGCGGAAGCGGGATCCGTACGAAGGCGCGGTGGTACGCCCGAAGAACACTGTTCCCTACGCCGAGTTGCACGCGCATTCGTCGTTCAGCTTTCTCGACGGAGCCTCCCAGCCGGAGGAGATGGTCGAGGAGGCCGTCCGGCTGGGTCTCGACGCCATCGCGCTGACCGACCACGACGGCATGTACGGCGTCGTGCGCTTCGCCGAAGCGGCGCGCGAGCTGGACATGAAGACGGTGTTCGGCTCCGAGCTCTCCCTGGGGGAGACGGGTATGCCGACCGAATCACGCACCGGCGCAGCCGATCCGGACGGAACTCATCTGCTGGTACTCGCTCGCGGGCAGGAAGGCTACCGACGGCTCTCCCGGGAGATCGCCACCGCGCATCTCGCCGGGGGCGAGAAGGGGCGTCCGCGCTACGACATCGATGCTTTGGCCGACGCAGCGGGCGGGCACTGGCAGATCCTGACGGGGTGCAGGAAGGGCAGTGTGCGGCGTTCGCTGACCGAGAGCGGACCGGCGGCGGCAGAGCAGGCACTACGGGAACTCGTCGACAGGTTCGGTCGGGATCGGGTCACGGTGGAGCTGACCCGTCAGGGAATCGCGGAGGACGACGACCGCAACGACGTCCTCGCGGAATTGGCCCAGCGGTTGTCGCTGCCCGTCATCGCCACCACGTCGGCGCACTTCGCGCGGCCCGGCCGTCGGCGACTGGCCATGGCGATGGCGGCGGTGCGCTCGCGCCGCAGTCTCGACGACGCGTCGGGCTGGCTTCCGCCGCTGGGTGGGACGCACCTGCGCTCCGGCGCGGAAATGGCGCAGCTGTTCTCGGCGTATCCCACCGCCGTGTCCCATGCCGCGGCACTGGGGGAGGAGTGCGCGTTCGACCTGCACCTCATCGCGCCGCAGCTGCCGCCGTTCGACGTGCCGGAGGGCCACACCGAGATCACGTGGCTCCACGAGTTGACGATGCGCGGTGCCGAGCGACGCTACGGTCGACGCGAGGACGAACCAGCGGCCTACGCCCAGATCGACCGCGAACTCACCGTCATCACCGAGTTGGATTTCCCCGGGTACTTCCTGGTGGTCCACGACATCGTCGACTTCTGCAAACGCGCCGACATTCTGTGTCAGGGGCGAGGATCCGCGGCCAACTCGGCGGTCTGCTACGCCATCGGCATCACCAACGTCGACCCCGTGCGCAACGGGTTGCTGTTCGAACGTTTCCTCTCCGTCGAGCGCGACGGCCCACCCGACATCGACGTGGACATCGAGTCCGACCGTCGTGAAGAAGCCATCCAGCACGTCTACGCCAAGTACGGGCGCGGGTACGCGGCGCAGGTGGCCAACGTGATCACCTATCGCGGCAAGTCCTCCGTGCGGGACATGGCCCGAGCGCTGGGTGCATCGCAAGGGCAGCAGGACGCGTGGAGCAAGCAGATCACCCGCTGGTCCGGCGTGCCGGGCCGCGACCTGTCCGCCGAGGCCCGCGAGACCACCATCCCGCTCCCGGTGCTCGAACTCGCCGCGCAGATCGAGAACTTCCCACGGCATCTCGGCATCCACTCCGGCGGCATGGTGATCTGCGATCGGCCGATCGCCGACGTGTGCCCCGTCGAGTGGGCGCGCATGGAGAACCGCACCGTGCTGCAGTGGGACAAGGACGACTGTGCCGCAGTGGGACTCGTGAAGTTCGACATGCTGGGACTCGGCATGCTCTCGGCGCTGCACTACATGATCGACCTGGTGAAGGAGCACAAGGGACTGCACGTCGACCTCGCCGAACTCGACCTCGGCGAGGCCGCGGTCTACGAGATGCTGCAGCGCGCCGATTCCGTCGGTGTCTTCCAGGTGGAGTCGCGGGCCCAGATGGCGACGCTCCCTCGCCTGAAGCCGCGGGAGTTCTACGACCTGGTCGTCGAGGTCGCCCTCATCAGACCCGGTCCCATCCAGGGACATTCGGTGCATCCCTACGTCCGGCGCCGCAACGGACTCGAGCCCGTGACGTTCGACCACCCGTCGCTCGAACGTGCTCTCGAACGCACACTGGGTGTCCCGCTGTTCCAGGAGCAACTGATGCAGATGGCCGTCGACGTTGCGGGGTTCTCGGCCACCGAGGCGGACCAACTGCGTCGGGCCATGGGGTCCAAGCGCAGTCCGGAGAAGATGGACCGCATGCGGCAACGCTTCTACGACGGGATGCGCGACCTGCACGGCATCACCGGCGTCAAAGCCGACCGCATCTTCGACAAGCTCTACGCCTTCGCCAATTTCGGCTTCCCCGAGAGTCATTCGCAGAGCTTCGCGTCGCTGGTCTTCTACTCGTCGTGGTTCAAGTTGCATCACCCGGCGGCGTTCTGTGCCGGGCTGCTCCGCGCTCAGCCGATGGGTTTCTACTCGCCGCAATCGTTGGTGGCCGACGCTCGACGGCACGGTGTCCTGGTGCACGGGCCCGACGTCCGTGCCAGTCTCGCCCATGCCACGGTCGAGAACGACGGCACCGAGGTGCGCCTCGGGCTGTCCGACGTGCGGTCCATCGGGACGGCGTTGGCCGAGAAGATCGTGGCGGCGCGGGAGTCCGGCGGGCAGTTCACGTCTCTGCTCGATCTCACCGGACGTGTGGAACTGACCGTCACGCAAGCGGAGTCGCTGGCCACCGCCGGTGCATTGGCATGCTTCGGCGTCACCCGTCGGGAAGCGCTGTGGGCCGCCGGCGCCGCCGCAGCCGAACGGCCCGACCGACTCCCGGCGCTCGGTGCGTCCACCCGGGCTCCGTCGCTGCCGGGCATGAGCGCGTGGGAGTTGGCCGCCGCGGACATCTGGGCCACCGGTGTCTCGCCCGACAGCTACCCGACCCAGTTCCTGCGCGAGCGGCTCGACGAGATGGACGTCGTCCCCGCCGACGGTTTGATGGCCGTCGCGGACGGTGACCGGGTGCTCGTGGCCGGCGCGGTCACCCACCGCCAACGTCCGGCCACCGCGGCGGGCGTCACGTTCATCAACCTCGAGGACGAGACGGGGATGATCAACGTGGTGTGTTCGGTGGGACTGTGGCAGAAGTACCGCTCGGCGGCGCAGTTGTCACAGGCCCTGTTCATCCGGGGCATCGTGCAGAACGCCGAGGGCGTCGTGACGCTGGTGGCCGACAAGCTCGAGACGCTGGACCTGCGAGTGCTGCTGCGCTCCCGCGACTTCCGCTGATCCACTCGACCGCCCGGGAAGGTCAGACGCTGCCCTCGAAGTCGCACTGACGCCACGCCTCGTAGACGACGACGGATGCGGCGTTGGTGATGTTCATCGAGCGGCGCCCGGCGAGCATCGGAATGCGCAGACGATCGGTGACATGGGGGTCGGCGAGAACTTCCGGTGCCAGACCGGTGGGTTCCGGCCCGAACAGCAGAACGTCCCCGGCCCGGTAGGACACCGACGCGTAGGACGTGGTGGCGTGTGCGGTGAAGGCGAACACACGCTCGGGTGCGAGCGACTCCCACGCGGCCTCGAGATTCGCATGCACCGTCACCGACGCCAGGTCGTGGTAATCCAGACCCGCTCGACGGAGCTTGGGTTCGGACAGGTCGAATCCCAGTGGCTCGACCAGGTGCAGTTCGCACCCGGTACCGGCGACGAGTCGGATCGCGTTGCCGGTGTTCTGGGGGATTCGGGGCTCGTGGAACATCAGACGGAACACCCGTTCAGCCTGCCATGTCCCACCGGCGCCGCGGAGCGTGGGAAACTTGTCGGCGTGACCGCAACGAGACTGGACGGCAAACTCACCCGCGACGAGATCTTCGTCGACCTGACCGCGCGGGTCACCGCACTGCGCGAGCGTGGGATCACCCCCGGCTTGGGGACGGTGCTGGTCGGTGACGATCCGGGCTCCGCTGCCTACGTGCGCGGCAAGCACAACGACTGCGCCAAGGTGGGCATCGCCTCCATCCGGCGCGACCTCCCGGCGGACGTGTCCAGCGACGAGCTCGACGCCGTCATCGACGGGCTGAACGCAGACCCGGCCTGCACCGGCTACATCGTGCAGCTCCCGCTGCCCAAGCACCTGGACGAGAACCGCGCCCTCGAACGCGTGAACCCCGAGAAGGACGCCGACGGCCTGCATCCCGTCAACCTCGGCCGGCTGGTCCTGGGCGAGGACTCCACCCTCCCGTGCACTCCCCGCGGCATCGTGCACCTGCTGCGTCGCTACGACGTGCCCATCGCCGGTGCCCATGTGGTCGTCGTCGGCCGCGGCGTCACCGTCGGTCGCCCCCTCGGACTCATCCTCACCCGGCGCTCCGAGAACGCCACCGTGACGCTGTGCCACACCGGCACCCGTGACCTGGCCACCGAGGTGCGGCGCGCGGACATCGTCGTCGCCGGTGCCGGCGTCGTCGGACTGATCACGCCGGACATGGTCAAGCCCGGTGCCGCGGTCATCGACGTCGGCGTCTCACGCACCGACGACGGGCTGAAGGGCGACGTGGCCGACGGTGTCGACGAGGTCGCCGGCTTCCTGTCGCCGAATCCCGGTGGTGTCGGACCCCTGACCCGTGCGTTCCTGCTGAGCAATGTGGTCGAGCGCGCAGAGCGTCTGCTGGCCGCCTCGGAGTCGACCCTGTCATGAGCGCCTCGTCGCGGCGACCGGCGCGGGACATGCTGCGACGCAGCATCCCCGTGATCGCCGTTGTGGTCGTCATCGTCGTCGCGGTGGTCCTGGTACTTGCCGACAGATGGCGTCGAGGTGCGTTCGTCTTCGGTTTCGCCACGCTGATCGCCGCCGCGTGCCGACTGTGTCTCGGTAGCGAACGTGTCGGAATACTCGCCGTGCGGTCTCGTGCATTCGACACGGTGTCCCTCGCTGCGGTCGGCAGCGCGGTGGTGTGGCTCGCCGTGTCGATCGACCCGTTGGGTACCGACTAGCCTTCGCGCGACTGGGTCACGCGCAGTGTCAGCGGCACGAAGATCGCCAGCACCATCAGCGAGAACAGGATCGAGTACAGCATCGGGTGGTTCGACGCCCAGTTGATCGGCTCCCGGATGGCGATGGACGGTGCGGTGGGATTGCCGAACGACTCACGGGTCGAGCGCGCGACCGACGTGATCGGGTTCCATTGCGCCACGGCGCGGAGGGGACCGGGCAGTGTCGACGACGGAACGAACGCCGACGAGATGAACGTGATCGGGAACAGGATGATCATCAGCGCGCTCTGCGCACTTTCGGCAGTGCTGGCGACCGATCCGACGACCGCGCCGATCCACGACATGGCGAAGCCGAAGAACATCAGCAGCAGGACGGCGCCCACTGCGTCGAGAGCGCTGCCCCGGATGCGCCAGCCCACGGCGTAACCCGCGCCGATCATGACGGCGATGCTGACCACGGAGACCAACATGTCCGACAGCGTGCGACCGAGCACTATTGACAACCGGGACATGGGGAGCGAGTGGAAGCGGTCGACGATGCCTTCCTTGCTGTCCGTCGCCAGACCGATGGCGGTGAACGCGGCGCTGAACACCACTGTCTGGGTGAAGATGCCGCCCATCAGGAACTCGCGGTACGTCGCTCCGCCGAGTGCTCCGCCGAACACGTAGCTGAAGAGCAGGACGAACATCAGCGGTTGGATGGTGGCGCCGAGAAGCAACTGCGGCACGCGCAGGATGGTCAGCAGGTTGCGCTGCGTCATCGTCATGCAGTCGACGAGGAAGCTGGAGACGTTCTGTTCGCGAACGGGTCTCACGAGGAGCGGCTGAGTCACGATGCAGCCGTCGCCATCGACGCGGGTGAGGAGCTTCCCGTGGATTCGAAGAACACGTCGTTGAGGTCGGGCACGTTCACCCGTGCGTCGCCGACGCGGATCCCGGTGCCGTGCAACCGGCTCAGCACATCCACCATCGACTCGCTTCCCCAGGGAGCGTCGACCGTGAACCACCCTGCGGAGGCGCCGTCGCGATGGACTCGGAAGTTCATGCGCGGCAACAGGTCAGCCGCCAACCGTAGGTCGCGGGGATCGGCCAGGCGCACCTCGACAGACGGAGGGCGGACGCGGGACTTGAGGTCCGTCGGTGTGCCGCGGGCGACGACGACTCCGCCGTCCACGACGACGATGGCATCGGCGAGCCGATCGGCCTCCTCGAGATACTGCGTCGTCAGAAGCACTGCCGTTCCGTCCGCTTTGAGTTCGGTCACGATGTCCCACATGTCGTTACGGCTCCGCGGATCGAGCCCCGTGGTCGGCTCGTCGAGCACGATCAGAGGCGGCCGCGCGACCAGCGCTCCCGCCAGATCGAGTCGTCGACGCATACCGCCCGAGAACGTCGACACCGATCGCTTGCCGGTGTCCTCCAACCGGAAACGTTCGAGCAACTGGTGCGCGCGGGCTCGCGCGTCCCGCGCACTGAGTCCGTAGAGGCGGCCGAGCATGCGCAGGTTCTCGTAGCCCGTGAGCCGTCCGTCCACGGCGGCGTACTGACCGGACAGGCCGATCAGGCCGCGCACGGTCCGCGGATCGCGCACCGCGTCGACACCGGCGACGTGAACCGAGCCCGACGACGGACGGATCAACGTCGAGATGATGCGCACCGTCGTCGTCTTACCGGCCCCGTTGGGTCCGAGAACGGCGGTGACCCGACCCGCGTCCGCCGTCAGGTCGACGCCGTCGAGCGCGCGGTGGGTGTTGCGTCGTCCCGTGTAGTCCTTCACCAGCCCGCGAACGTCGACGGCCAGGGTGTCGCCTCGGGAGAGTCCTGCGGTCACCGAGCACCAGCGAGCAGGGCGAGAGGCGCGTTCCCGAGACGGCGCGCGACGGCCGCCAACGCGTCGGGTGTGCCCATCGCGTTGTGCTGGACGTCCACCGGGAAGTCGGTGATGGAGCCCGCGATGTAGCGGCGCCACGCCCACGGAGTGAGAGTCGGATCCGCGTCGACAGTCGCCGAGAAGAACGTGAGGTCGCCGTCGAAACGCTCGGGGGCGTGATCGTGACCGAGGTCGACGAACAGGCGGTACCTCTCGTACAGGCGGCGCATCTGTCCTTCGTCCAGGTGCGCCGTCGGTCCACCGGCGGCCCGGATCATCGCGATCGCCTCGTCCAGGCCGATGTCGTCGTCGACGTCCATCTCCAGCGGCAGGAACTCCCGGATCAACGACGCCACGGACATCTCCGTCCTCGGCAGTCCGGACCCGGCCAGCGGATACGCGTCCATGATGATCAGCTCGACGGTCTCGCCGAGCTTGTGGAACTCGATGGCCATCGCGTGGGCGATCAGGCCTCCGAGGGACCAGCCCAGCAGCCGGTACGGGCCCTCGGGGAACTGGGTGCGGACCGTGTTGACGTAGTCGCGGGCGATCTCGGAGATCGACGCCGGCGCCGGTGCAGCGACCGCGATACCGCGAGCCTGCAGACCCAGGACGGGGATGGAGGGGTCGAGGTGCGGGAGCAGCCCGGTGTAGCTCCACGACAGTCCGATGGCGGGGTGCACGCAGATCAACGGCGTGACCCCGTCGTCGCCGGCTCTCAGCGGGAGAACGACGTCGGTGCTGGATCGGCGGACCGAACCGGTGGCGGGGCGTGCGGCATGTGACCCGTTCGAGGCCGACCCGTTCGACCCGGTGCCGTTCGATCCGGTGCCGTTCGGGCTGGTGCCGTTGGTGCCGGTGCCGTTCGCGCCGGTGGCCTTCGTTGCGGTGCCGGTGGACGTGGTGTCCGTGCGACCTTCATCGAGCATGATCAGCTCCTGTAGACGGGCGGACAACGCAGCCGAGGTGGCTGCGTCGAAGAACCAGGTGACGTCGACGGCATCGGTGTCGATACGGTCGCCGATGCGCTCACGCAGCACATCCATGACGCGCACCGCGGCCAGTGAATTGCCGCCGAGGGCGAAGAAGTCGTCGTCCGGACCGACGGTGTCGAGTCCGAGGACGTCGGCGAAGGACGAGCTCACGATGTCGAGCATCGACCGGACCGGAGCCACGGGGCGGATGGTGGCGACCGCCGACGTCGACTCCCCACGGTGACCGCGACCGAGCGGCTCGAGTGTGCCGACGGGCATCGACAGCGCACGCCTGTCGACCTTTCCGTGCGCGGTCAGCGGCAGGGCGTCGTGCATCGTGATCGTTGCCGGGACGAGTCCACGCGGAAGCAGAGTGGACAGGAACTCGCGGATGTCCACCGGGTCGGCGCCCTGCGTCGTGGTGACGTGAGCCGCCAGGACCGCACCCGCCGTGTTCTCGCCGACAACCACGGCCGCGGACGTCACGGACGGGTGCGCGACGAGAACCGCCTCCACCTCGCCCGGCTCGATGCGCACGCCGCGGATCTTGGTCTGGGTGTCGGACCGTCCGGTCATCTCGAGCAGACCGTCGACGGCTGTGCGGACCAGGTCGCCGGTCCGATACATGCGGCTGCCGGGACGACCGAACGGGCTGGCGACGAATCTCGACGCCGTGGTTGCGGCGCGGCCCGGATATCCCTGCGCCAGAAGCGGACCCGAGACGTAGAGCTCGCCGGACTCGACCTCCGACAACGCGTCGGAGAGGATGTGGACGGCGGCCGCGGGCACCGGTGCCCCGACGTGCGGCGGTCGGCCGGCGAGTTGGACGCCCATGGTGGCGGCGACGGTGGTCTCACTGGGCCCGTACGCATTGACGACGCGACGTCCGTGCGACCAGGCCTCGAGCAGTGCTGCGGGAAGCGCCTCGCCTCCGGTGCCGACCGTGCGCACCGTCGGCACGTCGTGCGGATCGAGGGTGGCCAGCGACGCGGGTGTCAGGAACAGGACGTCGATCCGCTCACGGTCGATCAGTGCCGACAACGCGCGGCCCGCGTAGGTAGCGGGCGGTGCGACGATCAGCGCCGAACGGCGTCCCACAGCCAGCAGCAGTTCCAGGACTGCGGCGTCGAAGCCCGGTGAGGCAGCGTGGAGGACACGCGAGGTGCGAGTGGTGTCGAAGGTGGATCCCAGTGCCACGGCCAGACTTTCGAGACCGCGGTGGGTGACCGCGACCGGCTTGGGTCGCCCGGTGGTGCCGGAGGTGTAGACCAGGTACGCCACGTCGTCGAGCGTTCGCTCACCTCGGGGGAGGCCGTCGGCAACGATCGGCGAGACCGTCTCTGTGGAGCCGACCCGTGCGCCGTCGACGTCGAGGTCCCACCACGGCACGGATGCCGGAACCGCGGTGAGCGCGGCGTGCAGTCCCAGAACGGGTTTCGCATCCTCGAGGATGTACTTCAGTCGTTCCTCGGGATACGTCGGATCGATCGGCAGCACGGTCGCGCCACTGCGGGCGATGGCCCAGAACGCGGTGACCGACGCCAGGGACCGCCCCATGGCCAGAGCCACGACTGTGCCCGGCACGGCTCCGGCGGCACGCAGCTCGTCCGCCAGCGAGTCCGCGGCGGCGAGGAGCTCGGCATACGTCCGCCGGCCGTCGGCAGCGACGACGGCGGTCCGGTGCGGTGATTCGTCGGCGGCCCGGTGGAGAAGACGTCCGAGGGAGTCGGTTCCGGGGCCGATGCGTGTCGGTCCGGTCAGGCTGGCGAGAGACAGTGAGCCGTCGGTGGTGGCACGGTCGATGGTGTCCACCACGGCTGCCGCCATCGCCCGAGCGGTGCTGGGCAGGAACAGCTCTCGCGAGTAGGTGACGGAGACGACGGCGCCCCCGTCCTCGCGGGCGCGGAGGGTCACGACGAGGTCGAATGCGGACTTGTCGATCGGAGGGGTCAGTGCGGTGACCGTGCGGTCACCCAGTTCCAGATGCAGCGGCGGCGACCCGTGCACCGACAGCATGATCTGCACGATCGGGTGGCGGGCGGGATGGCGCTCGGGACGTAGTTCCGAGACGAGCGTGTCGAAGGGGAGTGCGGCGTTGTCGAACGCATCCAGATCGCGGTCGCGGACCACGGCCAGAGTCTCGTCGAACGACTGGGACAGGGACACGGGGGTGCGCAGCGCGAGAGTGTTCACGGCCATGCCGACCATGGAGTCCGAGCCGTCTCGTCCTGCGAAGGGCGTTCCCACCACGATGTCCGCGGAGCCCAGAAGCGGATCCACCTCGGGTGTGCGCGCAGCGAGTACGGCCGCCAAGGCCGCGTGGACGACCATGAACTCGGTGGCGTGGTGTGCGGCCGCGTACTCGCGGGCTCGGGACCGGGCCTCCGGCGTGAGCACGGCATCGACGATGTCGGCACGTCCGGTCGGACGTGCCGGCCGGGCCATGTCGGTGACCAGGGAGTGCTCGGCCGGACTTCCCTCGAGCGATTCCCGCCAGAACGCGAGCGACTGCTCGCGGGCGTCGCCGGTGATCGATGCGGTGCGAGCCAGAACATGATCGATGTACTGGACAGGTTCCTCGGGCCACACGGGCGCGGAACCCGAGCGGCGAGCTTCGTACGCGAGAAGGAGGTCCGTCGTCAGCGGGGTCACGGATTCACCGTCGGCCGCGATGTGGTGGACGGCGACGCCCACGACATGATCCGTCGCGGACAGTCGGATGATGCGTCCGCGCACGGGAACCTCGGTGGACAGTTCGAACGGGGTGTCGGAGAGCTCGTCCAGAACGGCCTGCACCTCGGGTCCGGTGACGTCGAGATCGTCCGCACCCGCCTCGACGACCGTCAGGGGGACGTGAACCGGGGGGAGAACGACCTGGACGGGGGCGCCGGCCACGGTGGGATAGACCGTGCGCAGCGATTCGTGGCGGGCTACGACGTCGTCCAACGCAGCTCCGACCGCATCCGTGTCCAGCGGTCCACGGATGTGAAGACCGGCGACGATGATGTATGCCGACGCTGTGCTCGACACCTTCGCGGCGAACCACATCGACAGCTGCGACGGCGAGAGCGGCATCGGATCAGGTCGGACGATCGGGTTCCGAGCGGCGTGGGACGCACCGAGTGCGTGTCGTGCGTCGGTGGGGCGACTCGCCGCGGTCGACTCGGCCACCTCGGTGAACGCGGGCAGCTCCGACAGTTCCGCGAGCTCGGGAAGTTCGGCCAATTCGGCGACGGTGGGTCGGTCGAAGACGGCCCGCACCGGGACGTGCACTCCGGTGACGTCCGCGATGCGTGCGGCGTACCTGGTCGCGGTCAGCGATGTTCCGCCGAGGGCGAAGAAGTCGGCGCTCACGCCGACCTTCTCGACTCCGAGGACATCGGCCAGGACCGACTCGAGAGCGACCTCCGCAGCGGTCCGTGCCGCACGGTCCGACACGTCCGTGAGGGTGTCGGGCACGGGTAGTGCGGCGCGGTCGAGCTTGCCCACAGGGGTGAGGGGGAAGTGGTCGAGCACGACGACCGTGGTGGGCACCAGGTGCCGGGGGAGCCGGGTGCGTGCGAACCGCAGGACGTCGGCCCCGTCGATGCCGTCGCCCGACTGCACGAACGACACCAGCAGAGTCTCGCCGGTGGGACCCGGCGCGGTGACTGTCACGGCGCCGCCGACACCGGGTGCTGTCGACAACACGGCGTCGATCTCGCCGAGTTCGATGCGGAGCCCTCGGATCTTGACCTGGAAGTCGCTGCGTCCGGTGATGCGCACCAGCGGTTCGGTCCCGTCGGGCGGGAACGACCACTTGGCCAGGTCGCCGGTGCGGTAGGTCCGGGCGCCCGGCAGCCCGTACGGGTCCGCGACGAACCGGGCGGCCGTCAGCGCGGGGCGATCGAGGTACCCCCTGGCCAGCTGCGTGCCGGCCAGGTGGAGTTCTCCCTCCACACCGGGGGCGACCGGGCGCAGCCGAGCATCGAGAACCACGGCGCGCATGCCACCGACCGGGCGTCCGATCGAGACCTCGTCGCCGAGGGTGAGGTGTTCGAGGTGCGAACTGATGGTCGTTTCGGTCGGACCGTAGACGTTGACTATTCTGCGACCGGACGCGACGGCGTCCAGAAGATCCGGCCCGAAGTTCTCCCCACCGATTCCCAACCCGACCAGGTCGGCCGGAAGGGGCTCGACGTCGATCATCGTCGCCAACACGGACGGCGTGAGGAACGTGTGGGTGACCTTCTGCTCGCGCACCAGAGTGCTCAGTTCGGTGCCGCCGACGATGCCGGGAGGCACGATCACCAACGTCGCTCCAGATCCGAAGGCCAGACCCAGCTCGAGCATCGACGCGTCGAAACTGGGCGACGCGAAGGACAGGACGCGCGAGGACTCGGTGGTCCCGAACGCGCGCACCAGTTCCGCCGTGACGTGTCCGAAGCCGCGCCGCGTGACCTGCACGCCTTTCGGCCGCCCGGTCGTTCCCGAGGTGTACGTGACGTACGCGGTGCAGTCGAGAGGTATCGACCAGTCGTCGGTGTCGACGGCGAGAGAGGGCACGCCGTCCTCGGCGAACAACGCGTCGGTGGTGGTCCATAGGAAGCCGTCGCTGGGAACATCGGCGGGATCGGAGCAGACGGCGTGCAGAGTCTTGCTGTCGCGCACCATGAATCGGCGGCGCTCGGCCGGGTAGTCCGGGTCGACCGGGACGATCGCCCCACCGGCGCGGGCGACAGCGAGGATCGCCGCCACCGACTCGGTGGATCGCCGGAGAAGTCCGATCACCCGAGTATCGGCGGAGACCCCGTTGTCGATCAGTCGAGCGGCGCCGCGCGAGACCAGAGTGTCGAGCTCCGCGTAGGTGGTGTGGCGATCACCGTCGACGATCGCGATCGCCCCGGGCGTCGTGACGGCGCGGAGCGCGACCGATTCGTCCAGCGAGGTCACCGCGTCGACGGATCGAAGCTTCGCACGTCCGCGCATGGGAACGGTCGCCGCGCGTTCGTGGGGAAGCAGGACGCCGATGTCCGACAGCGGAGCGTCCAGCGTCGTGGTCATGACGTCGAGTACCGACAGCAGACGGTCGAGGAAGGCGGTGGCCGTGCGACGGTCGTAGAGGTCCGTCGAGTAGTCGATCTCGATCGCGGATCCGCCGGAGTGCCCGGCGGAGTCGTCGAGGACGACTTCGAGGTCGTACTTCGCGCGCCCCACATCGATGCGGTGAGCCGAGATCTGCGCACCACCGACGGCCGCAGAGATGTTCGGCGTGGTCCGCTGCGTCAGCATCACGTCGAACAGGGGGTGGCGTCCGGGAGTGCGCGGGGGATCGAGCGCCTCGACCAACACCTCGAAGGGCATGTCGGCCCGGGCGAGCGCCTCGAGGTCTGCGGTACGCACGGCCTCGAGGTGTTCGGCGACCGTCGCGGTCGGATCGACCACCGTCCGCAGTGCCACGGAGTTGACGAACATGCCGACGACGGTGTCGAGGTCCTGGTGGCGACGTCCGGCGACGGCCGTACCGACGGTGACGTCGTGTCCGGCACCGAGTTCGGCGAGGACGATGACCAACGCCGCGTGGACGATCATGAAATGCGACAGTCCGATTCGGCGGGACACCGAGTCGAGCTTCGCGGTCTGCTCGGCGTCGAGCTCGATCCCGACGGTGGCGCCGAGACCGGTCGGCTCGGCGGGCCGTGCGCGATCCGCGCCCGGGGTGGGGACGTCGGGCAGTCCGGCCAGAGTGTCGAGCCACCACGCGGTCGCGGAGGCGAGGGGCGACGACGGATCGTCGAGCGAGCCGAGCGATCGACGCTGCCATTCCGACGCATCCGCGTACTGGACGGGGAGCGGAGCCCACCGTGGTTCGTCACCGTCGACACGAGCCGTGTACGCCGCCAGAAGATCGGCCGCGAGGACACCGAGGGACCAGCCGTCGACGCAGACGTGATGCAGGATCAGGGCGAGAACATGGTCGTCCGATCCGGGCCCGACCGTGAGGATCGCGGCTCGGAGCGGGAGGTCGGAGAACAGGTCGAACGGCCGTGAGGCGACGTCCGCGAGTGTGGCCGTGACGGCCTCCTCGTCCGCCGCGTCGATCAGTGCGACGTCGAGCGCGGTCGTGGCGGCCTCGATCCCGAGAACGATCTGCACCGGTCCGACCTGCTCGGCTGCGGCACGCGTGTCGTCGATGCCGAAGACGGTCCGCAGGCTCTCGTGGCGCGTCACCACGTCGACGAGTGCCGACCGAGCCGCCTCGACGGAGAAGGTTCCGAAGATTCTCAGTGCCATCGGAACGTGATAGGTGGCCGACGGCCGGTACTGCTCGATCCACCACATGCTGCGCTGCGGAGGTGACGCCGCGATGGGGACGCTGCGGTCGACGGGAACGGGGCCGGACTCGTCACCCGATTCCCTTGGACCTCCGTCGTCGAGGTGGAGTGCGAGGCGTTCCACCACGGGGTGGGAGAAGATCTCACGGACACCGATGGAGTGGCCGCCGACGGCGGAGACTCGCGAGGCCACGCGTGTCGCCAGCAGCGAGTTCCCGCCCAGCTCGAAGAAGTCGTCGGTCGCGGCGACGTCGTCGAGACCGAGGATCTCGGCTAGGATGCCCGCGACGAGGATCTCGTTCTCCGTCTCGGGGGCGCGTGTCGGGCGGTCCTCACGGGCGCTGTGTTCGGGGAGGCGGCGTCGGTCGATCTTGCCGTTGGGGTTCAGGGGCATCTCGTCGAGGACGGTGATGCGATTGGGAATCATGTACTGCGGCAACAGGAGCGCCAGCTCGTCGACGAGGCCGTCGGACTCCGCGGCCGACCCTGCGTCCACGGTGACGAAGCCGTCCAGAGTTCGATGTGCGCCACTGCCGCGCACGACGACGGCGGCGTCGACGACGTCGGACAACGAGCGCAGAGCCTCTTCGATCTCGCCCAGTTCGATGCGGAACCCGCGCACCTTGACCTGGCCGTCTCGACGGCCGAGGTAGACGAGGGTGCCGCGGGTGGTCCAGGTCACGAGATCGCCTGTGCGGTAGAGCCGATCGGAGTATCCGAACGGATCGGCGACGAACCTGCCGGCGGTCAGATCGGTGCGGCCGAGGTATCCCCGTGCGATACCGGTTCCACCGAGGTACAGCTCGCCGACACATCCCGGTGCGGTCAGCGCGAGGTTGCTGTCCAGGACGAAGGCGCGGATGCCGGGGAACGGCGATCCCAGTTCGACCTCGTGTTCGGCGACCAGTGGACCGAACGTCACGGCGACCGTGCTCTCGGTCGGACCGTAGACGTTGACGAGCCTGCGTCCGGGAGCCCAGTCGTCCACCAACGCAGCGGGAACGACGTCGCCGCCCACGCCGATCGCTCGCGGCCCGCCGCCGACCGGCACGCGCACGGTGGCCAGTGCCGACGGTGTGACGAAGCCGGCGTCGATACGAAGATCGTGGAGCGCCGCGGCGAGCTCGTCGCCGCCGTGGACGTCCGACGGGACGACCACGAGGGTTCCCCCCGACCCGAAGGCGAGCACCATCTCGAGAATCGATGCGTCGAAACCCGGTGAGACGAAATGCATCACACGGGCCGCGCGCGGCAGTCGGTGCGAGGAGATCGCCGCGTAGGTCATGGCGGCGAGTCCGCGATGCGTCACGGCGACGCCCTTGGGTGTGCCGGTACTGCCCGACGTGTAGATCACGTACGCGAGATCGTCCGGACCGGGTCGGGAGAAGACCGGTCGGGGGAGGAGGGGTCGAGACGGTTCGCGGACGTCGTCGACGAGGATCCACTGCACCTGGGACGGGAGGGTGTCGACCAGGTCGCTCGTGGTCACTCCGACCAGCGCGCCGCTGTCGTGGACGATCGTGGCGATCCGCTCCAGAGGGAGAGCGGGATCGATCGGCAGATAGGCGCCACCGGACTTCGCGATGGACCACGCCGAGGTGATCGACCAGTGCGACCGGGGCAACGCCGAGACGACGACGATGTCCGGGCCGATACCGAGATCGGTCAGTTCGCGTGCCAGGTCGTCCGAGCGTGCGTCGAGTTCGGCGTAGGTGACCTCGACGGTGCCGTCCACGACGGCAGCATTGCCGGTGCCGAGAGCGACTCCGCGCGTGAGGATGTCGGCGAGCGTGGCGAACGGGGGAACCATGACGTCCGTGGGGGGCAGCACCTCGAGCCGCTCCTGCTCGGTCAGCAGGGAGATGGTGCGCAGCGGGGTGCCGACCTCGGCGGCCGCGAATTCGACGAGGAACTGGGCGAATCGCTCGCTGTGGGTCACCAGGTCGTCGGCGGAGTACAGCGCCGGATTTCCCTCGAGGTCGACCCGCAGACGGCCCGAGGTGGTGCTCTGGTGCACGGTGACCGCCATGTCGGCAGTGGGACCGGAGGTGAGGAGTTCGAGGTCGGCGGGGATGTCGCCGAGCATCACGCGCTCACCGAACATCATGAGGTTGATGGTCGGGCCGAGTGTCACTCCAGGGGCGCCCAGCAGATGCGCGATTTCCGACGCGGGGAGAAGTTGGTGACGCAGGGATTCGCTGACGCGTCGACCCACCTCGCGCACCACGTCGCCGATCTCGACGCTGCCGCCGCAGTGAGCGGGCACGGGTACGGCGTTGGCGGCCATCGACGCGGACTCGCGCATCCAGGACGTCACGCGCGCCGCCATGGGCATGGTGACCACGACGTCCGGGGTGTCGGTGACCCTGGCGAGGAATGCTGCGAATGCTGCGGCCACCACGACCGCGACGGTGCTCTGATGACGTTCGGCGGCATCGTGGACGGTGCGGTCGGCATTGGTGCCCAGCAGGGTGTCGCAGCGGTGGTTGTACGCCGACGGGGGAGCGACCCGGCCCGACATGGAGACCGGCTCACCCAGGACGTCGCGGAGACCGGCCCAGTACGCGCGGTCCCGCTCGAGTCTGGACGATGCCCGGTACTTCGCCTCGGCCAGCGCGAACGCTCGGGGATGTCGGGCGCGCGCCGGCGGTGGTTCCCGGCCCTCGACCAGTGCCGAGTAGATCTCGGCGGTCCGGGCGGCGGCGACGGATGCTCCGTACCCGTCGATCGCGACGTGGTGCCCGCGGGCGTACCAATAGTGATGGTCCTCGCCCAGGGTGATCAGCGCGGTGTAGCCGAGCGCGTCCCGGTACATGTCCAGCGGCCGGGTGAACTCCGTCATGAGCTCGACCGCGGCATCCTCGGGGTCGTCCTCGGCGCTGACGTCCACGCGGATCAGCTCGACGTCGGCGAGCGACCTGTCGAGGCGTTGACGGACGGTGTGTCGGCGGCCGGCATCGGGATCGTCGGCCTCGTCGCCCTCGGTGACGAGGGTGGTGAGCATGGATCCGGTCTCCACCGTGGTCTGCCGCATCGCCTGTGCGAGTAGGTCCACATCGATGGGCCCGCGAATGTCCATGTAGTGCGCCACCGCGAAGGTCACGTCGGGATCGAGCTCCTGCAGCAACCACATGTCGCGCTGAGCCGTGGTCAGATCGAAGACGTCCTCGTAGTCGCTGCCCGTATCAACGCCGGCATCGACGTCGCCGACACCACCGGTCTTCGAGTGCGAGCTCCGCTCGGCCATGTGTTCTCCCGGATAGTTCACTTGCGCACTGCGTGAACTTCCGCCCACCGTGGATGTCCCACGGCTCCGACACTAACAAACCCGAAACTTGATTTCGACGGTCCTTGTGTACTACAGGTTTCTTTGTGAGGTGTGCCAACCTACACTTGTTTCAGCGCGTGGGAGCCACAGCATCCGAGGCCAGTTCCATGGTGGCGATGAGCATGGTGGCCACGGCATCCGGCTCGGTGAGGAAGCCGTCGTGTCCGTCCCGCGAGGAGATGATCCTGAGCCCGTCGCACGACGGGATCAGGTCGGCGATCTCCTGCTGCTGACGGAGCGGGTAGAGCCGGTCCGAGTCGACCCCGCCGACGACCGTCGGAACGGTGACGGACCGCAGGACGGTCTCCAGTCCGCCGCGGCCACGTCCGACGTCGTGGCGGTTCATCGCCTCGGTCAGCAGTACGTACGACCCGGCATCGAATCGCCCGGCGAGTTTCGCTGCCTGATGCTCGAGGTAGCTCTGCACGGCGTAGCGACCACCGTCGAGGGCGTCCTCTCCCACCTGCGAGCGGTTGCCGAAGCGTGTGTCCAGCTCGTGTTCCGTGCGGTAGGTCAGATGCGCGATGCGCCGCGCCACGGCGAGACCGGACAGCGGAGCTCGACCCGTGTGGTGATAGTCGCCGCCCTGCCAGTCCGGGTCCCCGGTGATGGCCGCGATCTGTGTCGTCTGCGTGCCGATCTGATCGGCGGACGCCCGGGCGCCGACAGCGATGACCAGCGCGGAGGCCACCCTGTCGGGATGGGACGCGAGCCACTCCAGGGTGCGCATTCCGCCCATGGATCCGCCGACCACCGACGCGAAACGCTCGATTCCCAACGCGTCGGCAACCATGCGCTCGGCGGTGACCTGGTCGCGGATCGAGATCTCCGGGAAACGTGATCCCCACGCGACGCCGTCGGGATCGAGCGACGAGGGTCCGGTGGTACCGCGGCAGCCACCCAGGACGTTGGTCGCCAGGATGCACCAACGGTCGGTGTCCAGCGGCGCTCCGGGACCGACCATTCCCGACCACCAGCCGGGTGACGGGTGGTCCGGCCCGGCCGGTCCGGTGACATGGGAGTCGCCGGTGAGTGCGTGTTCGACCAGCACGACGTTGTCCCGCGCCGGAGACACCTCTCCCCACCGCTGCACCACGACGGTCGCGTCGGGAACCACGCGACCGCTCTCGAGGGGAACGTCGCCGATGTGCACGGTGCCCACCCGCCCGTCCGCCGGCGGAAATGCCGACGAACGAGCGAGCGAGGGGAGATCGAGTGTCAAGATGCTGCCCGGAAACCCTTCTCCAGATCGGCGAGGATGTCGTCGATTCCCTCGATACCGACGGCGAGTCGAACGAGCCCCGGCGTCACGCCGGAGGCCGCCTGCTCCTCGGGCGACAACTGCGAATGCGTCGTCGACGCGGGGTGGATGACCAAGGAACGCACGTCACCGATATTAGCGACATGGCTGTGCAGTTCCAGGGCGTCGACGAAACGTTTTCCGGCCTCGAGCCCACCGGTGAGTTCGAACGCCACGATGGCTCCGGCGCCGCGCGGCGCCAGCTCCCGGCCACGGTCGTACCAGGGCGACGACGGGAGTCCGGCGTAGTTGACGCTGACGACCTCCGCGCGGTTCTCGAGGAACGTCGCCACGGCGGTGGCGTTCTGCACGTGCCGCTCGAGTCGCAGGGACAGAGTCTCGATGCCCTGCCCGATGAGGAAGGCGTTGAACGGGGACACCGCGGCGCCGATGTCGCGGAGCAACTGCACACGCGCCTTGAGGGCGTACGCGGGCGCGCCCAGATCGGCGAACACCACACCGTGGTAGCTGGGATCAGGGGTGGTGAAGTTGGTGAAGCGGCCCTGCGTCCAGTCGAAGCCGCCGCCGTCCACGATGACGCCGGCGATGGCCGTGCCGTGGCCGCCGAGGTACTTGGTGGCCGAGTGCACCACGATGTCCGCGCCGTGCTTCAGCGGCTGGATCAGGTATGGGGTCGCGACGGTGTTGTCGACGATCAGCGGAATGCCGTGGCGATGAGCGACATCGGAGACGCCGCGGATGTCGAAGATGTCGTTCTTCGGGTTGGAGATGGTCTCCCCGTAGAACGCCTTCGTCTCCGGGCGGACTGCCTTGTCCCACTGGTCGAGGTCGTCGGGATCGTCGACGAACGAGACGGTGATGCCCAGCTTCGGCAGCGTGTAGTGGAAGAGGTTGTACGTGCCGCCGTACAGACGCGGGCTGGAGACGACGTGGTCGCCGGTCTCGGCGATGTTCAGGATCGCCAGCGTCTCGGCGGCCTGGCCGGACGAGACGAGCAGTGCGGCGACGCCGCCCTCGAGGGAGGCGATGCGCTGCTCCACGACGTCCTGCGTGGGGTTCATGATGCGGGTGTAGATGTTGCCGGGCTCGGCCAGTCCGAACAGTGCTGCCGCGTGATCGGTGTTGTCGAACGTGTACGAGGTGGTCTGGTAGATCGGCAGGGCGCGTGCGTGGGTCGTCGCATCGGGAACCTGTCCGACGTGGACCTGGCGGGTCTCGAAACTCCAGTTCAGAGCCGGATCTTCGACGGGCGCACCCACCGCGTCGACGACATCGGATCCCGAGACGTCGGGCGCGGAGACCTCGGGCGCGGGTGAGTCCGGGTTGGAGTAGTTGTCGGTCATGTCTGTCGTGCTCCTCGTGGAGGTGGCGTGCAGGGAATCCACGTCGGAACGCACCACGTCTGCCGCACGAGTCACCGTCACCGTGTGCAGAGCGCAGTAGGCGAGCCGAGCTTCGTGGAGAAAGAAGTATCGGGGCCTATCGCGAGCTACAACACATGGTGGAAACCTCCGAGGTGCCGGTCGGTGGGCCCGAGGGATCGGGCCCGCGCTTGCTCTCGCTCCGCACGATCACGGACCGAGTAACCCGGTCATCACCCGGGGCACCCCACCGCGGTTGGAGGGTTGCCGGCCAGCAAGCCGGGGCTCGATGCTGGCGCTCATGACCTTGGCAGGAATGGTAGCGGGTCGTTCCCGGGAGTCGGAAGGGTGGCCGAACTCACGGTCGTTCGATTGGCGAATGACCTGGCCGGGGTTCAGACTGGAACACGCGAAGGCGCCTTTCGGGGCGCCTTGTCCGTTTCACGGGTTCTTACCTTCTGAATCGATCATGAACCGCACCGCCGACCACGAAAGAGAGCTTGTGACACCCCCCTCCGTCGCTTTCGACGTCCTCCCGTCCGCACCCGCCGCGGCACCTGCCGTGCCGGATCGGCAGCGTGTCCGTCGTCGACGCGTGGCGATGTCGGCGCTGGCGCTCGGCGGCTTCGGTATCGGCACCACCGAGTTCGTGTCCATGGGTCTGCTCCCCGACATGGCGACCTCGATGTCGGTGTCCGAGCCCAGCGCGGGCCACCTCATCTCCGCCTACGCACTCGGCGTCGTCGTCGGCGCCCCCGTGATCGCGGCACTGGCGGCACGGGTTCCTCGCCGCACCCTTCTCCTCGCTCTGATGGTTGCCTTCACGCTGGGCAACCTCGGCACCGTCTTCGCGCCGAGCTTCCACGAACTCATGGCGTCACGATTCGTCGCCGGGTTGCCCCACGGCGCCTACTTCGGTGTTGCGGCGCTGGTCGCGGCCCACCTCGCGGATCCCGGTAAGCGCCAAATCAGTGGCGATGGTGATGATGGGTCTGTCCGTCGCCAACGTGGTGGGCGTTCCTGCCGCGACGTGGATCGGTCAGGCCTTCGGGTGGCGCAGCGCGTTCGGCATCGTCGCGGTCATCGGAGCGCTCACCGTCACCGCGCTCGCGGTGTGGTTGCCTCGCCTCGACTCGATGCCGACCACGGACACCAGAACCGAGCTCGGAGCGTTCCGCCGCACCCAGGTATGGATGACACTGTTCGTCGGCATGGTCGGATTCGGCGACATGTTCGCCGTGTACACCTACATCGCGACCACGTTGACCGACGTGTCCGGCCTGTCCAAGGCAGCTGTTCCCGTTGCGCTGATGATCTACGGACTGGGCATGGTGGCCGGCAACTTCCTCGGTGGATGGATCGCCGACCGCATGCTGGTTCCCGGTCTCTTCCTGGCCATGACCTCGGTCGCGGTGAGCCTGGCCGTGTTCGTCGCGGCGGCTCACAACCCGGTCACCGCGCTGATCGTCGTCTTTCTCATCGCAGCCTCCGGGTCTGCGATCGTGCCCGGCCTGCAGACGCGTCTGATGGACGTCGCCGCCGACGCGCAGACGCTGGCAGCCTCGCTGAACCACGCCGCGTTCAACTTCGCGAACGCCCTCGGCGCCGCTCTCGGCGGTGCCGTCATCGCCGCCGGCTTCGGATACACGGCCCCCGCCGTCGTCGGTGCGGGCCTGGCGATAGCCGGTATCGCCGTCCTCGCCACCTCCGTTGCGATGCAGCGACGGACGGACGCCCGGGTAGTAGTGGTCTGAGCTCGGATACGGTTCTCCGGTGTCTCACACCATCACCTCGGTCAACGTCAACGGCATCCGCGCAGCAGTGCGTAAGGGAATGCTCGACTGGCTCGCGACGTCCGGCGCGGACGTGATCTGCCTGCAGGAAACTCGCGCGACCGACGACGAAGTCCTGTCCTGCCTCGGCCCCGCGCTGGACGGTGGCAGGCAGGGTGCGGGGTGGCACCTGGTGTCCGCGGAGCCGTCCGTGAAGGGACGCAACGGGGTAGCAATCCTGTCGAGGACGCCGGCCGAATCGATCCGCATCGGCTTCGGTGACGCCGAATTCGACGAGTCGGGCCGGTACATCGAAGCGCGTTACCCCGCGGTCGGCGCCGATCCTGCCGTCACCGTCGCAAGCCTGTATCTGCCCTCGGGCGAGGTGGGTACCGAGAAGCAGGCGTCGAAGGAACGGTTCATGGCAGCGTTCGCGCACCACCTGGACGCGTCGGGATCGTCGGGCGAGCACCACGTCGTGTGCGGCGACTGGAACATCGCGCACACGGAACTGGACCTGAAGAACTGGAAGGGGAACCGGACCAAGTCCGGCTTCCTTCCGTCGGAGCGGGCCTGGTTGGACTCGTTCATCGGCGAGACCGGAGCCTGGACGGATGTCGTGCGCGCACTGCACCCGGACCAGGACGGTCCCTACAGCTGGTGGTCGTACCGCGGCAAAGCTTTCGACAACGACGCGGGATGGCGCATCGACTACCAGATGGCCACCACCGACTACGCCGACCGAGCGAAGGACGCCGTCGTCGAACGTGCCGACAGTTACGACCTCCGATGGTCGGACCACGCGCCGGTCACCGTCGTGTACCGCTAGACCGCCGGCTCGGCGGTCACCTCCGGCGACGCGGCGCGTGATCCGTCAGAGCGCCGCTGCGAGCCGGTGGTATGCCGCGTTCCAGCGCAACGTGCGCTGGAAGCCCCTCGTTGTCGTGTCGGCGTCGATGGTGAGCAGTTCCACGGCGATCATGTCCGAGAATGCTTCGAGCACAGCAATATCGAGCGCGGTGCTCATCACGGTGTGGTGCGGTGCCCCGGCGGTCAGCCACGATTCCGCGGACACCGACAGCGACGGCTCGGGCTTCCACACCGCGCACGCCACCGGCAGCTGGGGCAGTGCCTCGTCGGGCTCGACGACTTCGACGACGTTGGCCGTCAGGCGGAACCGTTCACCGACGTCCGACAGTCCCACGATGATGCCGGGGCCGGGATCCGCGGTGAACCGCATGCGCACAGGGTCTTCGCGGCCGCCGATGGAGAGCGGGTGGATCTCCACCGTGGGCCGCGACGTGGTGATGGACGGGCACACCTCGAGCATGTGAGCGCCGAGAATCTTCTCCTCGCCGGGAACGAGATGGTAGGTGTAGTCCTCCATGAAGGACGTTCCGCCGTCCAGGCCGGCAGCCATGGTCTTCATGGCGCGCAACAACATCGAGGTCTTCCAGTCGCCCTCTCCGCCGAATCCGTAGCCGTCGGCCATCAAACGCTGCACGGCCAGGCCGGGCAGTTGTCGTAGCCCGCCGAGATCCTCGAAGTTGGTGGTGAAGGCTCCGAATCCACCGTCGGACAGGAACTGCCGCATTCCGGCTTCCACGCGCGCGCCGTAGCGCAGCGACTCGTGACGGTCACCGCCCGGCCGCAGTTCGGAGGCGACGTCGTAGACGTCCACGTATTCGGCGACCAGATCGTCGATCGCACTGTCGCCGACGCCGTCCACCACCTCGACGAGGTCGTTCACCCCGTAGGTGTTGACCGAGACGCCGAAGCGCAGCTGCGCTTCCACCTTGTCGCCCTCGGTGACGGCGACATCGCGCATGTTGTCGCCGAAGCGGGCGAGCTTGAGAGTGCGCATCTCCGCGCGACCGACCGCTGCACGGGCCCACTGATCCGCCCGCGTGACGACGGTCGGGTTGTCGACGTGCCCGGCGACCGTGGTGCGCAGCACGCCGACTCGCGACTGGATGTGGCCGAACTCGCGATCACCGTGCGCGGCCTGGTTGAGGTTCATGAACTCCATGTCGATCGTGGACCACGGCAACGACATTCCCGCTTGCGTGTGCAGATGCAACAGCGGCACGTCGAGTGCGTCCAGCCCGGCGATCCACATTTTCGCGGGGGAGAAGGTGTGCATCCACGTGATCACACCGATGCAGTCGGCGGCGGCGTTGGCCTCGCGCATCTGCGTCAGGATCGACGACGCGTCGAGAAGCACCGGCTTCCAGACCACGCTCACGCTCAGCTTCGCGTCCAGTTTGTCGGCGATCTCGCGGGACTGTGTGGCGACCTGGTCGAGAGTCTCTGGGCCGTACAGGCCCTGGCTGCCGGTCAGGAACCACACCTCCGGACGAGCTGTGCCGGAGACCGGGGTGGACGTGGATGCAGCGGACATGGGGAGAACCTCCTGTGCCGTCCGCGGATCGCGGCGGCGAGAACGGGTGGGGCGGAAAGTGGAGACGGTCTGTCGATCAGCGCTGGCCGTACACGTTCTGATATCGCTCGTGCAGGGCGTCGACGGCGGCGGGCGGGATGCGCAGCGGTTGGCCGAGTTGGTGTGCGAGGTGTACCGACCGGGCGACGTCCTCGCACATCACGGCCGCCTTCACGGCGGACCGAGCGGTCGGGCCGACGGCGAACACACCATGGTTCTGCATGAGGACGGCCGGTGACCGGCTCTCCCGGAGCGTGTCGACGATGCCCCGACCGATCGAGTCGTCGCCGATGGCGGCGAACGGTCCGACCGGGATGTCGCCGCCGAACTCGTCCGCGCACATCGTGGTGACGACGGGGATCGCCTGACCGCGCGCCGCCCACGCCACCGCATAGGGCGAATGCGTGTGGACGACCGCACCGACGTGGTCGAGGTGTCGGTAGACGTACGCCTGGGCCTGCGTGTCCGACGACGGAGCATGGTCACCCTCGACGACGGTGCCGTCCAGGTCGCACACCACCATGTTCTCCGGTGTCAGGTCGTCGTAGGAGACCCCGCTGGGTTTGATGACGAACAGGTCCTGTCCCGGCACCCGCGCGGAGACGTTGCCGGCCGTCCACACCACCAGTCCGTACCGCACCAGTTCGGAGTGCAGTGCGCAGACGTCACGGCGCACGGCGGTCACCGCGGTGCGGACGTCGTCGACGATCGTCATCGTGCGGCCGCCTTCCGTGCCAACGCGTCGCCGCGGAGCGATCGGAGATGTCTCATCGTGGATACGTCCTTACCGAAGTGGTCGTGGAGTTCGGAGTACACGGCGAACAGGGCGTCGTACGCCTCGGATCGCGCGTCGTCGGGCACGTAGGCACCTCGGCGTACGCGTCCCATCGACTTCGCCGCCGTCGGCACGTCGAGGTAGCAGCCGGCGGCGACGGCAGCATGGATGGCCGAGCCCAGAGCGGGGCCCTGGTCGGAGCCGATGACGGACAACGGCATTCGCAGCACGTCGGCGTAGATCTGCATCAACAGCGGGTTCCGGGCGAGGCCTCCCGCGACGACGAATTCCTCGACGGGTACCCCGCTGGCGCGGAACGTCTCGACGATGACCCTCGTGCCGAATGCCGTGGCCTCGAGGAGCGCACGGTAGATGTCCTCGGGGCGCGTCGCGAGTGTCGTACCGACGACGAGGCCCGAGAGTCGGTGGTCGACGAGGACCGACCTGTTGCCGCTGTGCCAGTCGAGAGCGACGAGGCCGTGTTCGCCCACCTCCTGCTCGGACGCCAACCGGGTCAGGTGATCGTGGACCGATTCCCCGGCGGCCTCGGCGGCGTCCCGGTAGTCCGCCGGAACGCCGGTGCGCACGAACCATCCGAAGATGTCGCCCACCCCGCTCTGTCCCGCTTCGTATCCGTAGGAACCGGCGACGATGCCGCCGTCGACCACTCCGCACATTCCCGGAACTTCGCGCAGCACATCGGCACTCATCACGTGACAGGTCGACGTTCCCATGATCGCCACCATGCGGCCGGGTTCCACCGCCCGCGCCGCGGGGGCGGTGACGTGCGCGTCGACGTTGCCGACGGCGACCGCGATGCCCTCGGGCAGGCCGGTCCATCCGGCCGCCTCCGCGGTCAGCGTGCCTGCGCGCGAGCCGAGTTCGCCGATCGGCTGGTCGAGCTTGTCCTCGACGAAGGAGCCGAAGCCCGGAGCGAGTTCGGTGAGGAACTCCGCCGACGGGTACTTGCCGTCCTGCAGGATTCCCTTGTAGCCGGCGGTGCAGGCGTTGCGGACGTACGTGCCGCAGAGTTGCCACACGATCCAGTCCGCGGCTTCGACCCACCGATCGAGCGCGTCGTAGATCTCGGGATCTTCCTCATGGATCTGCAGTGCCTTCGCGAACTCCCATTCGGAGGAGATGAGCCCGCCGTATCGGGGCAGCCACGTCTCGCCGCGTGATGCGGCGAGCGCGTTGATGCGGTCCGCCTGGCCCTGCGCAGCGTGGTGCTTCCACAGCTTCACGTAGGCGTGCGGACGGTCGACGAAGCGTGGGTCCTCACAGAGCGGGGTTCCGTCGGCGAGGGTGGGGACCATGGTGCACGCGGTGAAGTCCGTGGCGATGCCGACCACCTGCTCCGGCCGCACGCCGGCGGACGCGAGGGCTGCCGGCACGGCATTGCGCAGAACGTTGCGGTAGTCCTGCGGAACCTGCAGTGCCCAGGCATCGCCCAGAGGGACGTTCCCGCCGGGGAGGGTGGATTCGAGGACGCCGTGCTCGTAGTCGTGGACCGCGGTGCCCAGTTCGGCTCCGTCGGACACGCGCACCACGACGGCGCGTCCCGACAGGGTTCCGTAATCGACTCCGACGGTATAGGTCTCGGTATGGTCAGCCGTTGTCATGGCGCTCTCCTGGTGTGGTGCTGCTCGCTCGGACGATCAGCTCGGGTTCGATGCGAGTCTCGGGGGTCGGTGTGTCGTCGAGAGCCGCGCGCAGTATCTCGATGGCTCGACGACCGACCTCGGTGAAGTTCTGCCCGACAGTGGTGAGTGGGGGAATCAGGTAGGCGGCCTCCGGGATGTCGTCGAAGCCGACCACGCCGACGTCCTCGGGTATGCGGCGCCCGCTCTCGTGGAAGGCTCGCAGAAGTCCCAGCGCCATCTGATCGTTCGCGCAGAACACCGCCGACACGGAGGTGTCCGATGCGAGGCGCAGGCCGCACTCGTATCCACTGCGCGCGGACCAGTCGCCCCGCAGCGGAGGTGTCCACGGCAGACCGTGCTCGTCGAGGACGTCCTGCCATCCCTGCTCGCGGGCGCGGGACTCGGCCCATCCGTGCGGTCCGGCGAGATGGACGATCTTGTCGTGCCCGACGTCGACGAGGTGACCGGTGGCCATCCGCGCGCCACCCTTCTGATCGATGCCCACGGTCCAGCGGGAGGTGAGCGGGTCGCCCTCGACGACCACGACGGGGACCACGGATTCCTCCGAGCGGGCCGCGGCGACCGCGTCGTCCGTCGCGGCGATGAGCACGATTCCCTCGACGCCCTGGTCGTGCAGATGGTGCATCGCCGCGACCAGCTCCTCGCGGGACAGCGTCGAGAGGCTGACCGCGCTGACGGAGTAGCCGGCCTCGCGAGCGGCGCTCTGCACGGTGCGGTGCGTCGCACTCGGTCCCCAGAACCCGAGCTTCGAGCCGATGATGCCGATGGTCGCGGACTTCTTGGTCACCAACGCTCGTGCGGCGCGGTTGGGGCGGTACCCCAGCTGGTCGATGGCCTTCTGCACTCGGTCGCGAGTCTGGGGTCGTAAGTTGTTCTGACCGTTCACTACCCGAGAGACCGTCTGGTGCGAGACGCCGGCGAGCCGCGCGACGTCGGCCATGACGGGGGCGCGCCCGTCGGCCTCGGTCGTCATGTCCGCCGCCGCATGCTCAGCAGGCGCTGAGCGACCACGAAGACCAGGAGCAACGCGCCCACGGTGATGCGGGTCCACCAGGAGCTCAGGGTCCCGTCGAAGGCGATGAAGGTCTGGATGGCGCCCAGGATCAGCACACCGACGACGGATCCGAGGACGTAGCCACGTCCACCGGTCAGGAGAGTGCCACCGATGACCACGGCGGCAATGGCATCGAGCTCCATTCCGACGGCATGCAGGCTGTAGCCGGACAGTGCATAGAAGGCGAACAGCAGACCGCCGAGAGCGGCGCAGAAGCCGCTGATCGCATACACGCCCACTTTGACAACCGCGACGCGCAAGCCCATCAGGACGGCGGAGGCCTCGTTGCCGCCGACGCCGTACACGGAGCGGCCGAAGCGGGTGCACGCCAGCACGTAGGCGGCGACGGCGACCGTGACGAGCGCAATGACGACGGACCACGTGACGGAGTAGCCACCGGGGAGTTCGACGACGCCGAACGCGATGGCGCTGAACGTGGAATCGGTGATCGGAATCGACTCGACACCGATCATGTAGCAGAGGCCGCGGGCGAGGAACATGCCCGCGAGGGTCGCCACGAAGGGTTGGATCTGCAGATAGTGCACCAGGATTCCCATGGTGGTGCCCAGCAACGTTCCGCACAGGAGCACCGTGGCCATGACCAGGATCGGGGACCAGCCCAGTTGCAGTGTGCGAGCGGCGATCATCGTCGAGAGGGCGACGACGGATCCGACGGAGAGATCGATACCACCGGTGAGGATGACGAAGGTCATGCCGACGGCCAGCACGATCAGGAACGCGTTGTCGATGAAGAGGGACAGGAACAGTTGGGGGTCGGCGAAACCGGGGTAGCGGATCTCGCCGATGCCGAACAGTCCCACGAGAAGGGCGAACGTCGCGATGACAGGAAGGAACCGCGAGGGCGGCGAGTACCGGCGTACGCGGTCCCAGGTGCCGTGGCTCGTCGCCGGAGCGGGTGATCCGGTGGGAGGGTGCGTGAGCAGGTCACTCATGAGCGCGGGCCTTCCGGCTGGTGGGGCGGAGCGTACGCAGAGAGGCACGGGCGCGGGGTGACTGCAGGAGGCAGACGACGATGATGACGAGTGCCTTGAAGAGGTAGTTCGCCTCGGACGGAATGCCCACGTTGGTGATGGTGCGAGTCAGCGTTCCGATGAGCAGCGCACCGACGACGGTGCCGGCGAGGGAGAACCGTCCACCGGTGAGGGCGGTGCCGCCGATGACGACGGCGAGGATCGCGTCGAGCTCGATCCACAGACCGAGACTGTTGGCGTTCACGGAATTGGTGTTGGCGGCGATGATCAGGCCCGCGATGCCGGCGCACAGCGCGGCGAACACGTACACCGTCCAGACGATCGTTCGCGACCGCACTCCGGCGAGCCTGCTCGCTTCGGGGTTGATGCCGACCGCCTCGACGAGCATTCCGAGCGCGGTGCGGCGCGTGATCAGCACGGTGACGGCCACGACGGCCAGAGCGATGAGCAGCGCGACCGGCAGGCCCAGGACGATGCCCGAGGCCAGGAACCCGAAGGCGCCGTCGGCAACGGTGGTGATCTGACCGTCCGTCACCAGCATGGCGAGACCGCGGCCGGCCACCATGAGCACCAGAGTCGCGATGATGGGTTGAATGCCGAAGACGGACACCAACAGTCCGTTCCACAGTCCCAGCAGGAGGCAGGCGCCCAGTGCCCAGGCGACGGCCATGATCACGGTGGAGGCGGCGCTCTCGTCGGGCGAGGCGACGATGCGAGTGCACGCGACAGCCGCCGCGATGACCGCGACCGCACCCACGGACAGGTCGATGCCTCGGGTCGCGACCACCAGCGTCATGCCCACGGCCACCAGGATCAACGGGGCCGAGTTGCGGGCGATGTCGACGGGATTGCCGAACACGCCGCCGTTGACGATGCGGATGTCGAGGAAGCCGGGTGTGACGATCACGTTGATCACCACGAGTACCAGCAGGGCAATTAACGGCCAGAAGACCGGGTGGGACGGAAGCGATCTGATGCGGGACGGCGCGGGGCGGTCCGGCGTCGGCTGCGAGGGTGTGGGTGTCACACCCAGGGTGGCGGTCACGGTGCGAGGCTCCTGTCTGCGGCGTCGACAGGCGCCGAGGTGGTCTCGACGACCTCGTCGGTGCGTGTACCGGCGGCGATGGTGGCGAGAACGTCACCGACGGATACGCCGTCGTTGACGCGTTCGTCGATCTTGCGGTGATCGCGCATGACCACGATGCGATCGCTGAGCCGCAGGATTTCCTCGAGCTCGGCGGAGATGAACACGACGGACATTCCGCGCGACGCGAGATCGGCGACGAGCGACTGGATCTGGGCCTTGGCGCCGATGTCGATCCCGCGGGTGGGTTCGTCCAGGATCAGCAGTTCCGGTTCGGTGACGAGCCACCGGGCGAGCAGCACCTTCTGCTGGTTGCCGCCGGACAGGTTGCGCATCAACGCATCCGGATCGCTGGGTCGGATGTCGAGTGCGGTGATGTACTCCTGCACCAACCGAGCGCGCAGGGAGCGGGGGATGGGTCGCATCCAGCCTCGCTTCGCCTGCAGAGCGAGCATCATGTTGTCGGCCACCGTGAGGTCGCCGACGACACCGTCCGCCTTGCGGTCCTCGCTGGTGAGCGCGACCCGCTGATCGACGGCGTTGCGCGGGGTGCGGAACCGCCGCGAGACGGCATGCACGGTCATGGATCCGCTGTCGGAACGGTCGGCACCGCCGAGAAGTCGGGCGAGCTCGGTGCGCCCGGATCCCAGTAGCCCGGCGACGCCGACGACCTGCCCGGCGTACAGGCGCAGGTCGGTGGCCTCGAGGGCACCTTTGCGTCCCACGCCGAGCACTTCCATCACCGGTTCGCTGGAGGGATCGACGACGACGGGTGCGCGGTCGTCCAGCCTGTCGAGCAGATCGAGCTCGCGCCCGATCATCAGCTGGACCAGGTGCAACTGCGAGGTATCGGCCACCATGCGTTCCTCGACGAAGCGGCCGTTGCGCAGGATCGTCATCCGATCGGCGATCCGGTAGATCTGATCGAGGAAGTGGGAGACGAAGACGACGGCGGTGCCGGCGGACCGCAGTCGTTCGATGACGCCGTAGAGCGTCTCGACCTCGTCCTTGTCCAGGCTCGACGTCGGCTCGTCGAGGATCAGCACGCGGGCGTCGACGTCGACGGCGCGGGCGATCGCGATCAGCTGCTGGACCGCGATGGGGTGATCGCCGAGGACCGATGACGGGTCCACGTCGAGCCCGAGGCGATCGAGTGTGGCGCGGGCGCGGCGGTTCATCGCGCGGGTATCGATGCCGCCGATCGCTCGGAGTGCCGAGCGCACGGCTGCCGGCGCCGCGGAGAACCTGTCGGCGCGACGCGGTTCGCGTCCGAGCAACATGTTCTCCGCGACCGTGAGGTTCGGGAGCAGGTTCACTTCCTGGTAGACGGTGCTGATACCGGCGGCCTGCGCGGCGGCGGGAGTCGCGAACTCCTGCTGCGTCCCGCCGACCGTCACGGTGCCGCTGTCGATCGAGTAGACCCCGGTCAGGGCCTTGATCAGGGTGGACTTGCCGGCTCCGTTCTCGCCCATCAACGAGTGCACCTCTCCCGGGAACAGGCGGAGAGAGACACCGTCGAGGGCGCGAACGGCTCCGAACGTGATGGAGATGTCCTTCATCTCCACGATCGGCGCTGTGGCCGTCGAGCGCGGCGGAACGATCACCTCCATGCTCATGTCAGTACTGGCGGTCGGCGAGCACGGATGCTGCCTGGTCGCGGGTGAACGTGGTCTCCTCGGTGACAACGCGCTTGGGCACCTCTTCGCCGTTGACGACCTTCTTCGTCAGGTCCATCAATTGCGGTCCGAGCAGCGGGTTGCACTCGACGATGAAGTCGATCTTGCCGTCGGCGAGTGCCTGCATGCCGTCCTTCACCGCGTCGACGGTGATGATCTTGATGTCCTTTCCGGGGACGAGTCCGGCTGCCTCGATGGCTTCGATGGCACCGAGGCCCATGTCGTCGTTGTGGGAGTAGACGACGTCGATGTTCTTGTCGGAGTTGAGGAACGACTCCATGACCTGCTTGCCGCCGTCACGCGTGAAGTCACCGGTCTGCGACGCGGAGATGGAGATGGACGGCTGAGAGGAAATGGCGTCGCGGAAGCCCTCGGCGCGGTCGATCGCCGGTGCTGCGCCGGTGGTGCCCTCGAGTTCGACGACGTTGATGCGGCCGTCGGCGTTCACGTCGGACGTCGCGCTGTTCTGCACGAGCCAGTCGCCGGCCTTGACGCCCTCGGCGACGAAGTCGGAGCCGAGGAAGGTGGCGTAGAGAGACTCGTCGGTGGTGTCGACCGAACGGTCGGTGAGGATCACGGGGATATTGGCGCGCTTGGCTTCCTGCAGGACGGGTTCCCACCCGGTCTCGACCACGGGGCTGAAGGCGATGACATCCACTTTCTGCTGGATGTAGGTGCGGATCGCCTTGATCTGGTTCTCCTGCTTCTGCTGGGCGTCGGAGAACTTGAGGTCGACGCCGGCGTCCGTCGCCGCGCTCTGGATGGACGTCGTGTTCGCGGTCCGCCAGCCGCTCTCCGCACCCACCTGGGAGAAGCCGAGCACCGTTCCGCCGCTCGAGGAATCACCACCGCTACTACCGCACGCACTCAGGGCCAAGGCTCCGCTCACCAACAGCACACTCGCCGCTACGACCTTCTTCGACGCCATCATGTTCTCCTCCGTCGTCGCCACCTCGTGTGACGCGTGACACAGAGTGTGAGCGTTAACATTGGACCGCGTCAAGGCTTTGGCAAACATTGACCAAGAGAAATGTGAACGCTCACATCGGCGCCCTGTTCAGAGTCCGTCGGCGCTGCCGAATCGGTACTCGGTGACCCACCGGTAGGTCTCGCCCGGGCGCAGCACCGCGGACGGGAACGTGTCGTGATGCGGGCTGTCGGGGAACAGTTGAGGCTCGAGAGCGATCCCGTCTCCCTGGCGGATCGCGCGTCCCCGACGGGAGACGGTGCTCCCGTCCAGGAAGTTGCCCGTGTACACCTGCAGTCCGGGCTGATCGGTCCAGATCTCCAGCGAGGTCGCGGAGACGTCGGAGATCAGTCGAGCGGCCCGGCGCAATCCGTCGCCGCCGAGGTCGCCGTCGAGGACGTAGTTGTGATCGACGCCCCGTGTCGCGAGGACGTGGGGGTCGTCCGCGCGGGAGACGTCGCCGAGGCGACGTGGTGTGCGCAGGTCCAGTGCCGTCCCGCTCAGCTCGGCAGTGCCCCCGGTCGGGATGCCCGCGGAGTCCACCGGAACGAAGGCAGCCGCGTCCACCTGCAGCGTGTGGTCGTCGATGCCCTCACCTGCCAGATCGAAGTACGCGTGGTTGGTCAGATTGACCACGGTCGGCTTGTCCGTCACGGCGACGAGTTCCAGGCGCACCGTGGACGGTCCCGCCGTGACGCGCGCTCGGACGCGCAGCTCGCCGGGGTATCCCTGGTCGCCGTCCGGGCTGACCAGCTCGAGCTCTACCGAGTCCGCGGAACGATCGACGACGGTCCATGTGCGGGAGTCGAAACCGTCGATCCCGCCGTGCAGGTGGTTGTCCCCGTCGTTGAGTGTCACCTCGACATCGGTGCCGTCGAGCTCGAAGCGTCCCCCGGCGATCCGATTGGCGTAGCGGCCCACGGTGGAGCCGAGGTAATCGCCCGAGGCGCGGAGCCCCGACTCGTCCGCGACACCGACCAGCACGTCACGACGTCGTCCGTCTCCACCGGTGACGGACATGCGCTGAAGGGTGGCACCGAAGGGCAGGACGTCGACCTCGATCCCCGGGGCGGATCCGATGGTCACGGCGTCGGGGGAGGAGGTCGCGCGGTTGTCGCTGTCGTGTTCGGGAGTCATCGCGCAGACGTTACGGGCGGAGGTGATTGAATCTGTAGATCATGACGACGGACACGGCGACCGACAGTCCCTCGACCACGCGGCGGCAACGAGTGCTCTCGGGCATCCAGCCCACCGCGGACTCGTTCCATCTGGGCAACTACCTCGGCGCGGTCCGGCAGTGGGTCGAGCTGCAGGACGAGTACGACGCGTTCTACTTCATCCCCGACCTGCACGCCATCACCGTGCCGCAGGATCCGAAGGAACTGCGCGCCCGCACCCGTCGCGCAGCAGCGCAGCTTCTCGCCGTCGGAATCGACCCGTCCCGTTCCACTCTGTTCGTACAGTCGCACGTTCCGGAACATGCGCAACTCGCGTGGGTTCTCAACTGCATCACCGGTTTCGGTGAGGCGGGCCGCATGACGCAGTTCAAGGACAAGTCGGCCAAGCAGGGGAGCGATGCGACCAGTGTCGGCCTCTTCACCTACCCGGTGCTGCAGGCAGCGGACATCCTTCTCTATCGACCTCAGCGTGTCCCGGTCGGTGAGGACCAGCGTCAACATCTGGAACTCACGCGAGACCTGGCCCACCGCTTCAACACCCGCTTCTCCAAGACCTTCGTGGTGCCCGAGGCGCACATCGTCACCGGCATCGCGAAGATCTACGACCTGCAGGACCCCACCGCGAAGATGAGCAAGTCCGGGTCGGGCGTGTCGGGGCGCATCGACATCCTCGACGACCCCGCGGTGTCGGCCAAGAAGATCCGGTCGGCCGTCACGGACAACGAACGGGAGATCCGTTTCGACACCTCGGCCAAGCCGGGTGTCAGCAACCTGCTCACCATCCAGTCGGCGCTGAGCGGCACACCCGTCGCGGAACTGGTCGAGGGCTATGTGGGCAAGGGATACGGTGACCTGAAGGGCGATACCGCGGACGCAGTGTCGGCGTTCTCCACGCCGGTGCGCGCATCATTCACCGAGTACATGAACGACCCGGCCGAACTGGACCGGCTGTTGCAGGTCGGGGCCGAGCGGGCACGCTCGATCGCCTCGGCGACACTCGCGCAGGTGTACGACAAGGTCGGATTCCTTCCACCGAAAGGCTGAGCTCCATGCCGGACTTCGCAGCGATCATCGAACGACGCCGGCGTGAATGGCCCTGGTTCGACCATCTCGCGCGAGCGGGGTCCGTCTACCAGAGCCAGAAGGGCGACTACTACGCGGCCGGCATCACCTATTTCAGTGTGCTGGCCCTGTTCCCGCTGCTGATGGTGGCGTTCGCGATCATCGGGTTCGTGCTGGCATCGAGACCCGAACTGTTGACGGAACTGCAGACTCAGATCTCCGAGAACGTGCCCGGTAGCTTCGGCACCACGATCAACGACCTGGTCGAGACGGCGATCGAGTCGCGTGCCAGCGTCGGCGTCATCGGACTGCTCGGCGCCCTGTACGCGGGACTGGGATGGACGGCCAATCTCCGGGAAGCGCTCACCGCGATGTGGGAGACCCCGCACGAGGCGGGCAGTTTCCTGTCCACCAAGGTCAAGGACTTCGGCGCGCTCGTCGGCCTCGGACTGGCCCTGGTGATCTCCCTCGGACTCTCCGCGCTGGCCAGCGGGTCCATCCTGCCGACGCTGCTGCGCTACGTCGGACTCGACGGTATTCCGGGTGTCGGTGTCGCCGTGCAGATCGTCTCGTTCGTCCTGGCCATCGCGGCGACCTGGGCATTGTTCGTCTGGGTCATCGCCCGCCTTCCCCGTGAACCCGTCACCGTGCGCAGCGCGGCGCGTGCTGCGCTGATGGCCGCCGTCGTCTTCGAGATCTTCAAGCAGGTCGGCGCCGTCTACCTCGAGAGCGTGACGTCCGGTCCGGCCGGTGCGACCTTCGGTCCCATCATCGGCATCCTGGTGTTCGCGTTCACCACCTCGCGCTTCCTGCTCTTCTCCACCGCCTGGGCTGCGACGGCGACGGAGAACCTGGCGCTCGCGTCGACACCGGTGCCGGACAGTGCCGTGATCTCCCCGCAGGTCATCGTCCGTGAGGGTGTGTCGCCGGCGGGTGCAGCGGCGCTCGTCGGCGCCGGCGTCGTCACTCTGCTGGGCATCGGTGGGTGGCGGGACCGCCGCAGGCGCTGACACGACGGCGCGCCCTTCAGGGGCGTCGCGTGAGCCGCCGCGCCCACAGCACCAGGCCCACGACGACGATCAGACCGAGCGCGCCCACGCCGACTCGGATGGCGGTGTCGTTGTCGTCGGTCACTCCCGGGTAGGCGCCGCCCCGCGCATCCGTCGACAGCCGATTCCCGGGCGGAACGGCGGTCGTCGGGGTGCGTGTCGTCTCGTCGTCGGTCGCCGCGTCGGTGTCGCCGGGGGACACCAACGTGCCGACTCCGGTCGAGACGGGTTGCGCGAAGCCGTAATCGAGTAAGCGCGCTGCCTGTTCCCACGGTCTGATCGGGAGGACGTCGGCGTTCATCAGCGAGACGGCGAGTCGGCGTCCGCCACGCTCGGCCGCCCCGACGAAGGTCTGGCGTGCGTCGTCTGTGTAGCCGTTCTTGCCGCCGAGGGCATCCGGGTAGTTGAACAGCAGGGCATTGTCACTCGCCAACACGAAACCCGGCCGGTCCTCGTTGAGTTCGAGATCGGGATTCACGGGCACACCGGGTTCGTCCGGCCGGGACGGATTGTCCGGCTTCGACGAGTCCTTCGGGTACCCGGGGAACGGAACGGACTCCGTGGCAACCAGTTCCGCGAAGACCGGATTGTCCATCGCTGCACGGAAGATCAACGCCAGGTCGTACGGCGAGCACGCCATGCCGGGTCCGTCGAGGCCCGAGGGCGAGGCGGTGCGCGTGTCGGTGGCGCCGAGGTCGCGCGCCTTCGCGTTCATCTTGTCGACAGCCCGGTCCAGACCGCCCAACTGCACCGCAATGGCATGCGCCGCATCGTTTCCCGACGCCATGACGAGTCCCTGCAGGAGTTGCCGCACGCTGTAGACGCCGCCCTTGCCGATGCCGACGGCACTGCCCTCGGCCTGCGCGTCGTCCTCGGTGGCCGTGACGGTGCGATCGAGGTCGAGTTCGTCGAGAGCGACGAGCGCGAGCAGAACCTTGATGGTCGAGGCGGGGCGATACCGACCGTGGGGGTCCTTGGCGGCGATCACGGTGCCGGTATCGAGATCGGTCAGAACCCATCCCGCAGCGGAGATGTCGGCGGGAAGCGGGGGTGCTGCATCCGCGGTGATCACCCCGCACGCCGCGAGTTCGTCGCCACCGACGGCCCGATCGGGCACCGGGACCGGCGCGGGATCGGCGTCGCCGGGCAGCGGCACCTCGGACGCGTCGATGGCCGGCGGGGGGACGTCACGGTGCGGACATGCGTCCGTGTCGGGCGTGCGGAACGGTGTCGACGTCGGTGTCGCCGGAGGCTGAGCCCCGGCGACACCCGACACACCCAGCGGCAGACCTGCGAGGACCGCCACTGCAGCGATGGTGACTGCGGACCGCCGTACTCGCGGGTGGCGCCGGTGTGAGGTGTTCATCACCGCTCACCCTACGAGGTGGCTCCCGATGGTCAGTCGCCCGACGGTCGCAGGTACGGCCGCTGGATCTTCTTCCACGCCGCGTAGGTCTCGTACGCGTCCTGCGTGCTCTGCAGGGTCGACGTGGAGCTGACGGGCACGTCCCACCACGACTCGCTGTCCGGTGCGGGAATCAGCGGGTCGGTCTCGACATGGATGACCGTGCAGCGGTCCGCTGCCTTGGCCACCTTGACGGCGTCGGCGAACCCACCCGCAGTGTTCACGCGGATGACGTCGGCGCCGAGGCTCTGAGCGTTGGCCGCGAGATCGACGGGCAGGACGCCACCGTCGAGTCGACCCGACTCGGACCGGTAGCGGTACGCGGTACCGAACCGCTGGGATCCCAGTTGCTCCGACAGCGAGCCGATGGAGGCGAATCCGTGGTTCTGGACCAGCACCAGGATGACCTTGACGCCCTCCTGCACGGCGGTCACCAGTTCGGTGGCCATCATGAGGTAGCTGCCGTCGCCGACCATCACGAACACGTCGCGGTCCGGGGCGGCCATCTTGACGCCGATGCCGCCGGCCACCTCGTAGCCCATGCAGGAGAACCCGTACTCGACGTGGTAGCCCTTGGAATCGCGAGTCCGCCAGAGCTTGTGCAGATCTCCGGGCATGGAACCGGCGGCGCACACGACGATGTCGCGGGGGTCCGACAGCGAGTTGGTCAGACCGATGACCTGGTTCTGGTTCATCCCGACGTTGTCGTCGTCGACCGCGTACACCGAGGACACCGTGCGTTCCCACTCGGCGGCGAGTTCGGTGACGCGAGCGCTGTAGTCGGCGCTCACCTCATGGCCGGCCAGCGCCTCGGACAGGGCGTCGAGTGCCTCGCGGGCATCGGCGACGACGGACAAGCCGCCCTGCTTGACCGAGTCGATGGACGCCACGTTGATGTTGACGAACTTCACGTCCGGATTGGTGAACGCGGTGCGGGACGCACTGGTGAAATCGCTGTAGCGCGTACCGATCCCGATGACCACGTCGGCGTCGGTCGCCAGCGCGTTGGCCGCTGTCGTTCCGGTGGATCCGATGGCGCCGACGGACTGGGGATGGTCGTAGACGAGGGAGCCCTTGCCGGCCTGACTCTGGCCGACGGGGATTCCGGTCTGCGCGGCGAACGAGGCGAGGGCGTCCGTGGCGCCGGAATAGATGACGCCGCCACCGGCGACGATCAGCGGGGCCTTCGCCGAGCGGATGATCTCGGCGGCGCGCGAGACGACGGACCGCTCGGGCAGCGGACGGGCGACGTGCCACGTGCGCGGTGCGAAGAACGACTCCGGCCAGTCGTGTGCCTCGGCCTGGACATCCTGCGGGACTGCGACCGTGGCGGCGCCGGTCTCCACGGGATCGGTCAGGACCCGCATGGCGCCGAGCAGTGCGGCGGGCAGCTGCTCCGCACGCCACACCCGGTCGAAGTAGCGCGAGAGCGGCTTGAACGCATCGTTGACCGTCACGTCGCCGCTGGAGGGGAGCTCGAGTTCCTGCAGCACGGGGGAGGAGGCGCGCGTGGCGAAGGTGTCGGCAGGGAGCAGCAGGACGGGCAACCGGTTGATAGTCGCCAGAGCCGCGCCGGTCAGCATGTTCGTCGAGCCGGGCCCGACGCTCGCGCTGACGGCCCAGGTCTGCAGGCGGTCCTTCTGACGGGCGAAGCCGACAGCGCTGTGCACCATCGCCTGTTCGTTGCGACCCAACACGTACGGCAGTTCGGGCTCGGTTCCGGCCTCGACCGCGTCGATCTCGGCCTGCAGCAACGCCTGTCCGAGACCGGCGACGTTGCCGTGGCCGAAGATGCCGAAGCATCCGGCGAAGAACTTGGTCCGCTCACCGTCGCGTTCGACGTACTGGTTCGCGAGGAACTTCACGATCGCCTGCGACACCGTGAGGTGCACGGTGGGCTCGGCGTTCTCGGTCTTGCTCTGTGACATCGGTGCGGTGGACACCATCGTCATGCTCCTTTTCGGTGCGCTGTGTCGAGCGGGAGGCGCGGATCGATGTCCTGCCCCTCCCATGTGCTGCGGATCCAGGTGTGGTCCGGATCGTCGACGATCTTCCAGGCGCGTTCGCTGCCCGGTCCGGCCATGACGTTCAGGTAGTACATGTGGTAGCCGGGCGCCGCGACGGACGGCCCGTGATACCCGTGCGGGACGAGGACGACGTCACCCGTGCGCACCTCTTCGAGCACCTCGATGGGACGCTCCGGGGTGCCGTACACGCGGTGGTAGCCGAAACCCTCGGAACCGTCTCTGCCGCGGTCGATCTCGAAGTAGTAGATCTCTTCGAGCGCCGACTCGGTCTCGGTCTCCTCGTCGTGCTTGTGGCCGGGGTAGGAGGACCAGTTGCCGCCCGGGGTGATGACCTCGCACGCGATGAGCGAGTCGGCCTCGAAGGTGTCGGCGGTGCCGAAGTTGTGCACCTGCCGGCTGCAGTTCCCGGCGCCGCGCAACTCGACGCTGACGTCGGCCGCGGGGACGTACCGGAACGGCAGAGTCTTCGTCGCCCGCGCTCCGCACAGAGCGAAACGGCCACCGCTCTCGCTGCGCAGCGTGTAACTGCTGTCGCGTCCGACATAGACGAAGTCCGACGGCCCGTCGAACACCGATGCGCGGCCGGCCAGTGCGGCGTCGTCCGTGCCGCACGTGACGGTCGCGGATCCCTGGAGTGGGACCACCATGATCTCGTCGTCGTCGGAAGTGAGGTCGACGGACTCGCCGGGTGCGAGAAGCAGTGTGCGCAAGCTGGACTCGGTCCATCCCGCGCTTTCCGGAGTGACGGTGACTCCGGCACCGGGAACCGCGGGAATGTAGAACTCGCTGTTCACTTGTCGGCTCCGCCCCGCACCATCTCGACTGCGGTGGCCACTGCGGTGGCGACGTCACCGTCGGCCGGGTACAGCAGCGTGCGGCCCACGATGAGTCCGCGCACCGCCGGAATCTTCAGTGCGCGTGCCCAGCTGGCGAAGGTCTCGTCCGGGGCGGTTTGAGGATCTCCGCCGAGAAGAAGCGTCGGCAACGTGGTGGCGTCCATGACGCGTTCCATCTCGTCGACGACGGGAAGCTTCATCCACGTGTACGCGGAGGTGGATCCGAGGCCCTGGGCGATGTGGATCGACTTGATGACGGCGTCCGCGCGGAGATCGTTGACCACCTTGCCGTCGCGACGCGACGACAGGAACGGCTCGACCATGGCCATGAGGCCCTCGGCGGCCAGTTCGTCGATCGCCTGAGCGCACGCGGTCATGGTGCCCAGCGTGCCGGGATCGTCGAGGTCGATGCGCGTGAGCATCTTCGCGCCGTTCATCCGCGCCTTCGCGGTGGAGGCCGCCGTCGCGCCCGTCATGCGGTCGTCGAGTTCGAAGGAGGCGCCGGCCAGGCCGCCGCGGTTCATCGACGAGATGACCACCTTGTCGTCGAGGGCTCCGAGCAGCACCAGGTCGTCCAGGATCTCGGACGTGGCGAGGACGCCGTCGACACCCGGGTCGGCGAGCGCGGTCCGCAGTCGGTCGAGCAGCTCGGTACGGGAGTTCATCGCGGTGGGGTTGGACCCGACCGAGAGGGCGCCGCGTGCCGGGTGATCGGCGGCGACGATCATCAGGCGACCGTCGCCGCGGACGGTGTCGCGCGTGACGCGGTTCGCCCAGGCGCGATCGATCGCGCCGGGGTCGTGCGCGCGGATCTCGGTGACGTCGGCGTAGGTAGTGGCAGCGGTGAGGGTGTCAGACATGTGCGTCCTCGATGTCGGTGGTGAGGGCAGCCTCGGCGAGTGCGGACACTTCGTCGGCGGTGGGCATGGCCGTGGAGCATTCGAGGCGCGAAGCCACGATCGCGCCGGCAGCGTTGGCGTGGCGCAGGATCTTCTCGAGCGGCCACCCCGACAGCAGGCCGTGGCAGAGGGATCCGCCGAAACTGTCGCCGGCTCCGAGTCCGTTGACCACGTCGACGAAGTTCGGCGGCACTTCCACGCGCTCGGTCCGGGTCTTGCCCAGGACGCCCTTGGGCCCCTGCTTGACCACGGCGAGTTCGACGCCGAGATCGAGCAGTGCATCCGCGGCGCGGTCCGGATCGGTCTCGCCGACGGCGATCTCGCACTCCTCGCGGTTACCGACGGCGACGGTGACATGACCGAGTGCGCGCTGTACCTGCTCGGTCGCGGCGGCGGGGCTCTGCCAGAACATCGGCCGGTAGTCGAGGTCGAGGATCGTCAGGGGTGCGCGTCCTCGCGCCTCCCAGGCGGCGAAATGGGCGCTGCGACTGGGTTCTTCGGACAATCCGGTGACCGTCGACCAGTACAGCGAGGCGGCGCGGACGGCATCGAGGTCGATGTCCTGAGCTCGCACCTGCAGATCCGGCGCCGTGGGCTTGCGGTAGAAGTACAGAGGGAAGTCGTCCGGGGGGAAGATCTCGCAGAACGTCACGGGTGTCGCGTACTCGTCGTTCTGCACGACGTATCGGTTGTCGACACCCAGCCGGGCCAGCTCGTTGCGGACGAAGCGTCCGAAGGGGTCGTTGCCGGCGCCGGAGATGAGGGCGCTGCGGCGTCCGAGCCGCGCGGCGGCGACCGTGACGTTGGCGGCGCTGCCGCCGAGGAACTTACCGAACGTGTCGACGTGTTCGAGACCGACGCCGACCTGGAGGGGGTAGATGTCGACGCCGCTGCGGCCGATGGCCAGCACGTCGAAGCGGGCGTCACCGGGTGACTCGGTGCGGTGCGGTGAGGTCAAGGTCGGCTCCATCGAGACTGAGGGCGGGTGCGTGAACCACTGTGCTCCGCACCACACCGCGATGTCAATAGTTTGTCCTGACATTCTAACTTGACGTCATATTGCGCCCCGTCACCTACACTCGTTTCTCGGGCAGCCGCCCCCCATGAACGATGACGCCCGACAACGATCGCGATCGGAGCTGGTACGTGAGTCAGCCACTCGCCGTGGAGCTCGACAGGTCGAGTCCCGTTCCCCTCTACTACCAACTCGCGCAGGCAATCGAGGGTGCAATTCTCGGGGGCACCCTCGCTCCGGGCGATCGGTTCGAGAACGAGTTGGCTCTGGCCAAGCGCCTCAACCTGTCACGACCGACGACGCGGCGCGCCATCCAGGAACTGGTGGACAAGGGACTCCTGGTCCGCAAGAGGGGCGTCGGCACGCAGGTGGTGCAGAGTCCGGTGCATCGCCCGGTCGAGCTCACCAGCCTCTTCGACGACCTGGCGCGCGCCGGTCAGGATCCCAGTACCCGGCTGCTCGAGTACTCGGTGGGACTGCCGACCGAGGATGTCGCTCGTGAGCTGAACATCGTGCCGGACTGTGAAGTCGTGACGGTGCGCCGTCTTCGACTGACCAAGGGCGAGCCGCTGGCCCTGATGGTGAACTACATGCCCGTCGACGTGGCGCCCGAGCCGGTCGAGCTCGAGGCGCACGGTCTCTACCAGTCCTTGCGGACAAAGGGCGTGCACATCAGGCTCGCACGCCAGCGCATCGGGGCGAAGGCGGCCGACCGCGACGAGGCGCACCTCCTGGATGAGAAGCCGAAGGCGCCGCTGCTCACCATGCATCGCACCGCGTTCGACGACTCCGGCAAGGTGGTCGAGTACGGCTCGCACGTCTACCGGGCGTCGCGGTATTACTTCGACACGACGCTCGTCGACCGCTGACCGGAACGCGGCCTGCCCATCGCCGCACTCAGGATGCGATCGACTCCAGCATCGGTCGGATCTTCCCGAGTGCGTACGTCAGCGACGACGGCGACGGGGTGTTGAGTGCGACGATGGTCGCGTAGTCCGTGATCAGCATGCCGCCCGAGCGCACCGAGGGCAGGTCCGACCAGCCGGGAAGCGTTTCGAGTTCCGCAGCGGTACCGCCGTTCACGAGGATGATCACCAGGTCGGAGTTCAGGACGTCGACGCGTTCGGGCCCGACGACGAGCCGGTTACCGGCCGTGGCCGGGAGTTCGATGGGCGGCAGCGTCATCCCCAGCTTCTGATAGAACGCCGAGGCGCCGTCGTCGGGATCAGCGACCACGACGAGCTGCTGGGTGGCCGGAATGTACTGAGACAGCAGCGCGGTCTTCCCGCCCAGACCGGGCAGTTCGGCGGCGGCGTCGGCGAGGGCGGTCTCCGTCCCCGCGATCACCGTGTCGGCGTCGTCGTCGCGACCCAGCGCCGTGCCCAGAGCGCGAGTCAACGCGTCGTACGGCGAGACCGTGTCGCCGATGACGGGAATGGTCGGGGCCAGCGCGGTCAACTGGTCGTACAGGGTGGGTGTCGATGCCGCGAAGTCGGCGAGGATGAGATCCGGTGCGTACGAAGCGATTTCCTCGATGGGGAGGGTGCCCTCGACGGGGACGGGGATGAGCGGTACGTCCGCCGCCAGCTCGGTCTGCCAGGGGTAGCGGCCGTCCGCTGCCCCGGTCGTGTCCGAGGCGAAGGCCACCGGCTGGATTCCCAGGGACAGTGCCGCGTCCGCGGCGGGCGCCGTGAGGGTGACGATGCGCGGGTCGGGCCCGAGCTCGGCACGATCGATCGAGGTGGAGCCGAGCGCGTGTTCGATGGTCACGGTGCCCGTCGGGGTGTCGCCGTCGGGCGCCGCGTCCGATAACTGATCACTGCTGCACCCGGCCGCCGAGAGGAGTGTCAGGACGGCGACGGCCGAGGCGAGTCGTCGTGATGTCGTGCTGCGCATGCGGTAACCCCTGCTGCTCGTGGTGCCTCCGGAGACCACGGAGGTAGGGGTACCCTAAGTCGTCGGGCAGCAGGTGTGGGGAGCTACGTTCCGGCGGGTGGCGCCGTGCTCCCGCGCACCTGCAGGCTCGGTGCGATCAGGTCCACCGTGCCCGATGCGTCGGGGCGCGCGATGCGGTCGATCACCGCGGCGGCGGCCCGGCGACCGACGGCGGAGCTGGCGTTGTCCACGGACGTCAACGACACGTGGCGCAGTTGCGCGATGGAGGTGTTGTCGTAGCCGACGACCGAGATGTCCTGCGGCACGGCCAGTCCCGCCTCCTGGCAGGCTGTCATGACGCCGACGGCGGCGATGTCGTTGACGGCGTAGACGGCTGTCGGTCGAGGTGATCGGGAGAGCAGTCTGGTCGCGGCCTCGTACCCACCGTCCTCGGTGAGGTCGCACGTCTCGACCAGGCCGTCGGTATCGAGTCCGAGGGACTCCATGGTGGAGCGATAGCTCGCCGCGCGTAGCGCTGCGACGACACCGAACGAGCCGGCAACGTGGGCGATCAGGCGGTGACCGAGGTCTGCCAGATGGCGGACCGCGAGCTCCGAGCCCGCCGTGTCGTCGTTCGCCACCACGTCCGCACGGGGAAGTTCGAGGTCTCGGCTGGCCACGATCACCGTCGGCATCGAGGTCGCCGCACCGGCGACCAGAGGGGTGGGCTCACGAGTGCCGACCAGGACCAGCGCGTCGAGGCGCAGCTCCGTGAACTTGCGGACGACGGTGTCGTCGCCGCTGCGATCCGCGCGTCCGTCACCGAGCATCATCGTCAGCCCGTGGCTCTCGAGGACGGGGGCCATTCCTTCCAGGCAATCGACGAACCACGGGTTCCGCAGGTCGTTGATCAGGACGCCGACGATGTCCGTGCGCTGCCGAGACAGGCTGCGGGCGGACAGGTTCGGTCGGTAGCCCAGGGCGTCGATCGACGCGAGGACGGCGGCGCGCTTGTCGTCACTGACATTGGGGGAGTCGTGCAGCACCAGGGACACCAGTGACTTGGAGACCCCTGCGTGCTCCGCCACGGTACGAATGGTGGGGAGCCGATCCGATGTCGTCATCGCACACTCCGTTCTCGCCGGGCTCCTGCAGTGGACCGTGCCCGATTGGACCGTGCCAAACGCAGCCTAGCTGCACAGTCGCGTTGAACGGAAGACCGTTGACAGAGGCTCCGCATGAGGGGCACACTGCGGATCGACTTCCTTTTGGAACGGTCCAATCCCTCTCACGCCTGGAGCGCACTGATGTCCGACGCCCTGTCGAATTCCCGTCCCACCGCTATCGGAGTTGCCGTCATCGGGTTCGGCTGGATGGGCCGTGTCCACACCCAGGCCTACAGCCGGGTCCGGCATCACTTCCCGTCCCTGCGGCCCCTGCCCGTTCTGGCCACGGTGGCCGACGAGGTGCCCGGTCGAGCCGAGGAGGCAGCGGCGCAGTTCGGGTTCGCGTCCTCGACGACGTCGTGGCGTGACGTTCTCTCGGACCCGTCCGTCGGCGCCGTGTCGGTGACGTCGCCGAACTTCCTGCACCGGGACATGGGTATAGCGGTGGCGGAATCGGGGAAGCATCTCTGGATCGAGAAGCCCGTCGGGCTGTCCGCCGACGATGCGCGCGCCGTGGCGATCGCTGCGGAGAAGGCGGGCGTGCAGACGGCGGTGGGCTTCAACTATCGCAATGCGCCGGCGGTGGAGCAGGCTCGCGCCATCATCGCGTCCGGTGAGATCGGCGAGATCACGCATGCCCGCTTCCGGTTCTTCAGCGACTACGCAGCACATCCGGACGGTGCCCTGAGCTGGCGTTTCGAGCGCGAACGTGGGGGCAGCGGAGTGCTGGGGGATCTGGCGTCCCACGGGGCGGACCTGGTCTGGTACCTCCTCGGCGACATCGCCTCCCTGGTCGCGGACACGGCCGTGTTCATCCCGCAGCGGTCCAAGCCCACCGGCGCCACCAGCGGCCACACCCGGTCGAGCGGTGGCGAGAAGGGTGCGGTGGAGAACGAGGACTTCGTGTCGGCGCAGCTGCGGATGGCCTCGGGTGCGCGGTGCGTTCTCGAGGCCAGTCGTGTGTCGGTCGGCGAGCAGAACTCCTACGGCTTCGAGATCCACGGAACGCGCGGCGCGCTGTCCTGGGATTTCCGGCGGATGGGCGAATTGGTGCTGAGCACAGGATCGCTCTTCCAGGATCAGCCGATGTCGACCGTGTTCGTGGGTCCGGATGCCGGCGAATACGGCGCGTTCCAGCCCGGATCCGCCTCGGCGATGGGCTACGACGACCTGAAGGTCGTGGAAGCGGCACGGTTCTTGCAGTCGATCGCGGAGAATCGTCCCGTGGGCGCCACGGTGCGGGACGCGGTACGCAGCTCGGAGATACTGGACGCCATGACCGAGTCGGTGGCGGCGGGGCGCTGGGTGACACCGTGACCCGGGCCCATATGTCACCCCTGCAGTCCTAATGTCCGAACAAAGTATTGACTTATGGCTGTGATGCGTATTACATCGTCATGACACGGCGATGTTCCGCCACGGCCCTGCTTCTCGGCCGGGACGTCACACGGTCGTCAGCGCAGAGAATCCACCGTCAGGTAAGGAAGTCCATGTCCACACAGGCAGATCTCGATCTCGCCACGCACACCGTCGTGACCGACGAGCGCGTGAAGAAGCAGAAGCCGTTCCAGCGGCTGTTGGTACGCCCGGAGATCGGTGCGCTGTTCGGCGCCATCATCATCTTCGTGTTCTTCGCGATCGTCGCGCCGCCGTTCCGCAGCCCCGAAGCTCTGGCGACGGTGCTCTACGCATCCTCGACCATCGGCATCATGGCCTGCGGCGTCTCGGTGCTGATGATCGGCGGCGAGTTCGACCTGTCGACCGGTGTGGCGGTGACGTTCTCGTCCATCGCGGCATCGATGCTCGCCTACAACCTGCACCTCAACGTCTGGATCGGATCGTTGCTGGCGCTGGTCCTCGCGCTGGGCGTGGGCTTCCTCAACGGGTATCTGGTGATGAAGACCAAGATCCCGTCCTTCCTGATCACCCTGTCGTCGTTCCTGATGCTCACCGGAATCAACCTCGCGGTGACCAAGCTGGTCACCGGACAGGTCGCCACGCAGTCGATCTCCGACATGGCCGGCTTCGAGTCCGCCAAGAAGGTCTTCGCCTCCTCGTTCTCCATCTTCGGTGTCTCGGTCCGCATCACCGTCGTGTGGTGGCTGCTGTTCACCCTCCTCACCACCTTCGTGCTGATGAAGACGCGCATCGGTAACTGGGTCTTCGCCGTGGGCGGCAACCAGGACTCGGCGCGGGCCATCGGCGTACCGGTGACGAAGGTCAAGATCGGCATGTTCATGTTCGTCGGTTTCTGCGCCTGGTTCGTCGGCATGCACCTGCTCTTCGCCTTCAACACCGTGCAGTCCGGACAGGGCGTCGGCAACGAGTTCCTCTACATCATCGCCGCGGTCATCGGCGGATGCTTGCTCACCGGAGGGTTCGGTACCGCGATCGGCGCCGCCATCGGAGCGTTCATCTTCGGTATGACCAACCAGGGCATCGTCTACGCGGGCTGGAACCCGGACTGGTTCAAATTCTTCCTCGGTGCGATGCTGCTCTTCGCCGTCATCGCCAACAACAGCTTCCGTTCCTACGCTGCGAAAAGGTGACACCTGACATGAGTGCAACCATCGAGACCCCCGTCGAGTCCGACAACAGCGGCGGCAAGACCCCTCTGATCGAACTGAAGAACGTCGGCAAGAGCTACGGAAACATCATCGCGCTCGGCGGCATCAACCTCCGCGTCGGCGCCGGTGAGGTGACGGGCGTGCTCGGCGACAACGGCGCCGGCAAGTCCACGCTCATCAAGATCATGGCCGGGCTGCACCAGCAGACCGAGGGCGAGCTCCTCGTCGACGGGAAAGCCGTCAAGTTCGGCTCGCCCAAGGACGCCTTGGACAAGGGCATCGCCACGGTCTATCAGGACCTCGCCGTCGTGTCGCTGATGCCGGTGTGGCGCAACTTCTTCCTCGGCCAGGAGCTGCGGAAGAAGGGCGTCCTCAAGACCCTCGACGCGGCCGCCATGCGGGCCACGACGAAGGAAGAGCTGCACAAGATGGGCATCGACCTGCCCGACGTCGACGCCCCCATCGGGTCGCTGTCCGGTGGTCAGCGTCAGTGTGTGGCCATCGCCCGCGCCATCTTCTTCGGCGCCCGCGTCCTGATCCTCGACGAGCCGACCGCCGCGCTGGGCGTCAAGCAGTCCGGCATGGTGCTGCGCTACATCTCCGCAGCCAAGGAGCAGGGCTTCGGCGTCGTGTTCATCACGCACAACCCGCACCACGCGTACATGGTGGGTGACCACTTCGTCCTCCTCAACCGCGGCCGTCAGAAGCTCGACTGCTCGTACGACGAGATCAGCCTCGACGACCTGACCAAGGAGATGGCCGGCGGCGACGAGCTCGAGACGCTCACGCACGAACTGCGTCGCTGACACCTGCGCTCACGGGCCCCGCACCTCCTCGAGGTGCGGGGCCCGTGTCGTCTCTGCACACAACCCGTGTCGTCACGGCCGGATGTGCCGTGCGGTCGGCGCCTGCGAGCAGAACTGCACGAACGACGACGGCCCCGCACCGGTGAGAGGCGCGGGGCCGTCGGTCGGTGTCTAGCGGAGAGGGAGGCCTGCTGCCGTGTACGCGGCGTCCACCAATTCCATGGTCGCCACCGCGTCGTCTGCTCCCAGCGGGATCGGCGCGCCGTGCAGGACGTGGGCCGCGAACGCCTCGAGTTGGTACTCGTAGGACGGGCGCGTCCCCAGATGCTCCACCGTGGTTCCCGACGCGTCCGTGACCGAGACCCGATCGTCGGAGTTCGGCTTGATGTAGTCGGGCGCGAACGCGGAACCGTCCGAGAACGTCAGTCGGACGGTGAATTCGAAGTGCGGGTGCACCATCGAGTTGGTGACCGTTCCGCGCGCGCCGTTCGGGAACTCGAGCTCGACGGTGGACGTCTCGTCGACGCCCTTGTCACGTTCGGTCGCCGTCGCGGAGACCACGCGCGGCGGCCCTCCGGCGGCGTCGGCGAGCATGCGGTGCACGTGCAGGCCGTAGCAGCCCAGATCCATGATCGCACCGCCGGCGAGGTCGAGCGACCACCGAGGATCGCCGTCGGCCGGTTCCGGCATCGCCATGACGACATCGACGCCGGTGAGCCGACCCAGACGGCCGGACTCGGCGATCTCGAGCAGGCGACGCGTCACCGGGTGGAAGAGATAGTGGAACCCTTCGACGATGATGCCGTCGGTCTCATGCGCTACTTCGCGCACCTCGCTCGCCTCGGAAGCGTTGCGTGCGAACGGCTTCTCCGTCAGGACGGCCTTGCCCGCACGCAGGGCGCGGATGTTCCACTCGGCGTGGAGGGCGTTGGCCAACGGGTTGTAGACGGCATCCACCTCGGGATCGTCGATGACCGCGTCGTAGCTGTCCGCGACGCGTTCCACGCCGTACCGCTCGGCGAACGCCTCGGCCCGGCCGCGATCGCGTGCCGCCACCACCACCAACCGGTGACCGAGCGCGTGGGCCGGACCGACGATGGCCTGCTCCGCGATACGCGACGCTCCCAGAACCCCGATGCGCAGGGTCACAGCTTTCGGTTCGGGCGTTGTCACACCGTCGCCCGTCGGGCCGCCACCACGTCGCGGAGGTATCCGACGCTGGCGATGACGTCGGTGATGGGGCCGGGACCTTCGGGCTCGCCGGTCAGAATGGTGTCCTGCTCGAGCACGAACCAGCCCGTGTAGCCGGCGTCGAGGAGCGAGTCCACGACGCCGCCGATGCCCACGTCACCGGTGCCGAGAGGCCGGTACATACCCGCGCGGACGGCGTCGGTGTAGGTCAGTTCTCCGGCCTGGACCCGCGCCGCGAGTGCTGCGTCGACATCCTTGAGGTGAGCATGGGCGATGCGATCGGCTGCCGCAGTGGCCAATTCGGCCGGATCGGTACCGCCGATCATCAGGTGACCGGTGTCCAGGCACAGCGGGATGGACGATCCGTCGAGCACGCGGTGGACCTCGTCGCGCTGCTCGATCATGGTGCCGACATGGGGATGGACGACAGCGAGGATGCCGCGGTCCGCCGAGGCCGCAGCCAGACGATCGAGGTTGCGCAGCAACACGGTCCACTGATCGGCGGTGAGGGTCGGACGTGCGTCGTAGCCCTCCTGGCCGGTGGAGGCGGCGAGGACGATGACGTCGGCGTTCGCCGCGACGAAGCCGTCGAGCAGCGAGGAGATGGTCGGTACCGGATCATGCGACTCCTCGTGCAGCAGAACAGGAGCGAAGCCGCCGACCGAGGTCAGGTCGTGTCCTGCCAGAGTCGCCGCGAGGGTGGACGGGTCGGCGGGCAGGAAGCCCTCGGGACCGTTCTCCGTCGCGGTGAGTCCTGCGTCGCGCATCTCGCGGAGGACGCGGTCGTTGTCCATCTGGTAGCCCCAGCCGGGGACCTCACACACACCCCACGAGATGGGGGCTCCGGCGATACGTACGGGTGCTGCGGTCATGAGCGAACCTCTTCCAGGGTGACGGGTGCGCCTCGGCGCAATGATTCGGTGGCGGCCTCGGCGATCCAGGCGACCTCGAGAGCGTCCTGCGCGGTGCAGGGTGACGGGCGGGTTCCGGCGGCGACGTCGAGGAACGCTGTCAGCTCGTCCCGGTACGACTGCGCGAAGCGGTCCATGAAGAACGAGTGCGGCGCATCCGCCGGGAAGATCTCACCGTGCGGGAAACCCTGTGCCGCTTCCATGTTGCGCACCGGCGAGTGCGGGTCCCAACCGGCCACGACGGTGTCCTCGCTGCCGTGCACCTCGAGCCGGCAGTCGTACCCGCGGCCGTTGTAGCGGGAATTCGACACGACGCCGACGGTGCCGCCCTCGAACGTGAGAAGGACGGTGGCGGAGTCGACGTCGCCCGCCGCGGCGAAGGCGGGATCACCCTGGTTGGAGCCGGCGGCGAAGACCGAGACCACCTCTCGTCCCACGATCCAGCGGACGACGTCGAAGTCGTGGACGCTGCAGTCGCGGAAGATGCCGCCGGACTCCGCGATGTAGGCCATCGGTGGGGGAGCGGGGTCGAGTGTCGTGGAACGGACGGTGTGCAGGAATCCGAGTTCGCCTCCTCGCACCGCGCGCTCGGCTGCTGCCACGGCGGGGTCGAACCGACGGTTGAACCCGATCTGTACCGGGACGTCCGACGACGCGATGCCGTCCACCACTGCTCGGCTCTCGGCTGCGGTGAAGGCCAGCGGCTTCTCGCAGAAGACGGGAATGCCGGCGTCGACGGCGGCGAGCAGCAGGGAGGCGTGCGCGGGAGTGGCTGCCGCGATGACGATGCCGTCCACACCGGCGGACAACATCGCGTCGACTCCGTCGACCTTTTCCGCGTTGTACTTCGCGGCGACCGTGTCCGTCACATCGGGTCGGCCGTCGGTGACGACGAGGCTCGACACTCCGTCCAGACCGGCGAGAGTCTCCACGTGGAATGCGCCGATGCGCCCCAATCCGATGACTCCGATTCGTGCCTGTGTACTCATCAGTCCTGTCCTCCTACTACCTGCTGGTCCCATTCGATGACCGATCCCGTGACCACACCGCTGCGCGCCGACAGCAGGAACACCACGAAGTCAGCGATCTCGTCCGGTTGCCCGAGCTTGCCCATCGGGAGCGCGGCCGAGGCGTCGGCGACCCAGTCGTCGTCCGCATCGTGAAAACGCTTCTGCGTCAGGGTCTCTCCCTCGGTCTCCGTCCATCCGATGTCGAGGGCGTTGATGCGGATGCGGTCCCACCGGTGGGCGTGGGCGGCGTTCTTCGTCAGTCCGGCCAGTCCGGCCTTCGCCGCCGAGTAGGGCGCGAGATAGGGCTGGCCGCCCCGAGAGCTGAGCGAGCCGATGTTCACGATCGTTCCCGGTGCCGAGCGGGAGAGCATGTCCTTGACCGCCGCCTGCATCACGAAGAACGGGCCGCGCAGGTTGACCGCGATGTGGTCGTCGAACAGCTCGGGAGTGGTGTCGATCAGCGTTCCGCGGGAGGTGAGGCCGGCGGCATTGCACACGGCGTCCACCCGTCCGTACACCTCGATGGTTCGCGCCACGCTCGCCAGAGCGTCTGCGGCGTCGGCGACGTCGGCGCGGATATAGGTGGCGTCGTGCCCCTGTGCGCGAAGCTCGTGCTCCATCGACGTTCCGACGTCGTCGCGACGGCCGCTGAAGGCGACACGGGCACCGGCGGCCAGCGATGCGCGCACCACGGCCGCACCGACACCGGACGTTCCGCCGCTGACGAGAACGACAGTGTCGTGCAGAAGTGTGCTCACCCGAGAAGTCTTGCGGTACTCGTCCGTGTGATCAACACTCTGGAGGCATCAAAAACACCTCGAGAGGACACGGCTGTGGGCCATCGCTACAAGGTTCGGGAGATCGCGCAGCAGTCGGGGCTGAGCGAGGCGACCGTCGACCGAGTTCTCCACGAGCGTCCCGGCGTCCGCGAGGACACCCGCGCAGAGGTGCGCCAGGCGATCGCGGACCTGGACAAGCAGCGCAGCCAGCTACGACTGTCAGGGCGCAAGTTCTTCTTCGACGTGGTGATGCAGGCACCCGAACGCTTCTGCGCGCAGGTGCGAGCCTCGATCGAGTCGGAACTTCCGATGCTGTCCCCGGCCGTCGTCCGCTCGCGGTTCCACTTCCGGGAGACCGAGTCGGTGGAGGCGATGCTCGAGACTCTCGACCGCATCCGACTTCGAGGATCGCACGGCGTGATCGTCAAGGCGCCGGACGAACCGGAGGTGGCGCGTGCGCTCGACGTCCTGTCGGCGTCGGGGATACCCGTCGTCACCTACGTCAGCGACGTGCCCTCCAGCGCGCGTATCGCCTACGTCGGCATCGACGACCACGCGGCCGGAGCAACGGCTGCGTACCTGGTGGACCAGTGGCTCGGAGAGTCGCCCGCGGCCGTGCTGGTCACGTTGAGTCACAACAGTTTCCGCAACGAGGGTGACCGTGAGATCGGCTTCCGGCGGGCGCTGCGGGCGACCTCGTCGGGTGTGACCCGCCCCGTCGTCGACATCGCGCGCAGCAGCGGTCTCGACGACACGGTCGAGGATCTGGTCGTCGCCGCACTCGAGACGCACCCGGACATCGAGGGTGTCTATTCGATCGGTGGCGGAAACCTCGCGACGGTGCGGGCGTTCGCGCGTGTCGGCCGACGGTGCCGGGTGTTCATCGCGCACGATCTCGACGCGGACAACCGTCGGCTGCTGGCGGACCGGTCGATCAGTGCCGTCCTCCATCACGATCTGCGCGCAGACGCCCGGCTGGCGTGCCGGCTCCTGATGCAGGCGGCGGGCGCCGTGCACGGCGTCCAGGACTCACCGTCACCCGTGCACGTAGTCACTCCCTACAACACTCCCCGATGACGCCGTCCGCCACAGCCCCCACGCCACCAGCGCGGCAGCCGACATACCGGCGCCGGCGATGCACAGCGCGGTCCATCCGCCCATCGACCAACTCAGCGACGCCGCGCTCGAACCCACCACGCCCCCGGCGAAGTAGCTGACCATGTACGCCGTGTTCAGGCGGTTGCGCGCCGGTGGGTCGAGAACGAAGACGACGTTCTGATTGGCGATGTGGGCACCCTGCGTTCCGAGGTCCAGGGCCACGATGCCCACCAGCAGGACGACAACGGCCCACACGGCACCGCTCCCGGATCCGAGATACAGCGGAACCCAACTCGCGAGCAGCACGGTCAGGCACAGCGTCGTGGCGAGGCGTCCGCGTCCTCGATCCGCCATCCGGCCGGCGACAGGAGCGATCGCTGCGCCGGCGACCCCGGCGATGCCGAAGAGTCCGATGACGGCGTCACCGTACGAGAACGGGGGAGCGGCAAGTAGGAAGGCGAGGCCGGTCCACATGACGGAGAACGACGCCATCAGCAACGCACCCAGAGCCATCCTGAGGCGAAGCTCGCGGCCGGTGCGGACCAACGTCAGGATGGACACCAGGATGCCGCGGTAGGACTCGGTCACCACCGGAGTCGAGACGGGAACGAAGCGCCACAGGACCGCGGCGAGTATCGCGATGACGACGGCCGCGACTGCGAACACCAAGCGCCACCCGCCGACTTCGGACAAGAACCCGCTCACCGTCCGTGCCAGCAGGATGCCCGTCAGCAGTCCGCTCATCACGGTGCCGACGGTGCGCCCGCGATCCTCCTCCGCGGCGAGCGCCGAGCTCAACGGAACGATCACCATGGCTGCGGACGCCCCGATACCGGCCAGGATCAATGCTGCCGCGAGGACGGAGAACGCGGGGGCGGCGACGGCGGCAGCGTCGGCGATCGCGCACACCACCGCCGCGGTCACGATGAGGCGCCGCCGCTCGATCATGTCGCCGAGCGGCACCAGGAACGCCAGGCCCACCGCATACCCGATCTGTGCGGTCGTGACCAGGATGCCCGCGGTGGCGTTGTCGACGTCGAACGAGCGCGCGATGCTGTGGAGCAGGGGTTGCGCGTAGTACAGGTTGGCGACCAGGACGCCGCACGTGACGGCGAGCAGCAGCACCAGGCCTCGCCCGATCGTGGGCTCGGGGTGGGTGTCGTCGCTCGTGTCCGTGCTCGTCGAGGCGTCCGTGTCGTCCTTCACGCCACCACTATCGCCCGGCGAGAGAGCCGGTGCACAACCGAGAGACGTCAGGGCCGGTGACGGGTACTCATGGCGGCCGCCTCGTCGGCGAACTCGTCGGGGGAGAGGTTCTCGTCGAGTGCCCTGTGCACCAGCTCGGCCTGCGTCTCGGCGGCCAGGCCGGTCAGCGGCGGGTCCAGGTCCAGGTTCGTCGGAAATGCATACGCCTCGGCCGAGGCGGCCACCACATTCGCGACCGACCGTTCGCCGTGGGTCGCCGCGAACTCCTGGAGCGAGGGATAGAGGGAGGTCACGATGGCCTCGCGGTCCACGCTGTCCATCGCTCGCCCGAACGCCGACGAGATCTGCAGAAGGTTGGCCATGCGCTTGATCGAGGTCGACGTGTTGTGACCGGCGGCGTGGAAGAGAGCCGGATTGAAGAACACCGCGTCGCCTTTACTCAAGGGCAGTTGCACGTAGTTCTGCGCGAAGTACTCCTGGAAGGCGGGTAGACCGAATGCGACGTACCCGGGTTCGTAGTGCTGGGAGAACGGCAGATACATCGTCGGCCCGCTCTCGATGGGCATGTCGCAGTGGGCCACCGCGCCCTGCAGCGTCAATGCCGGCGACAACCGGTGGACGTGGGCCCGGAAGCGTGATGCGGTCGCGGGGTCCATGAACCCGAGGTGATAGTCACGGTGGGGATTCTGTGCGGCACCACCAGGATTGACGACGTTCACCGCCGACGTCACCTGGTACATCGGTCCGAGCCACGCTTCGGCGACGAGGGCCAGGACATCGTTCGAGTAGTACCGGGTGAAGAGCTCGGGCGCCTCCAGCGCCAATTTCTGCAGTGCGTTCCAGACGCGGTCGTTCGCGCCCGGCTTCGCGAAGTGGTCGCCGCTGCCCGTGCCGTCGCGGCGCTGGCGCTCGACGACGGACTCGAAGTACTCGGTGACCTCTCGAAACGCGTGATCGCTCGTGACGGCGCCGCGGAACACCACGATCCCCGGGCCGTCGAGCAGTGCCCGTGCGATCTCGTCCTGGAGGCCGACGCGATCGCCCGCGGTGTCGAGCGTGGCGGCGTCGTAGAAGAGGACGTTGCTCTCCACGGAGGACGAATACGGATAGTCCGCCGGATCGGTGGTCGCGGAGACGACCCGGTGGAACTCGGCGAGGTCGCAATCCGATTCGGTGACCAGAGCAGTGCGGGACGAGTGCTGTGCGGACAGTGTCATGTCGTTTCCTTTGCATCGACAGGTGATTCTCTCTGTCGAGCCTGCACCCTCGACGCCGACCGTACAAGAGCCGTGGACCCCTCGAGAACACCTCGAGTACGTGATCGATGCCGGGACGAATCCGTCTGATTCGCCGACATCCGGGGTAACCGTGTACCACGGTGACGGGTAACCGCATCGATCGCTGTCACGACCTCAGGAGTTGTACATGAGCAAGCACGAACCGCTGGGACCCCTGTCACCGGATTTCCTGGCCGCCGACATGTTCGGCTACCAAGGAGTGCTCACCGACGAGGAATCGGCGATCGTGCTCACGGTTCGTCAGTTCCTGGAGGACGAGGTCGCCCCGCGTGCCAACGAGTTCTGGGAGAAGGCGCAGTCGCCGGTACACCTGCTGCCGAGGTTGGCGGAGCTCGGAATCGTCGGGCTCGAATACGAATTCGACGGTCGGGAGCCCGCCCGGAAGGTGTTCACCGGGTGGCTCGGGATGGAGTTCTCCCGCGTGGATCCGTCGACAGGAACCATGTTCACCGTCCACAGCGGCCTCGCGATGAGCAGCATCGCCATCCTGGGATCCGACGAGCAGAAGGATCGGTGGCTGCCCGCCATGAGGCGGATGGAGAAGATCGGCGCCTTCGGGCTCTCGGAGCCGCACGGTGGATCCGACGTCGCCGGCGGTCTGGAGACGACGGCACGCCTCGACGGGGATCACTGGGTCCTCAACGGCAGCAAGAGGTGGATCGGCAACGCGACATTCGCGGACCTCGTCATCGTCTACGCCAAGGACGAGGCGGACGGAGAGGTCAAGGGCTTCGTCGTCGAGAAGGAGTTCGAGGGGTTCCGCGCCGAGAAGATCGAACGCAAGTACTCGCTCCGCGCCGTCGAGAACGCCGACCTGTACTTCGAGAACTGCCGAGTGCCCGTCGCGAACAAGCTCGAGCACGCCAACTCCTTCGCCGACACCGCGAAGGTGCTGTCGCTGACGCGCGGGGGAGTCGCCTGGGGAGCTGTCGGCGTCATGATCGGGGCCTTCGAGAAGGCCGTTGCCTACGCGCAGGAACGCGAACAGTTCGGTGCGCCCATCGCGTCGTTCCAGTTGATCTCAGACCTGATCGCCCGCATGGCCGGAAACATCACGGCGTGCATCGGCATGGCGCTGCGGGTGTCTCAGCTCCAGGATTCCGGGGTCCATCACGACGAGCACGCCGCGTTGAGCAAGAGCTACTGCACCACGCGGCTCCGCGAGGTTGTCGGCTGGGCGAGAGAGATCCTCGGCGGCAACGGCATCGTTCTCGACTACGACGTCATCCGATTCTTCACCGACGCGGAAGCCCTCTACTCGTACGAAGGCACCTCCCAGATGAACAATCTCATCGTCGGCAGGGGAGTGACCGGCTTCTCCGCCTTCGTGTAGCGCGAGCACACGAAAGCCCGCTCCTGCAGTGCAGGAGCGGGCTTTTCGGGACGTGCGAGGAGGTCAGCGTGCGAAGAGCAGCGCGCGCTTGACTTCCTGGATGGCCTTCGTCACCTGGATGCCGCGAGGGCAAGCGTCGGTGCAGTTGAAGGTGGTGCGGCAGCGCCACACACCCTCGACGTCGTTGAGGATGTCGAGACGCTCGGGAGCGCCCTCGTCACGGCTGTCGAAGATGAAGCGGTGCGCGTTGACGATGGCAGCGGGACCGAAGTAGCTGCCGTCGTTCCAGTACACGGGGCACGACGTGGTGCAACATGCGCACAGGATGCACTTGGTGGTGTCGTCGAACCGGGCGCGGTCGGCAGCCGACTGGATGCGTTCACGCGTGGGCTCGTTGCCGCTGGTCATCAGGTACGGCTTGACGGCACGGAACGCGTCGAAGAACGGCTCCATGTCCACGATCAGGTCCTTCTCCACGGGAAGCCCGCGGATCGGCTCGATCGTGATGGTCAAGGACTTCGACGAGTCCTTGGGGAGCATGTCGCGCATCAGCACCTTGCAGGCGAGACGGTTGACACCGTTGACGCGCATCGCGTCGCTGCCGCAGACGCCGTGCGCGCACGAGCGTCGGAACGACAGAGTGCCGTCGAGGTAGCTCTTGACGTAGAGCATCAGGTTCAGCAGACGGTCGGTAGCCAGGGTGGGCACCTGGAAGCTGTCCCAGTGTGCGCCCTTGTCGTCCTCGGGGTTGAAGCGAGCGATCTTCAGAGTGACCATGACCGCTTCGTCGGGGACGGCGGGGAGGTCGCTCTTGTCTTCGGAGTTGTCGATTACAGCTGCACTCATCAGTACTTACGCTCCATCGGCTCGTAGCGCGTCTGCACCACGGGCTTGTAGTCGAGGCGGATATCGGAGAGCAATCCGTCGCCCACCTTGTACGCCATGGTGTGGCGCATGAAGTTGACGTCGTCGCGCTCCGGGTAGTCCTCGCGTGCGTGTCCGCCGCGAGTCTCCTTGCGATTGAGGGCACCGGCGACGGTGACCTCGGCCATCTCCAGCAGGAAGCCGAGCTCGACGGCCTCGAGCAGGTCGCTGTTGTAGCGCTTGCCCTTGTCCTGCACGGTGATCCGGCCGTAGCGCTCCTTGAGTGACTGGATGTCGCTCAGCGCCTGCTTCAGCGTGTCCTCGGTGCGGAAGACGGACGCGTTGTTGTCCATCGACTGCTGCAGCTCGGAGCGGATCGTGGCGACCTTCTCGGAGCCGTGATCCGAGAGGATCAGCTCGAGCCAGTCCTCGACCATCTTCTGCGGAGCCTCGGGCAGCGGCGTGAAGTCGACGCTGTTCGCATGCTCGGCGGCAGCGATGCCGGCGCGACGGCCGAACACGTTGATGTCGAGGAGCGAGTTGGTTCCCAGGCGGTTCGAGCCGTGGACCGACACGCAGGCGCACTCACCGGCGGCGAACAGTCCGGGGACGATGTCGTCGTTGTTGCGCAGGACCTCACCACGGATCTTGGTGGGGATGCCGCCCATGACGTAGTGGCACGTCGGGTACACGGGGACCAGTTCGGTCACCGGGTCGACGCCCAGGTACGTGCGCGAGAACTCCGTGATGTCGGGGAGCTTCTCCTCGAGCACCTCGGCGCCCAGATGGGTCACGTCGATGTAGACGTAGTCCTTGTTGGGACCGGCGCCGCGACCTTCGAGGACCTCGAGAACCATCGACCGGGCGACGATGTCGCGGGGTGCGAGGTCCTTGATGGTGGGGGCGTACCGCTCCATGAAGCGCTCGCCGTCGGCGTTGCGGAGGATGCCGCCCTCGCCTCGGACCGCCTCGGAGATGAGGATGCCCAGACCCGCCAGACCTGTCGGGTGGAACTGGTGGAACTCCATGTCCTCGAGCGGCAGTCCCTTGCGGAAGATGATGCTCATGCCGTCACCGGTGAGGGTGTGGGCGTTGGACGTCGTCTTGTAGATACGACCCGATCCACCCGTGGCGAACACGATCGACTTCGCGTGGAAGACGTGCAGTTCACCGGTGGCGAGCTCGTAGGCGATGACGCCCGTGGCGACGGGACCGTTGTCGGTCTCGGTCAGCGCGATGTCGAGTGCGTAGAACTCGTTGTAGAACTCCACGTCATGCTTGACGCACTGCTGGTAGAGCGTCTGAAGGATCATGTGCCCGGTGCGGTCGGCGGCGTAACACGCACGGCGGACAGGTGCCTTGCCGTGGTCGCGTGTGTGGCCACCGAATCGACGCTGGTCGATCTTGCCCTCGGGGGTGCGGTTGAAGGGCAGGCCCATCTTCTCCAGGTCGAGAACCGCATCGATGGCTTCTTTCGCCATGATCTCGGCCGCGTCCTGGTCGACGAGGTAGTCGCCACCCTTGACGGTGTCGAAGGTGTGCCACTCCCAGTTGTCCTCCTCGACGTTGGCCAAGGCGGCACACATGCCACCCTGAGCCGCGCCGGTGTGACTACGCGTGGGGTAGAGCTTGGTCAGAACCGCCGTGCGAGCGCGAGGGCCTGCTTCGATCGCGGCGCGCATTCCTGCGCCACCTGCGCCGACGATGAGTACGTCGTAACGATGTTCCTGCATATCGAAATCTCCCCTAGCTGGCGGTGATGTTGGGGTCGAACGTGAAGATCACGTACGTGCCGAGACCCATGATCAGGATCATCGACAGGACCAGAAGCGTCGTGAGCCAGAACCGCGTGGAGTCCTTGCGTGAGTAGTCTGCGATGACCGTGCGCAGGCCGTTGCCGCCGTGCAGCTGGGCCAACCACAGCATCGTCAGATCCCACACCTGCCAGAACGGGCTGGACCAACGTCCGGCCACGAAGGCGAAGTTGATGCGGTGAACGCCGTCGTCGAGAAGCAGCATGATCGACATGTGCCCGAGGACGAGGACGACGAGCGCGAGCCCGGAGAAACGCATGAACAGCCATGCGTAGAGCTCGAAGTTGCCCCGGTTCTTCCGACGCGGTGAGCGCGGGTTGTCGAGGCTGGCGGGGCGGTCGTGCGACGTGCCCAGCGTGCGTGCCGGCTTGCTTCCGGCATCCGTGGTCGCCATGTCAGTGCCCCCCGGTGAAGGTGTTGTAGAGGATGCGCGCTGCGCCGGGGATCATCACGACGAACCAGATGCCGAGAATGACCCAGAGCATGAGGCGCTGGTACTGCGTGCCCTTCGACCAGAAGTCGACCAGCATGACGCGGATGCCGTTGAGTGCGTGGTAGAGCACCGCAGCGACGAGGCCGAGTTCCATCAGGCCGACGATCGGCGTCTTGTAGGTGTCGATCACGTCGTTGTACGCCTCGGGGTTGACACGGACGAGCGCCGTGTCGAGCACGTGGACGAACAGGAAGAAGAACGTGACCACACCGGTGATCCGGTGCAGGACCCAGGACCACATGCCAGGGTCTCCGCGGTACAGAGACCGCGTGCGCTCCCGGGACGGGGCGGCTTCGGTCGAGGTAGCCATCGAGTGCAGTGCCTCCAACATCATTGATGGACGCGACGAGTGGAGAGATCCGGGTGAGACCGGAGAAACTCAGCTCGATCGTGTATGTGAAACGACTTCTTCGAACTCTAATCCCATGCCCGGACACGCACTAATTCGCGTTGGGCCTGGCGTTTCCGCATCGCAGGGAAGTTAGGTTTGCCTGTCCAATCGGGGATGCGGTTCCGTCGTAGATTCCGACATCCGGGCGGATGTCGTGACAGGATCGCTCCCATGCAGGAAGTGGACTGGAAATCCTTGCGAGACAGAGCCCGTGAGGCTATGACCCACGCATACGCGCCCTACTCGAACTACCCGGTGGGCGCTGCCGCACTGGTGGACGATGGACGGGTCGTCGTGGGATGCAATGTGGAGAATGTCTCATACGGCCTAGGGCTCTGCGCCGAGTGCGGACTGGTGTCGGCGTTGAACTCCTCGGGCGGCGGACTACTGATCGCGTTCTCGTGCTGCGACAGTCGGGGTCTCGTGCTTCTCCCGTGCGGCCGTTGCCGACAGCTCCTGCTGGAGTTCGGCGGCGGTGATCTGATGATCGACACGACGAGTGGACCTCGCTCATTGAGCAGCCTCCTCCCCGAAGCGTTCGGACCCGACGACCTTGCCGCCGGCCGCACCTCCGACGCCCCGAAGGAGGCGACGGATGCCTGATGCCGTATCGGTGATAGCCACCAAACGCGATGGCCACACTTTGTCTTCGGACCAGATCTCCTGGATGGTCGACGCCTACACGCGCGGCGAGGTCGCCGACGAGCAGATGTCGGCGCTGACGATGGCGATTCTGCTCCGCGGAATGGACCGCGGCGAGATACGCCAGTGGACGGAAGCGATGATCGCGTCCGGCTCCAGAATGGATTTCTCGTCCATCTCCAGACCGACCGTCGACAAACATTCCACCGGCGGAATCGGCGACAAGATCACGTTGCCGCTCGCGCCGATCGTCGCCGCGTGCGGAGCTGCCGTTCCCCAGCTCTCGGGGCGCGGACTCGGCTACACCGGTGGCACTCTCGACAAACTCGAATCGATCCCCGGCTGGCGCGCGGACCTGACGGCGGAGGAGATGACGCGCATCCTCGACGACCCCGCTGTCGGCGCCGTCATCTGCGCGGCGGGCGCAGATCTCGCGCCGGCGGACAAGAAGCTCTACGCCCTGAGGGATGTGACCGGAACGGTCGAGTCCATTCCCATGATCGCGGCGTCCATCATGAGCAAGAAGATCGCCGAGGGGACCGGCGCATTGGTCCTCGACGTCAAGTGCGGGTCCGGCGCCTTCATGAAGTCGCTCGATCAGGCGCGGGAATTGGCATCGACGATGGTCGAGCTGGGAACCGATGCCGGTGTCCGCACCATCGCCCTGGTGACGGATATGAACACGCCCCTGGGACGGACCGCGGGTAACGCACTCGAAGTGCAGGAATCGCTCGACGTCCTGGCCGGCGGCGGACCGTCCGACATCGTCGAGCTCACTCTGGCACTGGCACGGGAGATGGTTGCCGCAGCCGGACTGGGTGACATCGACCCCGCGGCCACCCTGCGGGACGGTACGGCGATGGACCGGTGGCGCGCGATGATCGCCGCCCAGGGCGGAGATCCGGCGGCGGCATTGCCCACCGCCCGTGAGACGCACGACGTGACGGCGGACCGGGACGGTGTCCTCACGCGTGTCGACGCCATGGCCGTGGGAATCGCGGCCTGGCGCCTCGGGGCCGGTCGTGCCCGGCAGGGTCAAGCAGTCCAGGCGGGAGCGGGCGTGCGTCTGCATGCGAAGGAAGGCGACCGCGTGACGAAGGGGCAACCGTTGTTCACCCTCTACACCGACACCCCGGAGAAGTTCGACGGCGCGCTCGAGGCACTCGGCGGTGGCTGGGACATCGGGGATGTCGCGGAGACCGCCCGACCCCTGATCCTCGACAGGATCGGGTCGTGAGATGACGCGTCGCCGGTGGAGCCTCGCCGCGGCGGTGGCCGTGATGCTCTCGATACTCCTGGGAGCGTGCGGGTCGTCGTCGGACGGACCGCTGATCGACTCGGTCACCGAGGACGGCGTGCTGGTGGTCGGGACCGAGGGCACGTACAGCCCGTTCAGCTTCCAGGGTGACGACGGTCAGTTGACCGGATACGACGTCGACGTCGTGCGTGCCGTCGGGGAGAAGCTCGGTGTACGCGTCGAGTTCGTCCAGACTCCGTTCGACTCCATCTTCGCCGGACTCGAGTCGGAACGGTTCGACCTCATCGCCAACCAGGTGACCATCAACGACGAGCGTCGCGCGAAGTACGACCTCTCGCGGCCGTACACGGTCTCCGACGGCGAAATCCTGACTCGCACCGGCGACTCGTCCATCAGTTCGCTCGCCGATCTCGCCGGCAAGACGACGGCGCAGTCCTCGACCAGCAACTGGGCCGAGGTAGCCACCGACGCCGGCGCTCAGGTGCAGGCGGTCGAGGGGTTCGTCCAGGCCGTCACGCTGGTCAAGGACGGCCGCGTGGACGCCACCGTCAACGACTCGTTGGCGGTCGCGGAGTACTTCGCGCAGACGGGTGACACCGGGGTGTCCGTCGCCGCGCAGACCGGCGACGTCAGCCTGCAAGCCTTCGCAGCCCGCAAGGACAGCGGTCTGATGGACTCGGTGAACACGGCATTGGAGGAACTGCAGAACGACGGAACCCTCGCGGCCGCGTCGGAGAAGTACTTCGGTTCCGACGTCGCGGTGCCCGATGCGGAGACGGCGGCGGCTACCGCTCCCACCGAGTCCGCCGCGGCCTCGCAGTCGACGTGGGATCTGATCTCCCGCAACCTGGTGCCGATGTTGAAGGCGACGGTGACGACGACGCTGCCGCTGACGGCGATCAGCTTCGTCATCGGGCTGATCATCGCTCTGGCCGTGGCGCTGGCGCGCATCTCGTCGATCCGACCGCTGTCGCTGCTCGCTCGCTTCTACGTGTCCATCGTGCGCGGAACGCCTCTGCTGCTCCAGTTGTTCATCGTCTTCTACGCGCTGCCGCAATTCGGTGTGGTGATCTCTCCGTTCCCGGCCGCGGTGGTGGCGTTCAGCATCAACGTCGGTGGCTATGCCGCCGAGATCGTCCGAGCCTCCATCCTGGGAGTTCCCAAGGGTCAGTGGGAGGCCGCGCAGACCATCGGTATGGGCTACCGGACGACATTGCAGCGCATCGTCCTCCCGCAGGCCTTGCGCACCGCAGTTCCTCCTCTGTCCAACACGTTGATCTCGTTGGTCAAGGACACCTCGCTCGCGTCGACCATCCTGGTGACCGAGCTGTTGCGAGTCGCCCAGCTCGCCGCCGCCCCGACGTTCGACTTCTTCGCCCTGTACTCGGTCGCGGCGCTGTACTACTGGGTCATCTGCATCGCCCTCTCGGCTGTGCAGGGTCGACTGGAAACCCGACTGGACAGGTACGTGGCGAGATGACCGAGAATCCCCTCATCGAGGTAGCCGGGCTACGGAAGTCGTTCGGCGGCAATACGATCCTGAACGGTGTCGACTTCACCGCGGACCGGGGCACCGTGACCGTCGTCGTCGGCCCCTCCGGTTCCGGCAAGACCACATTGCTGCGCAGTCTCAACGCCCTCGATCCCGCCGACGCGGGAACGATCCGGGTCGGTGACGTCTCGGTCGATTTCGAGGCGCTGTCATCGGAATCGAAGGGACGCGTCCGCGGCGCCACGTCCGCGTTGCGCGCGCAGAGCGGCATGGTCTTCCAGTCGCACAATCTGTTCCCGCACAAGACGGTTCTGCAGAACGTCACCGAGGGGCCGATCGTGGTGCAGAAGCATCCACGGGAGGAGGCGGAGGCCGCAGGGCGCGAACTGCTGGCGCAGGTGGGGCTGACCGGCAAGGAAGATCAGTACCCGTTCCAGCTCTCCGGTGGCCAGCAACAACGCGTCGGGATAGCGCGGGCGCTCGCGCTCGCCCCCCAGCTGATGCTCTTCGACGAGCCCACCTCCGCCCTCGACCCGGAACTCGTCGGTGAGGTTCTCGCCGTCATCAAGAACCTGGCGAGCGAGGGGTGGACGATGATCGTCGTCACCCATGAAATTCGATTTGCGCAGCAGGTCGCCGACCAGGTTCTGTTCGTCGACGGGGGAGTCGTGGTCGAGAGGGGCACCCCCGCGGAGGTCCTGAGCAACCCCTCGCAGGACCGCACCCGGCAGTTCCTGAAAAGGATCCTGGACCCGCTGTAGGAGTAGGGCGCGCAACACCGTCACGGACACTAAAGTCGGAGTCATGGAAGACGATGTGGCGGTTGGTCCTGCTCCACTGGACATGCAGAACATCGCACGCGCGCCGAAAGCGTTGCTGCACGACCACCTGGACGGTGGGCTGCGCCCGAGTACCGTGCTGGAACTGGCGAGCGAATGCGGCTACGACGGCCTGCCCGCATCCGACGCGGAGAGCCTCGGACGGTGGTTCCGCGATGCGGCCGACAGCGGTTCCCTCGAGCTGTACCTCGAAACGTTCGCCCACACCGTCGCGGTGATGCAGACCGCCGAGGGCCTGCAGCGCGTTGCGAGGGAATGCGCCGAGGACCTGGCGGCAGACGGTGTCGTCTACGCCGAGGTCAGGTACGCCCCCGAGCAGCACCTCGAGAAGGGGCTCACACTCGACGAGGTCGTGGAACACACCCTCGAAGGCTTCCGGCAGGGTGAGAGCGCAGCGCATGCAGCCGGTCGTCCCATCCGCATCGGGTGCCTGCTGACGGCAATGCGGCACGCCGCGAGGTCACGGGAAATCGCCGAGCTCGCCGTCCGCTACCGCGACCAGGGCGTCGCGGGATTCGACATCGCCGGCAAGGAGGCGGGATTCCCGCCCAGCCGCCATCTCGACGCCTTCGAGTACATGCGGGCGAACAACGCGCACTTCACCATTCACGCCGGCGAAGCGTTCGGCCTGCCGTCCATCCACGAGGCCATCGCGTTCTGCGGAACCGACCGGCTGGGCCACGGCGTGCGCATCGTCGACGACATCACGACGGACGTCGACGGCAACCACGAACTGGGACTGCTCGCGAACTACGTGCGGGACAAACGAATCCCCTTGGAGCTGTGCCCCAGCTCGAACGTCCAGACCGGTGCCGTCGCCAGCATCGAGGCGCACCCCTTCGACGTGCTGGCGCGGCTGCGATTCCGTGTCACCGTCAATACCGACAACCGCTTGATGAGCGACACCTCGATGAGCAAGGAGATGTTCACGCTCGCATCCGTTTTCGGGTACGGCTGGTCGGACCTCGAGCGGTTCACCATCAACGCGCTCAAGTCGTCGTTCCTGCCGTTCGATCAGAGGTTGGCGCTCATCGACGACGTCGTGAAGCCCGGGTACCGGGTGTTGATGGGGTAGGCGCCTAAGCCACCCGCTGGACGCGCCGTGCCTCAGCGTCCACAACTCGCTCGGATCGACGGGATCCCGTCGATCCGAGCGATTTACGGACACTCAGGCACGGCCACGCTCGCTCATGCCGACCACTTCGGCAGCCGCGTGCGCTGGTCGGCGCGTGCGCTTCCCAGTTGGGTGCGTGTCAGGAAGAGACAGTCGGTGAGATCGGCACCGCGGACGTCGGCTCCCCGAAGGTCGGCGCCGAGCAGGTCGCAGCCTGCCATGTCGACTCCGCGCAGGTCGGAGCTCAGGAGCGACGCACCTCGCAGGTCGGCACCGACCGTGCGCAGACGTCGGAGGTCGCGGCCGGCCAGGTCTGCATAGCGCACCAGAATCGGATCGACGAGGTCACCCTGCGCGCGGAACGATGCGCGCACGTCCTCGCTCACCGCGTCCAGGATCGGGCGGACTCTCTCCCTGTACATCTCGAGGTCGGCCGCCGGGTCGGCGCTGTCGACACTCGCCGTGATCTCGCTGACCAGGACGTCGACGGCGGCCTTCAGGTCGTCGTCGTAGGTGCGGTGCCGCGCGTGGGTGAGGTGCCACAGCAGTTCGTGCAGCGCAGTGACGGTTCTGAACGCGGCGAACATCGACGCCGCGGTCGACGGGTCGTCGCGCCACGTGCGGCCGCCGGACAGTCTGCTGCTCACGTGCTGTCCTGCTCCGAAGCAGTCGAAGGCACTGCATCCGCGAAAGCCGCGGCTATCCAGACTGTCGTGCACGGTGCAGGAAAAGGACGTGCTCAGGTTGGGGCAGGGGTCGCCCGCGTTCTTGTCGACGGGAAAATCGGACGATCGGGTGAAGGCGAAAGCCACGCAACATAATCCGACGCAGCTACGGCAATCGGCGCGGAGGGACGGCAGGGGGCGAGGTGAGGTGGGCACGATGTGCTTCCGGGTGGCAGGAATGCTGGGCCAGATGCGGCGGGACCCTGGCCGGTCACCGAAGGACCGGGGGTGCCGCCGACAACGTCGCACGCAGATGCCACCGAGCGCCGGAACGGTGCACGGGAGTGGCCGGAGGGCCGAGTCACCAAGTCATGAAGGAAGTCACTGATCGCACCGTAACGCATGTCGACGCGGGCGTGAAGCGCGCGGTGACGAGAATCGACGGCTGCCGGACAATGGTGGCATGACAGAAGACCGGAACGCATCGCCCGAGCTGACGCAGACACCGGAAGAAGCTCTCGCGGACTACTGGGACACCGTCGACCTGGACGATCACGCCGGCGCTGTCACGCGTCTGCAGGAGCTCGTCACGACACTCGACCTCGACGAATCGATCGCGCACTTCGAGATGGGGAGCGTGTACGACTCGGTCGGCGACGAACAGGCGGCGGTCGTCGAGTACGAGGCCGCCCGAGCGTCGGGACTTGCCGGATCTCGCAGGTCACAGCTGGATATTCAGCACGCGTCCACTCTGCGCAACCTCGGTCGGCTGGACGAGGCCGTCGACGTTCTGCGTGCTGCGGTTCCCGATCCGTCGACGGGAGATGCTCGAACGGTGTTTCTTGCCCTGGCGCTGCATGATTCGGGACGTTCGGCCGAAGCTCACGATCGACGCGCTGACACCGTATCTACCGCGGTACCGGCAGTCCGTCGCGGCGTACGCGCGTGCCCTTCTCGATCCGTCGACGGACGCCTGAGTCGATCACGCGCAACCGTCAGGTGGTCGGGCGCAACCGGGTCTCGAACTCGCGCTCCAGGGCCCGCCAGGACTCGGCTTCGGCATCGAACGGCGCACTGGGCGCCATACGGCCCTCGGTCGGCTCGACGATGTACGACACCAGCCACCCGAGGGGCGTGGAGGTCGCCAACGCTTCCTCCACCGAAGGATCCTTGGCGTAATCGGCTGCATCGGTGAACAACTCGACCGCCAGGTCCAGCTGGTCGACATCGACGAACTGCGGGCCGCGAGCCAGGTCGTCGGCGAGACCCGGAAGGACGTAGACGTTTTCGTCGGTGACCTCGATGTCCAGCGAACCGTCGACTGCCGCGGTGCGGACGTCGTCGTACGTACTCACCGACGTCAGGTCATGATCGTGATCGTCGGCGAGGTAGCGGGCCAGGGCTCGCTCACTGCCGAATACGAGAATGGCGCCGGAGCGACCGAGAAACACGGGCTCGTCGTCCAGGTAGCACCGCAGTGTGTAGTACGTGTCGTCCGAGGTGATGATGCGAACCGGGTCGATTCCTACTGCGGCCCAGAACGTCTCGTCCTCGTCGTCCTCGTCGTCCTCGTCGTCCTCGTCGTCCTCGTCGTCGTCCTCGTCGGTGGCCAGTGGAACGATCACGGTCGAGTCCGCGTCTTCGTCGGAGTCGATGTCCTCGTCGTCCAGGTCGTCCACGTCGACGATGTTCTCGGCCGCAGCCGTGATTTCGGCGTCGGCGATGGCGGTGGCGTCTGCATCGACGTCGGGGGTGACGAGGACGGCGTCGATCGCATCGAGAACCGCGTCCCATCCCTTGGCGACGACGGAGCCGATGCGATTCCAGAGCTGACTGCCCTCACGGCCGACGAAGGCGTCGGCGCCACGAGAAAGAACCCCGAGAAGGGGATTCGCGGAGAAGAACCGGGTGACGGCATCCAGTTCGCAGACCTCGCCGAGAGTGCGCGCCATTTCGAGCGACCGTGCGAGCTCGACGAGAGACTCCTCGTCCGGTTCACCCGCTGCCAGTTCCGGGACGCCGACGAGGTCGAAGACGTGCTCGTCGTCGGGCTCGATGTGCGCCGCCGACAACGCCACCACGGTGCGCCACCGCGGGTGCTCCACCAGGTCGTTGTCGGTGTCGTTGCGGATGAACGCTGCCATCTCGGCGACCGACGGGAACGCGTACAGGTCGTCCTCGCGGCCGAGGAACGCTTCCCATTCCTCACCGTCCTCGCGCCACTCGGGCGCCCACAGTGTCACGAGGTTTCCCGCAGTCACTCCGAGTTCGATCGGGACGATGTCTCCAGGCATGGCCGCGAGCCTATCTCAGCGGCGGCCGTCGGCGGATGCTGCGTCGAGCACCGAGAGGAGCCGCGCCGTGATGGCCTCCCTGGTTGCAGCCGCGTCTCTCACCGCGCCGTTCACAGCTTCGACGACAACGCTCTCGACATGGTGAGCGCTGCGGTCGCGCACGCGGTCGTCGATGTGGAGTACGACGAGGGACCCGTGCGCATCGGCGTGCGCGGACACCGAGAACCCGCCCCGGCCCTCGACGGTGCACGATTCGCGCACCGCGCCCAGCGCCGAGAGGCCGTCGCGAAGCGCGGTGGACGCGAGTCGTGCTCGGTACAACGGACCGGACGAATCTCTCGACGACACGCAGGGCGAAGGAGAGGGAACAGCCGGCGGCCGGTGGGCGGTTCGGTGCAGATCGAGAACGGCACGTGCGACAGCCTCGCCTCCGTATGCGAATTCGCCTGGATCGATCTCGAGCGAGACGATCTCACCCGACGGCGCGACCTCGATGTGAGACCTTGTCATTCTGTCGGCCGGTAGAACCCGTGAAAGCCCATGCCGGAGTTCGATGTCCGGATGGGAGAGACACTGACCGGATCGCCGGCCTCGACCATCTGGCCGTTGCCGACGACCATGGCCACGTGACCGTCCCAGACGGCCAGGTCACCCGGCATCACGTTCTCCACACCGACAGGGGTTCCGACGGACTGGTCCGAGGCGAGCCGAGGGATGTCGACACCGGCGTGCTGGTAGGCGCTCTGCGTGAGCCCGCTGCAGTCGAGTCCCTGTCCCGGGGTTGTGCCACCCCAGACGTAGGGCGTGCCCTGCTGATCGAGTGCGAAGCGCACGGCGCTGGCTGCCCGGCTGTTGGGAGCCAGAGATGTACTGCCGTCGGGGAGTGTCACCGACGTGCCGGTGCCGCCATCGGCAGGGTCGTAGGCACGATGGCCGGGAGCTGTCGCGCCGGATGTCTGCGGGTCGACTAAAGGCTGGAAGTCGCCGACCGTCGCCGCCTGTGTCGGTGAGACGAACGACCGCACGATCGCATTCATCGCGGACGCGGGGCCGAGGATCTCCGGGAGGACCAGCGCCGCGACTCGCGCCGCCAGCGCGTCGAGTTCGGCGCGGACGCGGGCGTAGACGACGGTGGCCCGCTCGAGATGCTCGGCGGCGAGAGCCACCAGGGCTGTCTGCCCTGCCGGGGTGAGGGCTGCGGGCAGCAGGACGCCCGCGGCCGAGAGGAACGATGACAACACCGCGGACAGCTCGGCGCGACCTCGGGCGATCGACTCGGTGGCCTCGGCTGCCGCTGCCTCGAGTTCTCCGGCGTGAGTGATCAACGCCGTTCCCGCCTCGATCGAACTCCGCACGGAGCACAGCACCGCATCCGCGGCCGTGCCGGTCCAGACCCCGGACAGTGCGCTCGACGCGTCCGTGGCAGCGCGTACCGCCCCGGCGACGTGCCGGTCGCCGGTACGCACTGCCCTGTCGACTGCGTCCTCCGAGCCGACGCACCGCAGCAGGTCCTCGATCGGCGCGGCCAACACGTCGATCACCGGGTCACGCCTCCGGACAGAGAGTCGGACAGCGACTCGTCGCCCATTCGGTAGCTCCTCGACGCACGCAGAACGTCGTCGGCAGTCGCGGCGAACCGGTCCGAGAGCGTCGACAGAGCGTCCGAGTAGCGCTGCGATGCCGCGCCGAGGACGGCCGCGAAGTCGGATCCGACAACTCCGAAGGCCGCCGTCTCGCCGACGCTCACGGCTGTCGAGACCTCACGCAGGGCCGTCGACGCGTCGTCGAGTCCACCTGCGGGCGCGGTCATCGCATCGATATCGACCTCCACACCACCGTGCACGTCCGGGCCGACACCGGGAACTCTCACCATGTTCTCCTCCACCCATCCTGTGCGCGAACATCCTTGTTCTCGCGGGGTTGGACGCCCTGGCGGTGCCGACGGTTCCCCGGCTCGTCAGCACGACCAGCCGGTGCGGTGGCGACTAGTGTGTTGCCGGTGAACACCACGCCCGACATGGACATGCGCGTACTCGACCATCCCCTCGCGTCCGCGCTGCTGACTCAGATGCGCGACCAGGCAACGGACAACCCGGCCTTCCGCTCCGCCTTGCGCCAGCTCACCCAGATGCTCGTGTACGAAGCGCTGCGGGACGCTCCCGTCGTCGAGTTCGAGGTGACGACGCCTGTCGCGGTCACCACGGGAACGCGTCTGGCGAAGCCCCCGCTACTGGTCCCCGTGCTGCGGGCAGGACTCGGCATGGTGGAGAAGGCGAGTTCGCTGATCCCGCAGTCACGGATGGGATTCGTCGGGATCGCCCGTGACGAGAAGACCCATCAGCCGGTGCCGTACATGGAATCGCTGCCCGACGACCTGGCCGGATACCCGGTGTACGTACTGGATCCGATGCTGGCCACCGGCGGATCGATGGTGCACACCATCGAACTTCTCGTTCAGCGCGGTGCCGACGACGTCACGTGTATCTGCGTCGTCGCGGCTCCCGAGGGCGTGCAGGCCCTCGCGTCGTCCGGGCTGCCCGTGCGACTGGTGGCGGCGAGCATCGACGACGGACTCGATGCGAACGCGTACATCGTTCCCGGCCTCGGCGATGCCGGCGACCGTCAGTTCGGACCTCGCTAGAGGCTGTCGGCGAAGGCGACCAGGGCTTCGAGGCGCGCGCGCGCACGCGCACGCGCCGCCTCGAGTCCGTCGTCTTTATGAACGGGTTCGACCACTTCCAGGTACGCCTTGAGCTTCGGTTCGGTGCCCGACGGCCGGACGACGACTCTGCAGCTGTCGGTGGTCAGTTCGACTGCGTCCGTGCGGAGTTCGGCCTCGGGAGAGTCGAGATCACGCACCGTCACCTCGGATCCGGCCAACGTCTCGGGCGGTGATGCACGCAGCCTCGCCATCATGTCGGCGATCTCGGACAGGTCGGTCACCCGCCGCGACACCTGGGTTCCGACGCGCGCGCCGAACTCACGGTCGAGGTCGTCGAGCACGTCGAGCACGGTGCGACCCTGCTCCGCGAGCTCGGCCACCACGTGGGCCAGGAGAACGGCGGCGGAGATCCCGTCCTTGTCGCGCACCGCATCCGGATCGACGCAGTGGCCGATGGCTTCCTCGTACGCGTAGACCAGACCCTCGCCGGCGCGGACGAGCCATTTGAAACCGGTCAGCGTGCGTCGATACCGCGCGCCGCGAGCGGGCGCGAGTGCGGACAGCAACGTGGACGACACGAGCGTGTTGGCCACGAGGGAGTTCGGAGTCGCGGTGCGCAGGATGTGTTCGGCGAGAACGGCTCCCGTCTCGTCACCAGTGAGCATGCGCCATCCGTCAGCGCCGGGCACCCCGACCGCGCATCTGTCCGCATCGGGGTCGAGCGCGATCGCGAGGGAAGCTCCCACTCGGTCCGCGAGCGCGAGCAACTCGTCCGTGGCTCCGGGTTCCTCGGGATTGGGAAACGCAACTGTCGGAAAGTCCGGGTCGGGATCGAACTGCGACTGCACGGTATGCACGTCGGTGAACCCGCTGCGGCGCAGCGCGTCGACGGCGACGGTTCCACCGACGCCGTGCATGGGAGTCAATGCGATGCGCACCCCGCCGTGGGACGGTCGAGCGGGAACACGATCGGTGACCCGGTCCAGGTATGCGGCCACGATCGGGTCGGAGGTGGGCTCGACCGCGGTGCGCGGAACGTGGGCCGCGCCGGGTGCGGCCCCGATGAGGTCCTCGATCTCGCGATCCGCGGGGGAGACGAGTTGGGCGCCGCCGTCGAGGTAGACCTTGTAGCCGTTGTCGGCCGCGGGATTGTGCGAGGCCGTGATCTGTACTCCTGCGATTGCACGCCGGGACCGTGTCGCGAACGCCAGAACGGGAGTGGGTGCGGGGTCGGGAAGCAGGGTGATGCGAAAGCCCGCTGCGGCCAACACTTCTGCTGCTGCGCGGGCGAAGGCGGCGGACCCGTGCCGCGCGTCGCGGCCGACCACCACCTCGGATCCGCGCGCGTGATGCCGTGCGAGATAGGCGGCCAGGCCGGCCGTCGCGCGTGTCACCACGGCCACGTTCATCCCACTGGGGCCGGCCTGCACAGGGCCGCGGAGCCCGGCTGTTCCGAACGTGAGCGTGCCGGCGAACCGGGCGGCCGACTCGGTGGCGTCGAGCGCCGCGAGTTCTGCGCGGGTCGCCGGGTCCGGGTCGTCGGCGATCCACGCTTCGACTGCTGCCTGGACGTCGCTCACAGGCGCGTCACGAGTTGCCGGAGAAGGGTTCCCATCCGTTCGGCGGACGCTGCGCCCGCGGCGATGACCTCGGCACCGTCGAGATGATCGCCCGTCATTCCCGCCGCGAGGTTGGTCACCAGGGAGATGCCCAGTACGCGCGCTCCGGCGCCACGGGCTGCGATCGTCTCGTGCACGGTGGACATGCCGACAAGGTCTGCGCCCATGGTGCGCAGCATGCGGATCTCGGCGGGGGTCTCGTAGTGAGGACCGGGCAGTCCCGCGTAGACGCCGTCGGTCAGCGACGGGTCGATCTCACGCGCCACATCGCGGAGGTCGGCCGAGTAGGCGTCGACGAGGTCGACGAACTGGGCGCCGACCAACGGTGACCGTGCGGTCAGGTTGAGGTGGTCCGAGATCAGCACGGGGTCTCCGACCGCCATTCCTTCACGGATACCCCCGGCCGCGTTGGTCAGCACGATGGTGCGTGCGCCCGCGGCGGCCGCGGTGCGCACGGGATGGACGACGCGACCGAGGTGATGGCCTTCGTAGGCGTGGGTGCGTCCCAGCAGGATCAGGACCCTGGTGCCCTCGACGTCCACCGACCACATCGCACTGGAGTGGCCCAGGGCTTTCGGGGCAGCAAAGCCCGGCAGCGACGACATCGGAACGATGTGTTCGGGCGTCCCGAATTGCTCGGCTGCCTTCTGCCATCCCGAACCGAGCACTACCGCGACGGGATGCTCGGCGACGCCTGTGATGTCGGCGAGCGCCGCGGCGGCCGCTTCGGCGGCTCCGGTCGGATCGGTCTCCGGGTCGACGGGGACGTTCGTAGACGAGGCCTGTGTGGGGGGAGTACTCACGAACTCGACCCTATCGCCGACGGGGGGTGCCCGCTGCGGCAGGCAGAATCGGGAGATGACCGAGACCGCGAGCCCCGCACCGGACCAGGATCTGACCGGACTGGTGGGACATCACTTCATCTACACCTACGCCAACGGGTGGCAGTACGAGATGTACGTGAAGAACGACGCCACCATCGACTACCGGATCCACAGCGGGATGGTGGGAGGTCGCTGGGTCAAGGACCAGCAGGTGGACGTCGTGCGGCTCACCGACGACGTCTACAAGATCTCGTGGGTCGAGCCCACCGGCACCTGCGTCGTGGTGGACGTGATGCCCGGGCTCCGGCGGGTCCACGGCACGATCTTCTTCCCGGCGTGGGTGGAGGAGGACGGCTCGAAGACGGTGCTGTTCCAGAACGACCATCTGCCACTGATGACGACCTACCGCGACGAGGGCCCGACGTACCCGATCCATGTGGTGCCCGAGTTCGCGCAGATCACGTTTCTCGAGAACGTCGGAGTCGACGACGACACGGTCGTCGCAGTGGCGCCCGGTGATCTCCCGGACGGATACGCGACGCGTCGGAACTGACGAGGGTTCAGGTGTGGGCGCGGTAGAGACGCCAGAACCACACCGTTGCCCCCGACGCCAGGACGGCGCCGGATCCGAAGGCGCCGACGAACAGCAGCATCGCCGACAGGGCAGCCAGCAGCACGATGACCACGAGTTGGACAATTGCCGCGAACTGCATGACTGCACAGTGCCCCTGGCCGGGCGGTGGCGCAAGGTGGACAGCCGCCGACGTCACCGGCGTGTTACCGGCTAGTACCATCCGCTCATGCCTTCACTCGATCGCGACGGAAACGTCTTCGTTCTCAGCCTGGCCCACGCGGACGGAGTGAATCCGGAGAACCGTTTCCACCCCGATTGGATCGAGCACGTCCACGAGCTTCTCGACGAGGCGGATGCAACGGAGGGCCCTGCAGCCCTGGTCACCGTGGGTGGCGGCAAGTTCTACTCGAACGGTCTGGACGTCGACTACCTCTTCTCCCACGCGGACGCGATCCCCGAGTACCTCGATCTGGTGCACACCGTCTACACCCGGTTGCTGCGGTACCCGATGGCTACCGTCGCTGCGGTGCAGGGCCATGCGTTCGGGGCCGGCGCGATGCTCGCGCTGTGCCACGACACGTCGGTGATGCGCGAGGACCGCGGCTTCTTCTGCCTGCCCGAGGTGAACCTGGGCATGCCGTTCACCCACGGCATGTCGACGCTGCTTCTCGAGCGACTCCCGAATCAGACCGCGCTCGAGGCCATGACGACCGGACGCCGCTACGGAGGTCCCGACGCTGTGGCAGCGGGAATCGTCCAGACGGTCGCCGGAGAGGACCAGGTGATCGAGACTGCCGTACGGCAGGCCGCCGAGCGCGTCGCGACGCGCGGACCCAATCTGACGTCGATCAAGGACAGCGTCCACGTGTCCACGTTGGCGGCGCTGTCCGTCCCCACCGCTGAGAGCGGCTTCGCCTTGGGTCAGTGACAGACTGGTGACCGTGCACCCGACCATCGACGCCGTCATCGACACGGCGCGTACCGACCTGATCGGGTTGTCGCATGCCATTCATGCCCGTCCCGAGGTGGCGTTCGAGGAGCACTTCGCTTCCGCGGCCACTTCCGAGCTGCTGGTGAGCGCCGGATTCGAGGTGCGGCGCGGAGTCGCCGACCTGCCGACCTCGTTCGACGCGTCGTTCGGATCGGGCGACCTGGTGGTCGCCGTCTGCGCCGAGTACGACGCACTGCCGGAGATCGGACATGCCTGCGGGCACAACATCATTGCGGCATCCGCGGTGGGCGCCGGTCTCGCACTGGCGTCCGTCGCGGACGAGCTGGGCCTGACCGTGCGGGTCCTGGGCACGCCGGCGGAGGAATCCGGTGGCGGCAAGGTGCTCATGCTCGACGCCGGAGTGTTCGACGACGTGTCCCTCGCGCTCATGGTGCATCCGGGTCCGTTCGACATCGCAGCCGCGCGGTCACTCGCCCTGTCCGACATCGCCGTCCGCTACACCGGGCGGGAAGCTCACGCGTCCGCTGCGCCGGAGTGGGGGATCAACGCCGGTGACGCGGTGACCGTCGCACAGGTGGGTGTCGGACTGCTGCGTCAGCATCTGCGGCCCGGCCAGCAGATCCACGGCATCGTCGGGCACGCGGGTATCGCTCCGAACATCGTTCCCGGATCGTCCGAGATGTTCTACTACCTGCGAGCGGACACTGCCGAAGCCCTGGACGACCTCGACCGTCGGGCTCGCGGGTGCTTCGAAGCCGGTGCGACGGCGACAGGGTGTACCCACGAGATCGTGACGGTGTCGCCGACCTACACCGAACTCACGCCCGACGCGTGGCTGGTCGACCGATACCGCAGTGTCGCACCGGCTCTGGGGCGGACGCTGGTCCCGCCAGAGTTCGAGACGTCGCGACCGTTCGGCAGCACCGACATGGGCAACGTCACGGCGGTCGTTCCCGGTATCCACCCCGTCATAGGGTTGGACTCGGGTGGAGCCGTCACCCACCAGCCCGCATTCGCGGCGGCATGTGTCACCGACTCCGCCGATCTCGCCGTGACCGACGGTGCCCGCGCTCTCGCGCAGGTCGTCGTCGCGGCCGCGACCGATCCGCATCACCGCGCTCGATTCGTCGAGGGCGCCCACGAGAGGACCGCACGACGATGAACCCGGCCGACGATTGGATCGCTGCACACGGGGCGGATCTCGTGACGTGGCGTCGTCGGATCCACCGACATCCCGAGCTCGCGCGTCAGGAGTTCGAGACCACGAAGATGGTCGCCGAGATCCTGACGGCGGCGGGTCTGTCGCCCGTCGTGCTGCCCAGCGGCAGCGGCGTGATCTGCGACATCGGTCCGAGTGGGCCGAGAGTGGCCCTCCGCGCCGACATGGACGCATTGCCGCTGACCGAGTTCACGGGCGCCGAGTACTCGTCCGAGGTACCCGGTGTCTCACATGCCTGCGGTCACGACGCGCACACGACGATCCTTCTCGCGACCGGCCTGGCGCTGGCCTCGCTGCCGAACCTTCCGCACGGAGTACGTCTGATCTTCCAGCCGGCCGAGGAAGTCATGCCGGGTGGGGCGCTGGACATGGTGGCGGCGGGTGCGCTGACGAGCGTGTCGCAGATCTACGCGCTGCACTGCGACCCACGCCTCGAGGTGGGCAAGATCGGCATCCGCGTCGGTGCCATCACGTCCGCGGCCGACACGGTCGAACTGCGCCTCGACTCGGCCGGCGGACACACCTCACGTCCGCACCTGACATCGGACCTGGTCTACGCTCTCGGGTCGGTCATCACGGGTCTGCCGGGGCTGCTCAGCCGTCGGGTCGATCCGCGGACCAGCACCGTCATGGTGTGGGGCGCTGTCGTCGCGGGGCAGGCGCCCAACGCGATCCCGCAGAAGGGCATGCTGACCGGCACCGTCCGCACAGGGGATCACCAGACCTGGGCGCTGCTCGAGCCACTGGTGCAGGAGATCGTGGCCGGGGTGCTCGCACCCACCGGGGTCAAATTCGAGGTGCACTACCGGCGAGGCGTGCCCCCCGTCGTGAACGACGAGCACGCGACGCGCCGTTTCGAGGCGGCCATCCGCTCACTCGGCCCGGACGCATTGGCCGACACCGCGCAGTCCGGCGGCGGTGAGGACTTCTCGTGGTACCTCGAGAACGTTCCGGGTGCCATGGCTCGGCTGGGTGTGTGGTCCGGCGTCGGGCCGCAACTCGACATCCATCAGCCCACGTTCGATCTGGACGAGCGTGCGCTCGCCGTCGGCGTCCGGGCGATGACGGCGCTCGCCCTGGGCCTGGGCGACGATCAGGTGCTCTGACCGTCAGCTCTCAGGACGGGGAGGTGCCGGGACCCACGTTGCGGCTGTTCCTCGTGCGGAGGTCACGGACGTAGTCCGCGGGAGCTCCGGCGATCTCCGCCGCTTCGGCCATCACACCCAGGTAGCGGGCGGACGGAAGTCCACCCTCGTACGCGTCGAGGACGTACAGCCACGCCAGGACGGGCTCGTCGTCGGTGTCGACGCGCAGACGGATCTTGCGGTGGATGCCGAGCTCGGAACCCTCCCACCGGTCGAGGCTTTCCTCGTCCTCGGGGGAGACGTCGTACAGGACGACGAAGACTTTCGAATCGGGGTCTTCGACGACCGTCGCCAGCGCGCCTTCCCACCCGATGTCGCCGCCACCGAACGTCAGACGCCATCCCGGCAGCCACCCCGTCCCGGACGCAGGCGAGTGGGGGCACCGCTCGAGCATCTGCTCGGGGTGCATGTTGGAACCGTAAGCGGCGTAGATCGGCACGGCGGTCAGCCTAAACCGTCATGTCCGTGTCACGCGGATCGAGGTCGTCCGCGCTCCGGCGTCGGGCTGAGGTGCGAGCGCGAGCCTCGGTGGAATAGGTTTGAGGAGTGTGAGCAACCCTCACGCCCGCTAGGACTCTCCCGCAAACCCGTTACGGAGGATGAATGACCCGCATCGTGATCATCGGCGGTGGACCGGCCGGGTACGAGGCTGCACTGGTCGCTGCTCAGCACGGTGGGACGGTGACTCTCATCGATTCCGACGGTGTGGGCGGCGCCTGCGTGCTGTGGGACTGCGTCCCGTCGAAGACCTTCATCGCGTCCACCGGCATCCGAACCGACATGCGGCGTGCATCCGATCTCGGCATCGAGCTGGATCCGGCATCCGCCACCGTCGATCTCCCGCAGATCCACAACCGTGTGAAATCCCTTGCGCAGGCCCAATCCTCCGACATCCGGGCTCGTCTGCAGACCGTGGGTGTGACGGTGTTGGCCGGCTCCGCCAAAGTGGTGGACACCCAGCCGGGCCTCGCTGCCCACCAGGTCGAGGCGACTCTCGCCGACGGTACGACGCAGCAGCTCGACGCCGAGGTGGTGCTGATCGCGACCGGTGCCAGCCCCCGGATCCTTCCCGGAGCAGAGCCCGACGGCGAGCGCATCCTCACGTGGCGTCATCTGTACGACCTCGATTCGCTCCCCACTCACCTGATCGTCGTGGGTTCCGGTGTCACCGGCGCCGAGTTCGTCTCGGCGTACACGGAGATGGGCGTCAAGGTCACCGTGGTGTCCAGCCGCGACCGCGTGCTGCCCGGCGAGGACGCCGATGCCGCGCTGGTTCTCGAGGACGTCCTGTCCGAACGCGGTGTGACGCTGATCAAGAACGCGCGCGCCGACTCCGTCACGCGCACGGACGACGGCATCGTCGTCACGATGTCCGACGGGGAGACCGTCGAAGGTTCCCACGCTCTGATGACCGTCGGCTCGGTGCCCAACACCGCGAATCTCGGGCTCGAGAGTGTCGGCATCGAACTCGACCGTGGTGGCTACCTGCGGGTGGACCGGGTGTCACGCACCCGCGTCACCGGTATCTATGCCGCCGGTGACTGCACGGGGCTGCTCCCGCTCGCGTCCGTCGCCGCGATGCAGGGCCGTATCGCGATGTACCACGCTCTCGGTGAGGGCGTCAGCCCCATCAAGCTCAAGACGGTCGCGTCGGCGGTGTTCACCCGTCCCGAGATCGCCACGGTCGGTGTGGGGCAGTCCTCCATCGACAACGGCGACGTGCCGGCGCGGACGGTGATGCTGCCTCTCAACACCAACCCGAGGGCCAAGATGTCCGGCCTCCGTCGCGGCTTCGTCAAGATCTTCTGCCGACCGGCCACCGGCGTCGTCATCGGCGGCGTCGTCGTCGCGCCGACCGCGTCGGAGCTGATCCTGCCGATCGCCATCGCAGTGCAGAACAACCTCACGGTCAACGACCTGGCCGCGACGTTCTCCGTCTATCCGTCGCTGACCGGGTCGATCACCGAGGCTGCTCGCCAGCTCATGCGCCACGACGATCTGGACTGACGCACCGGGAGTTGCCTCGAGGGGTGGGATGAGGGTGTCACAGAGTGGGCACTCGGTTTAGCATGGGTCCAGCGCCTCACCATGGGCGCCGTTCCCGTCCGAGCCACTCTGTACGCAGACATCCTGTGAGCGCGCCGCGACGTCTGGTGTCCACGGTGTTCGGAGAAGCCATGTCGTCCTCTGTCCTTCCACCCTTGTCCGTCCGCGCGTCGGCGATCACCGGATCGGCCATCCGCGACCTGCTGTCGTTGACCGTGCGGCCGGGCATCCTGTCCCTCGCCGGCGGTCTTCCGTCGCCGGACGTCATGCCGCACAGCACCATTCGCGACGTCGCGCATCGGATACTGGGCGGCTCCACCGCCGCCCTGCAGTACGCGGAGACCGCAGGAGTGCGGAGGCTCCGCGACGTGATCGCCGCACGGGAGTCGGCGCTGGTCCACGACGAGGTGTCTCCCGCCTCGGTGGTGGTGACGCACGGCTCCCAGCAGGCGCTCAGCCTGCTCGCGTCCGTGCTCGTCGATCCCGGCGACGTGGTCGTGGTCGATCGACCGGTGTATCCCGGTGCGCTGCAAGCGTTCCAGGCCGTCGGTGCCCGCATCGAGTCGGTCCCGGTCGATACAGACGGCACCGACACCGATGCCCTCGCGCGGCTGCTCGAGTCAGGAGTGCGCCCGTTATCTTCTTCGACCAGGTCACCGCCCCGCGGGACCTGGTCGTCTCCCGTCGGTATGGCTCTGGGTGCCCCTGACGGATGTCACGTCTTCGCAAGTGTCGCCGCCGACGGGAGAAGGCATCGGATCACCGCTGATAGAGGCATGGCCGAGCGCGAGACGGGTCTGCATAACGTGGGTGACGGGAGACGATGCCGCGACCGACAACGACAGTTCGCTTGAGTCGGAGGTGCGATGATCACCCGAAAGTACGACGTCTACTGCGGCATCGACGTCGGCAAGACCGCCCACCACGCCGTTGCCCTCGCCGCCGACGGCACCCGAATCCTGAGCCGTCCGCTACCGCAGGACGAGAACGCAATCACTGCCCTGCTCGGCGAACTGGCTACTGCTGGTTCAGTTCTGGTGGTGGTCGACCAGCCCCGCAACATCGGCGCGATGCCCGTCGCAGTGGCCCGCGCCGCCGGCGCCGACGTCGCCTACCTGTCCGGTCTACGGATGCGGCGTATCGCCGACCTGTACCCGGGCAACGCCAAGACCGACGTCCGCGATGCCTTCATCATCGCCGACGCCGCCCGCACCCTTCCCGACACGCTGCTGCCGATCGCCCAACACGACGACATCGTCGAAGGGCTGCGGATGCTCGCCGGGTTCGACGCCGACCTCGCCGCCGAGGAGAACCGCATCAACGGCCGCATCCGATCCGTTCTGCTCACCGTGCATCCCGCACTCGAACGCGCCATCGGCAAGCACCTGTACCGGCCAGTCGGCGTCGCCGTCCTAGCCGCGTTCGGTGGCCCTGTCGGACTCGCTGCGACGACCAGTACGCACCTCAGGGAGGTCACCAAGGCGGCCGCACCGCGCATCGGGGACGCCGTCGCCGACTCCATCGAAGCCGCGCTGGGGGAGCAGACCGTCACCGTGCCGGGTGCCGAGAAGGCAGACTTCGTGCTGCGGACGCTGGCGCGGCAGCTTCACCAGGTCCGCGAAGCCCGCGCGGACCTCGAGGTCCAGTTCGTGGCCGAACTGGACCGACACCCAGCAGGTCCCATCCTCACCTCGATGCCCGGTGTCGCAGCCCGCACCGCCGTCACGATGCTCGTCGAAATCGCCGACATCGACCGCTTCCAGAACGCCGGCCACCTCGCCGTCTACGCCGGCGTCGCACCCCGCACCCATAGATCCGGAACATCCATCCGCGGCGAACACCGCCAACACAGCGGCAACGCCAGACTCAAACGCGCCATGTACCTCTCAGCGTTCGCATCACTCCGCGAACCCGCATCCCGTGCCTACTACGACCGCAAACGCACCGAGGGAAAGAACCACCGCTCAGCGCTGATCTGTCTCGCCCGACGGCGATCCAACGTCCTCTACGCCATGCTCAGCAGCGGTACAACCTATCGCTCTGCAACAGAACTGTCGGTGCGCCGACCTGGGCCGGCTGACGGAAAAAGCTACTAAGCGGCTCGGTATTCAAATGTGGGATAGAAGGTCAAAAATCGTAGAGAATTGGATAACCGGGCGGCGTGCCCGGTTACATCAACGATTTTGGGCCCCTGTCCGCCTTTGAAATGAGTCATACCCAGGTGGCCAGCTCATCTAAGCGAAATCTCAACGACTCGATTGTTTCGTTCGCCTTGCGAAAGGTGGACATTGCCTGTGAGGTAGCTGTGTGAACCCCCCAAAGCGCGCAAAGCGCACACGACCCCGCATCTGGCGTCTACGGAAGTTGCGCCGGTGGTCCCTCATTCCTCTCGCAGTGATCACTGTGCTATCCGTGTTGCTCTCATCAGGAATCGCGCGAGCGGACCAGTTCGTGAACGGCCAGTGGGTTCGAGGGGCAATCGAATCGGAATGGATCGCAGTCGGCAAAAACGGCCTACCGATAACGCCAGAAAATAACGCCGCCCGGGAAGGAAAGTGGCAGGGATTCTCGAACAACAACTCGATCTACTGGCACCGTGACACCGGCGCACACCAGGTCGGCGGGTTGATTCGAACGCGTTGGTCTCAGCTGAACCACGAGAACGGCAATCTCGGATTCCCTGTTACACGTGAAATCCCTACTCGACGCCCTGGGTCGTTGAACCGATTCGAAGGCGGGAACATATATTACAAGCAGAATGCCACTGCAGCTTATAATGTTCAGGGTCAGATTCTGCAGAAGTGGGGAACCCTCGACTACGAGGTTGGAACGTTAGGCTTTCCTGCAAGTAACGAAGCGATGATCAAAGATAACGGCCGATTCAACTCGTTCGACGGCGGGTCGGTGTACTGGTCCGGTGCGACCGGGGCTCGCACTGTCTGGGGCGAAGTTGGACGTTACTGGGGCGAGAATAGCTGGGAGAACGGATCATTCGGTTACCCGACAAGTGACGAGTATACAGAAAATGGAATTGTCCACCAGAATTATCAGGGCGGCAAGGTCACCTTTACACCCGTAATAATTCCGATCAACGCGGAAGACGCACAGCCCGGGCCCGAGATTACTGCACGCACTGCTGAGGAAGCTGACCCCAATGCTTCTCTGAACGAAGAGTCGCAGGATCCTGAACTGGACGTCCAGAATGCACCCGAATTGCCGCCCACGGAAGGACGTCTCCCTCCTCGTCCGGAAGAACTCGAAGCGGGGTCAGAGCCACTGAGCCCTTCGGAAATGCAAGCCCGGGGGTTCCTCGGAACCTTCTGTGTATTCGGAACCTACGGCGGCCCAGGTGGAGCATGCAGAGGTGGCGGGGCGTATGACGTCATGATGTGCGTTGCTGCGCTAGTAACCGCGGTAGCCGGGGCATATTTCACAGTCACGAAGGTGACGAAACTCAAGCAAATGTTCAACAACAACGGAGGCGCGCGTACTGTCGCCACAACGTTCCGTGCCCTCAATGCTGAGGAGCAGCGCAACTATGCTGCAACGACCTTGAAACTAGGAACCGCGCTAGCAGCAGAGCTGTTCAGCCTCGAACTAGTTTCGCAGAGATGCTGACACTTGCCTGACCGTTCAAACAAGAGAATCATCGGTAATATGAGCTACATCCGAGATGGAAGCGGGGGTGTCCGGGAATGAATTTCATCGAATACGCCAGAACAAGACTGTTTTTCATTGTCGCGCTAGAAATAGCAGTCGCGGTCCTGGTCGTCGGCGCTTTGGTCGAGGGATCCTGGTGGATCTCAGTCGGAGCTCTGGCGGTCGGAGTAATGTTCGGCGTCATCTACCTACTGGATAGAAGAGAGTCGCCTCGGCAACCAGCCGAAGCCTGGGTAGGTCCGACGCCAACTGGCGAAGAAGTCGATCGAGTGGTTTCGGCGGAGCAAAACGAAGTGGCCGCGATTCGGGCGTTGCGCGTCTCGACCCCCGGCTTGCCACTAGACGTGGCGAAGCGCCTGGTGGCGCAATCCCTGAGCCGCGGAGGGCGGGCCTAGTCTGCCGCTAGAGCATGTTGAAAAGGAAGCCCTCGGCCATCCGGTCGAGGGCTTCCCTCTTTCGCCGTTGTGACGGTTCGGGTCCGCGGGCTGCACAGCAAGCACCGTCGCTGCGAGTCATCGGCGCAGACCGGAGCCTCGGCTCAGCTTGCGAAGGAGATAGAAGCACTCGCGCCGTGCACACCGTCAGCAACTTCCACAATCCTCGCGGGGGAGTGCTGTCGATCGGGCGTCGCCACGCCCTCGTCGACCTCGCGGAACGGTACGGCTTCTGGGTCGTCGACGACGATCCCTACGGCGACGTGTGGTTCGACGCACCCCCGCCGGGCCCCATCGCGTCCGATCGGGTGATCCGTCTGGGCTCGGCGTCCAAGATCCTCGCACCGTCGTTGCGCGTCGGGTGGCTCACCGCGGCCCGACCGGTGTGCGACGCCGTGGAGCGGATCAAGCAGAGCGCCGATCTGTGCGGGTCGTCGTTGACGCAACTGGTCGCGGCGGACCTGCTCGCCGACGAGCCGTGGTTGCGACAGCACCTGGACGACGTGCGTGCGGTCTACTCGGCACGGGCGGAGGTGTTGGTCGGAGCACTACGCAGCGAACTCGGTTCGGCGATCGAGGTCGATGCGGCCCGCGGCGGGATGTTCCTGTGGGTGCAGTTCACCGACGGCACGGACACGTCGGCGCTGCTGCCGGCAGCGCTGGACCGCGGCGTCGCGTACGTTCCCGGTCGCGCCTTCGATCCGGACGATGGCGACGAACTCGGTACCGCGTTGCGCGTCTGCTTCGCGACGTCGACCGAGGCCGAGCTGCAGGAGGCCGTGCGACGCCTGGCCGCGGCGCACGACGCGCGGTAGCCCTCTCCGGTTTTCCGACTCCCGCCGAACCTGGCATCGTGTCGGCATGCGGTCCGTCGACGGCGTCCAGCCACCTGGTGTTCGGCACGGAACCGCCCAACTCCGCACCCGCCTGCTGCGCCAGTATCTGGCCGTCACGACATCGCTGTATGCAGTGGGAGTGACCGTCTCGCTGCTTCCGCACGGCGACCGGGTGACGTCACCGGTGGCGGGCGGCGTGGTGGCCGTCGTCGTCGGGGTGGCGGCGCTGCTCGTCCTGGCGGTCCGGCCGCGCGGACGCGTCGCTCTCGGTATCGCCGTGGGCGCCGCCATGATCGCGACGCCCGCTGTCATGGTCTTCCATGTGCTCACCGCATCGCAGTTCATGTGCCTGATCGCGGTGATGTTCCTGGCCATGTACATCCGCGCCTTCCACGACCGGACGGTCGCTCAGGTCCTGGTGATCGTGCTCGTGGTGGCGGTCTGCGGGGCTGCCGCCGCGTCCCCCGCCCAGCTGTATCCCATCAGCTACCTGGTCTTCGTGGTCGCGATCGTCGGAGCGGCCGAGGCGTTCGGATCGGTGACCAGGGCGCTCATCGACGCGTCCCACACGGACCCGCTCACCGGTGTGCGGAATCGGGCGGGGTGGGAGATGGCCATCAGCGAGGTGACGACGTCGTCGATCACCGTCGTCGCGCTGGACGTCGACGGCTTCAAAGCCATCAACGACACGTCCGGTCATCTTGCGGGCGACCGATTGTTGATCTCACTCGCCCGCTCGTGGTCCGATCTGGCACCACCGGGGACGGTGATCGCGAGACTGGGCGGCGACGAGTTCGCGGCAGTCGTGCACGGTGCTTCGCCGACCGTGAGCCGCGCCTTCGTCGCCGCCACCGCCGCCGCCTTCCCCCACGTCAGCGTCGGTAGCGCGTCGTCCGCGTTCCCCGGCGAGCCGGCGTCGGACGTTCTCGCACGCGCCGACACCGACCTCTACCAGGTGAAGCGGAGGAGAGCCGGCGTCGACGAGCAGGCGTGAGTGGGTCAGTCCTTCGGATCGAGCGCGGAGGGCTTGTGCACCGCGTCCTTGCCGGACTTGTCACTCTCCACTCGGTACTGCGGGTCGTCCTTCGACGCCTTGACCGTGCGCCCACCGGCTTCGGTCTCGGAGGTGATCTTCTCGACCACCTCGCCTTCGGTCTTGGTGCCGTGCGTCTTCCACTCGACCTTGTCGCCCTTGCTGAACTCGTCCTTCGACATGTGTCGGTTCCTTCCGTCTGCCGATCCCTCTTGTCCGGTTGTGGGGCTCATACCCGGGAAGTGCTGTCGGCACACACGACCGTCTTGTAGTCGATGGTGCAACTTGCATGGTGCAAAGTACACAGTCGGCGTAGGGTCTCGAACCGATCGGTCTCCGGCCCATGTTCGTGGGACGGAGACTCGGCACGTCGAACGGGGAAGACGAGATGGCCGCGAGAATTGCTGCGACGGTACTGACGCTGGCCTTGGTGGCAGCGGGATGCAGCTCGGAGGAGGCGTCGCCGGAGCCACTCGCGGACAGCCCGCCGGCCGTCCCTGCCGCCCAGATCGACCGCGCGGACGTCGACGCGGCCGTCGGCGATCTCGACGGGTACGTCGAGGCGATGATGGCGCGGACCGGGACGCCGGGAGTCGCGGCTGCCGTCGTGTACCAGGACGAGGTGCTGTACTCGCGGGGATTCGGTGTCCGCAGGGTCGGTACCGACGAGCCTGTCGACACGCACACCCGGTTCCAGCTCGCGTCGGTGTCGAAGCCGGTCGCGTCCAGCGTCATCGCTGCCTCGGTCGGAGACGGAGCGGTCGACTGGGCCGATCCCGTGGAGAGGTACGAGCCCGAATTCGCGGTAGCGGATCCGTATGTGAGCGAGCACGCGACGTTCGTCGATCTGCTCTCGCACCGATCGGGTCTGCCGGATCATGCCGGAGACGTCCTCGAGGATTTCGGGTACGACTACGACGACATCATGGGCCGACTCGACCAGCTCCCGCTGGCGTCGTTCCGGGACAGCTACGCGTACACGAACTTCGGGTTCACCGCCGCCGGCAACGCCGCAGCGAAGGCGCAGGGCACCGACTGGCCCGAGCTGTCTCGGCGTCGCATCTACGAGCCCCTCGGCATGGCCGACACCTCGTCACGATTCGAGGATTGGGCGAACTCGCCCAACCATGCGGTGAACCACGTGCTCGCCGACGGTTCGACCACCGAGTGGGAAGCGAAGTACGTCCGCGAGCCCGACAATCAGTCACCCGCCGGCGGAGCGAGTTCGTCCGTCGACGACATGACGAAGTGGATCCGCATGGAACTCGGCGGGGGAGAGTTCGAGGGGCGTCGCATCGTGGACGCGGACGCACTGCAGTACACGCACACCTCGCACTCCCTGTCGGGCGCGTCCAGGACGGAGGGCGCACGGGACTCGTTCTACGGGTTGGGATTCAACGTGGGTACGGACGACAAGGGGCGGGTCGAGCTGTCGCATTCCGGAGCGTTCGCCCTCGGGGCGAGCACCACCGTGTTCATGTTGCCGAGTGAACAGCTGGGCATCGTCGTCCTGTCCAACTCGGCACCGGTCGGGGGCTCGGAAACTGTTGCCGCGCAGTTCATCGACCAGGTGCGGAACGGTCGGCAGACCGTCGACTGGGCACCGCTGATCGCCGGGATCTTCGACGGGATCGCAGAGGAGGAGGCGTCGCCGGTCGACTACGCGACACCGCCGGCCTCGGTGACCCCTGCTCGTCCCGCGACCGAGTACGTCGGAATGTTCGACAGCCCGTTCCACGGACCGGCACGGGTCTCGGCGGACGGTGATCGGCTCACGCTCACCGTCGGCAAGGACGGTCAGCTGACGTACCCCCTCACCCATTACGACGGTGATACCTACTTCTTCGAGACGTCCGGCGAGAACGCGGTCGGCCCGACCGGGATCACGTTCGAGATCGCGAACGGTGCTCCCGCCTCGTTCACGGTCGAATACCTCGACAAGCAGGGACTCGGAAGGTTCACACGCTCATGACTGTTCGCACTGTCTCTCGTTCCGTCGGTATAGCGACGGCCTCTGCCCTGATCTTCATCGCGGGCTGCTCGTCCAGCAGCGGCGAGGCGCCGGCGCCGGTCACGTCGTCAGCGACCGAATCGGCTCTCCTGCCACTCGATCCCGCAGCTCTCGATGCGATGGTCGAGGACGTCGCCACGACGTCGCGGGAGATCGGCATGGTCGTGCTGATCACCACGCCGGACGGTGAGTACGTCAAGACTTGGGGTTCGGTGGCGGCCGATCGGTCGGAGGCCCCGACTCTCGACACCAAGGTGCGGATCGGGTCGAACACGAAGACGTGGACGGGCACGGTCATCCTGCAGATGGTCCAGGAGGGGTTGCTGTCCGTCGACGATCCGGTGAGCAAGTTCCGGCCCGATGTGCCGAACGGTGATGCCATCACGATCGGGCAGTTGCTCGACATGCGCAGTGGGCTCTTCAGCTACACCCAGACCGTGGAGCTCAACGAGGCACTCGACACCGACCCCGGCCGGGTGTGGAGCGCCGAGGAACTCGTCGCACTGGGGCTGAGCAACCCGCCGAACTTCCCACCGGGAGAGGGCTACAGCTACTCCAACACCAACACCGTGCTGCTCGGACTGATCGCCGAGAAGCTCGACGGCAAGCCCATCGACCGGATCTTCCAGGACAGGCTCTTCGGTCCGCTGGCATTGGCGGGGACGTCGTATCCCGCCACCACCGATACGAGCATCCCGGCGCCGTTCACCCGCGGGTACAGCTACAGCGGCAATGTCGAAACTCTCGGGGAGGGCAAGGAAGCGCTGTCCCCGGACCGGATCGCTGCGATCGACGCCGGCTCGGTCCAGCCGAGGGACACCACGAACGACAACCCGTCGTGGACGAGTTCGGCCGGCCAGGGCATCTCGACGGCGAACGATCTGGCCACGTGGGTCCGGGCGTTGGTCAGGGGCGACCTGCTCGACGCGGACACCCAGACGGTGCGGATGGACAGTGTGCAGCCGACCGATCCCGACAACCCGTCCTCTGCCGGGTACGGCTACGGGCTCGCGCAGATGGGACCGATGTTCGGACACATCGGCGAGATGCCCGGGTACAACTCCTTCATGGGGTACGACCCGGTCAACGACCTGACGATGGTGGTCTGGGCGAACATGGCGCCCGGAACGGACGGGAGTGCGCCGGCGGCGGCGCTGGCCGGGTCGCTGGCGAAAGCCCTGTATGCGCAGCAGTCCGGGCCGTCTTCCGGCGCCGAGGACACAGCCGACGACATCGACGAGGTGGCGGAGGACACCGGCAAGTAGGCTCGCTACCGGGGGAGAAATCCAGAGGTGGAACCGGTGGCTCAGGGCGACCTCACCACGACGTCGTACGTCGTGCTCGGCATGTTGGTGTCGCGGGACCTGACCGCGTACGACATCTCGGAACTGTTCGGTCGTGGTGTCGGCGAACTGTGGCCTCGGGCGGGACGGCAGCACTACAACGCGCCGAAGAAGTTGCTCGAGCGCGGGCTCGTGTCTGCGAGAGCAGATGCCGTGGGCGCGCGTCCCCGTACCGTCTACTCGATCACTGACGAGGGGTGCGCAGCCCTGACGGCATGGTTGGCGGAGAAGTCTCGCCCGTCGGCCCTCGAGTTCGAGGGCATGATGCGGGTGCTGTTCGCCGAGCAGGGTTCCATCGAGGACCTGCGCGGCAACCTGCGGACGATGCGGGAGCAGGCCGACGCCACCCGCCGACTCTTCGGGCGGCACGCCGTCACGCTGCGAGACACCACCATCGCGACGTTTCCCGAGCGTCAGCACCTGATGGCTCTCGCAAATCGCTTCATGGTCGGACACTTCTCGCACATCGTCGAGTGGAGCGACTGGGCGCTGGCGGAGATCGAGGACTGGCCGGACACCACGACTCCGGCTACCTCGCACCGGGATCGGACCGAGACGATGCTCGACGCCTCGGCGCGACTGGGTGCGCCGGAGGTGCCCGAGAAGTCGTGACCGGACAGCCGGTTCACGGAGCAGGTTGGCACCTCGGGCACCAGTAGATCTGCCGCTCTTCGAGCGGGTTGTCGCCGAGCAGCCCCTCGCGGATGCGCGTTCCGCATCGGCGGCACGGCTTGTTCTCCCGGCCGTAGACCCAGAAGTGCCGGCCCGCACGAAGATCACCGGTGAAGGTGCGCGCGTTGCGGTTCTTGTTGGCCGTGATCGTCCGGTGGGACAGATCGATCATCTTGGCCAGATTGCCCGCCTCGGCAACGGGAGTGTGGGGATCGACGCCGCGCAGGAACAGGATCTCGTTGCGGTAGACGTTCCCCAGACCGGCGATGACGCGTTGGTCGAGCAGAGCCAGACCGATCGGCCTGTCGGGCTCCGCTTCGAGATTCGCGAGGGCCTCCGCCGGATCCCACAGGGGCCCTAGCAGATCCGGACCGAGATACCCGACCGCTTCCTCGACGGTATCCAGTATCTCCACGACGCCGAGTTCGAATCCGACCGCGACTCGGTCACTCGTTCCCAGCACGATGCGCGCTTGGTAGGCGGGCCGTCTCCACGGTGTGTCCGGCTGGTAGACGTGCCACGCACCTTCCATCTTCAGATGGGAGTGGATGACCTTGCCGCCGACCTCGATGACGAGATGCTTTCCCGCCGAGAGAACCGATTCCACTGTCTCGCCGGTGAAGTCGACCGTGGCGTAGCGCGGCACGCGGACATCACACGTCGTGAGAACCTTGCCGTCGAGTGCGTCGCGCAGACTGTTGGCCGTGCGCCAGACGGTGTCGCCTTCGGGCATGGATCAGGCCCTGATCCGGAGGCCACGCGGCGTCGCCGAGAAGCCCGCTTCGGTGAGGATCGTCGCGAAGACGGAGCCGTGGATGTCGCTCCCGTCGGTGCGTTCGATCACCAGCTTGTCGACGGACCTGGTGGTCACCAACGACACAAGAGCCGACGCCGCGGTGACGAGCACGTCGCGCTCCTCGGTGAAGGTGAGCACCGTCTTGCCGCCGCGCTCGACGTAGAGCACGAGTTCGCCGTCCACCATGACGACGAGAGCGCCGGCCTTGCGCCCGGGGCGGTGGCCCGACGCTGCATCCACGGGACTCTTCGGCCAGGGCAGCGCGGCGCCGTACGGATTGGCGGGGTCGGTGGCGGCGAGGGCCACGGCCCCGACGGGCCGTTCGGACTCGCTTCGCAGTCGGTCGACGACGTCCGAGGTGGAGAACTGGGCGCCGCCGAGCGAGTCGACGAAGTACCCGCGTCGCGCGCGGCCGCTGTCCTCGAAGCCGGTGAGCACCTTGTAGACACCGCCGAAACCGCCGGGGACGCCCTCGTTCATGACGGACCCTCGGGTCACGACGCCGTACCGCTCGAGCAGGATGTCCGAGGTGGCGTGTGCCCGAATGGTGGGGTCGGACTCGGCCTCCGGGAGCAGCGCCCACCGACCACCCGCGGAGGGCGGGCCCGTGCGCGTCGGGAGGGAGGGTCGCGCGAAACGTTGGTAGGACCGCGCCCGAGGCGAGCGCCGAGCGGGGCGGTGGCTCGGCGCGGAACGGGTGGTGCCGTGCAGCAGCGCTCGCAGCGGGGCGAACGTGTCGTTGGTCAGGTGCCCAGTCCACACCAGATCCCACAGCGCCGCAACCAGAGTCGGGTCGTCGGCCGGTGCGCCGGACTCGGTTTGGTGCAGCTGCCCGACGGTGTCGGACAGCTGTCGGAAGAAGTACGCGCCGCCGCCCGAGAGCACCTGCAGCACGGTCTGCTGCAAGTCCGTCAGTTCGTCGTCCTTGGCGGGCGGCAGCGTCACCGGTGCGGCGTCGGCGGGATGGAGGCAGATCCACCCGTCCTTCGAGGAGATCGCGCCGTGGCCGGACCACACGACTTCGCCGGTAGCGGTCAGCTCGTCGAGCATTGCGGGGGAGTAGTCCCGGACGCGTTGCGGCAGGATGAGCGACTCCCAGGCCGAGGCGGGCGCGGGGACGCCGGCGAGTTGGTCGATGACTGTCGCCACGCCGTCGAGTCCGCGCAGGGTGCCGCCGACGTGCTGCCAGCGCGGCAGGAAGCGGCCGAGGACGCCGGTGGACACGGGTTCGACGTCCTGGCGTGCGGCGGCGAGCGACCGCCGGCGGAGCCTGCGCAGTACCTCGGCGTCACACCACTCGCTGCCGGAACCGCCGGGCCGGAATTCACCTTCCACCACGCGCTTCTGGGCGACGAGGCGCAGTAGCGCGTCGCGGGCGACCGCCGACCCGATGCCGAAACGGCCGGCGACGTCCGCGACCGAGAACGGACCGTGCGTGCGCGCGTAGCGGCTCACGAGGTCGCCGAGGGGATCCTCGACGGGCTCGATGAAGGCGGCAGGCGTGCCGATGGGCAACGGAACACCCAGCGCGTCACGGAGTCTGCTGGCGTCCTCGATGGCGACCCACCACTGCGACCCGGCGAACGAGACCTCGAGGGCGCGGCGCGCCGCGGTGAGCTCGCCCGCCCACTGCGCTGCGGAGCCGGGCGACTCGATGCGTGCCTCGAGCTCCGCCGTCGTGAGCGGGCCGAGCAGGCGCAGCAGGTCTGCCACGCCCTCCGCGTCGCGGGCCTTGCGGTCGTCGACGAGGCGCTGCAGTTCGAGCTCGGTGTCGGTGACGACGTCGCCGTCGAGCAGGTCGCGCAGTTCGACGCGTCCGAGCAGCTCCGCCAGCAGCGAGGCGTCGAGAGACAGTGCGGCAGCTCGACGTTCGGCCAGCGGAGAGTCGCCCTCGTACATGAACTGGCCGACGTAGCTGAAGAGCAACGACGTGGCGAACGGTGACGGCGAGTCGGTCTCGACGTCGACGATGCGGATCTGGCGGCGCGCGATGCGGACGCACAGGTCTTCCAGCGCCGGCAGGTCGTAGACGTCCTGCAGGCACTCGCGCACCGTCTCGAGCAGGATGGGGAACGTGGGGTACTTCTTGGCCACGTCGAGAAGCTGCGCGGCGCGTTGACGCTGCTGCCAGAGTGGCGCTCGCTTTCCGGGGTTGCGGCGGGGGAGAAGCAGTGCGCGCGCGGCACATTCACGGAACCGCGATGCGAAGAGCGCGGAGCCACCGACCTGCTCGGTGACGATGTCGGTGATCTCGTCCTTCTCGAAGACGAACAGGTCCGGGCCCGGCGGCTCGTCGTCGGTGTCCGGGAGCCGCACGATGATGCCGTCGTCCGATGCCGTCGGTTGAGAGTCGATGCCGTACCGCTCGATGAGGCGGGCACCGATGGCGAGGGCCCACGGTGCGTGCACCTGCTGGCCGTAGGGGGAGTGCAGCACCAGACGCCAGTCGCCCAGCTCGTCGCGGAACCGTTCGACGACCAACGTGCGATCGGTGGGCATGTGGCCCGTCGCGGTGCGCTGCTCGGTGAGCAGCGCGGACAGGTTGTTCACCGCGTTGACGTCGAGCCCGCTCTGCTGCAGTCGTTCGCGCAGGGCGTCGTCGTCGGAGGACTCGCGCAGGAATGCGCCCAGTGCCTCGCCGAGCTCGGCCGGGCGGCCGAGGCCGTCACCGTGCCAGAACGGAAGCCGGCCCGGTTGACCGTAGGCCGGGCTGACCAGGACACGGTCGTGGGTGATCTCCTCGATGCGCCAGCTGGTGGCGCCGAGGGCGAAGACGTCTCCGACGCGCGACTCGTAGACCATCTCCTCGTCGAGTTCGCCGACGCGGCTGGCCTTCTCGCCGACCATGAACACACCGAACAGTCCGCGGTCGGGGATGGCGCCGCCGGAGGTGACCGCCAGACGCTGGGCGCCGGGGCGACCGGTCAGCGATCCACCGTCGCGGTCCCAGACCAAACGTGGCCGCAGCTCGGCGAACTCGTCGGACGGGTACTTTCCCGACAGCAGGTCCAGCGTGGACTCGTAGGCGGACCGGGGGAGCGACCCGAAATTGCCGGTGCGCCTGACCATGTCGAACCACTCGTCGGCGTCGATGGGTTCGAGCGCGCACGCCGCCACGGTGTGCTGGGCCAGGATGTCGAGCGGATTGGCCGGCACCTTCAGCGCCTCGATGTGCCCGTCTGTCATCCGCTGCACGGTGACAGCACAGTGGATCAGGTCGGTGCGGTGCTTCGGGAACAGCACGCCGCGGGAGATCTCGCCGACCTGGTGGCCGGCGCGACCGACGCGCTGCAGACCACTGGCAACGGACGGCGGCGCCTCGACCTGCACCACCAGATCGACTGCGCCCATGTCGATCCCGAGTTCGAGGCTGCTGGTGGCCACGACGCATTTCAGTCGGCCGGACTTCAGGTCGTCCTCGATGAGCGCGCGCTGATCCTTGCTCACGCTGCCGTGGTGTGCCCGTGCCAGCAGTGGTTCGGCACCATGGACGACGTCGCCGGACGCGCCGATCTGCGAGGGCGGTGCGTGGTCGACGGGGGCGCCGTCACCGAGGCGTTCGGCGTAGATCTCGTTGAGCCGGGCGGTGAGTCGCTCCGAGAGCCGTCGGGAATTGGCGAAGACGATGGACGACCGGTGCTCCAGGACGAGGTCGACGATCTGCGCCTCGACATGCGGCCAGATGGACCCCTGCTGTGGGGCGGCCGACGCGGACCCCTCCTGCGGCTCGGTGGTGCCGAGTTCCGTCATGTCCTCGACCGGAACGCGCACCGAGAGGTCGAACGTCTTCGGCGACGGCGGGCACACGATGCTGATGGGTGCAGTCCCGGTGAGGAAGCGTCCCACCTCCTCGTGCGGACGGACGGTCGCGGACAGACCGATGCGCTGAGCGGGTTTGTCCAATCTCGCGTCGAGACGCTCCAGCGACAGCGCCAGATGCGCGCCGCGCTTGGTGCCGGCGACGGCATGCACCTCGTCGACGATGACGGTGTCGACGCGTTCGAGTGATTCGCGCGCCGCGGACGTCAGCATCAGGAACAACGATTCCGGTGTCGTGATGAGGATGTCCGGCGGCGTCTTGAGCATCAGACGACGATCGGCGGGGCTGGTGTCGCCGGACCGCACGCCCACCGAGATCTCCGGCGGCGCAACCCCCTGCAACTTGGCCGTCTGGGTGATGCCGACCAACGGTGCGCGGAGGTTGCGCTCGACATCGACAGCAAGGGCTTTCAACGGGGAGACGTACAGCACCCGGGTGCCCGGTGCCGTGTCCTCGGGATCACGGCTGACCAGCTTGTCCAGCGCCCACAGGAATGCTGACAGTGTTTTACCGGAGCCGGTGGGAGCGACGACCAAGGTGTGCGCGCCGCTGGAGATGGAGTCCCACGCGCCGATCTGCGCGGCGGTGGGAGCGGGGAAGGCACCGTCGAACCACGCACGCGTCGGAGCCGTGAATCGCGCGAGCACGTCCTCGGGCGACGGAGCGGTGGGGTTCTTCACCTCTCCATAGTGCACGGACCCACCGACACGGTTGCCGTGTGTGGTCCCCACCCCCGCGAGTACGTCGATAACGTCGCTGAGAAGGCCGGGATCACAGCACTCTGGACGTACTCGCGAGGTGTGGCGGCGCGACGATCAGTCGTGCAGACGTTCCTCGCCGCGATTGCGGAAGAACTTGAACCCCGGGATACCGATGACGGCCTTGCGCACGTCCTTGGTCACCTCGAGCAGTTCGTGGATCTCGGGGGACACCGTGTCGAGCGTGGCGAGGATCGGCATGATGCCCTCCATCCGCTGCACCAGCTCCGGCAGCTGGTCCACGAGCTTCACGGCCGCCTGAACCTCGGCCTCGGAGAAGTTGTCCACGAAGGTGCGGCCCAGCGGAATCGCGCGCTTGGTGATCGGTTCGAGCTCCGAGATCATCGCCAGCGCCTTGGACGAGGCCGACTCCGCCCCGACGATGACGCCCTGCGCGTCCTCGGTGGTGGCCGAGACCTTGCCGATGACGGTCTGAGCCTGGTCGGTGATGCGCTCGATCGCGGCGATCACCTCGTCGACACGCACGAACAGGTCGTCGATGCGCCGAGGCAGCTGGGCGACGAACGCGACGGTGTCGAGCGACCAGAGCACGGTGCCGCGGGCGAGTCCGAGCATGTTGCCGAGTGACGGTACGGGCAGCCGGACGGTGCGCACCGACAGATCGTTGTCGGGTGCTCGGTGTCGATCCACGTCGGCCATGAGCACAGTCTGCACGGTGACGCCTCTCACGCGGCGGTATGCGAGCGCACTGCACCCGTAATGTCGAGAACATGACTGCTTTCGTGACCGGGGCCAGTGGCTACATCGGTTCTCGCCTCGTCGCTGCGCTGGTGAAAGACGGCGACGACGTGGTGGTGGGCTCCCGCACGCCGACGCGTCTGACGAATTTCGACTGGTACGACGACGTCCGCGCCGTGCGACTGGACGTCACGGATGCCGACTCCTGCGCCGAGGCGCTGTCGTCCGGAGACATCGAGGTGGCGTACTACCTGGTCCACGCGATCGGCGAGTCCGGATACCGGGCGACCGACCTGGCCTCCGCGCGCCATTTCGCCGAGGCCGCCAAGGCCGCGGGTGTACGCCGGATCGTCTATCTCGGCGGCTTCGTTCCCGAGGGCGAGAAGCTGTCCGAGCACCTTGCGAGCCGCGCCGAGGTGGGCGAGGCCCTGACCATCGACGGTATCGAGGTGGTCTGGCTGCGGGCAGCCATCGTCGTCGGCGCCGGGTCGACGTCGTTCGAGATGATCCGCTACCTGGCCGATCGGCTCCCGGTACTTCCCCTGCCGAGCTGGTTGAGCAAGCCCGTGCAGCCGATCGCCGTCGACGACGTCGTGCACTACCTGGTGGCAACCGCGTCGTCGGACGTCCCCGCCGGTGCCTACGACATCGCCGGACCGGAAATCCTGCCCTACAAGGACCTGGTGTTCGCGTACGTGCACGCCGCGGACCTGCACCGACTGGGTATCCCCACGCCGGGGATCCCGACGAAGCTGGCCGCGCTGGTCATCGGCCGACTGATTCCCGTCCCCGGCTTGCTGGCCGACGACCTGGTCCAGTCGCTGGTCAACTCGATGACCGCGTCGGAGAACCGCATCTCGGAGTTCGTACCGGAGCCGGAGGGTGGGCTGACCGGGGTCGACGACGCGATGCGGCGCAGCCTTCTCGGTGCGGCGACCCCCCGCGGGCTGGGCAAGACGCCCGACTCGCTCCGCCTGGTCGACTCCGACGCGGAGTGGACCGGCGGCGACGTCCGCAGCATCCGCCGCCGCGGCGCGGAACTGCTCACCGAGGACGGGTGGAAGCTGGCCGAGGCGTTGGGAGCGGGCGCCGTTCTGTACTCGTGGCCGGTCGCACCCGTCGTCCGCACCAATCTCGACGTGGTTGCGGGCGTGACGTCCCGGGTACGTTCCTTCCTGAAGCTCTGAAGCCCGACGACGCAACGAACCGGAGGAATGGTCCATGGTGTCCTGGCAGGTGAGGGCCGAGTCCATCGTGCGCAACGCCTTGGTGGACAAGGTCGATCGTGATCACCACGAAACCGATCGAGCGTTCCTGCGTCGTCGGATCATCGTCGCGGTGGTCCTGGTCATCGGTGCCACCCTTCTCGGGGTGTCGCTGTCGACCGAGCCCGGCGACCCCATGTTCTACACACTCACGATCGCGCTGGCGTTCGTGTGGATCGTCGGGGGTTTCCTCTCGGGACCGCTGCACCTGGGCAGGATCAACTTCCGCGGCACGCTCCGACGGCCGATCATCACCCCCATCGCGATCGGACTCGCGGCGGGCGGAGTGTTCATCCTGGGCGCCCTGGTGGTCCGAGAGATTCCCCCGCTGCGGGACTTCACGGCCAACGTCCTCGATCACGCCCGCGTCGGATCGCTGGCGCTGATCGTCTTCATCACACTGTTCAACGGCCTCGCCGAAGAGATCTTCTTCCGCGGCGCGCTGTTCTCGGCCATCGGCGTCAAGCGGCCCGTCGTCATCTCGACGATCGTCTACACGATCGCCACGCTGGCCACCGGCAATCCGATGCTGGGCTTCGCCGCGATCACCCTGGGATTCGTGCTGGGACTCGAACGCCGTGCATCCGGTGGCATCCTCGCCCCGATCCTCACGCACGTGGCGTGGTCGACGGTCATGGTGTTCGCGATGCCGCCCCTGTTCGCCTGACCGCGCATGGCAGGCTGTCACGCATGACGGGTGTCCGGGGAAAGGCCGCGAAGGCGGCGGCCGCGCCGGACGACCTCGACCCCGTCGACCGCGTGCTGGTGGACGAACTGATCGCCGACGGCCGCGCCACCCTCGCTCAACTCGCCGAGAAGGCCGGGCTGTCGGTATCCGCCGTCCAGAGCCGGGTGCGGCGCCTGGAAACGTCGAACGTCATCCTGGGCTACACCGCGCGAGTCGATCGCGAGGCGATCGGGCAGCTGCTCTCGGCGTTCGTGGCGATCACACCGCTCGATCCGACGGCACCCGACGACGCTCCTGCACGTCTGCGACATCTGCCCGAGGTGGAGGCGTGTCACTCCGTCGCCGGTGAGGACAGCTACGTCCTCCTGGTGCGGGTGGCGTCACCGCGGGACCTCGAACGCCTGCTGCAGCAGATCCGCACGACTGCCAATGTGCAGACGCGCAGCACCATCATCCTGCAGACCTTCTACGACTCTTGAGAGCGCAACGCTCGCCAGACCCGGTCCGCCGACATCGGGAGCTCGTGCATCCGCACGCCCGTCGCGTCGGCGATGGCGTTGGCCAGGGCGGGGGCGACGGGGTTGTAGGGAGATTCGCTCATCGACTTCGCGCCCAGCGGTCCGAGTGCGTCGTACGTGTCGGCGAACAGGACGCGGGTCGCGGGAACGTCCGCGATCTGCGGGATGTGATAGTTCCGCAGCGATGCAGTGGTGACCCGGCCCGCGTCGTCGATACGCATCTCCTCGTACAGCGCGGCGCCGAGTGCCTGTGCGACACCACCTTCCACCTGCCCGCGGCATTGGACAGGGTTCATGACCGTGCCCGCGTCCACTGCCTGCACCGACGTCAGGATCTCCACTCGACCCGACTCGGGGTCCACCGCGACGCGGAAGCCGTGCACGTTGAACACCACCGAGCGTGGCGACCCCCCGTGATACCCCTCGGCGATCAACGGCCCGTCGTGAGCGGAGACGATGTCGTCAAGTGAGACGAGGGTTCCCGACACGGTGACGCCCTCCGGGCCGAGCACGGCCTCTCCGGGCAGAGCACCCGATCGGGCTGCCGCCGCGTCGATCACCATCGTGCGCAACGCTTCTGCCGCCAGTGCGACAGCTTTGCCCGCTACAACGGTGCCGGCCGATCCGAACGCGCCTGTGTCGTGCGAGGTGACGTCGGTGTCGGACTGCGCGATCTCGATGCGATCCACCGTCGTGTTCAGGATCGACGCCGCGATCTGGCCGTGGACCGTCGTGGTGCCGTTGCCGAACTCCGCGGTGCCGACCCGCACGAGGTAGCGCGCACCCGGCAGAGCCGTGACGGATGCGTCGGACACATGACCTCTCGGTGGAACAGTGGCGTTCATCCCGATCGCGAATCCGACCCCCACGGACCACCCGGGGGGTGGTTCGGGGCCGGGGTCGTCCGCGAAGGCCCGATCGACCAGATCGAGGCACTGGTCGAGTCCGTAGCTGCCGAACAGCAGGTCGCCGTCGAGGGGGTGTGCAGCGACGAACGGATCGCCGGGGACCACGACGTTACGACGCCGGAATTCCAGGGGGTCGATATGCAGCTTCCGGGCGAGGGCGTCGAGCGCTGATTCGACGGCGAATCCGGTCTGCCCCACCCCGTAGCCACGGAACGCACCGGAGGGAATGTTGTTGGTGTACACCGCCTTCGCGTCGACGCGCTTGGCGTCGCATCGGTACAGCGCGACCGAGTCGGTCGAGTGATGCATGACGCCGGGACTGTGGTTGCCGTAGGCGCCCGCATCGCTGAGAACGTCGAGCGTCAGGGCGGTCAGCGTGCCGTCCGCAGTGGCAGCGGCCGTCACCGACACCTCCATGGGATGCCGACACGGCGCGACGGTGAACTGATCGGCCCTACTGAATTCCAGTTGTACCGGCCGCCGCACGGTGAGTGCGGCCAGTACGACCAGATCCTCGGTCAGCATTTCCTGTTTGGCGCCGAAACCTCCGCCGACGCGGGTGGCGAACACCCGGACCGACGCGGGGTCGAGGCCGAAGACGTGGCACAACTCGTCCCGGACCAGGAACGGGACCTGCGAGCTGGTGCGCACGGTCAGCCGTCCGTCGTCGGCGAACCACGCCATCGACGCGTGTGTCTCGAGGTGCGTGTGCTGGACGCGTGCCGTGTGCCAAGTTCCGCTGACCACGGCGTCGGCGGCACGTATCGCGGCGTCGACGTTGCCGGTGGTGCCGTGTACCTCGGCCACGATGTTGCGGTCGGGGTCGGCGATCCGGGCGTCGGGCGACGCACCCGCGTGCACCGTCGGGGCACCGGGCGCGAGGGCGTCCCTCGGATGGAAGACGGCGGGTAGGACGTCGTAGACGACGCGGAGTCGGCGTCGTCCTTCCTCGGCCGCGTCGACGGACTCCGCGATCACCGCCGCCACACGCTGGCCGACGTAGCGCACGACCGAGTCGAGAACCCTGGTGTCGTCGGGATCGTCCTCCCGGGACTCGTGGCGGGCGGTGGAGAACGCGACGTCGGGAGCATCCTCGTGGGTGAGGACGGCCACCACACCGTCCACGGCGAGCGCCTCCGACGTGTCGATGGAGACGATGCGCGCACTGGCGTGGGGGCTCCCGAGAACGGACAGGTGCAGGATTCCCGGCATCGCCACGTCGAGCGTGTAGGGCTCGGTTCCGGTGACGATGCGGGCACTCGCCGGGGCGGCGACGGACCGCCCGCACGCCGGGCCCTCGGTCGACTTGTCGATGGTGCGCACACCCGTCACCGCGTCGGCAATCGCCCGATACCCGGTGCAGCGACACAGGTTGCCCTTCAGGGACGTGTCGAGGTCGCGGGTCTGTGAATCGTCGAGAGCGGACGCCGTGACGACCATGCCGGCCGTGCAGAAGCCGCACTGGAAGCCGGCCGCGTCGACGAAGCGCTGCTGCATCGGATGCATGTCGTCCGGTGTGCCCAGCCCGGCCACCGTGGTGACCTCGTGGCCCTCGGCACGGTAGGCGGGGACGATGCACGAATGGACTGCACGCCCGTCGAGCAGTACCGAGCAAGCCCCGCAGTCACCCGCGTCGCACCCCTTCTTGACGTCGAACCGCTCGATGTCGCGCAGCGCGGTCCGGAGGCACTGACCCGGCCGCGGAGACATCTCGACGGCCTCGCCGTTGACGGTCACCTTCATGACAACTCCTCACAGATCTGCTGTGCGAGAACACCACTGACGTGTCGACGCCAGTCGGGCGCGCCATGGACGTCGTCGTACCAGGCATCGGCGGGCACGGTGTCCCGGACCCAGGCCGCGGCGTCGACGGGGAGTGTCGATGCCCGTAGCTGGATCGGACGGTCGGTGGCCGCGGTGATGGTCAGGACGACGGATCCGTCCGCGTCGAGGCGGCCGATCACGACGGCGCCGGACCGCCCACGCGGGGCGAGAGAGATTCTGCGGCAAGCGGTCCGGGATCGCAGAACACTGTCGTCGATGTCGACGCTGCGGATGACCTCGCCTGTCGCCAGCGACGTGCGCTGGGCACCGACGACCAAGTTCGCCACGGGGATTCGGCGCTCGCCCCCGTCCGGAGTCCAGACGACCGCGATACCGTCCAGAGCGGCGACGAGCGAGGTCATCGCGCCGGCCGGAAGACCCAACGCGATGTTCCCGCCGACCGTGGCGAACTGCTGAACCTTCCAGGATGCGAGGAGTGCATCGGCGCAGAGCCCGACTAAGGCCCCCAGGTGCGGCCATCGGTCCGGCCACGTCGCGCGGCGGAGCTCGTCGACCGTGCAGGTCGCGCCGATCTCCAGGTGAGCGTCGTGGACGACGATCGACGGCCAGCCGAGGTCGGACAGATCGACCAGACGTCGGACACCCACCTGAGGTTCGGAGAACACCCAGGTCCCACCCGCGACGATCGACGTCCGGTCGTCGATCGCCGTCAGGTCGTCGCGGGACCTGGCTCGAACGACGTCCCGGACCGTGTTCAGATCCATGGCTTCACCGCCCTGCCTTGGCCACCAGCGCCGTATGCGCGGCGGCGACCTGGCCGGCCACCGCGTCTTCGTCCACCGTGACGACGACGCCCTTCTCGACCACCGTGCGGCCGTGGACGAACAGTCGCTCGAGAGGTGGACGGTCGCCGAGCACCAGCGCGGCCGCCGGATCCGCGATGCCCGCATGAGCGATCCCGTCGATCCGCCACAGGGCGAGGTCGGCCACCTTGCCCACCTCGAGCGACCCGATCTCGTTCTCACGGCCGAGGACTCGCGCACCGCCGATGGTGGCGAGGTCCAGACTTTCGCGCACCGTCATCGCCCGCGGGCCACCCCGCGCCCGCGCGAACAGTGCAGCGTGGTGCGCCTCTTCGAGCATGCTGCACGACTCGTTGCTGGCGGCACCGTCGACGCCGAGCCCCAGGGGAACCCGAGCGTCGATCAGATCGCGTGCTCGGGCGATGCCGGCGCCCAGCCGCGCGTTGGACGTGGGGCAGTGGGCCGCCCCGGTTCCGGTGGCCGCCATGGTCGCGATCGCGGCGTCATCGAGGTGCACGGCGTGCGCGTACCAGACGTCGGGCCCGACCCACCCCACGGATTCCATGTACTGCACGGGCGTCATACCGAAGTTGCTGCGGCAGAACTCCTCCTCGTCCAGCGTCTCGGCGAGGTGTGTGTGCAACCGGACGCCGAGCTCGCGCGCCAGCGTCGCCGACTCGCGAAGGAGATCGGCCGTGACGGAGAACGGTGAGCACGGCGCGAGGGCGATCTGCAGCATCGATCCGAAGGACGGGTCGTGCCAGCGCTCGACCGCGGCGGTGCTCGCGGCCAGGATCGCATCGAGCGACTCCACGACGTTGTCCGGTGGCAGGCCACCCTGACTGTGTCCCAGATCCATCGATCCGCGCGTCGGGTGGAACCGCAGACCGACCGTCCGCGCGGCGTCGATCTCGGCGCCCAACACGTCGCCGCCGTCGTGGGGGAAGACGTAGAGGTGGTCGGTGGTGGTGGTGCATCCGGTGGCGGCCAGTCGGGCCAGTCCACCCGTCGCGGCGACCCGGACCGAGTCGGCGTCGATGCCGGCCCACACCGGATACAGCGTCGTCAACCACTCGAAGAGCGTCGAGTCGGCCGCCAGACCGCGAGTGATCCATTGATAGAGATGGTGGTGCGTGTTCACCAGACCGGGAGTCAGGACGCAGCCGCGGCCGTCCACCACGACGGCGTCGTCACGCGAAATACCGTCGAGCGCAGGTGGGTCACCGGGGCCCAGAGCGGCGATCAGTCCGTCCTCGACCAGGAGCCATCCCGTCGGCCACTCGGACCGAGCAGGGTCCACGGTGATCACGTGGGCGCCCGTGATGAGAATGCGCTCCGGCACGTCGGTACTCCTGTCCTCGCTGTGACACCGAGTCAACACCGTGTCGGCCGCCTGCGCAGGACGCGCGCCGACGAAACGTGGCCGAAACGATCGCCGCTTATTGTCGGATCCTCCAACGGCGATGTGGACAGGTGAACGGGTGTGTTGATCCAGGACGTGCTCGACGTACGAGAGCTCGCGCTGCGGCGCGTCGTCGGTACCGACGATCAATTCGCTCGGGCCGTGCGGTGGGCCTTCGCGACCGACCTCCCGGACCCGTCCCGCTACATCGTGGGTGGCGAGCTGGTCGTCACCGGCATGGTGTGGCGCCGAGCGCCGGAGGACAGTGATGCTTTCGTGGCGTCCGTCGTCGCGGCCGGCGCGGTGGCGCTCGCGGCGGGTGACGAGGTGTTCGGCTGCGTCCCCGACGATGTGGTCCGAGCCTGCGAGAAGTACTCGCTCCCGCTGCTGGCGGTGCCGTCGTCGGTCGCGTTCGCGGACGTCATCGAGGCCGTCACCAGCCGCGTGACCGGTGACCGGGTGGCGCGCCTGTCCGCGAGTCTGGCCCGCCAGCACCGGTTGCTCACCGCGGTCGCCGACGGCCGCGCGCTCGCCGACCTCACACAGGAGACAGCGCGGGACACCGGGGTGACGTGCCGGATCATCACGGCGGTGGGACGGTCCGTGGTGTCCGCCGAGCCGTTGACCACAGAGGCGGTGGATGCTCTCGTTCGCACTGCGGCGCAGGGTGTTCCGTGCAGAGTGGTAGCGGGGGACACGGTGCGATCCGTGCTGCCCGTCGGGTCGAGTTTCGGTCACCGCGCGACCTCCTGGTACCTCGTCGTGGACGGTGACCACGAGCGGATGGACCCGCAGGTTCTCGACACGCTCGTTCAGCTGGCCAGTATCGCGGCCCTCGATCGGGTGCGGCACGACGACGGCGCCCGGGTTCTGCGCACCATGGCCGACCAGGCGGCGGAGCTTCTCGTCACCGGGGCGGGGGAGCACGCGCTGGACCGTGTTCGACAGATCGGGGTCGACCTGACAGGCGATGTCGTGGCCTTGGCCGCGACGTCGGATCTGCCGATCGAGGTACTGGCCGCGGTGCTCACCGATGCGGTGCGGACGTCGGTCGGCGGCGCGGTGAGCGTTGGTGTCACCGACGAGGACCTCGTGATCGGCGTCATCGGATTGCCGCCGGGGGGCACGACCACCCGCGTGGCCGACGATCTGACCCGAGCGTTGGGACGACTGGGAGACGTTGTGACCGGGCGCATCGCCGTGGGCGTGGGTACGGCGTGCGAGGCCGCTGCCCTCGTCGGGTGCGTGCAGTCGGCGCAACACGCACGCGAGGTCGCCGCGGCGTCGGCCGACCGCATCGCGGTGCGGACCAGCGCGGACACCGGATCGGCCGCCGTTCTGCTCTCGGTGGTCCCGGACGGACTGCGCGCCGCCTATGCCCGGCGGGTGCTCGGCGCGGTGATCGAGCACGACACCCGCACGGACGCAGGCCTTCTGGACACGCTTCGGGCATACCTCGACCACGACGGTTCATGGAGTCGGACGGCCGACGCGCTGCACGTGCACGTCAACACGGTGCGGTACCGCATCGGTCGGGTGGAGGCGCTGACGGACCGAGATCTGGGGACGACGGAGGACCGCACCGACGTCTTCGTCGCGTTGGCCGTGCTGGGGCCTCAGCCGACGACGCTGTAACCCCGCCAGGCGGATCCAGCGTCGGGGGCGTCGTCCCGTTCGACGGTCGCCTGGATGAGTCCGTAAGGGCGGTCGTCGGCGTGGAACACCTCGCCGTTGTTCTCGACGCCGAAGCGGTCGAGGTCGTACAGGAAGTGGTGCTTGTTCGGTGCACTCATCCGGAGCTCTGCGATGAACGGGAATGCCTCCAGTGCAGCGCGTCCCATCGCGAAGAGTGTCTGCTGCAACGCGAGCGACTGCAGTGTCGCGAACTGCTCGATCATCACCGCCTTGACGCCGGCGTACACCTCGTCCCACGCCACGTCGGTGGTGGTGTAGCGCCACCGGGCCTCGAGCGAGGTGGCCATGACGCGGTCGTGGGTCGGCGCGAGCACGGTGTAGGAGTCCTCGAGGAACCCTGCGAACTCGGATCCCGTCGACTTCAGAATAACGAGATCCTTGAAACCCGCAGTGACCCAGGTCTTCTGCTCCGCTCCGCTGCCCGCCACGGTGACCGAGGCGACCCGCGTCTCCTGACCCTTGCGTACCCACGTGTGATCGTGCGGACGGCCGTCGACGGTGACGCGCTCCCACGCGTACTCCTCCAACTCGATCCGCGCCCCCGTCACCGGCTCGACATCGTCGACGAAATGCCGTGCCAGATCGAGGCCGTACGACTCGAGATGCAGCAGGCCCTTCTCCTTCGCGTACGAGTAGGCGGTCTGCTTCTGCGTGTCCGTCGGCAGGACGGCGCCCTGATCACCGACCAGATGGGCGGCGGAGAAATCACCCCGCAGTGCCGACGACACGGAGATGTCCCGGATCTCGTGGCGGGCGGTGTCGCGATAGATGCGCACCACCCGGTTCTCGGCCTTGCCGTACTGGTTTGCTCCCAGGACGATGTTTCCGGTCAGGTCGGTCATGGCGTCAGCTTCCTCGATAGGTGGAGTACGCGAACGGAGACAGCAACAGCGGAACATGGTGGTGCGCATCGACGTCGCGGACGGTGAAGGTGATGGACACCTCGGGGTAGAAGGTCTGCGTCCCGGACTGTTCGAAGTACGCGGCGGTGTCGAACACCAGCGTGTAGACACCGGCAAGGGCGTCGTCGGGCAGCAGTTCCTTCGCGCGCCCCTCCTCGTCGGTGATCCCCGTGGTGACCACGTCGCCGTGCTCGTCGACCACCGCCAGACCTACCCCCGTCGCCGGGGTTCCGTGCACCGCGTCGAGGACGTGGGTGCTGACACTCATTGTTCGGTCCGCTCGGTCAGCATGCGGGTCAACCTGATTCGATTGATCTTCGCCAGTTCTGTTCTCATCACGCGCCTCTCCGCCTCCGGATCGTTGTCGAGCCTCTCGGTGAGGATAGCGAGAAGCTCCGTCGCCGGTCGGCCGGTCGCACACACCAGGTACACGTGGCCGAACTTCTCCTCGTAGGTCCGGTTACCTGCCGCGAGCGCGTCCTTGACGCCTTGGTCCGCCTCGCTCACAGCCGCTTGCTCTCGCTGCGACGACGAGCCGGCGGTCACCGAGGCACCGATGCGCGGATGACCGTCGAGTGCGCGGTCGATCTCCGTCTCGGACAGTTCCTCCAACTCGCTGTCGGCGCGTTCCAGGAGGGCCTCGGCGCTGTCGAAGGGGCGGCCGGCGGCCACCCGGCGCGCCCAGATGGATGACGAGCAGCACTCGAACAAGGCGTGCATCGCGGCGCGATCGGACAGCCGATTGAATCCGTCGAGTCCGAGTGCTTCGTGCAGGAACACGGGCGTTCCCTTCTGTGGTGCGGATCAGGACAGGTCGTTCAGTCTGCCGAAGCGCGCCGCGGCGATCGGGTTCGCATCGGCGACCAGGTCGTCGAACCGGTGATTCGCGATCTTCGCGACCTCGATCATCGCGAACGACCGCTCCGCGCCGGGCGAGTTCTCCATCCGTGACCACCCGTTGGCGAGCACCCTGTCGTAGTGCTCGGTCTCGGCGGCACAGATGACGAGGGGGAAGCCGAAGTGATCGCGGTAGGCGGTAGCAAGGTCGACAACCGAGCGATGCTCCTCGTCGCCGAGGTGCGCGAGCGAGACGTGGTCCTTGGCGAACGCCTCACCCGTGTCGTCCTCGCTACCCAGATCGGGGAAGGCGCTGATCAGCTCGACCTGCTCTTCCGTGGTTCCCGCGAGCAGGGAATCCTGGAACGCTTCCCGTAGTGCATGGGCATCGGCAAAGGGCCGCTGCTCGTATGCGCGACGCACCACCCAGTCGGATCCCTGCACGACGTCGCCGAAGGTCTCCGAGAACGCGTCGAGGCTCATCTCGTTGACGGCGTCGAGAGTGATCGAGTCGCCGGGGGAACCCGCCACCGTCGCACCGCGCGAGCCACCCACGTGGAAGAACAGGATGTTGAGCACGATCGCGGTGAACGCACCGAGCACGATGCCGCTCGAGAACAGCAGCTCGAGCCAGCTCGGGACACCCTCCGAGACGGTCGGCTGGATCGTGACCAGCAGGGCGAGACCGAGACTGGTCGCGACGATGATGAGGTTGCGGTGATCGGTGAAGTCCACCTTCGACAGGGTCTGGATGCCCACGACCGCCACGGTGGCGAAGAGCGCGAGCGCGGCGCCGCCCAGGACGGGCGACGGAATGGACGCGACCACCGCCGCCGTCTTCGGCAGCAGGCCCAGGACGATCATGATGGCACCGGCGGCGGCGACCACCCAGCGACTGCGCACGCGCGTCAGGCGCACCAGGCCCACGTTCTCCGAGAAGGCTGTGTACGGGAACGAGTTGAAGGAACCACCGATGACCGTGGCCACGCCGTCGGCGCGCAGGGTGGCGGCGATGTCGTCCTTCGTGATCCGCTTGCCGACGATCTCACCCGTCGCGAAGACGCTACCCGTCGACTCGACCGCCGTGATCATGAGCACCACTATCATCGAGATGATGGCGATGACGCTGAACTTGGGCGCGCCGAACAGGAACGGCTGCGTGAACCCGACCCACGACGCCTCGGACACACCGTCGAACGTCATGTCGCCTAACACGTACGCAGTGGCGCTGCCGATGACGAGTCCCAGCAGCACGGCGATGGTGGCGGTGAAGCCGCGGAAGAACCGCTGGATCAGCACGATGATCACCAGCGTGCCGATCGCGTAGGCCATCCACCGACCGTTGGTCGGATCCTGTTCGTGCGTCGCAGGATTGGTGACGGCATCGTTCACGGCCACCGGCAGCAGCGCGATACCGATGATGGCGATGACCGTGCCGGTCACCACCGGCGGGAAGAACCTCAGCAGCCTGCTGAACCACGGAGCGATGAGGAACGTGAACAGGCCCGCCACGATGACGGCGCCGTACACGTACAGCAGGCCCTCGGTTCCGCCGCCGTTCGCCATCGCGATCGCGATGACGGGGCTGACGCCGGCGAACGTGACGCCCTGCAGAAGCGGCAGTTTCACACCGATCTTCCGGAAGCCGACAGCCTGGATGATCGACGCGATGCCACACGTGAACAGGTCGGCGTTGATCAGGTGGATCAACTGCTCGTTGGTGAGCCCGATGGCACCACCGATGATGATCGGGACCAGCACCGCCCCGGCGTAGAACGCGACGACGTGTTGGAACCCGTAGGCCGCCAGCTTGTGGGCGGGGAGAACCTCGTCGACGGGGTGGCGCCGTGTGACGGCGGAGCGAACAGTCATGAGTGGGACCTGGTTCCAGGCGAGGGCCGTAGGGGCCTGTGGCGGTGCCCTGCGACGGTGCAGGGCGGCGAGTGACCGGAGTGCGGTGCGATCAGAATCCGCCATGCCGGGCCACCCCGCCAGTCGAGACCGCACAAAGTCGGGTCACCGGTTCGCGCTGGTCGTTGGGTGATCCGCCAACAGGTGGTGAAGAGTGAGGGGTGATGAGCAACCACTATCACCACCTGGTGTTCGGACCCTCGACGCTCGCACGGCAGCGTGAGAAGGGCAGTTACACGGCCTACGGTGCGCAGACGGAACGCGGCGACGACGGACCCGACGAACTCGACGGCCGCGAGACGGTGATCATCCGCGCGGCGGATCAGTTCTATTTGTCGACGGTCACCGAGACCGGATGGCCCTACGTCCAGTACCGCAGCGGGCCGGCCGGGTTCCTGCAGGTGCTCGACGACCACACACTCGCGTTCGCCGACTTCGCCGGGAACAACCAGTTTGTGACGGCCGGCAATCTCGACGCGAACGATCGTGTGGCGCTGATCGTCGTGGACTACCCGCGCCGCCAGCGCGTGAAGATCTACGGCCGCGCGACGGTGGTCGAGGGAAGCGCGGACCCGGCGTTGCTCGAGCGACTCCGGCAGGTGCCCGGCGGCACCGTCGAGTCGCGGTGCGAGCGCAGCGTCGTGATCTCCGTCGAGGCGATCGACTGGAACTGCACCCGCAGCATCATCCCGCGCTACGACCAGGACTACGTGAGCAGGATGGGGGCGCTCTACGAGCGTGACGCCGCGGCGCGGGAGAAGGTGCTGGTCGACCGCATCGCCGAGCTCGAGGCGCGGCTGGAGTAGATGGCGTCCGGGGTGGAGTTTCTGCTCCTCTCGGCGGCGATAGCAGCGGGATCCCGTCGACAATCGGTGCGACAGGAGCAGAAACTCCACCGTCCGGGGTGCCATAGTGGCAGGTATGACCTCGATCGGCGTGGTGCTCGCGGCGGGTGCGGGCACCCGCTACGGCGAACCGAAGATCCTGGCGCACGAGGGGCTGTGGCTCAGGCTCGCCGTCCGTGCACTGCGGGAGGGTGGCTGCGACGAGGTGCTGGTCGTCGTGGGTGCGGCGGCACCCGAGATGCCTGCCGGCGCGCATGCCGTGATGAACGACGAGTGGCGTACCGGCATGGGCAGCTCGGTCCGGGTGGGCCTGCAGGCATGCGCCACGACCGACGCCGACAAGGCCGTACTGCACCTGGTGGACACTCCCGACATCGGCGGCGACGTGGTCGGACGCGTCGTCGAGGCGTCGCTTTCCACGGGTCTGGCGCGAGCGACGTTCGACGGCCGGCCCGGACATCCCGTCGTGCTCGCGCGGCACTGGTGGCCGCAGGCGGCCGGTGCAGCGGACGGAGACCGGGGAGCGCGGGCATTCCTGGCCGACAATCCCGACGTCGTCCTCGTCGACTGCAGCGATCTGGCGACCGGCCGCGACCACGACCACCGCAGCGACGGTTACGAAATGCCCGGGGTGGGCACACGAACCCATGCCGATGAGTTCGACAGAGGGTAAGAGCTGGATCCGTGACCGAGTGACCGCGCTGGGGGCCGACAGCCCGGTGACCGTGCTCGACATCGGGCCGGGGGTGGGAACGTACGCCAAACTGCTTGCCGGGCCCGCGGTCTCGCACATCACGGGCGTCGAGATCTGGCAGCCGTACGTCGACACGTACCGACTGCACGACTATTACGACGAGATCGTCATCGGTGATGCACGCAAGGTCGACCTACCGGCTGCGGACGTGGTGATCATCGGTGACGTCGCCGAGCACATGACCGAGGCGGACGCACTCGCGCTGTGGGAGAAGTGTTCTGCTGCGGCGCGCCGCGCGGTGTACCTTTCCATTCCGATCGTCCATTACCCCCAGCACGAGATCGAGGGCAACCCGCACGAGATCCACGTCGACGAGGACTGGAACCACGAGCGCGTGCTGTCCACCTTCGCGGGGCTCGGCGAGTGGGAGACGGGCTCCGAAGTGGGCGTGTACGAGCGGATCATTCACTGACGCAGTAGGACTCCGAGTTCGAGTAGATCGTCGACGACGTAGTTCCAGTCGTCGGTCGGCTCGGACGACGACTGTTCCGGGCCGTGTTCACGAGGTCGCCTGACGAAGGCGGTCCGCAGTCCGCACCCACGCGCGGCGGCGAGGTCGTCGTTGTGTGTGGCGACCATCAGACACTGGTCCGGTGCCAGGTCGAGGACCGCCGCCGTGCGGAGGTAGGACTCGGGCGTCGGCTTGTACGCCCGCACCACCTCGGCCCCGAGGATCGCGTCCCACGGCAGGCCGGCATTCTTCGCCATGTCGAGCAGCAGCGAGATGTTGCCGTTCGACAGCGGTGCCACGATGACGGATTCGCGGATCGCCGAGATGCCGGCCACCGAGTCGGGCCATGGTGGAAGCCTGTGCCACGCACGGTTGAGCTCCTCGGCGGCATCGGTGGGCAACGCGTACTCGTCAAGAAGTTCCAGCAGACTTTCCCCATGCAGGACGTCGAGTGCGGTGAATTCGCGCCGACCCTCCCTGATCGGCTGCATCGACGGCTGATACTTCGCTCGCCACCTAGCCGCGAACTCTCCGGTATCGATGTCGGTTCGGTCCGGCGCGTGGTCGTCGAGCCAGGTCCGGGTGGACGATGCGATGCCGCCGCGCCAGTCGACGACCGTTCCGAAGACGTCGAAGAGTGCCGCTCGGATCGCCGTCACGAGTCGTCCTTGCGGCCCGCATACAGGATCGCACCGGCGGCAGGGACGGCCAGGAACCACAGCCATGACCCGGTGACGAAGAAAAGCACGAGCGCCGCGAGCGGCATGATGCCCATCGCCACGGCTCGATAGTCCCGTCCACCGCTCACCGCGGGTAGGTGTCCCGACGACGCGATCGCCGGGCTCGAATCGGGTGACGTCGGCTGGTCGGAGTGCAGCATCGCGGATCCACCCGGAAGGTCGCGGAACAGCGGCACGAGTTCCCCGCGGGTCACTGCTGCCGATACGGCAGCCGATCGTTCGTCGAACTCCGAGGTGCCCAACCGTCCCGCAGCGAAATGCTCGCTGAGCAACGAAAAAGCCCGCTCCCGTTCGGCGGTCCCGATTCTCACGTCAGGACTGTCGTCAGCCATGAGTGGAGCCTAACGGGGGCGGGCTGTCTCGGTGGATCACTTCAGTTCTGCGAGGACCGTTCCCTGGGTGATGGCGGATCCGGGCTCGACGGACAGGCCGGTGACGACGCCGTCCTTGTGGGCGGTGACGGGGTTTTCCATCTTCATCGCTTCGAGGACGGCGATGAGGTCTCCGGCGACGACTTCCTGGCCTTCGGTGACGGCGACCTTGACGACGGTGCCCTGCATAGGTGCGGTGACGGCGTCACCGGACGCGGCAGCGCCGCCGGCGCCGCCGCGGGTGCGCGGCTTGGGCTTGCGGCGGATGGCGCCACCGTTGCCGGCACCACCACCCCCGCCGAGGGAGAACTGGCCGGGCAGGGACACCTCGACACGGCGCCCACCGACCTCGACGACGACGTTCTGTCGGGGTCCGTTCTCGTCGTCCTCGATGGGGGCGCCGGCGGTGAACGGTTCGACGGTGTTGTCCCACTCGGTCTCGATCCACCGGGTGTGGACGTCGAAGGACTGACCGTCGCCGATGAAGGCGGGGTCGGAGACGACGGCGCGGTGGAACGGGATGACGGTGGCGAGTCCCTCGACGCGGAATTCGGCGAGGGCGCGGCGGGAGCGGGCGAGGGCTTCCTCGCGGGTGGCGCCGGTGACGATGAGTTTGGCGAGCATGGAGTCGAACTGGCCGCCGATGACGGAGCCGGACTCGACACCGGAGTCGACGCGCACGCCGGGGCCCTCGGGGGCGATGAAGGTGGTGACCGGTCCGGGGGCGGGGAGGAAGCCGCGGCCGGCGTCTTCGCCGTTGATGCGGAACTCGAAGGAGTGTCCGCGCGGTGTCGGGTCCTCGGTGATGGAGAGTTCGTCGCCGTTGGCGATGCGGAACTGCTGCAGCACGAGGTCGATGCCGGAGGTCTCCTCGGTGACGGGGTGTTCGACCTGCAGGCGGGTGTTGACTTCGAGGAAGGAGACGAGTCCGTCCTGGCCGACGAGGTATTCGACGGTGCCGGCGCCGTAGTAGCCGGCTTCCTTGCAGATGGCCTTGGCGGAGGCGTGGATCTCGGCGCGCTGGTCGTCGGTGAGGAACGGTGCGGGGGCTTCCTCGACGAGCTTCTGGAAGCGGCGCTGCAGGGAGCAGTCGCGGGTGCCGGCGACGACGACGTTGCCGTGCTGGTCGGCGATGACCTGCGCTTCGACGTGGCGGGGCTTGTCGAGGTAGCGCTCGACGAAGCATTCGCCGCGGCCGAAGGCGGAGACGGCTTCGCGGGTGGCGGAGTCGAAGAGCTCGGGGATTTCCACGCGGGTGCGGGCGACCTTCATGCCGCGTCCGCCGCCGCCGAAGGCGGCCTTGATGGCGATGGGGAGGCCGTGCTCGTCGGCGAAGGCCAGGATCTCGTCGGCGTCCTTGACGGGCTCGGACGTGCCGGGCACGGAGGGGGCCTTCGCGCGGGTAGCGATGTGGCGGGCGGTGACCTTGTCGCCGAGGTCGCGGATGGACTGCGGGGACGGTCCGATCCAGATCAGGCCGGCGTCGAGGACGGCCTGGGCGAAGTCGGCGTTCTCGGAGAGGAAGCCGTAGCCGGGGTGGATGGCGTCGGCGCCGGACTTGGCGGCGGCGTCGATGATCTTGTCGATCGCGAGGTAGGACTCGGCGGAGGTCTGACCACCGAGGGCGAAGGCTTCGTCGGCGAGGCGGACGAAGGGTGCGTCGGCGTCGGGTTCTGCGTAGACGGCGACGGAGGTGTAGCCGGCGTCGGCCGCAGCTCGGATCACGCGAACCGCTATCTCACCGCGGTTCGCGACGAGAACTTTACTGATGCGGGCAGTGGCGTGGCTGGGCACGAAGCCTCCTGTGAGGGTCGGATAGGCCGTCGCGAGGTATCGCTCCGGCGGGCATACGCGGGTTCTCGCCCACGAGATTAGATGGACATCCTTGTTTCGGAGTCTAGGTGGGGTGTTTCCGGCGCGTGCACCAGGTATGTCCCCGTGCTCGCGACCGCGGTCAGCACGGCCCTCAGCTCGCCGACGAACCGGTGCACCGCGGCGGCAGCGACCTCGGTGCCGGCGAACCGTGAGGAGATGTTGACGCCCTGCGGCGTGCGATGGATCCACAGGTAGACGTCGTGGTCGTACTTCTTGCTGCGGAGAGCTCGCGCGTTGATGTCGGGCCACGTGCGGGCGTCCGGAGCGAAGCGGACGTCCATGAACGACACGACGAACCGCGGCAGCACGTCGACGCCGGTGGCATCGGCGATCAGATCGAACGGCACCTTCGATACCGGTTTGGTACGGGCCAGTTCCGATCCGGCGCGCACGACCAGGTCGCCGAACGATTCACCGTCGGCGACGTCGAACGCGAGCGGAGCGACCCCGACGAACCATCCGAGGGATGCGGCCCACGACGGGTCGTGCCGGGTGTGCATCGGGGTGACGGTCCGGAAGCGGGGTGCCCCCGACACGGCGTAGGACGCCGCGCCCATCGCCGCCATCAAGCCGGCGAGGAACCCGGGCCCCGTCTTACGGCATGCGACGGTGAACGACTCGGCTTCCTCCGGCGTCATGATCCAGGCGGACAGCCCGTTCTGCGGGACCCGGACCTCGGGAGCGGGGCCGATGTCCAGAGGGAACGACGGGAACTGCCCGCCGTTCTCGGCGAGGAATCGAGACCACTCCACAGCGGCGTCGTGTGTGTGATCGACGCCGCTGCACAGGGTGCGTTCGAGTTCACCGAAATCGAGGTAGCTGCCGGTGGGGAACAGACCGGCGTGGACGCCGGTCGTCTCCTCCTCGTACAGCCGGGTCAACTCGTGCGCGATGAGCACGATGGAGAGACCGTCGATGATCGAGTGGTCGGCCGCGAAGAACACCGTGACGTGGTCGGGAACGTCGTCGGTCGAACGGGGCTCGAGGGTCACGAACGCGTACGACGGCCACACCAGCGGCGAGGTGTACTCGTCGAACAGATGCTGGAGATGTTCGTACACCTCGTCGGCGCGCGTGCACTCGTCCTGCTGGATCACCCATATGTCGGTGGCACCCACGGGGGCCGTGACCCGCGACAGAACCCCGCTGTCCGGGTCGATCGTGGCATTGGAGCGCATGCCCTCGTGGCGGTCGATCCACGCCAGGACGGCCCGCCGGAACGCCGCCTTGTCCAGGGTGCCGGGGATGTCGAACGCCGTTCCGAGCCACGACTCGCGGCCGGCGGACGGATCGGCGATGGTCCGCCGCAGGTGGGCTTCGTGAACGAACGACGTGGGCCGGTCGTCCTCGAGCCACCCGGCGTCCTCGGGGGTGGAGGCATGCGGTCCGACACTGGGAATCCACTCGGTGATGGTGCCTGCCGGGATCGGGTAGTCGACCAGCTCGGTGAACTCCACTTTCGGGACTGCCCCTCCCACACCCGGCGCGCGACCCCTGACGGACTGCGCTCTCGGTACCTCAGTCTACCGCCGAGACCGAGATTGTCAGTACATATCGACGCTCTCAGCCGCGAAGATGCTTCTTCACCCGACTCAACATCGCCGACATTCCGCGCAGCCGTAGGGGACTCACAGTGTCGGCGAGCCCCAACTCGGTGTAGAAGTCGTCCGGTACCCCGAGGATGTCGTCCGCCGGCAGGCCGTCGAGCCCCTGCGCGAGGATCGACGCGAACCCGCGGGTGGTCGGTGCCTCCGGCGGAGCGCTGAAGAACAGCCGCACCGCCGAACGGTCGGACGAGTCGACGGACAGGAACAGCGGCGACTGGCACTCCGGCACCGGCTCCATCGCCGCCTGCTCGAGTCCGGCAGGAAGCGCGGGGAGTTCGTTGCTGAACTCGAGCAGCAGAGTGATCTTGTCCTGACCCTCGACGGCACCGAAGTCCTCGACGATCTCCGCGAGGGGAGCGGGAAGAGCGCCGGTCACTGCAGTACCCCGGGCTCCTCGCCGCGGGCGATGGGTGTGCGGACCGCGTTGCCCCACTCCGTCCACGAACCGTCGTAGTTGCGGACGTTCGAGTATCCGAGGAGGTGCGTGAGCACGAACCAGGTGTGGCTCGAGCGCTCGCCGATGCGGCAGTAGGCGATGACCTCGGCGTCGGACGACACGTCGGCGTACACCTCGTCGAGCTGGTCGCGGGACTTGAAGCGTCCGTCGGGAGCTGCGGCCTTCGCCCACGGGATGCTCACTGCGGACGGGATGTGACCGCCGCGCAAGGCACCCTCGTCCGGGTAGTCGGGCATGTGGGTGCGCTCGCCGGTGTACTCGGCGGGGGACCGGACGTCGACCAGCGGTCCCGATCCGAGGTGGGCGAGGACGTCGTCCTTGAACGCGCGGATCGCTGCGTCGTCGCGCTCGACGACGGGGTAGCTGCCGGAGACGGAGGTCTCGGGAACGTCGAGCGTGGTGTCCCGGTTCTCCGCCAGCCAGGCGTCGCGACCTCCGTCGAGCAACCGCACGTCCTCGTGGCCGAACAGGGTGAAGACCCAGAGGGCGTAGGCGGCCCACCAATTGCTCTTGTCGCCGTAGATGACGACGGTGTCCTCGCGGGAGATTCCCTTGCGGTTCATCAGATCGGCGAACGCTGCGCCGTCGACGTAGTCGCGAGTGACCGGGTCGTTGAGGTCGAGGTGCCAGTCGATCTTGACGGCGCCGGGGATGTGGCCGACGTCGTAGAGCAGGACGTCCTCGTCGGATTCGACGACCTTGAGCCCCGGTGTGCCGATGTTGGCGGACAGCCACTGCGTCGTGACGAGCCGCTCGGGGTGCGCGAACGACGCGAAGGCGGGGTGGGGATCTGGCGCGACGGGCACGTGCGACTCCTGAGATTGTCAGCGATGGTCGGCCGAGGCCGGGTGTCGCTTCCGATCCTAGGTCGCGCGCCGGTCGGGTGTCAGTCGCCCGATGCCCGCGTCGCGGCCCAGAGCTCGGCCACGGACACGCCGACCTCCGCGAGCAGCCTGCGGACCAGGGGCAGTCCGATGCCGATCACGGACGACGGATCGCCTTCGATGCCGTCGACGAACCACCCGCCGAGGCCGTCGAGTGTGAACGCACCCGCGACGGTCATCGGTTCACCGGAGTGCAGGTATGCCTCGAGGTCCGCCGGATCCGGAGTCGAGAAGTGCACGACGGTGGAGCAGTGCGCCGAGCTCCGGGCCGTGACCACGCCGTCGTCGACACGCAGGACGCAGTGGCCTGTCAGCAGGCTTCCGCTGTTCCCCGCCATCACGGCCCAGCGTTGTCGGGCGACCTCGATGTCGTGGGGTTTGCCGACCAGCTCGCCGCCGATGGCCAGCATCGAATCGCAGCCGACGATCACGACGGTGCCGACAGCGAGATCGCTGTCCAGGGAATCGGCGATCACAGCGGCCTTGGCAGCAGCGAGCTCGGTGACGACGACGGAGTCCGGGGAGGAATCGGGAAGCGCGGCGGCGACTGCATCCTCGTCGACATCGGAGACACGCACGACGGGGTCCATGCCGGCAGCACGCAGCACGGCCAGCCGTGCGGGGGATCGCGAGGCCAGAACGAGACGAACGGCCATCGGGGTCAGCGGACTCCGGAACCGAAGGCGTACGGCGAGAAGGCCGTGTCCGGCCGGTGCATCGTCTCCGGCCGACCCCAGTGGTCGCGGACGGGAACCTCGGCGGGCCCGCTGTCCGCGGCTGCGGCGGACAGGACGGCGACCAAGGCCGCGAGATCCTCGTCGGTGGGGTTGCCGCGTTCGACGCGCAGGAACGGCGCAGCGACCGCATCGTCCGTGACGGGCCGGTCGTTCTCGGGCCGATCGTCCGCTTCACTCACCGATGTTCTCCTCGCGTCGTCCGGATTCGGGATCTGTCCGTGTCCGGTGCCGACTTTATGTCACTGCCAGCGCGGGCAGGCTCGCGGTGCACGCCGCGATGTGCTCGCGGACGACGCGCAGAAAGCTCTCGACGGTTCTGCGGGCCGTCGGGTTGTCGGGGAACCGCGATCGCAGAGCGATCCCCTCCACGGTCCGAGAGATCCAGAACTGGGCGTCGTCGGCGACCGTCACGTTCGAGATGTGATGGGCATCCACCGCGCGCATCTCCTCGTGGCCGGGTAGCCGTCGGTAGTCCACGTACGAGACCATGAAGACGTTCTTGCGCGGCCGGTTCAGGCCACCGGCGGCTTCGACGACGCGGGGGATCGGCACAGCGCCCAGGTCGACCGCGCGCCGTAGGTCGGGTCCGGTCCGACGGATGGTGGCGAGCATGTCGTTCTCGACGACGACGTCGAGAGGTGCGTTGGTGACGAACCACCCGACGGCGGACCGCCACGCGTCGATCGTGCGGGTGTGCAACGGGAAGAGCAACGGCAGTGTCGAACCGCCGCCCAGATCGCGCACTGCGTGCGCCATCGCGGAGAGCACCCCGGCGTACAGGCTCGCGCCCTCCTCCCGGCAGCAGGCTTCGAACGAGGCGGCCTCGTCCGTCGACATCAGCGTGTCCACGCGGATGGCGCAGCGGTCGGTCCTTCCCGGCGGCACGCCGAGATCCAGCGGGAACTGAGGTGGGGCGCCGCCGCGGGCGCGGAGGAACTCCACCCAGGACACCACCCGCGGATCATCGAGACGGACCGCGGCAGAGGTGGATTCGAGCAGGCAGTAGTCGACGAAGCTTCCGGGTTCCGGGTCGTCCACGGTGTCCCCGAGATACACACGACGGATCTCGTCGATGACGACGGCAAGGGAGTACGCGTCGACGTGGGCGTGGTCGAACGCGGCGACGACGGTCGACGTGTCGGACCTGTCGATCGCGGCGAACGTGAACGCGGGGGCCGAGAACGGTTCGCACGCTTCTCTCGACGCGCTCCGCAGGACCTCGCGCGCTCTGGTCGACGTGGTGACGGCGACGTCCGTCCCGCGCAGCAGTCCCAGGGCGTCCCGGCCGTGCACGACGCGGGACATACCGTCGCGGGTACGCACGAATCCGGTTCGCAGCGACTCGTGACGGCTGATCAGGGCGGCGAGTGCTCGTTCGAGGGCGGTGACGTCGACGGGGCCGATCACGTCGAACGCCGCTGCGAGCCAGGTACTTCCGTCCTCGGTGTCGGCGAGGTGAGCACTCTGATTGAAGGACGGTGGAACGTCCGAGGTACGCGGCGGCTCGGCGGCATGCACAGTCCACTGCATGACCGTGCCCGGTCGAGGCGACCAGTCGTCGATGCCGATCACCCGCACTGGACGGACTCCCGTGTCGCGCCGAGGACGTACGCGCCGTCACGGGCGATCGTGCGCAGAACTGTCCGCAGATGGTGGTGGTAGCGCGAGACCTGCTCCTGCGCGAACGGAGTCGCGGGGGTCTGCGAGCCGAGGTAGAAGTGACGCTCGTCTCGGTTGAACCACATCGAGGCGTTCGAGGTGCGGCCTTCTCCGGTGAAAAGGATCGCGGAGCGGTCGGCCTCCGACCCGTGGCTGGGGAACCATCGGAAGTCGATGTAGGACAACAGGTGCGGACTCGATGCCACGCCGGCTCCTCCTGCTCCCGATTCCACGAGGAGTTGCAGCACCCGTCCGATCGGTGCTGCCGCCGTGGCTTTGGTACGACGGTACGCCTCCACTGCCCGCCCGATCACGGCGTCGAAATCGGGTGCCCCCACCACCGGGAACGTCACGGGTGCGAAGTTGCAGAACCATCCCTGCGACAGGGCGAAGTCGCCGAGGTGCCGAGTTCCCAACACGGTGATTCCGGCGTAGACGTCGCGTCCCGCGAGTTCGTGGTCGGTGATGGCGACGGCTGCGAAGAGTCCGGTGACGAACTTGCCGCCCGCGGCGCGGCACACGTCCTCGAACGCTGCGGCTTCTTCGGCGTCGAGCAGGTCCATCTCGATCGGCTCGACAGGTGCGGTCTCGCCCGGCGCCAAGCCCAGGTCGAGAGGGAACGACGGCATCGACCCGCCGTGCGAGGTGACGACATCGGTCCACTCCGCCAACTCCGGGGAGTCCGGGCCGATACCGCGTGCGATGTCGTTCTCGATGCCGACGTAGTCGACGAAGCTCCCCGTCCATGCCGAGAGGTCGGTGGCCGGTGTGCCGGTGATCTCCGCGCGGTAGAGGTCCGCGAGTTCCGAGAGGACGATGACCTGGGACGCGCCGTCGGAGAACGCGTGATCGGCGCCGTAGTACAGCGTGAAACTGCCGGCGCGGGTCACAGCGCCGAAGGCCACCGCGGGCCAGCTCAGGGGAGTGGCGTCCCGGGACAACCGGGCGCGCACGTAGTCGAGGAACTCCTCCTGCTCGGCGAAACTACCCACGGTCCGAGCCTGCAATCGAACGGCGGCGAGTGGGACCCGGCGACGGACGACGGATCCGTCGGCCACGTCGAAGCTGGTCCGGAGGGCGTCGTGCCGCACCAGGAACGCCTCGAACGCGCGTGTCAGAGCGTCGATGTCGAGGTCGCCGGAGATCTCCGTGGCCGAACCGAGGTATGCGGTGTGGACGGCGCCGCGGTCGGCAGCGCTCTCGACTCCGCGGACGTGGTTCTCCTGCAGGAACGACGGGGGCACCGGGTCCACGGCGGCTGCCTCCACGAGCGGGACGACGTCCGGATGCGGATGCCATTCGATCAGCGCGCCCGGTTGCGGTGCCCAGTTGCGCAAGGCGGTGATGATCATGCGCGCACGCTCTCGACGACGGTCTGCGGCGCTGTCCGCTCCAGCGGTCCGGCTCCGACGACGTCGTGAAGCACTGCCTGCAGCCGGGAGACGAACGCATGTACCCGGTCGACGGCGATCTCGTGTCCGGGAAAACGCGCCGAGACGTTCAGCCCTCGCGGTGTTCGCAGGATCCAGAGGTACACCTCGTCGCGTGAGGCGGTGGCGCTGCGCAGGGTGCGGGTGTTCCACAACGGCCACGACTCGGCATCGGGAGTGTGTCGCAGATCCAGGTAGGACACCACGAACTGCGGCACCGAATCGATACCCAGCAGTCGAGCTACCTTCGAGTACGGCTGTCGGGCATAACCTTTCACCGCATCCAGACCGGCGACGGCCCTGTGCAGCGCATCGGTGAAATCGGACTGTGAGTCGATGTGGACGTCGACAGGGACCACACCGACGTACCACCCGATCGACTCTGCGAAGCGCGGCTCGAAACGAGTGTGCATCGGCATGGCGAAACGCAGGCGTCGGGTACCCGTCAGATCGCGCGTCGCGAGAGTCATGGCTGCCACGAGCGCTGCGGTCATCGATGCGCCGTCGGATCGGCTGCGCCGAGCCAGGTCGTCGGTGAGATCCGCCGACAGTATGTCCGTCGACAGACTGCTCTGGCGTGCAGCGCAGGGCCTGTCGGTCGAAACGTCGAGCGGGAAGCGCGGAAACCCGGTCTCGCCGAGGAAGGACGACCACGTCTGCACGACCTCGTGGTCGACGGTGAGGCCGTCGCCCGTCCGACGGTCCAGCACACTGAAGTCGACATGGCTCGCGGTCTCGGTCAGTCGTGGATCCCGACCGTGCACCTCGAATTCGTAGAGTCGTCGTAGCTCGCTGACCGCCAGCAGCATCGAGTAGGCATCCATGACCGAGTGGTCGGCACCGAAGACGAGAAGGAACTTCTCGCCCGGCTCGTCGGTGACGAGGATGTCGTCGACCGTTGCGACGAGGCAGTGGGGCCAGCGGAAGGGCGAGAGAGTGCGCCCGAAGAAGGACACCACGTGGTCGTGGACATCGGAGCCCGAGCGCCGTCGTCCGACGACTCGCGGCACCACATCGACGGCGTCCGCCGCGACGGTCGAGCGGCTCAGCCGGACCGACCCGTCGGACTCGGTACCGTCCGCGGACACGGTCGAGCGGAAGGTTTCGTGTCGCGAGGTCCACGTCGTCAGCGCACGTCGCAGCAGGACGGGGTCGTAGCGCTCGTGGATCTCGAACACCGCACCGATCCACGACGCGCCGACGTCCTCCGACGTGCCGGTGGCCGCTTTGGCCAGGCTGTGTCGGCAATGCTCCTCGTGCGTATAGGCGAGCGGGCGATGGTCCTCGCTCCAGCGATCGGCCGACGTGACGGCCGGAATCCATTCGGTGACCACTCCACGCGGAAGCGGGTAGTCGGCGAGTTCGGTGAACTTCATGGTCGTCTCACATCCGTTCGGGTCGAGATGACGCTCGCGTCAGGGCATCGCGCGATCGACGCGCGGCCGCAGGACGCCGGCCGGCGAGAAGGTTCCGGTGTCCTTGTCGTACGCGCGGATCATGATCAGGCGACAGACATGCAGAACGGACACGGCCGGGACGTAGAGAGTCAGCGCACCCAGCGCCAGCGCATATCGGCGGTGCAGGAGCAGGGTTCTGGGCAGACAGGCCATGTAGCGGACGAAGGACCGCATTCCCGATTCCATGCGTCGCGGCGACACACCGACGGTGATCGACGGCAGGAAGGCATTGCGCCCTCCGGTCTCCTGGACGCACAGCCCCATGTCGACATCCTCGAAGACGTCGCGTCGCAGGGACACGCCGTCGCGAATCGCCTTCCACGTCTCCTGACGCAGAATCATGTTGGAGCCGTAGAGGACCGGCACGTCCCGCACCTCGGGCGTCGACGGTGTGCGTCGCGCCAACGGGGACAATCGACTCTTCAGCCGTGCTGCCGCGTCGCCGTAGGGCAGGTCGTACGCCTCGCCGCGACCACAGGCTGCGGCCCAGGCGCCGTCGACGTCGTCCTCGAAGAAGGCCAGAACGGTGGCCGCCCAGTCCGGGGGCACCCGGGTGTCCGCGTCGATGCGGGCGACGATGTCCCCGGACGCGGCGTCGAGCCCGGCGTTGCGCGCGAACACCAGTCCTTGCTGCGTCTCCGTCATGTAGCGGATCTCGGGGTGATCGGCTGCACGACGCTTGACGATGTCTCCGGTGTCGTCCGTCGAATTGTTGTCGACGACGATGATCTCGGTGATGCAGTCCAGTTGCTCGCACAGCAGGTCGAGGCACAGGCCGATGCAGTCGGCCTCGTCGAACGCCGGTACGACGACGGAGAGGGACCGGGTGAACATGGGCACGGCGTCGCCGATGCCCGGGGAGGAATAGGTCGACCTCGGCATGTCAGGTCACTCGCAATCGTGGTGTGTGGGCGGTGGCATGGTCGACCAGATCGGCGCACCGGTCCACCGCGTCGGCCGCGGGGACCAACCTCGTGGCCAGAGTCGTTGCGGTGTCGCGTATCCGAGGGTCGAGAACGACGGTCAGCGCTGCATCGAGTCGGGTGTCGGTGATGCCCGACGCGGGGACGGCGGCACCCACACCGGCCGCGACGACACGCCGTCCCCACATCGGCTGGTCCGCGCCTACGTGGCACACCAGCGTGGGTCGGCCAGCACGGAGCCCGGCTGCGGTCGACCCAGCTCCACCGTGATGAACGACGGCCTCGCACAGGGGGAACAGGGCCGTGTGGTCGACGCTTCCGATGGTCACGACGTCGGCTGACTCGCGCGATCCGATGTCGGCCCAGCCTCCGGCGATCACGACACGGCGTCCTGCGCGGCGCACCGCCGAGACGATGGTGTCCACGGTGGCGGGGCCGCCGGGTACGGACATACTGCCGAAGCCGACGTACACGGGTGCGGGTCCCGACCGCAGCCAGGCTCGGAGATCTTCGGGCAGGGGCTCCCTACCGTTGTCCATCGCACGCCGGGTGGCCTCGTCGGGTCCGAGAAATCCTGTGAGCGGACGACGAGATCCCCACTCGCTGTCGAGGCCGGGGAACAGTTCGACGTCGTAGGCCTGTATTTCGGTCACACCCGAACGTGCCAGTCCGACAGCGATGCTGGTCGACATCGGAGCGAGCCCGAGTTCGCGTCGAAGTCGGTTGTCGGCGCGTCGAGACGCCAGTCGCAGGATGCGGTCCAGCGCCGTCCAGCCGGCTCGGTGCATCCACGGAGGACTCCACCGGGGGAGGGGGAGGATCGAGACGCTGCCGTTACGGCGCACCGGGCAGAAATGCACCGGTACGTACGGGACGCCGCGGAGATCGGCCACGTCGAGCGCACTCTCCTGCCCGACGCTTCCGCCGATGATCGCCGCGGAATCCTCTGTGTACGTGAGCAGTTGCCGACGGGCGAGACGACCTCCGCCGACGGTCATCTCCGTGATCGCGGCGAGTCGACGGATCGGGTTGCGCGAGTTCATGTCCCGCTGGACCACAGGCGACGCGAGGAGTTGCGCGGTGTCCACTCCGCAGGGCCGGGCGTCGAGCCCCGAGCGTGACGCGAACTCCACCATGTTGGGCGGTACGGCGAGAACCACGTCGTGGCCGCGTTTTTCGAGTTCCACACCCAGTGCGATACCGGGCTGGACGTCTCCTCTGCTTCCGTGGAAGGCCAATGTCAACTTCATCTCTCGCGCCCCCCTCCGCATCTCGGCGGCACATCATGACCTTCGCGAACTGTCTGGGGACGACCATTGCAGAGATGTGGGGACCTCGCCAATCGTGACGTCGCACCCCACAGTTGCAGGCGAGGGTGACGAGTGTCTCCTTCTCCGAGTTGCGGATGCGTCGGTGAGGACATGGCACGGACGTACGGCACCGTGACCTCGCGATTCACGCAATACGGCTGTCGGACATACCAATAGGGATGTCCCGACACTTGTGACGCAGGATCGGAGCAGCCGTGCGATCCTGTGGTCGGTACGAAAACCGGTCGGTTACCCAGACTCGCCCACATGGGCTACGAATGGAATCGAACAAGCGCGCCGTGGAGCGCGCAACCATTCTCGACGTGTTCATCTGCCGGTCATGTCCGCCGAGAACGCAGGGACGAGATCGATGATCGAGGGGGTCGCGCAGTGCAGATCGTGATGGCCGTCAGCGGCACCAGGGGTGATGTCCAGCCCGCCGTGGTGCTCGGAGCGGAACTCGCCCTGCGCGGTCACGAAGTGGTGATGGCCGTCCCTCCCAACCTCGTCTCCTTCGCACGCGGAGCGGGTCTCGAGACCGTCCCGTTCGGGTACGACACCCGTGAACACATGAACTCGGACCTGGTCCGTCACGGCGTCTCGCAGGGGTCCGTGGCCGACCGCGCACGGGCGGTCGCCCGATTGTGGAACTTCGGGTGGGATCAGATGGTGCGGGAGCTGACCGACGTGATGGACTCCGTTCGGCCCGACGTCCTCCTGACCGGTATCACTACCGAGCAGATCGCGTTGCCGCTCGCGCAGCGGTTCGGCGCCGGGCTGGTCGCGGTGCATCACGCACCGGTGCGGTCGAACTCGCGGTACTCGCCGATTCCCGGTGCGGAATCCCTGCCGCGCGTCGTGACACCCCTCGCGTGGTCCGTCGTCGACACAGCGCTGTGGGCGGCAACGTGCCATCGGGAGAACGTCCTGCGCCGCGGACTCGGCCTCGGAACCGTGTCGACACCTCTGCCGCGTCGGATGGCGGAGTACGGGGCGATAGAGATCCAGGCCTACGACCCCGCGTTCTGCCCGGACCTGCAGCGTGACTGGGCGCAGACGAGGCCCTTCGCAGGATTCCTGGACATGCCGTCCGCGCTCCGAGCGACCGCCGACCCCGGCACCGTGACGGCGGAACTCGAGACCTGGCTCGCTGCCGGTCCGCCGCCCGTGTACGTGGGGTTCGGGTCGATGCCCGTGAAAGATCCCGCAGCGATGGTCGCGGCCGTCCGACAGGCATGCGATCGCTCGGGAGTCCGGGCGCTCGTCAGCGTCGGATGGAACGACGCGGGCGACTTCTCCGACGACGCGGGCTCGACGGACGACGGGGGACACCTCCTGGTCGGCGGCTCGCTGGACCACGAGGCGGTGTTCCCACGGTGCCGAGCGGTAATCCATCACGGCGGCGCCGGGAGTACGGCCGCCGGCATCCGCGCCGGCAAGCCCACCGTCGTGTGCTCGGTGGCCTCGGATCAACCGTTCTGGGGGCGTCGCATCGTCGAACAGTCGTGCGGCGCCACTCTTCCCGCGTCGTCCGTCACGGCCGACACGATGGATCGTGCTCTGCGCGTAGCTCTCTCGCCGGACGCACAGGAAGCAGCACGCGCCCTGTCGGACGCCATGATTGCGCCGGAGGTCGCCGCGGCGCGCGCTGCGGACCTCGTGGAGTCGGCGACCCGCCGTACCGAGGCGCAGTCCGGAGCCTCGACATGACCAGACTCCAGGACCAGGACTTCACCTACTGGTTCCTGTCCGAGGCCTTCGGGTGGGACGTCGTGCTCCAACTCGTGTGGACGTGGCCGCAGGGGTTGCCGGAGAACGACGTCCACGCTGTCGTCTCCGCGTTGTCCGCCGGCCCACTCCATCGGAGGATCGTCCGGTCACGGGTACCACTGGCCAGGCCGAGGTGGGAACGCTCGCCCGTTACTCCCGCTGCACGGGTCGACGACGAGCCGATCGACGACGACGCCGTCGAGGTGTGGGCACGTCGGGAACTCGAGACGGTGGACCTCGATGCCGAGGAGGGACGGTGCTGGGCAGTCCGGTCGGTGCGCACTCGATCCGGCGGCACGGCCCTGTCACTGACCTGTCTGCATCTGGTGGCGGACGGTCGATCCATGACGGCCGCGGCAGTGTCGGCGGGAGTGTCGATCACCGGACGCGAGAGCTCGCCGCCGCAGGCCCGCCGGTTGCCGCTCGTGGTCGACGACGTCGTCGACGCCGTGGGCCAGATCGTCGGTGCGGCCGGGGGTGTCGGCCGCGCGGTGGTCGCCGCACTGCGCCCCGGTGGGAGCCGTCCGACCGACGACCGTCCCACCGACGACCGTCCCACCGACGACCCCGCGCCACCTCCGATCACGCGCACACCCGCGCACGTCAGGGCGCCTCGCGCAGAACCCGCCTGGGCCACCGTCACGGTCGACCTGGACTCGTGGGATGCGGCAGCGCACCGGCACGGTGGAACTCGGAACTCGTTGTTCGTGGCGGTGGTCGCCGGCGCGCTCTACTCCACCGGCTACGCCGACGACGGGCTGCCGGTGAAGGTCGGCATACCCATGAGCCTGCGCCGAGACACCGGCGACGACCGCGCGAACGCGACCGGTGGCGTGTCGATCGTGTTGACCGAGCGGCCTGTCGCGGGCGGAGAACTCACGCACATCCGAGGACTGTGCCGCGACGCGTTCGCCGCGCTGTCCGCCGGTCGTCGACCCGCCATGATCCACCTGCAGCCGCTGCTGCAGATCCTGCCGCTGTCGGTGGTCACCGCACTGGTGATGTCGGGGGAGAACGGCATGCCGGACGTGGTCGCATCCAACCTCGGACGTGCCGACGGACTCCTCGACATCGGCTCGGTGCCGGCGTCGAAGGTCGCGTTCCGGGGCACGGCCCAACACGTCGATCCGGACGGGACCCGGCGCTTCGGAGAAGGAGTTCAGTCGTGGTACCTGGAATCGGACGGCCGGGCCACCTTCGCGGTGGCGGGATTCGACGAATCGCGTGTCGGCTCGGCTCGGGCCCTCACAGTCGCGTTGTCCGGAGAGCTGACGGATTGGGGTGTGCAGCATGAGTTCTGGTGATCTCGTCGCGGATCGGGTCGCCGGCGCCGACGAGTCCTACGCGCTGGCGGAGCGGCTGTTCGGGTGGACTGCCCCGATCCAGTACATGTGGATCTTTCCCGCGGACCCCGGAGCCGACGTCGTGGCGACGCTCGTCGATGCGCTCGCGGCGGGGTCGTTCGATCGAAAGGTGAAGGCTGCGTCCGTTCCGCTCGCTCACGACCGCTGGGTACGAGCCCGCCGGCCCGCTCCGTTGCGCATCGAACCGGGCACCATCGACGACGCCGCTGTGGGCGACTGGATGGATGAGCGCCTCCGGGCGGTCGATCTCGATCCGAGAGCCGGCCGAGGGTTCACCGTCGAGTGCGCGCACACGACGTCGGGTCGCTTCGTGATGGCCTTGCTGGTGTCGCACATGATCGCCGACGGCCAGGCGGTGTACGCGGCACTCGACGCAGCACGTGCGGGTCGCGTGCAGTCCTCGCTTCTCGACGCCGAGGACGTATCGGGATGGAAAGGTGTGCGCGACGACGTGCGTGACGTCGGCGAGCAGGTTCCTGCTGTGCTCACCTCGCTCGCGGTCATCGGGCGAGCCGCTGTACGCGCGGGCGCGTCGGCACTTCGACAGTCGCTGCTCGACCGATCCGCCGTGACCGAGGTCGCTGTTCCGACGGCCTCGCCGACGACCGAGCCGACCGTCGGCACACGTGATTCCGAGACGACGCTGGCAGTGGTCGACCTCGACCGCGCGCAGTGGGCCCGACGAGCAGCCGACCTCGGCGGAACGCCCAACAGTCTCTTCACTGCGATCCTCGGTGGTCTCCTGCGGTCGACCGGCTACCCGATGGGGCCGGAGGGCACGCGCATCTGCATCGCGGTGAGCAACAGAACCGACGGAGACGAGCGAGCCAACGCCTCGGGCGGAGTGTGGATCCGAGTCCCCGGTCCCATCGGACCCGAGAGGGGTCTCGGCGAGATCAGGGCGTCGAGCAAAGCGGCGTTCGCCGCCAACGCTGCTGCGGACGATTCCGTTCAGCGACACCTGCAGCCGGTTGCCCGGCTACTGCCGGACCGCGTGCTCGGGACGATGATGAAATCCGTCCCGGGTCCGGACACGACGGTGAGCAACCTGGGCTCGGCTCCGCAGAGCGCACTGGAACTCGGCGACCAGGTCGCCGAATCCTTCGCCATCCGCGCGATCATGCAGGGCCGCGACGCCGCCGAGCGTCGACAGCAGGGACCCGCCATTGCGGCATGGGCCGTGGAATACGGCGACAAGGTCACCGTCACCGTGTTCGGCATCCACCCGGACTACGCGGGCGACACCTACACGGTCCGCGCACTGGTGTCCGCCGAGCTCACTCGATGGTCGCTGGACCACTCGTTCTGGTGAGTCCCGGCGGACACCCGTGGGTCAGAGCGGGATGTTGCCGTGCTTCTTGGGGGGGAGGGTGACCATCTTGCGTTCGAGCAGGCGCAGTGCGGTGACGATCTGGCCGCGGGTGTGGCTCGGGGGGATGACGGCGTCGACGTAGCCGCGTTCGGCGGCGACGTACGGGTTGACGAGGGTGTCCTCGTACTCGTTCTGCAGTTCGAGGCGCAGTGCGTCGACGTCGTCACCGTTCTTGGCGGCGTCGAGGAGGCGTTTGCGGTAGACGAAGCCGACGGCGCCGGAGGCGCCCATGACGGCGATCTGGGCGGTGGGCCAGGCGAGGTTGAGGTCGGCGCCCATGTGCTTGGACCCCATGACGTCGTAGGCGCCGCCGTAGGCCTTGCGGGTGATGACGGTGATCTTGCCGACGGTGGCCTCGCCGTAGGCGTAGAGCAGTTTGGCGCCGCGGCGGATGATGCCGTTGAACTCCTGGTCGGTGCCGGGCAGGAAGCCGGGGACGTCGACGAGGGTGATGATCGGGATGTTGAAGCAGTCGCAGGTGCGCACGAACCGGGCGGCCTTCTCGGAGGCGTCGATGTCGAGGGTGCCGGCGAACGCGGTGGGTTGGTTGGCGACGATGCCGACGCTGCGCCCGTCGACGCGGCCGAACCCGACGATGATGTTGCGGGCCCGCCCTTCCTGCACCTCGAGGAATTCGTCGTCGTCGAGGATGCGGCGGATGACCTCGTGCATGTCGTACGGGGTGTTCGGCGAGTCCGGGATCAGGGTGTCGAGTTCGAGGTCCTCGGCGGTGAGGTTGTCGGCGATGGCGCCGTCGATGGGGTCCGAGGGTGCCAGGCGGGGCGGTGTGGCCTGGTTGTTGGAGGGGAGGTAACCGAGGAGGTCGCGGACGTAGTCGAGGGCGTCCTGTTCGCCGGAGGCGACGTAGTGGGCGACGCCGGACTTCTCCATGTGGGTGTGGGCGCCGCCGAGGTCTTCCATGGTGACGGACTCGCCGGTGACGGTCTTGATGACGTCGGGTCCGGTGACGAACATCTGGGAGGTCTTGTCGACCATGACGACGAAGTCGGTCAGCGCCGGGGAGTAGACGTGTCCGCCGGCGGCGGGTCCCATGATCAGGGAGATCTGGGGGACGACGCCGGACATGCGGACGTTGCGGTGGAAGATCTCGCCGTAGAGGCCGAGGGAGACAACGCCTTCCTGGATGCGGGCGCCGGCGCCCTCGTTGATGCCGACGAGGGGGCGTCCGGTCTTGAGGGCGAGGTCCATGACCTTGACGATCTTCTCGCCGTAGATCTCGCCGAGGCTGCCGCCGAAGACGGTGGCGTCCTGGGAGAACACGCAGATGTCGCGGCCGTCGACGGTGCCGTAGCCGGTGACGACGCCGTCGCCGAAGGGGCGGTTGTCGGCGAGGCCGAAGTTGACGGAGCGGTGGCGGGCGAGGGCGTCGAGTTCGACGAACGAGCCTTCGTCGAGGAGTGCGGTGATGCGTTCGCGGGCGGTGAGCTTGCCCTTGGCGTGCACCTTCTCCACGGCTGCCTCGCCCATCGGCTTCTCGGCCTGGGCCTGGCGTGCGGCGAGCTCGGCCAGCTTGCCGGCAGTGGTGTGGATGTCGGGAGCGGCAGCCCCCGTCTCTTCCCGAGCCACTGATTCCTGCGCGGACGCATCCTGAACACTCGTCATAGACCAGCACTGTATCGACGTCGTCCCCCGGAATGCGGGAGGGGTCGCCTCGGCTCGTCGCGTCCCGCTCGTGAGACTTCGCGGCGGGTGGCCGTGAGAGTGCCTCTCTATGCTCGCCCCATGTGGGAAAACCTGGACAGGCCTCCGCTCGACGCGCGCGCCATCAGCCGCGCACTCGTCGACGGTCCGCGCGGGTCGTGGTCGCGAGTCGACGTCGTCGGGCGCACCGGGTCCACCAATGCGGACCTGCTGGCAGCGGCAGCCACCGCGGCCGACCGCACGGCGTTGATCGCCGACGTCCAGGACCACGGCCGGGGCCGTCACTCGAGGTCCTTCACCGCGCCCGCGGGTTCGCAGGTCATCGTGTCGGCACTGCTGAAGCTGCCCGGGATCGCCCCCGAGTCCGTGGGATGGTTGCCCCTGCTCACCGGAATCGTGGTCGTGGACGTCGTTCGATCCGTCTCCGAGGTGGATGCGGTGCTGAAGTGGCCCAACGACGTCCTGATCCGCGAGGACGACACCCCGGTGGCTGCCCCGGGGGACACCCGGCGTCGCGGGGGCAAGGTCGCCGGCATCCTGGTGGAGGTCGCGTCGACCCACCCTGTCGTGACGGCCGTGTCGGGTGTGGGCATCAACGTCAGTCTCACCGAGGCCGAGCTGCCGGTGCCCACGGCGACGTCCTTGCAGCTCGCGGGCGCCACCGTGATCGACCGCAGCACGCTGGTGCGTGCGTTCCTGCGGGCCATGGGGTCGGCCATGGACGAGTGGCGGGACACGGGGTGGGACACCGCACCACTCGCCGATCTGTACCGGACCCGGTGCGATACCCTCGGCCGCCGCGTACGGGTGAGCATGCCCGGCGACGTCGAGTTGCTCGGACGTGCCACGGACATCGATCGGCACGGCCGCATCGTCGTGGTGCCGGAGTCGGGTGATTCCACGCCTGTCGCCGTATCGGCGGGCGACGTGACCCACCTCCGGGCCGTCGACGACCCGGCCTGACACGGACGACAACGCAGGAGGACCGATGGCTTTCCCTCAGGACGCGCTGGGGCACGAGGAAGAACTCGTCCTCCACCGTCACCCGCACTGGAAGATGTTGGTGCTACCGGTGCTGACGTTCCTGGTGATCACCACCCTGGCGGGCTTCGGCGCCGGCGTGCTCGAACGGTCGCTGGAGTCCACTGCTCGGACCGCCGCACTGCTGGCGCTGCTCGCGCTCTGGGCGGCCGTGATCGTGTGGCGGACACTCACACCGGTGCTGCGGTGGAAGTCGACCCACTTCGTCGTCACCGACCGCCGGGTCCTGGTCCGCCAGGGCATCCTGTCCCATTCCGGCATCGACATCCCCGTCCGACGGGTGTCCAACGTCCAGTTCCGGCACGGTCTCGTGGACAGAATGCTCAAGACGGGCACTCTGGTCATCGTCGCCAGTTCCGACGACCCCCTCGAGTTCGACGACATTCCCGACGTCGAGCGGGTGCACTCGTTGCTCTACCACCAGGTCTTCGATGCCCAGAATCACGGCGGGTACGACGACGGAGAGAACTTCGGCCCGGCGCGCACTACGTAGGGTGGTCCGGTGACCGAAGTACTGCTCGCCGAAGACGATGAAGCCATCGCGACACCGCTGTCCCGTGCCCTGGGCCGTGAGGGGTACACGGTGACGGTCGAGCAGACCGGACCCGCTGCTCTCGAACGTGCCCTGCAAGGGTCGTTCGACCTGCTGATCCTCGATCTGGGTCTGCCCGGAATGGACGGCCTCGAAGTATGCCGTCAGATCCGCGCGACCCGGTCGGACCTGGCCGTTCTCATGCTCACCGCGCGGACCGACGAAGTGGACTTCGTCGTCGGACTCGACGCCGGAGCCGACGACTACGTCAGCAAACCGTTCCGCGTCGCCGAGCTGATGGCGCGTGTCCGCGCACTGCTGCGCCGGCGAGGTCCCGCGTCGGAGGACGGGGTGATCGAGGTCGGCGGACTGCGACTCGAACCCGCCGCCCGCCGCGTCCTCCTCGACGGTCACGAGATACCGCTGGCCAACAAGGAGTACGAGCTGCTCAAGATTCTGCTCGACCACGCCGGGCAGGTGGTCTCCCGGGAGACGATCCTGCGCGAGGTGTGGGGCGATGTGGAACTGCGCGGATCGAAGACCCTCGACATGCACATGTCCTGGCTGCGACGCAAGATCGGCGACGAGGGCACGGTCGCCGAGCGTCGCATCGCCACGGTGCGCGGTGTCGGCTTCCGAATCAACACGGACTGACGGCCGCGCATGAGGCGTCGCATCCTGCAGTCGATCCTCGCGGTCGTCATCCTCACGGGAATGTTGCTCGGGATCCCGCTGACGTACACCGCCTGGTTGTGGGTCGAGGACTTCACCCGCGGGGATCTGCGGACCCGCCTCGAGCGCATGGCGTCGGAAATCATCGACCAGGAGGGTGGCGACGGCCGCGTCGACGGCGGACTGGACACGGCGTCACTGAGGCTGGTCGTCCCGATGGGTGGCCGACTCGTCGTTGTGTACCCCACACCGGAGAACCCGGCGTCGCGGATGGACATCGGGGTTCCCTCCGTCGAGGACCCGATCGAGGAGTCGCTGTCGATGGGAACCTCCGGGTCGCTGCTGCTCGAGGTGCCGTCCGCGCAGATGCGGACCGCGCAGAAGCAGGCAGTCGGTGCCGTGGCCCTCGTCGTTCTGGCCTCCATCGCGTCGGGAACCGTCGTCGCCGTCCTGACCGCCCGCAGGCTCGCGAACCCACTTCTGCACGTCGCGGGTCGAGCCGCGCGACTCGCGGAGGGCGACTTCCGGACGGACCCGACGCGATACGGCATCGCCGAACTCGATCGCGTCTCCGACGTCCTCGACTCGGCGTCGGTGGAGATCGTGGGTCGGCTGCAGCGTGAGCACTCGTTGGTCGCCGACGTCTCCCACCAGTTGCGAAGTCGGTTGACGGCCGTACGGCTGAGGCTCGACGAACTGTCCGAACACCCCGATCCGGAAGTGGTGACCGAGGCCAACGAGGCGATGGCGCAGGTGGATCGGTTGACCACCGCGATCGACGACCTGGTGCGCTCGTCCCGGAGTGACGGCGCCGCCGATGCGTCGACCGTGCGAGTGCGCGGTGAACTCGAGCCGGTGATCGACGATTGGCGACGCCCGTTCGCCGAGGCCCACCGGGACCTCGTGCTCAGCGGAGATTCCGCGGTGACGGCGATGGTGACCGGTTCACGTCTGCGGGAAGCGGTCTCGGTTCTGGTGCACAACGCTCTCGATCACGGCGACGGACGGTGCGTCGTCTCGGTGCGGCTCGTGGGGGAGGGTAGGGCCGCCTCGCGGGACGGAGCGCGTCCGTCCGTGTGCGTCGAAGTCGCCGACGAAGGGTCGGGCGTCAGCGACACACTGGCACCGCACATCTTCGATCGCGGATTCTCCGGGGCCGGGTCCACCGGCGTCGGCCTGGCTCTGGCGCGCGCCCTCGTCGAGGCGGACGGCGGGCGACTCGAACTCCAACGACGACGTCCGGCTCTGTTCGCTGTCTTCCTCCCCGCGGCGCGGGACGCGCAGGTCGTCACGTCCGGCGTGGCCGAGCCGCGCTAGAAGCAGCGTCTCCGCGTCAGCTGTGGCCGAGGAACTGGGTCTGCTCGTCGTCCGGGTCGACGGTGTCGGGATCCTCGTCCGGCGGGTCGAGCGGGTTGGCGATGATGCCGCGCCCGTTCTCGTCCGGAAATGCGAACCGGCGCAGGGCCCAGAAGCGGAAGACCATCTGCAGCAGATTGCCGATGACGTAGTTCAGTACGAAGTCGATGATGATGAGCGCGGTCAGGCTGGCCTGACCCTCGCGGACGTCGAAGACATTGTTCGCGATCCAGAGCGGCGCTGCCGCGAGGATGACGCCGATACCGCTGATGGTGAAGAACAGCAGTGCCTCGTGGTGGCGTTCGCGCCCGCCACGGTTCTTGAACGACCACTCACGGTTGAGGATGTAGCTCAGGATCGTGGCCATGACGCCGGAGAAGATCTTCGCGACCACGGGCTTCGACTCGAGGACCGTCAGGCTCAGCGAGTAGAAGATGACGAGGTCGAACACCATCGTGGTCGCACCGACGATGGCGAACTTGATCAGCTCCGAATGGCGGAGAGCCATGTTCCGGAAAGGCTGCGGGATACCGGCAACCACACGGTCGATCAGAGGCACGGTCAGTCACTTTACGAAGAGCAGTGCACAAACACTAATCGGACTCGTGACACCATGTACGCCGTGACAGCAGAGGATTCCCCGAATTCGGACATCACCGTGCAACCGCCGCGCGAGGACCCCCCACGGGACCGCACGACGAGAATGCCGGTGGTCGCGATGATCGGTGGAGGTCAGCTGGCGCGCATGACGCATCAGGCCGCTATCGAACTCGGCCAGACCCTGCGCGTGCTGTCCGCCGGCCCCGATGAGCCCGCGGCGCGGGTCAGCGCCGACGTCGTGATCGGCGAGCACACGGATCTCGCGGCACTGCGCACCGTCGCAGCGGGCGCCGATGCGCTGACCTTCGATCACGAGCACGTTCCGACGGAACACCTCGACGTCCTCGTCTCCGAGGGCGTCAACGTCCAACCGCCGCCCGACGCGTTGATCTTCGCTCAGGACAAGTTGCGCATGCGCACACGACTCCGTGAGCTCGGCTTGCCCGTTCCCGACTTCGCCGAGGTGACGTCGGTCGAGGATGTCGCGGAGTTCGGCACCGCGCAGAACTGGCGCATCGTGATCAAGGCCATCCGGGGCGGGTACGACGGCCGCGGTGTCTGGATGCCCGACACGGCGCAGGACGCCGCGGCTGTGGTCTCCGAGCAGCTCGCAGCCGGGGTTCCGCTGATGGTGGAGCAACGCGTGGAGATGGCGCGGGAACTGTCCGCGATGGTCGCGCGATCCCCGTTCGGGCAGGGCGCCACCTGGCCGGTGGTCGAGACCGTGCAGCGGTCCGGACAGTGCGCCGTGGTGATCGCGCCCGCTCCGGGCCTGTCCGACGATCTGGCGGCCGAGGCCGAACACATCGCCTTGACGGTTGCCTCACAGCTGGGCGTCGTGGGCGTCATGGCGGTGGAGATGTTCGAGAAGGTCGACGGCACGCTGTCGATCAACGAACTGGCGATGCGGCCTCACAACTCCGGCCACTGGACACAGGACGGCGCGCGGACCTCACAGTTCGAGCAGCACCTCAGGGCGGTGTTGGACTACCCGTTGGGCGACTGCGCGCCCCTGGCGCCGGTGACCGTCATGGCCAACGTGCTTGGTGCGCCGGAGCAGCCGGCGTCGTCGATGGACGAGCGCGTGCACCATCTCTTCGCCCGTATGCCCGACGCCAAGGTTCACCTCTACGACAAGGGTGAGCGCAAGGACCGCAAGATCGGTCACGTGAACATCGTCGGCCCGATCACCGGGTCGGCGAGCAGTGCCGAGCACGTGGCGGAGGTGCGCGAACGCGCCGAACGCGCCGCGCACTGGCTGTCGCACGGTATCTGGACCGACGGATGGGATCCGCATCATGGCTGAGAGCACTGCCGTTCGCGTCGGCATCATCATGGGCAGCGACTCCGACTGGCCGGTGATGGAGGCGGCCGCCGAAGCCGTCGCCGAGTTCGGGGTTCGATTCGAGGTCGGTGTCGTCTCGGCCCACCGCACCCCGCAGCGCATGCTCGACTACGCGCGGGAGGCGTCGGGGCGGGGCATCCAGGTGATCATCGCCGGCGCCGGCGGGGCCGCACATCTGCCCGGCATGGTGGCATCGGCAACGCCCCTGCCGGTGATCGGTGTCCCGGTTCCGCTGAAGTACCTGGACGGCATGGATTCCCTGCTGTCGATCGTGCAGATGCCGGCCGGTGTCCCGGTGGCCACCGTGTCCATCGGCGGCGCGCGCAACGCGGGCCTTCTCGCCGTACGCATTCTGGGAGCGGCCGATCCCGTTCTGCGCGAACGTATGTCGGAGTTCCAGCGAGGACTCGAGCAGATGGTCCTGCAGAAGGACGACGCGCTGCGACGGTCGCTTCTCGAGTGACGACGCGGCCCGTGCACCGAGATGTCGGCGCGCTCGGTCTCGTCCTCCTCGGCGGTGCGGCGGGAACCGCGGCGCGATTCGGCGTGGAGCGCGGATGGCCCACGGCCGCCGGCGAATGGCCCTGGGCCACCTTTACCGTGAACATCGTCGGCGCCGTCGTGCTCGGAATGCTCCTGCAGGCGTTGATCGGCGCCGGCCCGGACACTGGTGTCCGTCGGCGCATCAGGCTGCTGGTGGGCAGCGGCTTCTGCGGGGCTTTCACGACGTATTCCACCCTCGCGCTCGAGACGGTGACCTCCGTACGTGCCGACGCTCCCGTACTGGCCGCGTTGTACGTGCTGATCTCGCTGTCGGTCGGTGTGTGCGCGGCGTTCGTCGGAATCATTGTGGGCCACAGACTCTCTCGACTAGGGGAGCAGCGATGACGTCTCTCGCTCTGCTCCTGACCGTCACGGCCGCGGGCGCCGTGGGAGCCGTGACGCGCGTCGTCGTCGAATCGATGGTCGGCACGCGGTGGCGAGGCGTCCCCCTCGCCGTTCCGCTGATCAACGTGTCCGGGTCGGCAGCGCTCGGCGTGCTGGCCGGCCTGGTCCTGTTCCGAGGTGCCCCCGACACGCTCACCACGATCGTCGGGACCGGCTTCTGCGGCGGCTTCACGACGTTCTCCACGGCGATGGTCAACGCGGTACGTCTGGTGCAGGACGGCCGTACCCGCGCGGCCCTCGTCTCCGTCTCCGCCACAGCGGGGCTCTCCGTCGGAGCCTGCGCGCTGGGTATGGCGGTGACGGCGCTGTGACGCCTCCTCGACCGTCGGTGCGGACGGTGTCACGGGGGAGTCGTCAGGTCACGGCGGTCACCTGGCTCGCGCTTGGTTGGGCGCGTCTGTGGGGAGCGAGAATCAGTCTGGACGAACCGTCGTCCCTCCTGGTGTGCGAGGGCATGAGGTGGGGCTTCGCACGCGGCGGAACCTGCGTCGGCGCAGCGTTCCTGACCGGCACCGTGTTGCGGGATCCGGGCCGACGCCGCGCCATGCTGACTCACGAGTCGGTGCACGCCGACCAGTGGGCGCGTTACGGCGTGTCGTTCGTCGTCCGATATCTGCGCGAGGAGTTCCGTCACCCCGGAGCGGCGAATCGCTTCGAGATCGAGGCCGGGCTGGGCGACGGCGGCTACCTCACCCGGCGACGGTCGTGACCTTCTCCGTGGCGACGCGGCGATCCAACGCGGCCGGGTCCAGCGCCGTCACCTGAACCAACGAGGCACCCGCGGCGAGCACCGCCAGCAGCCCGTCGATCAGACCCTCGGGGTCGTCCCAGGTGCCCGTCGCCAACACGCGGTCCTCGGCAGTGAGTCCCCGGGCGCCTGCCCGGCCGTGTGCATCCGCGAGGACGTCCTCGACGGAACGGCCGTGCAGCGCAGGACCCGAACCCGCCGGAACGAACTGGTCACCGTGCACGCGGACGGACGTCGCGTAGTCGGTGACACCGAGAGGCAGGCCGTCGATCGGCCGACCGAAGGGATCGAGGGACAGCGCAGCGACCTCGCGCGCGTCGGCAGCGTCCACCCCGGAGGCGGTCACGAGCGCGACGGCCGCGTCGGGATCGGATCCCAGGACGACGTCGGCGCCGGCCCACCATGCCCCCAGCAGCACCGATGCGGTCTGCCAGTGTGCGGGTAGGGCGACGCTGACAACGTCGCCGGGCGAGACGCCCAGTTCGTCGCGGAGAAGGTTCGCGGTCTTGGCCGCCCAGTTCGCCAGGGTGACGGCCGACAGTTCGATGCGTTCCCCGGTCGAGTCGTCGTAGTACGTGATGCGAGGACCGGCAGCGTCGGCTGCGAGGATCGGCGCGAGCAGGTGATCGGTGAGGGTCGCACCGCGGCCCGGGGACGGCATCTGAGACATGCCGTCGACTCTAGTGACTCGGTCAGTTCACGCACTGAGGGCCGGCGGCACCGGCGTCGATCGGGTTCGCCGCCGCGGGTGCCGGAGTGGCCGTGTCCCCTGCCGGGGACACACCCGGCAGGGCAGACGGCTCACCGGAACTCGACGGCGTGTAGCCGGACGCCAGCACCACTCGGACCGTGCCGGCAGGAAGGGAGTCGTCCGTCGCCGTGGTGTCGGCACCCACTCGCGCCGCGACGGCCGTCGCGGCGTCACCGTCGGACGACCCGGCGTACACCGTTGTCTCGGTCACACTGTCGCCCTCGTTGTTGCCGACCTGTCCGGCGACGAATCCCTCGGAGCTCAGCGTGTCCGACACCGACGACGCCAAGCCGTCGACACCGCTGTCGTTCGCCACGTCGACCGTCACGGACGAGGCATCGATGTCGGGAATGCTCGGCGTGGTCGTGGTGCTCTCGGGCGGAGCCGCGTCGCCGATCAGGCCTCGCACCCACGCCTGCACCTCGACCGGGTTCACCGCGACGATGGACTCGCCGTAGTCGGTGACACCGTTGATGTCCGCGACGGGGATCGTGTCGAACGTCACCGCGCCGCCGGCAACGTCCTGCAGCTTGGTGGCGAAGTCCAGGACATCCCAGTCGTCGTCGATGGTGACCGACCGCTGCACGGCAGACCCGAGTTGTCCCAGAGTGCCGGGGTTGCTCAGCGTCCTGGCACTCAACACCTTGCGGACCAGCGACGCCATGAACACCTGCTGGCGAACGATCCTGTCGAGATCGCCGCGCGGAAGATCGTGCCGCTGGCGGACGAAGCTCAACGCGTCGGCGCCGGACAATGTCTGCTGACCGGCCGCGAACCGAGCGCCGGACAGGGGCTCGTCCACCGGAGCGTTCAGGCAGACGTCGACTCCGCCCACCGCGTCGGTCAGCAGCACGAATCCCAGCAGGCCCACCTCCGCGTAGTGGTCGACGGTGACCCCGGTCAGACCGGCGACCGAGTCGATGAGTGCCTTCCGCCCGGCCAGCGTCGACTCGCTGTCGGCTTCCGCGTCGGGAACGCCGCTCTCCACCAGTTCGAGACGCTTCTCTTCCTTGGTGGCGCCGTACGCCGCGTTGATCTTGCTGTCGCCGATACCCGGCACCGCGACGTAGGAGTCGCGCGGAATCGAGATGGCGGACGCCGAGGAGCCGTCGTTCGGCACTCGGATCAGGATGATCGTGTCGGTGTTGTTCGCCACCTCGTCGCCGGCCCTCAGGGAGTCCAGTTCCCCCTGGGACAGAGCGTTCCCGTGTGCGTCCGTGCGGCTGTCCGTGCCGACGAGCAGGATGTCGACCGCTCCGTCGGCGCCGTTGCCCAGACCCAGATTCGACACCGTCGCCAGATTGCTGCGCAGCGAGTCGATGCTCTGCCAGGCGACGCCCGTCACCAGCAGCGCGCCCGCCGAGAACAACGCCACGGCGATGCGACCGGCACGCGACGAGCCGGCCGCCGCGGCTCCCGACCTCGGCGGCTTCGTCGGTCGATGACTGGTGGGAACGCGCTCGTGGCGTCGCCCGCGTTCGCTGCGGGGTTCCGACGTCCTGCGGGGATCCGAGGTTCTGCGGGGATCGGAGGACCTGCGGGGATCGGCATTCCTGCGGGAATCGGATGCGCTGCGGGGTCGTCGCTCGGCACCGCGAGATGTCCGGGAGCTGTACGGATCGCGCGGTGTCCCGGGGCCCGTCACAGAATCCGTCACGCTTCACAGGCTAACGGCAGCATCGCCGTGCCCGGCGCAAGCGGACACGGCGTGCCACACTCGATCGCTGTGAGTAGAGACGCAGAGTCGGGCACCCGAATCGTGATCACGGGGGCCGGGGGACAGCTGGGCCGGCAGATCCTTGCCCGAGCCGACGTGGTCGGTCGTGCGGGCGCCGAGGTCCGAGGATACGGCTCGGCCGAGCTCGACATCACCGACCCCTCGTCGATCGCGGCGGCCGTGACACCGGGAAGTGTCGTCGTCAACTGCGCCGCACACACGGCGGTGGATGCTGCCGAATCCGAGGAGGACCGGGCAGCTCTGCTCAACGAGATCGGCCCGCGACTGCTGGCCGAACGCTGTGCGGAGGTCGGAGCCCGACTCCTCCACGTGTCCACCGACTACGTCTTCGCCGGCGCGGCCTCCACTCCGTACGAACCGACCGATGCCACCGGGCCCACGACGGCCTACGGCCGCACCAAACTGGCGGGGGAGCGCGCCGTACTCGCCGCGCTGCCCACCGCGACCGTCGTCCGGACGGCGTGGGTCTACACCGGCACGGGATCCGACTTCGTCGCGACGATGCTCCGCCTCGAGCGTGAGCACGACACGCTCGACGTCGTCGACGACCAGGTGGGATCGCCCACCTACTCGGCCGACCTCGCGGACGCGCTCCTCGAGGCCGCGGGACGATCGGATCTCCCCCCGATCCTGCACGCGACCAATGCGGGAACTGCGTCGTGGTTCGACCTCGCGCGTGCGACGTTCACCGGTGTGGGAGCAGATCCCGAGAGAATCCGTCCCTGCGGTAGCGACCGGTATGTCCGGCCCGCGCGCAGGCCCGCGTACTCGGTGTTGTCGCCCGTGGCGTGGAGCGATGCGGGGCTCACCCCGCTGCGTCCGTGGCGTGACGGTTTGTCCGCCGCGCTCGAGGCTCGGTCGCTCGCCCAGTAGGGTGACCGGCGTGAGTGCGCCCCTGGCCGTCGTGACGGTGACCTATTCGCCCGGTGAGCATCTGCAGACGTTCCTCGAGTCCCTGACCGCGGCGACGACGCGGCCGGTGACGGTGATTCTCGCCGACAACGGTTCCACCGACGGCACGCCCGAGGCCGCTGCGTCGGCGTACGACAACGTCACGTTGTTCCGCACCGGTGAGAACATCGGCTACGGCGGCGCCGCCAATCGTGCTGTCGCGGAGGTCGATCCGTCGATCGAGTTCGTCATGGTGGTCAATCCCGACGTGTCGTTCTCGCCGGGGTCGATCGACGCGCTCCTCGACGCTGCGGAGCGCTGGCCCCGCGCAGGGTCGCTGGGTCCGCTGATCCTCGAACCGGACGGCTCGCGGTATCCGTCGGCCCGACGCGTTCCCGATCTGACGTCCGGGTCACTGCACGCCGTGCTCGGCGGCGTCTGGCCCGCCAATCCCTGGACGCAGCGCTACAGGCAGGACACCGAGGAAGTCAGCGAGCGATCCGTCGGATGGCTGTCGGGGTCGTGCCTGCTGCTCCGGCGCGCTGCGTACGACTCGGTGAACGGGTTCGACTCGCGGTACTTCATGTACATGGAGGACGTCGACCTCGGCGATCGGCTGGGCAAGGCCGGATGGCAGAACGTGTACGTCCCCAGCGCCGTCGTGACGCACGCGAAGGGTCACGCGGCGGGGCGCCATCCCGAGTCGATGTTGCCCGCACACCACGAGAGCGCGTACCGCTTTCAAGCAGACCGCCACCCCCGGAAGTGGCAAGCTCCACTCCGATGGACACTCCGTGCGGGTCTCGCGGTGCGTTCGAAGGTGGTCGTGGCGGCTGCATTGCGCACTCGCGACGACGCCTGAGCGTTTCTCCGCCGTCGCCACCCCGGTGTCGGTCCAAGATGTGTCGGTCGAAGATCCACGTTCGTGTCAACAGGGAAGGCCATACGAGATGACCGGTTCGGCGACAGATGCCGTTGTCCTGGTGGGAGGAAAGGGCACGCGACTGCGGCCGTTGACTCTCTCCGCACCCAAGCCCATGCTGCCCACCGCAGGTCTGCCGTTCCTGACGCACCTGTTGGCGCGTATCAAGTCGGCGGGAATCGATCACGTCGTGCTCGGGACGTCGTTCAAGGCCGAGGTCTTCGAGGAGTATTTCGGAGACGGGAGCGGGCTCGGCCTCGAGCTGGAGTACGTGTTCGAGGAAGAGCCGATGGGAACCGGCGGCGGTATCCGGAACGTCCTTCCGCGTCTGCGCGCCGACAACGTGATGGTCTTCAACGGAGACGTCCTGGGCGGCACGGATCTTCGCGGCGTGCTGGACACCCATCGCACGACCGAGGCCGACGTGACCCTGCACCTCGTCCGGGTCGGTGACCCGCGCGCGTTCGGTTGCGTCCCCACGGACGAGAACGGACGCGTCACCGCGTTCCTGGAGAAGACCCAGGATCCGCCCACCGATCAGATCAATGCCGGCTGCTACGTCTTCACGCGCGAGATCATCGAGGGCATTCCGTCCGACCGGCCCGTCTCGGTCGAGAGGGAAGTCTTCCCCGCACTTCTCGCCGACGACAAGCGCGTGTTCGGACACGTCGACGCGGCCTACTGGCGTGACATGGGAACGCCCGAGGACTTCGTCAAGGGATCCGCCGACCTCGTCCGCGGCATCGCGCCGTCGCCTGCGCTCGACGGCCCCCGAGGTGAGTCGTTGGTGCATCCGGGCGCAGGAGTGGCGCCCGGCGCACTGTTGATCGGCGGGACTGTGGTCGGCCGCGGCGCCGAGGTGGGTGCCGGGGCACGTTTGGACGGCGCCGTGCTGTTCGACGGTGCCCGCGTGGAAGCCGGGGCCGTCGTCGAACGGTCGATTCTCGGCTTCGGCGCTCGTATCGGACCGCGGGCACTGGTGCGCGACGCTGTCATCGGCGACGGCGCGAACATCGGCGCCCGCTGCGAACTGCTGCGTGGTGCACGGGTGTGGCCGGGAGTCACCCTTCCCGACGGCGGCGTCCGCTTCTCGACCGACGTCTAGCGGCGTCGTTCGGCGCGAGTGATCATCTCGCGCAACACCTCTCGCTCGGCGCCTTCCTCCCCGTCAGGGAGGTCGTCGACGGGCCACCAGCGGAGATCGTTCGATTCCGCGCTGCGCACGATGTGAGCGTCGTTCGCAGCGCGGACCACGAACCGCAAGTCGAGATGACGGGTGGGTACACCCAGCGAACACGTGATCGGGTGCGTGTGGATGGACAGCAACTCGGGTTCGAGAATCAGGTCCTCGACGCCGCTCTCTTCCCGCGCTTCCCGCAACGCGGCGTCCCGCACGGTCGCGTCCTCGGGTTCGCAGTGGCCGCCCAGCTGCAGCCAACGACCGACCCGCGGGTGCAGTGTCAGGAGCACGTGGCACCCGTCCCGATCGAGAACCAGAGCCGACGCCGTGATGTGACCGGCCACGTTCTCCCGAAGGCACCCCTTCGGCGCGCTGTCGAGGAACGCGAGCATGGTGTGCCGCATGGTGTCGTCGTGGGGATCGTCGGTGTCCCACGTGCGGAGGATGTCCACGGCGGACCCGTGCAGGGTCCCGGGCGCGCTCGTTCGCTCGGTCACAGCACCACGAGCGCGGCGCCGGGTGTGGTGGAGGGGCGCGGAGCCGGCGCCGTCCGAGGATGGCCGACGGCGATCGCACCGGCCGGCTGCCACTCGTCGGGCAGTTCCAGCTGCGTCCGCACGACATCCGCGGCGAAGATCGTGGAACCGACCCAGCAACTTCCGAGGCCGCGGGCGGCGAGCGAGACCAGCAGGGCCTGGACCGATGCCCCGGCCGCGACCGTGAACATCGTCGCCTCCGCAGCGCTGCGCTCGGCATCCGGATAGTCGTGCGCGTCCTCGAGGACGACGAACGCGAGAAGTAGTTCCGGGGCATCGCGCAGAAGATCGCCCCGGGCCAGCCGAGCCGCGACGGACTCCGCACTCTTCCCGTCCCGCTCGAGATCCTCGCGCCACCGTGCCGCCATCGCGTCGAGAAGTGCCGTGCGCACCGCGGGCGTTCGCACCGCGACGTACCGCATCGGGTGCGAGTGGTGGGGTGCGGGCGCGCTGAGCGCATCGGTCACGGCCGCATCGACGGTCACGGGATCGACCGGTGTGGAACCGAAGTCGCGAACGGAGCGTCGAGCTGACACCGCGCCGATCGCACCGCGACGCCACGCCTCCTCGGTACCGAGCCAGAACAGATCGTCCTCGCCGGGGCGGACCAGGTCACGTGCCGACGACCCGTCGTCGACCATGTCGAGTCCTCGGACCACGGCGACGGGAACGGAGCCGAGCTTCCCCTTGACCAGGTCACCGGCAGAGGCGAGTTCGTCGGCGAGAGCGACCTCGGTCACCAGCAGATCGTTGCCCTGGCTGTCGCGGCCGCCGGCGTACTTGTGCAGCACGGGCAGGCCGGCGGATCCGATGGCGTTGTCGGTCTGCCCGTTGCGCCAGGCTCGACCCATGGTGTCCGTGACGACGACGGCGACGCGGACACCGAGGGTGCGCAGGACCCCGTCGCGCAGAGCGCGCGCCGATGCGTCCGGGTCCTCGGGCAGTAGCGCGAGTTCGGAGGTGGCTACGTTGGATCCGTCGATGCCGGAGGCCGCTTGCACGATGCCGAGCTTGTTCTCCGTGATGAGCGTGCGCCCACGCTGTGCCAGGACACGGACGGCCTCCTGCTCGACCAGCGTGCGCCTGAGGGCATCTCGTTCCTCGGCGTCCACCGGTGCGGACACGAGGCGTCCCTCGACCTTGGACAGGATCTTGCTGGTGACTACGAGGACGTCGCCGTCCACCAGCCACGGAGCCGCCGTGGTCAGGGCCGTGACGAGATCGTCGCCGGGACGGAACTCGGGCAGCCCCGCGACGGGAACGATCTCGAGGGAACCTCCGGGCGCGTGATCACCGGGTGTCGTCACAGAACACCCGCCGCGTCGAGTGCGGCCTCGACCATCTTCGCCGTCACGGACGGTTCCGTCATCAGCAGCGGCACCGCGCGGACGTCGACGCCGGGTACGTCGGCAGTGTCGGTCTCGTGGATCAACCAGGCGTCCAGGATGCCGGCCGCCGACCGAGCGCCGTAGTGCCGACCGATCGCTTCCGCGGTCGTCTCGACACCGATGACGCTGAGGCATTCGTCGGCCATTCCTCGGAGAGGTTTGCCGTCGATGACGGGGGAGAGGCCGACCACCTTGGCGGAGGTCGTGCGCAACGCCGAGCGGATTCCCGGCACGGCCAGAACGGCTCCGATGCTGACCACAGGGTTGGACGGCGCGAGAATCACGACGTCGGCCGTCTCGATGGCCTCGAGCACGCCCTCTGCCGGAGTCGCCTTGTCGGCGCCGACGTACGCGAAACTGTGAGTGGTCACAGCGGCTCGGTGACGGACCCACCATTCCTGGAAATGGACTGCCTTGTCGGTGCCGTCCTCGGGATCGGTGATGACGACGTGTGTCTCACTGCGATCGTCGGTGACCGGGATGAGGCGGACACCCGGCGACCATCGGTCGCAGAGTGCCTCGACCACGGCCGACAACGGATACCCGGTACGGAGCATGCGAGTACGGATGAGGTGGGTCGCGATGTCCCGGTCGCCAAGTCCGAACCAGTCGGGCTGAGCTCCGTACGCGGCGAGTTCCTCCTTGACACTCCAGGTCTCGTTGCGACGACCCCACCCGCGGTCGGTATCGATGCCGTCGCCGAGGGTGTACATGCAGGTGTCGAGATCCGGTGTGATGCGAAGGCCGTGCATCCACACGTCGTCTCCGACGTTGACCACCGCCGTCACGTCGCCGTCGTCGCCGAGAAATGCCCGTACGCCCTGGAGGAATCGTGCGCCGCCGACGCCGCCCACCACCACAGTCACCTTCATGGTTCTCGAGCCTAGGCTGTGGCGACCGCCGGGGATTTCGCCGGGCGTGGCCTCGCCGGGCCCGGCACGGTGCTTCCGACGCGAAACACCGTACGCACGTCGCCTTCCGGGAGAACGGGGAATCGGATGGTATTGCAGAAAGTCCCGTCCGCTTGACCGCGACACACCGCGGCGTGTCTAATCACAGTCATGTCATTACCGGTTCGGACGGCGGAATCGCTTGCAGCGAACCATCGTTCGAACACGTGTTCCCATGGCGACGGCGGGGTTCTCGATCCTCGTTCCGTCCGGGTGTCACGGCGACTCGCTCTTCGATCCGGCTTCACGGTCGATCATCGACACAAATGACCGACAACAACTGCGCTCGAACAGGTGAGGAGGCGGAAGTGATGCCTGAACAACACCAGGACTTCGGTCGTGAGGATTCCGTCGTCGACCGTCTCGAGGTCCACGACCCCGAGAATGCCGACGCCGACTACGAGACCATCGAGCCGATCGAGGGGCCCGACCGCGAGGTCGACCCTCCGCTCACCAGCCTCGGGATGCCCGCTCCCGCACAGCATCTCAGCCTGGTGCTCGACGATGCGGACTCCCTCGAGGAGCAGTGGCAGGAACGCGCACTGTGCGCTCAGACGGATCCGGAGGCGTTCTTCCCCGAGAAGGGCGGCTCCACCCGCGAGGCCAAGCGGATCTGCCTCGGCTGCGAGGTCAAGGACGACTGCCTCGACTACGCACTGGCCCACGACGAGCGCTTCGGCATCTGGGGCGGCCTGTCCGAGCGCGAGCGTCGGCGCCTCAAGCGCGGCATCATCTGAGCCGCTCGCTCAGCTTTCCTCGGGGTCGGGATCCACGACCTCGGGGGTGACGCCGAGGTAGGTCGCTACCTGCTCCACGAGCACGTCGTGTACCAGATCCGTCAGCTCCAGCGACGTGTGTGCCCGTCGCTCCAACGGGCGCCGGAAAAGAACGATTCTCGCCCGTGTCGTCGCCCCCCGCGTGTCCACTCCCGCGGGGACGAGTCGCGACAGCGGCACCGGTCCTTCGGCCACGACCTCCGGCGGCCAGTTCACCGATTCCGGGTCGACGGCTCGGATCTTCGGCACGTCGTCGACAGCGATGTCGAGTTTCACCAGGCGGTCGTGCCACTTCCGATCGATCTCGGCGAACGCATCGAGTACAGCGGCGTCGAACTTCTCCGCACGCGACTTGCGGGCAGGGACCGACTCGGGGAGAAGGGTTCCGCGCATGCCCCGTCCGCGTCGTGCCGCGGACCGCGACGTCGACGGGCGGCTGGGCCTACCGTTGCGGGACGAGGCTGATCCGGTGGACGTCACGGCGATCATGGTACGGCCGGGCGCGACGGAAGCATCAGTGGCGTGTCGGCGCAACCGACCGATCGCCGGGCGCTAAGGTTCGGTGTGTGAGAGCTGTGCGGGGATGCTGCCGACCGGGATGTAACAGACCGGCCGTTGCGACGTTGACGTACGTCTACTCCGATTCCACGGCCGTCGTCGGCCCCCTCGCCACAGTGGAGGAACCCCACTCGTGGGACCTGTGCGAGGTACACGGAGTGTCCACCACTGCCCCCAAGGGGTGGGAAATGGTGCGCTACGAAGGTGGATTCTCTCCCTCGAGTCCCGACGACGACGATCTGACGGCTCTCGCCGAAGCTGTTCGAGAAGCCGGTTCACGACGGCGTCCGGCCACGCTGCCGACGCGACGCGGAGCGGTTGCCGACTCCGCGCCCGGTTCCGACCTCCCCTCTGCACCGACTGCACGTACCGGTCGCCGAGGGCACCTGCGCGTTCTGCCCGATCCGCAGAACTGACTCTCGCGACGGGTACGGACGACACCTCGCGAGAGAGCCTGTGGCACTAGGCTCCAACGAGGCGACGACAGTTCTGCCGTCGTCCAATCCGTCCGGTACGTCCGAAGTTGCAGGAGTGTGTAGTGGCCAGACCAGCTGACCTGGTTCACAGCGTCATCAAGGCGTACGACGTCCGTGGTGTCGTCGGTGAACAGATCGACGAGGCGTTCGTCTCCGATGTCGGCGCTGCATTCGCGCGACTGATCCGTGAGGAAGGGGTGTCCGGGCGCGTCGTCGTCGGACACGACATGCGTGACTCGTCGCCGACGCTGTCGGCCGCATTCGCTCAGGGTGTCTGCGCACAGGGTCTCGACGTCGTCCTCATCGGTCTGGCCTCCACGGACCAGCTGTACTACGCATCGGGAATCATGGACTGCCCCGGCGCTATGTTCACGGCGAGCCACAACCCCGCGAAGTACAACGGGATCAAGCTCTGCCGCGCCGGCGCGAAGCCGGTCGGACAGGATTCCGGTCTGGCGACCATCTCCGAGGGCGTGGTGCACGGTGTGCCGTCCTACGACGGTGACATCGGATCGGTCACCGAGCAGGACGTCCTCGAGGATTACGCGACCTTCGTGCGCGAACTCGTCGACATCTCCGGAATCCGCTCACTGTCGGTGGCCGTCGATGCGGGCAACGGCATGGGCGGGCACACCGTTCCGGCGGTGTTGACACCGACGCCCGTCACGGTGCATCCCCTCTTCTTCGAGCTGGACGGCACGTTCCCCAACCACGAGGCCAATCCGCTCGAGCCGGCCAACCTCGTCGATCTACAGAAGTTCGTGCGGGAGACCGGCGCCGACATCGGACTCGCCTTCGACGGCGACGCCGACCGATGCTTCGTGGTGGACGAGCGCGGCGAGCCCGTGTCGCCGTCGGCGATCACGGCACTGGTGGCCGAGCGGGAACTCGCGAAGCACCCGGAATCGACGATCATCCACAACCTGATCACCTCACGCTCGGTCCCCGAGCTCGTCGAGCGACTCGGCGGCACCGCGGTGCGGACACGCGTCGGACATTCGTTCATCAAGGCGCTCATGGCCGAGACGGGTGCGGTCTTCGGTGGAGAGCACTCCGCTCACTACTACTTCCGCGACTTCTGGGGTGCCGACTCGGGCATGCTGGCCGCCCTCCACGTCCTCGCCGCGCTGGGTACGCAGGATCGGCCGCTGTCGGAACTGATGAGCAAGTACGAGGTGTATTCGGCGTCGGGAGAGATCAATTCGACCGTCGCGGACGCAGCGGGGCGGACTGCGGCCGTCGTCGAGGCGTTCGCCGATCGCACGGTCGCGGTGGACGAGCTCGACGGTGTGACGATCGATCTGGGAGACGCAGCGTGGTTCAGCCTGCGTTCGTCGAACACGGAACCCCTTCTGCGCCTCAATGTGGAAGCGCGCACGGACGAGGATGTCGACCGCCTGACCACGGAGATCCTGAGCATCGTCCGCGCGTGATGCGGATCGACTGTCATAGTGGTGGGACGGTTCTCGAGAGGCAGGTGAGGTGTCCATGACTGCACCGTCGGTACACGTCGATCTCGACGACGCTGATGCGGTACTGGCCGCCGATTCACTCGGCGCGCTCCATTCGGCCGCGCTGGCCGGCGCTCAGATCCGCGCCACCGCGGCAGCGGTCGCCGAGGGCGCGCTCGTCCGTCTCGACGGATTGCGGCCACGCAGTGTGGTTCTCGTGGCGGCATCCGGTCCGGCTCGTCGCGCGGCGGCCTTGATCATGACGGTCGTCGCACCCACGGCGGGCGTGCCGGTCGTGCGGGTCCCGGTGACGCCCCCGTGGGTCGGGCCTCTCGACGTGGTCGTCGTCGCGGGTGACGACGCCGGTGACCCGTCCCTGGCAGTGTCCATCGGCGCCGGTGTCCGTCGGCGCGCCGAGGTCGTCGTCGCGGCGCCCGACGAAGGACCGGTCGCCGATGCCGGCGCCGGCCGCGTGATCTCCCTGCCGCCACGGGTGCGGGTTCTCGACCGGAACACGTTTCCCCGCTACGTCGCCGTCATGGCGGCGGTCCTGGCAGCGGTCGATCCGGCGTCGTCGGTCGGTGACCTCGATGCGGTAGCCGATGCAGTCGACGCCGAGACGATGCGTCATCACGCGTCGGTCGAGGTGTTCCAGAACCCGGCCAAGGGCCTGGCGTCGCGAATGGCCGGGCGACGTGTGTTGCTGACCGGCGACGACGTCGTCGCAGCCGACGTCGCGCGGCACGGGGCAGCTGTTCTGCTCCGGGTGGCAGGTGTGGTGGCCGCAGCGTCCGAGCTCTCGGACGCGGTCGGGGTGGTCCACGATCTCGGTCGAGTCGGTGGTGACGCGCCGACGGAACGCTCCGCGGAGTACGACCCGCTCTTCCACGACGACCAGCTGGACGGGCCCCGTCCGGCCGATCCGGTCCGAATCTTCGCCGTGTCCACCGACGCCGACGACAGCTCTGTCCGACGCCGAGTCGCGGTTCTCGGCGAAGTCGACGTGGTGCGGGCCGACGACGTGGGCGCGCGCGTCGACGACGAGATGTCCGGCGATCGGCGACCGGCGGCGGCCGAACCGTCGACGCCGGTAGGAACCGTACTGCGGCGCGCACTGGTCCTCGCGGTACGTATCGAGGCGGCTGCGGCGTATCTGCAGCTCTCCGGCGGTAACTGATGGGTGGACGATCGAACGTCCCACGGATGACAGGCGGTGGTCGGTGAACCTTCTCGACGGAGCAGCACGGTCCTACGCATGGGGGTCGCGCACGGCACTCGCCGAACTCCGCGGGGTTCCGGCGCCCACACGTCATCCCGAAGCGGAGATGTGGTTCGGCGCGCACCCGGGCGATCCCGCCCAGCTGCGCACCCCGGGCGGAGCGGTGTCGCTGCTCGATGCCATCGATTCGGATCCCGGTTCGCTGCTCGGCCCGACAGTGGTGGACCGATTCGGCGATCGGCTGCCGTTCCTGGTGAAGTTCCTCGCGGCCGAGGAGCCCTTGTCCTTACAGGCCCACCCGTCGCTGGATCAGGCACGCGAGGGTTTCCGTCGGGAGAACGCGGCCGGAGTGCCGGTGGACGCGCCGACGCGCAATTACCGCGACGCCAGCCACAAGCCCGAACTGGTGGTCGCGCTCACCGAATTCGATGCGCTCGCGGGCTTCAGGACTCCGTCGAAGACCGTGGAGTTGTTCCGTCTGATCGGCGCGGACGAACTGCGGCCGTACGCCGACATGCTGGACGGGCAGCCCGATGCGAGCGGGCTCCGAACGCTGTTCACCTCGTGGATCACGTTGCCGCAGCGCGCCTTGGACACGCTGTTGCCCGCTGTCATCGACGCCTGCGTGCGGGCGCTGGAGCGAGCGGACGACACCGGCGACCGGACGTTCGTTCCCGAATTGCGGACGGTGCTGGAACTCGGTGAGTACTACCCCGGGGACGCGGGTGTCCTGGCGGCCCTGCTGCTCAACCGTGTGACGCTGCAGCCGGGGGAGGCCCTGTATCTCGATGCGGGCAACCTGCACGCCTACCTTCGCGGAACGGCCGTCGAGATCATGGCCAACTCGGACAACGTCCTGCGTGGGGGATTGACCCCCAAGCACGTCGATGTGCCGGAACTGCTGCGGGTGCTCGACTTCGAACCGCTGGCATCACCGATACTCGAGTCCGAGACCGGGGACGACGGCACAGTTCTCTACCCCACTCCCGCACCGGAATTCGCGCTGATCGCCATCGGACTCACCGCGACGACGGACGGCGGACGGCCGCGGGTACTGGGGCACGCGGGCGACCCGGCTCCGCGGATCGTGCTCTGCGTCGACGGCCGTGTCCAGATCTCCTCCGGCGATACGGTTCTGATCATGGAACGGGGGAGCGCCGTGTGGATCGCGGCCTCGGATCCCGATCCGTCGCTGTGTGCGATCAGCGATTCCGCGCGAGTGTTCGTCGCCGGCGTCGGTCGCTGATACGGGCGAACCTCGCACGACACGCGTCGATAGCGCGCATCCGGGTAGTCCTCGCGTGTCACGATGGCGCGACGAGCGTCGTCGATCGACGCGGGCGTGAGGTGAGGAGATCCGACGGTGAGTATCGACGGCAAGGACGCGCACAGTGCGCGTCGCACGGGCCTTCGCAGGACCAAGTCCATCGAGCAGTCGATGCGCGACACGGACGAGCCGGACACCAAACTCCGGAAGAGTCTGTCGTCCTGGGATCTGACGGTCTTCGGAGTCGCGGTCGCCGTCGGCGCCGGCATCTTCACGCTGACCGCGCGTACCGCGGGCAACGTCGCGGGACCGTCGGTCTCGCTCGCGTTCGTGTTCGCCGCGGTGGCCTGCGGTCTGGCTGCCCTCTGCTACGCGGAGTTCGCGTCGACGGTCCCCGTCGCCGGTAGCGCGTACACCTTCTCGTACGCGACCTTCGGGGAGTTCGTCGCCTGGATCATCGGGTGGGACCTCATCCTCGAGTTCGCCCTCGCATCGGCCGTGGTCGCCAAGGGATGGTCCCTCTACCTCGGTGAGGTGCTCGGCACCTCGTCGCCCGTGGTCTCGGTCGGCGGGATCGACGTCGACTGGGGTGCACTGCTCATCGTCATCGTGCTCACCGTCCTGTTGGCGACGGGTGTGAAGCTGTCCTCGCGGGTGTCGCTGGTCATCACCGCCGTCAAGGTCGGGGTGGTGCTGCTGATCGTCGTGGTCGGTGCCTTCTACATCAAGGCTGCGAACTACTCGCCGTACATTCCCCCGGCCGTGCCCGCGGAGAAGGAGTCGGGCCTGACCCAGTCGCTCTTCTCCGCTCTGACCGGCGCCGGCGGCAGCAACTTCGGGTGGTACGGACTGCTGGCAGCGGCAAGTCTGGTGTTCTTCGCCTTCATCGGCTTCGACGTGGTGGCCACGACGGCCGAGGAGGCCGAGAACCCGCAGAAGGCGCTGCCCCGCGGAATTCTGGGTTCACTGCTGATCGTGACCGTCCTGTACGTCGCGGTCACCCTGGTGCTCACCGGAATGGTCAACTACACCGAGTTGGCAGGTGAGAGCGCCACATTGGCCACCGCCTTCGAACTCAACGGCATCACCTGGGCGCAGAAGATCATCTCGTTCGGCGCGTTGGCCGGCCTGACAACAGTCGTCATGGTGCTCATGCTCGGCCAGTCCCGGGTGCTGTTCGCCATGTCCCGCGACGGCCTGATGCCGCGCCGCCTGGCGAAGACGGGCAAGCGCGGAACGCCGGTACGCATCACCGTCGTCGTCGGTGTCGTCGTGGGAATCCTCGCGGCCTTCTTCCCCATCGGGACGCTGGAGGAGATGGTCAACATCGGAACTCTGTTCGCGTTCGTCCTGGTGTCGATCGGCGTGGTCGTGCTCCGGCGCACTCGCCCGGATCTCGAGCGCGGTTTCCGCGTCCCGCTGGTACCCCTGGTTCCTGTTCTGGCGGTTCTCGCGTGCCTGTGGCTGATGCTCAACCTTTCGGTCGAGACGTGGCTACGGTTCGTCGTGTGGATGGTGCTCGGAATCGCGGTGTACTTCGTCTACAGCCGTCGTCACTCCGTTCTCGGAGCCCGGCAGCGCGCGGATGACAGTCGATGATCACGAAATAACTCGCCCATTACGAACCGATATCACGAACGGAGACTGCACTCCCGGCCTCGAACTTGATCTACACTCGGTTTCAGGTCGAGAGGTTTGTTTCGGTCCGCACCGATGTTCGTGTCGGTGACTGCGCCGAGCCTCCGACCCCGAAGCGTTCCGAATCCGGGTGTCGAGGAGTGTGAAGCATGTCGCGGCGGTGGCACGATCCCAAGAAGTTGCTCTGGCTACTGGGAATGCTCGCCCCTGCTTCCGCACTGCTTCCGTCCCAACTGGTGCTGCATACCGGTATCTCCGCGTTCTGGTGGAGCGGGGCGATGCTGTTCTTCGTCGCCATCCCGGTGATGGACATCATCGGTGGTGAGGACGGTGCGAACCCGCCGGAGGCGGACGTCCACGACATGCAGGGCGACCGTTTCTACCGGTGGTGCACGTTCATGTTCCTCCCGGTGCAGTACGCGGGGCTGGTCGTCGCCTGCTATCTCGTCGCCTTCGGGTCGTTGTCCGCTCTGGACAAGATCGGGTACGCCGTGAGCGTCGGCCTGGTGGCCGGCATCGGCATCAACGCAGCCCACGAACTGGGGCATCGGGTGGAGACGGGGGAGCGTCGCCTGGCCAAGATCGCGCTCGCTCAGAGTTTCTACGGACACTTCTACGTCGAGCACAACCGCGGCCATCACGCCCGCGTCGCCACCCCGGAGGATCCGGCCAGCGCGCGCCTCGGCGAGTCGCTGTACCGCTTCTTCCCTCGCAGCATCAGCGGTGCGGTGACGTCCGCCTGGGAACTCGAACGCTCGCGTCTCGCGCGCAAAGGCGTCGGGGCGTGGTCGATTCGCAACAACGTCCTGAACGCCTGGGCCCTGTCGGTCGTCCTCGTGGCCGCACTGGTCGCCGTGTTCGGTCCGACGGTGGTGCCGTTCCTGCTGCTGCAGGGACTCGTCGGCATCCTGACTCTCGAGTCGGTCAACTACGTCGAGCACTACGGGCTGCTCCGGGAGCGGACGGCACGTGGCCGCTACGAGCGATGCGCTCCCCGGCACAGCTGGAACAGCGACCGTATCGTCACCAACATCTTCCTCTACCACCTGCAACGACACAGCGACCATCACGCCAATCCCGGACGCCGTTTCCAGACGCTCCGGACGTTCGACGAGTCGCCTCAGCTCCCGGCCGGCTACGCGACGATGGTCGTGCTGGCGATGGTGCCTCCGCTGTGGCGGCGGGTCATGGATCCCCGCGTCCTCGCGCACTACGACGGTGACATCACCCGTGCGAACCTCCGTCCGCACGACCGAGCGGGTCTGGAGAGACTGCTGGCATCCGTCCCCTCCAGGGCCGACGCGGCCTGATCGCCAACCCCCGACACACGCACCGGGGACGGTGAGCCGATAGCCTGGACGGTGATCACCAGCCGACAGGAGTGGCATTACATAATGACGACATCCACAACCACCGAGGCGCCGCAGGCAGATATCCGCGGCGGCATCGAGTTCAAGGTCGCAGATCTTTCGCTGGCCGAGTACGGGCGCAAGGAGATCGGGCTCGCCGAGCACGAGATGCCCGGCCTGATGTCCCTGCGTCGTGAGTACGCCGACGTCCAACCGCTCAAGGGCGCCCGCGTGTCGGGTTCCTTGCACATGACGGTCCAGACCGCCGTGCTCATTGAGACGCTCGTCTCGCTCGGAGCGGAGGTCCGCTGGGCGTCGTGCAACATCTTCTCGACCCAGGATCACGCAGCCGCCGCGATCGTCGTCGGTCCGCACGGCACGCCCGAGGATCCGCAGGGAATCCCGGTCTTCGCCTGGAAGGGCGAGTCGCTGGCCGAGTACTGGTGGGCTGCAGAGAAGATGCTGACCTGGCCGGTGGCCGAGGACGGCACCCCCCGCCACGCCAACATGATTCTCGACGACGGTGGAGACGCCACGATGCTCGTGTTGCGCGGTGCGCAGTTCGAGAAGGCCGGCGTCGTGCCTCCCGTCGACGAGGACCATGACTCCGACGAGTACAAGGTGTTTCTCGGCCTGCTGCGTGAGTCGCTCGCGCAGGACGCCACCAAGTGGACGAGCATCGCCGACTCCGTCAAGGGTGTCACCGAGGAGACCACCACGGGCGTGCTGCGCCTGTACCAGTTCGCTGCCGCCGGAGAGCTCACGTTCCCCGCGATCAACGTCAACGACTCGGTCACCAAGAGCAAGTTCGACAACACCTACGGCACCCGCCACTCGCTGATCGACGGCATCAACCGCGGCACCGACGTCCTGATCGGTGGCAAGAAGGTTCTCATCTGCGGTTACGGCGACGTGGGCAAGGGCAGCGCCGAGTCGCTGGCCGGACAGGGCGCCCGCGTCCAGGTCACCGAGGTCGATCCGATCAACGCGCTCCAGGCGCTGATGGACGGCTACGACGTCGTCACGGTCGACGAGGCGATCGGCAACGCCGACATCGTCATCACCGCGACGGGCAACAAGGACATCATCACGCTCGAGCACATGCGGTCGATGAAGGACAAGGCCATTCTCGGCAACATCGGCCACTTCGACAACGAGATCGACATGGCCGGCCTCGAGCGGTCCGGGTCCACGCGCATCAACATCAAGCCGCAGGTCGATCAGTGGATCTTCTCCAGTGGCAAGTCGATCGTCGTGCTGTCGGAGGGTCGTCTGCTGAACCTGGGCAACGCCACCGGCCACCCGTCCTTCGTCATGAGCAACAGCTTCTCCAACCAGGTCATCGCTCAGATCGAGCTGTGGACCAAGCCGGACGAGTACGACAACGAGGTCTACCGCCTTCCCAAGCACCTCGACGAGAAGGTCGCCAAGATCCACGTCGAGGCGCTCGGTGGACAGCTGACCAAGCTGTCGAAGGAGCAGGCCGAGTACATCGGTGTGGACGTGGAAGGGCCGTACAAGCCCGAGCACTACCGCTACTGAGTCGTCTCACCGAGCAGGACAGGCGGTAACCGGGTCGATGGGTGTACTCATCGCGATCGAAGGTGTCGACGGCGCAGGCAAATTCACGCTGTCGTCGGCGCTGACGCGTACCTGGGAGGCCGCCGGGGTCGACGCCGTCCGTGTCGCGTTCCCGCGGTACGGCGAGTCCGTTCACGCCGATCTGGCTGCGGAAGCCCTGGCCGGCGAGCACGGTGACCTCGCCGCCGGGGTGAACTCGATGGCTGTCCTCTTCGCGTTGGACCGTGCCGGTGCAGCATCCGACCTCCGTCGGATGCTGCACCGGCACGACGTTGTCCTGCTCGATCGCTACGTCGCCTCGAACGCCGCCTACTCGGCAGCTCGTATGCACCAGGACGCCGACGGCGACATAGTCGAATGGGTTCGGGCGCTGGAGTTCGATCGGTTACTCCTGCCGACGCCGACCGCCCAGATACTTCTCGACGTACCTGTCGACGTGGCGGAGGAACGCGCGAAGGGGAGGGAGCAGCAGGACCCGTCCCGCGCGCGAGACGTGTACGAGCGCGACAGCGGTCTGCAGTCGAGGACCGCGGCCGTGTACGCCGGACTGGCGGCCGCGTCGTGGGTGTCACCGTGGTTCGTCGTGAACGGCGCGCAGGCCGACGGCGACACGCTCGACACCCCGAGACTCGCCGCCGACCTTCTCAATCAGACTGCTGAGTACGACGGGATGTCACGATAGTCGCCATGAAGCCACGAATTCTGGTTGTCGACGACGACACGGCTCTGGCCGAGATGCTCACCATCGTCCTTCGGGGCGAGGGATTCGAGCCGTTCGTGGTGGGTGACGGCACGCAAGCACTCGCCGCAGTCCGCGAGAACCGCCCCGATCTCGTCCTGCTCGACCTCATGCTTCCCGGCATGAACGGCATCGACGTGTGCCGGGTTCTGCGCGCGGACTCCGGCGTTCCCATCGTGATGCTGACGGCGAAGACCGACACGGTCGACGTGGTGCTCGGGCTCGAATCGGGTGCGGACGACTACATCATGAAGCCCTTCAAGCCGAAGGAGCTGGTGGCACGGGTGCGAGCCCGGCTCCGACGGACCGAGGAAGAACCGGCCGAGCTGCTGTCGATCGGCGACGTCGTGATCGACGTGCCGGCGCACAAGGTGACGCGCGACGGTGTCCTCATCTCGCTGACCCCTCTCGAGTTCGACCTGCTGGTCGCCCTCGCGCGCAAGCCCCGTCAGGTGTTCACCCGCGAGGTGCTGCTCGAACAGGTGTGGGGTTACCGCCATGCCGCCGATACCCGGCTGGTCAACGTCCACGTCCAGCGCCTGCGCGCCAAGGTGGAGACCGACCCCGAGAATCCCGAGGTAGTCCTGACGGTCCGCGGCGTCGGCTACAAGGCCGGCCCGCCGTGATCACCGCACGTTCGGGGGCGTGAGCGTCGGTGATCTTCACCTCTCGCTCCCGCCGCCGCATCAACGGAACCTTCTCGCCCCTGGTGAGATGGTCCCGGTCCGTGTGGGCGGCTGCCGGGCACGCATGGCGTCGCTCGCTCCAGCTGCGCGTCGTCGTCTCGACGCTGACGCTGTCTCTGATCGTCATCACGGTCCTCGGTGTCGTCCTGACGAGTCAGATCACCGACCGACTGCTGGACACCAAGATCGAAGCCGCCACCAAGGAACTCGACCGTGCGCGTGGGTCCGTGGAGAGTCAGCTCGCGGGTGACGACTCCACGTCGCTGTCGAACCGGCTCGAACTGGCGCGATCCGGCCTGACCAGCCGCGACACGGAGAGCGGCGCGGACAGCAGTTCCGCCGGCACGTTCGATCCCGTTCTGATCGTGCCCGGTGACGGGGCCCGCGGGGAGTCGTCGACCGGACCCGCGGATCAGATCCCGCTGACCCTGCGCTCCTTCGTGCAGGCAGGGCAGGTGAGCTACCAGTACGCGACGGTGTCCGAGCCGGACGGCTACTCCGGACCCGCGCTGATCGTGGGCAGCCCGACCGCATCGGACCTGTCCACCCTGGAGCTGTATCTGGTGTTCCCGCTCGCCGGCGAGGACCGCAGTCTCGCGTTGGTCCGCGGCACACTGCTGCTCGGCGGCGCCGCGTTGATGGTGTTGCTCGCCGCGATCTCGATGCTGGTGGCACGCCAGGTGGTGGTGCCCATCAGATCGGCGTCCCGCATCGCCGTCCGGTTCGCGGACGGGCGGCTGAAGGAACGGATGCCCGTGCGCGGCGAGGACGACATCGCTCGCCTCGCCATGTCCTTCAACGAGATGGCCGAGAGCCTGTCCAAACAGATCACGCAGCTCGAGGAGTTCGGAAACCTGCAGCGACAGTTCACCTCCGACGTCTCGCACGAACTCCGCACTCCGTTGACGACGGTCCGGATGGCGGCCGAGCTGATCCACGATGCGAGCGAGAGTCTGGACCCGTTGCTCAAACGGTCGTCCGAACTCCTCGTGGCCGAGCTCGACCGATTCGAGACGCTCCTCAACGACCTGCTCGAGATCTCCCGTCACGACGCCGGCGTCGCGGAACTCGCGTCGGAACTGTTGGACGTGCGCATGTGTGCGCGTGCCGCGGTGTCGACCGTCCGCCACCTGGCCAAGGACACCGGCACGGAAGTCATCATCGACATGCCGGACACCGCCGTCATGGCCGAGGTCGACCCACGCCGCGTCGAGCGCGTCCTCCGTAACCTGCTGGCCAACGCGCTGGACCACGGCGAGGGCAAGCCGGTGCTACTGCGGCTGCGGGCCGACGACGACGCGGTGGCGTTCGTCGTCCGCGACCAGGGCGTCGGATTACGGCCGGGCGAGGAGAAGCTGGTCTTCAACCGTTTCTGGCGGTCCGACCCCTCGCGCGTGCGGCGGTCCGGCGGCACCGGCCTGGGACTGGCGATCAGCCTCGAGGACGCCCGATTGCACGACGGCAAGCTCGAAGCGTGGGGAGAACCCGGCCGAGGAGCGTACTTCCGCTTCACCATTCCTCGGGTCCGCGGACGCAAGGTGGTGTCCAGCCCACTTCCGCTGCGACCCACGACCAAGCGCTACGCCCAGGGGCAGCCCATTCCCGCCGCGCGGCCCACGGGCGTGGGAGCCTCCGCCGGGGAGCGGACGACATGAGGGCGTCTCGTGCACCCGCCGCGGCCCTCGTCCTGGCGGCCGTGATGGCACTCCTGGTGTCGGGTTGCGCCTCGCTCCCGGCGTCGTCGGCGCCTCAGGCCATCGGCACCGTGGCACGGGGTCCCGTCGCCGACGAGTTGCCGGTTCCCGCGACCGGTCGCGAACCCAATCTGTTGGTCCGGGACTTCGTCAAGGCCAGCACCGATCCGGCGGACGATCATGCAGGAGCGCGACAGTTCCTCACCACCGATGCTGCGTCGGAGTGGAACGACGGTGCGAGCGCGATCGTCGTCGACAAGGTCGACGTGCTGGAGGATTCCCGGTCGAGCGACGCGGCCCAGTACACGATCCGCGCCAACCGGGTGGGTCAGCTGGATCAGGGCGGTCAGTACCGCGCGGAACAGGGATCCTTCGAGACGCAGGTGACGCTGGCCCGTGTCGACGGCGAGTGGAGGATCGACGACCTGCCGTCGGGCGTGGTCATGGACCGCACCCAGTTCCTCAACTCCTACCAGCGCAAGTCCCTGTACTTCGTCGATCCCACGGGAACGTCGCTGGTGCCGGACCAGCGGTGGGTCAACACCACGCAGGACCGCATGACGGAGACTCTGACCGCACTGCTGCAGGCGGGACCGCGACTCTCGCTCGAACCGGCCGTGCGCAACGTGCTGAACGGCGTCACCACTGCGGGCGCCATCACCAAGGCCGACGGCCGGACCAGTGCCGTCGGTATCGGCCTCGGCGGCGTCCGTATCGACTTCCGCGGGGCAGGTGCGCTGGACCGCGCCACCCGCGAACTCCTGGCGGCACAGATGATCTGGACCCTCGCCGAAGCCGAAGTGTCCGGGCCCTACGTCCTTCTCGTCGACGGAGCGCCACTCGACCCCGCCTACCCCGACGGGTGGACCACGGCGGAGGTGTCCGACTTCGATCCGCTCGCGGTGGCGGGAGCCGACGTGGGACTGCACGCCTTGCGCAACGGGGGGCTGGTCCGCATCGGAACGGACGGCGTGACACCGGTTCCCGGATACTTCGGCACCGTCAACAACATGCGGTCCATCGCTCTGTCCAGCGACGGGACACTGGTCGCCGCGGTATCCGACACGGGCCGCGCGGCTCCCCAACCTCCCGATGCACTGCTGATCGGCTCCTACGGCGGAAACGCGTTCCCGGTGGCCGAGGGCGGATCCATCACGCGACCCACCTGGGGTCCGGACAAGGACGCCGTATGGGCGGTCGTGGACGGAGCCGTCGTCAAGCGAGCGGTACGCGATCCGGCCACGGGACAGGTGTCGGTGGTGGACGTCGATTCCACCGAGATCGCGGAGATCGGCGGTCAGATCACCGAGCTGCGACTCTCGCGGGACGGTGTCCGGGCCGCGATGATCGTCGACGGGGCGGTCTACGTGGCGGTGGTCGTCCGCCGTGCGGACGGCAGCTACTCGCTGCGCGAACCCGAGGCGGTGGCCAGCGGACTCGCCAGTGCTGCACTGTCTCTCGACTGGAGCACCGGTGACACCGTCGTGGTGGCCCGCGCCGCGACGGACATCCCCATCGTCCAGGTCGCGGTCGACGGGTCGCGCCTCGACGGGCTCCCCAGCCGCAATCTCACGGCACCGGTGGTCGCGGTCGACGCGTCGGCATCGAGCACGTTCGTGGCCGACTCCCGCGCGGTGTTCCAGATCGACGACAGCGACCCCGCGAGCGATCGGTACTGGCGCGAGGTTCCCGGTCTGACCGGGACGAAGTCGGTGCCCGTCCTGCCCGGCTGAGCATCCGGCCACGGCGGTGATGTCGTACCCCCGGAGCACTGTGAGCCTCGTGCTGACGTCGCTGCTCGATCTGGTCCTGCCACGCGAATGCGGGGGATGCGGCCGTCCCGACACCTGGTGGTGCGCCGCCTGTCGTGCGGCGACGGCGCATCCGCCCGTGCGCGTGCACCCTCGCGTCGACCCGGGCGTGCCGTGCTGGGCTCTCGGTCCGTATTCCGGTGTCCGTCGGCACGCCGTCGTCGCGGTCAAGGAGAAGGGCGCTCGGGCGCTGGTGGAGCCGCTCGGTACTGCTCTCGCCGGGGCGACGCGGTGGCTCCGCTCGGAGGGTGAGATCGACCCGCACGAACTGAGCCCGCTGACGTTGGTGCCGGCGCCGTCACGACGCCGTGCCGCGCGTCTGCGCGGAGGTGACCCCGTGACACGGTTCTGCCGTGCCGCTGCCGCGGTGTTGGTTCCCGAGGTGGTGACGGTGGCACCGATCCTGCGTGTCGACGGGCGGGTCCGGGATTCCGTCGGTCTGTCCGCACGGGAGCGCGCCGAGAACCTGGGTGGCCGCATCGGCGCGTGGAGGTCACTGCCGGGCGACCCGGCGCGAACCGGGGTCGTTCTCGTCGACGACGTGCTGACTACCGGTACCACCGCCGCGGAATCGGTCGCCGCGCTGAGGCGGGTCGGCGCCCGGGTCGACGCGGTGCTCGTCGTCGCCGCCGTCGGGTGATCGACCGCCGCGGACGACGAGTCTGAAAAGGTGCCGTGAATATCGTATGAACGGTGGCAGAGCAATGGGGGAGCGACTACGGTCAGGTCCACGTTCGATGCAGCGATCCGAGAGCACGAGATGCGGGTTGGGAGGTGATGCCTCACCACTCGGCGCCGGGCGGTCCACGCTCCGGTGTCACCGTTCTTCCGCTGCGCGCGAAGACAATTCGGCGCAGCCTCTTATCGGGAGGTACGTATGACGACCACGTCACCAGCGACGACTGCACACACCAGCACGCATCGGGTGCACGCCCACCCACGAGAAGCGCACGGCAACGTCCCGGACCAGAATGCCGCCGACCGCACCGACACCACCGACACCTCTTCGGATTCCGTCTACTTCGACGATGCGCCGACGATCGACACGACCGACAGCAGCGCCGGCGACGAGCCCACGGCCGAAGTCGTCGTCAAGGGCCGCAACGTCGAGATCCCCGAACACTTCCGCCTCTACGTCTCCCAGAAGCTGGCTCGTCTCGAGCGCTTCGATCCCACCATCCACCTGTTCGACGTCGAGCTGTTCCACGAACGCAACCGTCGACAGTCCAAGAGTTGCCAGCGAGTCGAGATCACCGCGCGCGGTAAGGGTCCCGTCGTCCGCGCCGAGGCCTGCGCGGACAGCTTCTACGCGGCGCTCGAGTCCGCCACGACCAAGCTCGAGAGTCGCCTCCGACGTACCAAGGACCGCCGCAAGGTGCACTACGGCGAGAAGCGTCCGGTATCCGTCGCCGAGGCCACCGCAGCGTTGATCGAGGAAGCCGACACGGCGCCCGTCGACTCCGCACCCGTCGCCGACGAGCCCGCAGTGGAGGGTCCCGGCACGGTCGTGCGCATCAAGGAGCACTCGGCGGTACCGATGACCGTCGACGACGCGCTCTACGAGATGGAACTGGTCGGTCACGACTTCTTCCTCTTCCACGACAAGGAATCGGATCTGCCGTCGGTGGTCTACCGCCGCCATGCATTCGATTACGGGCTGCTCCGTCTGACCTGACGCCGCGCAGGTTCGTCCGCGTCGCATCGGGCGCTCGCTTCGTGCGGGCGCCCGATGTGTTGCGCGCGAGGACTCGTACCCATACCTCACAGCACATTGTCAGGAGCGCCGCCTACGATGGTTGCGCTGGGGACTGCGAGGCCCCCCGCGTCGAGACGCATCGTCCGAGTTCCGGCGATGCGGATCCACTGCCCCACGTACCCGATATTGAGGACGAATAGCCCGTGCCGACGTTGTCGTTGTCCAAGTTGCTCCGTGTCGGTGAAGGTCGCATGGTCAAGCGGCTGAAGCACATCGCCGACCACGTCTCGTCCCTGTCGCCGGACGTGGAGAGCCTGTCCGATGCCGAGCTCCGCGCCAAGACCGACGAATTCAAGAAGCGCCACGCAGACGGGGAGACCCTCGACGAGTTGCTGCCCGAGGCATTCGCGGTAGCCCGCGAGGCGTCGAAGCGCGTGCTGTCGCAGCGTCACTTCGACGTCCAGGTCATGGGCGGCGCCGCCCTCCACTTCGGCAACGTGGCGGAGATGAAGACCGGTGAGGGCAAGACCCTGACCTGCGTCCTTCCCGCCTACCTCAATGCACTCTCCGGCGACGGCGTGCACGTGGTCACGGTCAACGACTACCTGGCCAAGCGTGACTCCGAGTGGATGGGTCGTGTCCACCGCTTCCTCGGTCTGAGCGTCGACGTCATCCTGTCCGGGATGTCGCCCGCCGAGCGCCGGGCCGCCTACGCCGCCGACATCACCTACGGCACCAACAACGAGTTCGGGTTCGACTACCTGCGCGACAACATGACGCACTCGTTGGACGACCTGGTCCAGCGTGGACACAACTTCGCCGTCGTCGACGAGGTCGACTCGATCCTCATCGACGAGGCCAGGACGCCGCTGATCATCTCCGGCCCCTCCGACGCATCGTCGAAGTGGTACCCGGAATTCGCGCGCATCGCCCCGATGATGAAGAAGGACCTCCACTACGAGGTCGACATCAAGAAGCGCACCGTGGGTGTGCACGAGGCGGGCGTCGAGTTCGTCGAGGACCAGCTGGGCATCGACAACCTGTACGAGGCCGCCAACTCGCCGCTGGTGAGCTACCTGAACAACGCCATCAAGGCCAAGGAGCTCTACCAGCGCGACAAGGACTACATCGTCCGCGACGGCGACGTCATCATCGTCGACGAGTTCACCGGTCGCATCCTGGTCGGACGCCGCTACAACGAGGGCATGCACCAGGCGATCGAGGCCAAGGAGAAGGTGGAGATCAAGGCCGAGAACCAGACTCTCGCCACGATCACCCTGCAGAACTACTTCCGCCTCTACGACAAGCTCTCGGGTATGACCGGCACCGCCGAGACCGAGGCAGCGGAGCTGCACCAGACCTACTCGCTCGGCGTCATCCCCATCCCCACCAACCGTCCGATGGTGCGTGTGGACAACGGCGACCTCATCTACAAGAGCGAGGAAGCCAAGTTCAGCGCCGTCGTCGACGACGTCGTGGAGCGGCACGAGAAGGGCCAGCCGGTTCTGATCGGTACCACCAGCGTCGAGCGCTCGGAGTACCTGTCCAAGCAGTTCACCAAGCGCGGCGTCGCCCACAACGTGTTGAACGCCAAGTTCCACGAGCAGGAAGCGACGATCATCGCCGAGGCCGGCCGCTCCGGTGCCGTCACGGTGGCGACCAACATGGCAGGCCGTGGTACCGACGTCGTGCTCGGCGGTAACCCGGACATCATCGCCGACCTCGCTCTCCGTGGGCAGGGTCTGGATCCGGTCGAGACGGCCGAGCAGTACGAGGCCGCGTGGGAGCCGACGCTCGAGCAGGTCAAGTCGCAGGTCAAGGAAGACGCCGACAAGGTCCGCGACGCCGGCGGTCTCTACGTGCTCGGAACCGAGCGCCACGACTCCCGCCGCATCGACAATCAGCTGCGCGGCCGCTCGGGACGCCAGGGCGACCCCGGTGAGAGCCGGTTCTACCTCTCGCTCGGTGACGAGTTGATGCGCCGATTCAACGGCGCTGCCCTCGAATCGATCATGACCCGTCTCAACCTTCCGGACGACGTGCCGATCGAGGCGAAGATGGTCTCGAAGGCCATCAAGAGCGCTCAGACCCAGGTCGAGCAGCAGAACTTCGAGATCCGCAAGAACGTCCTCAAGTACGACGAGGTGATGAACCAGCAGCGCACCGTCATCTACGAGGAGCGTCGTCGGATCCTGCGCGGTGAGGACATGGAGGGCCAGGTCGAGCAGATGATCACCGACGTGGTCACCGCGTACGTCGACGGCGCCACGTCCGAGGGCTACGTCGAGGACTGGGATCTGGACCAACTGTGGACCGCCTTGAAGACTCTCTACCCGGTCGGTATCGAGCACACCGATCTCACGACGGAGAACGAGTACGGCGAGAAGGGCGACCTCTCTCGCGACGATCTGCGCGAGGCCGTCCTCGAGGATGCTCGCGCGTCGTACGCCCGGCGTGAGACGGAGATCGAGAAGATCGCCGGTGAGGGCGGCATGCGTGAACTCGAGCGTCGGGTGCTGCTGTCCGTCCTCGACCGGAAGTGGCGTGAGCACCTCTACGAGATGGACTACCTCAAGGAGGGCATCGGCCTGCGTGCCATGGCGCAGCGTGACCCGCTGGTGGAGTACCAGCGTGAGGGCTACGACATGTTCACCGGGATGCTCGAGGGCCTGAAGGAGGAATCCGTCGGGTTCCTGTTCAACCTCCAGGTCGAAGCCGCTGCGCCGAGTCCCGCCGCCGCTGCCGGTCTCCAGGTCGGTGCAGGGCTGCAGTCACCGGTCTCCGCAGGTGCTTCTCGTCCGGCCGCTGCTCCTGCGGCGCAGACGGCCGCGCCCGCGGCTCCCCGAGAGACCCCGGCGCCCGAACTGCGGAAGGCAGCACCCGCAGCGCTGCGCGCGAAGGGACTCGACGACGACGAGACCGGCAGGCTGACGTTCTCCGGTCCCGACGAGAGCGGCGGCACCTCGGTTCGCCGAGCAGGGTCGGCCTCCGGGTCCGATCGGTCGAACGATGCCGGATCCGCCACGCGCCGCGAGCGTCGCGAGGCGGCACGGACCAGCGCCAAGCCGGTCAAGCGGGCAGCGAAGCCCAAGCGCCGCAAGTGATGTCAGGACAGCCGTAAGGCTGTCAGCGTCCAGGCGGGTGTCGCCGCGGACCGCCGAGCAGTGAGCCGTCCCGCGACGGCGAACACTCGGTTGCCGCGGGTGTAGGTGCCGAACATCTCGACGTCGTCGGTGTCGTCGCCCACCGGTCGTACATGCACTGTCCGCACCACGGCGGCACCCAGTGATCGCCCGGGTACGGCCGCGGTGGACAGGGCTCTCACCAGCCCGACGACCGAGGGAGCCAGGACGGCGCGAAGCGATGCCGCCTGGCGCCGGCCGTCGATCACCTCGAGGGCCAGCCGCAACGTCCGGTCCGCGACGTGGCGTGCGGCGGCGCCCGTGCGCGGCGCACCGGGTGCTGTCGTGCGTGCCGCGTTCGAGCGCCCCGAGTGGGGGCCGGTCCGCGGCGCCGACACGGTGGACCCGGACCGTCGAACGGCTCCGTCTCCGCCTGTCGGTGCGGTGGCACGCGTCCCCGCGCACCTGTGTTCGTACCCACCGACGGCGGGTGGTTCCGATCGGGGGAGTCGCCGAACGTGGACGGAATCGGAGGGCATGGGTGATCCTTCCCGGAGCGTGCGGAGTGAGCGTCCGGTGGGAGTTTCACACGGAGAGAATGCGAGTCGGTCCTATGCCGGCAACACGGTGACGGCTCACAGCGACCGTTCCTGCACGGAGGGGAATGTCCGGCTGTCGGCCGGAACCGACACACCGGGACGAACGTCGGCGATCGTGGTCGGTGTCGACGGTCGACGCCGTGCGAGACTGATGTCGTCGCAGTCGAACAGAGGGGATTCGTGCGTTGGCCACCAGACTCACCACTCAGGACGCGTCGTTCTACTTCCTCGAGGCCAGCACGACTCCGATGCACGTGGGGTCGCTCGCAATCTTCCGGCTCCCGCGAGGGGGATTCAGTTACGACGAGTTGCTGAGCCTGGTCGAGAGCCGGCTCGCCCTGGTCCCGCGGTACCGACAGAAGGTGCGCGAGGTGGCGCTCGGTCTGGCGCGTCCCGTCTGGGTCGACGACCGCGACTTCGACATCACGTACCACATCCGCCGGTCCGCGCTTCCGAAGCCGGGTTCGACGGAACAGCTGCACGATCTGGTCGCGCGCCTGACGTCGCGCCCCCTCGATCGCACACGCCCGCTGTGGGAGATGTACCTCGTCGAGGGCCTCGCCCGTAATCGGTTCGCCATCTTCACCAAGTCGCACTCGTCGATCGTCGACGGGGACAAGGCCCTCGAGATCAGCCAGGTCATTCTCGACGCCACCAAGGCGCCGACACCGATGGCCGAGGAACTGTGGATGCCCGCGCGGGAGCCGTCCGAGAAGGCTCTGGTCGCGCAGGCTCTCGCCGAGATCGTGTCGCGGCCGGGAGAAGGCATCGAGGCTGTACGAGGGGCGGTCGGCGACGTGACGCGAGCCGCGGGCGATGCCGTGCGCGCGGCGGGCAAGTTCGCCGCTGTCGTGCGGAGCGCGGCCCAGACCGCCCCCACCAGTCCGCTCAACACGACGATCTCCCGCAACCGTCGCTACTCCGTCGCCAAGACGGACCTCGACGACTACCGACTGGTGCGCTCCAAGTTCGGCGGGACGGTCAACGACGTGGTGCTGACCGTGGTGTCCGGGGCGCTGCGCAACTGGTTGCTCTCCCGCGGTGAGCCGATCGGCCCGTACACGACGGTGCGCGCGATGGTTCCGCTGTCCGTGCACTCCGCGGCGTCGGAACAGGCGGGGGACGTTCCGCCGAACGAGGTGGAGTCGTTCCTGATCGACCTTCCCGTCGGGGAGCCCAACGCGGTGGTGCGCCTCTCGCACGTCTCGCACGCGACCGAGGCCCACCTGGGACCGAGCCGTGGGGTGACGGCGTCGACGTTGATCACTCTGTCGGGCTTCGCGCCCGCCACGCTGCATGCCATGGGTGCACGAGTGGGGTCGTCGCTCTCCCAGCGCATGTTCAACATCATTGTCACCAACGCGCCGGGTCCGCAGTTCCCGCTGTACGCGGGCGGAGCGCGGATGCTGGAGATGTATCCGGTGCCCCCGCTGGTACGCAACCAGGCCCTGAGTATCGGCTTGACCTCGTACGACGGCAACGTCTATTACGGTGTGAACGCGGACCGGGCGGCGATGCCCGACATCGACGTGGTCACCACGTTGCTGCACGAAGCGCTCGAGGAACTGCTCGACGCGGCGCGGGACGGCAAGAGCGTCAGGTAGGCACGGTCGACCGGCGACGACGAGGAAAGAGGCGCACGTGAGGGTGTTCGTTCCGGCGACGATGCGGATGTTGCAGACGTTGATCGACGAGGGGGAGTTCTCGCCCGTCAGTCGCACCGCGTTCGCGGTCACCCCGGCGCTGCGCGAGGCGTACTCGGCCGGTGACGACGACGAACTCGCCGACGTCGCGCTGCGGGAAGCGGCCCGCGCATCGCTCCGTCTGATCGGTAGTGAGCCCGGCAGCGACGACGTCGACGCCGAGGACGGTGAGGTGTCCGATGCCACTCCGATGTCCCGCCGAGTCGTCATCACCGCGGACATCGATCCGGTGACCCTGCGCCCCGACCTCGACGACGCGGTGGTGAGACTCCCGGAGCCGTTGTCGTTGACGCAGGTCGCCTCCGTGCACGTCGACCTCGCCGGGGCGGAGAGTGCCGTCGATGCGGCGGTGGCGGCGGTCGATGCTGCCGACCTCGGTGACCCCGACGCGGAATTCGTTCTCGGCGACATCGAGGACCACGAACTCGCCTGGTACGCGCCTCAGGAGATACCGTTCCTCCTGGAACTGCTCTGATAATTCCGCCCGTCTGCGCGTACAGGCCTGTACGCCGGTGAAAGCGGTTGCCGTGCAGCGAGATCGGCTCGAGAATGGGATGTGGGTCATGGCTTTCGATGCGAAGAAGTTCAGTGCGAAGAACTTCAGGGGCAAGAGCGTCAAGGAATGGCTGGAGGCGCCGGCCGCCTCCGTGTCGTCGCCGCGGCGCCCGTCGCTCAACGTCGTGCGCGGTGCGGTCGCTCGCATCACGACGCCCCTCATTCCCGACGACTACCTGCATCTGGCGAACCCACTGTGGTCGGCGCGCGAGCTGCGCGGACGCATCGTGCGGATCGAGAAGGTCACGGGCGACTCCGCCACCATCGTCATCAAGCCCGGGTGGGGCTTCGACTTCGACTACAAGCCCGGCCAGTACATCGGCATCGGCCTGCACGTGGACGGTCGCTGGCACTGGAGGTCGTACTCGTTGACGTCCGCTCCGGACTGGAACGACAAGCAGATCTCCATCGCGGTGAAGGCGATGCCCGAGGGCTTCCTGTCCTCGCACCTCGTCGGCGGCGTGCCATCGGGAACCATCGTCAGACTGGCCGCGCCGAAGGGCAACTTCGCGCTCCCGGAGCCCCCGCCTCGCAAGCTCCTGTTCGTCACCGCGGGTAGCGGGATCACGCCGATCATCGGCATGCTGCGCAGCCTCGACTCGCGCGGGACCATGCCGGACGTCGTTCACGTGCACTCTGCGCCGACTGCGGACGACGTCATGTTCGCATCGGAGCTGGCGGCTCTGGATGCGAAGTACGACTCGGTGACGTCCCACATCCAGCTGACCCGCTCGGACGGGAAGTTCGATCTCACCTCTCTCGACGAGCACTACCCGGACTGGCGTGAGCGCCAGACGTGGGCGTGCGGCCCGGCCGCGATGCTCGACGACGTCGAGAACGTGTGGAAGAACGCCGGCATCGCGGACAATCTGCATACCGAGCGGTTCGAGATCGTGCGTACCGGTGCGTCCACCGAGGGAGGAACCGTCACGTTCTCGGTGTCCGACCGTTCGGTAGCGGTCGACGGGGCGACCACGTTGCTCGAAGCCGGTGAGAAGGCCGGGGTGCGAATGCCTTTCGGCTGCCGCATGGGCATCTGCCAGACGTGCGTCGTCTCGCTCACCGACGGACACGTCCGCGATCTGAGGTCGGGTAAGGAACATTCGCACGGCGAGCGGATCCAGACATGCATCTCCGCGGCGGCGGGGGATTGCACGCTGGAAATGTGATCGGGGCCGCTCGGCGTACTCACCGGCTTCACAGGCTGTTCCGCTATTGTCGAAATGCCTGCCCCGCCGGAACTGCTCGGCGTGCGGCATGGGCACACGCCTATTTGGGGAGTAGACCAGTATGGCCATCACGGACATCTTGGAATTCGCACACCTGACCGACGAGGACATCGAGTCCCTCGGCCGAGAGCTCGACTCCATCCGTCGGGACGTCGAGGAGAGCCGCGGCCGCAAGGACGCGGAGTACATCCGGCGGACCATCGCGCTGCAGCGTGCCCTCGAGGTCGGCGGACGTCTGGCGATCATGGGCTCGAAGTGGCGCTCCGCCTCCCTCGTCGGAGCCGGCCTGTTGGCTGCCAGCAAGATCATCGAGAACATGGAACTGGGCCACAACGTGTCCCACGGCCAGTGGGACTGGATGAACGACCCGGAGATCCATTCCACGTCGTGGGAGTGGGACCAGACAGGTCCGTCCGCGCACTGGAAGCGCGCCCACAACTACTCGCACCACACGTACACCAACATCGTCGGCATGGACCACGATGTGGGCTTCGGGATCCTGCGGATGACGCGCGACGAGAAGTGGAAGCCGCGCAATCTGTTCCAGCCGTTGGGCAACCTGGTGCTGGCACTCACGTTCGAGTGGGGGATCGCGCTGCACGATCTCGATGCCGCGAAGCTCGAGGCCGGCGTACCCGCGACGCAGCTGCTCTCGGAGCCCAACAAGGAGTTCGCGCGCAAGGTCGCGTCGCAGGTCGGCAAGGACTTCGTGTTCTTCCCGCTGCTCGCCGGGCCGGCGTGGCGACGTGCGCTCGGCGCGAATCTGACGGCGAACGTCGTCCGCAATCTCTGGGCCTACGCGGTGATTTTCTGCGGTCACTTCCCGGACGGCGCGGAGAAGTTCACGATGGGCCAGTTCGAGACGGAGACTCACGAGGAGTGGTACCTGCGCCAGATGCTGGGCAGCGCCAACTTCACGGCGGGCCCGACCATGGCGTTCATGAGCGGCAACCTCTGCTACCAGATCGAACATCACCTGTTCCCCGACCTGCCCAGCAACCGGTACGCCGAGGTCTCGGTGCGGGTGCGGGCGCTGTGCGACAAGTACGACCTGCCGTACACCACGGGACACCTCGCCACCCAGTACTGGAAGGCGCTGCGCACCATCTTCAAGCTGTCGCTTCCGGACCAGCTGCTCCGACGCACGTCGGACGATGCGCCGGAGACCAGCTCGGAGCGCCGATTCCAGGGTGACGGCTCGTCGGTCGTCGACCGGGTCCGGTTCGATTCCGTGACCGGACGCAAGCGTGGATTGCGCTCCGCGCTGCACGAAGCGCGGCTCGAAGCACGCCAGGCAGTGAAGCGAGTCACAGATACGAGTGCGTAACCTACGGATGCGTAACTTCCGGTAAGGTAACAACGGTCAGGCCCGCACGGGCATCGACCACCTGCCGAGGAGTCATCTGCATGGCCATTTCCGATGTCAAGGAATATGCCCACCTCACAGAGGCCGACGTCGAGGCGCTGGGTCATGAACTCGACGCGCTGCGGCGCGAGATCGAGGAGTCGCGCGGCGAGAAGGATGCGCGGTACATCCGCAACACCATCCGCTTCCAGCGCACCCTCGAAGCCGTCGGCCGCACGACCATGCTCGCGAGCAACAACCGCGTGGCCTGGTGGGCCGGCAGCGCGATGCTCGGAGTCTCCAAGATCGTCGAGAACATGGAGCTCGGCCACAACGTCATGCACGGTCAGTGGGACTGGATGAACGATCCGGAGATCCACTCGACCTCGTGGGAGTGGGACAACACCGGTCCGTCCGAGCACTGGAAGCAGACCCACAACTACATCCATCACAAGTACACCAACGTGCTGGGCATGGATGACGACGTGGGCTACGGCCTCATCCGCGTGACGCGTGACCGCAAGTGGGTCCCGTTCAACGCCGGCAACCTCGTCTACAACACGCTGCTGATGCTCCTGTTCGAGTACGGCGTCGCCGTGCAGCACCTCGAACTGGGCAAGGCCGTGAAAGGCCGTGTGCCCAAGGAAGAGACGCAGCGCAAGCTGCGTGAGGTCGGCGAGAAGGTCGGCCGGCAGATGCTCAAGGACTACGCGATCACACCGGCGATCACCTCGCTGTCACCGGCCGCGTCCTACCGGAAGACGTTGACCGCCAACATCATGGCGAACGTCATCCGCAACATCTGGACCAATGCCGTCATCTTCTGCGGACACTTCCCGGACGGTGCGGAGAAGTTCACCCGCCACGATCTGCAGGACGAGACGCAGGGACAGTGGTACCTCCGTCAGATGTTGGGCAGCGCCAACTTCCACGCCGGACCGACCATGGCCTTCATGTCGGGCAACCTCTGCTACCAGATCGAGCACCACGTGTTCCCCGATCTGCCCAGCAACCGTCTCGCTGCCATCAGCGTGCGGGTGCGGGAACTCTGCGAGAAGTACGACTTGCCCTACACGACAGGGCCTTTCCTGGCGCAGTACGGCAAGTCCTGGCGCACCATCGCGAAGCTGTCGCTTCCGGACAAGTACCTCAAGGCCACGGCCGACGACGCGCCGGAGACGGCGTCGGAACGTAAGTTCGGTGGCAACGTCACCTCGACGGTCGACCCGGTGACCGGGCGTCGTTCCGGTCTGCTGAGTGCGATCAAGCAGGGCAAGGGCGGCAAGGGCCTCCGAAAGATGTTCGCCCGCTGATAGTTCGAGAGGGGCTCCGTCAGTAGGAGTCGTTCGACATCACGGCAACCAACAGCAGGCGGACCGCGGCGACGCGGTTCGCCTGCTGTCCTGTCAGGGCATCGAGTGCGCACTCCGGGTCTGCGGGCGGGCCGAGGTGGGTGCAGCCGCGTGGGCAGTCCTCGATGGATTCGGCCAGGTCCGAGAATGCCGCGACCACGTCCTCCGGGGAGATGTGGGCGAGCCCGAAGGACCGGATGCCGGGCGTGTCGATCACCCAGCCGCCGCCCGGAAGGTGCAGCGAGACGGACTGAGTCGACGTGTGTCGACCTTTTCCGACTCCCGAGACGATGCCCACCGCACGATGCGCCTCCGGTACCAGTCGGTTGACCAGCGTCGACTTGCCGACGCCGGAATGGCCGATCAGCGCGGACATGTTCCCGCCGATCATGGCGAGCAGGTCGTCCAGGGGACGATCACGACCGACCAGCACCACCGGCACATCCAGATCCGCGAAGACCGCGGAGAACTCCTCAGACGGCGCGAGATCGTCCTTCGTCAGGCACAGGACGGGGCGTAGTCCGCCGACGAACGCCGCCACCATCGCCCGTTCGACGAAACCCGAGCGCGGCGGGGGGTCCGCGAGCGCGACGACGATGAGAAGCTGATCGGCGTTGGCGACGACCACTCTCTCGTACGGGTCCGTGTCGTCGGCGGTGCGCCGCAACACCGTCCGGCGTTCGTCGACCCGGACGATGCGCGCCAGAGCGTCGACGCGGCCGGATACGTCGCCGACGACACCGACGGCGTCCCCGACCACGATCGGCGTCCTGCCCAGCTCGCGGGCTCGCATCGCGACGACGAGCCGGTCGGGATCGTTGTCGATGACGCAGCCCCACCGACCGCGGTCCACGGAGACCACCATGGCGTCGGACGCGTCGGCGTGCGTGGGGCGGGTCTTGGTGCGTGGACGAGTGCCCTTACCGGGCCGGACGCGGACGTCGGACTCGTCGTACACCCGGCGGATCAGCGGGCATCACCCGTCAGCATGGCGTCCCACAGACCGGCGAAGTCGGGGAGTGTCTTGGCGGTGGAATCGATGTCGTCCACCGTGATCCCCTCCACGGCGAGACCCACTACCGCTCCAGCCGTCGCCATGCGGTGATCGGCGTACGCACGCCACGGGCCGCCTCGCATCGGCGCCGGGTCGATCCGGAGCCCGTCGTCGGTTTCGGAGATGCCGCATCCGAGTGACCCCAGTTCCGCGGTGAGTGCGGCCAGACGGTCCGTCTCGTGACCACGCAGGTGCGCGATGCCGCGCAGACGCGACGGCGAGTCGGCGAGCGCAGCCATCGCGGCGACGGTCGGGGTGAGCTCGCCGATGTCGTGAAGGTCGACGTCGATGCCTCGCAGGGACGCCGGTCCCCGCGCGGTCAGAGCGGTGTCCGTCAAGGTCACCTCGGCTCCCATCTCGGACAGGATGTGGCGGAACGCGTCCCCGGGTTGCGTGGTGCGCGCCGGCCACCGCGGGATGCGGACCTCTCCACCGGTCACCGCGGCGGCGGCCAGGAACGGCGTCGCGTTCGACAGATCGGGCTCGATCGCGCGGTCGACCGGTGCGACGACTCCCGGATACACACGCCAGGTGTTCGCGACACCGCTGTCTGCCGGAGTGTCGACACGGATGCCGCTCTCGCGCAGCATCTCGACGGTCATGTCGATGTGCGGCATGGACGGCACCGGCGCGCCGATGTGCTCGATGGTGAGCCCCTCGTCGAACTGTGCAGCCGAGAGCAGGAGACCCGAGACGAACTGGGAGGAGCCCGACGCGTCGAGCTGGACGGTTCCTCCGCGGACCGACCCGGTCCCGTCCACGACGAACGGGAGCCGATCGCCGTCCACAGCGACTCCGACAGCGCGCAGGGCATCGAGAATGGTCTGTTGCGGGCGGGTGCGCGCGTGCGCATCACCGTCGAAGCGTGATCGGCCGACGGACAGCGCCGCGAGCGGGGGGACGAACCGCATGACGGTGCCGGCCAGGCCGCAATCGACGTCGCCGCCGCGGCGTGGACCGGGGGAGACCAGCACCGTCGTGCCGTCGTCGCCGGTGGGTTCGACGGTGGTGCCGAGAGTGCGGAGTGCCTCGATCATGAGGTCTGTGTCCCGGCTGCGCAGTGCACCGGTGACGGTGGACGGACCGCTCGCCAGCGCTGCGAGGACGAACGCGCGGTTGGTGATCGACTTCGAGCCCGGCAGCGCCACGGTCGCTCGAACGGGGTGGGGCGAGGTCGGGGCAGTCCAGGGCGTCACGTGCTCAGTCTCTCATCACCCGTGTCGGCGGATGTCCGCGACAGTGGCCCCGGTCGCCCTGATCAGATCCTCGGGAGAGAGTTCGATCTCCAGGCCGCGGCGGCCACCACTGCAGAACACTCGGGGATGGGCCAGTGCGGAGGCGTCCACGACGGTCGGAAGCGCCGATTTCTGGCCCAGTGGTGACACACCGCCGAGGACGTACCCGGTCGATCGACGCACGGCGACAGGGTCGGCCATGGCCACCTTGCTCCACCCCAGCGCGGCGGCGACGGCCTTGGGCGCGAGCATGCTCGGCACCGGCACCACTGCGACGGCCAACGACGGTCCGGCAGCGACAACCAACGTCTTGAAGACCTGGTCGGCGGTGAGGTCGAACCGGGCCGACAGAGCGTCCACGGCCTCGTCGCCGTACGCGGTGGACCCGCGGTCGTGGGTGTAGGTGTGCACGACGAATTCGATCCCGAGTGTCGTGAGTGCTGTCGTTGCCGGTGTCGCCGTACCTGCCACGTCGCCGATTCCTTTCCTGCCCTGCCGCCCGGCCATCCCCCGCGAGTACGTCCGAAGTGTCGTCCGCACGCGGCGTGTCCACAGCATTCTGGACGTACTCGCGGGGGGAGTGCGCGAGGGGAGTGCAGGGGGACGGCGCGGCGCCGGGAACAGGACGGAGCAGGCCGTGGTTGCAGGGGAGACGAGGACGGCAGGACGAGAACGCCGTCGGTCGAGCGAGGAGGACGTGTGAACGTCGTTGCACCCGTGCGCCCGGGGGTCGAGAGTCACTCGACGGTGCTGACGAATGTGGTGATCATCCCACCGGTAAAGTGGACGTCCGACGACGGTTCACCTGCCGCTGTCGCCACCGTCCGTGGACGGGACACGAGAGGGGCCAGCGTGACCGATCAGCCACACTCCGAACACCCCACGACCGGCACCACGACAGGTGCGGTGGATCCGGCCATCCTCGAGACCGAGGACGGGATCCGTTCGCGCGAGAACGCCGCGGACCTGACGGCACGGTTCGAGCGCGACGCGCTCCCGATGCTGGACCAGCTCTACGGCGCCGCGCTGCGTATGACACGCAACCCGTCCGACGCCGAGGACCTGGTACAGGAGACCTACGTCAAGGCGTACACGGCGTTCAAGAGCTTCCGCGAGGGCACCAACCTCAAGGCGTGGCTCTACCGCATCCTCACCAACACCTACATCAACTCGTACCGCAAGAAGCAGCGGCAGCCGGCGCAGTACCCCACCGACGAGATCACCGACTGGCAGCTCGCCGCTACGGCGGAGCACACGTCGACCGGTCTGCGCTCGGCCGAGGTCGAGGCGCTGGACGCTCTGCCGGACGACGACATCAAGGCTGCTCTGCAAGCACTCCCGGAGGAATTCCGGATGGCCGTGTACTACGCGGATGTCGAGGGGTTCCCGTACAAGGAGATCGCCGAGATCATGGGCACTCCCATCGGCACTGTCATGTCGCGGTTGCACCGCGGACGCAAGCAACTGCGCGGTGAGCTGGCGGAGGTCGCGCGTGATCGCGGCTTCAACCGGTCGGCCGTCGCCACCGAGGAGGTCGTGCGATGAGTGGGGATCAGTTCGAGGATCTGGACTGCTCGGCGGTCATCGCCGACGTGTGGACTCTGCTGGACAACGAGTGCGACGAGGCCAGCCGTCTGCGTGTTCAGCACCACCTGGACAGCTGCGGATCATGCCTCGCCCAGTACGGCATCGAGGAGAAGATCAAGTCGATGATCAACCGGAAGTGCGGCGGAGAGCGCGCACCGGACGGTCTTCGAGAGCGTCTGACGCTCGAGATCCGACGATCCGTCACCATCTCCACGGAGGACTGACGCACCGTCCGACCACAGACACGACGAGGGCCGAATCGCACTGCGATTCGGCCCTCGTCGTGTTCGGTCACTCGCCGTCAGGCGTTGGGACGCTTGCCGTGGTTGGCCTTGTTTCCCTTACGACTGCGCTTCTTACGTCCTCGCTTGCCCATGGTTGATCTCCTTCCTGTTCCACCCAGTTTCTCACGTGTGGTTGGCTGTATGTCCAGCGGCCGTGCACGAGCGCGGGTCGGCGTCGGTTGCGGCCGACGCGTGCGAGCGCAGAGGGGGATCGTGATGGCCGAGGACGTGCGGGCAGAGATGGTGTCGACGGTGTTCCAGGTCGTGGTGGCCGAGGGCGACCACGTGAACGAGGGGGATGCCGTCGTGGTCCTCGAGTCGATGAAGATGGAGATCCCCGTCCTGGCCGAATCGGCCGGGGTGATCACGTCGATCGACGTCTCCGTGGGCGACGTGATCCAGCAGGGCGATCTGATCGCCGTCATCTCCTGAGTCGTAGCGAGCTACCGCCGTGTCCACCCTGTCGGAGATGCTCGCCGATCACACCGAGCTCCCCGGCGAGGCCGTCGATCATCTGCAGCGAGTAGTGGGGGAATGGCAACTTCTCGCGGACACCTCGTTCGCCGACCTGTTGCTGTGGGTGCCGTCGGATCGATCCGACGGTCGCGCACCGGTGATTCTGTGTGTCGCACAGTGCCGACCCACGACCGCCCCGACGTACATCCCGGTGGACAAGGTCGGCGCGGTCGTCGGTGAGACGGAACATCCCGAGGTCGACGAATGCCTGCGGACCGACTCCATCGTGCGTGGGGGCGGCCGTCGGCAGGATCAGCACAGCCCGCCTCACGACGCGGTCCCGGTGCGGGTGGCCGGCCGTGTCGTCGCCGTCCTGACCCGCGATTCGGCCCCGGTGTCGCGGAGGCCTCCCAGCCTGCTGGAGGCGGCGTACCGCGACTGCGCTCACCATCTGTGCGACATGATCGCCGAGGGGTCGTTCCCCACCCCGTCGGAGAAGACCGACGTCAACTCGAGTCCGCGTGTCGGCGACGGTTTCATCCGACTCGACACGGCCGGCATCGTCACCTACGCGAGCCCCAACGCCGTGTCCGCCTACCACCGGATGGGATTGACAGCCGACCTCCCGGGGCACGATCTCGCCGCATCCACCCGTGCTCTGGTGACGGATCCTTTCGACGCCGAGGAGATCGCGTCCACCATCGCGGACGCGGTCACGGCGTCCGGTGGACGACGCATGGAGGTCGACGCTCGCGGTGCGACCGTGCTGATGCGGACGTTGGCGTTACAACCTGCCGGGAGGTCCGTCGGTGCCCTGGTGTTGGTGCGTGACGTGACGGAAGTGAAGCGACGGGACCGCGCGCTGCTGAGCAAGGATGCGACCATTCGCGAGATCCACCACCGGGTGAAGAACAATCTGCAGACTGTCGCCGCTCTGCTGCGGTTGCAGGCTCGCCGAACGGAGAACGACGAGGCCAAGGTCGCGTTGACAGAATCGGTACGCCGCGTCACCTCGATCGCGCTGGTGCACGACGTGCTGTCGAACGCGGTGGACGAGGTCGTCGATCTCGACGAGGTGGTGGATCGTCTGGTGCCGGTCATGGTCGATGTCGGGTCTCTGTCCGCCGATGTGACCGTGCGGAGAGAGGGAAGCCTGGGCGTTTTTCCTGCCGAGCGTGCGACTCCGCTGGTCATGGTGTTGACCGAGCTCGTGCAGAACTCGCTGGAACACGGATTCGATCCCGGATCGACAGGGTGCGTGACCATCCGGTCGACCCGGTCGTCTCGCACTCTGGACGTCGTGGTGCGCGACGACGGGAAGGGTGTGCCGGACGGTTTCGACCCGTCGTCGTCCGGTCGACTCGGCCTGCAGATCGTCTCGACCTTGGTGGCGGTCGAACTGAAGGGCACGATCACCGTGGTGCCGGCACCCGGTGGTGGTACCGATGCGATGTTGCAGGTGCCCCTCGGTCGCCGCGAACGCCGTTCCTGACGGTCCCCGGACACACAAAAGGCCCGGCACCTCGTGGGTGCCGGGCCTGCGTGCGTCTGTCGAACTATGAATCAGACAGCGGAGCGTGCGCGCGTCCGTGCGTTACGACGCTTCAGAGCACGACGCTCGTCCTCGCTCATCCCGCCCCAGACTCCTGCGTCCTGGCCTGATTCGAGAGCCCAGGTGAGGCAATCCGCGGTGACGGGGCACCGGTTGCACACCACCTTGGCATCGGCGATCTGTGCAAGGGCCGGGCCGCTGTTTCCCACCGGGAAGAACAGTTCCGGATCCTCGTCGCGACAGATAGCCTTATGGCGCCAATCCATCCTCTTACTCCTTACTGAGCGCACGTGGGCGCTGTCGAATCGTTCACGCCGGATGTGGACCCGGTCCGTGAGCTTGTTGTGGTGCAGTTCGTGTGCGCGGCAATCATTGTTTCCGCACTGTTACTTGTGAATGCTTTCACGAACCAACGGAAAGTCAAGAGATAACACGGGCGGGGTGGTCAAGCTCACTGGAACCGATTTGGATCCTGTACCACTTTCTGGTACCCGCCGCCAGAGACGTGAAACACACTTTCGCGGACGGGTGTCACACGGGTCCTGCGGGAGCCACCACGTCGAGCGCATCCGGTGCCGAGGCGAAGAGGACGTCGGTGCGTTCCCCCAGGTAGTCCCCGTCCACTTGCAGACCGGTGGGTTCGGAGCACCGTACGCGGACCCACGCCACGTCGTCCTCCCGGAGGAGGGCCGGTGATCGCGGGTCGGAGGACGCCGACAGCATCTTCGCGACCACTCGCAGCGATGTGACCACTTTTGTCGACCGCATCGCGAATACACCGAGACCGCCGTCGAAGGTGGTGTCCGGATTGGTATGAACGGGCCGATCCTCGAGGAATGTCCACGGGTCCGAGTTGGAGACGAAGGCGTAATGCACACCGTCCGAGACGACTCCTGTATCCGTTTCCACGGTCAAGACCGGGTCGCGTCTCTTGCGACGGAAGAATGTCCGAAGTGCGGTCCGCACGTAGCGCGCCGGCGTCACGACGTCGCCGCTCGTGCGCCCGTCGTCGATCGCCTCGCACACATCGGCGTCGAGCCCGAGCCCCGCGTTGAAGGTGAACCAGCGCTTGTCGCAGTGGCCCAGTCCGATCCGGCGATGGGTGCCCGACTCGATCAGGTCGATCAGTTGATTCGTGGCCTCGACCGGGTCCTTGGAGATGCCCAGCGACCGGGCGAAGACGTTCGCCGACCCGCCGGGAACCACGGCGAGCAGCGGCACCGGACCCACGGTCACCGACTGCATGGAGGTGGGCGCCGGGGTGCCGAGCAGGCCGTTGACGACTTCGTTGACCGTCCCGTCGCCGCCGTGGACGATCACCAGATCGATCCCGGAACGACGTGCCTCGGTGGCGACCTCGCTGGCGTGACCGCGATGGGTCGTGTGCAGCACGCTGAGCGAGACCCTGCTCGACAGGGCGTGCGCGACCAGGTCGCGGCCTGCTGCGGTGGTGGAGGTGGCGTTGGGGTTGACGATCAGGATGGCTCGCACGATCGTCCAGACTAGACGCGGGAACGGACGGCTCGACGCTGTCGACGTCGAACGGGTGTGCTCTAGGGTGGCCTGGTGCGTCTTTCGCTACCCGAATCCGGAGTACCGGCACCGATCCGCGTCGCCGGTCTGTTGGTGTCCGTCCAGGGCGCCATCGCCGTGGTCGTGGCCGTCGTGCTGCTCGTTCGTGGTGTCGCGGGCGCCGACGAAAGCGTCGTCAACGGCTTCGGTAGTGCCATCTGGTTCGCCGCGCTCGGAGCCGCGGTGACCACCGGGGGAGTCGCGCTGGTGCTCGGTCACCGGTGGGGCCGCGCGATCGCCATCGTCTCGCAGCTCCTGCTGCTGCCGGTCGTCTGGTCGCTGTTGACGGATTCGGACAGGCCCGTCCTCGGGACGCTCCTCGGAATCGTCGTGCTGACCGTTCTCGGGTGCCTGTTCAGCGGACCGGCGACACGGTGGTTGGCCGACGAGTACGTCGACACCGACGACTGAGCGAGAACGAGTGCGCCGTGTCAGCTGCCGGCGTCGACGTTGTGCGTGTGCACCTGCCGGAACTCGTGTTCGTAGCCGAGGACGCTGAACCCCGCCGGCGCCATGGCGAAACGCTTCCCCTCGGTCACCGGTTGCTCTATCCACCGGGCGATCACCGCGCGGGAGAAATGGCCGTGTCCGACGAGGACGACGTCCCGGTCGGCGAGCGTGGGAACCACGACGGACAGCACCAGATCGGCTCGCGCCGACACCGCGTCGATCGTCTCGCCGCCGGGACACGGATGGGTCCACACCGTCCAGTGCGGCGTGGTCTCCCTGATCTGGGGTGTGGTCAGCCCCTCGTAGTCGCCGTAGTCCCATTCCACCAGCGCGTCCCATTCACGGTCGACCGAGAGCCCGGCGAGTTCCGCCGTCCGCTGCGCGCGCGAGCGAGGGCTGCTGACCACCAACGGTCGGTGCAGGCCGAGCGCGGCGATGCGTGATCCGGCCGATCGAGCCTGATCCTCGCCCAGAGCCGTGAGCGGGATGTCCGTCGACCCCGTGTGACGCCCGCTCGCTGCCCATTCCGTCTGTCCGTGGCGCAGGAGAACGAGTCGCGCCTGCGTCCGCTGCCGCGTGCCGGAGGCCTCCGGCACGGAACCTTCGGTGGGTGTGGTCCTGGGTGACGGTGAGTCCGGTCCCGCTGTGGCAGCCATGGACGAATCATGCTCTGCCCGGTGCGCCGGCCGGTGACCGAGGTCTCCCGGAAACGACTGGTGGTCGGGTTCGCCCGGGGTGTTTACTTCTCTGGTCCGTTTCGTCACGCGCGCGGCGAGTCCTGCGTGCACCGGACCGAGCGGACCGGCCGAACCGGCGCCGCGACCGCGTTCGACGAAGCACTACCGGGAGACATCGCATGAGTAGCCAGAGCACAGAACCGTCACCGACGCCGGACGGTCCCGCGGTAGCGGAGAACGGTCTGGACGCCGCCGTCCTGAAGATCGCCGCCGTCATCGTCATCGGCGCGATCATGTCCATCCTCGACGTCACCGTCGTGAGCGTCGCTCTGCCCACGTTCGCCTTCGAGTTCCAGACGTCCTACGCCAACGTTGCGTGGACGATGACCGGCTACACGCTGGCGCTGGCCACGGTCATTCCTCTGACCGGGTGGGCGGCCGATCGCTTCGGCACCAAGCGGCTCTACATCCTCGCGCTGGTGCTGTTCGTCGCCGGGTCGATGCTGTGCAGCATCGCGTGGGACATCACCTCGCTGATCGTGTTCCGCGTGCTCCAGGGCTTCGGTGGCGGCATGCTGATGCCCCTGGGTATGACGATCCTGACCCGCGCGGCAGGGCCCGAGCGGATCGGCCGCGTCATGGCCGTGCTCGGCGTTCCCATGCTTCTGGGTCCCATCGCCGGACCGATCCTCGGCGGATGGCTCATCGACGCCGCGAGCTGGCACTGGATCTTCCTGATCAACGTCCCGATCGGCGCGATCGCCCTGGTGGCAGCGTGGAAGATCCTGCCCAAGGATGCTCCCGAGCCGTCCCAGTCCTTCGACTTCACCGGAATGCTGCTGCTCTCGCCGGGTCTCGCGCTGTTCTTGTTCGGGGTGTCGTCAATTCCCGAGTCCGGAACCGTGATGTCGGCGCGCGTGTTGGTCTCGGCGGCCGTGGGCCTGCTCCTGGTGGCTCTCTTCGTGCGGCACGCCCTGCGCACCGAGCACCCGCTGATCGATCTGAGGCTCTTCGCCAACCGGCATCTGAGCGTCGCCGTCATCGCCATGAGCCTGTTCGCGATCGCATTCTTCGGCGCCGGACTGATCTTCCCCAGCTACTTCCTGCAGGTTCGCGGCGAGACCACGCTGATGGCCGGGCTTCTCCTCGCCCCGCAGGGCTTGGGCGCCATGGTCTCCATGCCGATCGCCGGTCAGCTCGCCGACAAGATCGGACCCGGCAAGATCGTCGTCGCCGGCATGGTGTTCGTGACCGCGGGCATGGCCGTCTTCACGCAGGTGGGCGCCTCGACGTCCTACGTGGTGCTGCTCGGCGCACTGTTCGTCATGGGCCTCGGTCTCGGCGCGACGATGATGCCGATCATGACCGCTGCGCTGCAGACGCTCGACGACGCGTCCGTCGCTCGTGGGTCGTCGCTGATGAACATCATCCAGCAGTCGGCCGGGTCGATCGGTACCGCTGTCATCTCCGTCGTCCTGACCAATCAGCTCCTCGATCGCGCAGCGGCCGGTCCGGCCATTGCCGCGCAGAGCGATCCGGCCATCGCGGCCCAGCTTCCGCCGGGCGCGGTCGACACCGGACTGGCGCAGGCAGCCGACGCGTTCGGTGGGACGTTCCTGGTGGCCACCATCATCGTGGCGTTCACGTTCATCCCGGCTCTGATGTTGCCGCGCAAGAAGTTCCAGGCCGTAGCCAGCGGAGACAAGGCCGCTCGCGGAGCGATGCTGCACTGATTCGGCACCCTCGTGCACGAGGTTCGGCCCGGTGCGGCATCACGCCACGCCGGGCCGAACGTCGCTCGAACCACCCGGTGATGCCAAGATCGTGGGGTGACGACGATCCTGGCAGTGGCCAATCAGAAGGGTGGCGTCGCCAAGACGACCACCGTGGCATCGCTGGGAGCGGCACTCGTCGCTCTGGGCCGACGAGTACTCGTGGTCGATCTCGACCCGCAGGGCAGCCTCACGTTCTCGTTGGGCCACAACCCGGACAAGCTCGAATCCTCGGTCCACGAGGTGCTGACCGCCGGTAGCTCGGTGACCGAGGCGATTCTGAGCACCGACGAGGGCGTCGACCTACTGCCGGCGACGATCGACCTGGCCGGCGCCGAGGCTCTGCTGCTGATGCGGCCCGGTCGGGAGTACACGCTGAAGCGGGCACTGGCTCCGGTGCTCGAGAACTACGACGTCGTCGTGCTCGACTGCCCGCCGTCGCTGGGAGTGTTGACTCTCAACGGGTTGACTGCCGCGTCGAGCGTACTGATCCCGTTGCAATGCGAGACGTTGGCACACCGCGGTGTGGGCCAGTTGCTGCGTACGGTCAGCGAGGTGCAGCAGATCACCAACCCCGATCTGACCCTGCTGGGAGCGCTCGCGACGCTCTACGACGCTCGGACGACACACAGCAGGGACGTCCTCGCCGATGTCTCCGGGCGGTACGACATCCCGGTCCTGGCCCCGCCCATCCCACGGACCGTGCGCTTCGCCGAGGCGTCCGCATCCGGCACGTCCGTCATCGCAGGACGCAAGAACAAAGGCGCACAGGCGTACCGGGAGCTCGCGGACAATCTTGCTGCCCACTGGTCCGACGGTGCGGCGCTGCGGACGTACGTCGCCGACGAGTGACAGGTCAGCCGAGCGCGACCGTCTCGGAGCCGCGATGCTCGAACACCCGCGTGCCGACGACGGAGATCGCCACCGGACCGGTGTAGTCGGCTCGGTCCACCGCGAGAGTGCGTGACGCGACACCGGTGGCGGGATCGACCACGGCGAGCCCACCCGGCACCGGGACGAGAAGCTGCCCGGCCATGACGGCGCCCGCACCGAGGGTTCCCGCGATGCTCCATCGTTGCGTGAGATCCGTCTGGGTGAAACCGACGGTCGAATCGCCGGTCCACCACGAGATCACCGAGCCGGTGCGGACGACGTCGGACGAGACGGTGGCGTCCGACGGTGTGGTGACCGGGACGGAGACCGCCTGCGCGGACGTGAAGTTGGCCGATCCGTCGAACAGGGCGACGCGTGCGACCTCCGCACCGGACGCCGGCAGGTACACGGCCAGCCGGTCACCCACCACCGCGAGGACGCGGGCGGTCGAGGCGTCGTCGGGAACGTCGGCGAGAATCGTGGACCCGTACACGTCGGGGACGGTGCTGTCCTTCGGCGCAGGATTCATCGACGTCAGACGCAGCCCCTTCTCACCGGGGCACCGTTCGAGGACGGCCATCCGGGTGCTCGCGGACGCGCTGGAGACCAGCGTGCACCCGACGCGCGGCTGGTCGCGAGGATTGACGGGAGCGTCGACCCGGCCGTACTCGAGGGTGCGCACCAGATCCGAACGCCACACCTCGAGCCGAGTGGAGCCCAGCTCGGTCACGTAGGTGCCGTCGAAGGACAACCGCACGGGATCGTCGGCGTCGTTGGTGCGCTGGTCCTCGCGGGCCCCGGTCGACCCGTCGAGTTCGGTCACCTGGCCGCACCCGCGGTCGTCCCGGAACACCGACACCGCGGCGTCCCAGGCGCTGACGACCGAGCACAGCTCGACGTCACGCGTGTAGGCCCACGACTGCGTGCCCGTCGCAGGGTCCAGTCCGCGCACGGAGTGGTCGTCGGTGACGACGACGGCGCCACCCGCGGTGACGGGCGCACCCGGGCCTGCGTCGGACGACCGCCAGAGTTCGGACAGCGAGTCCGGGACCGACAGCGCCGACGCCGGTGGGGCGAGCGGGCTGTCGGCCACATCGGACGTGGTTCCCCGTGCATCGCTGCGAGCCCAGATCACCGTGGCGACGAGCACCACGACGACCAGGATGACCGCAGCGGCGATCACGTCGGCGCGGGAACGCCGTTCAGGAGCGAGCACGTGGGGTGGAGAATCAGTCGGTGGCCGACGCGGACGACGACGCCTGTGCCGACGAGCCTGCATCCGACGCGTGCGCAGCGGAGCCGGCAGACGAGCGGCGACGGCGGCGACGACGAGGCCGGTCCGACGGGGCGGATCCGTCCGAGGCGTCGGGACCGGTCTTCGGCGCTGCCGACGTGCTGTCCGACGTTGCCGACGCCGAGGTGGAGGCGTCCGCGGTGCCGCCGCGGGTGCGACGACGCGAACGGTCACGGCGAGACGACGAGGTCGACCCGGAACCGTCCGAGGTGCCACCGGACTCGACGGTCGGCGACGCGCCGTTGTCGGACGACGCGGCGGGGGCCTTCTTCGGCTTCGCGATGCTGCCCGTGGTGCCGCGGGGGATACTCAGCTCCGAGTACAGGTGATCCGAGCTCGAGTACGTCTCGACCGGATCGGGCATGTCGAGGCCGAGGGCCTTGTCGATCAGCTGCCAGCGAGGAATGTCGTCCCAGTCGACCAGCGTGACGGCGATACCCGTGCGACCGGCGCGGCCCGTACGACCGATGCGGTGGACGTAGGTCTTCTCGTCCTCCGGGCACTGGTAGTTGATGACGTGTGTGACGTCGTCGATGTCGATGCCGCGCGCCGCGACGTCGGTGGCGACGAGGACGTCGATCTTGCCGTTGCGGAACGAGTTCAGCGACTTCTCACGCGCCACCTGTCCCAGGTCACCGTGAACGGCTCCCACCGCGAAACCACGCTCGGCGAGATCGTCGGCGACCTTCTGGGCGGTGCGCTTGGTCCGGGTGAAGATCATCGTCGCGCCGCGGCCGTCGGCCTGCAGGACACGGGCGACCATCTCGGCCTTGTCCAGCGCATGCGCACGGTAGACGTGCTGAGCGGTGCGCTCGTGGATCGCGGAGGACTCTGCTTCCTCGGCCCGGATGTGGGTGGGCTGCGTCAGGAAGGTGCGAGCCAGGGTGATGATCGGGCCCGGCATCGTCGCGGAGAACAGCATCGTCTGACGCTTGTCCGGCACCATGCTCATCAGACGCTCGATGTCCGGCAGGAAGCCCAGGTCGAGCATCTCGTCGGCTTCGTCGAGGACGAGGACGCCGACCTTGCCGAGGACGAGGTGGCCCTGCTTGGCCAGGTCGAGCAGGCGGCCGGGCGTGCCGACGACGACGTCGACGCCGGACTGCAGCGTGGCGATCTGTGCTTCGTACGGACGTCCGCCGTAGATCGACATGACCTTCACGCGACCGTTGGCCGAGTGCAGATGCTTGGAGGCGTTCTCGAGGTCGGAGGTGACCTGCACGCAGAGTTCGCGGGTGGGGACGATGACCAGCGCGCGCGGCGTGCCGTCGAGGGTCGTGGTGCCCGAACCGTCGGCCGGACCCGTCGCCAGGCGGTGCAGCAGCGGCACGCCGAAGCCGAAGGTCTTGCCCATACCGGTGCGCGCCTGACCGATGAGGTCGTCGCCGGCCAGGGCCAGGGGAAGAGTCAGCTCCTGGATGGCGAAGGTGCGCTCGATGCCGATGTCGTTCAGACCCCGCACGATCTCGGGGTGGACGCCCAGCTCGGCGAAGGTCGGGGGAGTGTGGGTCGTGTCCAGGATCGCCGACACGGTGGTCTCTGCCACGGCGTCGTCTTCATGGTCGACAGTGATCTTGCTCAGTGTTTCGGCCTTTCTCGTATCCGTTGCCTCGCACGCACGACGAGGGCCAGGCCGATCGACGGCCGATGCCCTCGAATTCGCCGTCAGGCTGCCGCCTGCGTCGGCCGGCGATGCGGCGACACGATCGGCGGCAGACACGAATCAGGTGCGCGCACAATGTCATGAGCACGCTGCCGCGAATCGAAGGCGGCTGTGGCGACGAACGACCGTCGCCACGAGTCGGGCCGGAATCGGCCTCGACAAGCGAGCTCTCGGGCCATTCTACCTGGTCGGGCACCGAGCGCTCGGATCGTCTCTGCGCAGGCCCGTCGCGGACGCCCGTGGATGCGTCGACGACGGTAGTCTCGGCAGTCATGTCAGTGAACTCGGATCGTCCGTCCCCCACCCCCGAGGCGGCCCCGGCGCTGTCCGGCGATCCGTCGACCACGGTGCCCCCCGACCACCCCGGAATCGTGAGTCTTCTCGGCGTCCTCGCCTACGGTGAGATCTCCGCCTTCTACCGTCTCGTCGACGACGCCCGGATGGCGCCGACACTGGGTGACCGCATCGCGATGGCGAGCATGGCGGCCGCGGAGATGAACCACTTCGAGGTGCTCGAGGCCGCGCTGCGCGAGCGGGGACGCGACGTCCTCTCCGTCACCGAACCGTTCTCCGCCGCGCTCGACGCCTATCACGCGTCGACTCTGCCCTCGACGTGGATGGAGGTCCTGGTCAAGACCTACGTCGCCGACGGTCTGGCAGCGGACTTCTATCGCGAGATCGCGCACAGCCTGCCGTCCGACGTCGCCTCGACGGTTCGTGACGTGCTCGCCGAGACGGGCCACTCCGAATTCGTCGTCACCGAGGTGTTGGCGCGGGTGGCAGCCAGCTCGGCCGACAAGGATCGGTTGATGTTGTGGGGCAGAAGGCTTCTGGGGGAGGCCATCACGCAGGCGCAGTTCGTGCTGGCGCAGCGCGAGGAACTGACCGAGCTGGTCATGACGGCGTCCGGCGACTTCAACGGCATCGTCGCGCTCTTCGATCGCATGCAGATCCGTCACTCCGAGCGGATGGCGACGCTCGGACTCGTCTGACACATCGCTGTTCGCTGTGGGCGTGTGTGCCGCGGCCTCCCCGGCCGCCGGTGCTGCACTAGCCTGGAACGGACAGCAGGTTCGTGACAACGTTTTCGGAGGTCGACCGTGGAGGTCAAGATCGGAATTTCGGACAGCCCACGGGAACTGGTGGTCAACAGCGCGCAGACTCCCGAGGAAGTCGAGTCGCTCGTGTCCGCAGCGTTCGGCGGTGAGGGTGTTCTGTCCCTGGTGGACGAGAAGGGACGCAAGTTCCTGGTTCCCGCCGGGAAGCTGGCGTACGTCGAGATCGGCCCGTCCGACAGTCGACGCGTCGGATTCGCGTCGTCCGGTCGCGCCTGACGCCACTCGTTCACGCACGGACGGCCCCGCACTCGCGAGTGCGGGGCCGTCGGCGTATCCGGCTACGGGTTACTGGGACTGCAGGGGGACGTGCGACAAGCCGCCCCAGGCGAGGGTCACGGTGGTGTCCACCGCTTCCTCCTTGGTGATGGGGCGGTCGGCTTCGAGCCAGTAGCGCGCGGTGAACTGGCTGGTGCCCACCAGGCCGACGGCAAGGATGCGAGCCCGGTGCGGGTCCAGGCCCGAGTCGTGGCTGACCAGGTCGAAGACGGCGTCGACGCAGGCTTCCGTCGCCTGGTCGACGCGGCTCTGCACCTGCGGGTCACCCATCAGGTCGGACTCGAAGACGAGCCGGAATCCTTGGCTGTCGTTGTCGACGAAGTCGTAGAACGCCAGGACGGCCGCTCGCACACGCTTGTGGTTGTCCGTCGTCGATCGCAGGGCCTGGCGCAGGCCGGAGATGAGGCTGTCGACGTAGTTCTGGAGAACCGCGACGTACAGATCCAGTTTTCCGGGGAAGTGCTGGTACAGAACGGGTTTGCTCACCCCGGCGCACTCGGCGATCTCGTCCATACCGGCGGAGTGGTACCCGCGGGCGACGAAGATCTCGCTCGCCGCGGCGAGCAGCTGGGCGCGACGGGCATCACGGGGGAGCCGAGCACTGCGTCGACCACCGTTCGTCGGCGGCGTGCCGCTCGTGGATCTACTGCCCCCCGAAGTGCCACCTGTCGAGTTGCCCACGGAGGAGCTGCGGTCGGTGACGTCAGTCATGTGGTTCTTCTGTCCCATCCGCCGCTGTACCGGTGGACGAGGATCACTCAGGCATCGGAATTAACGCGGCATGTCGTACTGCAGATCGTGACGACGATACCCCGGCGCGCCGAGCCAGGGCCGCAGACGCGTGTGAGAACCTGGATCCGTGAACGACCGACGGCAGCCGCAGCGAGAGTCCGAGGCGCGTGACGACCGCGCCCGACGGTCGCATCAGCCGTTGCGGGCGCAGTGGGATCCCACCGCTGTGGACCCGTCCCGGCAGCGCCCCGCGCGGCCGGAGCGCAGTGCGCGCAAGCGCAGTCGCCTCGGCCGCTTCACCGCCACGTACGGATGGCGCGCGTACGCGATTCCCGTCCTGGCGGTGGTCACGATCCTGGTCGTCGTCGATGCGATCCGCGATCCCGGCACCGCGATCTCCACCGATTCCGCTCCCGGGTTCCCCGCTCTGAGCAACACCTCGGACGGCACCGGCGTGATCGGCGTACCGCCCGCCGCGGACGGCAACTTCGCCGAGACCGTGCCGTCCGGCCAGCTCCCGGACGGTGGCCAGTTCGCGGTGCAGGGAGCGGGGACGTGGCGTGTGGTGCCGGGAACCACCGATCAGGTGGGTCAGGGCACGGAGCGGACGTTCACGTACTCCGTGGAGATCGAGGACGGCGTCGACACGACAGGCTTCGGCGGGGACGAGTCGTTCGGCCGCCTGGTCGATCAGACCCTGGGCAACCCCAAGAGCTGGACCAACGACCAGCGGTTCGCGTTCCGACGCGTCGACACCGGTGATCCCGATTTCCGCGTGTCCCTGACCTCGCAGCTGACCATCCGCGACGCGTGCGGGTACGACATCCAGCTCGAGGTGTCCTGCTACAACCCCGGCATCGGACGCGTGGTGCTCAACGAGCCGCGCTGGGTGCGCGGCGCGGTGGCGTTCCAAGGCGACATCGGGTCCTACCGGCAGTACCAGATCAACCACGAAGTCGGCCACGCCATCGGCTACCAGGCCCACCAACCGTGCGAGACGGACGGCGGTCTGGCGCCGATCATGATGCAGCAGACGTTCGGAACGGCGAACGACGACATCGCCGTGCTCGACCCCGAAGGTGTGGTTCCGATGGACGGCAAGACCTGTCGCTTCAACCCGTGGCCCTATCCGAGGGCGTGACCGTGCCGTCACGTCCCCGCGAGCTCGCCCCGCTGGTCGATCCGGGACCGGAGCTCTCCCGTGAGCAGGTGGCCCGCTACAGCCGTCACCTCCTGCTCCCCGACGTGGGTGTCCTCGGACAGCGCCGCCTGAGGAACGCTCGGATCCTCGTGGTCGGCGCCGGCGGGCTCGGCTCCCCGGTCCTGCTCTACCTCGCGTCCGCGGGTGTCGGCACGCTGGGGATCGTCGAATTCGACGAGGTGGATGCGTCCAACCTGCAGCGCCAGATCATCCACGGCGAAGCGGACATCGGGCGGTCCAAGGCCCAGAGCGCCCGCGAGTCCATCGCCGCGGTGGATTCGACGATCGAAGTGCGGATGCATCAGGTCAGACTCGAACCGCGCAACGCGGTCAACATCTTCCGGCAGTACGACCTCGTGGTCGACGGCACCGACAACTTCGCGACGCGGTACCTGGTGAACGATGCCGCCGCCGTGGCCGGCGTGCCGTACGTGTGGGGGTCGATCTACCGCTTCGACGGGCAGATCTCCGTCTTCTGGGACGCCGCTCCCGGCGGGATGGGGGTGGACTACCGGGACCTGTATCCGGATCCCCCCGAGCCGGGGACGGTGCCGTCGTGTTCGGAAGCGGGTGTGTTGGGCGTCCTGTGCGGCGTGGTCGGATCGATCATGGCGACGGAGGCCGTCAAACTGGTCACGGGCATGGGGGACACGCTGCTCGGTCGTCTCCTGATCTACGACGCCCGCACGATGACCTTCCGCACCGTGACGCTGCGGCGTGATCCGTCCCGCGTGCCCGTCACCGCGGTGGAGTCCGACTACGAGGTCTCCTGCGGCGTGATCAGCCCCGCCCCGGCGGTGGTGTCCGTCGACGGCGATCTCGATCCTGTGCAGGTCCGTGCGCTGCTCGACGGCTCCGGCCCCGTCTCCCTGATCGATGTCCGTGACCCGGTCGAGTGGGACATCGTCCATCTCGACGGCGCGTCGCTGATCCCGCTCGCCGACATCCTGCGCGGCGATGCGATGACGTCGCTCCCACAGGATCGACCGGTCGTCCTCTACTGCAAGACCGGCATTCGGTCCGCGGAGGCATTGGTCGCACTGCGCGCGGCAGGCATGACCGATGTGCACCATCTGCGCGGCGGCATCGAGGCATGGACACGCGACGTGGATCCGTCGCTCCCGACGTACTGAATGCTCGGACGTGCCGAACACCGGGCGGACACGCTCGGCGGGGAGAGAAACCGACCCGCCGACGGCGGTACGGTGGCCGTCATGACTTCGGCGGAACCTCCCCAGCACGTCATCGGAACGTTCGGCCTGCGCGATGTGTCGCCGGTGGCACTCGGTGCGGACTGGGACGGAGGATGGCGCCTCGGTGACGTGGTGCTCTCGCCGGTGGCCGACCACGCCCGCGGTGCGTGGTCGGCGAAGGTCCGCGAAACCCTTGCGGTGGAAGGTGTTCGGCTGGCGCACCCGGTCCGCTCGACCGACGGCAGGTACGTCGTGTCGGGGTGGCGCGCGGACACCTACATCGAGGGGGTCCCCGAACCACGCCACGACGAGGTGGTGTCCCTGGCGACCCGGTTGCACGTCGCGACGTCCCAGCTCGAGAAGCCTCGGTTCCTGACCCAGACTCCGGTTGCGCCCTGGACGGACGTCGACGTGTTCGCCGCCGCCGACCGCGCGGCGTGGGAGACGGTCCCGTTCCGCTCGGCGCGCGCCGGAGGAGCGATCGAACCGACCTCGCCGGACGGACTCCGCAGCATCGAGATCATCGGCCAGTTGGCGACGCTGCGTCGACCCGTCGAGTCCCCCGACCAGCTCGTGCACGGTGATCTGTTCGGCACGGTCCTGTTCGACGGCGTCCAGGCGCCGGGGATCACCGATATCACCCCGTACTGGCGTCCCGCGTCCTGGGCTGCCGCGGTCGTCGTCGTCGACGCATTGTCGTGGGGCGGCGCGGACGACGGACTGATCGGCCGGTGGGACGATATGCCGGAATGGCCACAGATGTTGTTGCGCGCCGTCATGTTCCGGCTCGCCGTGCACGCTCTGCACCCACGATCCACCGCGGAGGCGTTCCCCGGCCTGGCGCGGACGGCGGACCTGATCCGACTCATCCTGTAGTCGCGGGACGGCTCCGATCAGTCGGCGCCGTCGGCGGCCAGCACCGTGAAGAAGCATCGCGCGGCGGTGGCCGCTGCATCGGCGTCGCCGGCCACGACCGCGTGGACCAGTGCCGCGTGCTCGTCGTGGAAGGCGCGATCGGAGCCGGCGCTGTGGTCGACGATGGTCTCCTCGATGCTCGGCAACAGGAAGTCGTAGACCTCGAGGTAGATGCTGTTGTGGCTCGCGGCGACGATGGCGCGGTGAAGTGCGACGTCGAGATGCAGAGCCTGCGTACGGTCGACGTCCCACAACTGCGTGCGGCGGGCCAGCGTGTCATGGAGAATCCGGACGTCGTCGTCCGTGCGCCGCTCGGCCGCCAGCGTCGCGGCGGTGGTGTCCAGAGCCCGGCGCAATTCGAACACGTCGCGTCGCCGCGCCGAGGAAAAGTACTTCCCCATGGCGGACGGGACGTCGGAGGATGCGGTGACGTAGGTTCCGGAGCCCTGTCGCCTCTCCAGCATCCCGGCGTGAACCAAGGCCTGGACGGCCTCGCGGACAGTGTTGCGCCCGGTCCCGGTGAGTTCGGTGAGTTCGGGCTCGGTGGGAATCCTGGCGCCGACGGGCCAGTTCCCGGACTCGATCTCGCCGCGGAGCTGGTCGGTGACCTGGCCGATCAGGCTCTGTCGTCGAACAGGTTGCACGTCGGTTCTTCCTGTGGGGGACGGTCGTGACCGGTCCCATGGTAGAGCCTTTGCCACGAGTAGTCGGATCATCCTATGATTTCCCGCATGACAGCTGCCGCGCCTACTACCGCCGTGTCCCGGACGCGGTCCACCCTGCAGGGGCGGCTCCTGGTGTTCGCCGCGATCATCCTGTCCGCGTTCACCCTCCGCGCCGCGGTCACGTCCGTCTCGCCGCTGTTCCCGCGCATCGGCGACGATCTCGGCTTCGGTGCCGGCGCGATCGGCGTCCTCGGCATGCTGCCGACCCTGATGTTCGCCGTCTTCGGTGTGGCGACCCCTGTCGTCACCTCGCGCCTGGGGCTCGAGCGGACTGCGCTCGCCGCGGCGGCCCTGACGGCGATCGGCATCTTCGCGCGCTCCTTCGCGCCGGGGTACGGGTCGCTCCTTCTGCTCTCCGCGGTCGCCCTCGCCGGCATGGGTGTCGGCAACGTGGTGATTCCTCCGCTGGTCAAGCGATACTTCTCGGATCGCCTGGCCATGATGAGCACGGTCTACATCTGCCTCCTGCAGTTGGGCACCATCGTTCCGACCCTCACCGCCGTTCCGGTGGCCGATGCTCTGGGGTGGCGCTGGTCGCTCGCGATGTGGGGCCTGGCGGCCGTGGCGGCGGTCGTGCCGTGGACGGCGGTCGTGCTGACGCGGCGGACGAGCACCGCGCGGGCGGCAGCGGCAGCTCCGACCGAGACGTCGGCAAGCCCGGAGCCCGCCACACCCGAACCTGCGCTGCCCGTGGCGGCATCGATCCCTGTCTGGAAGACATCGCTGGGCTGGGGGATGGCGGGCATGTTCGCCATGACCTCGATGGTCACGTACTCGATGCTGACCTGGCTGCCGTCGCTGCTCGTCGAGGCGGGAATCGGGGAGGGTGCCGCAGGTGCGTCGCTCGGCGTGTTCGCGGCCGTCGGGCTGACGGGGTCGCTGATCGCGCCGTCGCTGACGAGCAGGATGATCGATCCGTACCCCATCGTCATCGGGTGCGCGGTGCTCTACATCGCCGGTTTCGCCGGCCTGCTGTGGTCGCCGTCGAGCGGAACGGTGCTGTGGGTCATCCTGCTCGGCGCAGGACCCATCACCTTCCCGATGTCGCTGACCCTCATCAATCTGAGGACACGTACGGCTGCCGGGTCCGCGTCGTTGTCGGGCTTCACGCAGGGCGCCGGCTACATCATCGCGTGCGCCGGTCCCATCCTCTTCGGTGTGCTGCACGAGCTTTCGGGCGGCTGGGAGTGGTCCTTCGCCTTCCTCAGCGGTGGTGTCGTCGTGCTCCTCGTCGCCGCCAAGGCGGCGTGCCGGCCGCGCATGCTCGAGGACGTCGTCGCCGCGTGACCCCGGCCGGGTAGCTCCCGCGGCCCTCACCACCGGCGAAACACGGCCGTGAGGTCAAGTTCACGCACGGGTCACGCCGTGCAGCGCCGCCGCAACATGGTTTTCCTATCTTTGGGCTTCCCCACAGATCAGGAGGCCACTCGTGACCAGCTTGTCGGACACCGGCGCTGCCGCGGCGCCCACCGGTACCGCCACAGAGGTTCGTCGGCACCACATCTCGAACTGGGACGCCGAGGACGTCGAGGCCTGGGAGGCCGGCGGCAAGCAGATCGCCAAGCGCAATCTCCTCTGGTCCGTCGTCGCCGAGCATGTCGGCTTCTCGATCTGGTCCATCTGGTCGGTCATGGTCCTCTTCATGCCGATGGCTCAGTACGGGATCGACCCCGCGGGCAAATTCTTCCTCGTGGCCGTCCCGACCCTGGTGGGCGCGATCCTGCGCATCCCGTACACCTTCGCCACGGCCAAGTTCGGCGGACGCAACTGGACGATCTTCAGCGCCCTGGTGCTATTGATCCCGACGGTGCTGACCTTGTACTTCATGATGAACCCGGCCTCGTACACGACGTATCTGATCGTGGCGGCGTTCGCTGGACTGGGCGGAGGCAACTTCGCGTCGTCGATGACGAACATCAACGCGTTCTACCCGCAGCGTGAGAAGGGCTGGGCCCTCGGCCTGAACGCGGGCGGCGGCAACATCGGCGTCCCTGTCATCCAGCTGATCGGCCTGCTCGTCATCGCCACGGTCGGCAACACCGCACCCGAGATCGTCTGCGCCGTCTACCTCGTCTTCATCGCCCTGGCCGCGGTGGGTGCCGCGCTGTACATGGACAACCTCGACAACCAGAAGACCAACGGGCGCTCCATGATCGACGTCCTCCGCTTCTCGGACTCGTGGTGGATCGCCTTCCTCTACATCGGTACGTTCGGGTCGTTCATCGGGTACAGCTTCGCGTTCGGACAGATCCTGCAGATCAACTTCCTGGCCGGCCTCGCCGACGGGGGAGCGGTCACCCCGGCGATGCAGGCGCAGGCGTCGCTGCACGCCGCGCAGATCGCCTTCATCGGACCGTTGCTCGGATCCCTCTCGCGGCCCATCGGCGGCAAGTTCGCCGACCGTGTCGGCGGCGGGCGGATCACGATGTACACCTTCGTCGCCATGATCTTCTCCGCCGGAATCCTGGTGGCCACGTCGATGTCCGACGACTCGACGGCGGGAGCTGCGACCGGCTCGATGATGATCTTCTACGTCATCGGCTTCATCCTGCTGTTCGTCCTGTCGGGCCTGGGCAACGGATCCGTCTACAAGATGATCCCGGCGATCTTCGCGGCGAAGTCCACCGAACTGGTCGGCATGTCGAGCGACGAGCAGGCTGCCTGGTCGCGCCGTATGTCCGGCGCGCTCATCGGCATCGCCGGCGCCATCGGCGCACTCGGCGGCGTAGCCATCAACCTGGTTCTCCGCGCCTCGTACTCCGGTACGGCCAAGTCCGCGACGTCCGCCTTCTGGGTCTTCCTGATCTTCTACGTCCTCTGCGCAGCGGCCACGTGGGCCGTCTACCTCCGCAAGAGCTCGACGTCCGAGGCAGCGAGCGTGATCACCGTATGACCGTCGCTGCATCCGTTCCGTCGTCCGTCTTGGGCACGACCGCTCACGCAGGAACGGCGACCCACTGCCCGTACTGCGGACTGCAGTGCGCGATGACCGTCACCGGCTCGGATGCAGCGGAGGCGGGCATCGAGGCCCGACAGTTCCCCACCAACAAGGGCGGCCTGTGCCAGAAGGGGTGGACCGCCGCCGAGGTGCTCCGTGTTCCCGGACGCCTCACCACACCGCTCGTGCGGCAGGACGGTGAGTTGGTCCCGACGACCTGGGACCGCGCCCTCGACCTGATCGCCGACACGGTGCGGCGCATCCGACGCGACCACGGCGCCGATGCCGTCGGTATCTTCGGCGCCGGGGGACTGACCAACGAGAAGTCCTACATGCTCGGCAAATTCGCCCGCGTCGCTCTCGGTACCTCGAACATCGACTACAACGGCCGGTTCTGCATGTCCTCGGCAGCGGCAGCCGGCAACAAGTCGTTCGGACTCGACCGGGGCCTTCCGTTCCCGCTCGCCGATATCGGATCCGCGCGCGCCGTCCTGGTACTGGGTGGCAACGTCGCGGAGACGATGCCGCCGTTCGTGCAACACCTGCGGACAGCCGCCGACGCCGGTGGGCTGATCGTCGCCGACCCCCGGCGCACCGCCACCGTGGACCGGGCACTGTCGGCAGGGGGCGTGCATCTTCAGCTCGCTCCCGGAACGGATCTCGCGCTGGCGCTGGGTCTGATCCATCTCGCAGTGGTCGAAGGGTATGCCGACCGGGACTACATCGACTCTCGCACCGAAGGTTTCGACGAGTTCTGGACCGCGGCGGCCGCATGGTGGCCGGAGCGTACCGAGCGCGTCACGGGCGTGCCGGTCGGTCGACTTCGCGAGACCGTCCGGCTGCTGGCCGCCTCGCGCGACAACGGCACCGGCGCGTACATCCTCACTGCGCGAGGCGCCGAGCAGCACGCATCGGGAACGGACACCGTCTCCGCGGTCATCGGTCTCGCACTCACGCTCGGCCTGTGCGGTCGGCGCGGCACCGGGTACGGATGCATCACCGGTCAGGGCAACGGGCAGGGCGGCCGCGAGCACGGACAGAAGGCCGACCAACTTCCCGGATACCGCAAGATCTCCGATCCCGCTGCACGGCACCACATCGCGTCGGTGTGGGGAATCGACGAGTCCGAGCTCCCCGGCGCCGGGCTGAGCGCCTACGAGCTGCTCGACGCGCTCGGACGACCGGGTGGACCACGGGCGCTGATGGTCCACGGCTCGAACATCGCCGTGTCCGCGCCGCGCGCCGGCCACATCGTGGACCGACTCGCATCGCTCGAGATGCTCGTCGTCACCGACTTCGTCCTGTCCGAGACCGCGAGGATGGCCGACGTCGTTCTTCCCACGCTGCAGTGGGCGGAGGAAGAAGGCACCATGACGTCGCTCGAGGGGCGGATCCTGCGGCGTCGCAAAGCCATGGACGCGCCCGAGGGAGCTCGCGGTGAACTCGACATTCTCGCCGATCTGGCCGAACGGCTGGGCCAGCCGCCCGAACGCTTCCCTCGTGACCCACGCGTCGTGTTCGACGAGTTGCGGCTGGCGTCGGAGGGCGGTCTCGCCGACTACTCCGGAGTGACCTACGACCGCCTCGACGCAGGGGAGGCCTTGCACTGGCCCGTGACGTCGATCTCGCACCGGGGCACCCCGAGGCTGTTCCTCGACCGCTTCGAGACACCCTCCGGCCGAGCACGATTCGTCTCAGTCGACCACATCGGACCGGCGGAGCCCACCGATGCCGAGTATCCCTTGCTGGCCACCACCGGACGGGTGCTGACGCATTACCAATCGGGGGCGCAGACGCGCCGCGTGCCGTCCTTGTCCGACGCGGCCGGACCGATGTTCGTCCAGATCCACCCCGACACCGCGATGCGAGCGGGCCTCGCCGCGGGCGACGACGCCGACGTGGTCTCCCGACGCGGAACGGTGATCGCGCGGGTCGTCTGTGACGCGTCGATGCGTCTGGACACGGTGTTCCTGCCGTTCCACTTCGCCGACGACGCCCGTGCCAACCTCGTCACCAACCCGGCTCTGGATCCGACCAGCCGGATGCCCGAGTTCAAGGTCTGCGCCGTACGCCTCGCACCGGTCTCGACGCGGACGGGGACTCCCGCATGAGCGAGATCCACCGCGTGGTCGTCGTCGGGAACGGACTTGCCGGTGCCCGACTCCAGGAGGAGATCCACCGACGTGACCCGACGGCGGAGCGGGTGCAGGTGGTGGTCTACGGCGACGAGAATCATGCTGCCTACAACCGGATCCTGCTCTCCAACGTCGTCGCCGGCCATCTGACCCCGGGGGATACTCGGATCAAACCGGAGAACTGGTGCGAGCGGAACGGTCTGGAGACGCACATCGGTGTCGCGGTCACGTCCGTGGACCCTGCGACGCGGACGCTCACCCGTTCCGACGGGGGCACCGACACGTACGACACCTTGGTGCTCGCCACCGGCTCGCGGTCGTTTCTGCCTCCGGCACCGGGCATGACGGACGAGAACGGCGCCCCCTCCGACGGCATCGTCGCCTTCCGCACACTCGCCGACTGCGACACCATCACCGCCGGTACGGGGCCGGGGTCGCGCGTCGTCGTGATCGGCGCCGGATTGCTCGGCATCGAAGCGGCTCGCGGAGCGCTGATGCGCGGTTCCCACGTCACCATCGTCCATCCGCGCAGCTACCCGATGGAGAAGCAGATGGACGCCGGAGGCGGAGCCGTCCTGACTCGCGTGCTCCGCGAACTCGGCATGGACGTCGCACTGAATGCGCGCGCGGAGTCCGTTCGGACCGCACCCGACGGGACTCGTGAACTGGTGCTGTCGGACGGCAGCGCGCTCCCCGCCGATCTCGTGGTCGTCGCCGCCGGTATCCGTCCGAACGTCGAGTTGGCCCGGACCGCAGGACTTCTCGTCGACCGAGCCGTCGTCGTCGACGACGACCTGCGCACCTCGGACCCGCATATCCGCGCCATCGGAGAATGCGCCCAGCATCGCGGCGAGGTGTACGGACTCGTCCAGCCCGCATGGGAGATGGCCGGTGTCGTCGCCGACCAGCTGTGCGGCACGGGCGCGAACACCACGTACGACGGCACAGCTCAGATCACGCGGCTCAAAGCCCACGACGTCGACCTGGCGTCGATGGGCGAGATCGACATCGACCCGAACGACCTCGAGTCCGAGGTGCTCGTCATGAGCGACCCGACGCGAGGCCGATACGCCAAGGTCGTCGTCCGCAAGGACCGGCTGGTCGGAGCCGTGATGCTCGGCAACCCCGAGGTGGTCGGCACGCTCAGCCAGTACTTCGACGGTGGCTCGCTCGTGCCGGTCGACCGGATGACGCTCCTGCTGGGGCATCTCGTCGGCGGCCCGACCGAGAGCGCGAACCCGTCGACGATGCCGGACAGCGCGGTCGTCTGTCGCTGCAACACCGTCACCAAGAAGCAACTGGTCGGCGCCTGGCGGGGCGGCGCGCACACCCCCGAGGCGATGGCCGACAAGACCCGGGCCACCACGGGCTGCGGCAGCTGCGTCGGCGTCGTCGACGGGCTGTGCGAGTGGCTCCACCGTGCCGATCCGCCCGACACCCCGACCCCGCAGGACATCCACCGCGACACCGTTACCGCTACCTCGAGGAGATCGTCATGACCGACCCCACCCGCACAGCAGTCGTCGTGGGACACGGCATGGTCGGCCACCGGTTCGTCGAAGCGCTGCGCGCCCGCGACACCGCCGGCGAGTGGTCGATCACGGTGCTGTGCGAAGAAGCGCTCCCCGCGTACGACCGAGTCGGACTGTCGTCCTACGTCGGAGCCTGGGACCACAAGGAACTGGCGCTGGCGGGCAACGACTACGTCGGCGACCCCGCGGTCACCCTCCGTACGGGAGTGCGGGCCGCCGAGATCGACCGCGCGTCGAAGATCGTCACCACCGCCGACGGTGAGGCCGTCTCGTACGACGCCCTGATCATGGCCACCGGGTCCTACCCCTTCGTGCCGCCGATTCCCGGCCACGACCTGGACAGATGCTTCGTCTACCGGACCATCGAGGACCTCGATCGCATTCGCGCCTGCGCGGATGTCGCAGGTCCCGGCGCGGTCGGCGTGGTCGTCGGCGGTGGGCTCCTCGGTCTGGAAGCCGCCAATGCGCTGAAGCAGATGGGCATGACACCACACGTCGTCGAGTTCGCCCCGCGACTCATGCCGCTGCAGGTCGACGAGGGCGGCGGCGCGCTACTGAAGCGTCTCGTGACCGACCTCGGGGTCACGGTGCACGCCGGTGTCGGCACCTCCGCGATCGCCGACAACGGCCGCGGCATCGATGTGACGCTCGCCGACGGAACCGTCATCGACGCGTCGCTGCTGGTGTTCTCCGCCGGCGTCCGGCCGCAGGACGCGCTGGCCCGCACCAGCGGCCTGCCTGTCGGTGAACGCGGCGGCATCCTGACCGATATCGGCTGCCGCACCGAAGATCCGGACATCTACGCCATCGGCGAGTGCGCCGCCGTCGAAGGCCGGTGCTACGGATTGGTGGCCCCCGGCTACTCGACGGCCGAGGTGGTCGCCGACCGCCTCGTCGGCGGGACCGCCGAATTCCCCGGCGCCGACCTGTCGACCAAGCTCAAGCTGCTCGGTGTCGACGTCGCCAGCTTCGGCGACGCGCTCGGTGCCACCGAGGGCGCGCTCGAAGTCGTGCTGAACGACGCCGCGAAAGGCACCTACGCCAAGCTGGTGCTGTCCGACGACGCGAGGACCCTGCTCGGCGGCATTCTGATCGGCGACGCCTCCGCGTACGCCACCCTCCGCCCGCTCGTGGGCCGCGAACTGCCCGGCGATCCGGCTGCCCTGATCTCCCCGACAGGCGAGAAGCTCGGCGCCGGAGCACTTCCCGACGATGCCGAGGTGTGCTCGTGCAACGCGGTCGACAAGGGCACGATCTGCTCGGCCATCGCTGCCGGTGCCTGCGACATCGCGTCGGTGAAATCCTGCACCAACGCGGGAACCACGTGTGGCGGGTGCCTTCCGACCATCAAGCAGTTGCTGGCGGCGTCCGGTGTCGTGATGTCGAAAGCGCTGTGCGAGCACTTCTCCCAGTCGCGGAGCGAGCTGTTCGAGATCGTGGCCGCCACCGGGATCCGGACGTTCTCCGGTCTCGTCGCGGCCCACGGACGCGGGGCCGGCTGCGACATCTGCAAGCCCGTCGTCGCCTCGATCCTGGCATCCACGTCCTCCGACCACATTCTCGACGGCGAGCAGGTCGCGCTCCAGGACACCAACGATCACTTCCTCGCGAACATCCAGAAGAACGGCACCTACTCCGTCGTCCCCCGCATGCCGGGTGGTGAGTGCACACCGGAGCAACTCATCGTCATCGGTGAGGTGGCTCGCGACTTCGGGCTGTACACCAAGGTGACGGGCGGCCAGCGCATCGACATGTTCGGTGCTCGCGTCGAGCAACTCCCCGCCATCTGGAAGCGACTCGTCGACGCCGGCATGGAATCCGGCCAGGCGTACGGGAAGTCGCTGCGCACGGTGAAGAGCTGCGTCGGCTCCACCTGGTGCCGTTACGGCGTCCAGGACTCGGTGGGCATGGCCGTCGATCTGGAGAAGCGGTACCGCGGTCTGCGGTCGCCGCACAAGATCAAGTTCGGGGTGTCGGGCTGTGCGCGCGAATGTGCGGAGGCGCGCGGCAAGGACGTCGGCATCATCGCCACCGAGAGTGGATGGAACCTCTACGTCGGAGGCAACGGCGGGCAGTCACCGAAGCACGCGCAGCTTCTCGCGTCCGGTCTCGACGACACGACGCTGGTGCAGTACATCGACCGCTACCTCATGTTCTACGTGCGCACCGCCGACCGTTTGCAGCGCACCGCGCCGTGGGTCGAGAGCCTCGACGGCGGTCTCGACCACCTGCGCGCCGTCGTGTGCGAGGACAGCCTGGGGATCGCGGCCGATCTCGAGGCGGCGATGGCTGCTCACGTCGAGGGCTACCAGGACGAATGGAAGGGTGTGCTCGAGGACGAGGCGAAGCTGGCGCGCTTCGTGTCCTTCGTCAACGCGCCCGACGAGGCAGATCCGACCGTGGCGTTCGACGAGTCCGGCGAGCGCAAGGTCCCCGTTCTGATGGGAATGCCGTCGATCCCGGTGGGGTGACAGAGCTGGACTCATGTCGCGCGAAGACCCGAAATACGCACGTAACGGACGAGTAACACCAGACCCGTACAACTGTCCGCAGGGAGGACACCATGACTGTCATCGACTCGGCACCACGGCACACGCACGATGTACGACACGACCTCGCCGACGGCGAGTGGGTCACCGCCACCCGTCTGTCCGCGTTGACTCCGGGCCGCGGTGTGGCGGTCCTGTTGCCCGGCGGAGCGCAGGTGGCGTTGTTCCGTACGAGCGACGATGCACTGTTCGCAGTGAGCAACATCGACCCCTTCGCGCACGCTGCCGTCATCTCTCGCGGGCTCGTCGGGGACCGTGCGGGCGAGCCGACGGTGGCATCGCCGTTGCTCAAGCAGGTATTCTCGCTGGTAACCGGCACATGCCTGGACGACGAGACCACGTCGCTCGCGACGTACGACGTCACGGTGGCCGATGATCTGATCGCCGTGTCGGCGAATCCGCGCTCGACCTCGCGCGGACCCGGTGCACTGGACAGTGGAACGGAGACGACATCGCCGTGATCGAACAGCCGACCTCGTCGGATGTCCCACTGGCAGGTTTCACGGTGGGCATCACGGCTGCGCGCCGTGCCGACGAACTGGCCACGTTGCTGACCCGCCGCGGGGCCACCGTCGTGCACGCGCCCGCCATCAGGATCATCCCGCTGTCCGACGACGCGGAACTCGGTCGCAGGACGCGGGAGATCGTCGACTCTCCGCCTGACATCACGGTCGCCACGACGGGGATCGGTTTCCGAGGGTGGATGGAAGCCGCCGACGGCTGGGGCAACGCCGAGGCGTTGTCGTCGGCGCTCGAGCGCACGCGCATCCTTGCCCGCGGTCCCAAGGCGAAGGGCGCCATCCGCGCTGCCGGTCTCCGCGAAGAGTGGTCTCCGGAGTCGGAATCGTCGGCAGAGGTACTCGACCATCTTCTCGCCGAGGGTGTGGACGGGGTTCGTATCGCCGTCCAGCTGCACGGCGCGACGACCGAGTGGGAACCGGTTCCGGATTTCTGCGAGGTGCTCCGCGACGCGGGCGCCACGGTGATTCCCGTCCCCGTCTACCGGTGGGTCCAGCCGGACGATCCGGCGCCGATGGACCGCATGATCGAGGCCGTTCTGTGCGGTGATCTGGACGCGGTCACGTTCACCAGTGCACCCGCGGTGGCCTCGATGCTGATGCGCGCCAAGGAGAACGGTGTGCTCGAGCCGATGCTGCAGTCTTTCCGCGACCGCGTCCTGGCCGTGTGCGTCGGACCGGTGACCTCGGCTCCTCTCGACGTCCTGAACGTCCCGACGACGGCTCCGGCGCGTTCGCGGGTCGGAGCGCTCGCACGGCATGTCGCCGACGAACTTCCTCGCCGCGCCGGCATCGTCCACGCCGGTGGGCACCAGTTGCGTGTCCTCGGTGCCTGCGTCGTGGTCGACGGTGTTCCGAAGGCCCTGTCGCCGGCGGGCATGGCGTTGCTGAAGACGCTCGCACGTCGTCCCGGCAATGTCGTCTCACGGGAAGACTTACTGGCCGCGTTGCCCGGGGGCGGGGGGGACACCCATGCCGTCGAAACCGCGATGGCCAGGCTCCGGTCCTCGCTCGGCGCGCCCAAGGCGATCCAGACCGTCGTCAAACGGGGATACCGGTTGGCCGTCGAAGCCGGTGCCGACGAACTGGTGACTGCCGGGTCGGGAGCGATGTCGTGACCGATCCCCGCCTTCTGCTGGTGGCGCACGGCACGCGTAACCCCGCTGGTGTCGAGGTGATCGCTGCCCTGGCCGACGCCGTCGCGCCGTTCGTCGGTCCGGTCCGCGTGGCCTTCGTCGACGTCCTCGGCCCGACACCCTCCGAGGTGTTGCGCGATCTCGACGATCCTGTCGTCGTGGTTCCCGCATTCCTGGCGTCGGGCTACCACGTGCACTCCGATGTCCCGCGTGAGATCAGCGAGAGTGGGCACGGCGACGTCCACGTGACGCGCGCGCTCGGCCCCGACACGGGTCTGGCACATGTGCTGCGCGCTCGACTCGTCGACGTCGGCTGGCAGCCCGGAGACCGCGTGGTCTTCGCGGCAGCGGGATCCTCCGACGTTCGCGCGTTGGACGATGTCCATACCGCCGCAGCTCAACTCGCCGATGTCACGTCGTCCGAGGTGACGGTCGCGTACGTGGCCACCGGCGAACCCCGAGCGGCCGATGTCGTTGCCTCGCTGCGGGAATCGGGTGAGGGCAAGGTCTTCGTCGCGTCGTACCTCCTGGCGCCGGGGCTCTTTCACACGCGATTGCTCGCTGTCGGTGCGGACGGCGTGACCGACCCCCTGGGAATTGCCGACGGCGTGGTCGATCTGATCGTGCAGCGGTACCGGGCAGGTGTCGACGCTATCTCTGCGGGAGCGACACGATCTCGACCCGGTCGCCCGGACTCCACTCCGGAGTGATCACGGCCAGACCGTCCCGGCCGATCAGCGCGGCCAGGTGCGCGGTGCGGACCGAGTCCTGGCACGCCCAGGTGCCGCCCCCGAGGTAGGTGGCCGGAAGAACGCGAGTCACGGTGGCAGGTGTCACGTCCGCAGCGAGCTCCGCCGTCACCGGCTGCGGTGCAGGCCGTCCGGTCAGCGCGCAGGCCAGCGCCGGCCCGAGAAGGCAGACGGTGCTGACGGCGGCGTAGGGATTGCCGGGCACGCCGACGACGATCCGATCGTCGGGCAGCACGCTGACCGATGCCGACCCTCCCGGACGGCACGCCAATCCGTCGACGATTCTGCGCCCGCGTGCTCGAACGAGGGCGTCGGACAGGCGATCTGCGGCGCCCCCACCCGTCGCTCCGATGACGACCACCACGTCGGGCGGGGGTGATCCCGTTCCCGCGACCGCGTCGTCGAAGGCGGCCGCGGTGTCCTCGCAGTGCACGACCTCGGTCACCGAGAAGCCGCACCAGCGGAGATAGATCGGCATGACGGGACCGATGGTGTCGCGGATGCGGCCTGCGACGGGATGCGGATCGTCGCCTATCTCGTCGCCGGTGATGACCAGTCGCACCGTCGGCGCCGGTCGCACCGACACATGAGCTACTCCCGCGGACAGAGCAGCCGACAGCACGGCGGGGGACACCGCGGTGCCCACGGGTGCCAGTGCGGTGCCGACATCCCAGTCCTCCGCGATCCGGCGGGCGTCGTCGCGCACCGGTGCGTCGTCACGGCGATGGAGCACGCCGGCGGTGTCGGTCCGCGCGAACTCGTCCCGAAGGACCGACGCGCCGACGGGAACTGCTGCGCCGGTGGCTATCCGGACCGCATGTCCCGCTGCGAGGGCGACGGTCGCGGTGTCTCCCGCCACGACGACGGCGTCGTCGAGGCGCCACGGCCCGTCTCCGGTCACCGCGTAGCCGTCCATCGCCGATGTCACGAACGCGGGGAATGGTTCGGCCGCGATCATCGGTGCGGCGAGCGTTCCGCCGAGGCTCTCGGCCGGCCGGACCGTACGCGGAGGGAGCGGGCGAACCCGCCGATCCAGCAGGAAGCGAGCTCGTGCAACGGTGGGCCGCACCGACGCTCCGCGTGCGTCCGCCAACTCGTCCGGCGTATCCACGTCGTCGATGCCGGCGAGGTGCATCGTCGTCACCGCGTCGGGGAGTACGCGGCGAAGTGACGGACCGCGGCCGTCTCCGGGAGGGCTCGACCTCAGGGCGGTTGCGACGCCACGTTCGAGAGCGCCGCGTCGCCAGGCGCCGACCAGGTACTGCACGCGGTCCGACGAGTCCACACCGAACACGGCGTCGAGGGAGAAGTCCTGCTCGAGCGCGTGAACGAGTTCCCGGAGTTCTCTTCCGCTCACGTAGGGGAGATCCGCCGACAGAACCAGGACGATATCGGTGCTGTCGCTCGTATCGGCCTGTGCGGCAGTGAGTCCCGCACCGATCGCGGACACCGGCCCACCGAACGGCGGGTCCTCACGCGCATGCAGCACGGATGGTCGTCCACGGGGAGGGGCCGCGTCCGACGGGCCGACGACGACCACGGTGTCGCAGAACGAGGCTGCCTCGACGACACGATCGACCAACGACATGCCGTCCACCACTGCCGACGGTTTGTCCGTCCCCTGCATGCGAGAACTGCGTCCCCCGGCCAGGATCAGCGCCTCCATTCGCACAGCGCGCCCCGACATTCTCTCACTCTAGCGACTGCGAGGGGGACCGGACGACGCGCAGCGGCCACCGCCGACGACGGCTGCCGCGCCGAAGCCGAGGCTGAGAAGGGACACGGTCGCGAGCACTCCAATGATGATCATGGACGTAGTGTGGCCGCCGTTTCGGGCCGATGGAGCAGTCCACTCGATGCCAGTGGACTGTGCAATAGTGGATGGATGACGACTCCCTCCCGTCTCCGCGACAGCGTTTCCGCGCGAGCGCTCGCATCGGCCATCGACATGAGCGCCGTGGTCGCCGACTCCACGTCGATGTACCTCGGCCTGGCGCAGGAACTGCACCGACTCGTCGAGGAGGGGATGGTGCCGTCCGATGCACGTCTGCCGTCGGAGCGGGTGCTCGCCTCCGTGCTCGGCATCTCCCGTGTCACGGTCGCGTCGGCCTACCGCGAACTGCGCGAGCACGGGGTGGCCGTGTCTGTCCACGGCGCCGGAACCTTCGTCGTCCCCCGCAGTGACTCCCAGCCGTGGGGCGGAATCCTGCGAGGAACGCAGCCGGGAGTCCTCGAATTCGTCAACGCGGCGCCGCCGGCCTCGGCTCTGCTGGCACCGGCCTACGAGGCTGCCGCCCGCGCGCTGGGAACGTTCGCGGTGCACGTGGGATACGTACCCGCAGGGGTGGGCCGTCTGCGAGAGGCCGTCGCGCGACGATATACCCGCCGCGGACTGCCGACGACCGCCGAGCAGATCCTGATCACCGCCGGCGCCAGCGACGCGCTGCACGTCGTGCTCGAGACGTTCGTCGAGCCTGGCAACCGGGTGCTGACGGAACATCCCACCTATCCGGGGGTGATCGACATGGTGCGGTCACGGGGAGGCAAGTGTGTTCCCGTACCGATCGACCCGGCCGATCCCGACAGCTTCGTCGAGGCGGCCGACAAGCTTGCCCGACAACACGATCCCGTTCTGGCGTATCTCATGCCGGATAATTCGAACCCGTCCGGATCGGTGATGCCGCAGGACGCTCGACGCCGACTCGCCGCGACGTTGCACCGCCACGGCGTCGTGACACTGGTCGACGAGGTCTCGGTCGATCTGAACCTCGACGGTGACGACGACATCGAGCCGTTCGGAGCACCGCTACCGGACCGGGCGTGCATCACGGTCGGATCCATGTCCAAGACCGTGTGGGGTGGGCTGCGGGTCGGATGGCTCCGAGCCGATCCCGCACACCTGTCGCGAGTGGCGGCCACCTACGCCAGGCGTCAACTGTCGGTGTCGATGATGGACCAGTACACGGCGATCGAGCTGATGGGGGAGCACGATGCCGTCGTGGCGCATCGTCGCGAGCAACTACGACGCAGCCGGGACGCGGCGATGGCGGCCGTGACTCGATCGCTTCCCGGATGGACCTTCCATCGACCTCGCGGCGGGTTGTCGCTGTGGTGCACGTTGCCGGAGGGGCTACGGTCGACAGATCTGGTCGAGTCCGCACGCGGACGAGGATTGTTGCTGGCACCCGGATCCCGCTTCGGGACCGGCTACGCCTTCGACGAGAACCAACGAATCCCGTTCTCCCGCAGTCCCGGTGAGATCGACGACGCTGTCGCCGTCCTCGCGGAACTGGTCGGCCACGGCCGCGATACCGGGCCGCGCGAGAGCGTGCCGTCGCATGCCCTACCCGAGGCCGTCGTCTAGCAGGTCGGCCTGCGCCGGCGGGTCCGGTCTGTGACGCACGGACGCCAACGACACACGGCCGTCGACAGCGGACACACCGTCGTCGGCCAATGCCGCGAGCTGTCGAGTCGCCAGGTGTGGCGCCGGTCGACCGTCGGCCCGGATGACCCGGTGCCACGGGAGGTCCGACGAGTCGGTCCGCATGATCCACGCGACGATGCGAGGGCTCGGCAGGCCGACGGCATGCGCGATGTCGCCGTAGGTGCTCACACGACCGACGGGGATGGCGGCGACGACACCGCGCACCGCTTCGACCTGTTCGTCCGTGATGCGGCTCATGGACGCGAGGAATCGGCGATCGTGCGGAGCATCTTCTCGACCAGCGCGGCCGATTCCGGCCCCTTCGCCTGCGGAACCATATGGTCGCAGTCGAAGTCCAGGAGCTCGGCGGACGTCGACGACGCGGTGAGGGCGTCGCGGAACTCCTGCGACGCGTACGGCGGATCGACCCTCGATGCCCGCACCACGACCACCGGGATGTCGGGAGGCGGCAGGACGAACGGCCTGGCCAACTCGCCCCAGGATGCCACGATCGCCGCCGTCGACGTCCGCCACCGCACCCGCCCGTTCCCGGCGTCGACGAGATGCACTGCCAGTTCCTCCTCCACCAGGGCCGGGTCCACGTCGGACCAGGCGCCGTGGATCTTCTCCGACCGTGCTTCGTCCTCGTCCGTGTAGTCGTCGTACATCACCGTCGACTCCGCCACCTCGAGCATCGTGCGGGCGGGCAGACCGATCGCCGGATCGAGCAGCACCAGTCCGGCGACCAGCGTCGGCTCCGCGCGCGCCAGGTGGATCGCCAGGGCCGCGCCGTAGGAATGGCCCACGACGACGGCGGGACTGTCGGTGTTCTGTCGCACCACGGACGCGAGCCGCTCGACCTGCCGTTCGATCGACCACGGGGGAGTCCAGTCGGCGTGGCCGTGTCCGATCAGGTCGGGGGCGACGATGCGGGCATGCGGAAGGTGTTCGCTCCACGGCCTCCATCGCCGTCCGTGTCCGGTCATGCCGTGGACGGCCAGCACGACCGGACCGTCGGACGGCCCGAACACGTGGACGTCGGTGGTCGGATCGTCGGGCTCGGTGGTGGTCATCAGGCCTCCGGTCGGTGGTCGTGGCGGGGTCGGGCCGGGTGTCGTAGGTCCATGATGCAATGCGCTCATGGACAAGGTCGGGACGGACAGGGCGGTGACGTCCGCTACGGCCGGTGGCGGTATACGGCTGGTGCGGCGGTCCTCGCACCGTGAGGCGCCCCGTCGGTGGCCCGAGGACTGCTCGCCGTTGTTCGGGGCAGGAGACGGCAGGCCGTGGCAGGTTCTCGGTGGTCCCGGAACCGGCAAGACTTCTCTGATCGCCGATGTCGCGGTGGCACGTATGACGGCGGCGGGTAGTGATCCCGAGTCCGTGCTGGTGCTGACTCATTCGCGGCAGGCCGCGGTGGACATGCGGGAGCAGATCACGGCAGGTCTCCTGGGGGCGGACTCCGCACCGCGCGCGACCCGCGAGCCGTTGGTCCGGACCGTGCATTCCTACGCCTTCGCGGTGCTCCGGTTGCAGGCGTCCGGATACGGCAATCCGCCGCCTCGGCTGCTCACCAACGCCGATCAGGACTCGGTCATCCGCGAGATGCTGCGCGGCGAGGTCGAGGACGGCGCGTCTCGGTGGCCCGAACGTGTGCGGCCGGCCCTGGGCCTGGTCGGATTCGCGTCCGAGTTGCGCGACCTGATCCTGCGCGCCGCCGAGCGGGGGCTCGGCCCCGAGGACCTGGTGGCATGGGGACGCAAGCATGCACGTCCGGAGTGGGTCGCGGCCGGCAAGTTCGCGGCCCAGTACGAGCAGGCCATGCTCCTGCGCGGCTCCGTCGGCGTGGAGACGCCGGAGGCCACGGCGCCGGGCCTCGACGCTGCGGAACTGGTCGGCGCGGCGCTCACCGCGTTCGCGACCGATCCGGATCTGTTGGTGCGGGAACGCACTCGCATACGGCACGTTTTGGTCGACGATGCCCAGCACCTCGATCCTCAGGCGGCACAGCTGATCCGGCTGTTGGCCGCGGGCGCGTCGTCGACCGTCGTCGCGGGTGACCCCGATCAAGCGGTGTTCTCGTTCCGCGGTGCGGACGCGCGGTTCCTGGCAGATCTGGACGACCGGATGGGAGCTCGGCGAGTCGTTCTGTCGCACAACCATCGTGCGTCGGCTGCCGTCGGCTCGGTCGCAAGCGCCGTCGCCTCGATGCTTCCGGGACGCGTCGGTCATCGAGTCGCGGGGGCGTATCGGGACGAACCGCAGGGGGACGGCACGGACAGCGACGTCGTGACACGAGCGGTGCCACCTGTTCGAGTCGTGGTGGCGTCGTCGACGGCGAAGGAAGCCGTCGCTATCGCGGACACGTTCCGCCGCGCCCATCTCGCGGACGGCGTGGCGTGGTCGGACATGGCCGTGGTCGTCCGATCGGTTCCTCGCTCGCTGCCACCGCTCCGCCGAGCCCTGCACGCGGCGGGCGTCCCCGTCGTGTCGTCCGCGACGGCGCTGCCTCTTCATCGCCAGCGCGGCGCCGCAGCGTTGCTGCTGGTGATGCGCGCTGTCGCCGCGTCGCGCTGTGCTCCGGAGAGGTCGCAGACGGTGTTCTCCGAGGACGCGGCGCTCGCATTGGTGGAAGGTCCCATCGGCGCTGCGGATCCGCTGGCGGTCCGTCGGCTGCGCCGCGGTCTCCGACGCGGCGACGTCGGCGAGGGTGGCGATCGGGATTCGTCGACACTGCTGCGCGCCGCCGTGATCGGTGACTCGGTCGACGAGATCGTCGGTCGGCTCTCCGATGTCGAGAGTGCCCCGCTCCGACGGGTGCGGGCGGTCGTCTCCGCCACCGCGGCGGCCGTCGGCGCGTCGGGTCGGCGCGTCGAGGAGGCTCTGTGGGCGGGATGGCGCGCAACGACATTGGAACGTCGGTGGGTTGCCTCGTCGGCGCGTGGTGGACCGCTGGGAGTCCAGGCGGACCGCGACCTGGACAGCGTCGTCGCGCTGTTCGACGCGGCGGCGTCGTACGTGGATTCGCTTCCGCGCGGAACCCTGGAGGGTTTCGTCGACCACGTGACGGACCAGGAGATACCTGTCGGAGACGGGCGTCGGGAGGCGGTGACTCCGGACGCCGTGCGGGTGATCAGCGCACACGCGGCCGTCGGTCGTCAATGGGATGTCGTGGCAGTGGCCGGTGTCCAGGAAGGGCTCTGGCCCGCCCTGCGGCCACGTGGATCGCTCCTCGGAGTCGAGGCTCTGGTCGATCTCGCGGCAGGGATCTCGGACGGTGGGCGTGACCTGGAGGACCGGGTCTCCCGCACCGCGCCGCTGCTCGCGGAGGAGCGGCGTCTGTTCCTCGTGGCGTGCAGTCGGGCCCGGTCGTCCCTCCTGGTCACGGCGGTGGATTCGGTGACGGGCGGTTCCGACGCCGTGCGCTCTCGCTTCGTGGACGAGGTGCTGGCATCGGGTCTCGCGCGTCACTCCGTGGGTGACCCGTCGTCGGACGAGGTGCCTGCGGAGGCACCGCAGGGCCGTGTCCTCGCGTTGCCCGCGCTGGTGGCCGAGCTGCGATCCGTGGTGTGTGATCAGGGTGTCGCCGAGGCGGATCCGGCCAGACACGCCAGGGCGGCGAGCCACCTCGCGCGACTGGCGCGGGAAGGAGTTCGGGGAGCACACCCGGACGAGTGGTACGGGGTGTCCGGTATCAGCACCGACGAGGCGTTGTGGGATCCGGAGGACGGGCCCGTGTCGCTGTCACCGTCGACGGTCGAGGTGCTGACGGCATGCCCCCTGCGGTGGGCGCTCGAGCGCAGTGGCGGTACCGACGGTGACACCGTGCACGCCGTCACCGGAACCTTGGTGCACACGTTGGTGCAGGCCGTTGCCGGTCGCGTGCCTCCCGTCGAGGTGCGACGCGAGCTCGAGAAGGCATGGGTGGCAGTCGATCTGGGGTCTTCCTGGTTCTCCCGCAAGGAATTGGCGCGTACGGCCACGATGATCGATACGTTCCAGGAATGGATGAGTCGATCTCGCGGAGAGCTGACCGCCGTCGGAGTCGAGGTGCCGGTCGACGGCATCCTCCCGCCCCGGACGCCGGACGAGCCGTCCGTTCATCTGCGCGGCCGCATCGATCGGCTCGAACGCGATCCCGACGGCCGAGCGGTCGTGATCGACGTGAAGACGGGGAAGAATCCCGCCTCCGCCGCGGCGACCGCGGACCATGCGCAGCTGGCCACGTACCAGATCGCGCTGGCCGCGGGTGCGGTCGAGGGCGAACCGGCGGGCGATCCCGGTGGTGGTCGCCTGGTGTACGTCGCGAAGGGGCACCGCAGCACCGGAGCCACGCAGCGGACGCAGCCGCCGTTGTCGGGCGAGACGCTCGAGCAGTGGCGTGACGTGGTGGTCGACGCTGCTCGCGCGACCCGTGGGCCGGTCTTCGAGGCTCGCGTGAACGACGGATGTCGGCACTGCCCGATAGCGTCGTCGTGTCCGGCTCAGGACAAGGGACGGCAGGTCACGGAGGGGTGAGTACGACGACGATCGACGATGCCGACGGGGCTCGTGTCAGCCCGGCGGAGCTGGCGTTCGCGCTGGGTCAGAATCGGCCGACGGACGAGCAGTCGAGCATCATCGCCGCTCCTCGCGGTCCACTGCTCGTGGTGGCCGGCGCGGGTGCCGGCAAGACGGAGACGATGGCTGCGCGGGTGGTCTGGATGGTCGCCAACGGCCTGGTCCGTCCGGAGGAGGTGCTGGGGCTGACCTTCACGCGCAAGGCTGCGCAGCAACTGACGTCCCGGATCAGGCAGCGGCTCGCGAGACTCGCGGGATCGGATCTGATCCGTCGACTGGACCCGTCGGGAGAGCTTCGCCGTACCGTCACCTCGGGCGAGCCCGAGGTGAGCACCTATCACTCGTACGCGGGCAGGCTTCTCGACCGCCACGGGATGGTTCTGCCGCTGGAACCGTCCACCACTCTGGTCTCCGAGACGGAACTGTGGCAGTTGGCGCATCGCGTCGTCGCCGGCTGGGACGGTGACATTCCGCTCGACCGGACTCCGGCGTCGATCACCGAATCCGTTCTGGCTCTGTCCGGGCAACTGGCGGAGCACCTGGTCGAGCCGTCCGACCTCCTCGAAGCGCACACCGAGTTCGAGAAGCTCGTCCACCATCTTCCGCCCGGTCCCGGGCAGAAACAGGGGGGACCGAAGAAGGAGCTCCTGAACGTCCTGGCCGTCCAGGAGGACCGGATAGCCCTGCTGCCGTTGGTCGTTCGACTCCACGAGGTCATGACGCGAGACGGTCTCCTCGACTTCGGCCGCCAGATGTCGCTCGCTGCGCGGGTGGCGGCGGACCATCCCGACGTCGGGCGCGACGAACGCTCTCGCTGCCGCCTCGTTCTGCTGGACGAGTACCAGGACACCGGCCACGCTCAGCGCGTCCTGCTGTCCTCGCTGTTCGGCGGCGCGAAGGATCCGTCGCTGACAGTGACGGCGGTGGGTGATCCGATGCAGTCCATCTACGGCTGGCGTGGTGCGTCCGCCGCCAATCTGCCGAGGTTCGCACACGACTTTCCTCGCACCGCGCGGCGTCCGGCGGAGATCGCGCAGCTGTCCACGAGTTGGCGCAACCCGCCGGAGGCGCTGGCACTCGCCAACGCCGTCGCCGCCCCGCTGCGTATGCGAGGTGTCGCGGTGGACGAACTGCGCGCGCGGCCGGGCGCCGGCGCGGGCGATGTCCGCCTGGCGCTCACGGAGACGATCGACGACGAGCGGCACTGGATCACCGAGACGATCGTCGAGCAGTATCGCCTCGCACGAGACGCCGGCGTCACACCGCCGACCACCGCGGTGTTGGTGCGGCGCAACGCAGACTCCGGACCGATGGCGGAGATGTTGCGGCGAGCGGGACTGCCCGTCGAGGTCGTCGGACTCGGGGGGTTGCTGCGCACTCCGGAGGTCTCCGACCTCGTCGCGATGTTGCGGCTGGTCAGTGACCCGCTGGCCGGCAGCGCGGCCATGCGCATCCTCACCGGTTCGAGGTGGCAGTTGGGTGCAGCGGATCTGCGCGCGTTGTGGCGCCGGGCCCGTGAGATCGCCGCGCATACCGGACGCGGCCGCACCGGTGCCGTCACGGACGCCGACGAACTCGGGCGCGCTCTCGAGGACGGAATGCCCGGTGAGCGTTCCGAGCAGTCGGGCCTCGTGGACGCCATCGCGGATCCGGGCGACGCGTCGCGGTACTCGACGGCTGGCTTCTCTCGCATCTCGGCACTCGGAGGCGAGCTCCATGCGCTGAGAGCCCGCCTGGGCCAACCACTCCCGGACCTCGTGGCCGACGTCGAGCGCGTACTGGGCATCGGAGTCGAGGCGGGGGCGCGGCGGCGGTCCGGTGATGCGGGTGGTCGTGAACACCTCGATGCGTTCGCCGACGTGGTGGCCGAGTACAGCGATCAGCAGACGGCCACTCTCACCGGCCTCCTGACTTTCCTGTCGGCCGCGGACACCGTCGAGGACGGGCTCGCTCCCGGCGAGGTGGACGTCGACCCTCATCGCGTGCAGGTGCTCACGGTCCATGCCGCGAAGGGGCTCGAGTGGGAGATCGTCGCGGTCCCGCACGTCGCGGAGACCGTGTTCCCGTCGACCCGAGCATCCGCGTCGTGGTTGGGATCGGTCGCCGAGCTGCCGCCGTCGCTGCGCGGGGATCGGGCGATCCCGGGCGACGACACCGGGGGAGTCCCCGTGCTCGACCTCGGTGACGTGACCCATCGAGGCGACATCGACACCGCGATCACCGACCACAAGGCGGCTCTCGCACGCCGACGTCTCGAGGAGGACCGCAGGCTCTTCTACGTCGCTCTCACCCGGACCGAGCGCGTGCTCCTGGTGTCGGCGCATCATTGGACACCCGGCGCGTCCTCGCCCAAGGGGCCGTCGGACTTCTTCATGGAGTTGCACGCGACCGTTGCCGGGGACGCCGTCGGTCGGATCGACGAGTGGCAGCCCGCGCCGGAGGACAGCGCCGAGAACCCCTATGCAGCAGTGCGATCGGTGTCACTGTGGCCGGCTGATCCACTCGGCGCACGCCGAGCCGATGTGGATGCCGGGGTCCGCGCCGTCCGCGACGCGTTGGCGGACGATGCCGCCGGGCGGACGCGTGTCGAGGCGCAGGACGAGTCGGCGACTTCCGACGATCCGGACGGATGGGCGCACGATCTGGAGTTGTTGCTCGCGGAGCGGTCGGCGGTGACCCGTCCGGGTACCGACGTGGTCGTTCCGAGCACGATGTCGGTCAGCCAGGTGGTGAACTTGGTGGCGGACCCCGATGCCCTCGCGTCCACGCTCCGTCGTCCCGTCCCGTATCCGCCCAATCCGTTGGCCCGGCGCGGTACGGCTTTCCACGCGTGGGTCGAGCGCCGCTTCGGCGCCACCCGCCTGCTGGATCTGGACGAGCTACCCGGCGCCGCAGACGGGGCATCGACCGCCGACGCCGATCTCGAGGAACTCCAGCGGGCGTTCGACGCGTCGCCCTGGGCGCTGCGGAGCCCGATCGAGGTGGAGGTGCCCTTCGAGACGTCCGTGGGTGGAGTGGTGCTTCGCGGGCGCATGGACGCCGTGTTCGCCGATTCCGACGGCGGATGGACGGTGGTGGACTGGAAGACGGGCGCGCAACCCACCCCAGGCGAGGAGGCTGCGGTGTCGATCCAGCTCGCGGCGTACCGCCTGGCCTGGGCGGAACTGATGTCCGCGACACGCGGGGCTCCGGTTCCGCTCGAGCAGGTTCGCGCCGCGTTCCACTACGTCCGTTCCGGTGTCACGGTCGCACCGTCCGATCTCGCCGATGCGGAGCAGCTCTCGCTGCTGATCTCGAGTGCCGGCCACGATGCCTCGGCGCCGTGACAGCGCGTCACCGTGCGTCCCGGTACACCTTCCACGCCTGCGTGATCAGCGGGATCTGCAGCGGAAGTCGGGCGACGACACCCGCTTTCATCGCAGTGGAGGTCTTGTCACTCGCCAACCAGGACATGGCCATCTGCACGTTCGCCGGGAACACCGCGACGAAGAACGCGGCGGCGACGGCGCCCGAGACGCGGCGAGTACGCGGGACGGCGAGTCCCGCAGCCAAGCCGAGCTCGGCGACACCGGAGACGTAGGTGTAGGTCCGGGGGGACCCGGGAAGAACGTGCGGCACCTGCGAATCGAAAGGCGCCGGTGTGACGAAGTGCAGAACCCCGGCGCCACCGAGGAGCACGGCGAGGCGGGCCGCCGCAGCATCCGCTGCCTTCGTGCGAGGAGAACGCAGAACGGAATCGAGCAGCGGCAGGTTCGGGAGCGTCATGGACGCAGCCTGCACGACGACGGCGTCCGTGCCAAGCGGACCATGCCGTCCGCGCGTCCACGTCGCGCGCTCCGTTACAGTCACGTCAGTCGATGTGGACCGGATCGACGGACGACGAACGACGAACGAGGACGACTCATGGCGGGACGGTTGCGCAGGCGACTGCAGAACACCGACGCCGGACTCACCGACCGTCCGGACTTCGCGCTGGTGGGTGTCCTGCGCATACCGGAATTCGAGCAGAGTCCGTGGCGTGCGATCTACCGGCGCATCCTGATCGCGCTGGCCACTCTGTTCCTGGCCGCCATGGTTGTCTACGTCGACAGGGACGGTTACGCCGACAACCAGGACAATCAGCTCTCGTTCCTGGACGCGTTCTATTACACGACAGTGTCGTTGTCCACCACCGGGTACGGAGACATCGCACCCATCACGCCGTCGGCGCGCCTGGTCAACATTCTGGTCATCACACCGCTGCGCATCTTCTTCCTGATCCTGCTCGTCGGAACCACCCTGTCAGTCCTCACCGAACGTTCACGTCAGGCGTTCAAGATTCAGCGATGGAGGCGCAGCGTGCGCAATCACACCGTGGTCGTCGGGTACGGCACGAAGGGTCGCACCGCGATCGCCGCCATGTTGGGCGACGGGGTGTCCGCATCCGACATCGTCGTCGTCGACACCGATCAGTCGTCGCTCGAAGCGGCCGCCAATCTCGGACTCGTCACCGTGTTCGGTTCGGCAACCCGCTCGGACGTCCTGCGACTGACCGGCGCTCAGTACGCCGCGTCGATCATCGTCGCCACCAATCGTGACGACACCGCCGTGCTGGTGACACTCACAGCGCGCGAACTCGCGCCGAAGGCGAAGATCGTGGCGGCGGTACGCGAAGCGGAGAACGTGCATCTCCTGCGACAGTCCGGCGCCGACTCCGTCGTGGTCTCCTCGGAGACTGCGGGACGACTGCTCGGAATCGCCACGACGACGCCGAGCGTGGTCGAGATGATGGAGGACCTGCTCACCCCTGAGGCCGGTTTCGCCATCGCCGAGCGAGAGGTCGAGAGGGACGAGGTCGGCGGGTCGCCGCGTCACCTGTCCGACATCGTCCTGGGCGTGGTGCGCGACGGACGGCTCGTCCGTGTCGGCACGCCCGAGGTCGACGCCATCGAGGCAGAGGACAGACTGCTCTACATCCGCCGCGTCTCGAACTGAGCTCGTACCCGGTCCGGCGAGGCCGTCGCCGATCAGTAGGGTCGTGAGGTGTCCTTCAGACTTCGCTCCGAACCCATGCTGTCGCGCTCACCCATCGATCGTGCCGAGGAACTTCGCCGCGACGATGCAGCACTCGCCGCGGGGTGGCCGACTGCCTCTGTTCTGCGCGTCGACGCCCACGGCCGCGTTCCCGTCGAGAACGGCCGCGTAGCACTGGTGCCCGCAGCCGAGGTGGGAGAGTCGTCGCCGGCGGACGCGGTTTTCCTCGGAATCGTCGACGATCGCCACGTCTGGGCGGTGCCGGTGTCCGAACTGTCCGGCGAGGTCACCGATCTCCGGTCGTTCGGCGATGTGCTGACGGAATCGTCCGCGGGACTCGTCGTCACCGCGGTGGCGCTGCTGAATTGGCATCGTGCAGCCGCGTTCAGTGCGCGTGACGGCTCACCGACAGTTCCGGCCGCGGCGGGATGGTCACGCGTCAGCACATCGACGGGACACGAGGAGTGGCCCCGGTCGGATCCGGCGATCATCGTGCTCGTGCACGACGGTGCGGACCGCGTCCTGTTGGCTCGACAGCCCGTGTGGCCGGAGCGTCGCATGTCCGTGCTTGCCGGCTTCGTGGAGGCGGGCGAATCCTTGGAGACCTGCGTGGCGCGAGAGGTGCACGAAGAAGTCGGTCTCACCGTGTCCGACATCACGTACCTCGGTAGTCAGCCGTGGCCTTTTCCTCGATCGGTGATGATCGGATTCGCCGCTCGCGCCGACATCGACGAACCGCTGTCGTTCAACGACGGAGAGATCGCCGAGGCCCGATGGTTCAGCCGCGACGAAGTACGTACCGCGCTGGCTGCGGGGGACTGGAGCGCGTCCGAGGACGCGCCGCTCCTGCTGCCCGGATCCATCTCGATCGCTCGCGCGATGCTCGAATCCTGGGTCGCCGCGACGTGATCGCGGCGGTCCCGGGACCGAGCGACTGGCGGATCGTCAGAGGCCGATAGCCTTCTTGACCTGCGCCAAGCTCGGGTTGGTGGCGGTGGATCCGTCGGCGAACTTCAGGGTGGGAACCACGTGGTTGCCCCCGTTGACGCTTCCGACGAACTCGGCCGACGCCGGATCCTTCTCGATGTCGATCTCGGTGTAGGCGATGCCGTTCTCGTCCAGCTGCGTCTTGAGTCGACGGCAGTATCCGCACCAGGTAGTGGAGTACATGGTCACGGCGGGCGCGTGTGTGTCGTTCTGCTGTCCTGTAGTCACAGCGAGGTCAACGTGCAGTCGTGCTCGGTTTGTTCCGGGGTGCCGGTGTTCGGCGTGACTCGGCGGGTGCAGCGGGAGTGTCGGTGCGGGCTGACATGATGGACCCGTGAAGGACAGTGACGCGGTGGTGGGACTCGACCCGGAACAATCGGCCGCTGTTCTCGCTCCCCGTGGTCCCGTCTGCGTGCTGGCCGGCGCGGGTACGGGCAAGACCCGGACGATCACTCGACGCATCGCTCATCTGATCGCCGACGGGCACGTCAAGCCCGGCCAGGTCCTCGCCGTGACGTTCACGGCCCGCGCTGCGGGCGAGATGCGTGAGCGTCTCCGGAGCCTGGGCATCCACGGTTCCGAGGGGCAGGTCCAGGCTCGAACGTTCCACGCTGCATCCATGCGCCAACTCAAGTACTTCTGGCCGCAGGTCGTCGGCAACACCGACTGGCGATTGCTCGACCGTAAGTTCGGCATCGTCGGGCAGGCCGCGTCGGCGGCGGGTGCATCGACGTCGACGGACAGTGTGCGGGACCTCGCGGGAGAGATCGAGTGGGCGAAGGCGTCCCTCGTCGCGCCGGAGGACTACGCCGCCACGGCAGCGCGCCTGCACCGCGACACCCCGACCGACGCGGACCGGGTGGCCGCGGTGTACGAGGGGTACGAGCAACTCAAGAACCGTGATCCCGATGCGGTCCTCCTCGACTTCGACGACCTCCTGCTGCACACGGCCGCTGCACTCGAGAACAGTCCGGCTGTGGCGCAGGAGTTCCGTGAGCGCTACCGCTGCTTCGTGGTGGACGAATACCAGGACGTGACGCCGCTCCAGCAACGAGTGCTCGATGCGTGGCTGGGGGACCGGGACGACCTCACGGTGGTCGGTGACGCCAACCAGACGATCTACTCCTTCACCGGTGCGTCGCCCCGCTTCCTGCTCGACTTCTCGCGCCGGTTCCCCGATGCCACCGTCGTCAGGCTCGAGCGTGACTATCGGTCGACGCCCCAGGTGGTCGGTTTGGCCAACAAGGTCATCGGTGCGGCGAAGGGTCGTATCGCGGGTACACGGCTGCAACTGATCGGCCAGCGACCGGCGGGTCCCGAGCCGACGTTCGTCGAGTACGACGACGAGGTGTCCGAGGCTGCCGGCGTCGCCAGGACGGTGCAGCGCCTGATCCGGACCGGGACGCGCCCGTCGGAGATCGCGGTGCTGTACCGCATCAATGCCCACTCCGAGGCGCACGAGAAAGCGCTGACGGATCTGGCTGTGCCGTATCAGGTTCGAGGTGGTGAGAGCTTCTTCCAGCGGCAGGACGTGCGGTCGGCCATCGCCGCCGTGCGCACCAGTGCGGCCAGGGACGACCTCCCCGACGACGCTCGATCGGGCGCCGGACTGCCGCGCCTGATGGAAGCGGTTCTGGCACCGCTGGGTCTCGGCGCGACCGAACCGAACGGTGCACAGGCGCGGGAGAAGTGGGCCGCTTTGCGGGCGCTGGTCACGCTCACCGAGGACCTGGTCGTTCAGGTACCGGACCTGGATCTCGACGGCCTGCTGCGGGAGTTCGCCGCGCGCGCCGAGGCGCGTCACCCTCCGGTGGTCGAAGGCGTGACTCTCGCGTCGCTGCATGCGGCGAAGGGCCTCGAGTGGGACGCCGTCTTCCTGGTCGGTCTCACCGACGGCACGTTGCCGATCAGTCATGCTCTCGGAGACAGTAATTCGGCTCCCGACGAGGCAGCGGTCGAGGAGGAGCGGCGCCTGCTGTACGTGGGCGTCACCCGTGCGCGCGAACATCTCGAGTTGTCGTGGGCCCTCGCGCGCAACGAGGGCGGACGTAAATCACGACGGCGGTCTCGCTTCCTCGTGGATCTGGTCCCGGATTCGTCCCCGGCATCGCGCATCGCGGCCCCCACCGTGAACAAGAAACGTCCTGTCTGCCGGGTGTGCGGCAAGCAGGTCATCGGGACCGTCGCCACGATGCTCGGTCGGTGCGAGAACTGCCCGTCCGACGTGGACATCCCGCTGCTCGAATCGTTGCGGACGTGGAGATCGGAAACCTCGAAGGCCCTGAAGGTTCCGGCGTACGTGGTGTTCAGTGACAACACGCTGACCGCGATCGCGGAGCAGCGTCCGCGCGATGACAGGGGTTTGGTCGCCATCCCCGGTATCGGTGCGAAGAAGCTGGAACGGTTCGGAGCCGACGTCCTGGCCCTTGTCGACGCTCGACTCACGGCGAGCGACTGACGTCCATCTCCGCAGGTAGAAAAAAGGTTGTGCCGAATTCGGTCGCCGCTTACTGTGTATTTCGTACCCGATCGAATTCGACTGTCCGGCGAAGGAGGTGTCACCCGTGAAGATCTTCCAGAAATCAGCACTGGCCCCGAACGCTGCATTGTGCATGCCGCAGAATGCGTCGCCGTTCGCCGCCTGGACGTCGGAATACAGCCCCGTTCTGTCCGCTGTGGGTGGGGCACCGGTTGCCCGCCGTCATCGAGGACGCCGGACGCAGAGTGAATTCGTGAGTATCGGTGCTCGTCGGGAGAGATCTCGATAGGCACCACCCAGCTTTCCTGACCGGAGGCCACGGATTCGCATACGCGATCCGTGGCCTTCGTCGTAGGAGAACCCTTCGACTTACGTTCACGGACTTCGCAGTCACCGCACACATCATCACCGTGAAACGACGTAGAAGAGGAGAACGACGTGTCACCCGCAGCTACTCGGACGACATGCCGCACAGACAGTGTCGCGCTCGATCAGCCGACCATGGACCGTACCGACATCACCGAGCTCGCCACGCAATTGCCCTGCCGCCGTGCGGATCCCGACCTGTGGTTCGCTGAGTCACCGGACAGGCTCGAACGCGCCAAGCAGCTCTGCGCGCACTGCCCCATCCGATCGGGGTGTCTCGACGCGGCACTCGACCGGGCGGAGCCCTGGGGTGTGTGGGGCGGCGAGATCTTCGATCAGGGAGTTGTCATCGCTCGCAAGCGTTCTCGCGGACGCCCGCGCAAGAACGCGGTAGCTCCCACCCCGGCCGTCGTCTGCGCATGACGGCGGCCGGGTGGGGCTTCACTACTCGACGAAACCGGGCATCCATTCGGTGAGGATGGCCATGTACGGAGCATTCGCGTCCAATTGGGCGCAGATTCCGACGGACCCGAGCAGGACTCGGAAGATGACCGCGTACCGGGGAGGGAGGTTCAACGATCGCGCGGTGCGGAACTGGGGGCCGCTGAAGTCGGCAGCCTTACCGGCGGTGCCCTGCAACCACTTCCGCGTGAAGTGGAACGACTCGGTCTTGATGGGATCGGTGAACGGACGCAGGTAGTCGGCGATCTCCTGCTCGGTCACCTCGCGCCCGGGAATGACGAATCCGTTCTCCTTGAGCAGTTCGGTGAGCTCGTCGAACTTCTCGTCGCGTGACAGTCTGACCATCCGACCCAGCTCGGGCGGGAGTCCGTTGGGCAGAGTCAGGCACGCACCGTAATCGATGACACCGAGTCGACCGTCGTCGAGAAGCTTGAAGTTTCCGGGGTGCGGGTCCCCGTGGATACGTCCGACCCTGGCAGCGGATTCGAAGTGGAACCGGGCAAGGTTCTCGCCCGCCGCATTGCGCTGGTCGACGGTGCCGCTCGCGATGATGGACGACATCGACGTCCCGTTCATCCACTCGGAGATGACGACCTTCGGGGAACTTGCGACCACGCGCGGCACCGCGAAGCGCTCGTCACCGTCGTAGACCTTCGCGAAAGCCCGCTGATTCTCGCCCTCGATGCGGTAGTCGAGTTCTTCCTCGGTCCGCGCCGACATCTCGTCCAGAACTGCCTTGACGTCGGTACCCGGAACGATCGTGCCCAGGATGCCGACGAAGCGGGACAGGGTCTTAAGATCCGCGCGCAGGGCCTCGTCGGCCCCCGGATACTGGATCTTCACGGCCACGTCGCGGCCGTCCGACCATGTCGCTCGGTGCACCTGTCCGATGCTCGCCGATGCGGTGGCGGTGTCGTCGAACTCGGTTATGCGCGAACGCCACCCGGTTCCAAGCTGCTGATCCATGACGCGGTGCACTGTCGAGACGGGCATCGGCGGGGCCTCGGCCTGCAGTTTGGTCAGAGCTTCGCGGTAGGGCTCGGCCATCTCGTCCGGAACGGCGGCTTCCATGACGCTGAGGGCCTGCCCCAACTTCATGGCCCCGCCCTTCAGCTCACCGAGAACCGCGAACATCTGCTGCGCAGCCTTCGCGCTGAGTTCGGCGTCGATCTCGGCGCGATTACCGCCCGCGAGCTTGCGCCCGAATCCCATGGCTGCGCGGCCGGCCATCCCGATGGGGATGCTTGCCATCTTGGCGGTCCGTGCGGAACTCCTGCGGGGGATGTCGGGCATGCCTCCATCATGTCTGACGTTTCGCCGATGCGCCGCGACCGGTCCTGCGGGCGACGCGGTCCGTGACACTTCACATCGGATTCGGTCTCTCACCGTCGTCCGCAACTGCACAGTGGGTGCCTCGTCCACCGGCGTCGGCGGGTCGTCGCCGCCCGGGTGTCCACCTCGATACTGTGGCCGATCGTCGCGGGCGCGGGGGATTCTGCATGAGCTTCCGTGAATTGGATCACCTGTGCTGCGGCGAACGCTGCCGTCGCCGTGACGGTCGGGCCCGATGCCGACCCGATGCTGCCGAGCAGTTGGGCTGCTAGGTGAGGCCACTCGCGGTCGTAGTCGCAGCGGGTCAACTCGACGCATTCCAGGCACGGCGTGTGGCCCGGAAGGACGAGCGGTCCGACGACGCCGGTTCCGTCGCGTGATCGGACAGGAAGGTGAGCGATCCCGTACGTCATCAGTGCTCGGGCGACTTCCGGGGCGCACACCACCGAATCGGCGACGACGACGCAGTCGAACTCGGCATGGTCGCGGGGGAGTGTCACGTGCCGTCTGGCGACCCTGCAACCAGGTGACAGGCCTATCGCGACGGCGTCGGCAAGTGGACCGCGGCCCAGGACCAGGACGGCCGCGATGCGGGTCGGCGACGGACGCCGACGTTCCACGATGCCGAACCTCTCGAGCTCCGCCAGGATCTCGGTCAACACGGACGCATCCACGCCGAGTTCGGACGCGGACCAGTAGATCTCCGGAATCGACCGGCGTCCGTCCATGGATCGCAGCACGGACGCCATGACCGACGCGCTCACTCCGGCGGGTGGCTCCAGCACGAAACGCGCATCGGGATGCCATCCGACCTGCAGCGTGCCGTCCCGTCGTGGGAGGAGCGTCAGGGAGTCGCTCACGAACGGCACACCGTCCCGGCGCGCTCGTGCTGTCACCGTCTCGGGCGCGGGTGACGAGTCTGTTTCGGCCACAGCGTCGGTCATGGACCCGACGATGACAGCCGGGCTCGGCCGGTGCGTCTCGGACGGACGACGTTATCCACAGGCTGCAGCCCTGTGACCTGGTCTTCCCGAATGTGGTCACCCGGAAAGGCCAGGTCGGGACATCAGGCCGGCGCGGGCCCGTTCTCGTCGTCGCCGTCGGCCTTCTCGGCGGCACGCTTGCGCTCGAATTCCTCGAGCTGAGCGATGGGATCGTCGAACGTGCCGGTGTCGCCACCGGCCAGCCGGTCGATGAACGAGGAGGGCTCGTCCAGGTCCGAGGCGTCGGGGAGCAGGTCGGGATGGGCCCAGACGCCGTCGCGACCCTCGATGCCGGCGGCCTCGGTCAGAGTGCGCCACAAGTTCGATGCTTCGCGCACCTTGCGGGGACGTAGCTCGAGTCCGACGAGGGTGGCGAAGGTCTGCTCGGCCGGGCCGCCGGATGCGCGACGGCGCCGCATCGTCTCCGACAGCGCGGATGCGCCCGGCAGTCGCTCCCCGAGTGCAGCGGTGACGACCGTGTCCACCCAGCCCTCGACGAGGGCCAGCAGCGTCTCGAGACGCTCCAGGGCGGCTTTCTGTTCGGGCGTGGTCTGCGGCTCGAATGCACCCTGGGACAGGATCTTCTCCAGCTGGCTGGGATCGGTGAGTGCCGACGGATCGATACCGCGGGCAGCGTCCTCGATGGCACCGAAGTCCATGCGGATGCCGCGTGCATATTCCTCGACGGTGGCGAGGACGCGCTGGCGCAACCACGGCACGTGGGAGTACAGACGGTGGTGGGCCACCTCGCGGGCGGCGAGGAAGACCAGCACTTCACGTTCGGGGAGCTCGGTGCCCTCAGAGAATGCGGCTACGGCCGACGGGAGAAGCGCGGCGGTGTCGGACGGTCCGAGCGGGAGCCCGATGTCGGTCGAGGTCAACACCTCTTTCGCCAGCTGACCCAGCGCCTGCCCCAGCTGCGAGCCGAAGGCCATCCCGCCCATCTGACCGAGCATGCCGATCATCGGGCCGACCATCTGCTGAGCTTCCGGCGGCAGCGCGGACGTCCACATGCCGGAGATCTGCTCGGCGACCGGGTCGCACAACCGCTTCCAGGTGTCCAGAGTGTTGGTCAGCCACTCCTCGGGCGTCCATGCCTCGGTGCGCTTCGCGCCGGCCGGGAGGATGGTCGCCTCGTTCAGCCACTGCTCGGCCAGGTGAGCAGCGTCGACGATGGCGGTCCGGGATCCCTCACGAACGGGCGTGCTGGATCCGATCTGCTGCAGTGCCAGCTTGCGGGCGACGTCGTAGTTCACGGGGCCGCTCGCGCCACCGGTCCCCATGCCGCTGAACATCTGCCCCATCTGCGTGAACATCTGGCCCAGCGCGGCCGGGTCGAAGCCTTCCGCGCCGAATCCGAACGCGCCCCCACCGCCCCCGGGCGTACCGGGACCGCCACCGGACCCCTTGTCCTTGTCGGGGTCGTCGTCGGAGTTGGAGAATCCGAAAGGGCTGTTACTCATGCCTCAACGGTACAAGCCCGGCAGTGGTTCTACAGGGTCGCGCGGTGCGCCGAGCGCGAACACCGTGACGGTGATGTCCGAACCGTTCTCTAGTGTGGTGACGTGAATCGACGGATCGCGACGCTGCTGGTCGCACTGCTCCCGGTACTCGTGCTCGGTGTCCTCGGATCCGCTGTCACGGTGCCGTTCGCTGCCCTGGGCCCGGGCCCCACGTTCAACACCCTCGGCGAGGTGGACGGGAAGCCGGTCGTCGACATCGAGGGTGATGTCGGCGGGACGGGTGTCGACGAGCCCTCCGGCAACCTGAACATGACGACCGTCGCGGTCCGGGACGAACTGACCGTGTTCGACGCGCTGGGCCTGTGGCTCAGCGGCCGTCAGGGTCTCGTTCCGCGCGACCAGATCTACCCCCCCGATCAGAGCCGGGAGGACGTCGAGAGCGCGAATCAGGCCGATTTCGCGCAGTCGGAGGACAGCGCTGAACTTGCCGCACTGAACCACCTGGGCCTCCCGACATCCCTGTCCGTCTCGCAGGTGGGTGACGACGGTCCGGCGACCGGCATCCTGCGGGAGGGTGACCGCATCACGGCGATCGACGGCACTCCGGTCTCCACCGTGGCCGACGTCCAGAAGGCAGTCGGGGCCGCCACGCCGGGCGAGGCGGTGTCGATCGACGTGACCCGCGACGGGACTCCCGCCACGGAGTCCGTGACGGTGGCGGCCAGGCCGGACGATGCACAGCGCGGGTACCTGGGCATCACGCCGGAGGAGACCCCCGATGTGCCGTTCACGGTCCAGTTCAACCTGGCCGACGTGGGCGGCCCGTCGGCAGGCCTGATGTTCTCGCTGGCCGTCGTCGACAAGCTCGGTCCGGGTGACCTCAGCGGAGGACAGTTCGTCGCCGGCACCGGCACCATCGACGCTGACGGAGAAGTAGGACCCATCGGCGGTATCCCGTACAAGCTGGTCGCTGCACGGGAGGCCGGCGCGACGATCTTCCTGGTCCCCGCCGACAACTGCGCCGAAGCGCTGACTCGCGCCCCCGACGGTCTGCGACTGGTCCGCGTGACCAGCCTCGACGACGCCATCGACTCGCTCGACTCGCTGACGTCCGGCGGGGATGCGCCGAGCTGCTCCTGACCGTCAGAAGTCGTCGTCCTCGACGGCGTCGAGGGTGGCGTGCAGAGCCGCGATGACGTTGGGGGCGAGGTTCTCGTAGGTCAGCAGTTCCGGAGGATCACCGAAGCCGTCGTCCTCCTCGTCGGGACGTAACTGCAGCAGAGCTATCGACGGCCCGTCCCGCAGGACAGCGACGATGAGGCGTCCGTCCCGGCGCTCGGGATGCTCCTCGGCAGCCAGTCGTGCTGCCTGATCCGCTGCGTCACGGTCCGCGAGCAACGGCGCGAGCGCGCTGTCGAGGTCGGACTCGGCGTCCGGGGGCAGCACGACGATCTCCTGGACGAGAGCGCACCCCGCCACGGAGGCAGGCCATGTCGTCGTCCCCAGGAACTCGTCGAGGGCGTGCGAACCGCCGGCCACGTCCGCCGGGAGGCGCTCCTGCGCAACGGGGGTGAGTTCGGTGCCGTCCTCGAGCTGGTCGAGCAGGCTGGGCTCGGCGGCGGCCAGCTCGGCCGTCGGGACGAGCGCGAACAGCTGCGGTCGCTGGTCCCACCCGCCGGCATCGACGTAGTCGACGACTTCCCGCACACTGCGCACGAGGGCACGTTCGGCCTGTGCGTCACCCGATTCGGGGTCGAACCACTCGCTTTCGGTCACGATGCATACCTGTTTCCGCTCACGCGTCCATCCTTGCACCGACCGCTAGAGTCATGGTCGTCGCCACGGCTCGGACAGTCTTCGTCCGCGGCATACGTACAGTGGTCGAAAACGGACATGCGATGTCGTCACGGTGGTGTCACGGGGCGAACGCGCGGGAAACATGGAGTGTGGCACGTGGGTATGAGGCAACCGACCGGCTTACCGTCGTTGTCGAGGCGAAGTCGAACTCTGCTGGTCCTGGCGCTGGTACTCGCCGCGTTGTTGCTCATCGGCCCGCGGCTGGTGGACACCTACACGGACTGGCTCTGGTTCGGAGAGGTCGGCTTCCGGAACGTCTTCACGACGGTTCTGCTGACCAGGTCGATCACGTTCCTCGTGGTCGCGGTGATCGTCGGCGGCACGGTGTTCGCCGCCCTGACCGTGGCGTACCGGTCGCGTCCGGTGTTCGTCCCCACCGCAGGACCCAACGACCCGATCGCCCGTTATCGCACGACGGTGATGACGCGGCTGCGGATCTTCGGCATCGGTATCCCGGTCGTCGTCGGTTTGTTGTCCGGCCTTGTCGCACAGGGCAACTGGGTCACCGTGCAGATGTTCCTGCACGGTGGTTCGTTCGGGGTGCAGGACCCGCAGTTCGGGCTCGACGTGGGCTTCTACGCCTTCGACCTTCCGTTCTACCGCTCCATCCTGAACTGGTTGTTCGTGGCCGTAGTCCTGGCGTTCTTCGCCGCTCTGGTGACGCACTACATCTTCGGCGGCCTGCGTCTCAGCGGCCGCGAAGGTGCGCTGACGCGCTCGGCGCGCATCGAACTCGCCGTCCTCGCAGGCACGTTCGTCGTCCTGAAGGCCGTGGCGTACTGGTTCGACCGGTACGCGTTGCTGTCGAGCAGTCGTAAGGAACCCACGTTCACGGGTCCCGGCTTCACCGACATCAACGCCGTTCTGCCGGCGAAGCTGATCCTCCTCGCCATCGCCGTCATCTGTGCGGGTGCGTTCTTCGCGGCGATCTTCCTGCGCGACCTCCGCATTCCCGCTCTCGCAACCGCGTTGCTGGTCCTGTCCTCGATCCTGGTCGGCGCCGTCTGGCCGCTGGTAGTCGAACAGTTCTCGGTGCGCCCCAACGCTGCCGACAAGGAGCGGACGTATATCGAGCGGAACATCGAGGCGACGCGAGCCGCCTACGGCATCACCGACGACACGGTGACGTACGAGGACTATTCGGGCGACGGAACCGCATCGCCCCGCGATGTCCCGGCGGATCAGACGACGATCGCCAACACTCGTCTGCTGGACCCGAACGTTCTCTCGCGCACCTTCACCCAGCAGCAGCAGCTCAAGAACTTCTACGGGTTCCCGGCGACGCTGGACGTCGACCGCTACGAGATCGACGGACAGCTGCAGGACTACATCGTTGCGGCTCGCGAGCTGTCGCCGAACAGCCTGACCGGCAACCAGACCGACTGGATCAACCGCCACACCGTGTACACGCACGGCAACGGATTCGTCGCTGCGCCGGCCAACCGCGTCAACGCGGCTGTGCAGGAGGGCACCGACACCGAGTCGAACAGCAACTCGGGTTACCCGATCTACACGGTCAGCGACCTCGCCTCGCAGGCGGCGGCCGACCAGGTCATCCCCGTCGAGCAGCCTCGCATCTACTACGGCGAGGTCATCGCGTCGTCCAATCCCGACTACGCCATCGTGGGCGGTGGGCAGGACCAGGGTGGTCGCGAGTACGACACCGACAGTTCGCGCTACACCTACACCGGTTCGGGTGGTGTCGGCATCGGCAACTGGTTCAACCGACTGGCCTTCGCCGCGAAGTACACCGAGCGCAACATCCTGTTCTCGGGCGCCATCGGTGATGACTCGAAGATCATCTTCAACCGCGATCCGCGTGAGCGCGTCCAGAAGGTCGCTCCCTGGCTGACTGCCGACGGCAATTCCTACCCGGCAGTGGTCGGCGGCAAGATCGTCTGGATCGTCGACGCTTACACCACGCTCGATCAGTACCCGTACGCACAGCGCAGTTCGCTCGAGGGACTCGTGCAGGACAGCGTCGACGCGAACACCGGTCGACTCCTCCCGCGTGACGAGGTGTCGTACATCCGCAACTCGGTCAAGGCGACGGTCGACGCGTACGACGGCTCGGTGAACCTCTACCAGGTCGACGACAACGATCCGGTCCTCGCCGCATGGATGGGCGCCTTCCCGGGTGCCGTGCAGCCCGAGTCGGCCATCAGCGACGAATTGCGTCAGCACTTCCGTTACCCCGAGGACCTGTTCAAGGTCCAGCGTGAGATGTTGGCCAAGTACCACGTCAACGATCCCGGAGAGTTCTTCACCAACAACGCGTTCTGGTCCGTTCCCAGCGACCCGACCGTCGAGGGTGGCACCAACCTGAACCAGCCTCCGTACTACGTGCTGATCGGTGATCCGGACACCGGGCAACCGTCGTTCAGGCTGACCAGCGCCATGGTCGGCTTCAATCGAGAGTTGTTGTCCGCGTACATCTCCGTGCGGTCGGATCCGGAGAACTACGGTCAGTTCACGGTTCTGCAATTGCCCACGGCGACGCAGACCCAGGGCCCTCAGCAGGCGCAGAACTCGATGACATCCGACACTCGTGTCGCGTCGGACAGAACCCTGCTGCAGCAGTCGAACCGCATCCAGTACGGCAACCTGCTGACGTTACCCATCGCCAACGGCGGGATCCTGTACGTCGAGCCGCTCTACACGGAGCGCAACACGACGAACACTTCGACGTTCCCGCAGCTGTCCCGTGTCCTCGTGAGCTATCGCGAGCCGGGTGCGGGAGGCGGTGTGCGCGTCGGATACTCGGCAACACTGGCTGGTGCTCTGACGCAGGTGTTCGACACCGGCACGGGTTCGGTGGCCACCGCGCCCGGTGGTGAGGCTACGGAGCCTCAGCCGGACAACGGGTCGACGCAGACCACGCCGGCGCCCACCGAGGGTTCGACGACTCCGGCGCCGACCACCCCGGCCCAGCCTGCACCTGCCGACAGGAACGCAGCGGTGACCAATCTGAACAGCGCTCTCGCCGCCGTGCGTACGGCCCAGCAGTCGGGCGACTTCGCTCAGCTGGGCACGGCGTTCGACAACCTGCAGCGCGCGATCGACCAGTACAACAGCACCGGCGGATAATCGCCCCTGCCTCAGCAACGCCCCGCCCTCGACTCATGAGGGCGGGGCGTTGCTGTGTGGTGGCTCGGCTGGGTGTGCACCCGGTGTGGTGACCGCACACCATCTGCAGTGGGCTGCTGGGGGTGCGCGGTTGGTGGTGGCGGTGTGCGCACCCCGTGCAGCACCGGTGCGTAGTGGTTCGACGAGATGCACCGCTGCTGCCTGGGGAGCGCACACCCCTTCTGGTGGGCGCACACCCTTTTCAGTCGGCTGCTGGGGGTGTGCGGTTCACGCTGAGGGTGTGTACACCCCGTGCAGCACGCGGGTGCGGGGCGCGAGCAGCACGGGTCGCTGTGGCCGGGGGCCCAGTGCACACCCGTTGTGGTGACCGCACACCCTCTATAGCCGGCTGGTGGGGGTGTGCGGTTCGCATCGATGGTGTGCGCACCCCGTGCAGCACCGGTGCGAGCAACACGCGCGCCGTGGCCCGGCCCAGCGCACATCCGTTGTGGTGACTGCACACCCTCTCCAGTCGGCCGCAAAGCGTGTGCGGTTCGCAGTTGGGGTGTGTGCACCCGTTTCAGCACGGGTGCGCAGGCGCGAACAGCACCGCCGCCTGGGTGCGAGCAGCCTGCGTCACTGTGGCCTGGCCGAGTGCACACCCGTTGTGGTGACTGCACACCCTTTCCAGTCGGCTGCTGGGGGTGTGCGGTTCATGCTGAGGGTGTGTACACCCCGTGCAGCACGCGGGTGCGGGGGCGCTCGACGAGTCGCACAGAGGAAGCCCGGGGGAGAGCACACCCGTTGGGGTGACCGCACACCCTGTCCAGTCGGCTGCTGGGGGTGTGCGGTTCATGCTGAGGGTGTGCGCACCCCGTGCAGCACCAGTGCACCGGCGCGAGCAGCACGCGACGCCGTGGCCCTGGCCCAGTGCACACCCCGAGTGGTGACCGCACACCCTCTTCAGTCGGCCGCCAGGGGTGTGCGGTCACCACAAGACGTGCGCACACCCCGTGCAGCACCACACCACCCACAGCGCACGAAAGCGGGCGCACCCGATGGGGTGCGCCCGCTTACGGCGATGCTGGGTGGTGCTACTGCGGGAGTGCCGCGAGCACGCCGGAGTTGGCGGCCACGAAGTCCTGGAACTGCTGGCCGACGCCGTACTGGTTGGCCAGGGCTGCGCCCTGCTCGACGACCGACTGGACCGGCGCCGGTGCGGCCGGTGCAGCAGGCGCGGGAGCGGGGGCCGGTGCGGGCGCCTCGGCGGCCGACGTGGTGCCGGACGAGAGGTACTGGCCGCAGACGGGCCACGCGCCGACACCCTGGGTCGCCAGGACGTTCTCGGCGACGCGGACCTGCTCGGCCTTGGAAGCGTTGGATGCGGTGCCGGAGCCACCGTTGGCTGCCCAGGTGCTCTGCGAGAACTGCAGGCCACCGTAGTAGCCGTTGCCGGTGTTGATTCCCCAGTTGCCGCCGCTCTCGCACTGTGCGACGCCGTCCCAGTTGTGGGCGGGCGCTGCGGAGGCGGTGCCTGCGCTGAGGACGAGTGGTGCTGCGACGACCGCGCCGGTGACGGCGGCCCATCCGAGTGCGCGGGTGGTGAAGTTACGTGCAGTGGTCATGCGGGGTAGATCCTCTCCGCGCTGGTCGACATGAGCGCGCAGGCATGTGCAGCCTGCGTGGTCCGCTCTGTCCCTGCCCCCGTCGATTCGGGTCTCCGATCCCGCGGGGCAGAAGAATCCAGCGGCGGGTCGGCCTGGCCCTTGTTGTGGGCCGAGCGCGACGGTAACGGAACGATCACGACGCGTCACCTGGCCGATATGTGAGGTGCGAACCCGTCATCTGGGCGGTTTTGTGAGATCTCCGCAGGTCACGGTTGATATGTACCCGTCTGTGTTCACTTCGTGACCGCTTCGTTATGTGAGGGGGAACACCGCAGAAATGAGACCCCGGTCACCTCGATACCCCTCGAAAGCGGTCGATGTCGTTGCTCAGCAGGCGATTTGCAATTGGCCGATGCCGTCCGGTAACTTCTTGTTCAGCAAGAACGCAGTACAGCTTGCCACGCAGACGGAGTCGAAAGCCTCCTGACGCCGACGCGGGGTGGAGCAGCTCGGTAGCTCGCTGGGCTCATAACCCAGAGGTCGCAGGTTCAAATCCTGTCCCCGCTACCACCACGAGAGGCCCGACAGTCACAGACTGTCGGGCCTCTTGCTTTGTGTCCAGGGCAGCCGATGAAGGGACTGCCCGCGCCGCCCCGACGGGACGGCGCGATGCCCCAGCGGTAGGCCTAGTGGGAGATGTCGGGGTCCGCCGATGTCATGCCCGTGCTCGGTGCGTCGTTCTCGTCGACGTCGCCGCCGGCATCCGTACTGCCCTCTGATCCGTCCGTCTCGTCGAGATCGGCGGCGTCTGCACCCTCGAGGTGGGTGAGACCCACCTCCGCCTCCGCGACGAGGCCCTTGGCCTTGTCTTCCATCTTCTTCGCCCAGTCCGACATCGTTGTCCTCCTCGTATGCATGCTCCGTCCCGCTCCACCTTGCCAGAGCGTGGTCGTCGGTGGCCGCGGACGACGACAGGCCCGGCACCACGGGTGCCGGGCCTGTCGATGGATCAGTGGATCACTTCAGCTGTGCGGACGTCTTTCCCAGAACGCGTCGGGCGACGATCAGCTGCTGGATCTGCTGCGTGCCTTCGAAGATGTCGAGGATCTTCGAGTCGCGCGACCACTTCTCGAGCAGCAGGTGCTCCGAGAAGCCCAGCGTGCCGGCCAGTTCGACGGCCTTCAGCGTGATGTCGGTCGCGCTGCGACCGGCCTTGGCCTTGGACATCGACGCCTGGAGCGAGTTGGGCTCCTTGTTGTCGGCCATCCATGCCGCACGCAGAGCCAGCAGGTACGCGGCTTCCCAGTCGGACTCGAGACGGATGTACTCCGCCGCGGCAGCGGACTGGTTGTAGGTCGCAGCGTCGTAGTCGATCTCGACGCCGGCGTCGGTCAGGATCGTGCGGAGCTCTTCGAGAGCAGCGCGCGCGACACCGATAGCCATGCCGGCGACCAGAGGGCGGGTGTTGTCGAACGTCTGCATGACGCCCGCGAATCCCTTGTCCGTGTCCACGTCGGGCGAACCGAGGAGGTTGTCCTTGGGAATGCGGCAGTTGTCCAGCAGCAGGGCTGCGGTGTCGGACGCCTTGATGCCGAGCTTGTGCTCGAGGCGAGCGACGGACAGGCCCGGTGCGTCACGCGGGACGACGAACGACTTGATCGCCGCACGGCCCTTGCTCTTGTCGACGGTGGCCCAGACGACGATGTGCGTCGAGCGCTCGCCGGCGGTGACGTAGATCTTCTCGCCGTTGAGAACCCACTCGTCTCCGTCCAGCAACGCGGTGGTGCTGACAGCAGCCGAGTCGGAGCCGAAGCTGGGCTCGGTGATGGCCATCGAGGCCCACACCTTACCGAAGCGCTCGAGCTGCTCGTCCGTGGCGACGGCCGCGATGGCCGAGTTGCCGAGACCCTGGTACGGGATGGACAGCGTCAGACCGACGTCGCCCCAGCAGGTCTCGATGACGTTGACCAGTGCGGACATGTTGCCGCCGTTGGCATTTGCGGTCTTGCTCGGCTTGGGGCCGTCGGTGCCGGATGCGCGGCCGCCCTTGGCGCCGCCGATCTCGCCACCGGCGTCGCTCATGCCTTCGATCATGGCGGCCATCGTGTCCAGCTCGACCGGGTAGGCGTGCTCCGCCAGGTCGTACTTGCGCGACACGGGTCGCATGATCTCGGCGGCGACCTGGTGTGCCTGGTTGACCGACGCCCTGAGCTTGCGAGGAAGTTCGAGATTGATCATGAGATTTCCTATCGAAAGGGTGGGTGTCGGATCAGATCAGGACGATGCCCTCGGCGACGCCGACGGCTCGGAGATCGCGGTACCAGCGCTCGACCGGGTGCTCCTTGGTGAATCCGTGCCCACCGAGCAACTGGACTCCGTCGAGACCGATCTGCATGCCCTTGTCGGTGGCCAGACGATGGGCCAACGATGCCTCACGGGCGAACGAGAGGCCCTGCTCGGCGCGCGATGCGCCTCGCTGGACGACCAGACGCAGTCCGTCGAGCTCGATCGCGATGTTGGCCACCATGAAGGCGACGGCCTGACGATGGCTGATCGGCTCACCGAATGCGGTGCGGTCGTTGACGTAGGGGACCACGTAGTCCAGGACTGCCTTCGAGGTGCCGGCTGCCATCGACGCCCATCCGAGACGTGCGAGGCGGATCGCGTCGGCGTAGTCGGATGCGTGCGAGTCGGCATCACCGTCGCCGAGGAGGTTGGCCTCGGGGACCGCGACTCCGTCGAGGTGCAGGCGTCCGATGCCGGCGGCGCGCAGTCCCATGCTGGGATCTGCCTCCACCGACAGGCCGTTGCTGTCCGACTCGACGATGAAGAGTGCCGGGCGTCCGTCGAGTTCCGCTGCGACGATGAATAACTCGCAGGCAGCGGCAGACGGCACGAGGCTCTTGACGCCGGTCAGCTTGTAGCCGCTGGGGGAGCGGACGGCCTTGGTCTGCAGCGCGAAGGGGTCGAACAGGGCACGCGGCTCGTTGACCACGAGTGCAGCGCTGGGAACCTTCTCGCCCGTGAACGACGGGAGGTACGTCTTCTGCTGCGCGTCGGTACCCCACTGAGTGAGAGCCACGGCGACACCACTGGGTGCGAGGATCGGCAGCGCGAGGCCCATGTCGCCGAAGGCCAGGGCCTCCGCGACGAGCGCGTTGGTGACGGCGCCGCGTTCGCTGGCCACACCTTCGAGCTGCTCGGGCACGTTGATCAGGGTCACGCCGAGCTCGGCGGCGCGTGTGACCAGATCACCGGGGGAGGCTGCGGCCTCGTCGGCGTCGTGTGCGGCCGGGCGCATGATCTCCTCGGCGAACTCCAGCACCGTCTCGACGATCATCTTCTGCTCGTCGTCCGGGGTGAGGTCGAAGTAGTCCAGGTTCTTGGTGGACGCCTCGGGGAGCCGCGCGGGCTTGCCCGTGCCGGAGACCTTCGAGAAGGTCCTCGTCGCCGCGCCGAGTGTCTTGAACCCGGTCTTCGTGCTCTCGTACGTCACCCGGTCGATCGTCTGGCGCAGGTTGTACTTCTCGGCCAGATCGGAGCCCGAGAGCTTGGTGAGAACCCGCATGGCGGTGCCGATGGCGTCGCGCTTGATCGGGTTGAGCCCGACCGCGGACGTATCGCGCACCGGGCGCCGAGACGTCTCTGTCTTGGTGGTGGGAGCGCTGTCGTTCTTCGTCATGATCACCAGCTGTTTCTCGGTGTTCGGTCGTGGACGGTTGCTATCTTACTCGGCGGTAAGTTGCGTGTCTACCGTCGAGTAGGTTCGGCGCGTCAGTCGATCCAGTACCGCGTCGTGCAGGCGTGAATTCGTCGCGACCGCGCTGCCTGCGTGGGGCCCGGGAGTTCCGTCGAGCGCGGTGAAACGTCCTCCTGCTTCGCGGACGAGGATGTCGAGAGGGGCCAGGTCCCACAGTGATACTTCGGGCTCGGCAGCGATATCGATCGACCCTTCCGCCACCAGGCAGTAGGAGAGGAAGTCGCCGTACCCGCGGATGCGCCACACCTCGTCGGTCAGATCGATGAACTGCTCCCGTAACCCGGCGTCCTTCCACCCCGAAAGACTGGAGAAGCCGAGGCTGGCCGAACCTGTCGTGCCCACGGAGGACACCGACAGAGCTCGTGCGTCCCCGTCGTCGAAACGCGCGTGTGCCCCCAGCCCGTCGGCGGCCCACCATCGCCTCTTCAACGCCGGGGCACTGACGACACCCACGACGGGTACACCGTCGACGAGCAACGCGATCAAGGTCGCCCAGATGGGAACGCCGCGAACGAAGCTCTTGGTGCCGTCGATGGGATCGACCACCCACTGCCGTCCCGACAGAACGGCGTCGCCGCCGAACTCCTCACCGAGAACCGCGTCCGCCGGGCGAGCATCGGACAGGAGGCGGCGGACCTCGGTCTCGACAGCGAGGTCGGCGTCGGAGACCGGGGTAAGATCCGGCTTGTCCTCGATGCGCAGATCCACTGCCAGGAACCTGGCGGTGGTGATGGCATCGGCGGCGTCGGCAAGGCGGAGGGCGAGGGCGAGATCGTCGGCGAGGTCGGTCACGGGGTGGGACGTTACTGCGGTACAGGCCGTCGGGCCGTTGCCGGTAACCTCGGGCGCGTGCATCCTGACGTATCCGCTGACATCGCCGAACTCGACACGACCCTCAAGACCGTGGAGTCGGTGCTCGACATCGAGGAACTCCGCCGCCGGATCGACGAGCTCGAGCACCAGGCTGCCGACCCCGAACTGTGGAACGACCAGGACCACGCCCAGCAGGTGACCAGCGCGTTGTCGCACGCGCAGACCGAGCTCCGCCGCGTCGAAGCGCTGCGTCAGAGGCTCGACGACCTTCCGGTCCTCTACGAACTGGCCGAGGCGGAAGAGGGCGACGCGGCGACCGAGGCTCACGCCGAGGCCGATGCCGAACGGATCTCGCTGCACGCCGACATCGAGTTGCTGGAGGTGCGCACCCTGTTGTCCGGTGAGTACGACAAGCGCGACGCTCTGGTCAACATCCGCTCCGGTGCCGGCGGCATCGACGCCGCCGACTGGGCCGAGATGCTCATGCGCATGTACATCCGGTGGGCCGAGAAGCACGGCTACGGAGTCGAGGTCTACGACACGTCGTATGCGGAGGAGGCGGGGATCAAGAGCGCGACGTTCGCGGTCAAGGCCCCGTACAGCTACGGCACCCTCTCCATCGAGCAGGGAACGCACCGCCTGGTGCGCATCAGCCCGTTCGACAACCAGGGTCGCCGTCAGACCTCGTTCGCCGAGGTCGAGGTGCTTCCCGTCGTGGAGACCACCGATCACATCGAGATCCCCGAGGGCGACATCCGCGTCGACGTCTACCGGTCGTCCGGACCCGGCGGCCAGTCGGTCAACACCACGGACTCCGCCGTCCGGTTGACCCACATTCCGACCGGCATCGTCGTCACCTGCCAGAACGAGAAGTCGCAGCTGCAGAACAAGGTGTCGGCGATGCGCGTTCTGCAGGCCAAGCTCCTCGAGGTCAAGCGCAAGGAAGAGCGCGCGGAGATGGATGCGCTCAAGGGCGACGGCGGCAGCTCGTGGGGAAACCAGATGCGCTCGTACGTGCTGCACCCCTACCAGATGGTGAAGGATCTGCGTACCGAGTACGAGGTCAACAACCCGTCCGCGGTGCTCGACGGCGATATCGACGGATTCATCGAGTCGGGCATCCGCTGGCGCATGCGTACCGACGAGTCGTAGGAACAGGCGAGGCACACCACTGTGGGTTCACTGGCACCACCCGACTTCGTCTTCTGGCTGCAGAACAGTTTCCTCGAGATCATCCTGTGGATCCTTGGCGGCATGCTCGCCGCTCGGGCCGTGGGATGGGCCGGCGGAAAGATCACCGGCCGGATCGATCGCACCTACCAGCAGACCGACGCCCTGGTCCGCACCGAGGCGGCCAAGCATCGGCATTCGGTCGCGCAGGTCGTGACCTGGGTCGTCATCGCGATGATCTACGTGCTGGTGGCGATCAGAGTGCTGCAGCGACTCGGCTTTCCCATCACGAGCCTCGTCGCTCCGGCCACCGTGCTCGGTGCGGCGCTGGGCTTCGGTGCGCAACGCATCGTGCAGGACATCCTGTCCGGCTTCTTCATCATCACCGAGCGGCAGTACGGCTACGGAGACGTGGTGCAACTCGCGATCACCGGAACGGCCGGGGACGCCATCGGCACCGTCGAGGACGTCACACTCCGCGTGACGCGCGTCCGGTCGGCGGAGGGTGAGGTGATCACCGTCCCGAACGGGCAGATCGTCAAGGCGGTCAACCTGTCCAAGGACTGGGCGAGAGCCGTCATCGACGTGCCGGTCCCGCCGACGGCCGACCTGTCCCGCGTGACGGAGCTGCTCAAATCCGTCGGAGTCGACGCCTTCGAGGACAGGCGACTGTCCGAACTGCTGCTCGACGAGCCGACCGTCATGGGCGTCGAGAGCATCGAGGTCGACCAGGTCAACCTCCGCATCGTGGCGCGCACTCTTCCGGGTAAGCAGTTCGAGGTGGGGCGTGAGTTGCGCGCCCGCATCGCGATCACCCTGCGCAACGACGGCATCACCGTGTCGCCCGAACTGTCCGCCGATCGACCAGTGGGAGGGGAGCAGTGACCTCGAACGAACCCGGCACCGGTCAGGACGTCGGATGGCGGCGAAGCCTGCGCCCTGGATGGATGTCGCGGATTCCCGCGCGCATCCTCGGCGGCTTCCGGACGACGACGGTCGTGATGGTGGTCGTCTTCTTCCTGGTGCTCGTGCTGTGGAACAACGTGCGCTTCGATCCCACGAAGAACGAGAATTCGCCCGTGTACGTTCCGCCCACCCCGACGTCGATCACTCCGACGGAGGAGCCGGAGCAGACCTACGCGCCGACGACGACGGTGTTCCCGAGCACGACCACACCGTCACCCACCGTCACCACGACTGCTCCGGGTGACGATGCCGCGGTCCCGTCCGGGCAGCAGCAGACGACCGGCGTGGCGCCGACGACGACGCGCGCACCCGGCTTCCAGCTCCCGACGATTCCGGGCTTGCCGTTGCCGACCGGAACGAACTGACCCGCGCGTCGCGGTAGGGGCACTGTCGGGGCGCGCGGCTACACTGGCGACCCGTGATCAGCGTGGAGAACGTCTCGAAGTCCTACAAGTCGTCGACTCGTCCAGCGTTGGACAAAGTGACCGTATCCATCGACAAGGGCGAGTTCGTCTTCCTGATCGGTGCGTCCGGGTCGGGGAAGTCGACGTTCATGAGGCTTCTCCTGCGCGAGGAGATGCCGACCTCGGGCAACATCACGGTCGCGGATTTCCACGTGAACAAGCTCGCCGGTCGTCGTGTGCCGAAGCTCCGGCAGAGCATGGGCTGCGTGTTCCAGGACTTCCGACTGCTCCAGAACAAGACCGTGTCGGAGAACGTCGCCTTCGCCCTCGAGGTGATCGGCAAGCCCCGCAACGTCATCGAGCGCACCGTTCCCGAGGTCCTCGAACTGGTCGGACTGTCCGGCAAGGCGGATCGACTCCCCACGGAGCTGTCCGGTGGTGAGCAGCAGCGCGTCGCCGTGGCGAGGGCATTCGTGAACCGTCCCCTGGTGCTGCTGGCGGACGAGCCGACCGGCAATCTCGACCCCGACACCAGCCAGGACATCATGCTGCTGCTCGAGCGCATCAACCGCACCGGCACCACGATCCTGATGGCGACCCACGACAACCACATCGTCGATTCGATGCGCCGTCGGGTCGTGGAATTGGACAACGGCCGTGTGGTGCGCGACGAGGCGCGGGGCGTGTACGGAGTCGGTCGCTGATCGATTCCCGCTCCCGGCCCCTTCGACCTTTCCGGGCCACTGTCCGATTCCGTCTCGACGAAAGTATGTGAACGTGCGCGCCAGTTTTCTTCTCGGTGAGGTCCTGACGGGTCTGCGCCGCAACATCACCATGACCATCGCGATGGTTCTCACGACGGCCATCTCGCTCGGCCTGTTCGGCGGCGGCTTGCTCGTGGTGCAGATGGCCGGCAAGACGCAGCAGATCTTCCTGGACCGCGTCGAGGTCCAGATCTTCCTGACCGACGACATCTCCACCAGCGACCCGGACTGCACCTCGGGCATCTGCTCCGGCCTGCGATCCGACCTCGAGTCCACGCCCTCCGTGGTGTCCGTCCAGTACCTCAACCGTGAGGACGCCGTCGCGGATGCGACCGACCGTGTGTTCAAGGATCAGCCGGAGCTCGCGTCGCTCGTCTCGCCCGAGAGCTTCCCGGCGTCGTTCAAGGTGAAGCTGAGCGATCCGGAACGCTTCGGCGTGGTCAACGACCAGTTCGGTGCTCGACCCGGCGTTCAGAGCGTGCTGAACCAGCGCGAACTGGTGGACCGGCTGTTCAGTGTGCTGGCCGGCGTCCGCAACGCGGCCTTCGCCGTCGCCGTGGTCCAGGCGATCGCCGCGGTCCTCCTTATCGCGAACATGGTGCAGATCGCCGCCTTCACCCGTCGAACCGAGGTCGGCATCATGCGACTCGTCGGCGCGACACGGTGGTACACGCAGCTGCCGTTCCTGCTCGAGGCGATCGTGGCGTCGCTGGTCGGTGCCGTCCTCGCCATCGCCGGTCTGTTCACCGCGAAGTCCGCGTTCATCGACTCGGTCCTGGACGACCTGTACCAGGCCAACATCCTGGCCCGGATCACCACCAGTGACGTGCTCCTGGTCTCGCCCATCCTGCTGCTCGTCGGCGTCGGGATGGCGACGGTCACCTCGTACATCACGCTCCGGCTCTACGTACGCCAGTAACGCCCACCGGAACAAACGAGTGGACACCGTCCTTATGGTTGTCAGAAGTCATGTCCAGTCGCGCCCGAAGGAGTTCCAGCTGTGAAGGAGAAAGGTCGCAAGGCCATTGCGACCAACCGCAAGGCGCGCCACAACTACACGATCCTCGACGTGTACGAGGCCGGTGTCGCGTTGGTCGGTACCGAGGTCAAGAGTCTGCGGGACGGCAAGGCGTCCTTGGCCGACGCGTTCGCGACCGTCGACGACGGCGAGGTGTGGCTACGCGGACTGCACATTCCCGAGTACATGGCGGGGAGCTGGACCAACCACGCGCCGCGTCGCAACCGCAAACTGCTGCTGCACAAGCGGGAGATCGAACTGCTGATCGGCAAGACCCGCGAGGGCAACATGACCCTGGTGCCGCTGTCGATGTACTTCAACGAGGGCAAGGTCAAGGTCGAGCTGGCCCTGGCGAAGGGCAAGCAGGACTACGACAAGCGTCAGGATCTGGCCCGTCGCACGGCGGAACGCGAGGTCACTCGTGAGCTGGGTCGTCGGATAAAGGGAATGCGCTGACCGCGATCGTCCTCGCGCTGATCGCGGCGCTCGGTTACGGCGTCAGTGACTTCGTCGGAGGAGTCGCGTCCCGACGTGTCGCCGCGCTGCGCGTGGTCATCGTCTCGTACCCGGTCTCGGTTCTGATCGTGGCAGCCGTGATGCCGTTCGTCGGAGGCACACTGACCGCGTCGTCCGTGATGTGGGGTGCGCTGTCCGGACTGGCCGGCGGAGTTGCCGTGTGGTGGTTCTATCTGGCACTCGCCGCCGGACCGATGGCTGTCGTCTCCCCGATCACCGCAGTCGTGGTGGCAGGTGTGCCCGTCGGCGTCGGACTGGTCCTGGGCGAGCGTCCCGGTGTTCCGGCGTACATCGGCATCGCTCTGGCGCTGGTCGCCGTGATCATGGTCAGCAAGGAGTCTCCCGACGACGCGGCGGGTGATGTGGCCGGGGGTCGGACGCTGCGGTTCACGCCCCGCGTGGCATGGCTGACCGTCGGATCCGGTCTGGCGTTCGCGTTGACGTTCATCTTCCTCGACCTGGCCGGGGAGGACGACGCAGGTCTGTGGCCGTTGCTGGCCAATCGGGTCACGGCCACCGCCCTCGTGTGGGCAGTCGCCGTCGGCACGGGCATGTTTTCCTTCCCCCGCGGAGGAGTGCTGAAGCTGGCCGCGTGGATCGCGGTTCTGGACGTCGCAGCCAATGCAGCACTGCTCTACGCGTTCCAGGGTGGGCTCCTGTCCCTCGTCAGCGTGATCGCCTCGCTCTATCCCGCCGCGACCGTGTTGCTGGCCATGGTGATGCTGGGAGAGAAGGTCGCCAAGGTGCAGATCGTGGGCATGGTCATCGCACTGGGTGCGGTCGGGCTGATCACCGCGGGTGCCTGACCACCTGTCGGTGACTGCAACCGGCGTGCACCACACTCGACGTGCTCCTCTGCTACGAATGGAGGACATGAACACCGAAGCGGGCGCACGTGTCGTCGTCACCGGGGCAACCGGATACATCGGCGGTCGATTGGCGCCGCGATTGCAGGAAGCCGGTTACCGCGTTCGCGTTCTCGCGCGATCGCCGCAGAAGCTCCGCGACGTTCCGTGGGCCGCGAACGTCGAGGTCGTGCGCGGCGACCTGAACGACCGCGAGTCGCTCGACGAGGCGTTCCGCGACGTCGACGTCGTCTACTACCTGGTCCACTCGATGGGCGGTTCGGATCACTTCGCCGAGGCCGAGCGGATCAGCGCGCAGAACGTCGCCGACGCGGCGAAGGCTGCAGGAGTTCGCCGCATCGTCTACCTCGGAGGTCTGCACCCGGTCGACGGCGAGCTCTCCCCGCACCTCGAGTCCCGCGCCGAGGTCGGTCGGATCCTCATCGACTCCGGCGTCTTCACCGTCGTGCTCCAGGCCGGCGTCGTGATCGGGTCGGGATCCGCGTCGTTCGAGATGATCCGCCATCTCACCAACCGACTCCCCGTCATGACCACCCCGAAGTGGGTGCACAACCAGATCCAGCCGATCGCCGTCCGCGACGTGTTGCACTACCTGATCGAGTCTGCGACAGCCCCGTTCGAGACGTCCCGTACCTGGGACATCGGTGGTCCGGATGTTCTGCAGTACGGCGAGATGATGAACGAATACGCCAGCGTGGCGGGCCTGCGCAAGCGTCGGATGTTGGTGCTGCCGGTGCTGACGCCCAGGCTGGCCGGTCACTGGATCGGGCTGGTCACGCCGATCCCCAGGGGCCTGGCCATGCCGCTCATCGAATCACTGCAGTACGACGCCATCGCCCACGAGCAGGACATCGACACGGTCGTGCCTCCGCCCGAGGGCGGATTGACCACCTTCGCGGATTCCGTCCACCTCGCGTTGCGACGCATCGAGGACGGCGAGGTCGAGACGACGTGGTCGAACGCTACCGACAACGGCGCACCGTCGGATCCGCTGCCGTCGGACCCCGATTGGGCCGGTGAGGTGGTCTACGTCGACGAACGGGCCCAGGACTGCAACGCCCCGCCGGAGTTGCTGTGGGACGTCGTCGAGGGAATCGGCGGCGAGAACGGCTGGTACTCGTTCCCCGCCGCGTGGGTCATCCGCGGGTGGCTGGACAAGGTCGTCGGCGGAGTGGGCTTGAAGCGTGGTCGACGCGACCCGCGCCGCCTGGTCAACGGCGAGGCTCTCGATTGGTGGCGTGTCGAGGAGATCGAGCGTGGATCGCTGTTGCGGTTGCGCGCGGAGATGAAGGCGCCGGGCGGAGCCTGGCTCGAGCTCAAGGTGCTGCCGCTCGACGGCGGCAGGCGGTCGCGGTACGAGCAGCGCGCCATCTTCTTCCCGCGTGGCCTGGGCGGACGTGTCTACTGGTTCGCCATCATGCCGTTCCACGGCGTCATCTTCCGGGGGATGCTCGAGAACATCACGCACAAGGCGGAGCGTGCGGCCGACACCGGCAACAAACGGGATGAAACCCGCGTCGGATGACGTTAGACTGGTGAGCCGCCGGAGAAGTTCGGCGGACACATCGCCTTCGGGCGGGAAAGGGGCTGAACGGTTTCGACTGTGTGCGTCTAGTTAGGGGAAGCGTGCCGGTGCAGGCGAGAGACCACCGTAAGCGTCATCGCAAAAATATAAGCGCCGATTCCAATCAGCGCGACTACGCACTCGCTGCCTAAGTAGCGACTGCGTGTCTGTCAGTCCGGTTTCGCCCTCGGGCCGGGTACTGGCATCAGCTAGAGGGCTCACCTATTCACTCGGCTGCGGAGTGATGTGGAACATCAAACAGTGGCTGGGATCGTCATCCAGGCTTGTCTGCGAGATCTGGAGATCCAAGTAGAGGCATAGCGGACTGCGCACGGAGAAGCCCTAGCAAACCGACACAGGACCCGGGTTCGATTCCCGGCAGCTCCACAGAAATACCGACCACCGGCCGGACACCGTGAAGGTGTTCGGCCGGTGTCGTGTCAGCCACAGATCGACATCCACCACGGTCGGCGTAGCGAATGAGGAGTATGAGCAGCACTGACTCCAACATCACCCCGCATCTGCACGGACTGCGTCGCGGCCCGGCGTCCGCGGCGGTTCTCGTCCTGCACGGCGGGAAGGTGGCGAGCACCGACAGGGCGCAGCCGTGGCAGTTGTCCGCTGTCCGGATGGTGCCGTTCACCCGCGACCTGCGACGCGCGGCGGGTGACGACACCGTCGTCACCCAACTGCAGTACCGGTACCGCGGGTGGAACGGAAGCGATCGCAGTCCGGTGCGCGATGCGCAGTGGGCGTGCGACCGACTGGTCGAGGCGTACGGGCCGAACGTGAGCATCACGGTCGTCGGTCATTCGATGGGTGGGCGCGCCGCCGCGGCCATTGCCGGCCATCCCCGCGTCGTCGCGGTCGCCGCACTTGCTCCGTGGTGGCCGGACGGCACCGAGACCGACACGATGCGTGCCGGGCAGAAGCTTCTGGTCCTGCACGGCACGGTGGACCGCTGGACCGATCCTGTCGCGTCCCGCGCGGCGACGGAGCGGGCATCGGCCAGGGGAGTGGACGCCACATTCGTCGCGATGCGCGGAGCCGGACATTTCATGCTTCGATCACCGCGGGCATGGTCGAGCCGGGTACGCGAGTTCGTTCTCGACCAATCGCGGAAGGTCTCGTCTACGAAACCCGAGTGATACAGCGAACGGTTCTCCGCTTCCCGGAGACGTCGCTTCACGTTAGGGAGAACACACATGACGGACGGTGACCTCACCGAGCGGCGCGTCGCCGTGGTCGGAGCAGGGGTCGCGGGCCTCACCGCCGCGTACGTCCTCTCCAAGAACGCTCGTGTGACCGTGTACGAGGCGGACGAGCGGCTGGGCGGACACGCCGACACGCATTCCGTGTCGACGACGTCGCACGGCGTGATTCCCGTCGACACCGGTTTCATCGTCCACAACGATCGCACCTACCCGACGTTGCAACGGCTCTTCCGCGAACTCGACGTTCCCACGCAGGAATCGGACATGAGCATGTCCATCCGCTGCGACGGTTGCGGTCTCGAATACTCCGGCGGCCAGGGATTCTCGGGTCTGTTCCCGAGCCCCTCGGTGCTCCTGCGCGGTCGTTACCTGCGAATGTTGCTCGACGTCACGCGCTTTCACCGTAGCGCTCGTGCGCTGCTGGCTGCCCCCGACGACGATTCGACAGTCGCCGACTTCCTCGCACACCACGAGTTCTCGGAGTACTTCGAGTCGCACTTCATGACGCCGCTGGTGTCCGCCGTGTGGTCCTGCGAGCCGTCACGGGCCTTGGATTACCCTGCGCGCTACCTCTTCTCGTTCCTCGAGCACCACGGAATGCTGGGCGTCGGCGGATCACCGACCTGGCGGACGGTGACGGGCGGATCCGTCACGTACGTCGATCGGGTCGCGGAGAGAATCGCCGACATTCGCACCGGTACGCCGGTGGCGTCGATCCGGCGGACCGACCGGGGCGTGGAGATCGAGGACGCTCGGGGGTCGACGGACACCTACGACGCCGTGGTCGTCGCGACCCATCCCCAGCAGGCCCTGAAGATGCTGGCAGATCCGACCTCCACCGAGCACCTGGTCCTCGGTGCCATGCCGTACTCGCCGAACGTCGCGCGGCTGCACACGGACGAGACAGTTCTCCCGCGGACGCCGAGAGCTCGCGCGTCGTGGAACTACCGGATGCCCCAGTGCAGCGCTGCGCCCGGCGGGGTCGTCGTCACCTATGACATGTCACGGTTGCAGCGGCTCCCGGACACGGGCTCTCGCTACCTCGTCACCCTCGGCGACGAGAGCGATCCGACCGCCGAGGGCGCCGCGCTCGACCCGTCCGCGGTGGTCGAGACCATGCGATACGAGCACCCGCTGTACACGTCGGAATCGGTGGCGGCGCAGGCGCGTCTCCCCGAGTTGAACACCGACCAGGTCGCGTACGCCGGCGCCTATCACGGGTGGGGATTCCACGAGGACGGCGCCGCATCGGGTCTTCGTGCAGCCGAACGCCTCGGCGGAGCCTGGACATGAGCGGGGTGCGGACGCCTCACGACACTCGGCCGGCGATCTACGACACGTCCATCCGGCACATCCGGACGGCTCCCGTCGAGAACGAGTTCACCTACCGCAGCTACTCGTGGTTCGTCGACATCGACCACCTTCCTGCACTTCCCGGCCCGTTGGCAGCGTTCGCGGCGATCGACTCCGCGGACCACGTCGGTGATCCGGCGGCGTCACTGCGGTCCAATCTCGACGATTTCCTGCAGTCGCGGGGCATCCCTCCCGTCGTCGGCCACATCACGATGCTGACCAACGCACGCGTCCTGGGGTACGTGTTCAACCCGTTGACCGTGTACTGGCTGCACGACCGAGCCGGACGCGTCGAGCACGTCGTGGCCGAGGTGCACAACACCTACGGAGAGCGGCACCGGTACCTGCTCGACACCGACGAGCGTGGCGCCGCCCGTACGCCCAAGGAGTTCTACGTCTCGCCGTTCAACGACGTCAGTGGCGAGTACGCGATGCGACTTCCCGAACCCGACGGCACTCTGGCGCTGTCGATCACGTTGATCCGGGACGGCCACCCACCTTTCGTCGCGACGATGTCCGGTACCGGACGGACGGCGACACCGGGGGTCGTCGCGCGCGTTCTGGCGCGCGCCCCGTTCGCTCCCCACGTGGTGAGTGCGCGTATCCGGCGCCAGGGCATCGCGCTGTGGGCGCGCGGACTACGCACAGTTCCGCGGCCGCCCGCACCCGATGACACACACCCCGCTCCTCCTGCCCCCGACACCCTGACAGAAAGCACCGAGATGACTCCTTACGCGCCGGCACGGACGATCGATGCGGACCGATGGCCGTCGATCGGCACGGCTCCGACGACGGTCAAGGCGCGTCTCGCCGCGCCCGTCGCGGATGCGTTGTTCCGGCGAGCGTCGGAGCATCTGAACATCCGCGTCGAGATGCCGGGCGGTGTGGTTCTCGGCGGCGGCGCGAACGATCCGTCGGCACCCGTCATGACGATCCACCGCCCGCGCGACTTCGCGGCGCGGGTGGGTGAGAGCGGCCTGATCGGATTCGGCGAGGCCTACATGGCCGGCGACTGGGACGCGCCGGATCTCACCGCCGCCCTGGGCGTGTTCGCCGAGCGCATGGCGACCCTGATCCCGAAGTGGTTGCAGCGCCTGCGCGGGCTCTACATCCCGAAACAACCGAAGACCGAGACGAACACGACGACCAACACGCGGTCGAACATCTCGCGGCACTACGACCTGTCGAACGAGATGTTCGAGCTCTTCCTCGACGAGACGATGACGTACTCGAGTGCGCTGTTCCCGTCGCTGACTCCGGCGCCGACATGGGACGACTTCGCGGATGCCCAGCGCGCCAAGATCGACCGTCTCCTCGACCGAGCCGGGGTCACTGCCGGGACACGGGTTCTCGAGATCGGCACCGGCTGGGGTGAACTGGCCATCCGGGCGGCCGAGCGCGGGGCCACGGTCCGATCCGTCACGCTCTCGATCGAACAACAGGAACTGGCATACAAGCGCATCGACGCAGCGGGCTTCGCCGACCGTGTCCAGGTGGACCTACTGGACTACCGCCTGGTCGACGGCGAGTACGACGCGATCGTCTCGGTCGAGATGATCGAGGCTGTGGGACACCAGTATTGGGGCGAATACTTCCGCACCATCGACTCCGTCCTCGCGCCCGGTGGCAAGGTGGCCATCCAGGCCATCACGATGCCGCACGAGCGCATGCTCGCCACGCGGAACACCTACACCTGGGTGCACAAGTACATCTTCCCGGGCGGGTTCCTGCCGTCGATCCGTGCGATCGAGAACATCACCGAGAAGGAGACGACGCTGCGGGTGCGCGAGCGTCTGTCCATCGGTGACCACTACGCACGGACACTCCGACTGTGGGACGAGCGCTTCCGTGATCACGTCGAGGAAGCTCGCATGCTCGGCTTCGACGACGTCTTCGCCCGGATGTGGCACTTCTACCTCTGCTACTCCGAGGCCGGATTCGGGTCGGGCTACATCGACGTCCAACAGATCCTGCTCGAACGAAGGAGTGACTCATGACCACCGACGCCACCGTGGCAGCCCGACTGGAGACGTTGCTGGCGCCTTTCGTGGGAGGTGCGTTGCCGGTACGGCTGACTGCCTGGGACGGATCGACCGCCGGGCCGATCGACGCACCCGCCGTGACCCTCTACAGCCCGAACGTTCTGCGGCGGTTGCTGTGGAGTCCCGGCGAGCTGGGTGCGGCGCAGGCCTACGTCACGGGTGAACTGGATGTCGAGGGCGATCTGAACGAGGCACTGACCCACGTGTGGGAGGTCGTGCGCTCCCGTCGCCTCACCGCGGTCCGGCCGAGCCCCAAGGCCGTCGTCGACCTGATCCGCACGGCGGCGTCCCTGGGTGTCGTCGGGCTCGGACGCGGTGGCCGACCGCTGCCCGCCCCCGCGTCGCAGGCCGTCATCAAGGGTCGCCTGCACTCCCTGGTCCGGGACCGCGCTGCCATCAGTCACCACTACGACCTGTCGAACGAGTTCTACGAGATGGTGCTCGATCCGCAGATGGCCTACTCCAGTGGCTACTGGACGTCGGACGACCCCGCGTACGGACTCGAGGATGCGCAGCGCGACAAGCTGGACCTGGTCTGCCGCAAGATCGGACTCGACACGCGCCCCGGTATGCGGTTCCTCGATGTCGGCTGCGGGTGGGGATCGCTCAGCCTGCACGCCGCCGAGCACTACGGCGCGCAGGTCGTGGGCGTCACCATTTCCCGCGAACAGAAAGCGTTCATCGACAAGCGGATCGCCGACCGCGGACTCCAGGACCGGGTCGAGATCCGGATCCAGGACTACCGCGAGGTGCCCGACGGCCCGTTCGACGCCGTCGCGTCCATCGAGATGGGCGAGCACGTCGGCGAGAAGAACTACCCGGTGTACGCGAAGGCGCTGTACGACAACGTCGTGGCCGGCGGTCGAGTGCTGGTGCAGCAGATGTCCCGCAAGGCGGGAGACAACCCCGGCGGCGGCGCGTTCATCGAGTCGTTCATCGCGCCCGACATGTACATGCGACCGGTCGGTGCGACGGTGGCGATGATCGAGGAATCCGGCCTCGAGGTGCGCGACGTACATGCGCTGCGCGAGCACTACGTCCGAACCGTCGACGCCTGGTACGAGACCTTCGAGAGCCGTTGGGACGACCTCGTGGCGTTGGTCGGCGACGAGGTGGCGCGGGTGTGGCGCCTGTACCTCGTCGGCGGCGGGATGGCTTTCCGCGACGGCCGGATGGGCGTCGATCAGATCCTGTCGGTGCGACCCGACGAGCGCGGCGTGTCTTCCATGCCGCCCGTGCGGTCGCACGGGTGAGCATGGTCGGCACCGACGCCGGGACCTGGGGCGCCTTCGCCGTGGTCACGGTGTCGTCGCTCGTGGCGGTCGTCGTCGTGCTGACGGTGACCGCGCTGATCGGTTTCCGGATCGGTCGACACAATGTGGTCGACGTCAGCTGGGGTGCCGGCTTCGTGGCGGTGGCGCTGGTCGCTGCGCTGACGGGAGCCGGCGACGGCTGGCGTCGAGTGCTGCTGCTCGTCCTGGTGGGCGCGTGGGGCACCAGGCTCGCCGTGTCGATGTTCCGACGATCGCGGGGCAAGGGCGAGGATCCGCGATACGAGAAGATGCTCTCGTCGGCTCCCGGAAGTCCTGCGCTGTACGCGATCCGCAAGATCTACCTGACGCAGGGGCTCGCGTTGTGGTTCGTCTCGCTGCCGGTGCAGGTCTCGGCGGTGACGCAGGGGTCCGCGGGCATCATCACCGCGCTCGGTGTGGTGGCGTGGATCGTCGGCATCTCGTTCGAGACCGTCGGCGACAAGCAGATGGACGACTTCAAGGCCGACCCGTCGTCCAAGGGCACCATCATGGACCGCGGCCTGTGGCGATTCACCCGTCACCCGAACTACTTCGGGGACGCGTGCGTGTGGTGGGGCATCTTCCTCGTCGCCGCCGCGCACTGGCCGGGCGTGCTGACGGTGCTCTCCCCGGTGGCGATGACGTACTTCCTCGTCTTCGCGACGGGCGCGCGCCTGCTCGAGCAGCACATGGCCGAGCGTCCCGGCTACCGCGAGTACCAACAGCGCACCAGCTATTTCGTCCCGCTCCCGCCGAAGAAGGCGTGAGCCTTCTCCGGCGGACCGTGTCACCGCGTGAGAAGCGCGACCGGAAGGTCGGCGAGAAGCTCGCCGACCGCGACGGATCCGGAGACTCTGCGACCGGTGAGCACGTCCGTCCACGTGCCATCCGGTAACTCCAGAGCGGTGTCACCCCACCCGGATTCCACCAGGCCGAGCGACAGGCGGGTAGCGATCGCCAGGACGTCGGAGTCCTCGGCGGCCGGACCGCGACCGAAGGCGACGACGTGATCGGCAGCGGTCCCGGTGGCGAACACGGGGGAGTAGCCGCCGCCGACGAAGCTCGACGGACGTTCTCGGCGTAGGCGGGCGGCGGCCCGGGTCACGTGGAACTTCGCCGCCCCGGTGGTGTCGAGTGCAGGTGTGCCCGAGGTGTCCAATAACGCCCGACGGGTGGAGTAGTCCACGTTGCGGCGGTTGTCCGGATCGACCAGAGAGTCCTCCCAGAGTTCCGTGCCCTGGTAGATGTCGGGAATTCCGGGGCCCGCGATGTGGAGGAGCTTCTGGCCCAGCGCATCGGTCCATGCGTGCGGTGCGATCTGCGAAACGAAGCTCGTCACCGACGATGCGACCGGACCGTCGAGGACGGTGTCGATCCACGAGTGCACGGCCGACTCGAAGTCCTCGTCGACGTCGTTCCATCCGGTGAACGACCCTGCTTCGCGGATCGCCTTCTCCGCGTAGGCATGCAGTCGCTCGCGGTACTCGTCCGTCACGACGCCGTCTGCAGGCCACGTCCCGATGATGTTCTGCCACAGGAAGAGTCCGGTGGGACCGTTGGGCGACGGCGCCTCCGCCTCCCAGTCCGCGAGGCAGCTCCGCCACAGATCGGGTGTCTGCGAGAGGATTCCGATGCGCGCGCGGACGTCCTCTCCGCGCTTGGTGTCGTGTGTCGACAACGTCGTCATGGCGCGGGGCCACAACCGTGCTCGCTCCGACAACCGGAGATGGAACTCGGCGACCGAGCGACCGAAGCGCGACGGGTCTCCGCCGACCTCCTGCAGCGAGACCAGGCGCGAGGTGCGGTAGAACATGCAGTCCTCGACGCTCTTCGCCATCACGGCGCCGGCCACCTGCTGGAGCCGACCCGACGCTTCTCCGCTGGTGGACACCGCCGCTGCGAGGATCTCCAGCGCCGGAACGAGGTCCGGTCGATCGACGGCGACGTCGCCGAGCAGACGCGGCAACATTCCGGCGAGCGGTGCGTAGTCCGACCGGTAGACCGGCATCCGTGCGACCACCGCGGTGACGGCGTCGATCGCGAGATCGTGGTCGAACTCCAGACCGGTGTCGCGAGCGATGGCCGCTACCAGGCGACGTACCTCGGGAGCCAGCTGCGTGCGTGCCGTCTCCTCCTTGATCGCCCGCTCCGCCCCGTGCACCCACAATGCGTCACCGGCTTCGCCCGTCGTGTCGAGGGAGAGCTGCGTCAGCGCGGACTCGCCTGTCGGATCGACGAAGACACCGCCCAGATCCGCCAGCGCGTCGTAGCCGGTGGTGCCGTCGACGGGAAGGGTGACGTCCAGTGGTTCGTCCGCCGTGAGGATCTTCTCGATGACGAGCCACGAGTCGGGTCCGACGACGCCGCGCAGCCGCGACAGATACTCGGCGGGCGCCGTCAAACCGTCGGGATGATCGACGCGGACCCCGTCCACCAGACCGTCGTCGAACCAGCTGCGGACTTCGGCGTGCGTCGCATCGAAGACTGCCGGATCCTCCTGTCGCAACCCGGCCAAGTCGCTGACGGAGAAGAATCGGCGGTATCCGATGCGGCCCGAGCGCCATCCCACCAGTTCGTAGGACTGCTTGTCGTGCAACGCCTTCGCGTCGTCGGAACCGTCGTCGGTCGACGGGTCCACGGGATACCGGTTGTCGTAGTACGCCAGCACGACCTCGTCGCCGGACCTGTCGACGCTGAGCTCGTTCACATCGGCGTCGTCACCGAGGACGGGCAGTGCGACGCGTTCGGCGCCTGCCCAGTCGATGTCGAAGTACGACGCGTACTGAGATGCGCGACCGAACTTCAGAACGTCCCACCAGAACGGGTTCTCGTGGGCCGTGGCGACGCCGAGATGGTTGGGAACGATGTCGACGACGACGCCGAGACCGTGCGAGCGGGCTTCGGAGACCAGTTCTTCGAGGGCAGCGCGACCACCCAGGGCTTCCGAGACCGTGCGGGGATCCGTGACGTCGTAGCCGTGCGTCGAGCCCTCCGAGGCCGTGAGGATCGGGGAGAGGTAGACGTGCGAGACACCCAGTTCGGCGAGGTAGGGAACCAGCGACGTGGCGTCGCGGAGGGTGAAGCGATCACCCCGCAGCTGGAAACGGTAGGTCGAGGTGATCGCGTCGCGGGTCATAGCGCTTCCTTACCCCGTTTTCCGCAGCACCAACAGTGATCGTGCTTGCACCTCGACGGCCGTCCCGGCAACGATGACGCGATCGTCGGCGCCGGTAGCGCTGGCGGTGTCCAGCGCGACGGTCCACTCGTCCGCGTACTTGCCGTCCAGAGTGGTGAAGTCGATCGGCTCGTGGTGCGCGTTGAAGCACAGGTAGAACGTGTCGTCCACGACACGGTTGCCGCGGTTGTCGGGCTCGGGAATGTTCTCGCCGTTGAGGAAGACGGCGAGGGATTTACCGAAACCGCTGTCCCAGTCCTCCTCGGTCATCTCCTCGCCGGTCGGGGTGAGCCACGCGATGTCGCGAGTCTGCTCCGCCTTGCGGATGGGACGGCCTTCGAAGAACCGGCGACGGCGGAAAACGGGATGGTCGTTGCGCAGGGCGATGACCCGCGAGGTGAACTCGACGAGATCGGAGTTCGTCTCCGCGAGTGACCAGTCCATCCACGCCAGTTCCGAGTCCTGGCAGTAGACGTTGTTGTTGCCCTGCTGAGTTCGGCCCATCTCGTCGCCGTGCGCGAGCATCGGTGTGCCCTGGCTCAGCATCAACGTGGCCAGCATGTTCCGGATCTGACGGGCACGCAGCGACAGCACCTCGGGATCGTCCGTGGGACCCTCGACGCCGCAGTTCCACGAGCGGTTGTGGCTCTCGCCGTCGTTGTTGTCCTCGCCGTTGGCCTCGTTGTGCTTGTCGTTGTACGACACCAGGTCGTTCATGGTGAAGCCGTCGTGGGCGATGACGAAGTTGATGCTCGCGCCGGGTCGCCGGCCGGTGGCCTCGTACAGATCGGACGACCCGGTCAGTCGAGATGCGAACTCGCCCAACGTCGCCGGCTCGCCGCGCCAGTAGTCGCGCACGGTGTCGCGGTACATACCGTTCCATTCGGTCCACAGACCGGGGAAGTTGCCCACCTGGTAGCCGCCCTCGCCGACGTCCCACGGCTCGGCGATCAGCTTGACCTGACTCACCACCGGGTCCTGCTGGACCAGGTCGAAGAACGCGCTCAGCTTGTCCACGTCGTGCAGTTCGCGGGCGAGTGTCGACGCCAGGTCGAAGCGGAAGCCGTCGACGTGCATCTCGGTGACCCAGTAGCGCAGGGAGTCCATGATCAGCTGCAGGGTGTGCGGGTGACGCACGTTCAGGCTGTTGCCCGTCCCCGTGTAGTCCATGTAGAAGTACGGATCGTCGTCGACCAACCGGTAGTACGCGGCGTTGTCGATGCCGCGGAACGCGATCGTCGGGCCCATGTGGTTGCCCTCGGCGGTGTGGTTGTAGACCACGTCGAGGATCACCTCGATGCCGGCTTCGTGGAACGAGCGCACCATCGTCTTGAACTCCGACACGGCCGAACCGGCCATGGGGGAGGACGCGTACTCGTTGTGCGGAGCCATGAACCCGAACGAGTTGTAACCCCAGTAGTTGCGAAGTCCCTTGTCCACCAGGGTCTGGTCCTGCATGAACTGATGCACCGGCATCAGTTCGATAGCGGTCACGCCGAGCTTTTCCAGGTGGCTGATCACGGCCGGATGACCCAGGCCGGCGTACGTGCCGCGCAAATCTTCCGGAATGTCGGGATGCGTCATCGTCATGCCCTTGACGTGGGCCTCGTAGATGACGGTCTCGTTGTAGGGCCGGCGCGGAGAGCGGTCGTTCTGCCAGTCGAAGAACGGGTTGACGACGACCGTGGTCATCGTGTGTCCCAACGAGTCGTGTTGCGGGAAATGGGAATCGCCGTCGTCGGTGTCGGCGTCGTCCTCGGGTTCCGGAGTCGTCGCGGCCGGCGCGACGGATCCGCCGGTGGGAACGTTCGCCCGAGTGGCGTCGACGGTGCGCGAGGCGGCCGCGGAACCGGCCGGGCCGCCGTCGTGGGCGTCGCCCGGATGGACCACGGCATCCGTGTCGTCGGCGGCTGGGACCGCCGGTGTCGGCTGCTCGGGGATGTCGATGTCGTAGCTGAAGAGCGACCTGTCGCCGTCGAAGGCGCCGACGAATGCTTTCCCGTACGGGTCGAGCAGGAGCTTGCTGGCGTCGCACCGTTGTCCGGCGCCGGGGTTCCACGGACCGTGGACGCGGTAGCCGTATCGCTGACCGGGCTGCACCTGCGGAACGTAGGCGTGCCAGACGTACCCGTCGACCTCCTCGAGCCGCACTCGTGTCTCGCTGCCGTCGGTGTCGATCAGACACAGATCGACCGCTTCGGCCACCTCGGAGAACAAGGCGAAGTTGGTTCCGGCGCCGTCGTAGGTTGCGCCCAGGGGGTACGCGCTGCCGGGCCACACCTGGATCGTCGGTTCGTGTGCATGGTCGACGGACATGTGCGAAACCCTATCCCGGCCGAACCCCGAGTCACGCGTCGGCGAGTGCGGCCGCAGATCAGAGCGGTGAGAGGACTTGCTCAGGACAGCCGGTCGACGAGGGCGCGTCCGAGATCCGTGCCCGATCTCCAGGCGCTCTCGACCCGCGGTGAACCTTCCGGACACCACTGGTCGCCCGCGAAACCGATCAGTCGGTCCTCCGACTCGACGATGCCGTGACTGCGGTCGTGCGCACCGGACGGTTTCGCGAACGTCCACCGGTGGGTGTGCGTCCACTCGGGAGCCCCGATGCCGGTGAGTGCCGCGACCGCGTCGACGACCGTCGGCACCGCGCCGGCCGGATCCTCGAGATGCCGCCGGGCGCGCGCGGACGTCGTGTGGGCGACGATCACCGGCGCCCCGTCACCGCGTCGTGCACCGTCGCGCGCCAGGAACTCGATGTCCGCGTCGTCGGAGACGAAGGCAGCGTCGTCGAACGGGAGTCGACGGGCGTCGTCGGCGGACAACCCGAGGGCCACCGCGATCACGGGGTCGTAGTCGACGGGGTCCGGAACCTCCACGAGTCGGGAGGCCTGGGGGTCGGGCATCGCCACGACGACGTGGCCGGCGGGCAGAGCGTCCGCCTCGGTGGCGTCGATATCGATGTCTGCGAGCAAGTCCTCGACCAGGGAGCGCAGCCCGCCGGGGGAGCCCCAGCGCATCGGGCCCGGCTTCTGCTCCGGGGCCTTGCCCTTCGCCAACACGGTGAAGGTGTCGGTCCACTCGTGCACGAGTCCGCGAGAGGCCCAGTCGGCCACGACATCACGGAAGCCGTCGTCGCGCACGGTGAAGTAGCCGGCGCCGAGATCGACTCTGCGACCGTGGACCTCGGGCGAGGACATCCGCCCGCCGACTGCGCGGCCTCGGTTGCGCACGACGAACGGAATGCCCGCGTCGCGGAGGACGCGAGCGCAGGCGGCGCCGGAGATTCCGGCGCCGAGCAGGGTGACGGGAGACGTCGAGGAGGTCACGCGTTCAGCGTACGGACGCGGCGCCTGATGCCGTCGACGAAGAGTTCGAGGCCGAACGCGAACCGAGCGGTGGCGTCCGTGTCGAGGTGCTGGTCCGTGCCCGCGGATTCCGGGACCGGCGCAGCTCCGGCCGACTCCATCTGCAGGCGCGACTGCTCGTCGGTCGTCGCTCCCAGGACGTAGTACAGGACGGCGTCCGCGGCATGGTCCGCGTCGCCCGTGGACAGGCCCGCGGCGATGAGATCGGCGGCGAAGGTCGACCGCACAGGATGGGTGACCGTGCGGGCCGACAAGCTCGACGCGACGACCTCGGCCCCGTCGCGGTGGGCGAGGAGTGCGTCGCGCAGGCGGTGCGCCCGCGCCCGTACGTCGTCCAGAGGGTGCTGCTCCGCGCCGACGGATCGATCGAGCCGGCCGAGAATGCGATCCGATACCGCACCGAGAAGTGCCTGTTTGTTGGCCACGTGCCAGTACAGAGCGCCCGGTGCCACGCCGAGTGACCCGGCGAGGCGGCGCATCGACAAGTCCGCGAGTCCGTAGTCGTCGAGGATCACGAGCGCGCCGTCGACGACGTCGTTCTTCCGCAACTGCATGCGCGCGTCCTCTCGGCTACTCGTCCGTCGACCCGGACGGTCGTTCCCGCACAGCCTAGGCTGGCCGGTGTGAACGAAGTCGACATGTCCGAGGTGGCGTCACGTCGTGGTGGCTCGATCGGACGCTCGCTGCGCGTCGTCGCATCGTTCGCGTCGGTCGGTCTCGTCCTCGGCGCGCTGTGGGCGCTGACGGCTCCGGTGGAGCACGTCGCCGCCGTCGGCGACGGTCGCGCGATCGTGTTGACCGGGGAGAGCGATCACCGATTCGACGCACTGGCTCTGTTCCTCTGCATCACGGCCGCGGCCGGAGTGGTTGCGACAGTGGGCGTCTGGTCCGTCGTCTCCGATCGTGGTCCGCGTCTCGCGGTCGACACCGTGGTCGGCGCGTTCGCCGGATCCGCAGTCGCCGCCGGGGTCGGTCTCGCCGTGGGTGCCCTTCGCTACGCCTCCGCCGAGGGTGCAGCACGAGGCGATGTCGTCGGGCTCGCTCCCGGTATGTCGACACCGCTGGCGCTGCTCGCGCAGCCGCTGGCCGCGGCGGTGACGATCGTCCTGATCGCGGCACTGTCCGCGTCGGACGATCTGCGACGCGGTGACACCGTGGAAGCGTCCGACGAGTCGATGTCGAGCTCGTGACATTCGGGCTCGGAGCACCGGTTCGTCTGCTTCACTGAGCAGTCACGGGGCGGCCTTCCGAAGGCCGCGTGGGGGGCCTCATCGTTCGCGTAGGAAGGCCGTCCCGGGTGGCGAATCCCGTCCTACGCTGGCTGAGCAGCCCCGTCGACTACAGGTGGACGGTGAAGTACTTCGAGACCCACACCGCCCTCGCCTCGACGCGAGTTCTGATCGGGTTGTCGTGTCTGTTGTTCGCGGCGCTGTACGTCGTGGCCGGAGTATCGCCGCCGACAGCTGCTTCAGGGGTGGGATCGGTGATCGTGTTCGCCAACGCGGTGGGAACGGCTGCGGTCGGGGCCGCGTGGATCCGGGGTCCCTGGCCCTCGCGCAGAATGTCCCTGGCCTTCGTGGCATATGCGGACATCGGGCTGTCCGCGGTGATCCTGTCGCTGTCCGACCCGCTGGCACTTCTGCCCTGCACCATCCTGTTCGGCGTGGCCAGCAGTTACGTCGCCACGTTCCACACGCCACGCGTGTTCGCTGCGCATCACACCGTGTCGGTGGCCGTCTGTATTGCGGTGTTCGCGTCGGCAGTGAGGTCGGACGCCGAATCCGGCACGGAGGTCACGCGATTGGCCGTGACCTACGCAATGCTCATCGTCATGGTGCTCTTTCTCGCACCGATTTCGATCTACCGCTTGCAGTTCATCCAGAAGAGCGACGTCGCGGCGGCCTATCTCGATCCGTTGACCGGTCTCCGCAATCGACGCGGACTCACCGCCTCGGCGGACGACCTGGTCGGACTTCGCGTCGACCTCGCGGCCGTCGTGGTCGACATCGACCGCTTCAAATCGATCAACGACCGGTTCGGTCACCATCACGGTGACGCGGTGATCCGACGGACGGCGGCGATCATCGACGAGGCGTTCCCGTCACCGTCGATCACCGCGCGCACGGGAGGCGAGGAGTTCGCCGTCATCACCGCGCTGCCGCTCGACGAGGTGATGTCGCGCGCCGCATCTCTCTGCGCCACCTACCTCGAACAGTCCGACCCGGACTCCAGTCTGAGCATCGGCGTCGCGTCGTCACCCGTGCGGGCCACGCCGCGCGACGCGGAGGTGCTCCTGATCCATGCCGACCGGGCCATGTACTCCGCGAAGGCCCGCGGCGGCGATACCGTCGTACTCGACCGACGTGATCCCGAACAGTCGACGACCGTCGGGCCCGGCAGAGTCCCGAGCTGACGAGCGGTCACCCCGGTGGGCGCAGGGCAGCGAACTCGTCGGTGACACGGAGGGCGGTGTCGCGGAACTTGTAGAGCGCCGCCGGTCGTCCGCCGGTGGGGCCGGGAGGGGCGGTTCGACCGGTCGATTCGATCACTCGTCGCCGATTCAGGACGCGTTGAAGATTCGTCGTGTCGACCTGGTAACCCAATGCGGCACAATAGATGTCGCGAAGCGTCGACATGCTGAACTCCGTGGGCGCCAACGCGAAAGCGATGTTGGTGTAGGACAGTTTCGCCGCCAGCCTGGTCCGTGCATGCGAGACCATCGTCCCGTGGTCGAAGGCCGTGTCGGGGAGATCCGCGACCGCATGCCACGCGGTGTCGACGGGAAGTCGGGGATCACCGTCGATCGGCACCAGGCCGAGGAACGTGGAGGCGATCCGGCGTTCTCCGGGAACCCGGCCGGGTTCGGAGAACACCGACAGTTGCTCGAGGTGCCGCACCTCCCGCACGTCGACCTTCTCGGCGAGCTGGCGTCGTGCGGAATCCATGAGGTTCTCGTCGTCGCCCAGCCGACCACCGGGCAGGGACCATGTTCCGCGTGCCGGCGCCAGGGCTCGCTGCCACAGCAGGACGCACAGTTCGGCCGGCCGGTGGGCAACCTGTTCGCGCACCTGGAAGACGACGGACAGGACTTCGTGAACGGGTCCTGCGGCCGGATCGAGGCCGACCCGGGGGTGCTCGTCGGTGGCGGTGCTACGGTGAATCACGTTTTCGATCATAAGTCGAAAACCCCGCCGGGTCCATTCCGGCGGATCGGCACCCGGCGAATTCCGTCGCCGAACGCACGCGAGGAGTACTTCATGTCGATCACGACCACGCGATTCGGTGGACACTCGGCCGTCGTCGACGGACCGGGCGGGTATTCCGGCGTCGAGGCCGGACCGGAGTGGGCAGAGGAGATCCTGCGCCTCGCGGAAGCGAAGAACGCCACGATCCTCGCGCACAACTATCAGCTGCCCGCGATCCAGGACATCGCACACCACGTCGGCGATTCCCTCGCCCTGTCCCGCATCGCGGCGCAGGCCGAAGAGGACACCATCGTCTTCTGCGGCGTCCACTTCATGGCCGAGACCGCCAAGATCCTCGCCCCGTCCAAGACGGTGCTCATTCCCGACGAGCGCGCCGGATGCTCCCTCGCCGATTCCATCGATGCGGCGCAGCTGCGCGAGTGGAAGGCCGAGCACCCCGACGCGGTCGTCGTCTCCTACGTCAACACGACGGCCGAGGTCAAAGGCCTCACCGACATCTGCTGCACGTCGTCCAACGCCGTCGAGGTAGTGAACTCCATCGACCGCGACCGCGAGGTGCTGTTCCTTCCCGACCAGTTCCTGGGCGCCCACGTCCGCCGACAGACCGGGCGCACCAACATGCACATCTGGGCGGGGGAGTGCCACGTGCACGCCGGCATCAACGGGGACGAGTTGACCGCTCGGTCTCGCGCCTACCCGGACGCGGAGCTCTACGTCCACCCGGAATGCGGTTGTGCGACGTCCGCTCTGTACCTGGCGGGAGAGGGCTTCGTCCCCGAGGAGAAGGTCAAGATCCTCTCCACCGGAGGAATGTTGGACGCCGCACGGACCACCCGCGCCACGCAGGTCCTGGTGGCCACGGAGATCGGCATGCTGCATCAGCTGCGTAAAGCCGCGCCGGGTGTGGACTTCCAGGCAGTCAACGACCGCGCGTCCTGCCCCTACATGAAGATGATCACTCCCGCGGCCCTGCTGCGGTGTCTCACCGAGGGCAAGGACGAGGTGCACGTCGACCTCGCCACCGCTGAGCGAGCGCGTGCGTCGGTGGAGCGCATGATCGCCATCGGGTCCCCCGGCGGCGGCGAGTGAGCACCCCTCTCACGCCTGCGTGGGAGGCCGACGCCGATCTCGTGGTCGTGGGCGGTGGCGTGGCCGGACTGGCCGCGGCCATCGAGGCCACACGCCTCGGCATGCGGGTACTCGTCGTCGGCAAGGACATCGAGGGCACGTCGACGCAGTACGCGCAGGGCGGCGTCGCCATCGCGACAGGTGACGACGTCGAGGCGCACGTCCGCGACACGCTGACCGCCGGTGCCGGGTTGTGCGACGAGGCCGCGGTGCGGTCCATCGTCGGCGCGGGGTCGGATGCCTTCGACACCTTGGTTGCGCTGGGCGCCACGTTCGACCACGGTCGGGACGGACAGGTGTCGCGCACCCGCGAGGGCGGACACAGCGTCAGCCGCATCGTGCATGCGGGCGGGGACGCGACCGGGCGTGAGATCCAGCGAGCACTGTCGTCGACGGCGCCCGCCACCGTGGGCGGTGCCACGGCGCTGCAGGTCGTCGTCGGCCCCGAGGGTGCGGCCGGTGTGGTCGTCTCCCTCGGCGGGACGACACCGGGTGTCGACGTGGGCATAGTCCGCGCGCCCGCCGTGCTGATCGCGACCGGTGGCAACGGCATGCTCTACGCGGCCAGCACCAATCCCTCCGGAGCGACGGCGGACGGTGTCGCACTCGCTCTGCGCGCCGGTGCGTCCATCGCCGACGTGGAATTCGTGCAGTTCCACCCGACCGTGTTGTTCAGCCCCGGCGGGCGAGGACGTCTGCCCCTCGTCAGCGAGGCAGTGCGCGGCGAAGGTGCGAGACTGACCGACCTCGACGGACGCTCGATCATGCAGGGTGTCCACCCGATGGGAGATCTGGCACCACGAGATGTCGTGTCCCGCACCATCGCTCGGCAACTGGCCGCGTCGGGCGCGGACCACGTTCTGCTCGACGCACGACCGGTACGCGACATGCATCGCCGCTTTCCGACGGTCACCGCCGCGTGCCTCGACATGGGTGTCGACCCGTCCGAGTCGCCGATCCCGGTGGCGCCGGCCGCGCACTACGCCTGCGGGGGAGTCGTGACCGACACCGACGGTCGCACATCCGTACCCGGTCTCTTCGCCGCTGGTGAGGTGGCACGGACGGGTCTGCACGGTGCGAACCGTCTGGCGTCGAACTCGCTGCTCGAGGGCGTCGTCCTCGGCACCCGTGTGGCGCGAGCGGCACGGGCACGGCTCGGAACTCCCGTCGTCGGGGAACCCACCGAGCTGGGCGACCTCCGCCGTCTGGATCGTGACGTGCTGCAGGCGACGATGACGCGCGACGTCGGCGTCGTCCGCGATGCGGACGGTCTCCGCCGGGCATCGGCCGTCCTGGATTCCGCGCAGACGCGGCCGGTCACGTCGGTGCGCGATGTGGAAGACGCGGCGATGACGATGCTCGCGTCCGCCACCGTTCGTGCGGCGGCACTGCGTACCGAGACACGCGGGGCGCACACCCGACTCGATCATGTCGACTCGGATCCGGCCCAGCGCCGCAGCCGCGCCTTCCGTCTGTCGGAGGACGGCGACATCGTTCTCGTCCGTCACGACGACGACCCGTCCTTCGCCCGGGCGACGACGTCGTTCGGGACCACCACCACCGTAGGAGTGTCGTGACCGCCTCGACCGATGATCTGGTCCCCGTCGACCGCGACGAGATTCTCGACGTGGTGCGCAGAGCCCTCGAGGAAGACCTGCGTTACGGACCCGACGTGACGACGCTCGCGACGGTGTCCGCCGACGCGCGCACGCGAGCATCCGTGGTCTCGCGCGGCTACGGCACCGTGGCCGGTGTCGACGTGGCGCTCGTGGTCCTCGACGAGGTCGCCGGGACCTACGAGACGGTGCACCGGGTCGCCGACGGCACGCGCGTCGAGCCCGGTGACGTCGTCCTCACCGTCGAGACGTCGACGCGTGAACTGCTGACGGCCGAGCGGACGATGCTGAACCTGCTGTGCCATCTGTCCGGCATCGCCACGGCGACCGCCGCCTGGGTCGACGCCGTAGCGGGAACGAAATGTGTCGTCCGGGACAGTCGCAAGACCCTCCCCGGACTGCGCGCACTGCAGAAGTACGCCGTGCGGGCCGGTGGCGGAACCAACCACCGGATGGGCCTCGGAGATGCCGCGCTGATCAAGGACAACCACGTGGTCGCGGCGGGGTCCGTGGTCGCCGCACTGCATGCCGTGCGGCGTGCGGCACCCGACATCGCGTGCGAGGTCGAGGTGGACACGCTCGAACAACTCGACGAGGTGTTGGCCGAGAACGTAGACCTCGTCCTGCTCGACAACTTCCCCCTGTGGCAGACACAGATGGCCGTGCAGAGACGAGACAGATCGGCTCCGGGTACGCGGCTCGAATCGTCCGGAGGGCTGACGTTGGACTCGGCCGCCGAGTACGCCGGCACGGGCGTCGACTTCCTCGCCGTGGGCGCTCTCACGCACTCGGTGACGGTGCTCGACCTGGGCCTCGACTTCGGCTGACGTTTCGGTGTCGGGCTCCTCGGGCACAATCGGTCACATGACATCAGTGACGACAGTGGACCGTGGCGACCGTGTGATCGCCCGACGGGTGACCGTGAACGCATCGGCAGACGAACTCTTCGCACAGGTGGCCGACCCGCATCGTCACGGCGAGCTCGACGGCTCCGGCACCGTCAAGGACACCGTGAAGGGCCCGTCGCCTCTGTCGAACGGAGCCAAGTTCTCGGTGAAGATGAAGCAGTTCGGCCTGCCGTACCGGATCACCAGCACGGTGACGGAGTTCGTGGACACCGGTGACACCAAGGTCATCGAGTGGCAGCACCCGCTGGGACACAAGTGGCGCTGGGAGTTCGCGCAGACCTCGCCGACGACGACCGACGTCACGGAATCGTTCATCTACGGCACCGCCAAGGCTCCGGCGATGCTCGAACTGACCAAGCAGACGGACAAGAACGTCGTCGGAATCACCGCCACCCTCGAGCAACTGGCCAACCGGTACGCCTGACCTCGCTGTCGGCCAGTCGTCCCCGACGGGTGCGGTCAGTGGGCGTTGCGCGATAATTGCCATGCGCCGCACGGCCGCACCACGCCGTGACCCCCGAGAGGACCACTCATGACCGCCCGCACCGAGCTGAGACGCGTCGATCTACGCGGCAGCTCCCCGTCCACGGCCGAACTCAGGGCCGTTCTCCCGCGAGGCGGAGTGGACGTGAACTCGGTGCTGCATCTGGTCACTCCTGTGGTCGAGGCGGTCCGTGAGCGCGGTGCCGACGCGGCGCTCGACTACTGCGAGACATTCGACCGGGTCCGTCCCGACGCGGTGCGCGTACCCGCCGCCGCGCTGGAGAAGGCCCTGGCCGACCTCGATCCCGCTGTCCGTGAGGCGCTGAACGTCTCCATCGAGCGCTCCCGCACGGTGCACGAGGATCAGCGGCGTTCGGAGACGGTGACCACGGTCGTACCCGGCGGCACGGTCACCGAGAAGTGGGTGCCCGTCGATCGCGTCGGTCTGTACGTGCCCGGAGGCAATGCCGTCTACCCGTCGTCGGTCGTCATGAACGTCGTGCCGGCGCAGGTGGCCGGCGTCGGCAGCCTGGTCGTCGCGTCGCCGCCGCAGGTCGACTTCGGCGGACTGCCGCACCCCACGATTCTCGCCGCCGCGGCTCTGCTGGGCGTCGAGGAGGTCTGGGCTGTCGGCGGGGCGCAGGGCGTCGCGCTGCTCACCTACGGCGGCATCGACACCGACGGTGAGGCCCTCGAGCCGGTCGACATGATCACCGGACCCGGCAACATCTACGTCACCGCCGCCAAGCGGCTGTGCCGAGGCGTCGTCGGCATCGACTCCGAAGCAGGACCGACGGAGATCGCGATCCTCGCCGATCACACCGCGGACCCGGTCCACGTGGCGGCCGACCTCATCTCCCAGGCCGAGCACGATGTCCTGGCTGCCAGCGTGCTGGTGACCACCTCCCTGGAGCTGGCAGACGCCGTCACACGTGAGGTCGCCGAGCGCACTCTCACCACCAAGCACTCCGAGCGTGTGGCGACGGCGCTGTCGGGCGAGCAGTCCGGCATCGTGCTGGTCGATTCGCTCGACGCCGGCATCAGGACCGTCGACGCGTACGCCGCGGAGCACCTCGAGATCCAGACGGAGAACGCGTCGGAGGTCGCCGGTCGCATCCGCAGCGCCGGAGCGGTCTTCGTCGGCCCGTGGTCACCGGTGAGCCTCGGTGACTACTGCGCGGGTTCCAATCACGTCCTGCCGACAGCAGGGTGCGCCCGGTTCTCGTCGGGTCTGTCCGTGCAGACGTTCCTGCGTGGGATCCACATCGTCGACTACTCGCGGGACGCACTCGAAGGAGTTGCGGCGCATGTCGTCGCCTTGGCGAATGCGGAGGATCTGCCCGCTCACGGCGACGCTGTGAGCGTGCGTTTCGAGGCGCGCTCGTGACGGCCGTTCCCGGTTCGGGCGCCACCCTCGCCGACCTGCCGTTACGCGAAGCGCTGGTGGGGAAGTCGCCGTACGGTGCCCCGCAGCTCGAGGTTCCGGTCCAACTGAACACCAACGAGAATCCGCACCCGCCGTCCGAGGCGCTCGTCGAGGACGTGGCGCGGTCGGTTCGCGAAGCCGCGGCGTCGCTGCACCGGTACCCGGATCGGGACGCGGTCGCTCTGCGGACCGACCTGGCGTCGTACGTGGCGGGACGCACCGGGGTCGCGGTGACCGTCGACAACCTGTGGGCGGCCAACGGCTCGAACGAGATCCTGCAGCAGGTGCTCCAGGCGTTCGGCGGGCCGGGGCGACGCGCGCTGGGATTCGTCCCGTCGTACTCGATGCATCCGATCATCTCGGCGGGAACGCAGACGGAATTCCTCGACCTGCACCGCCGCGAGGACTTCTCGCTCGACATCGATGCGGCCGTGTCGGCCATCGAGTCGACCGACCCCGACGTCGTCTTCGTGACCACGCCGAACAACCCGACCGGACACACACTGACGCTCGACGACATCCGCAGGATCATCTCGGCGACACGCGGAATCGTCATCGTCGACGAGGCCTACGCGGAGTTCTCCGATGCGCCGAGTGCGGTGGAGTTGATCGACGAGTTCCCGACCCGCGTGGTGGTCAGCCGGACCATGAGCAAGGCGTTCGCCTTCGCGGGCGGACGGCTGGGCTATCTGGTCGCCGCGCCGGCGATCGTCGACGCACTCCTGCTGGTCCGGCTCCCGTACCACCTGTCGGTTCTGACGCAGGCCGCTGCGCGCGCCGCGCTGCGGCACGCCGACGACACCCTGGCCTCCGTCGCGGAACTGGCATCGGAGCGTGACCGTGTGATGGGTCGACTGGCCGCACTCGGATTCCATGTCATTCCGAGCAGCGCCAACTTCGTCCTGTTCGGTCGCTTCGCCGACGCGGCCGCGGTGTGGCAGCAGTACCTCGATCACGGCGTCCTGATACGGGACGTCGGCATCGACGGGCACCTGCGGGTGACCATCGGCGTGGAGGCGGAGAACGACCGCTTCCTCGAGGTCAGTGCTGCGCTCGTCGACACGGTGACCGGCCCCATCGCCCCCCTACAGAGGACGTCCCAGTGAGCAGCATCATGACCCCGAACCGCATCGCGCGTATCGAGCGGACGACGAAGGAGTCGTCCATCACGGTGGAGCTCAACCTCGACGGCACCGGGATCGTGGACGTCTCCACCGGTGTCCCGTTCTTCGACCACATGCTGACCGCGCTGGGAACGCACGCCAGTTTCGACCTGACCGTGCATGCGAAGGGCGACATCGAGATCGAGGCACATCACACGGTCGAGGACACGGCTATCGTCCTCGGCCAGGCGCTGGGCCAGGCACTCGGCGACAAGAAGGGAATTCGCCGTTTCGGTGACGCGTTCATTCCGATGGACGAGACGTTGGCTCACGCATCGGTCGACGTGTCCGGCCGCCCGTACTGCGTGCACACCGGGGAACCGGAGCACATGCTGCACGCCGTCATCGCGGGATATCCGGGCGCGCCGTACTCGACGGTGATCAACCGCCACGTCTTCGAATCCATCGCGTCCAACGCTCGCATCGCCCTGCACGTCCGGGTGCTGTACGGGCGCGACCAGCACCACGTCACCGAGGCCGAGTACAAGGCCGTCGCGCGCGCTCTCCGCGCTGCCGTCGAGCCGGACCCTCGCGTCACGGGTGTGCCGTCGACGAAGGGAAGTCTGTGAGCTCGGTAGCGCTGCTCGATTACGGTTCGGGGAATTTGCACTCTGCACAGCGGGCTCTCGAGCGTGTGGGTGCCGATGTGACCGTGACCTCCGACCACCGCGTCGCCCTCGCCGCCGACGGGCTCGTGGTTCCGGGCGTCGGCGCGTTCGGCGCCTGCATGGACGGTCTGCTGTCGGTCCGCGGGGACGAGCTCGTCGACAAGCGGTTGGCCGGTGGCCGTCCCGTGCTGGGCATCTGTGTCGGTATGCAGATCATGTTCGATCGTGGTGTCGAGTTCGACATCCCCGCGACGGGCTGTGGCCAGTGGCCCGGAACGGTCGACAAACTGCATGCCGAGGTCCTGCCGCACATGGGGTGGAACACGGTCCGTCCCGGCGAGGACTCGGTCCTGTTCGCCGGGATGAGCCCCGACACGCGCTTCTACTTCGTGCACTCCTACGGCGCCCAGACCTGGGAGATGGAACCGAGCGACTCCCTGGCAGCGCCCGTTCTCACGTGGGCGAACCACGGCGGTGATTTCATCGCGGCCGTCGAGAACGGTCCGCTGTCGGCGACGCAGTTCCACCCGGAGAAGTCGGGCGACGCGGGCGCGGTGCTGCTCGAGAACTGGCTTCGTACGCTCTCGTGAGCGAGCTACCCGACTTCTCCTTCGGGCGGCACGCCGCGCTCGTGCTGGGTGCGGCCACGGTGATGCTCGGTCTCACGACGGTGGCGCTGTGGGCGATGAGCCCCGACGGGCCGCTCGGTCTCGTCGTCGTCGCGGTCGGTCTCGTCCTGACGTTCGCGGTCGCATCCGTCGTGTCCAAGCAATCCCTACGCAGGTCTTTCGACGAGGTGGGTACCGACGACGCCGAAGCCGACCGCAGCGACTGACCGCCCTGCCCTGCCGCACAGCGCCGTCGATCGTGCCGGTAACCTCGTCGAACGTGAGCCTGGTACTTCTTCCCGCAGTCGATGTCGCCGACGGTCAAGCTGTTCGTCTCGTCCAAGGAGAGGCCGGCAGTGAGACCTCCTACGGCTCGCCCCGTGACGCCGCCCTCGCGTGGCAGAACGACGGAGCCGAGTGGGTGCACCTCGTCGATCTCGACGCCGCTTTCGGCCGCGGATCGAACCGTGAGTTGCTCGCCGGCGTCGTCGGCGAACTCGACGTGAAGGTCGAGCTGTCGGGAGGAATCCGCGACGACGAGAGTCTGCGCGCGGCGCTGGCCACCGGATGCGCGCGCGTCAACCTCGGTACCGCGGCGCTCGAGGATCCGGAATGGTGCAAGCGGGCCATCGGCGAGTACGGAGACCGTGTCGCCGTGGGACTCGACGTGCGCATCGTCGACGGACAGCACCGCCTCCGCGGCCGTGGGTGGGTCAGCGACGGGGGAGACCTCTGGGAGGTGCTCGAGCGCCTCGATCGCGACGGTTGCACCCGCTACGTGGTCACCGACGTCACGCGCGACGGCACCTTGACCGGCCCCAATCTCGAACTCCTCGAACAGGTCTGCGCCGTCACCGACGCACCCGTCATCGCCTCCGGTGGCGTGTCCACCGTGGACGATCTGGTGGCCATCGCGTCCCTGACGCCGAAGGGTGTCGAGGGCTCGATCGTGGGCAAGGCGCTCTACGCCGGCAAGTTCACGCTCCCGCAGGCCCTCGCAGCGGTCGCGGACAGCGCGCCGTCGACGCCGTGAGCGATCTGGATCTCGACAGCCTCGCCGGCACCGCCCGCGGGCTGCTCGACGGGATCCACGACCGGTTCGTCGCCGGCGCCGGCGCTCCCAGCGCTGTCGCCAAGGGCCCGGACGACTTCGCGACGGCCGTCGACCTCGAACTGGAACGCCGACTGGTCGAGGAGTTGCAGGAGCAGACGCAGATCCCCGTCCACGGCGAGGAATTCGGCGGTCCGCCCGTCGACTCCGGAACCGTGTGGGTCCTCGACCCCATCGACGGCACCTTCAACTACTCGTACGGATTGCCCACGGCGGGAACGTTGCTCGCGCTGATGGTCGACGGCACTCCGGTCATCGGCCTGACGTGGCTGCCGTTGATCGGACAGCGTTTCTGGGCTGTCGACGGTGGTCCGGTGTACCGCGACGGCGATGCGTTGCCCCGTCTGTCGACCACGTCCCTTTCGTCGTCGGTCGTGGGCTTCGGTGCCTTCAACATCGACAGTCGGGGCAGGCTGCCGGGGGCGTACCGAGTCCAGCTGCTGTCCGACATCAGTCGGGTGTCCTCGCGCATCCGCATGCACGGCTCGACGGGTCTGGACCTCGCGTACACCGCGGCGGGAACACTCGGAGCGTCGATCGTGTTCGGACACCACGCCTGGGACAACGCGGCGGGAGCCATGCTGGTGCGCGCAGCGGGCGGCGTCGTCACGGATCTGGCCGGGGAGCAGTGGACCTCGGCGTCGACCTCGGTCCTGGCCGCGGCGCCCGGTGTGCACGAGGAAGTTCTGAACATCCTCGCGCATGTCGGTGATCCCGCGTCGTACACACCCGATACCCGGTCAGGAGCCCGTAGATGAGCGTCGCGGTCCGTGTCATCCCGTGCCTGGACGTCGATGCCGGCCGTGTGGTCAAGGGCGTCAATTTCGCCGACCTCCGCGACGCGGGGGATCCGGTGGAACTCGCCGCGAAGTACGACGCCGAAGGCGCCGACGAACTGACGTTCCTCGACGTCACCGCGTCGTCGGGTGGCCGGGCGACGATGCTCGACGTGGTCACCCGCACCGCCGAGCAGGTCTTCATCCCCCTCACGGTGGGCGGCGGAGTCCGCACGGTGCAGGACGTGGACACGTTGCTCCGCGCGGGCGCCGACAAGGTGTCCATCAACACCGCTGCACTGGCGCGGCCGGAGTTGTTGCGGGAGCTCAGTTCTCGTTTCGGGTCGCAGTGCATCGTGCTGTCGGTCGATGCGCGGACGGTGCCCGAGGGTGAGCAGCCCACCGAGTCCGGCTGGGAGGTGACGACCCACGGTGGTCGGCGCGGTACCGGTGTCGACGCCGTCGAGTGGGCACGCCGCGGCGCCGAACTGGGCGTCGGAGAAATCTTGCTGAACTCGATGGACGCTGACGGTACGAAGGCCGGGTTCGACATCGCGATGATCACGGCGGTGCGCGGCGCGGTGCACGTCCCGGTGATCGCCAGCGGGGGAGCGGGCGCGGTCGAGCACTTCGCCCCTGCCGTGGCAGCGGGTGCCGACGCCGTCCTCGCAGCCAGTGTCTTCCACTTCGGTGAGATGACGATCGGTGACGTCAAGACGGCTCTCCGCGCGGACGGAGTGGAGGTCCGGTGAGCACTCCCGTTCTCGACCCCGCCATCGCGTCGCGGCTCAAGCGCAACGACGACGGTCTGGTCTGTGCGGTCGCACAGGAACGCGGGACCGGAGACGTCCTGATGGTGGCCTGGATGGACGACACCGCCCTCGCGATGACTCTCGAGACGCGGAAGGGGACCTACTGGTCCCGATCGCGTCGTGAGTACTGGGTCAAGGGCGAGTCGTCCGGGCATGCGCAGCGCGTGCACGAGGTGCGACTCGACTGCGACGGCGACACCGTGCTGCTGACGGTCGATCAGACCGGCGGCGCCTGCCATACCGGCGACCACACGTGCTTCGACGCGGATCTGCTGCTCGGGGACGACAGCTAGTCGGAACTCGTCTGGCGCGCGATTCCTGCGTCGAGGTTCGTCACCATCACCGTTCCCAGCGCCAGCAGTTCCGAGACCTGATCGTCGTCGAGGCCGTCGAAGACCAGCGACCGAACGGTCGATACGTGCCCCGGGGCGGTCTCGATCACCTTGGCGTACCCGTCGTCCGTCAGCACGGCGTGTGATCCGCGCCCACCGCTGATGCTTTCCCGACGCGCCCATCCGGCTTTCTCGAGTTTCGTCATCACGTGGGAGAGCCGCGACAGCGACGCGTTGGAGAAGTCGGCGAGGTCTCGCAGACGCAGGCGCCGGTCCGGGGCCTCCGACAGGGTGGCGAGGACGAAGTAGTCGAAGTGCGTCATGCCCGAGTCGCGCTGGAGTTGGGTGTCCAACGCCGCCGGCAGGCGTGTCACGAATGCCACCAGCGCCCGCCAGGCGTCCTGTTGTTCGGGAGTGAGCCATCGCGTGGCCTGTGGTTCCTGTGCATCAGCCATCGCTGTCGAAATCGTCCTGTTCTGCCGTCGTCGCTGTCGGTGATCGTTCGAGTCTCCCACCGCGACGCTGCGTTCCGCCGCGCGGAGGCCCGGTGAGTCGGCGCACCCGTGCGAGCCACACCTGAAGTACCCGGGAAGATGGGGCGCATGCAAGCTGAGAAGGACACGGCCGCGTCCGGTGCGTCGACGCAGTCCGGCGGCGACGGCACTACCACCCGGGAGCAGTTCCGCGAGCTCGCCGCGGTGCACCGAGTAGTGCCGGTGATCCGGAAGGTGTTGGCGGACTCCGAGACTCCGCTGTCGGCCTATCGCAAGCTGGGCGGTGACAAGCCGGGAACGTTCCTGCTCGAGTCGGCGGAGAACGGCCGCTCGTGGTCGCGCTGGTCGTTCATCGGCGCGGGCAGTCCCAGCGCGTTGACGGTCTTGGACGGTGAAGCGGCCTGGATGGGCGAGACTCCCGCGGGTGCACCGTCGGGTGGTCATCCACTCGACGCCCTGGGCGCAACGATCGAACTGCTGCGCTCGGAGCGTCTGCCGAACCTGCCGCCGTTGACCGGTGGGATGGTCGGCTATCTCGGGTACGACGCGGTCCGCCACATCGAGCGTCTCCCCGAGCTGACCGAGGATGACCTTCAGATCCCCGAGATGGTCATGCTGCTGGCGACCGACCTGGCAGCCGTCGATCATCACGAGGGCGCGATCACCCTGATCGCCAGCGCGGTCAACTGGGACGGCACCGACAACCGGGTGGACGAGGCGTACGACGACGCCGTCGCCCGGCTCGATCGGATGACCGCCGCCCTGTCCTCGCCGGCCGACTCCACCGTCGCGTCGTACTCGCGCCCGGCGCCGCAGTTCCGCCGTCAGCGCACCTCCGAAGGATTCGGGGCCGACGTGCGCCGTCTCGTGGAGGAGATCGAGGCCGGCGAGGCGTTCCAGGTGGTGCTGTCGCAACGCTTCGAGATGGACACCGACGCCACTCCGTTGGACGTCTACCGCATGCTGCGGGCGTCGAATCCCAGCCCGTACATGTACCTGATGCACGTACCGGGCCCCGACGGTGAGACCGCCTTCTCCATCGTCGGCTCCAGCCCGGAGTCGTTGGTCACCGTCGCCGACGGCGTCGCCACCACGCATCCCATCGCGGGTACCCGCTGGCGCGGCGCCACCGAGGAGGACGACATCCTGCTCGAGAAAGACCTGCTGGTGGACGAGAAAGAGAACTCGGAACACCTCATGCTCGTCGACCTCGGGCGCAACGATCTGGGCCGCGTGTGCGAGCCGGGCACGGTGAAGGTGACCGAGTACCGCCACGTCGAGCGCTACAGCCACGTGATGCACCTGGTGTCGACGGTGACGGGCCGACTCGACGAGGGCAAACACGCGCTCGACGCCGTGCGCGCCTGCTTCCCCGCGGGGACGCTGTCCGGCGCGCCCAAGGTCCGAGCGATGGAACTGATCGAGGAACTCGAGCCCACCCGCCGGGGTGTGTACGGAGGGATCGTCGGCTACCTCGACTTCGACGGCGACGCCGACACCGCCATCTGCATCCGCTCCGCCCTGATCAAGGACGGAACCGCCTACGTCCAGGCGGGCGCCGGGGTCGTGGCCGATTCGGTCGCCGAGTACGAGGACACCGAGGCGCGCAACAAGGCCATGGCCGTACTCGGTGCGGTGGCCGCCGCCGAGACGGTGACGACGTTCGGGGCAGGTCGGTGAGAGGCGGCCGTTCCACCGTCGGTGTTTCCGCGGTTCTGCTCGCCCTCGCGGCTCTGGCGCTGTGGGCGTCGTCCCGCATGACGTGGGTGACGGTGATCAGCTCCGACGGACTGGGGGAGCAGCAGACCACCCGTCTGGTGGGTGGAACATGGGCGGCGGCCACGACGCCGTTGGCCATCGCAGCCATCGCCGCCGTAGCGGCTCTGTTCGCCATCCGTGGTCGATGGACCGTCGTGCTGGCGGGGCTCATCGCCCTGGTGGCAGTGGCCGCGGCGATCCCGTCGGTACAGCTGCTTGTCTCGGGCGCCACCGCGGACCGTGCCGGGTCTCTCGCGGAACTGCCGGGCCGGGCCGAGGTGATCTCCGCCGAGGCGAACAGGGCACCCGCAGCGTTGGCGTTCGCCGGGGCGCTTCTCGCTCTGGCCGCCGCGGTGACCGTCGCCCGGTCCGCCCGCTCGACACGCGGGTTGTCCGACCGCTACGACAGTCCCGCCGTCCGACGCGATCGCGCCGAGCAGACAGTGCTGGCCGATCCCGACGACCCCGCGGAGGAACCGAGTGAACGTGCCATCTGGGATGCGCTCGACTCGGGCCTGGACCCCACGCTCGATCGTGAACGACGCTCCGGCGAGGGGCGATCGGAGAACGGTGAGACCCGCTAGTCGGTCTTGTCCGTCCGGCCTCTACTCTGAGCGAACGGATGACAAGCGCCACACATCCACCGCGGTGTCTCCGACGACATCGACTGCACTTCGAAAGGACGCGGGGGCTCCGATGACCGTTCTCGATTCGATCCTCGACGGAGTACGTGCGGATGCACTCGCACGCGAATCCGTCGTCGATTTCGCCTCCGTCAAGAAGGCCGCTGCCGCTGCTCGGCCTGCACTCGATGCCGCCGCAGCGCTCATCGAGCCCGGTATCGCCGTCATCGCCGAGGTCAAGCGCGCCAGCCCGTCGAAGGGCACGCTCGCAGACATCCCGGACCCCGCTGTCCTCGCCGGCGCCTACGAAGCAGGCGGCGCTCGTGTGATCAGTGTGCTGACCGAGGAGCGTCGGTTCCGCGGGTCCCTCGACGACCTCGATGCGGTGCGCCGCGCGGTCAGCATCCCGGTGCTGCGCAAGGACTTCATCGTCGGGCCGTACCAGATCCACGAGGCGCGAGCGCACGGTGCGGACATGATCCTGCTCATCGTCGCGGCCCTCGAACAGGACGCGTTGGCGTCGTTGCTGGACCGCACCGAATCGCTCGGTATGACGCCCCTCGTCGAGGTGCACACCGAGGAAGAGGCGGACCGGGCCCTCGAAGCCGGCGCGAAGATCATCGGTGTCAACGCCCGCAACCTGAAGACGTTGGAAGTCGACCCCGACACGTTCTCGCGGATCGCTCCCGGCCTGCCGTCGAACATCATCCGCGTCGCCGAGTCCGGTGTCCGCGGCACCGCCGACCTCCTGGCCTACGCCGGCGCGGGTGCGGACGCCGTGCTCGTCGGCGAGGGATTGGTCACCAGTGGCGACCCTCGCTCCGCCGTGCGTGATCTGGTGGCCGCCGGAACGCACCCGTCGTGCCCGAAACCGGCTCGCTGAGCAGTTCCACCCGGCTCGTCGGCGCAACGCGTCATCGGGCAGACTCTTGGTGTGACTACCAGCCATATTCCGAACTCGAGCGACGGCATCACCGATCGCACGTCTCACGACCCGGACCTCGGCGGGCATTTCGGTAAGTACGGTGGCCGATACGTTCCCGAGGCGCTCATGGGCGTCATCGAAGAAGTCACCACCGAGTACGCGAAGGCACGCGGCGACCGCACTTTCCTGGACGAGCTCGACCGTCTGCAGCGCGACTACACCGGACGTCCGTCCCCGGTGTTCGAGGCCGCGAATCTGTCGACGCACGCCGGCGGCGCTCGCATCCTGCTCAAGCGCGAGGACCTCAACCACACCGGTTCGCACAAGATCAACAATGTGCTCGGACAGGTGCTCCTCGCGAAGCGGATGGGTAAGACCCGCGTCATCGCCGAGACCGGAGCCGGCCAGCACGGTGTCGCCACCGCCACTGCCTGCGCACTTCTCGGACTCGAGTGCCTCGTCTACATGGGTGAGGTCGACACCGAGCGCCAGGCGCTCAACGTCGCGCGGATGAAGCTCCTCGGCTCCGACGTCGTCCCGGTCACCTCGGGATCGCGGACTCTCAAGGACGCCATCAACGAAGCGCTCCGTGACTGGGTCACCAACGCGGACGCCACGTACTACTGCTTCGGCACCGTCGCCGGACCGCACCCCTTCCCGATGATGGTGCGCGACTTCCAGCGCATCATCGGCATGGAGGCTCGCGCTCAGCTGATGAACAGCATCGGTCGGCTTCCCGACGCCGTCGCGGCGTGTGTCGGCGGCGGATCGAACGCCATCGGCATCTTCCATGCGTTCATCGACGACCCGGCCGTGCGCCTCATCGGATACGAAGCTGCCGGCGACGGCATCGAGACGGGCCGTCACGCCGCCACCATCGGGGCAGGATCGCCCGGTGCCCTGCACGGTGCGTTCTCGTACCTGCTGCAGGACGCCGACGGACAGACGATCGACTCGCACTCGATCTCCGCGGGTCTGGACTACCCCGGCGTGGGACCGGAGCACTCGTACCTCAACGACATCGGGCGCGCCGAATACCGGCCCATCACCGACACCGAAGCGATGGAAGCGTTCACGCTGCTGAGCAAGACCGAGGGCATCATCCCCGCGATCGAGTCGGCGCACGCGATCGCCGGCGCGGTGAAGCTGGGCCGGGAACTGGGCGAGGGCGCCGTGATCCTGGTCAATCTGTCCGGACGTGGAGACAAGGACGTCGACACCGCAGCGAAGTGGTTCGGGATCCTGGACGAGAAGGGCAAGATCAAGTGAGCGTCACACCCACCCCGATCCCCGTGAATTCGGGTCCGTCACGGCTCGCATCGGTCTTCGAGACCACGCGTGGTGAGAAGCGCGCCGCGCTGGTCGGCTACCTGCCCGCAGGCTTTCCCACCGTCCCGGAATCGATCGAGGCAGTCCGCGCGCTGGTCGAGAGTGGTTGCGACATCATCGAAGTCGGCGTCCCGTACTCCGATCCCGTCATGGACGGGCCCACCATCGCGGCAGCGGCAGGTCGAGCGCTCGAGAACGGTGCCCGTGTGCGCGACGTGTTCACGGTCGTCGAGGCCATCGCCGACGCCGGTGGCAAGGCCGTCGTCATGACCTACTGGAACCCCGTCATGAAGTACGGCGTGTCCGCGTTCGCGGCCGACCTGGCGTCGGCCGGTGGCCTCGGCATGATCACGCCCGATCTCATCCCCGACGAGGCAGGCGACTGGTTGCAGGCCTCCGACGACAATCACCTCGACCGCATCTTCCTGGTCGCGCCGTCCTCGACCGAGGAACGGCTCTCGCGCACCGTCCAGTCGAGTAGCGGATTCGTCTACGCCGCGTCGACGATGGGCGTCACCGGAGCCCGCGACGCCGTGTCGTCGGCCGCGCCCGAGCTGGTCTCGCGCATCCGCGTGCATTCCGACATCCCCATCGGCATCGGCCTCGGCGTGCGTTCCGGTGCGCAGGCGGCGGAGATCGCTGCCTACGCCGACGCTGTCATCGTCGGATCCGCTCTGGTCACGGCCGTCGACTCCGGTATCTCCGCGGTGTCCGCGTTGACGGCGGAACTCGCCGAGGGCGTGCGGTCCGCCGAGGCGGCCTCGTGACCCTCGCGTCGAGCACCGCGGTTCTGGCATACCTGCCCAGTCCGCCTCAGGGAGTCTGGTACGTCGGTCCACTCGCTCTCCGCGCCTACGCGTTCTTCATCATCGTCGGCATCGTCATCGCGATCGTCTGGGGAGACAAGCGATGGGTCGCTCGCGGTGGCGACAAGGGAACAGTCCTCGACGTCGCCGTGTGGGCCGTACCGTTCGGGCTCATCGGTGGCCGGCTCTATCACGTCATCACCGACGCACCCACGTACTTCGGCGAGGGCGGCAACCCCGTCGATGCGCTGAAGATCTGGCAGGGCGGGCTCGGCATCTGGGGAGCGGTGTTCCTCGGTGGTGTCGGTGCGTGGATCGCGTGCCGGCGCCGGGGAATCCCGCTGCCGGCGTTCGGCGATGCCGTGGCGCCCGGCATCCTGCTCGCGCAGGCGATCGGTCGTATCGGCAACTACTTCAACCAGGAGCTGTACGGCCGGGAGACCACCCTCCCGTGGGGTCTCGAGATCTACGAACGTGTCGATGCCAACGGTCGCGTCGACACACTCGGTGGTGTCTCGACCGGCGTCGTCGAACGCGTCGTCCATCCGACGTTCCTGTACGAACTGCTGTGGAACATCGTCATCGTGGTTCTGATCGTGCTGATCGACCGTCGGTTCCGACTCGGTCACGGTCGCATCTTCGCCCTGTACGTGGCGGGCTACTGTGCGGGACGATTCGTCGTGGAACTGATGCGCAGCGACTTCGCCACGCTGATCGGTGGCATCCGGGTCAACTCGTTCACGTCCGGAATCGTGTTCCTGTTGGCGCTGGCCTACGTGGTGCTGGCACCGAAGGGCCGCGAGGATCCCGCGTCGTTGTCGACGCGGACCGAGAACGAGACCGCCGACGACACGGTTGCCGACGACACGGTTGCCGACGACAAGGCCGGGGACGACGCGGTTGCCGACGAGAAGACCGTCGACGAGAAGACCGTCGACGAGAAGGCCGCTGACGACAAGGTGCTGTCGACGAGTGAGGACGAGGGACGTGACCGATCCTGAGAAGCCCGACCTGACGAAGAAGCCCGCGGCGAATCCCGACACGTCTGGCACCGAGTCCAGCTCCGGACCCGGCTGGAACACCAACGCCAGTTTCGGCGAGGGTCCGGGCGCCGGCGCGTACCCGTCGTATCCGTCGCCCGGCACGTTCCCGGAACCGTCCGCCGGCGACACGGCCGCGTTCGGTTACCCGGTGGGCGAATACGGCTCGTGGAACCGGGAGCCCGAGGCGAGCACATGGGCGGCGCCGTCCGCCGAGACTCCCTACGGCCAGGTGCCCCAGTACGGTCAGCCCCAGTACGGGCAGCAGCCTCAGTACGGTCGACAACAACCCTACGGTCAGAATCTGTACGCGCAGAACAACTTCAACGGTCCGGGCTACGGCGTGGATCCCTCCGCGCCGTTCGGGCGGGACATGGCGACGGGCGAGCCGTACGGCGACAAGTCCAAGGTGACGGCGGGCATCCTGCAGCTCGCGCCCCTACTGTTCGGTCTGCCCATCGCTGTCGGCCGGTTCTACATCGGGACCACGGCGATCGCTGTGGCCCAGGTGGTCCTCTTCGCGGTGAGCGTGCTTCTGACCATCACGCTGATCGGCGCGATCATCGGTCTCCCGCTGTACGCGGCGGTGTGGTTGTGGTGCCTGATCGACGGAATCATCATGCTCGCGAGCAAGGTCCGCGACGGTGAGGGCCGGTTGCTCAAACCCTGAACGACCGGCTGGTTAACTACTCGCCAGTAGCCCGATTGTCAGGACATAGCGCCGCCACTTCGATAGGAATCGGGTGTCGCGGGGACTAGGCTTGCACGTGTGACCCGACGGACGAAGATCGTATGCACTCTGGGACCAGCGACAGCCACCGACGAGAAGATCAGGGAGCTCGTCGAGAGCGGAATGGATGTCGCTCGACTCAATTTCAGCCACGGTGACTACCCCGATCACGAAGCGAACTACACGCGAGTGCGGGCGGCGTCCAACGCCACCGGCAAAGCCGTCGGCATCCTCGCCGACCTCCAGGGTCCGAAGATCCGCCTCGGCCGCTTCAAGGAGGGTAAGACCACCTGGGCCAACGGCGAGCTGATCCGCATCACCGTCGAGGAGTGCGAAGGCACCCACGACAGGGTGTCCACCACCTACAAAGAGCTTGCGCAAGACGCGAAGCCGGGCGATCGCCTGCTCGTGGACGACGGCAAGGTCGGTCTCGTCGTCACCGATGTCGAGGGCAACGATGTTCTCTGTCGCGTGACCGAGGGTGGCCCCGTCAGCAACAACAAGGGTGTCTCGCTCCCCGGTATGGACGTCTCCGTTCCCGCCATGTCCGAGAAGGACACCGAGGATCTGGAGTTCGCCCTCGCGCTGGGCGTCGACTTCATCGCACTGTCCTTCGTGCGGTCTCCGGCGGACATCGAGCTCGTGCACGCGATCATGGATCGAGTCGGCCGCCGAGTGCCGGTCATCGCGAAGATCGAGAAGCCCGAAGCAGTCGACAACCTCGAAGCCATCGTTCTCGCATTCGACGCGGTGATGGTCGCTCGCGGTGACCTCGGCGTGGAGCTCCCGCTCGAGCAGGTGCCGCTGGTGCAGAAGCGCGCCATCCAGATCGCGCGCGCCAACGCCAAGCCGGTCATCGTCGCCACGCAGATGCTCGAGTCGATGATCGAGAACTCCCGCCCCACCCGCGCGGAGGCATCCGACGTCGCGAACGCGGTGCTCGACGGTACCGACGCGGTGATGCTGTCCGGTGAGACCTCCGTCGGCAAGTTCGTGATGGAGACGGTGCGCACCATGGCCCGCATCGTCGAGACCGTCGAGATGGAGGGTGATGCAGTTCCCGCCCTCACACACACCCCCCGTACCAAGCGCGGCGTCATCTCCTATGCGGCGCGCGACATCGGCGAGCGTCTGGACGCGCGCGCCCTGGTCGCGTTCACGCAGTCCGGTGACACCGTTCGGCGTATGGCTCGTCTACATTCGCGCCTGCCTCTGCTCGCTTTCACGTCCATCCCCGAGGTCCGCAGCCAGCTGGCGCTGACGTGGGGAACGGAGACGTTCCTCGTTCCCTTCGTCGACACCACGGACGGGATGGTGCGCGAGGTGGACAAGTCGTTGCTCGAGCTCGATCGGTACAACCGCGGTGACCAGGTCGTCATCGTCGCCGGTGCTCCTCCCGGCACTGTAGGCTCCACCAACTTGATCCACGTGCATCGAATCGGAGAAGAGGACCGGTAAGTGACCGAAGCGGGGGGGACGGTCGGAGACGACCTGTCGGAGCGTCGGGGGGACGCGACGACTGTCACGACAGGGCGCTCACGCGACCTGAGCGTGTTGTTGGACATTCTGGATCTGACCGATACGGGCGAGGACACGTTCGTCGGGCGTCATCCGGCGGAGGTCGGTAGTAGGACGTTCGGCGGACAGTTGGTGGCACAGGGTTTGATCGCCGCGGGGCGGACGGTGTCCGGCGGCAGACCTGTTCACGCGATCAATGCTCATTTCGTGCGCGGAGGAGATGTCAAGCGCGACATCGAGTATCGGGTCGATCGGCACCGGGACGGCCGAGCCTTCGCGAACCGTCAGGTCACGGCGTACCAGGACGGCGAAGAGCTGTTCGTGATGCTGGCCGCGTTCCAGGACGCTCGCGGGGGACTCGAGCACAGCGTGGAGTTGCCGGAGGTCGATTACCCGGAACTGCTTCCACCGCTGGGCAATCACTTCGACGGATACGAAGACCGACTGAAGATGTTCGTCGACGCGTTGAAACCCATCGACATGCGCTACGCCAATGATCCGGCCTGGATCATGAAAGGCACGGGGGAACGCCTGAACCACAATCGCGTGTGGATGAAGGCCGACGGACCGTTGCCGGACGATCCGAACCTGCACGTCGCGACGATGGGGTACGCGTCGGACACGACTGTGCTCGACTCCATCATCACGACGCACGGATTGTCCTGGGGACTGGATCGCATCGTCGCGGCCACGGTCAACCACTCGATCTGGTTCCATCGACCCTTCCGGTTCGACGAGTGGATGCTCTACGCCACCGAATCCCCGGTAGCCGCCGGCTCACGGGGATTGGCGACGGGTCGATTCTTCTCTCGCAGTGGTGAATTGGTGGCGACGGTTGTTCAGGAAGGTCTGATCCGCCATTTTCCGACGCGGTGAGTCGTCGGCGACGATGACGAATATGTCGGCGAAGCAGTCACGTCCGAATTCCGCGAGTACGCCTGCGATGAATTTTGTTCCGGGCAAGCATTTTCCGCTGAGAATGCGGGAGACGGTGGCGGGATCGACCCCGATTCGTTCCGCCAACTGTCCGTCCGTCGTGATCTCCGCGTAGCGACGTAGTCGTTCCAAGCCGTCACGATCCAGCGCGAGATTCGCCATCGATTACCCCCCAGTGATCGATCGTGTCGCGCTCGTTGCGCGCACGACACGAAAGGTACACACGCAATAGCGCCGCGGCAATCGACACACTCTGGCTCGAGTTGCGTCGATGTCAGTAGTGTTCGCGCCATGGGTGAGACGTCCGGGGTGGGGGAGACGTGGTGGGAGTACTTGAACCGCGTCACAGACAGAGCATCACAAGTGGAGATCGCGCGGGCAGCAGGGGTGGATCCCGCGTCGGTCTCGAGATGGAAGTTGGGGAAGAACACGCCGAGTGCCGATCGCGTCATCGCTGTCGCGCGGCACTTCGGCCGTAATCCGGTCGAGGCGCTGGTGGTCGCACGGTATCTGGCGCCGCACGAGGTCGACGCCAGAATCGAACTCGCTGCCAGCGCCGCGGCGTTGACGGACGAGGAACTGGTGACAGCCATCCGTCGACGCCTGGTCGATCGGCCGTCGCACGAGGACGTCGTCGCGGTCGACATGTCGCATCACACCGTGCACTGACGGACCGTCGTCGGTCCTACTCCGCGCGCTCGTCGATCAGGAAGATGATCAGCGTGGCGGCCAGAACTGCTGCGGGAATCCATGCTGCCCGCACGCCGATCGTTTCCGTGGCCGCCGCGCCCGCGAGCGCACCGAGCGCGAAGACGGCGATGACGGCGCTGTAGACGCGAACGGCACGCCTGCCGGCGGGATCACGGTCGACGAGGGCGGCGAAGCCTGCGTCGGTGAACCGCATGAGGTTGCCGGTCATCGCCACGGCGATGAAGTTGAGGTCGCCGATCGTGCGGAACAGCGCGAACTGCAGGGATGCGATGAACGCAATGGGGACGGTGACCAGCGCGTTCGGAACGGTGTCGGGGACGAAACCGACGACCGCGAGGATCGCGGCCTGAGCTGCGACAGACCATCGGATCGGCCGATGCACGTGGCGTTCGGCTCGCCCGGACTTGATGACGTTCGCGATCACCACTCCGACGACGAACGCCAGAAGAGGCCAGAGGTGATCGGCGGCCGCGCTCCACTGTGTACGCGAGAGTTCGATGGCCAGGAAGATGACGTTGCCGGTCTGCGCGTTGGCGAACACGCCACCACGGGAGACGAAGGTGTACGCGTCGAGGAATCCGCTCGCAGCCGTCACGATGAGAGCGAATCGCAGGCTGGTGGACGTGGTGGTCACGGGGACACCTCCACGACCACGCGCCACGCCTCGGTCTTCTCGGCCAGTGTCGACGACGCGTGCGCCGGGCTCGTCGAGGGGAGCCGCCGGCACGTCACGGCGCGGGGCAACCGGACATGTCGGAGGAAAAGCTTCTCGGCGGCGGCACCGTTGAGAAAGATTCGGCGGACGGTCGGATGATCGGTGACGAAGCCCGCAAGGTCGTTGGCCACGGCGGTGTCGGCGTCGATGGCGGAGTCCAGACTTCCCTCGCGCGTGCAGAGTTCGAGAACATCCCACACCGCTATACCGGACGCGGTGAGTGCCGCGACACGGTCGTCGTATGGATCGTCGGCGCGGAAGTCCACGAGCTGAGCCATGATCGGCCAGAACGCATTTCGCGGGTGTGCGTAGTACTGTCCCGCGCGCAGCGAGGCCACGCCCGGCATGGATCCGAGAAGGAGGGTGTGCGGACTCGCGCCCACGAGGGGCGCGAAACTGTGGACGACGGTCACTGCGCCACCCCGGCGGCGAGCAGCAGGATCGACGACGCGACCCCGGCGAGAACGCGGACGTGGTTCCACCGCGTCCACCGGAGCAGGAATTCGGGCCAGACGTCGTCGCGCGCAGCGAGGCGGTTGTTCAGAGGCACGTTGACGACGACGGTCACACCGACGCATCCACCGACGTAGAGGACCGCTGCGAGCACGACGAGCGATGCGGGTATGCCAGGCTCGAGGACAGCCGTCACGGCGGCAGCGACGGTGGCCACCGCGGTGCCGAACAGGAGAACCATGAAGAGGGGAGCGACGATGACCACGTTGATGCGGTTCATCACCGCGGCGGCCGACGACGCGGGCTGTGATGCCAATGCCGGCATCACGGCGAGGGAGAACGCGAGAAGAATCCCCGACACGAGGGCGGATCCGAGTCCAGCGACGATCAGGAGAGCGGTCACGGCGGACCCTTTCTGTGCGGCAGTCCTGCCATCGAATCAGACGCGTGTGGCTCGCAGGGAAAGGACCGGCCGTTGATCGTCACGAGTGCATTCTTCGCGGACTACGCGAGGCAGTCGGACCAGAAGCTCGACGTCCTCGGAGGAATCTGGGACTGGTGCGTCCTTCCGTCGTTGGAACAGCCCGTCGAGGCGTATCTGGTGGTACTCCTGCAGCGCGGCCCGGACGACGCCGACGGCGGTCGCCTGCAGGTGCAGATCACGGACGGAGAGGACGAGCCGCTCCACGTGTTCGAGTTGCCCGTCAGCGGCCGCATCGACGGCGAGCAGCAGGCGGTCGCATTCCCGATCTCGTTCACCTGTCGACGCATCGGGAGGCATGTCGTGCGGCTGACGACAGGACGCGACGACGTGGGATTCGCTCTGTCGCTGGATGTTCGGTCGATGACCTGACGTGTGGAACGTGGTGCCCTCGGTGAGACTCGAACTCACACTGCACGGGTTTTGAATCCGTTTCCTCTGCCAATTGGGATACGAGGGCGGACCACTCGCTCGGCGAATGGTGCGGTCACCGAGTGTAGAAGATCGGTGCCGACGCCGGTGCACCGGTACCCTGACGGTGCCCTGCGGGGCGGCCGTGTTCGACGGGTGGGAAGAACCGCCAGTGAGTAGAAGAGGACGAGTCCACGATGAACACACCGGTTGCTCCGGCGGCGAAGCGCGTGGTCGTGGCGGAGGACGAGTCGTTGATCCGCCTGGACCTGGTCGAGATGCTGCGCGAAGAGGGCTACGACGTCGTCGGTGAAGCGGCCGACGGACAGGAAGCCGTCGATCTGGTGCGCGCTCTGCTGCCCGATCTGGTGATCATGGATGTGAAGATGCCTCGTCGTGACGGCATCGACGCCGCGTCGGAAATCGCCGCTGCCCGGTTGGCGCCTGTTGTGATCCTGACGGCGTTCAGTCAGCGTGAGCTGGTCGAGAGAGCACGAGATGCCGGCGCGATGGCGTATCTGGTCAAACCCTTCACCAAGGCCGACCTGGTGCCGGCCGTGGAACTTGCCGCCAGTCGGTTCACGGAGATCTCCGCGCTCGAGACGGAGATCGCGGATCTCACCGATCGTTTGGACACCCGCAAGCTGATCGAGCGCGCGAAGGGCCTGTTGATGACGTCGCAGTCGTTGTCGGAACCGGACGCGTTCACGTGGATCCAACGTGCCGCCATGGACCGCCGCACCACCATGAAAGCGGTTGCTGCCGTGGTCATCGAGACGCTGGGAAATACGCCCGCTTCGTGAGATTCCGGGGCACGAACCGGCCGTGACGACTGTGCCAGGCTACGGCCACGTTAAAACTCGCTGCCAACACGTCACAGTAAGGTCACAGGGCTTGTTCCAGAGGTCGCGAACGGTCCCGGAACGATAGGTTCTCCTTCACGAGCGTCGCGGTATCGGGTGCGTGACGCACATATTTCTAGGAGACGACAGATGGCAAGACGAACCATCGTTCGGACGGCTGCAGTGGTGAGCGTCGCCTCGCTCGCCCTGTTCGGCTGTTCCTCGAGCGACGATTCGAGTTCCGGCAGCGAGAGCAGTGCTGCCGGCGGATCTTCCGCATCCGCTTCGGCGGAAGCAACCGTGAGCACCGACTGCACGCCCGAACAGGCAACTGCCGGCGCGACACCGGTGACCACCCCCCTCAAGCTCGGCACACTTCTTCCGGAGACCGGCAGCCTGGCCTTCCTCGGACCGCCCGAGGTCGCCGGCGTCCAGCTGGCCGTCAACGACATCAACGGCGCCGGCGGCGTCCTGAGCCAGCCGATGGAACTCATCCCCGGCGACTCGGGCGACACCACCACCGACACCGCGAACAGCACCGTCGACCGCGAGCTCGCGGCCGGTGCCAGCGTCATCCTCGGTGCGGCATCGTCCTCGGTGTCCCTCAAGGTCATCGACAAGATCGCCAGCGCAGGCGTCGTCCAGATCTCGCCGGCCAACACCTCGGACCAATTCGTCTGCTACCCGGACAAGGGTCAGTACTTCCGTACCGCCCCGACCGATGTGCTTCAGGCGCAGGCCCTCTCGCAGCTCATCTCCGAGGACGGCGGACAGCGTGTGTCCATCCTCGCGCTGAACGACCCGTACGGCACCGGTCTGGCCAGCAACACGGTCACCAACCTCGAGGACGCCGGCGTCGCCTCCGATCAGATCCAGAAGATCATCTACGACCCCAACGCGCAGTCGTTCAACGCCGAGGTCGACCAGGTGAAGAACTTCAACCCTGACGCGGTCGCCATCATCGGCTTCGAGGAGTCGGCGAAGATCATCACCCGTATGCACGAGATCGGCATCGGACCGTCGGACGGCACTGCTGTCTACGGTGTCGACGGCAACATGGGCAACGCGCTCGGCGAGGCTGTCGGCGCGGGACTGCTCGACACCATGCGTGGAACCACCCCGCTCACCGACGTGGGTGCGGGCTTCCAGGATCGACTCAAGGCCGTCAACCCGGCTCTGGTCGACTTCAACTACGCCGGTGAGTCCTACGACGCAGTCGTGATCTCCGCTCTCGCTGCCGAGCAGGCCAAGTCCACGGCCGGCGTCGACATCGCGGCGAACATCAACTCCGTCACCAAGGACGGAACGAAGTGCACGACGTTCCAGGAGTGCCTGCCGCTGGTCAAGGCCGGAACCGACATCGACTACGACGGTGTCACCGGTCAGCTCAGCTTCACCGACGGCGGCGAGCCTGCAGTCGGTTCGTACGGCAAGCTGGTCTTCGGACCTGACAACAAGCTCACCACCGAGGACTACATCGTCGTCGGCGGCTGATCTGCAGTAACCCCGAACGGGCCCGACTCCACTGGAGTCGGGCCCGTTCTGTTGTCGCGGGGCTCGCCTCCCGACGATCGCCACCTGCAACGGTTCCGGCAACGTGCAACGGTTGCAGCCGCTGCAGGTTGCCGGAACCGTTGCGGGAACCCGCTAGCACCTGTTCGGCGCCGTGCGCAGAGTGCATCGGCCGCGAGTACGTCCATAACGCCGTGAATCGAGCTGTGTCGACGACACTATGGACGTACTCGCCGAGGGGGCGCAGACAACGAGAGGGGCGCCCCGAGTGAACTCGGAGCGCCCCTGTCGGTGTGCGGGTACTACTTCTTCTCTTTGCTCCCCGCGAGCGTGCCGAGGTAGAGCTCGATGACCTTGGGATCGTTCATCAGATTCGTACCCGTGTCGGTGTACGCGTTCTTGCCCTGATCGAGAACGTAACCGCGGTCGCAGATCTGCAGGCATCGACGGGCGTTCTGCTCGACCATGATGATCGAGACACCTGCCGCGTTGATCTTCTTGCAGCGGATGAACACCTCGTCCTGGAACATGGGGGACAGACCCGCCGACGGCTCGTCGAGCAGCAGCACGGACGGTTCCATCATCAGGGCGCGGCCCATGGCCACCATCTGGCGCTCACCGCCGGACAGTGCGCCCGCCTTGATCTTTCGACGCTCGGAGAGCAGCGGGAACAGTTCGCTGACGAAGTCGAACCGCTCCTGGAACTTCTTCGGCCGCAGGTAGATCCCCATCTCGAGGTTCTCCTCGATAGTGAGCGAGGGGAACACGTTCTGCGTCTGCGGAACGTAGCCGACGCCCTTGGTCACCAACACATGCGCTTCGGCGGACGTGATGTTGTCTCCGCGCAGGGTGACCGCGCCGCTACGGATGGGGATGAGCCCGAACAGCGCTTTGAGCAGTGTCGACTTGCCGGCACCGTTCGGTCCGATGATGCCGACGATCTCGCCGTCGTTCAGGTAGAAGTTGCAGTCCTTCAGGATGTTGACGCCGGGGATGTACCCGGCCACCAGGTCGTCGGCGCGCACGAGCGCGTCGGTTGCCAGGCGGCGGTGTTCATCCGGTGTCGCCGCGAATTCCGCTGCGGTGAGCCCGGTTTCCCCGGATGTGGTTGCTCCGGATTCGGTCATGTCGTGGTCCTCTTGTCCAGCGCGATCTCGGGCTCGGCCTCGGAGAGGTCGCCGCCCGCTTCCAGGGTCTGCACCTCGGCCTGCTCGAGTGCCTCCGCCAGCTCTGCGGTGGCCCCCACGGGGTTGCCGTCGGCGTCGAACTCGAGGGCCTGGTCGTGGTGGCTTCCGAGGTAGGCGTCGACGACTGCCTCGTTGTCCGCCAGCTGTGCCGGTGCGGACTCCGCGATGACACTGCCCTGAGCCATGACGACGACCCAGTCGCTGATGTCGCGGATGACGTCCATGTCGTGCTCGACGAAGACGACGGTCATGCCGTCGTCGCGCAGCGACTTGATGTGGCCCAGAAGGCTCTGCGTCAGAGCCGGATTCACACCCGCCATGGGCTCGTCCAGCATGACCACCGCCGGATCGGTCATCAGTGCGCGCGCCATCTCGAGGAGCTTGCGCTGACCGCCCGATAGCGACCCCGCGAGGTCGTCGGCCTTGGCGTCGAGCTTGAATCGCGCCAGCAGGTCGTTGGCTCGTTCGGTGACTTCGCGCTCCTGCGCCTTCCACGTCCACGGCATGAGCGTGTTGAAGATCCGCTCACCCTTCTGGCCCGTGGCGCCGAGGCGGACGTTGTCCAGCACAGTCAGTTTCGACAGTGCCTTCGTCAGCTGGAAGGTGCGCACCACTCCGTGGCGTGCCACCTGGTGGGGTGTCATCTTGCCGAGAGACTTGCCGTCCATGGACCAGGTGCCGGTGTCCGGCTGATCGAAGCCGGTGAGCAGGTTGAACAAAGTCGTCTTGCCGGCGCCGTTCGGGCCGATCAGACCGGTGATGCACCCACGCTGGATCTCGAGGTGCGCCACGTCGACAGCCTTGAGGCCGCCGAACGTACGGGACACACCGTCGACGACCATGGTCGGGTCGGGCTTGGCGACGCCGGGTGTGTTGGCGACGTCCGCGAAGAGCGCGGCGCGCACCTCCGCGGAGAGCGGCTTGCGTGCCGCGATGGTGTTACTTGGCATCGAGCTGTACCTCCCGCTTGTTGCCCAGCAGTCCTTGCGGGCGGAAGATCATCAGCACCGCGATGAGGATGCCGAGGAGAACGAATCGTGTTGCGCCGACCTGCTGTTCGGTCATGGGGATGAACGGGTCGGGGCCCGCGGCAGCCTGACGCAGCAGGACGTCGGGGATCGAGAGCAGGAACCAGAACAGCATCGCTCCGACGACCGGTCCGAACACCGTGGCGGCGCCGCCCAGGATCAGTGCTCCGAAAGCGAAGAAGGTCTGCGCGGTCGAGTAGAAGTCGGGGTTGATCGACTTGGTCTGGAGGGCGTTGAACACGCCGCCCATGCCGCCGATGACACCGCCGAGAACCAGCGCCTGCATCTTGTAGACGAAGACGTTCTTGCCGAGCGAGCGCGCAGCATCCTCGTCCTCACGCACGGCCTTGAGCACGCGTCCCCATGGGCTGTGGGTGAGCAGATAGACGAGGCCGCACAGGATGATCACGAGCGACCACCCGACGACCATCGCCCACAGGTCGTCGCCGTAGAACTTCACGCCGGCGAACGAGTACTGCTTGCCCGAGTCGAACGGGCTGAGATTGGTGAACGGATCGGCGAAGCCGAAGAGGCCGTTGGTTGATCCGGTGACACCGTTGGACGCGGTGGATCGGAAGACGAGCCTCAGGATCTCGGACGCCGCGATCGTGACGATGGCCAGATAGTCGGCTCGTAGTCGCAGCGTCGGGATGCCGAGAACCAGAGCCAACAACCCTGCGGCGGCCAGTCCGACGATGATGCCGAGCCACAACGGCTGCTCGTAGGTGATGGTCATGATGCCGACGCCGTACCCACCGAGGAGTGCGAAGCCGATCTGTCCGAAGTTGAGCAGTCCGGCGTAGCCGAAGTGCAGGTTGAGGCCGATGGCGAGAAGTGCGTAGAAGATCGCTGACGGCCCGACGAGCTGGGCGAGCGATACCTGAATTGCTCCGACGATATCCATGGTCAGCCGATCCTTTGCCGCGAGCCCAGGATGCCTTGCGGCCGGACGATGAGGATGACGATCAAGACGAGCAATCCTCCGATGTATTTGAGGTCGGGGTTGATCACGAGCGTCGACCACTGCACCAGCAGTCCGACGATGACACAGCCCAGGAGCGCGCCGTAGGCAGTTCCCAGTCCACCGAGGGTGATACCGGCGAACATGAGCAGGAGGAGCTTGAAGCCCATCTCCCACTGGACGCGACCGCCGAGCTCGGAGAGCCCGAACAGGACGCCGCCCAGGGCAGCGAGTCCGCCGCCCATGCACCAGACGAACGTGACGACACGCTCGACGTTGATGCCCGACGACGCCGCGAGGTCGCGGTTGTCCGCGACGGCACGCATGGCCTTGCCGATGCGGGTCTTCTGCAGCATGAGAGCGACGAGAACGAGCACCACGATGCTGATGACGATGCAGGCGAGGTTGACGTCCGTGATGGCGAACGGCCCCCATTCACGCTGCACCTGCGCCTGGTAGTCCTTGTACGGCTCGGCGCGGTCGGAGAAGAAGATGAGGATCAGGTATCGCAGGGCGATAGCGAGGCCGATCGACACGACGAGCTGGCCGATCAGACCCGTCTTACGTCTGCGCAGTGGTCTCCACAGTCCGGCGTTGTTCGCCCAGCCGACCGCCACACCGACGATCACCGCCAGGATCGTTGCCGGGATCAACTGGATCCCGAGCTTCTGGTTGAAGACCCATGCTGCGACCGCACCGAGCGTGACCAGTTCTCCGTGGGCGAAGTTGGTGAGGCCGGTCGTGCCGAAGATCAGGCTCAGACCGATCGCGGCGAGCGCGATGACCAGTCCGAACCGCAGTCCGTCGATGGTCGTGCGGAGGAACTTCTCGTAGAACGGCACCACGGTCGCGCTGCGCTCTTCACCGAAGCTGAAGATCACGGTGTTGGCGCGGCCCTGGACCACGGTGCGTTCGACGTCGCCTTGGACCGACACGCCGTCGGGCAGGGTTTCGGGGTCGACGCGGAAGGTGTAGTCACCGGGGGAGACGGGGAGCGTCCACCGGCCTCCCTCCGCGGACGTGGTGCGTGCGACTTCGGCGTCGGAGCCGTCGAGTGCGAGAACGTCGACACCGACGAGGCGTTCGCCCGCATTGTTCAGGCTGCCGCTGACGTCGACCGCATCTGCCGGGGGAGTCGAGGAGCTGCTCGCGGGTGGTGAGCTGGAGCTCGGGGTAGGAGCGGGAGTGGGTTCCTGGGCCAGGGCTGTTCCACCGACGGTGGCAGCAGCGATGAGGCCGAGGAGAACGACGACGAGCGCGCGGACGATCGTGGCGGTAGCCACGGATCGCACGGGCCGTCGAGGACTCGAGGGGGGCACGCGGGGTCCTCTCGGACGGTCGAATAACGCCGAGTTGTCTCGGCAGTGCTTGCAATTGTCGGACTCTATCGGGCTGGAGGTATCGAAAACGGCCGCTTCGATTTCTTCGATGTTGCGGTCTTGTTTCGAAGCGGGCGAGCGCCGACGGCGGAGATGTCGGTCGTCGTCCCTAGACTGACGGGGTGAGTCCAGTAACCGAGTCCTCGCCCCTGCTGATGCTGATCGACGGTCACTCGGTGGCGTATCGAGCCTTCTACGCGCTCCCCGCCGAGAACTTCAAGACCACGAGTGGGCAGACCACCAACGCTGTCTACGGATTCACCTCCATGCTGATCAACCTGCTGCGCGACGAGGCGCCCACACACGTGGGCGCTGCTTTCGACGTCTCACGCCAGACCTTCCGGGCGGAGAAGTTTCCCGAGTACAAGGCCAATCGCATCAAGACTCCCGACGAGTTCGCGGGTCAGATCGACATCACCAAGGATGTCCTCGGGGCCCTGGGTATTCCGGTCATGGCGGAGCCCGGCTTCGAGGCCGACGACATCATCGCGACCTTGACGACGCAGGCAGTGGCGGCCGGATATCGCGTCCTCGTGGTCACGGGTGATCGCGATTCGCTGCAGCTGGTCAACGATCAGGTGACCGTGCTGTACCCACGCAAGGGTGTCTCCGACCTGACGCGGTTCACTCCGTCCGAAGTCGAGAGCAAGTACGGGCTCACCCCTGCCCAGTACCCGGATTTCGCTGCGCTGCGCGGGGATCCGAGCGACAACCTGCCGGGTATTCCGGGGGTGGGGGAGAAGACGGCGACGAAGTGGATCAAGGAGTTCGGCAGCCTCGACGAACTGGTCGACAAGGTCGATACCGTGCGCGGCAAGGTCGGGGACGCCCTGCGGGCCAACCTTTCCAGCGTGATCCTCAACCGCCAGCTCACCGAGATGGTGCGCGATGTCCCGTTGCCGTACACACCCGATCAGCTGCAACTGGCGCCGTGGGACCGGGATCGGGTCCACGCGCTGTTCGACGATCTCGAGTTCCGTGTTCTCCGCGATCGACTGTTCGCGACGTTGTCGTCCACAGAGCCCGAAGCGGAAGAGGGCTTCGAGGTCAGCGGTCGAGCGCTCGAGCCGGGCGAGCTGGGCGAGTGGTTGGACACGCACACCAGCGACGGAGTCAGGACCGGACTGTCCGTGGTGGGGACTCGCTCACCGTTCGACGGGGACGCCACATCCGTCGCATTCGCCGCCGCCGACGGTGAGGGTGCGTACATCGAGACGATCGGACTCACCGAGGAGGACGAGCAGGCGCTCGCACGGTGGTTCGCGGACAAGTCGCGGCCGAAAGCGTTGCACGAGGCCAAATGGGCCCTGCATGCGCTTCGTGGCCGCGGATGGCCGGTCGCCGGGCTCACCAGTGACACTGCCCTGTCCGCGTATCTGGTCCGGCCGGGGCAACGCAGCTTCGCCCTGGACGACCTGTCGCTGCGCTACCTCAAACGCGAACTGCGCGTAGAGGATGCAGGGGATGCGCAGCTGTCGTTGCTCGACAGTGAGGACGAGACGCAGGCTGCCGTGGCGGAGGGTGAGATCCTGCGCGCGCAGGCAGTTCTGGATCTCGCGGACGCCCTCGATCGTGAACTGGCCGAGATCGAGTCGGCGCCATTACTGTCCGACATGGAACTTCCGCTCCTGGACGTTCTGGCGACGGTGGAGAACACCGGTATCGCCATCGATCTCGACCATCTCCACGATCTGCAGAGTCAGTTCGCCGGCGAGGTCAGCGTTGCCGCCGAGGCCGCGTACGTGGTGATCGGCAAGCAGATCAACCTCGGTTCGCCGAAGCAGTTGCAGGTCGTGCTCTTCGACGAATTGGACATGCCCAAGACCAAGCGCACCAAGACCGGCTACACGACCGATGCCGAAGCGCTGCAGAGCATGTTCGAGAAGACCGAGCATCCGTTCCTGCGTCACCTGCTCGATCACCGCGACGCGACGCGACTCAAGGTCACCGTCGACGGTCTGCTGAAGTCGGTCAGCGACGACGGTCGCATCCACACCACGTTCAATCAGACCATCGCCGCCACCGGCAGGTTGTCCTCGACCGAACCCAATCTGCAGAACATCCCGGTCAAGACGTCCGCGGGTCGACGGATCCGCGAGGGGTTCGTCGTCGGCGAGGGCTACGACACGCTGATGACGGCCGACTACAGCCAGATCGAGATGCGCATCATGGCGCACGTATCCGGTGACGAGGGATTGATCGAAGCGTTCAACACCGGCGAGGACCTGCACAGCTTCGTCGGATCGCGGGCCTTCGGTGTTCCCATCGACGAGGTCACCCCGGAGTTGCGCCGACGCGTGAAGGCGATGTCCTACGGGCTCGCGTACGGCCTCAGCGCCTACGGGCTGTCGCAGCAGCTCAAGATTTCGACGGACGAGGCCAAAGAGCAGATGGAGGCGTACTTCTCCCGGTTCGGTGGAGTCCGCGACTATCTTCACGAAGTGGTCGAGGCTGCGCGCAAGGTGGGGTACACCTCGACCCTCTACGGTCGTCGGCGCTATCTCCCGGATCTCACCAGCGACAACCGTCAGCGTCGTGAAGTGGCCGAGCGCGCCGCACTCAACGCGCCCATCCAGGGGACGGCAGCCGACATCATCAAGGTCGCGATGATCGACGTGCAGCGGGCGTTGGCACAGTCGTCGCTCACGTCTCGGATGCTTCTGCAGGTTCACGACGAACTGGTGCTCGAGGTCGTCGAGTCCGAACGCGTCGAGGTGGAGGCGTTGGTGCGGGACAAGATGGCCCATGCCATCGAGTTGTCCGTGCCGCTCGACGTCTCCGTGGGCACGGGTCGCACCTGGGACGACGCCGCGCACTGACGCGACGGCGCAGGACGACGAAAGGCGGGTACCGGGATCACCCGGTGCCCGCCTTTCGTCGGTGTGTGCGCTACTTCGCGTCGGCCGCCTGCTGCTCGGCGATCTGCTTGCGCACGTCGTCCATGTCGAGTCCCTTGATCTGCCCGACCAGGTCTTCGAGGGCAGCCTGGGGCAGTGCGCCGGGCTGGGCGAACACGAGAACGCCCTCACGGAATGCCATCAACGTGGGGATGGACCGGATGTTCGCGGCTGCGGCGAGCCCCTGCTCGGCCTCGGTGTCGACCTTGCCGAAGACCACGTCGGGGTGCTGCTCCGACGACTTCTCGAAGGTCGGGGCGAACTGCTTGCACGGTCCGCACCAGTCGGCCCAGAAGTCGACCAGAACGACATCGTTGCCGGTCACGGTCTCGTCGAAGTTCTGCTGCGTCAGCGTCTGCGTTGCCACAAGGATCCTTTCGTCGCGGGTGCCGATAGCCGGCACGTTCCTTCTGCCCCGCATAACGCACGCACACCGGTCGGCATTCCCCGCGTTTTCATTCTTACCCGGTCACACAGGGACGGGCACCGCGCGGAAGGTCCGACGATAAGCCTGTGGCGTCGTGCGCCGGAGCCTCACGAAATGTTGGCGCAGGACCGCGGCCGATCCGAACCCCACCGACTCGGCGACCGCGTCGATGGAGAGATCGGTCGATTCCAGGAGGCGTTGCGCTGCCAGGACCCGCTGGTCGCTGATCCACCGGGCCGGCGTGGTTCCGGTCTCGGCCTGGAAGCGTCGGGCGAACGTACGGGGCGACATCGAGACCTCGGCGGCCAAGACCTCCACGGTGAGGTCCAGGCGGATGTTCTCGGTGATCCAGTCGATGAGCGGTGCCAACGTCTCCGAGTCGCACACCGGGACGGGAACGGCGACGTACTGAGCCTGTCCGCCGTCGCGGTGCGGAGGGACGACCATGCGCCGCGCGATGCCGTTGGCGACGGCGCTGCCCTGCGCCGACCGGACGATGTGCAGGCAGAGGTCGATACCCGCCGCGGTTCCGGCACTGGTCAGCACCCGATCGTCGTCGACGTAGAGGACGTTCGGGTCGACAGCAGCATCCGGATAGCGAGCGGCGAGCGCGTCGGCGTGGCGCCAGTGTGTGGTGCAGCGGCGTCCGTCGAGGAGTCCGGCCTCACCCAGAACGAAAGCTCCGGTGCACAAACTGGCGACTCGTGCTCCTCGCGCGACCGCCGCGCGGAGCTTGCTCAGGAGTGGCTCCAGGTCGTACGTGTGCTCGGTGCCGCATGTGAAGGACCCGTCGAACGTGACGGAGGTGCCGCCGGCGGGAACGATGATCAGGTCGGCGTCGTCGAGTCGGTCGAGGTCGTGCGGGACGTCGATGGTGTAGCCGAAGCGCGTCCGTATCGGATCCGGGACCGCCGCCACGAGAGAGAAGTCGTAGACCGGCAGTCCCTCGTCGGACCGGTCGAATCCGAACACCTCGCACGCCACGCCCAGTTCGAACGCCTCCGTCAGAGGGAGCAGGGGAACGACGACCTTCGACAACATGCAGTCAGTATGGCAGAAAAACGATGAAATATGTCATTCCTGCCACTGTTCCCGGAAAGCGCTGCGGCGGACTATTTCTCGCATGACATTCTTCGTTCTTCTCTCGGGGTTCCTGGTGGTTCTGGTGCTGCTGGCATCGCTCGCGACGGCCGGTCGGGTACCGGACACTCACGACGAGGTGACCCAGCACGGCGACTATCGTTTCTGACGTGCTGGGTCTCCAATTCGTCGCTGCTGCACTCGTCTGGGGAGCCAGCTTCCTGTTCATGAAGATCGGGCTCGAAGGCCTGAGCTTTCCCCAGGTGGTTCTCGCGAGACTTGTCCTCGGAGCACTCACGCTCGGAGTGTTGTTGCGCGTCATGCACGTTCGGTTGCCGCGCCGCGGTGTCGTGTGGGCGCATTCGTGCTTCCTAGCGGTCTTCCAGTGCATCGTCCCGTGGTTGCTCTTCGCGTGGTCGGAGCAGGACATCGACTCGGCGACGGCGGCGATCTTCAACGCGACGACGCCGCTCATGACCACCGTGTTGGCATTCGTGGTGCTGCCTGCCGAGCGTCCGACGGCGATGCGGTCGGTCGGACTCCTGCTCGGATTCGTCGGCATCCTGGCCGTGTTCTCGCCGTGGCAGGCCGGGCTCGCGGGCAGCGTCGGCGCGCAGATGGCGTGTCTGGGAGCAACTGCGTCGTACGGCATCGCTCTCGTGTACCTGCGCAAGTTCGTCGTCCCGTTGCGGGTACCGGCCTTGGCCGTGGCGACGATGCAGATCGGTATCGCAGCGGTCGCGATGGTGGTGGCGACGCCTGTCGTGGCCCGACAGGCCGTGCACCTCGACGTCCCGGTGGTCGCGTCGATGCTGGCACTGGGTTGCGCCGGGACCGGCCTGGCCTTCCTGTGGATGACCAACGTCGTGACGGGGTGGGGTCCGGCTGCAGCGTCGACGGTGACCTATCTGAGCCCGGTGGTGGGCATCGCCCTCGGTGCCGCCGTGCTGGGGGAGGCGGTGACGTGGAACGCGGTGATCGGAACGGCCCTGATCATCGTCGGCGTTCTGGTGACGACGCGTCGTCGCGCGGCCCCCGCGGTGGTGACGGTCAGCCGATGAGCCAGTCCTCCCGCGCGTCGCCGTCCCAGCGCCGGACAGCAGAGACCTCCGCCTCGATGTCGCGGAGGTCGGTGATCAGATGGGAACTCCCGGAACCGATGTCGTCCGGTCGCATACGCATCGCGAGGGTCACGTGCGGCGTGTAGCGGCCCGGTTCGAGATGCGGGGGGATGCCGGGGGAGTCGGCAAGGATCCTGTGGACCCGGGCGTGCAGGTCGAGTAGTTCGGGCGACGGGACGACCGTACGGGCGAGTACCGCGCGTGACCCGCCGAACATCACCAGCCCGCCCAGCCGCACGGCCTCGGGGAATCGCCACGCACCGTTCTCTCGTCCGTCCACGATCAGCGCGGTCAGCCGCCGCTCGGCATCGTCGTCGATACTCGCGGCGACCGCGATCGTGATGTGTGGACGGTTCGACGACCCCGTGTGTCGAGCCTGGCTGGGAAGTCCCAGTTCCGCGAGGTAATTCCATTCACGACGGATCGATTCGTCACTACCGGAGTCCAGGAGGAGCTCCACCGACTGCACCATGATGAGCAATGATGGCGGCCATGACGAACGAACGACGTTCCGGGTCCGTGTCGGGTACCTCGCGCGGTGGCCATCCCATCGGAGTTCTCGACGGAGACGGCATCGGCAAGGAGATCGTTCCCGGTGCCGTCAGGATCGTCGACGCGGCCGTCGAATCGATGTCGGCGCCTCGGATCGACTGGCAGCGACTGCCGTTCGGCCGCGATGCCCTGGACGAGTACGGCGATGCCGTGCCCGCGCACACCATGGCGGCGTTGGCCGAACTCGACGCGTGGGTGCTGGGACCGCACGACAGCGCCTCGTACCCGGAGGAGCTGCGAGGCCGACTCACTCCCGGCGGGCGCATCCGGAAGGAGTTCGACCTCTACGCCAACATCCGGCCGGCGAAGGCGTTGCAGGGAGTCAAGGCAGTGTCGCCCACCATGGATCTGGTCGTCGTGCGGGAGAACACCGAAGGCTTCTACGCGGACCGCAACATGTTCGTCGGATCGGGCGAGTTCATGCCGACGCCCGACGTCGCTCTCGCGGTCGGCGTCTTCACGCGCAGGGCATGCGAACGTATCGCCGAGCAGGCCTTCCGGATCGCCGAGAGTCGACGTCGCCACGTGACCGTCGTCCACAAGACCAACGTCCTACGGCTCACCACGGGTCTGTTCAAGGACGTCTGCACCGAGGTCGGCGAACGCCACCCGAGCGTGAGCGTCGCCTACGAACACATCGACGCGGTGACTGCCAAGCTCGTCCGGTCGGGTGGAGACTTCGACGTTCTGGTGGCGGAGAACATGTTCGGCGACATCCTCTCCGACCTCACCGGTGAGCTGTCCGGGTCACTGGGTATGGCGCCGTCGATCAATGCGTCCGATTCGAAAGTCATGGCTCAGGCGGCACACGGCGCGGCGCCGGACATCGCCGGACACAACCGTGCGAACCCGACGGCGGTTCTGCTCTCGGTCGCGGCGATGCTAAAGCACCTGGCGGCCGGCGACGGACCGTCCGAGTTCGCGCATGTCGGTGGACGCATCCGCAGCGCCGTCGACACGACGATCGCGTCGGGAGTGGGTACGGCCGACATCGGTGGGCTCGCGTCCACTAGCGAGTTCCTCGAGACGGTGACGGCGCACGTCGTCCGCGGGGCCTGATCTCGCTACTTCACGCAGCAGAAGATCGCGGTGCCGGGGAACAGTTCACCGCGGAGCGGTGACCACTGACCCCACTCACGGTCCAGCCATTCGGGCCAGTCGGGTTCCACGATGTTGACCAGCGTGAGTCCCGCGGCGACGATCTCCCGGACGCGGTCGCCGACGGTGCGGTGATGCTCGACGTAGGTCGCCGTGCCGTCCGAGTCGAACTCGGCGTACGGGGTGCGGTCGAAGTACGGGATCGTCGCGGTGAGGCCGACCGGTCCCGGGTCGTCCGGGAAGATCCACCGCATCGGATGGTTCACCGAGAACACCCACCGTGCGCCGGGCCGCAGCACCCGATGCACCTCTCGCATCACGCGCGCGGAGTCGGCGACGAAGGGGACGGCGCCGAAGGCGGAACACGCGATGTCGAACGACGCATCGGCGAACGGCAGGTTCTCGGCCGAGGCCTGCAGGAGCGCGGGTGCCGGACTGCCCGGCGACACGGCCTCGCGCGCCGCGATCGCCTCGGCTCCGTACGCCAACATTCCCGCGGAGATGTCGAGCGCCGTTGCGCGGGCGCCGTGTCCCGCCAGCCATCGGGCGCAGGGGGCGGATCCGCACCCGATCTCCAGGACGTCGCGGTTCTCGACGTCACCCAGCAGATGGACGTCGCCCTCGTGCAGACCCTCCGGGCACCAGACGAATTCTCCCCCCGCGCTGGCGGTGCCGAGGAACTCCCCATGGGTACGGTGGTATTCGGCGGAATCATGGTCCCACCAGGAGCGCGACGCGCGCTCCGACGTCACCGAGTCGACTCCTCGACGACGAGGCGAGGAGGCGGGCGGATCGACGTGCTCACCGGTGCTCGCGGTGGTCTGGTCACCGAGATCGGCGGGGGTTTCTGCGGACACGCGCAACACCGTAACCGGGTTTGCTCGCCGCACACGGCACCGAGTAGTCTTCGATACGCGAATGTCCGCCTTCGCGCGTGCGTACTCACCGGTCCCGCTGTCAGCGATCCGCAGGTGCGTGTCCGGAGGCGTTCGTCGTTGGCTCTCGAACCAGCGCCCAAGATACGGCAGTACGCGTGTCCTGTCCGCGAGAACGTGAGTCTGTCCGACCGAACATCCATCCACCGACCCCAACCCGTCCGGAGCAACTCACCACATGGCCTCATCCACCGTCACCTCGCCGCAGGTAGCCGTCAACGACATCGGCTCCGCCGAGGATTTTCTCGCCGCGATCGACGCAACGATCAAGTACTTCAACGATGGCGACATCGTCGAGGGCACGATCGTCAAGGTCGACCGTGACGAGGTTCTTCTCGACATCGGTTACAAGACCGAGGGCGTCATTCCCTCTCGCGAGCTCTCCATCAAGCACGACGTCGACCCCAACGAGGTCGTCTCCGTGGGAGATGCGGTCGAAGCTCTCGTCCTCACCAAGGAGGACAAAGAGGGTCGTCTGATCCTGTCGAAGAAGCGCGCACAGTACGAACGCGCCTGGGGCACCATCGAGGAGCTCAAGGAGAAGGACGAGGCCGTCAAGGGCACCGTCATCGAGGTCGTCAAGGGTGGTCTCATCCTCGACATCGGCCTCCGCGGCTTCCTTCCCGCCTCGCTCGTCGAGATGCGTCGTGTCCGCGACCTCCAGCCGTACGTCGGCAAGGAGATCGAGGCCAAGATCATCGAGCTCGACAAGAACCGCAACAACGTCGTCCTCTCGCGCCGCGCATGGCTCGAGCAGACACAGTCCGAGGTTCGCAGCGAGTTCCTGCACCAGCTCCAGAAGGGACAGGTCCGCAAGGGCGTCGTCTCCTCCATCGTCAACTTCGGCGCGTTCGTCGATCTCGGCGGCGTCGACGGCCTGGTGCACGTGTCCGAGCTGTCCTGGAAGCACATCGACCACCCGTCCGAGGTCGTCGAGGTCGGAACCGAGGTCACCGTCGAGGTTCTCGACGTCGACCTGGACCGCGAGCGTGTCTCCCTGTCGCTCAAGGCAACGCAGGAAGACCCGTGGCGTCAGTTCGCCCGCACCCACGCGATCGGCCAGATCGTCCCGGGCAAGGTCACCAAGCTGGTTCCCTTCGGAGCATTCGTGCGGGTCGAAGAGGGCATCGAGGGCTTGGTCCACATCTCGGAGCTGGCCGAGCGCCACGTCGAGGTCCCGGACCAGGTCGTCACCGTCGGAGACGACGCGTTGGTCAAGGTCATCGACATCGACCTCGAGCGTCGCCGTATCTCGCTGTCGCTGAAGCAGGCCAACGAGGACTACGCCGCCGAGTTCGATCCGTCCAAGTACGGCATGGCCGACTCGTACGACGACCAGGGCAACTACGTCTTCCCCGAGGGCTTCGATCCCGAGACCAACGAATGGCTCGAGGGCTTCGACAAGCAGCGTGAAGAGTGGGAAGGCCGCTACGCCGAGGCGGAGCGTCGCCACAAGATGCACACCGCTCAGATGGAGAAGACCGCCGCGGACGAGGCGCAGGAAGCTGCCAACGCAGCGGCCGGCTACTCCTCCGAGACCGGTACCCCGTCTGCACAGGGTGCACCGGCTGCAGCAGCTCCCGAGTCCACCGGCGGATCGCTCGCCAGTGACGCTCAGCTCGCCGCACTGCGCGAGAAGCTGTCCGGCGGAGCATGATCCGCTGATCTACCGCTCCACGAGAAGGCCCCGAACCGCATGCGGTTCGGGGCCTTTCCCGTGATGCGAGCATCTCGCTGCGGGGCACTGCACATACCGACGACGAAGGCCCGATCCATGACGGATCGGGCCTTCGGCCGTGTCTGGTACGCCGCGAATCAGCTCGCTACAGCGGTACCCCAACCTGTGCTCATCTGAGCACTGCGCTTACGCATGGAGGCAAAGCTGTGACGTGCCGGGCTGATGAGTGAGGTGAACCAGTTGCGGCGGTGCTCCGCCAACGCGTCGGCGACCTGAGGAATCAGAATGCAGTGCACGCCGTCGGACATTCCCAGGCGGTGCCGCCCGGGCTGCATCCGCCCGACTCCCACTCCCGCAATGGTGTTCATGCCCGTCCTTTACCTGTCGAGTACTTGCTCGGCCGATCCGGCGAGGGAGTCGGCGAAGAAAGTACGAAAGCCTGTTGTGCGCCTCGAAGATAACCGACAGGTTGGGAAACATGGTGCATTTGAGACTGGTGATTCGCGGCGTGTTCGATGCGGAGGGTCGCTGACTCGGTCACACTGTGGGTGTGTTGAGAATCGGATTGACCGGTGGAATGGGTGCGGGCAAGTCGACGGTGTCCCGCACCTTGGCGAGTCTCGGTGCCGTCGTAGTGGATGCGGACAAGATCGCACGGGAGGTCGTCGAGCCCGGAACACCCGGACTCGCAGCGCTCGTCGAGCGTTTCGGCGACGACATCCTCGCCGAGGACGGAACACTCCTTCGGCCCGCGTTGGCCGCCAGGGCATTCGGTGACGAGGAATCACGTCTCGCTCTCAACGGCATCATGCATCCGTTGATCGGTCGGCGGACGACCGAACTCATCGAGAGTGCACCGGACGATTGTGTGCTGGTGCACGATATTCCGTTGCTCGTCGAATCCCGTTCGGCCGCAGCCTTTCACCTCGTCGTGGTCGTGTATCTGGAGGCCGAGGAGCGCGTGCGCCGGCTGGTGGCCTCCCGTGGGCTCGACGAGAAGGACGCCCGCTCGAGGATCGCTGCCCAGGCGACCGACGAGCAGCGCCGGGACGCGGCCGATGTGTGGCTCGACAATTCGGGAACTCAGGAAGCCCTGGAATCCGCGGTACACGAGCTGTGGTCGAACCGGCTCGAACCGTTCGCCCGGAACGTGCGGTCCGCCGCGGTTGCTCGGTCTGCGCCCGCTGTCGTTCCCGCCGATCCGACGTGGCCCGCGCAGGCGCGGCGGGTGGCCGACCGGATCCGTCTGGCGTGCGGTGACAAAGCGCTGCGTGTCGACCACATCGGCTCCACCGCGGTTCCGGACTTCCCGGCGAAGGACGTGCTGGACATTCAGGTCACGGTCGCCGACCTGACCACGGCGGACGCACTTCGCGAATCACTGACCGCTGCCACGTTCCCGCGGATCGAGCACATCGTGACCGACGACCCGATGCCGTCCGCGGTACCCGGTGAAGCCGACCCTGCGCTGTGGGAGAAGCGCTTGCACGGTGCCGCCGACCCCGGACGGCCGGTGAACATCCACGTGCGTGTCGACGGGTGGCCCGGACAGGTGTTCGCGCTCATGTTCCGTGATTGGCTCCGCGCCGACGCGTCGGCACGCGAGGAGTACTTGACGGTGAAGGAGCGCGCGTCGACACTCGCAGCGCAGCACGACGACTACAGCGCGGCTATCGATGCGTACGTCCGAGCGAAGGCCCCCTACTTCGAGGGTGTGTATCCGACAGTTCTGTCGTGGGCGACACGGACAGGGTGGTCGGCGGACTGACTCCGGTCAGCGCCAGCGGGTCGGCATCCCGAGTGACGCCAGCCACCGGTCCAGGTCGTGCCCGGCGGAGGCGATCCCGTCGATCGCCGCCGTGGCGGTACGAATCGCGGTCTCCACGGTCCCGGCGTCGAGCAGCCCGGTGGTGTGTGCGGCCAGCAGTTCGTCGACGTCCAGCAGTTCCGAATCACGCCCGGTGCGGACGACGATGTCCAGATAATGGTCGACCGACCGCCACGTCTCCGCGTCCCGCGTGAAGTCACCGATGTCCACGTAGTAGTTCTGATCGCGTCGGTGACGCGGTACGTAGTGGAAGACCGATGCGCGGATACCCAGGGACGGGATGATCCACGATTCGAGGTAGTCGAACGACGGGTGGTCGGAGGGCCGCGCCATGTACAGGCCCCAGTCCGTCGCCTCGTAGACGTCGACGGGCCGCACGAAACCCTTCGGATCGGTGTTGGTCCGTCCGAGCGTGTCGAACACCTCGACCTTGGGCGGATGGACGTGGACCGAACCGGCTGAAGCCATGCCGGAGACGCTACCGTCGGCGCTGGTGCCGCGTCGGTCACCGCTCGTCGGAATCGTCCCCCGGGGTGGTCTCGGTGGCGAACATGGACCGCACGGCGTCGAGGGTGTCGGCCTCCGCGGGTGACTTGTCGTCGCGGTACCGCACGACTCTCGCGAAGCGTAGGGCGACGCCGCCCGGGTACCGCGTCGATCGCTGAAGACCGTCGATGGCGATCTCCACCACCTGCTCCGGTCTGACATGCACCACGTGGGCCGTCCGGGAGGTCTCGAGTGCGAGGAAATGCTCGGTCTGCCACGCCAGCATCTCGTCGGTCATGCCCTTGAAGGTCTTGCCGAGCATGACGAAACCGCCCGCCGGATCCACGGCACCGAGGTGGATGTTGGACAGCAGACCGGATCTACGGCCCGATCCCCACTCGACTGCCAGGACGACCAGATCGAGCGTGTGGACGGGTTTGACCTTCACCCACGCCGATCCACGTCGACCCGCGTCGTACGCCGCGGTCAGGTTCTTGACCACGACGCCTTCATGGCCCGCCGCGACGGCCGACCGCGCGAAGTCGTCCGCGGCGCCGGCGTCGTCGGTCACCAGACGCGGCACTCGGTGCGCCGGCGGCACCAGAGCGTCGAGGACGGCGACGCGCTCCTCGAGCGGCCGATCCAGCAGGTCGTCGCCGTCCAGATGAAGGATGTCGAAGAAGTACGGCGTGACCACGACTCCGGTGGACTGCGCCGTGCGCGACGCGGTGTCCTGGAAGGCCCGTGGCCGCCCGTTCTGGTCGAGGGCCAAGGCCTCTCCGTCGAGGACGGCCGACGACACGGGCAGCGCGCGAACGATGTCGACGACCTCGGGCAGCCGAGCCGTGATGTCGTCGAGGCTGCGAGTGGTGATCAGGACCTCGTCCTCCCGGCGGTGGACCTGGATGCGGATTCCGTCGAGCTTGGTGTCCAGAGCGACCGGGCCACCAGCTGCGCCCGCAGCCTTGACCACACCGTCCGCCACCGTGGGTGCACTCGAGGCCAACATGGGCAGCACGGCCCGCCCGACGGTGAGTCCTACCGCGCCGAGGGCCTCCTCCCCGCCGGAGAAGGCCGCAGTGGCCGCGTCGACGGTCGACCCGGACAGCATGGCCGCACGACGGACCGCCGGAAGTGGAACACCCGCAGCGGACGCCACGGCCTCCTGGACGAGGGCATCGAGTGCGCCCTGGCGGACCTCGCCGGTGACCACGCCGCGCAGCCACGTCTGCTCCGTGTCGGTCGCGGCCGCGAACAGTGCGGTGACAGCCGCCGCGCGGGTGGCCTGCGATCCGGGCCCGGACATCGAGGAGATGGCCTCGAAGGCTGCGTCCACCGCGTCCACCGCGAGCGTGGGCGCGGCCGACGCGGGCGGGAGCGTGGCGACGCTCCGCCAGCCGAGGCCGGTCCGACGCTGGCGCAACGACCCCGATGCATAGCGGGTGACCAGCGGTACCTCGTCGACGTCGCACTCGGACAGCAAGGCCGACAGGGCGAGCACCTTGGCCTTGCGGGAGCGGGTGGCGGAGACGGCGGCCGAGGTGTCGACGACGCGTGCGAGCAGCATGAGGCCATTGTTGCGCTCGGGTCCGACAGCGCAGACGGGGGAGTGACGACGCCCGCAGAGTTTGTCGGTGGTCGGGCCTACTCTGGACACATGGCTTTTGCAGCTGAACAACCCGTCCTCGCGCATTCCGAGTTCCGCCCCGTGGGCGACATCGAGCGCAGTGACCGGCCCTTCGAGGTAGTCAGTGAATACTCGCCGGCCGGAGACCAGCCGACCGCCATCGCAGAGCTCACCAAGCGCGTCAAGGCGGGGGAGAAGGACATCGTCCTTCTCGGCGCGACGGGTACCGGTAAATCGGCCACCACGGCATGGCTCATCGAGCAGGTGCAGCGCCCGACGCTGCTGATGGCTCCCAACAAGACGCTGGCGGCGCAGCTGGCCAACGAGCTGCGGGAGATGTTGCCGAACAACTCCGTCGAGTACTTCGTCTCGTACTACGACTACTACCAACCCGAGGCGTACATCGCCCAGACCGACACGTACATCGAGAAGGACTCGTCGGTCAACGACGACGTCGAGCGGCTCCGGCACTCCGCGACGGCAAATCTGCTCTCACGTCGTGACGTGGTGGTCGTCGCCTCCGTGTCGTGCATCTACGGTCTGGGCACGCCTCAGTCGTACGTGGATCGCTCCGTCCACCTCGCGGTGGGCCAGGAAGTTCCGCGCGACAAGTTCCTGCGGCTGCTGGTCGACGTGCAGTACACCCGCAACGACATGGCGTTCACCCGCGGATCGTTCCGAGTGCGCGGCGACACCGTCGAGATCATTCCGTCCTACGAGGAACTTGCCGTCCGGATCGAATTCTTCGGCGACGAGATCGAAGCGCTGTACTTCCTCCATCCGCTCACCGGTGACGTGGTGCGCCAGGTCGACACCGTGCGCATCTTCCCGGCGACGCACTACGTGGCCGGGCCCGAGCGCATGGAGCGGGCGGTACGCGACATCGAAGCCGAACTCGAGGAGCGTCTCGCCGATCTCGAGGGCAAGGGCAAGCTGCTCGAAGCGCAGCGGCTGCGTATGCGGACCCAGTACGACCTGGAGATGATCAAGCAGGTCGGGTTCTGCTCCGGCATCGAGAACTACTCCCGGCACATCGACGGTCGTCCCGCGGGGACGGCGCCGGCAACGCTGATCGACTATTTCCCGGACGACTTCCTGCTGGTCATCGACGAGTCCCACGTGACGGTGCCGCAGATCGGCGCCATGTACGAGGGCGACATGTCGCGCAAGCGCAATCTCGTCGAGTTCGGCTTCCGGCTGCCGTCGGCGACGGACAACCGGCCGCTGACGTGGGAGGAGTTCACGCAGCGCATCGGACAGACCGTGTACCTCTCGGCCACCCCCGGCAAGTACGAGCTGGGGCAGAGCGGCGGCGAGGTGGTCGAGCAGGTCATCCGCCCGACCGGGCTGGTCGATCCGGAGATCGTGGTCAAGCCGACCAAGGGCCAGATCGACGATCTGGTCCACGAGATCAGGCAGCGCACCGAGAAGGACGAGCGCATCCTGGTCACGACGTTGACCAAGAAGATGGCCGAGGACCTGACCGACTACCTCCTCGAGCTCGGCATCCGTGTGCGGTACCTGCACTCGGACATCGACACCCTGCGTCGTGTAGAGCTGCTTCGTCAGCTGCGACTCGGCGAGTACGACGTGTTGATCGGCATCAACCTGCTGCGTGAAGGTCTCGACCTTCCGGAGGTTTCGTTGGTGGCAATCCTCGACGCGGACAAGGAAGGGTTCCTGCGCAGCGGGACCAGCTTGGTGCAGACCATCGGCCGTGCGGCTCGAAACGTGTCCGGCGAGGTGCACATGTACGCGGACAAGATCACCGACTCGATGAAGTACGCGATCGAGGAGACGGATCGGCGCCGTGCGAAGCAGGTGGCCTACAACCTGGAGATGGGGGTCGACCCTCAGCCGCTGCGGAAGAAGATCGCCGACATCCTCGACCAGGTCTACGAGGAGGCCGAGGACACCGAGGCGAATGTCGACATCGGCGGGTCGGGCCGCAATGCCAGCCGTGGACGTCGTGCGCCCGGCGAGGCGGGCCGCACCGGAAGCAGCGGTGTCGTGGAGGGACGCGACGTCTCGACCATGCCCCGCGCCGAGTTGGCGGACCTGGTCAAGCAGCTCACCGACCAGATGATGAACGCGGCGCGCGAACTGCAATTCGAGCTCGCCGGGCGCCTGCGCGACGAGATCCAGGACTTGAAGAAGGAACTTCGCGGAATGGACGCCGCGGGCCTGTCCTGAACCGTCGAAGCCCGGTACCGACACATCGGTACCGGGCTTCGTCGTGTCAGCTCGTGATGTCCTTCGTGGCGAAGCGTCGCCACGCGATGATCCCGAACACCGTCGCGTAGGCCAGGGACGAGAATGCGCCGTCCAGCAAGTCGTTCCACGCCAACGTCGGAGACAGAACCCCCGTCCACGATGTCGAGTAGTGACCGGGCAGGAAGTTGCGCAGCGAACCGAGCGCGGTGATCTGATCGAGGATCTGCGCGAGGATCGACACCATCACCGTGCCACCGACCGCCCCGAGCGGTGCATCCGTCGTGACGGACAGGGCCAACGCCAGCCCGGCCACCCAGCTCAGATTGATGGCGATGAAGACGACGCCGATGGCCAGCCGTCCGATCGACAATCCGAAGGAAAGTGCATCGCCGAACGGCGACACCAGGGACCCCACGCCGTACAGGACACTGCCCAGAATCAGTGAGACCAGGACGAGCGTCATCAAGGCGGCCAGCGACAGGATCGTCGACACGACGGCCTTCTGACGGAGCAGCCGTCCACGCGGCACCGGGACCGCGAGCAGGTACCGCAGACTCGACCACGATGCCTCGCTGGCTATCGAGTCTCCGAAGAACAGCGCGACCACGACGATGAGCAGGAATCCCACCGATACGAACAGCGCGAACACGAGGAAGTTCACACCGCTCTGCGTCCCCAGATCGATCAGACTGCCGCTCGCCGTGGCGGAGTCCGATCCGCCGACGGTGAACGCGATCGCCATGATGACCGGGAGCAGCGCCAAGAACCCGAGCGCCAGTTGCGTCCGGCGGCGAGTGAACTGGCGGGTGATCTCGGTGCGGACCGACAACGTCGACGACGCGTCGTAGCCGACAACACGGCCGTCGAGGTGCGCCGGCGTCACGGCCGACCCGGACGTCGCGAGAGACTCGTCGCGGCTCATACCCCCACCCCTTCGTGTGCAGCGGCGTTCAGCCGATCCGTGTCGTCGTGCACGAGGTCGAGGAACACGTCCTCGAGACGCGTCGATCGGGCCGCGGACGACACACCGATGCCGGCGTCGACGAGGGCCCTGATCACGACTGCGGGATCGAGTGTTCCCAGTTGCGCCTTGACGGTGCCCGCGGGTTCGACCTCGGTGACCTCGCCCATGCCGTCGATGTCTCGCAGCAGGGCCACCGTGTCCGTGACCCGGTCGACGCGGAACTCCACGGGACCGCTGGCGCCGATGAGGTCGTCCACTGTTCCGGAACTGATCACGACTCCCTTGTTCATGACGACGACGTGCGTACACGTCTGCTCGACCTCGGCCAGCAGGTGACTACTGACCAGAACCGTCCTGCCCGTCTGTGCGTACCGGATCAGGACGTCACGCATGGTGCGGATCTGGGGCGGATCGAGCCCGTTGGTCGGCTCGTCCAGGACCATCAGGTCGGGAAGTCCGAGCATCGCCTGTGCGATGGCGAGGCGTTGCCGCATGCCCTGGCTGTACGACCGGACCTTGCGGTGGATGGCCGAGCCCAGGTCGGCGATCTCGAGCGCTTCCTCGAGATGAGCGTCCTCCGCGGGTCGGCCGGTGGCTCGCCAGTACAGATCGAGGTTCTCCATGCCGGACAGGTGGGGGAGGAACCCCGATCCCTCGACGAACGACCCGAGCCGGGACAGCACCGGTGCACCGGGGGTGACCAGATGGCCGAACACGCGGATCTCGCCGGCAGACGGGGTGATGAGACCCATCAACATGCGCAGTGTGGTCGTCTTACCCGCACCGTTCGGACCGAGAAGACCAAGAACCTGACCCGCGCCGACTCGGAACGACACGTCGTCCACAGCGCGGAACCCGTTGGCGTAGCTCTTGGCCAGATCGGTGATGACCAGCGGAACGTCACGCAGAGATTCGTCCACCTCGGCGACGGTGCGCTTGCGCGCCGTGATCGACGTGGCGGTCACGAGCGCTGCGACGAGCAGTGCGAGTGCAGCGATACCCACGACGGGAACGATCGGGAACGTCGACTCGGTGTTCTCGGCCGGCACCGAGGGCAGGGACAGCGTCGCGTCCGCAAGGGTGACCGACACCGCTGCCGGATCGAGCGGAACCGCGTAGGCCTGATCGGTGGTGGAGAACGCCACCTCGACGCGATGGCCGGCCGCTACCTGATATGCCATGCCCGGCAACGTGACCCGCACCGTCGTCGGTGTGTCCGACGGCGGTACCCGGAACGCGGAGACCAGGCCCTCGGGAAGGGTGCGTCGACCGTCGTCGGCCACGTCGTACAACTTGGCGAACAGTACGGTGCCGGAGGCAGCCGCGGTCGGACCCACGGTGACCCCGACCGACGATGTACCCGTGATCGTGTACGAGGACGTCAACGGTTCGGTCGCGAACGACGCGGTCTGTCCGGGGATGTCCCCGGTGAGCAGGGCGCTCGCCGCGCCGCCCGCCAGGGCGGCCGCCCCGCCGAGTGCGGACGCGGATCCGACACCCGGCAGGGATGTCAACGCCGACGGCGATGCGCCGGGAGGCCGGATGATCGTCTGCGTGTCGGTGCCCGTCGTGGACGTGAGCGCGAAATCTTCACGAGCGGTGGGCGACTCGGCGGCGTCGGGGGTCAGACCCGGGTAGTCGGTGGCCGTCAGATCGCGGGCGCGATCACCCTGGTCGGTGGGGTCACCGGCCAGGGCGTAGGTGAACGGAGCCGGTGAGGACGGAGCCGCATCGCGATCACCGGTGAGGTGCTGCATCAGGAAGTCGGCGACTGCACCGTCCGCGACGGCGTCTGTGCCGCCCGCGTCGTGGCCACCGTCGAACCAACGGACCTGTACCGACCCCCCGGCAGCGGCGATCTGACGGGCCGTCGCATCGGCCTGGTCGAGCCCGAACAGCGTGTCGCGCTGACCCTGGACCAACAGCGTCGGTGCGGTGATCGACGATGCGAACGAGATGGGGGACCGAGCGCGGAGGAGTTCGCTGGTGGCAGCCGACGGTTGGCCGCTCACCGCGGAGTCCGCGTACGCCAGGCATACCTGGAGCGCGAAGCGTCCGCATGCTCCGGCTGGGGACGACGTCGGTTCGGGGGCTCCCTCGGCCGCGGGGGCCGGAGCGGCGCCCGCTCCGAAGAAGATGCCTGCCCATCCCCGCTTCAGGACGCCCGCGTCACTGCCCGCGGAGACAGCGGGAGTCGACCCGTCCACGGCCGTGTCGCCCGGCACGGCGTAGTTCGGGAAGAGACTCTGGTTCAGGTCGTTCCACGTGATCGACGCGGCATCGGCGTCGATTCTGGGGTCGGTGCCGGCGGCCATCAAAGCCAGTGCGCCACCGTAGGATCCGCCGGCGACGCCGACTCGGGGATCGCCGGGAGCGTCGAGCTGGACCTCCGACCGCGTGGCCAGATAGTCGATGAGGCCCCGTGCGTCCGCCACTTCGCGATCGGGGTCGTTCAGTCCGATGGTTCCCGTGCTGGCTCCGAATCCGCGAGCGCTGTACGCGAGTACGACGAGACCACGTGACGCCAGATCGCGAGCCTGGTCGGCGACGGAGTTCTTGTCGCCACCGAATCCGTGTGCGAGCAGAACCGCGGGGGCCGGTGCCGACGTCTGGGGAAGGTAGAGCGTGGTGTCGATGTCCACGGTGGCGCTGCTTCCCGGACTTTCGGGCAGGGAACGAACGGACTCCTCGGTCCGCACTGCACCGCGAGCGCTGTCCGTGTCACGGAGGAGAACGAACGAGGCCACCGCGACGACGAGGACCAGCAGAACGGCGACAGCGATCACCGCCGGTCGGCCGAGCGTCGAGGCACGTCCGGGCAACCGGATTCGCAGGCGTGGCATTCGTTCAATGTAGGCGAGGGTGACGACACGTGCTTTCGGCCGGAAGCTGCGTCGGTCGGTACCCGCTGCGACTAATGTCTCGAATCGACCCCCGATCACAGTCGGGACATGACTACTGGAGGAATGTATGAGCGCTTACCGCAACGTCGTCGTCGGAACCGATGGATCCGATTCGTCACTGCGGGCCGTCGAGAAAGCAGCAGCGCTGGCGGGGGATTCCGACGCGACGCTCTACATCGCTTGTGCCTACTACCCTGCGGACTCGAAGTCGTCCTCGCAGGATGCGGATGCGTTGAAGGAGGATGCCTACCAGATCACGGGATCCGCTCCGACGCAGGAGATTCTGCGTACCGCGAAGGAACGCGCCGTCGCTGCCGGAGCGTCCTCCATCGAGGAGCGCCCGGTGGTCGGCAATCCTGTCGACTCGCTGCTCGAACTGGTCGGCGAGGTGAAGGCCGACCTGCTCGTGGTGGGCAACCGGGGACTCAACTCGCTGACAGGTCGGCTGCTCGGCTCGGTGCCCTCGGACGCCGCGCGTAAGGCGCGCTGCGACGTCCTGATCGTCCACACCACGCACTGATCACGGTCGAAGCCCCTTGGAGCCGTTCACTGTGCGAGTAGGTCGCACAGTGAACGGCTCACTGGTCGAACGTGGTGATGGGCCCGAGCACGGTGGGTAGCGGCGAACTGTGGACGATGTCCAGGCGCTGAGTCGCGCGGGTGAGCGCGACGTACAGGTCGTTCAGACCGCGAGACGACTCCGAGACGATGCGCGCCGGTTCGACCAGCAGCACCGAGTCGAACTCGAGGCCTTTCGCATCTCGGACCGTCGACACGCGCACCGACTCCGATTCCAGATGTGAGAGAGACGGCACCAGCTCCGCCGGCGCGAGCACCGCGGACATGCCCGGTCGCGGATGGACGTCGACCCGTCGTTGCACAGCCGCGGGAACATCCTTGTCCGCGACGTGATCAGCGCGGGGGATCTCACCGTTGTCGCGTACCGATCTGGGGATGGACGCAGTCGGATCCAGCTCCGCGAGCACACGGTGAGCAATCTCCATGATCGCGGCCGGGGTGCGATAGTTCACCGTCAGCTCGGAGAGTTTCCATCGCTGCGCGACGTACGGACCCAGGACGTCCTGCCAGGACGACGCTCCCGCGGGATCGCCCGTCTGCGCGACGTCGCCCACCAAGGTCATCCATCGATTGGGTATGCGGCGCATCACCATTCGCCACGCCATCTCGGAGAGCTCCTGCGCCTCGTCGACGATCACGTGTCCGTAGGTCCACGTCCGGTCGCCCGCGGCACGTTCCGCCGCGGTGAGGCGCCGACCGTGACCTTGTCGCTGCGCCAGTCGATCCGCATCGATGAGGTCGTACGCCATCAGGATCTCCGGGTCGAGCTCGTCCTCGAGATCCTGCGGGGCAGAGCCCGTCAAGATGTCCAGTGCGCCCTGCGCATCCTCGATCTGGGCGCGCCACTTCTTCTGCTCCCGTTCACGCTCCGCCGCGTCGTCGATACCGAGCAATTCCGCCAGCTCGTCCAGCAGTGGTGCGTCCGCAGCGCTGAACCGACCGTCGTCCGATCGCTCGAGCGCGGCTCGATCGTCGGGCGAGAGTCGAGGCGCTGCCGTCCTCAATCGTTCGGGTGATGCGAGAAGACCGGCCAGGACGTCCTGGGCGGTCAGCTCCGGCCACAGCCCTCCCACCGCGGCCATCAGCTCTGTGTTCTCACGCATCTCGTCACGGATGTCGGCGATGTCGTCGCGGCTGAGCAGATTGGACCCGTCGAGTACGTCGCCGCCGACGATCGCGGCGAACTGGTCGGCCAGCAGGTCGACCATGGTCGAGACGAAGATGGGGCGAGCCAGGTTGTGAGGTCGCCGGGACGACCGTGCGCGACCTCGGGCCCGTGTCGCCATCTTCTTGTCGATGCGCAGCGTGTACGTGTCGAAGTCGACGTGGAGCGGCTCCGCGGGGAGCTCCTGACGATCGCGCACAGCGGCGGTCAGGACATCGACGATCGTCAGCGAGCCCTTGAGCTCGGCTGCACGAGCCGTGTCCTCCCGGCTCGAGTCGATGCCCGGGTACAGATCACCGATGGTGGAGAGCAGGACGCCGGTCTCACCCAGCGAGGGAAGTACCTGCCCGATGTAGTCGAGGAACGTGCTGTTGGGCCCGATGATCAGCACGCCGCTCTTGTCCAGCTGCTGGCGGTACGTGTACAGCAGGTAGGCCGCTCGATGCAGCGCCACCGCGGTCTTGCCCGTACCGGGTCCGCCCTGCACCACCAGCACGCTCCGGTGCGTGGACCGGATGATGTCGTCCTGCTCGCGCTGGATCGTCTCGACGATGTCGTTCATCTGACCGGTCCGGGCAGCGTTCAACGCTGCCAGCAACGCGCTCTCACCGGCGACTCCGTCGGACCCGGTGTCGACGCCGGCCCGCTGCGCGGTGGTGAGGTCGAGGTACTCGTCCGCAACGCCCGTCACGCGGCGGCTCCGAGTCCTGATGTGGCGTCGGCGGACGACCCCTTCGGGAGCGGCGGGTGTCGCGAGATAGAACGGGCGGGCCATCGGCGCACGCCAGTCGTAGAGCAGGGACTCGTAGTCGTTGTCCTCGTCGAGGATGCCGACGCGACCGATGTACCGCGATGCGTCGTCTTCGACGTCGATACGGCCGAAGCAGAGGCCGTTCTCGGAGGCGTCGTACTTCGCGATGTCGTCGTTGTAGAGGGCGGAGAACGATTCACGTTCGCTGCGGGCCTGCGGTGTCCCACCGGTCTGCAGCAGTACCGCACTCAACCGGTTCTTCGCGTAGTCGCGGAGAGCGTCGAGGCGGTCGTAGAGCAGTGTGACGCGCTGCTGTTCCACGTCGAGGTCGGTGTCCTGCGCGTGTGTCGAGGTGCCCTGATCCGGCACATGTTCTCCTGAGCGAGAGTGGGGCGGGTGAAGCGGACTGTCACGCGTCGAGAAGGTGCATCGAAGCGCCAGAAAAGTCTACGGGCATCCGACGACAACGGCCGGTGTACCCGAGTCCTCGGGTACACCGGCCGTTGCGCCGAACTGTGGATCAGATGTACTGATGCACCGTGCCCTCGATCTGTGAGCGCGCAGCCTTCGCGCGCTTCTCGGCGTCCTTCAAGGACTGCTGCAACTGCTTCTGAGCGTCCTTGCTGGTGGCCTTGTACTGCTTCTTGTAATCCTTGCGAGCGGCGTCGAACTGCTTGCGAGCGTCCTTGCCCGACTTCTTGGCCTGCTTACGAGCCTTCTTGCCGTACTTGTCGACGAGGTCGCTTCCGTCGCTCTTGGCCTTCTCGGCCAGTTCCGCACCGCGTGCCGCAGCGATCTCGGCATACTTGCTTCCGCGATCCTGGGCGACGTCGGCGAACTCCGACGCGCGTGCGGCCGCCAGATCGGCCCACTTGGAGCTGCGCTCCTTGGCCAGTTCGGCCAGCTTGCCGCCGCGATCCTGCGCGACCTCCGCCAGCTCGGATCCACGCTGCGACGCGATCTCCACGAGGGGCTGTGCCCGCTCGGCGGCAACGCCGGCCAGTTCCTTCGCGCGCTCGCCGGCGTGGGCGAGTGTCTCGGTGCTGTCCGATGAGGAGACCAGGGGCAGGGCGCCGGCAACGGCGATCTTGGCCTGCTTGGCCGCCTTGCGGCCGCGCCATGCGACGGAGGGCTTGCCCTCGGTGTCGACGGCTGCGATGAGCAGGCCGCCGAGGAGGCTGACGTTCTTGATGAACTGCGTGCGCTGCAGCGCCTTGGCCGCCGGGTCCGTCTCGTTCCAGAACGAGTGGCCCGCGAGGGTCGTGGGAACGAGGCTGCCGGCGAGCACGGTCGACGCGAGGCGCGGTGCGCGACCGGTCGCGAGCAGCAGCCCTCCGCCGATCTGCACCCCGGCGTTGATCTTCACCAGGGTCTCGGGGTCGGTGGGAACGTTCTGCGTCACCTCGTCGGGAAGAGCGTCCTGGCTCTTCTCGATGAGTGGCTTCGCGGCCTGGGCCCTTCCGGCGGGGTTGCGCAGTGCATCCACGCCTCCTGCGATGAATATCGATGCGAGCATCGGTCGGGCGATCCGGCGGACAATCACTGAGCCTCCTGCGTTGCGGCTGTGGTCTGAACAAGTACTCGGGCGCACCGCACCCGAGGTCGAACTGTATCCATACCCCTGCGGCCATGGCTTGAATCCGGTCGACGTGCCGACCGGCATCCGTTGTGACGGGTCACCAGCCGCGCTCTCGCCATTCGTGCAGGTGCGGGCGTTCGACCCCGAGCGTGGTGTCCTTGCCGTGACCGGGATAGACGACCGTGTTGTCGTCGTACCGGCCGAAGATCCGGGACTCGACGTCGTCGAGAAGCGAGGCGAAGTTCGCGTCCCCGTCCGTCTTTCCGACACCGCCGGGGAACAACGAGTCCCCGGTGAACAGATGGACGCGGCCGTCGGCTGGGTCGGTCAACGCCAGGGCGATCGATCCCGGGGTGTGCCCGCGGAGGTGGATGATGTCGAGTGAGACGTCGCCGACCTCGACGGAATCGCCGTCCTCGAGCAGGCGGGTGGGCGGAACGGGGAGAGGTTCGGCGTCGAGAGGATGAGCCGCGGACGGCGCGTCCGTAGCCGAGGCGACCTCCGCCAGGGCCTGCCAATGGTCGAAGTGCTGGTGGGTGGTGACGATCATCGACACGTCGGGAGCGACGGCCGTCACGATCGACCGCAGTGTGTCGGCCTCGTTGGCGGCGTCGATGAGCAACGACTTGCCGGTCGAGGAACAAACGACGAGATAGGCGTTGTTGTCCATCGGGCCCACCGAGGTCTTGACGATGCTCGCGTGTGACAGCGTGCGACGTTGCGACCCCGTTCCGGCGGTCACCTCACCGGTGTAGTCGTCGGAGATGGTCGGTGCGGCAGAGTCCATGAGGTGAGATTACCCACGCCTCACCGGTCGAGCGCGGACGCCGCGACGGTCCGAACCTGTCGGTGGTGCGGCATATGGTCGTGTAGCCCGTCTTGTACGAACTCCGTGAACACACGCACCGTGTGTGGGCACGAGTTCTCGGCGGCGCCGGAACACGTCCGACAAGAGTGAACAGACGAGTTCACGACCCGATCGGGTCGTGACACCAGGAAAGGACAACCGTGGCGGATCGCCTGGTAGTGCAGGGCGCGCGTGAACACAATCTCAAGGGCGTCGACATCGACCTCCCTCGGGACAGTCTCATCGTGTTCACCGGTCTGTCCGGATCGGGCAAGTCGAGTCTCGCGTTCGACACCATCTTCGCGGAGGGGCAGCGGCGCTACGTCGAGTCGCTGTCGGCGTACGCGCGGCAGTTCCTCGGCCAGATGGACAAGCCGGACGTGGACTTCATCGAGGGTCTGTCCCCGGCGGTGTCCATCGACCAGAAGTCGACCAACCGCAACCCGCGCTCGACCGTGGGAACCATCACCGAGGTGTACGACTATCTGCGACTGTTGTACGCGCGTGCCGGCACCGCCCATTGCCCGCAGTGCGGCGAGCGCATCGCCAAGCAGTCGCCCCAGCAGATCGTCGACCAGGTGCTGGCGATGGAGGAGGGCATCCGCTTCCAGGTCCTCGCGCCCGTCGTGCGTACCCGCAAGGGTGAGTTCGTCGACCTGTTCGAGCAGCTGAACACACAGGGCTACTCGAGGATCCGCGTGGACGGCACGGTCCACCAGCTCACCGATCCGCCCAAGCTCAAGAAGCAGGACAAGCACGACATCGAGGTCGTGGTGGATCGCCTCACGGTCAAGGCGTCGTCCAAGCAGCGCCTCACCGACTCGGTGGAGACGGCTCTACGGCTCGCCGACGGCATCCTGGTCCTGGACTTCGTCGACCGCGAGGAGAACGCGCCCGACCGTGAGCGCCGCTTCTCGGAGCGTCTCGCCTGCCCCAACGGACATCCGCTCTCGGTGGACGAGCTCGAACCCCGTGCGTTCTCGTTCAACTCTCCGTACGGCGCCTGCCCCGAGTGCGTCGGTCTCGGAATCCGCAAGGAAGTCGACCCGGAGCTGGTCGTCCCGGACCCGGATCTGAGCCTCGCCGACGGTGCGATCGCACCGTGGTCGATGGGTCAGACGTCCGAGTACTTCGGCCGGCTGCTGTCCGGGCTCGCCGACGCGATGGGCTTCGACATCGACATGCCGTGGCGCAAGCTGCCCGCCAAGGTCAAGCGAGCTGTCCTCGACGGCAGTGAGCATCAGGTACACGTCCGCTACAAGAATCGGTACGGCCGCACTCGCTCGTACTACGCCGAGTTCGAGGGCGTGATGCCGTTCCTGCATCGCCGGATGGACCAGACCGAGTCCGAGCAGATGAAGGAACGCTACGACGGGTACATGCGCGAGGTCGACTGCCCGGTCTGCCAGGGTGCTCGCCTCCGTCCGGAGATCCTGTCGGTCACCATCGCCGCCGGGGACTTCGGCGACAAGTCGATCGCCGACGTCTGCGCGCTCTCGATCTCGGAGTGCTCGAACTTCCTCAACACGCTCACGCTCGGTCCGCGTGAGGAGGCCATTGCCGGCCAGGTGCTCAAGGAGATCCAGGCCCGGCTGGGGTTCCTGCTCGACGTCGGACTCGAGTACCTCACGCTGTCGAGAGCCGCAGGAACGCTGTCCGGTGGAGAAGCTCAGCGCATCCGCCTGGCCACGCAGATCGGCAGCGGTCTGGTCGGCGTTCTGTACGTGCTCGACGAGCCGTCCATCGGTCTGCATCAACGCGACAACCGCCGTCTCATCGACACCCTGACCAGGCTTCGCAATCTGGGCAACACGCTCATCGTCGTCGAGCACGACGAGGACACCATCAGGACGTCCGACTGGGTGGTCGACATCGGCCCGCTCGCCGGTGAGCGCGGTGGTCGCGTCGTGCACAGCGGTACGTACGAGGCGCTTCTCACCAACCCGGAGAGCCTCACCGGCGCGTATCTGTCCGGTCGTTCGGCCATCGAGGTCCCGGAGGTCCGTCGTCGGATCGATCCCAAGCGCAAGGTCTCCGTGATCGGTGCCCGCGAGCACAACCTGCAGGACATCGACGTCAGTTTCCCGTTGGGAGTGCTCACCTCGGTGACCGGCGTCTCGGGCTCGGGCAAGTCGACGCTGGTCAACGACATCCTGGCAACCGTCATGGCCAACAAGCTCAACGGTGCCCGTCAGGTCCCCGGCCGTCACACCCGTGTTAACGGGCTGGACCAGCTGGACAAGTTGGTGCGCGTCGATCAGTCGCCCATCGGTCGCACACCGCGATCCAACGCGGCGACGTACACCGGTGTCTTCGACAAGATCCGGACCTTGTTCGCCGCGACGACCGAGGCGAAGATCCGCGGCTACCAGCCGGGACGGTTCTCCTTCAACGTCAAGGGTGGCCGCTGCGAAGCGTGCTCCGGCGACGGCACTCTGAAGATCGAGATGAACTTCCTACCCGACGTGTACGTGCCGTGCGAGGTCTGCAACGGTGCGCGCTACAACCGGGAAACTCTCGAGGTGCACTACAAGGGCAAGACCATCGCCGAGGTTCTCGACATGCCCATCGAGGAAGCCGCCGACTTCTTCGAACCGATCACGTCCATCCACCGCTACCTGAAGACTCTGAACGAGGTAGGGCTGGGGTACGTGCGGTTGGGGCAGCCGGCGACCACGCTGTCCGGCGGTGAAGCACAGCGGGTGAAGTTGGCTGCGGAGCTGCAGAAGCGGTCGATGGGCCGCACTGTCTACATCCTCGACGAACCGACCACCGGACTGCATTTCGAGGACATCCGCAAACTGCTGCTGGTGATCAACGGTCTGGTGGACAAGGGCAACACCGTCATCGTCATCGAGCACAACCTCGACGTGATCAAGACGTCGGACTGGGTCATCGACATGGGCCCCGAGGGTGGATCGGGCGGCGGCACGATGGTCGCCGAGGGAACACCGGAACAGATCGCCGGCGTGGCGGAGAGCTACACCGGCAAGTTCTTGCAGGAGTCCTTGCAGGCGGCCACCGCCCCGCCGGTCCCCGCGAAGCGGGCCCGACGGCGGAAGCCGGTGGCGGTGTCCTGACGTTCCGTCAGTAGACGGGCCCGGTGTACTTCTCGCCGGGCCCGGCGCCGGGCGCATCGGGGTGTGCGGACTGCTCGCGGAACGCCTTCTGCAGTGCCTGCAGACCCTCGCGGATCGGTCCCGCGTGCGGGCCCAGGTATTCGACGGATGCCGTCACGAGTCCGGCCAGTGCCGTGATCACGCGGCGTGCTTCGTCGAGGTCGAGGTGGGGGCTGCTGGACGGATCGGCGTCGGACAGGCCCAGCTTCTCGGCCGCCGAGCTCATCAACATCACTGCCGCCCTGCTGATCACCTCCACCGCGGGAACCTCGGCCAATTCTCGAACGTCGGGCTCGCGGCCGGACTCTGCTGCATCGTCGTGCGTGGTCATGTCCGAAACGATGCCACGGCGCTCCGACAGCGATCGACCCGCGTCGCACCGATTCGGTGTGTGAGAGGTCGTGGTGTTATTCTTGTTCAACGACCGCCTTCAGGTGTGTCCATGTGCGTGTGCTCGACAGCGTACGGCGGACACGGTGCCCGGAGGCAGCAAGTGGAGTCCGACTCCCACCGCCACACGGTTCGACGTGTAGCGGTCCGGTCCTTCCCGCCCAGCGCGGGAAGTGGTGTCGCCTCGCCCGACGGCGTGGTGGCCCGCGAATGGCGACATTCGTGCACCGGTCGGTACCGGACCCCGCTGTTCACGACTCGTTCGTGGCGCGGGGTTTTCGTCGCTCGGCGGCTGTGCAGCCGTCCTGCGAACCGGTGCCGAGGGACGTCGGAGATCACAAGCGCCAGCATCGCGTGCGTAGAGGACGGCACGCGGCGCCGGGTCAAGCACCACCATCCGTCACCGCACTACCGAGGAGGCCCCATCAGCACTGAGACCCGCATCAACGATCGCATCCGAGTTCCCGAGGTCCGGCTCGTCGGACCTGGCGGTGAACAGGTTGGCATCGTGCGTGTTGAAGATGCACTCCGCCTGGCTGTCGAAGCCGATCTCGACCTCGTCGAGGTCGCACCCGACGCCCGTCCGCCGGTCTGCAAGATCATGGACTACGGCAAGTTCAAGTACGAAGCTGCCCAGAAGGCTCGTGAGTCGCGCAAGAACCAGACGCTCACGGTCATCAAGGAGCAGAAACTCCGCCCGAAGATCGACGACCACGACTACGAGACGAAGAAGGGCCACGTCGTCCGCTTCCTCGAGGCCGGGTCGAAGGTCAAGGTGACCATCATGTTCCGTGGCCGCGAGCAGTCGCGTCCCGAGCTGGGTTACCGACTGCTGCAGCGTTTGGGTGCGGACGTCGCCGAGCACGGCTTCGTCGAGACCTCCGCCAAGCAGGACGGGCGCAACATGACGATGGTCCTGGCGCCGCACAAGGGTGCCAAGACCAGGGCGAAGGCAGCAGAGGCGTCCAACGCCCCTCGCGCCACCGTGCCGCCGCCGGCCTCCGCGCCGTCGACGGTCGACGCTGCACAAGCTGCCGAGGCAGCACCGCAGGCACCGTCTGCACCAGCCACGCCGGGCGCCTGAGCGTTCCGGTTCCGCAAGCTCCACCGACCGAAGTAACACAGAACTGAGGATTCATGCCCAAGTCGAAGACTCACAGCGGCACCAGCAAGCGTTTCAAGGTGTCCGGTAGCGGAAAGATCCTGCGCCAGAAGGCCGGCCGCCGCCACCTGCTCGAGCACAAGTCCTCACGCGTCACGCGTCGCCTCGACGGTGTCGCCGTCGTGAGCCCCAACGATGTGCCGCGCATCAAGCGACTTCTCGGCATCTGACTTCTTTCCCACCCGGGCTCGGTGAGCCCCAGATCGACAGGATTTACCAGTGGCACGCGTAAAGAGGGCGGTCAACGCCCAGAAGAAGCGCCGTTCGATTCTCGAGGCGTCCAGCGGATACCGCGGACAGCGCTCACGTCTGTACACCAAGGCGAAGGAGCAGCAGCTCCACTCGCTGACCTACGCCTACCGCGACCGTCGTGCGCGCAAGGGTGACTTCCGCAAGCTGTGGATCACGCGTATCAACGCTGCAGCTCGTGCGAACGACATCACGTACAACCGTTTCGTCCAGGGCTTGAAGATCGCCGAGGTCGAGGTGGACCGCAAGATCCTCGCCGAGCTCGCCGTGTCCGATGCTGCTGCGTTCACCGCGCTGGTCGCCATCGCCAAGGCAGCACTGCCCGCCGATGTCAACGCACCGGCTGGAGAAGCAGCCTGATCAGGCACTTCGACGACTCTCCGTCACGACCCGCGGTACCGCTCACCGAGCGGACTCCGCGGGTCGTTTCGGCTGTCAAGCTCCAGCGGGGTGCCGAGCGGAAGAAGACCGGCCTCTTCCTCGCCGAGGGTGAGAACGCCGTGTCCGAGGCCGTCTCCACGGGTGTCGTCCGTGAGCTGTACGCCACCGAGAGGTGGTTCGACGAGCGTCGAGGACTGCTCGAGCAGGCGGCAGCGTCGGGAATCATGCCGCAGCTGATCACCGAACGCGCTGCGAAGTCGCTGTCGGACACGGTGACTCCTCCGGGCCTGATCGCCGTGTGCACGTCGATCGTCGTCTCCGTGGCGGATGCTCTGGCGTCCGGACCGTCGTTGATCACGGTCGCCGTGGACGTCGCCGAACCCGGCAACGCCGGCACCGTGCTCCGTGTCTCCGACGCCGCGGGGGCGGGGGCTGTCGTCTTCGCCGGCGACAGCGTCGATCCGCTGAACGGCAAATGTGTGCGCGCCTCGGCAGGAAGCGTGTTCCATCTCCCCGTCGCGAGGGAGCGGTCGGTGTCGGCAGTTCTGGACGCGGTTCGCGCGACGGGCGCGTCGGTCGTCGCGACGACGGTGGACGGCGAACTGGACCTGGACGATGCGGACGAGGTGCTGGCCGGGCCGACAGCATGGCTCTTCGGCAACGAGGCCCACGGGCTGGACCGCGAGGTGTCCGCTGCCGCGGACCACCGCATCCGGATTCCTATCCACGGCCGAGCGGAGAGCCTGAACCTGGCGACGGCCGCAGCCGTCTGTCTGTACACCAGTGCCCGCGTCCATCGACGGCGTCCGGGCGCACACGAGGCGTGATGAACCGTCGGGCCGATCACCTAGGATCGGCCCTGTCGAGTCGACCTTGTCGACCGACGCGTCGTCCCCCGAACGGGACGGGCGACATCGAGACGAAACGGAGTGTGTGGACGTGGAGCGCAACGACGGCGAGTCCGTGACCGGCGGATCAGCGCCGACGGATCAGGCGGCAGCGGATGCGGCCCTGCTGACGGACGACGCTCTGGATTCGGCCGTCGGCCGTGCTCGCACCGCGTTCGACGAGGCGACCGATGTGGACGCTCTGAACGAGGCGAAGATCCACCACATCGGGAACAAGGCGCCCCTGGCCTTGGCGCAGCGCGCCCTGGGATCACTGCCGAAGACCGAGAGGTCGGACGCCGGTAAGCGGGTCAAGACCGCCCGTGACCAGGTCAAGGTTGCGTTCGACGCCCGGCGCGAGATTCTTCTGGCCGAGCGCGACGCGGCGGTCCTGGTGGCGGAGGCGATCGATGTCACCCTGCCGTCCGTCCGTCGGCCGGTGGGCGCGCGTCATCCCATCACCGTGATCGCGGACCAGGTCGCGGACGTGTTCGTCGCCATGGGGTGGGAGGTCGCCGAGGGGCCGGAAGTGGAGACCGAGCACTTCAACTTCGACGCGCTGAACTTCCTCCCCGATCATCCTGCCCGCACCATGCAGGACACGTTCCACGTCGCGCCCGAAGGCTCACGGCAGGTTCTGCGCACCCACACCTCGCCGGTTCAGGTGCGGTCGATGCTCGAACGCGAGCTCCCCATCTACGTGGTGTGCCCCGGCCGCACGTTCCGCACGGACGAACTGGATTCCACGCACACTCCTGTCTTCCACCAGGTCGAGGGACTTGCCGTGGACAAGGGGCTGACGTTGGCCAATCTTCGCGGCACGCTGGATGCCTTCGCGCGCGCGCTGTTCGGTCCGGATACGCGTACCCGCATGCGCCCCAACTATTTCCCGTTCACCGAACCGTCGGCGGAGGTCGACGTCTGGTTCCCCCGCAAGAAGGGTGGCGCCGGGTGGGTCGAGTGGGGCGGATGCGGCATGGTCAATCCGAACGTCCTGCGGGCGTGCGGTGTCGACCCCGAGGTGTACAGCGGTTTCGCGTTCGGGATGGGTCTCGAACGAACGCTGCAGTTCCGCAACGACATACCGGATATGCGCGACATCGTCGAGGGCGATGTGCGGTTCAGCCTGCCGTTCGGTGTGCAGGGCTGATCCAGCCTTTCCGGTCGGTCACAAGACGTTTCAGCAGCGAAGAAGAGTGGAGAAGTCGTGCGAGTGCCCCAGTCCTGGCTGACCGAGGTCGTGCAGAAGGCAGCGCCCGGGTGGAGTGTCACCGCGGAGGAACTCGACGCGGGGTTCGTGTCGGTGGGCTTCGAGATCGAGGACGTCATCCCTCTGCCCCCGATCACGGGCCCTCTCGTCGTCGGTCGTGTGCGTTCCATCGAGGAACTGACCGAGTTCAAGAAGCCGATCCGCTTCTGCCTCGTCGAGGTGGGGGAAGCCGAGCCGCGCGGAATCGTCTGCGGCGCGCGGAACTTCGCGGAGGGTGACCTCATCGTCGCCGCACTTCCCGGCAGTGTTCTGCCGGGCCCGTTCGCCATCGCTGCACGGGAGACCTACGGACGGACGTCCGACGGGATGATCTGCTCGGTCTCCGAGTTGGGCATCGGCTCCGACCACTCCGGCATCCTCGTGCTGCCGGAGGGAACTGCTCGGCCGGGCGACGATGCCCGCACGGTTCTCGGTACCGACGACACCGTCTTCGACGTCAACGTGACACCCGACCGCGGCTACGCGCTGAGTGTGCGCGGACTCGGTCGGGAACTCGCATCCGGTTTCGATCTCGACTTCACCGACCCCGCCGACGCGTCCTGGCCCGTCGTCTCCGCAGATGCGTCCGAGGGTGACGCGTGGAGCGTCGAGGTGAACTCCGACTCGGGCGCGACGCGATTCGCGGCTCGACGCGTCGTCGGCATCGATCCGGCGGCAGTGACGCCGTGGTCCATCCAGAGGCGGCTGCTGCTGTCGGGAGTGCGGCCCATCTCTCCGGCTGTCGACGTGACCAACTACGTGATGCTCGAACTCGGCCAACCGCTGCACGCGTTCGACGCGGCTGCTCTCTCGGGTGGACTGGTCGTTCGCCGCGCCGCGGCGGGGGAGACCCTGCGCACCTTGGACGACGTGGAGCGCACGCTCGATCCCGAGGACGTCGTGATCGCCGACGACTCCGGAGTCGTCTCGCTCGCCGGCGTCATGGGAGGCGCGTCGACCGAGGTCGGTGCCGAGACCACGGACATTCTGCTCGAAGCGGCGATCTGGAGTCCGCTCTCGGTCTTCCGTACTGCCCGTCGCCACAAACTCCCCAGCGAGGCCAGCCGACGATACGAACGCGTCGTCGACTCGGCGTTGCCTGTCCGCGCACTCGACCGCGCGGCGTCGCTGCTGGCGTCGATCGCCGGGGGACGCGTCGAACCGCTGCTCACGGACGTCGGCGGCGCCTCGACGCCGGACCCCGTCCGTATGGAACTGGATCTTCCGGATCGCGTCGCCGGCGTCACGTACGCGAACGGCACGGCAGTTCGTCGCCTGTCCCAGGTGGGTTGCACCGTGGAGGTCGACGTCTCGGAATCCGGCCGCGGGGTCCTGGTGGTCACACCGCCGACATGGCGTCCGGATCTGCGCCAACCGGCTGATCTGGTCGAGGAGGTGCTGCGCCTCGAGGGGCTGGAGTCGATCCCGTCCGTTCTTCCGCAGGCGCCCGCAGGACGCGGACTGACCGCGTCGCAGCGTCGGCGTCGCGCTGTGGGCAGAGCACTGGCCTACACGGGACACGTCGAGGTTCTCGCTCCCGTCTTCCTTCCCGCCGGCGTGTTCGACGTGTGGGGACTCGATGCCGACGATCCACGTCGTGTCACCACCCGTGTTCTCAATCCGCTCGAGGCGGATCGCCCCGAACTCGCCACGACACTGCTGCCGGGACTTCTGGAAACGGCGCAACGCAACGTCTCCCGTGGTCAGCGCGATCTCGCACTGTTCGCCGTCGCGCAGGTCGTGCAGCCCGGCGAGGGCACACGGCCCATCGACGCCCTGGCCGTCGACCGGCGACCGACCGACGACGAGATCACCGCGCTGAAACAGTCTCTGCCCGTGCAGCCCCTGCATGTCGCGGTCGTTCTGTCAGGTGCGGTCACCGCACCCGGGCCGTGGGGCGCAGGTCGTCCGGCCGAAGCGGGGGACGCCTTCGCTGCCGCGCGCATCATCGCGGGTGCATCGGGCGTGGAGGTCGAACTCCGTGCGGCACAGCATCTTCCGTGGCACCCGGGTCGGTGCGCCGAGATCGTTCTCGACGACGTCGTCGTGGGGTGGGCCGGTGAACTGCATCCGGGTGTCCTCGAGCGCGCGGGTCTTCCGCCGCGCACGTGCGCGGTCGAGATCGATCTGGATCTGGTCCCCACGATCGAGCCGTTGCCCTCGCCGTCGATCTCGCCGTTCCCCGCTGTCCTGCAGGACGTGGCCGTGGTGGTCGACATGTCGGTACCGGCCGCCTCGGTGGAGAAGGCGTTGATCGCCGGTGCCGGTCCGCTGCTCGAGGACATCCGCATCTTCGACGTGTTCGCGGGTGAGCAGGTCGGTGAGGGCAGGAAGTCGCTCGCGTTCGCTCTGCGTTTCCGGGCGCCCGACCGTACTCTCACGGAGGCCGAAGCGAGTGCTGCGCGCGACGCTGCAGTCGCCGCTGCGACCGACGCGGTGGGAGCTGAACTGCGTCACTGAACCCGCCTGACGAATGAGCTTGCACCGTCGTGCATAATCATCGTATGGATAGTGCATCGACATCGGCAGGCTGGAAGGTCGCCGTCGCAGGCGCCAGTGGGTACGCAGGGGGAGAGATCCTGCGCCTGCTGCTCGCGCATCCGGCTGTCGTCGACGGTCGGATGACCATCGGCGCTCTGACCGCGGGGGGCAATGCCGGGTCGACGCTCGGCCGCCATCATCCGCATCTGGTGCCGTTGGCCGATCGGGTTCTGGTCGACACCACGGGCGAGGAATTGGCCGGCCACGACGTCGTGTTCCTCGGGCTCCCGCACGGTAAGAGCGCGGAGATCGCGGAGCAGCTCCCCGAGTCGACGCTGATCATCGACTGCGGTGCCGACTTCCGCTTGACCGACGCGTCGGCGTGGGACCGCTGGTACGGCGGCGAGTACGCGGGCCACTGGCCGTACGGCATGCCCGAACTCCCCGGCGCACGGGACGCGCTCATCGGTGCCACGCGTATCGCGGTGCCCGGTTGTTACCCCACCGCAGCCTCGCTCGCGATGGCACCCGCGGTTGCCGCAGGAATAGTCGAGCCGAGGGTCACCGTCGTCGCGGTCAGTGGTACGTCCGGTGCTGGAAAGGCCCCGAAGCCCGACCTGCTGGGTTCCGAGGTCATGGGGTCGGTGCGGGCCTACGGGATAGCCGGCGCACATCGGCACACGCCGGAGATCCGCCAGAACCTGTCGGCGATCGCCGGAACGGACGTCGTCGTCTCCTTCACCCCGGTGCTGGCTCCGATGCCGCGGGGAATCCTGGCGACGTGCACGGCGCCCACCACGGTCACGGCCGGCGACGCGCGAGCGGTTTACGAGGAGTTCTGCGCGGACGAGCCGTTCCTCCATCTCCTGCCGGAAGGCCTTCTGCCGCAGACCGGTTCGGTGGTGGGATCCAATGCCGTCCACCTCCAGGTGTCGGTCGACGAGGACGCCGGCGTGCTGGTGGTGCTCTCCGCGATCGACAACCTGACCAAGGGCACCGCCGGTGCCGCTGTGCAATCGATGAACCTGGCCCTCGGTCTCGCCGAGACCGACGGCCTCTCGACCGTAGGGACGGCGCCATGACGCAGGAAGAACCCACCCGGAGTCACGGCGTCCTCGTCCGGACGCAGGGTGTCACCTCGGCTGCCGGGTTCCGGGCTGCAGGTGTCCCGGCGGGACTCAAGGCCAAGGGCGGGCCGGATGTCGCACTGGTGTTGAACGAGGGGCCCGACCTCGCAGCGGCCGGAGTCTTCACCACCAACAAGGTGAAAGCCGCCCCCGTGCTGTGGTCCCAGCGGGTCCTGACGTCCGGCGCCCTGCGCGCGGTCGTCCTGAATTCCGGCGGAGCCAACGCCTGTACCGGCGCTCCGGGCTTCCAGGACACCCACCGGACCGCGGAGCACCTCGCCGCCACACTGAGCGACTGGGGAACAGAGACCGGTGCCGGCGAGATCGCCGTGTGCTCCACCGGACTGATCGGTGACCGGCTCCCGATGGACAAATTGCTGCCCGGCGTGACGTCCGTCGTGCACGAGCTTGCGGGCGGGATCTCGGGCGGTACCGACGCGGCGTACGCGATCATGACGACCGACACCAAGCCCAAACAAGCCGCGATCCATCACGAGAACGGCTGGAACGTCGGCGGAATGGCCAAGGGCGCAGGCATGTTGGCGCCCTCGCTGGCGACGATGCTCTGCGTCGTCACCACCGACGCTGTCGCCACCTCGGACCGACTCGATCGTGCACTTCGCGCGGCCACGGCGATGTCCTTCGACCGGCTGGACGTGGACGGTGCGACGTCGACGAACGACACGGTGCTGTTGCTGGCGTCCGGTGCCAGCGGTGTCGAGGCGACGCAGGAGGAGTTGGACGCTGCCGTGCTGGCCGTGTGCGACGACCTGGCCGACCAGTTGATGGCCGATGCCGAGGGCGTCACCAAACGTATCCGCATCACGGTGGGGGGAGCGGAGTCCGAGCACGACGCTCTGGTCGCTGCCCGGACCATCGCGCGAGATTCTCTGGTCAAGACGGCTCTCTTCGGCTCCGACCCCAACTGGGGACGCGTACTCGCCGCGGTGGGTATCGCACCGGTTGCTCTCGACCCGGACCGGATCGTCGTCTCGTTCAACGGCAGTCCCGTGTGCGTCGACGGTATGGGCGCGCCGGGTGCTCGCGACGTCGATCTGTCGGCCGTCGACATCACGGTCGACGTCGATCTCGGTGTGGGGTCCGCAACCGCATCCATTCGAACGACCGATCTCTCGCACGCCTACGTCGAAGAGAACTCGGCGTACTCGTCATGACACGCTCGGACGACACGGTCGGCGATCCGCACGAGACCGCCCGAATTCTCGCGGGTGCCTTGCCCTGGTTGCAGCAGTGGACCGGCAAGGTGGTCGTGGTCAAGTACGGCGGCAACGCGATGGTCGACGACCGGCTCAAGGCCGCCTTCGCCGCCGACATGGCATTTCTGCGCACAGTAGGCATCCACCCCGTCGTCGTACACGGAGGCGGGCCGCAGATCACTGCCATGCTGTCCCGTCTGGGACTCGTGGGGGAGTTCCGCGGCGGATTCCGTGTGACGACGCCCGAGGTCATGGACATCGTCCGCATGGTGCTGTTCGGGCAGGTGGGCCGCGAGCTCGTCGGGTTGATCAACGCGCACGGCCCGTTGGCGGTCGGTATCTCGGGCGAGGACGCGCACCTGTTCACCGCCACCCGGCGCTCGGTGATGGTCGACGGTGTCGCCACCGACATCGGACTGGTGGGTGACGTGACCAGTGTGAACCCCGGTGCGGTGCTCGACCTGATCGCCGCCGGACGCATTCCGGTGGTCTCGACCATCGCGCCCGACGCCGACGGTGTCGTGCACAACATCAATGCCGACACCGCAGCCGCGGCGTTGGCCGAGGCACTCGGCGCGCAGAAGTTGGTCATGCTCACCGATGTCGAAGGCCTGTACACGAACTGGCCGGACCGCGGTTCCCTCGTGTCCGAGATCGAAGCCGACCTGCTCGACGAGCTGCTGCCCTCGCTCGACGCCGGAATGGTGCCGAAGATGGAAGCGTGCCTACGCGCCGTACGTGGTGGCGTTCCGAGCGCCCACGTGATCGACGGCCGACTCGAACACTCCGTGCTCCTCGAACTCTTCACCGGCGAGGGCATCGGAACCATGGTCCACGAGGGCGAACACGAACTGGCGACGAGAGGACGAGCATGACGAGCACGGAGATGCTGCAGCAACGCTTCTCGAATGCGTTGATGAACAACTACGGCGTGCCCCGTGTCGCCCTTGTCGGCGGCGCGGGCGCGGTGGTGACCGACGCGGACGGCAAGGAGTACATCGACTTCCTGGCCGGTATCGCCGTCAACATCCTGGGTCACGCGCATCCGGCGATCATCGACGCGGTGAGCGCCCAGTTGTCGACCCTGGGCCACACGTCGAATCTGTACGCGGCCCCGCCGTCGATCGAACTGGCCGAGCACCTGCTCGAGCACCTCGGTCATGCGGCCGGTGGTGACGCGCGAGTGTTCCTGTGCAACTCCGGAACCGAGGCCAACGAGGCAGCGTTCAAGATCGCGAGGCTCACCGGACGCCCGAACATCATCGCCGCGGAGAACGCGTTCCACGGTAGGACGATGGGCGCCCTGGCGCTGACGGGTCAACCCGACAAGCGTGCACCGTTCGAACCGATGCCCGGCGGCGTGTCCCATGTCCCCTACGGCGATGTCGCTGCGCTGGAGGCTGCCGTCGACGAGAACACCGCCGCGGTGTTCCTCGAGCCGATCATGGGCGAGGGAGGTGTCGTCGTTCCTCCGGAGGGATATCTGACGGCGGCGCGGGAGATCACGGCGCGACACGGCGCCTTGCTGATCCTGGACGAGGTCCAGACCGGCATCGGCCGCACCGGATGGTTCTACGCCCATCAGCGTTTCGGCATCGTGCCCGACGTGATCACGTTGGCGAAGGGTCTCGGTGGTGGCCTGCCGATCGGTGCCTGTATCGGAATCGGCCGCGCCGCAAGCATGCTGACCCCCGGCAAGCACGGCACCACGTTCGGCGGCAATCCGGTTTGCTCCGCCGCGGCGTTGGCCGTGCTGCGCACCATCGCCTCGGACGATCTGCTCAGTCGGGCCGACCGACTGGGCAAGAACCTGCGCAACGACATCGAGGCCCTCGGGCATCCCCTCGTCGACCATGTCCGGGGAGCCGGACTGTTGCTCGGCATCGTGCTGACCGAACCGGTGGCGGCGTACGTGGAGACCGAGGCCCGGCACGCGGGCTTTCTGGTCAATGCCGCGCAAGCGAACGTCATCCGGTTGGCCCCGCCCCTGATCATCACCGACGAGCAGGCATCGGCCCTCGTCCAGGCACTACCTGCCGTCCTCGACCGCGTATCTCGCACCGCCGCGGAACAGGCCACCAGCACGGAGGCAACGTCATGACACTGCGGCACTTCCTGCGAGACGACGATCTGACACCGGACGAGCAGTCCGAGATCCTCGCTCTCGCAGCAGAACTCAAGAAATCCCCGTTCTCGATGCGACCACTCGAGGGTCCCCGAGGCGTCGGAGTCATCTTCGAGAAGAACTCGACGCGAACGCGTTTCTCGTTCGAGATGGGTATCGCCCAGCTCGGTGGACACGCCGTCGTCGTCGACGGCCGCAGTACACAACTCGGCCGTGAGGAGACTCTGCAGGACACCGGCCGGGTGCTCTCGCGGTACGTCGACGCCGTCGTGTGGCGCACGTTCGGACAGAAGCGGCTCGAGCAGATGGCGTCCGGTGCCAGTGTGCCGATCGTCAATGCGCTGTCGGACGACTTCCATCCGTGTCAGATCCTCGCGGATCTGCAGACGCTCGCCGAGCGGAAGGGGTCGCTGAAGGGTCTTCGCCTGTCCTACTTCGGCGACGGCGCCAACAACATGGCGCATTCGTTGATGCTCGGCGGCGTGACGGCCGGAATCGACGTCACGATCGCGGCGCCGGAAGGGTTCGTTCCCGATGCCGCGGTTCTCGCGGCGACCCGCGCTCGCGGTGAACAGACCGGTGCGAACGTCACCGTCACCACCGATCCCGTCGCCGCCGCAACCGGAGCCGACGTTCTGGTGACCGACACCTGGACGTCGATGGGCCAGGAGAACGACGGCCTCGATCGCGTCGGCCCGCTGCGGCCGTTCCAGGTGAACGAGGCGCTGGTGGACCACGCCGACTCGGAGGCGCTGGTGTTGCACTGCCTTCCCGCGCACCGCGGCGAGGAGATCAGCGACACGGTCATCGACGGACCCCGCAGTGTCGTCTGGGACGAAGCCGAGAACCGACTCCATGCCCAGAAAGCGGTCCTGGTCTGGCTTCTCGAGCGTGCGGGTCGTCGGACGCCGTGATCGTCGACGACGCCGGATCGGTGCGATCCGAGCCTGCGGGCCCGGTGACCTCCTCCACACGCGCGGGGCGTCAGGCCCGCATCGTCGTGCTGTTGTCGACGCACCAGGTCCGGTCCCAGCCCGAGTTGCAGACTCTCCTCGCCGCGGAGGGCATCGACGCCACCCAGGCGACGCTGTCCCGCGACCTCGACGAGCTCGGAGCCGTCAAGCTCCGTGCCGCGGACGGGGGAGCGGGCGTCTACGTGGTCCCCGAGGACGGGAGCCCGGTCCGAGGCGTGTCCGGGGGCACCGACCGACTGTCCCGACTTCTCGGGGAGTTGCTCGTCTCCACGGATGCGAGCACCAACATGGCCGTTCTCCGCACGCCGCCCGGCGCGGCGCATTATCTCGCGAGCGCACTCGATCGTGCGTCCCTGCCCGAGATTGTGGGAACGGTCGCGGGAGATGACACCATCTTCGTGATCGCACGCGAACCGATGTCGGGACGCGACATCGCGGACCGCATCGAACACCTTGCACGCTGACCACATCCAGCACGCTCATATATCGAACACAACGAAGGAGCACATACCTCATGGCCGAACGCGTCATCCTCGCCTACTCCGGTGGTCTCGACACCTCTGTCGCCATCAGCTGGATCGGCCGCGAGACCGGCAAGGAGGTTGTCGCCGTCGCGATCGATCTCGGTCAGGGTGGTGAGGACATGGAGGTCATCCGTCAGCGCGCCCTCGACTGCGGCGCCGTCGAGGCCGTCGTCGTCGACGCGCGCGACGAGTTCGCCGACGAGTACTGCCTCCCGACCATCCAGTCCAACGCGCTCTACATGGACCGGTACCCGTTGGTCTCCGCGATCTCCCGTCCGTTGATCGTCAAGCACCTGGTGGAGAACGCCCGCTCGCACGGCGGCACGGTCGTCGCTCACGGCTGCACCGGCAAGGGCAACGACCAGGTCCGGTTCGAGGTCGGCTTCAACACCCTCGCGCCCGAGCTCGAGGTGCTGGCGCCCGTGCGCGACTACGCCTGGACGCGCGAGAAGGCCATCGCCTTCGCCGAGGAGAACGCGATCCCGATCAACGTCACCAAGAAGTCGCCGTTCTCCATCGACCAGAACGTGTGGGGACGCGCCGTCGAGACCGGCTTCCTCGAGGACCTGTGGAACGCGCCGACCAAGGACGTCTACGATTACACCGAGGACCCCACGGCCAACTTCAACGCACCCGACGAACTGGTACTCACCTTCGACAAGGGGCGTCCCGTCGCGATCGACGGACGTCCGGTCTCGGTGCTCGAGGCCATCCAGGAACTGAACACGCGCGCCGGCAAGCAGGGCGTCGGCCGACTCGACGTGGTCGAGGACCGCTTGGTGGGAATCAAGAGCCGTGAGGTGTACGAAGCTCCGGGCGCCATGGTCCTCATCCGTGCGCACGAGGAACTCGAGCACGTCACCATCGAGCGTGAGCTGGGTCGGTACAAGCGCCACACCGACCAGAAGTGGGCCGAGCAGGTGTACGACGGCCTGTGGTTCTCACCGCTGAAGGGTGCGCTCGACACGTTCGTCCAGCACACGCAGGAGCACGTCACCGGTGAGATCCGCTTGGTGCTGCACGCAGGAACGATCGTCGTCAACGGCCGCCGCAGTGGCGAGTCGCTGTACGACTTCAACCTGGCCACCTACGACGCCGGTGACACGTTCGACCAGTCGTCGGCGAAGGGCTTCGTGCAGTTGCACGGTCTGTCCGCGAAGATCGCAGCGAGTCGTGATCGCGGGGCCGTCGCTGCGCAGGGTCAGTCGGACCTGTGACCTCACCCGCTCACGGCACCAACGCCGGCGCTCTCTGGGGTGGCCGTTTCGCGTCGGGTCCGGCCGAGGCGATGGCGACACTGAGCAAGTCGACACACTTCGACTGGGTACTGGCGCCGTACGACATCAGGGCGTCGAAAGCTCATGCTCGCGTGCTGAACTCGGCCGGACTGCTCACTGCCCCGGATCTCGAGGCCATGCTCGCCGGACTCGATCGGCTCGCCGCCGACGTCGAGTCCGGCGCGTTCGGGCCGGCCGAGTCCGACGAGGACGTGCACGGTGCCCTCGAGCGTGGACTGATCGAGCAGGTAGGACCTGAGCTGGGTGGCCGGTTGCGTGCGGGTCGATCCCGCAACGACCAGGTGGCGACCCTCTTCCGCATGTGGCTCCGCGATGCCGTCCGTCGTGTGTCGGCCGGTGTTCTCGATGTCGTGGGCGCACTCACCGAGCAGGCCGTCGCACATCCGGATGCCGCGATGCCGGGGAAGACCCACTCCCAGGCGGCGCAGCCGGTCCTGCTCGCGCATCACCTGCTGGCACACACCCACCCGCTGCTGCGCGACGTCGAGCGGTTCCGTGACTTCGACGGTCGTGCGGCCGTGTCGCCGTACGGGTCCGGGGCTCTGGCCGGGTCGTCTCTGGGCCTGGATCCGGAGAAGATCGCGGCCGAGCTCGGATTCAACGGGTCGGCGGAGAACTCGATCGATGCGACCAGTTCCCGCGACTTCGCCGCCGAAGCCGCGTTCGTCCTGGCGATGACGGCGGTCGACCTCTCCCGACTGGCGGAAGAGATCGTGTCGTGGAGTACGCCCGAATACGGATACGTGACGCTTGCCGACGCGTGGTCGACCGGCAGTTCGATCATGCCGCAGAAGAAGAACCCGGACGTCGCCGAACTCACGCGCGGCAAGACGGGTCGTCTGATCGGCAATCTCACCGGGTTGTTGGCGACGCTGAAGGCGCAGCCGTTGGCGTACAACCGGGATCTGCAGGAGGACAAGGAGCCGGTGTTCGACTCGGTCCTCCAGCTCGAGATGCTCCTTCCGGCCCTCACCGGCCTGGTCTCGACACTGACGTTCGACACCGATCGGCTCCGTCAGCTCGCCCCGGCCGGTTTCACGTTGGCGACGGACATCGCCGAGTGGCTGGTGCGCCAGGGGGTTCCGTTCCGCCACGCGCACGAGGTTGCGGGGGACTGCGTTCGCCGCGCCGAGGCTCGTGGCGTCGGACTCGACGAGCTGACGGACGAGGAGTTCGCGGAGATCGATTCCGCGCTGACCCCGGATGTGCGCGCCGTCCTGACCGTCGACGGATCCATCGGATCTCGCGACAGCAGGGGCGGCACCGCACCGGTTCGAGTGGCCGAACAGATCTCGGTCGTCGTCGGCCTCACGGCACAACTGAGGACCTGGACGACCGCCTGACGCGCGGTACCCGGACGAGCCGTTCTCGGCGTCGGACGGGTATGAGACGCTAAGCCCGTATCGACCTAGTTCGTCGGGGGACACGAGGGTCGAGCAGGAACGCGTCGAGGAGTTCAGTTGCTGGGTATCGATACCGGGTCGGTCGCGACATCGTTGCGACGTGTCGTCGCGACGGCGCAGAACGGTCTCGAGGTCATCCGACTCGGGGGGCTCGAGACCGACGCCGTGCCGTCGGAATTCACCGTGGTGGCGCGGGACCGCATGTACCGGCTGCGGCGCTACTTCCCGGAGTCGGACCAGACGGGACCACCCGTCGTTCTGGTACCGCCGATGATGATGTCCGCCGACGTGTACGACGTGACCCGCGATCAGGGCGGCGTCGGCATCATGCACGAGGCCGGCCTCGATCCGTGGGTCGTCGACTTCGGTTCTCCGGCCACCGAAGAGGGTGGGTGGAACCGCACGCTCGCGGACCACATCGTCGCCATCAGCGAGATCATCGACATCGTCGCCGACCGTACGGGTCGCGACGTGCACCTCGGTGGCTACTCGCAGGGCGGGATGTTCTGCTACCAGGCGGCTGCCTACCGATCGAGCCGCAACATCGCCAGCATCATCACGTTCGGAAGTCCCGTCGACACACTGGCGGCTCTGCCACTCGGCATCCCGGCCAACGTCGCGACGAAGGGAGCCGAGTTCCTGGCGGAGCACGTCTTCACCCGTCTGGACGTGACGGACTGGATGGCGCGCACGGGCTTCCAACTCCTGGACCCGGCGAAGACGGTCAAGTCGCGTATCGACTTTCTTCTGCAACTGCACGACCGGGATGCCCTGCTGCCGCGTGAATCGCAGCGTCGGTTCCTGGCGATGGACGGCTGGGTGGCGTGGTCGGGTCCCGCGGTCGCCGAGCTTCTGACCCAGTTCGTCGTGCACAACCGCATGATGACCGGTGGATTCTCCATCCGCGGCAAGGTCGTGTCGCTGGCCGAGCTGACGATGCCGATTCTCGCGTTCGTGGGCGAGGTCGACGACATCGGTCAGCCGCTCGCCGTCCGCGGTATCCGCAAGGCCGCACCGCGTGCAGAGGTGTACGAGGCCGGTCTTCGTGCGGGCCACTTCGGTCTGGTGGTCGGAAGCACTGCGGCAACGCAGACGTGGCCGACGACATCGGCCTGGATCCGCTGGCGCGAGGGACTGGGGCCGCGTCCGATCGAAGCGCAGGAGATGGCGTACGACGAGCATCCTGCGTCGGAAAGCGGTGTGTCGGTGGCGAACCGACTGGTCCACACGGCCGCCACCATCGCGGAGGTCGGTCTGGGGCTCGGCCGAGGGTTCGCCTCGGCGGCCGCCGGTGCTGTCCGTGGATCTCGGGAGATCTCGTCCGAGGCGGCGCGCACGTTGCCCCGACTCGCGAGACTCGGTCAGCTGCAACCACATTCACAGGTGTCGCTCGGTCGTCTGCTCGCTGAACAAGCACGTCGGGCGAGTCAGGGCGAATGCTTCGTCTTCGACGATCGCGTGTACTCCTACTCCGCCGTGGACCAGCGCATCGACAATGTCGTCCGCGGCCTGATCGTCAACGGGGTGCGCCCCGCGATGCACGTCGGTGTGCTGATGGAGACCCGCCCCAGCGCTCTCGCGGCGGTGGCGGCGTTGTCACGCATCGGCGCGGTCGCCGTCATGTTGCAACCCTCCGGGGATCTGTCCGCGGCGATCAAGCTGGGCCGCGTCAGCCTGCTGATCGTCGATCCGGACAACCTGGCCGGCTCGGCTGCCTACGGACTCGATGTCCTCGTGCTCGGCGGCGGGGAATCCCGTTCTCTCGACATCGACGACGAGGACGCTGTGGTCGACCTCGAGCAGATCGACCCGTCGACAGTGGAACTGCCAGGGTGGTACGTACCCAACCCCGGTCGCGCACGTGAGCTGGCGTTCGTCCTGTTCAGCGGCACCGAGGATGCACTCGACGCCAAGTTCATCACCAACTACCGATGGGCATTGTCGGCTTTCGGAACCGCGGGTTCCGCGGGTCTGTCGCGTAGCGACACCGTGTACTGCCTCGCGCCTTTGCACCATTCGGCCGGGCTACTGGTCGCCGTCGGTGGTGCGCTGGTGGGAGGCTCGCGCATCGCGTTGTCCCGCGGACTCGAACCCGAGCGCTTCGCCGACGAGATCCAGCGCTACGGCGTCACCGTCGTCTCCTACACCTGGACGATGATGCGAGAACTGCTCGACTACCCGGGATTGCCCCACCGGGGACAGCACGCGATCCGCCTGCTGATCGGTTCGGGCATGCCGACCAACCTGTGGCGACGGAGCCTGGAGCGGCTCGCGCCCGCCCGCGTGCTCGAGTTCTATGCCTCGACCGAGGGTGACGTCGTGCTGGCGAACGTCGCGGGGACCAAGGTCGGCGCCAAGGGTCGACCCCTTCCGGGAAGTGCTCGCGTCGCGCTCGCTGCCTACGACCCGGTCTCCGGCCGGTACCTGGTGGACGATCGTGGCTTCGTGCGACAGAGCGAACCGGGGGAGCCGGGGCTGCTTCTCGGGCGCCCCGGCCTGGACGACGCCAGTGGTGCCTTCATGCGAGGTGTCTTCAGCGCCGGCGACGTGTGGACCCCCACCGAACTGCTGTTCCGACGCGACGAGGGCGGGGACTACTGGCTGCTGGGACACAAGCGGTCCATCGTCGCGACCGCGCGCGGTCCGATCTACCCGCAACCGATCGTCGACGCCATGGGTGATGCGTCCGCGGTCGATCTCGCTGTCGCCTACGGAATCGGCGACCACGGGTCGCAGTGGTCGATCTGTGCTGTGACCGTGCGCTCCGGCGAGAACCTCACGGCGGCAACCGTTTCGGAGGCGCTGTTGGCCCTCGATCCGGCAGAACGGCCCGACCTGGTGCACGTGGTAAAGGACATCGCGCTCAGTCGGGCGTTCCGTCCTCTCGACGTTGCGCTGCGCAGTGCAGGTCTTCCGGCGCCGGGTGTGAAGACGTGGTATCTCGCGTCGTCGTCGGGGGAGTACAAGCGGCTCACCAAGGCAGTGGCGGCGGAGCGGTTCTCGGTTCCGCAGTAAGGTCGCAGGCATCCGTCAGGTCGATTCGACCGACCCCGATTCGAGGAGTCCCGTTGAGCGTCGATGCTCGCCTTCACAGCATCCTTGCCTGCCCGCAGGACAAGGGCCCGCTGTTGCTCATCCAGGACGAACTGCTCTACAACCCGCGTCTGCGGCGCGTCTACCCGATCGAGAACGGAATTCCCGTGTTGCTGATCGACGACGCGCGGGACGCCGACGAGGCAGAACACGCCGATATCGTCGCCAGGGCCGTCGAACCGGCAGCCGTCGCCGACTGACCGTCGGTCGGAGACGGGCGATGGAGAGCTCACTCGAGAGTGCACTCGCATCGGCCGACCCGGTGTCGGCTGCGCGTCTGCTTCTGGGTGGGGTGATGACGTCACGCGGCGTCACGATCCGAGTCGTCGAGGTCGAGGCGTACGGCGGTGACCCCGACGGCCCCTGGCCGGACCCGGCCGCACACTCTTTCCGCGGGCCGACGCCCCGGAACGCTGTGATGTTCGGGCCGGCCGGGCGGTTGTACGTCTATCTCAGCTACGGCATGCATCTCTGCGCCAACATCGTCTGCGGGCCCGAGGGAACAGCGGGAGCTGTCCTCATCCGTGCAGGTGAGGTCATCGACGGTCTTTCTGTTGCGCGTGGTCGCCGTCCCGCTGCGCCGATCCCCGGTATGGCTCGCGGTCCCGGCAACGTCGGCAGTACTCTCGCGCTCTCCCTCGGTGACAATGCGTGCCGTGTCGCCCGTGCAGGGTCCGAGGTCACCTTCACCGCACCCGACGTCGTGACGACCGACGTCCGGTCCGGCCCACGAGTCGGGGTGTCGACAGCGGCCGACAGACCGTGGCGCTTCTGGCTCCCGGATTCACCCTCCGTGTCGGCGTATAGGCGGAGTCCACGCGCACAGTCTCCGGGGGCCGAGACACCGAGGCCGCCGTCCACGTGACAGCGCGGATACGGGAAGATCGTCCGGTGAGCATCATCGAGGACCTGACCTGGCGTGGGCTGATCGCCCAGTCGACCGACATCGACGCGTTGTCGACCGCGACGACCGATGACGGCCCGATCACGCTGTACGCGGGATTCGATCCGACCGGCCCGAGTCTGCATGCAGGCCACCTGGTGCCGTTGCTGGTCTTGTCCCGCTTCCAACGTGCAGGCCACCGACCCGTCGTTCTCGCAGGTGGAGCGACCGGATTGATCGGTGATCCTCGGGATGTCGGGGAACGTGTCATGAACTCGACCGACACGGTCGCCGAGTGGGCTGACCGCATCAAGGGTCAGTTGTCCCGGTTCGTCGACTTCGAAGGGCCTGCGGGCGCCGTCATCGTCAACAACCTGGACTGGACGGCTCCGCTGTCGGCCATCGACTTCCTTCGCGACATCGGGAAGCACTTCTCGGTCAACGTGATGCTGGCGCGGGACACCGTGAAGAAGCGACTCGAGTCGGACGGCATGTCCTACACGGAGTTCAGCTACATGCTGCTCCAGGCGCAGGACTACCTGCATCTGCACCGGGAGCACGGATGCTCACTGCAGGTGGGTGGGTCGGACCAGTGGGGAAACATCGTCGCCGGCATCGATCTGACCCGTCGGATGGACGGTGATGCGGTGCATGGATTGACCGTTCCGCTGGTGACCGCCGCCGACGGGACCAAGTTCGGGAAGTCCACGGGTGGCGGAAGCCTGTGGCTGGATCCGGAGATGACATCGCCGTACGCCTGGTACCAGTACTTCGTGAATACCGCGGACGCCGACGTCGTCAAGTACCTGCGGTGGTTCACGTTCCTCGACCGTGACGAACTCGCGGAACTGGAGACCGCCACTGCCGAGAAGCCGCAGGCACGACTCGCCCAGCGGCGCCTCGCTGCGGAGATGACGACCCTCGTCCACGGTGAGGCCAACACGACCGCGGTCGAGCTCGCCAGTTCTGCGTTGTTCGGCCGAGGCGAGCTCCGTGATCTCGACGCTGCCACTCTCGCTGCCGCGTTGTCGGAAACCGATGTCGCGGAGATCGGCGCTGGGGAGACCCCGACGATTGTCGACCTCCTCGTCGAGACCAAGTTGTGCGACAGCAAGGGGGCTGCGCGACGCGTGGTCAAGGAAGGCGGGGTGTCGGTCAACAACCAGAAGATCGGCACTGAGGACTGGGTTGCCGGCGCAGACGACTTTCTCCACGGCGAGTGGCTGGTGGTGCGACGCGGCAAGAAGAACATGGCAGGAGTGCGGCGTCTGTCCTGAACGGATGGGTCCCGGTGTTCGGCGTCACATGGCCGTCCGGGATCCGACTGACCGGGCGCCGGCGCCCGTGATGCGTCCGACCTGCTCGTTCGTGACCCCGACGCAAGGATGACCTGCGGATTTGACGCACTGTTATCCGTCGCGTAACTTTCTTCAAGTCAGAGCGACACGGACACCAGCCAGGCCCGCAAGGCCTGGAGTTATGGTAAGCCCGAGACGCGAATGACTGCCTACTTCGTACTCCGATCGCGGTCCTTGACCAAGGCGATCGGACGCGGTTAGGCTGGAACGGTTGCCCCGGATCCTCCCGCTGTGTGTGGGTGGTGGTGGTGTGTGCGTGTTCTTTGAGAACTCAACAGTGTGTCGATGAATGTCNGGTTAGGCTGGAACGGTTGCCCCGGATCYTCCCGCTGTGTGTGGGTGGTGGTGGTGTGTGCGTGTTCTTTGAGAACTCAACAGTGTGTCGATGAATGTCAGTGCCAATATTTTGTTTTGGTTTGCTGGTTCTTCTCCTTCTTCCCGTCGGGGAGGGACCGGTTCTTTTTTGTCAGCAATGGAGTTATTGCTGGCGTGAGTTTTATTGCTGGATTTGGCTCTCTAGTTTTCATTGACTTCC
>NZ_LMRP01000001.1:0-211 GCF_001426185.1 Rhodococcus sp. Leaf247 | reverse complement strand
TTCCCGTCGGGGAGGGACCGGTTCTTTTTTGTCAGCAATGGAGTTATTGCTGGCGTGAGTTTTATTGCTGGATTTGGCTCTCTAGTTTTCATTGACTTCGCCTTTCTAGGGTGGGGTTGATAAGAGTCTTCAACGGAGAGTTTGATCCTGGCTCAGGACGAACGCTGGCGGCGTGCTTAACACATGCAAGTCGAACGGTAAGGCCCTTCGG